>CAVPTE010000007.1:0-381029 GCA_963708665.1 uncultured beta proteobacterium | reverse complement strand
AATACTTCGCGCCGCATCCCGACGACCCGCAGCCCCGGCTGATCCGGCAGGCCGCGCAGATCGTGCGCGACGGCGGCGTCGTCGCGCTGCCGACCGACTCGTGCTACGCGCTCGCGTGCCATCTCGACGACAAGGACGCGGTGACGCGGCTGCGTCGCGTGCGGGGCATCGACGACAAGCATCACCTCGCGCTGCTGTGCCGCGATCTGTCCGAGATCGCGCAGTACGCGCAGGTCGACAACGTCCAGTACCGGCTGCTGAACGCGACGACGCCGGGGCCGTACGTGTTCATCCTCCCCGCGACGAAGGAAGTGCCGAAGCGCGTCTCGCATCCGTCGCGCAAGACGATCGGGCTGCGCGTGCCGGCGAACGCGATCACGCAGGCGCTGCTGCGCGAGCTCGACGGGCCGCTGCTGTCGAGCACGCTGATCCTGCCCGGCGAGACGGTGCCGCTGAACGACGGCGAGGAGATCCGCCGACGCCTCGAGCGGGTGATCGACCTCGTCCTCGACGGCGGCGCCTGCGGCGTCGAGCCGTCGACCGTCGTCGACCTGACCGGCGGCACGCCGAAGCTCGTGCGCGCGGGCGTCGGCAGCCTCGCGCCGTTCGGCCTGGACGCGGAGACCGTCGAATGACGCGGTCCGGGTCGTCGCGATGAACGACGTCATCCAGAAGATCACGGTCTATGCGATCCCCGTCATCTTCGCGATCACGCTGCACGAGGCGGCGCACGGCTACGTCGCGAAGTACTTCGGCGACGCGACGGCGTACGCGCAGGGCCGCGTGTCGCTGAACCCGCTGAAGCACATCGACCCGATCGGCACGATCCTCATCCCGCTCGTGCTCGCGCTCGCGTCGTTCGGCTTCGTGTTCGGCTACGCGAAGCCGGTGCCGGTCAACTTCCAGAACCTGCGCGACCCGAAGCGCGACATGGTGTGGGTCGCGCTCGCCGGTCCGGCCGCCAACCTCGCGCAGGCGATCGTCTGGCTCGTCATCGACGTCGCGATGCTCAAGCTCGGGCTGCACGAGCCGTTCTTCTACGCGGTCGCGCAGGCCGGCATCGTCGTCAACTGCGTGATCTTCGCGTTCAACCTCGTCCCGGTACCCCCGCTCGACGGCGGGCGCATCGTGATGGGCATCCTGCCGACCGGCGCGGCGATCGCGTACTCGCGGATCGAGCCGTACGGCTTCTTCATCGTGATCGCGCTCGTCATCACCGGCGTGCTCAATGTGTGGATGCAACCGATCGTCGGCCTCGTCGAGGCCCTGCTGTCGCTGATCGTCCGACCGTTCCTCTGACCTCATGTCCACGACCCGCGTCCTCTCCGGCATGCGCCCGACCGGCGCCATGCACATCGGCCACTACCACGGCGCCCTGAAGAACTGGGTCCGGCTGCAGCACGAGCACGAGTGTTTCTTCTTCGTGGCCGACTGGCACGCGCTGACGACCGCGTACGACGAGGTCGCGATCATCGGCCGCAGCGCGTGGGAGATGCTGGTCGACTGGCTCGCCGCCGGCCTCGACCCGGAGCGCTCGACGATCTTCATCCAGTCGCGGGTGATCGAACACGCCGAGCTGACGCTGCTGCTCGGCATGGCGACGCCGCTCGGCTGGCTGGAGCGGATGCCGACGTACAAGGACCAGCTCGACAAGCTGTCGCACAAGGACCTCACGACGTACGGCTTCCTCGGCTATCCGTTGATGCAGTCCGCCGACATCCTGATCTACAAGGCGGGCTACGTGCCGGTCGGCGAGGACCAGGTCCCGCACATCGAGATCACGCGCGAGGTCGCGCGACGCTTCAACCACCTGTTCGGCCGCGAGCCGGGCTTCGAGGCGCTCGTGAAGGCGGCGATCGCGAAGCTCGGCCGCGCCGAGGGCCGCACCTTCGAGCTGCTGCGGAAGCGCTACGGCGAGGTCGGCGACACCGACGCGCTCGACGAAGGCCGACGGCTGATCGCCGACGCGAAGAGCCTCGGCGCCGCCGACCGCGAGCGGCTCGACCGGCTACCTCACCGGCACGCAGCGCCAGATCCTCGTCGAGCCGGCCGCGCTGCTCACCGAGTCGCCGCGGCTGCCGGGTCTCGACGGCGGCAAGATGAGCAAGAGCTACGGCAACGCGCTCGGCATGCGCGAGGAACCCGCGTCCGTCACGAAGAAGCTGCGCGCGATGACGACCGACCCGGCCCGCGTGCGCCGCACCGACCCGGGCGACCCGGAGAAGTGCCCGGTGTGGGACCTGCACAAGGTCTACTCGGACGCGGCGACGCGCGAGCTGGGTCGTCGCCGGCTGCACGACGGCGGCGATCGGCTGCCTCGACTGCAAGCAGCCGGTGATCGACGCCGTCATCCGCGAGCAGGCGCCGATCCGCGAACGCGCGCAGCGCTACCTCGACCATCCGGGGCTGCTGCGCGAGATCGTCGACGCGGGTTGCGACCGCGCGCGGGCCGTCGCGCGCGAGACGATGCGCGAGGTGCGCGACGCGATGGGTCTCGGCTACGCGTGAGCGGGCACGCCGGCGACGCGCCGTCGTCGTGGGTCGTGCGGTTCGCGCCGGCGATCGTCCCGGGCGGTGCGGTGCTCGACGTGGCGTGCGGCCGCGGACGCCATGCGCGCTTCCTCGAGGCACGCGGCCACCGCGTCACCGGCATCGATCGCGATGCCGACGCGCTCGCCGCGAGCGGTGCGAGCGAGACGATCGCGTTCGACCTCGAGGCCGGTGCCGCATGGCCGCTCGCCGGCCGTCGCTTCGCCGCCGTCCTCGTCACGAACTACCTGCATCGGCCGCTGTTCCCCGCGCTGATCGCCGCGCTCGCCGACGACGGCCTGCTGATCGTCGAGACGTTCGCCGTCGGGCAGGCGCGCTTCGGCCGGCCGAGCAATCCGGCGTTCCTGCTCCGTCCGAACGAGCTGCTCGACGCCTGCCGCAGCCTGGACGTCGTGGCCTACGAGGACGGCCTTCTCGGCGCGCCGCCGCGCGCGTCGATCCAGCGCATCGTCGCCGCGATGCGGACCGCCGATGCGGCCGCGGTGCGCCGTCACGCGTTGTCACCGGAACACGTGCCCGCGAGACCCAAATCCGCTAAAATCGCGAACCCCGATTTTTCCGTCGGCGAAGCGCACGTCGCGCCGTGCGCGCGTCGCGGTCCTCGTCGCCGCACCGGACGCGCCGTCGCCGCACGGCCCGACCCGTCGTCATCCAGTCAGGCTGCGCAGGCAGCAACCGACGCCCAGCCGGAAGGCGCCTCATGATCGAAGGCAGCATCGTCGCAATGGTCACCCCGATGCATCCGGACGGCAGTCTGGATCTCGATGCCTATCGTCGGCTGATCGACTGGCACGTGGCCGAAGGCACCGACGCGATCGTCGCCGTCGGCACGACCGGCGAGTCGCCGACCGTGTCGGTCGACGAGCACTGCAAGCTGATCCGCGTCGCCGTCGAGCAAGCGGCCGGCCGCATCCCGATCATCGCCGGCGCCGGCGGCAACTCGACGGCCGAGGCGATCGAGCTGTCGCGCTACGCGAAGTCGGTCGGCGCCGACGCCGTCCTGTCGGTCGTGCCGTACTACAACAAGCCGTCGCAGGAAGGCATCTACCGGCACTTCAGCGCGATCGCCGAGGCGGTCGACATGCCGATGATCCTCTACAACGTGCCCGGGCGCACGGTCGCCGACATCGCAGAACGACACCGTCGTGCGCCTGGCGCAGGTGCCGGGCATCGTCGGCATCAAGGACGCGACCGGCGACATCGGCCGCGGCATCGCGCTGATCGCGGCGGTGCCGCGCGAGTTCGCGGTCTACTCCGGCGACGACGCGAGCGCGGTCGCGCTGATGCTGCTGGGCGGCCAGGGCAACATCAGCGTCACCGCCAACGTCGCGCCGCGCGCGATGCACGAGCTGTGCGTGGCCGCGATCGCCGGCGACGCGCAGGTCGCGCGCGAGCGGCACGCGCGGACGCTGCCGTTCCATCGCGTCCAGGGGATCGAGGCGAACCCGATCCCCGTCAAGTGGGCCCTCGAGCAGATGGGCCTCATCGCGTCGGGCATTCGCCTGCCGCTGCTGCCGCTGTCGACCGCGCAGCACGGTGTCGTGCTCGAGGCACTCCGACAGTCCGGCGTCTCGTCGCGGCCCGGCATGACGTCCCGGCTCGCGGCGTGAGGCGCGACGTCGGCGCCGACGCCGGCCGCGGAGTTCCGCGACCGCTCCCGATCCAACCATCGAGACCATGAACCATCGAACCGGTATTGCGGCGATCAGGCTGTCGCTCGTCGCGTTCTCCCTGGCGCTCGGCGCCTGCACGTGGACGAGCAGCATGCTCGAAGGCGACAAGCTCGACTACAAGTCGCAGGCGACCGTCAAGGTCAAGTCGCTCGAGGTGCCGCCCGACCTGCAGCGCGATGCCGCGCGACGACAAGTACGACCTGCCGGGCGAGCACGGCCCGACGACGCTGTCGGGCTACAACGAGGCGAAGACGAACGCGCCGACGACGCCGGTCAGCGAGGTGCTGCCGAAGGTCACCGAGGGGCGCATGGAGCGCGCCGGCGGCCAGCGCTGGCTCGTGATCAACCTGACGCCCGACCAGGCTTGGCCGCTGATCAAGTCGTTCTGGCAGGAGCAGGGCTTCCTGATCAAGAGCGAGGACCAGCAGACCGGCATCATGGAGACCGACTGGGCCGAGAACCGCGCCAAGATCCCGCAGCGACTTCATCCGCAACACGATCGGCAAGTTCCTCGACGGGCTGTATTCGACCGGCGAGCGCGACAAGTTCCGCACGCGCGATCGAGCGCACGGCCGGACGGCAAGAGCGAGATCTACATCAGCCATCGCGGCGCGAAGGAGACGATCGTCGGCGTCCAGGGCGGCACGACGGTCTGGGAGCCGCGGCCGTCCGACCCGGAGCTCGAGGCCGAATTCCTTCGTCGCCTGCTCGTGCGGCTCGGCGAGGACAAGGAGCAGGCGAAGACCATCGTCGCGTCGGGCTACGTCACGCCGAACGCCGAGGCCGCACCGGTGCGGTCGAAGCTCGTGGCCGGCGGCAACGGCACGCACGCCGTACGTCGAGCTCGACGACCCGTTCGATCGCGCGTGGCGTCGCGTCGGGCTTGCGCTCGACCGCGTCGGCTTCACGGTCGAGGACCGCGATCGCAACCAGGGCGTCTACTTCGTCCGCTACGTCGACCCGAACGCCGACGCGAAGGACAAGCCGGGTCTGCTGGCGCGCATCTTCACCCCGTCGGAGGAGCGCACGAAGATCGCGGCGCAGTACCGCATCGCGGTCCGCACGCAGTCGAACCTGACGCGCGTGACCGTGCAGGACAAGAACGGCGCCGCGGTCACGACCGACGTCGGCGGCCGCATCCTCGCGCTGGTCAACGACCAGCTGAAGTGAGCGGCGCGACGATCATCGCGCGACACCGCCCGCGTGCGCTTCGCCTCGCTCGGTAGCGGCAGCGAGGGCAACGGGCTCCTGATCGAGGGCGGTCCGGTCGGCGGGACCGGTCGCCCCTGCCGGGTGCTCGTCGACTGCGGCTTCCCGATCCGCGACGCCGAGTCGCGCCTGAGCCGCCTCGGCGTCGCGCCGGCGGAGCTCGACGCGATCCTCGTCACGCACGAGCACGGCGATCACATCGGCGGCGTGTTCGCGCTCGCCCGTCGGCACGGCGTCGCGGTCTGGGCGTCGCACGGCACGCTGCAGTCGGTGATGACGGCGCGCTACGACACGGTCGCGGTCCACGTCTTTTCGAGCCATGCGGCATTCCGCCTCGGCACGCTGCAGGTCGCGCCGTTCCCGGTGCCGCACGACGCGCGCGAGCCGACGCAGTTCGTGTTCGACGACGGCGCCCATCGGCTCGGCGTGCTGACCGATGCGGGGCGCTGCACGCCGCACATCGTCGACCAGCTGTCCGGCTGCGATGCGCTCGTGATGGAGTGCAACCACGACCCCGCGATGCTCGAGGCGTCGGACTATCCGTGGAGCCTCAAGCGCCGCATCGACGGCGGCTACGGACACCTGTCGAACGCCAGCGCCGCCGAGATCGTCTCGCGGATCGACCGTTCGCGGCTGCGCCATCTCGTCGCGGCTCATCTGAGCCGGTCGAACAACACGCCGGCGCTCGCGCGCGCGGCGCTCGCGGACGCGACCGGCTGGCCGGCCGGAACGCATCCGCGTCGCCGACCAGGACGACGGCGTCGCGTGGTGCGACGTCGGCTCGGAGGGCCCCGCGGCGTCGTCCTGACGGTCGCGGACGTCAGGACGTCCTCTCCGCAAGGCGCATGAAAAAGCCGGCGCGAGGCCGGCTTTTTCGTCAGGCCGTCGCGACGCGCGCGACCGGCCTCACTCCTTCGGACGTCACTTCTTCGTGTCGTCGGTCTTCGTCGTCGTGGTGGACGAGCTGTCGGTGGTGCTCGACGGAGCCGGCGGCGTCGTCGCGGTGCTGCTGCTGTCGGCCGGCGCGGGAGGCGTCGTCGTGGTCGTGCTCGTGGTCGAGCTCGAGTCGGCCGGCGCGGGCGGCGTGGTGGCGGCCGGCGGGGTCGTGTCGGCCGGTGCCGGAGCAGGCGTCGTCGTGGTGGTCGTGGTGGTGGAGGTCGTCTCCTCCTTCTTGCCGCAAGCCGCGATGGAGACGGCGGCCAACAACGATGCAACGAGCAGGGTCTTTTTCATATTTCCTTCCTTGGATGATGAGCGTGCGTGGCTCTGGATGCGAGCGTGATTCGACACGAGAGGCGTTCGACGTCCTTCAACTCTTGTTCGCACGCGAGGCGATCGCCGCCTGCGCACCGCCTCTGCCGCGCCGGTCGGACAACCGGTGCATCGCATGAGGCCGATGCTGGGGACCGAGCTTCACACAGTCGACGAGTATAAGCCATGGCCCCGTGCCAACCCGCTCGGAGTGGCGCGAAACGGCGCGAGTTCCCGCGTTCGTGACAATTCGCGGCGGATGGTGACGAGTCGGTCAGCCGAGGCCGAGCGTCGTCGACGCCAGCGCCGGCGACGACTCCTCCCACAGCGTCTCGAACTGGTCGAGCCACGGACGGGCCGCGGCGGGGTCGAACTCGGCCGCGCCGCGCGCGTGGTCGCGATGGAAGCGGCGCACGAGCATCGAGCGGTCCACGATGATCATCGAGCAGGCCTCGCCGAAGCGCGATGCGGCGTGGGCCGGCACGACGCGGCACTGCGCGTTGATCGAGTGCGGCTTCAGCACGTCGGCGAAGCGCGGCGCGAAGGTCGGGATGCGGTCGGCATCGAGCGTCAGCATCCGCAGGTGATTCGCGGCGCTGCCGCGCAGGAACCGCTGCAGCGCGGCCGCGAAGGCGACGGTCGGCAACGGCCAGTCGGCGAAGTCGCGGTCGGCGAGCCAGACCTCGCGCTGCGCGCGTTCGAGCGCGTCCTGGACGTGGCCGACGAACGCGGCGCGCGTGTCGAACAGCGTGCGCGTCGTCGCGGCGGTGGCGGCGGAGGTCTGCGGTTCAGGAGTCGACATCGAGGTCCGGTTCGTCGAGCGCGAGCCATCCATGCTGCCACCACCGATGCAGCAGCGCCAAGCCGTCCGCGTCGCGGCAGACGTCGGCGACGTCGGCCGGCGCGAGGCGGCGTCGGTCCGCGAGCCGGCGCAGCAACGGCGCGGCTGCGCCGACCGGCAGGTCGAACGCCTCGCCGACGAGGTAGGCGCGACGGCCGCGATACAGCATCGTCGCGCCGAGGTCGAGTGCGACGCCGACGCGCGTCGCGCGCCGCGCGAACGCGGCCGGCCCGGTGCGCGGCGGCGCGTCGAAGTGGACGTTCGGCTTCGGCTCGCTGAAGCGACGTCCGACGAAGTCGTCGACGTCGGCCGCGTCGAAGCGCAGGGCCGCGATCCGGGCGCGGATCGCGTCGAGCAGGTCCTCGTCGACCGCGCCCGGCGTGCGGGTCGGCGCGCGGCCCGCGTCGGCGTAGCGGCCGTCCGGGCCGTCGCGCTCGGCCATCGCGAACAGGAAGTCCTGCGTCGTCTCCGCCCACGACGGCGCCCGGAAGCCGATCGACGCGGTGATGCACGGACCGACGGCCGTCCCTTCGTGCGGACACGACGGCGGCAGGTAGAGCAGGTCGCCGGGCTCGAGGATCGCCTCGTCCGTCGGCGCGAAGTGCTTCAGCAGCTTCAGCGGAACGCCGTCGACGAGCGCGCGATCGCGGGCCGACGTGCCGGTGCGGTCGCGCCAGCGCCAGCGCCGCCGGCCCGCGACCTGCAGCAGGAAGACGTCGTACGAGTCGACGTGCGGACCGACGCCGCCGCCGTCGACGGCGTAGCTCATCATCACGTCGTCGAGCCGCATCGACGACACGAAGTCGAATCGTCGCATCAGCGCGTCGGCGTCGCGGTCGAAGAGGTTGACGCCCTGGACCAGCAGCGTCCAGTCGCGGGCGCGCCGCGGCAGCCGCGCGAACGGGCCGTGCGCGAGCGACCAGCGGCCGCCGGTCGTCGACACGACGCGCGATTCGACGTCGTCGCGCGCCGCGAGCTCGAACAGGTCGTCGCGCGACGGCAGCGTACCGACATCGTCGACCGCGCCGCGGACGAGCAGCGGCGTGCGCTGCCAGTGACGTTCGAGGAAGACGCGTGGCGACAGCCCGCCGAGCAGGCGCCGGTCCGCCGGCGTTCGGGACGTCATCGCGTCGCTCCGTGCCCTTGCGACGGCCATCCGCGGCGCAGGAGGTGCGGAGGGTCGCTGGGTATAATTCGCCTCATCCCCGCAGCGACCGGCCCGCGCCATGAAAATCGGCAAGAACAGCGTCGTGACGCTGAAGTATCGGCTCACCGACGCGCAGAACGAGTTCATCGAGGAGACCGAGGAGCCGGTCGAATACCTGCACGGCGGCTACGACGGCATCTTCCCGCGCGTCGAGGAAGCGCTCGAGGGCCGCGAGGCCGGCTATACGACGACGATGCAGCTCGAGCCGCAGGACGCGTTCGGCGAATACGACGCCGACCAGGTCCGCGTCGAGCAGCGCTCGAAGTTTCCCGAGCCGCTCGAGGTCGGGATGCGCTTCGAAGGCGTGCCCGAGGACGACGACGAGGACAGCGAGATCCTGACGATCACCGATCTCACGCCCGAGACGGTGGTCCTCGACGCGAACCATCCGCTCGCCGGCATCGCGCTGCGCTTCTCGCTCGAGGTCCTCGACGTGCGGCCGGCGACCGAGGAAGAGCTCGAGCACGGCCACGTGCACGGCGCGCATGCGCATCATGATCACGACCACGATCATGACGACGACGAGGACGAGCCGCCGCTGCACTGACGGCGCGTCGTCGATGTAACTGCCGGTAAGCACCGTAAGCGGCCGTCGCGCGGCGACGGCCGATCGCCTGCCGCGACACCTCCGGTCACAAAGCGCCGATGCGACGCGTCGGCGCGCGCGGTCCCTCCGCGTTGTGACGTCATCGTCCGGAGGAAATCGCCATGAAAGCCATCGCTCTCGCCGTTCTCGTCGCCACGCTCGCCGGCTGCGCCGTGATCGTCCCGCCGCCGCCGCTGTACGTCGGCATTCACGCTCGGGGCTGGCGCTACTGAACGCGACACGACTCGAGCGCCGCGCCGAGGTCGGGGCCCGGATACACCGGCGCGCGGCCCCCGAGCGGCCGTAGGTGTTGCGGCGGCACGCCGCGCGGTCGGCGAACGTCGTGTTCGTCATCGCGTCGATCTCCGCGGGGCCTAACCCAGATACTTGCTTCGCAGGTAGTTCAGGTAGTCGCGTGCCTCGCCGACGACGTACGGCGACAGCAACGTCAGCGTGTAGTACGCGGCGAAGCCGGGCCCCGCCTGGCCGATCCGCGCCATCCGCGGCACGAGGCGGCTGAACGTGAACCAGCACGTCGTCGTGAACACCATCTGCAGCGCCAGCATCTCCGTCTCTTCGGCCGACGCGTTCGATCACCCCGGCGGCCGAGAGCCGCGTGCACAGCGCGCGCGACGCGAGCAGGTTCGCCGCCATCAGCGACTGCGCGGCGTCCTCGAGATCGGCATATTCGTTCAGCAGATAGGCGATGTCGCGGTAGACGAAGCGATACGCGTCGATCGCCTCGAACGTCATGTGCAGCGCGAGCCACACGTCGTCGATCGCGGCCACGTCGGCGGCGGCCTCGAGACACGGCGCGACGTGCGCCTCGAAGCGACGGAACAGCCAGGTGACGATCTGTTCCTTCGTCTTGAAGTGGTAGTGCAGGTTACCGGGACTGATGTCCGCCTCGGTCGCGATGCGATGGGTCGAGACCGCCGCGACGCCGTCGTTGTTGAACAGCTCGAGGCTGACGGCGAGGATGCGGTCGCGCGTCGAGCGCGGCGGCGACGGACGGGTCGGGAAGCCCGCCGAGCCGGCGTGCGGCAGGCGAGCGTCGCGCGCTTCGCGGAGCTCGCACGGGCGTCCGCTCAGCGCTTCCTCGCGGCGGCTTCGAGCGCCGCGACCGCGCGCGCGCAGCGCATCGAGTTCGCGGCGCAGCTCGGCGAACGCCGCGCCGGTCGGCGACTCGAGCCGCTCCAGCGCGCGCGCGACGCGCTGGTCGAACACGTCCTCGAACTTGCGGAAGCCGAACGGGTCGAGCGCGCCGGCCGCGAGCGGCGACTCGCGTTCCGGCGGCGGCGCCGCGGCGGACTCGTCGCGCGGTCCGAGGCCGAGCAGCGACTCGAAGACGCCGCGCTGCCGCGCCAGCGCCTCCTGATGCGCGTCGCTGATCGCCTGGAAGCCCGCGACCAGCATGTTGTTCGCGGCCGGCTTCGCGCCGGAGGCCTTCGCGGCGTCGTCGTCGCCGACGGTCGGGCGGTGCGCCGGGGCGCGCGGCTTCGACGGCTTCGGCGTCGCGGCCGCGGCCCGCTTCGCGTTCTTCTTCCCGATCGCCATCGCTCGTCCTCCGCGCCTTCGAACCGGCGCCGGTCGCGGCGCCATGCGTCGGCAGCGTATCACCCCGTTCCGGCGCGGCGGCGCGCGTCGCCGTCGATGCGCGCGGGCCAGCGCGTACGCGGTGCCGGGCAGGGCGCCTCAGGCGAAGCGGTTGCGCAGCGTGCCGATGCCGTCGATCTCGATCGCGACGTCGCTGCCGGGCCGCATCGGTCCGACGCCGACCGACGTGCCGCACAGGATCACGTCGCCGGGGAACAGCGTCATGTCGGCCGAGATCAGGCTGACCAGCCGCTGGACGGAGAAGCGCATGTCGCTGATCGGGTAGTCCTGGCGCACCTTGCCGTTCAGCGTCGTGCGCACCGTCAGCGTCGCGGGATCGAGCCCGGTCGCGACGACCGGCCCCATCGGGCAGAACGTGTCGAAGCCCTTCGCCCGCACCCACTGCGGAAACGACGGGTCGCGGAACAGGATGTCGGCGACGGTGACGTCGTTCGCGCAGGTGTAGCCGAACACGTGGTCGAGCGCGTCGTCCTCGGCGACGGCCGTGGCCGTCCGGCCGATGACGATGCCGAGCTCGCCTTCGTAGACGACCTTGCCGTCGCCCGCCGGCTTGCGGATGACGTCGCCCGGGTTCGCGAAGGAGTTCGGCGCCTTCAGCAGGTAGAGCGGCTCCGCCGGGTCCGCGAGCTCGAGCTTCGCGGCGAGCGCGTGGAAGTTGTTCCACAGCGCGATGACCTTGCTCGGCACCGTCGGCATCAGCACGCGGACGTCGTCGACGCCGAGCGTCTCGCCGGTCGGTTCCGGCGACGAGAACGGGTCGCCGCGATGGACCGCGATGCGATCGTCGTCGAGCGTTCCGAAGCCGGTGGCGCCGTCGTGCAGGAACCGGATCCAGCGCGTCGTGGTCATCGTCCGGCGCTCCGGGTCGTCGAAGGGCTCGACGCGCCTGCCGTGCGTCGTGGGGCCGGGCCGATCGATCGATCGGCGTGGTCTTGTTCGGGATGCATCGGCGATCCTCGATGGTGTGGCCGCTAGGCGCGTGCGTTCAGATGACGTGCTCTTCGCGCAGCGCGGCGATGCGTTCGGGCGAGTACCCGAGCTCGGCGAGCACTTCGTCGGTGTGCTCGCCGAGCAGCGGCGAGCGCGTCACCTCGGTCGGGCTGTCCGACATCTTGATCGGATTGCCGACGGTCAGATACTTGCCGCGCACCGGATGGTCGACCTCGACGATCGTGCCGCTCGCGCGCAGCGACGGGTCGTTCGCGAGTCTCCTTCATCGACAGGATCGGACCGCACGGGATGTCGTACCGGTTCAGGATGTCCATCGCCTCGAACTTGTCCTTCGTCATCGTCCACTTCTCGATGCGCGCGAAGATCGGCTTCAGGTGCAGCAGCCGCGCCTGCGGCGTCGCGAATGCCAGGATCGTCGATCCAGCCCTCCTCGCCGATCACGCGGCACACGGCCGGCCACGCCGCGCCCTGCGTGATGAAGTAGATGTACGCGTTCGGGTCGGTCTCCCAGCCCTTGCACTTCAGGATCGAGCCCGGCTGGCCGCCGCCCGACGCGTTGCCGGAGCGCGGCACCGCGTCGCCGAACGTGCCGTCCGGATATTGCGGGATACTCCTGCAGCACGCCGCGTGCGCTCGAGGCGCTGCTGGTCGCGCAGCTTCACGCGGCACAGGTTCAGCACCGCGTCCTGCATCGGCGCGAGGACCTTCTGGCCGCGGCCGGTCGCCTGCCGCTGCAGCAGCGCGGCGAGGATGCCGAGCGCGAGGTGCAGGCCGGTGCCGCTGTCGCCGATCTGCGCGCCGGTGACCATCGGCGGACCGTCGTCGAAGCCGGTGGTCGACGCGGACGCCGCCGGCGCACTGCGCGACGTTCTCGTAGACCTTGCAGTCCTCGTACTTGCCCGGGCCGAAGCCCTTGACCGACGCGACGACCATCCGCGGATTGAGCGCGTGGATGTGCTCCCACGTGAAGCCCATGCGGTCGAGCGCGCCGGGCGCGAAGTTCTCGACCAGCACGTCGCAGCGCTGGATCAGCGCCTCGAGCACTTCCTTGCCCGCGGGCTTCTTCGTGTCGATCGTGACCGAACGCTTGTTGTGGTTCAGCATCGTGAAGTAGAGGCTGTCCGCGTTCGGGATGTCGCGCAGCTGCCCGCGCGTCGCGTCGCCTTCGCCGGCGCGCTCGACCTTGATCACGTCGGCGCCGAACCAGGCCAGCAGCTGCGTGCACGTCGGCCCCGACTGCACGTGCGTGAAGTCCAGGATCCGATAGCCTTCGAGCGCTTTCCCCATCAAGTCCTCCATCGCATCGACGACGCATCGATGCCGTTTGGTCGATTCTCCCCGCGCGCCTCGCCACGCGCGCGATCGACGCGGCCCACGGGCGCGTCGATCCCGTCGACCGCGTCACCCCGGTTCGGCCCACCAGCCGTCGCGGAACTCGTCCTGCAGCCACTCGACGAGCCGCAGCACCTTCGTCGGCACCATCCGCGGCGACGGATAGACCGCGTGAATCTCCTGCGACGGCAGCGACCACGCCGCGAGCGTGGTCGCGAGCGTTCCCCGCGCCAGCGACTCGTGCGCGACGTAGCACGGCAGCGTCGCGATGCCGAGCCCGTCGAGCGCGGCCGCGAGCAGCGCCGACAGGTTGTTCGAGCGCAGCGGCCCGCGGACCGCGACCGTCTGCTCGTGTCCGTCGCCGTCGACGAAGCGCCAGCGCGCGTCGCCCTGCACGGTGCTGTAGACGAGCGCGTCGTGCTGCGCCAGGTCCGACGGCGACGCGGGCTCGCCGCGGTCGGCGAGATAGGCCGGCGACGCGACGGTCGTCCACGGATTGATGCCGAGGGTCCGCGCACCGTAGGTCGTGTCGGCGAGTCGCCCGAGGCGGATCGCGACGTCGACGCCGTGCTCGACCAGGTCGACGTAGCGGTCCTCGAAGTCGAGGTCGATGGTGAGCTTCGGATGCAGCCGCATGAAACGAAGGACGCGCGGGACCATCGCGCGCCGTCCGAACGCGACCGACGTCGAGATGCGCAGCGCGCCCTGCACCTGCGACTGCAGCAGCGCGCCGACGTTCTGCGCCTCGTCGACGTGCAGCACGATCAGCCGGCACTTCTCGTAGTAGAGCGCGCCGATCTCGGTCGGCGTCACGCCGCGCGTCGTCCGGTGCAGCAGCCGCGAGCCGAGCTGCCGCTCCATCTGCGCGACCATCTTCGTCGCCGTCGGCTGCGCGATGCCGAGGTCCTCGGCGGCGCGGCTGAACGAGCCGAGCTCGACGACGCGGACGAACAGGCGGATCGACTTGATGCGGTCCATGCGTGCGCGTGACTGCGGTATGCCGAAAAGGAATAGGCGTAATGTACGCCGCGGCGTTGCGGGTCGGCTGCCGTCGGCGCGATCATCGCCGGCGACGCGGCTCGAACCGCACCAGGAGACGACGATGGCGAGGATGAAGGCCGCGATGGCGGCGGTGCTGGTGATGGAGAAGGAAGGGGTGACGCACGCGTTCGGCGTCCCCGGCGCGGCGATCAACCCGCTGTACGCGGCGCTGCGCGAGCGCGACTCGATCGCGCACGTCCTCGCGCGCCACGTCGAGGGCGCGTCGCACATGGCCGAGGGCTACACGCGCGCCGCGGCCGGCAACATCGGCGTCTGCATCGGCACCTCCGGTCCCGCCGGCACCGACATGATCACCGGCATGTATTCGGCGAGCGGCGACTCGATTCCGATCCTCTGCATCACCGGGCAGGCGCCGCGCGCGAAGCTGCACAAGGAAGACTTCCAGGCCGTCGACATCGAGAGCATCGCGAAGCCGGTCACGAAATGGTCGTTCACGGTCCGCGAGCCAGCGCAGGTGCCGCGCGCGTTCCAGCAGGCGTTCCACGTGATGCGGTCGGGACGTCCCGGTCCGGTGCTGATCGACCTGCCGTTCGACGTGCAGATGGCCGAGATCGAGTTCGACATCGAGACGTACGCGTCGCTGCCGGTCTACAAGCCGGCCGCGACGCGGGCGCAGGCCGAGAAGGCCTTCGACCTGCTGATGGCCGCCGACAAGCCGCTGATCGTCGCCGGCGGCGGCATCATCAACGCCGACGCGTCGGCGCAGCTCGTCGAGTTCGCCGAGCTGACCGGCGTGCCGGTGATCCCGACGCTGATGGGCTGGGGCACGATCCCCGACGACCATCCGCTGATGGCCGGCATGGTCGGGCTGCAGACGAGCCACCGCTACGGCAACGCGACGCTGCTGGCATCGGACTTCGTGCTCGGCATCGGCAATCGCTGGGCGAACCGGCACACCGGATCGCCGGAGGTCTACTGCAAGGGCCGCAAGTTCGTCCACGTCGACATCGAGCCGACGCAGATCGGTCGCGTCTTCATGCCCGACTACGGCATCGTCAGCGACGCGAAGGCCGCGCTCGACCTGTTCGTGACGATCGCGCGGGAACGCCAGGCGGCCGGCACGCTGAAGGACTTCACGTCGTGGAGCAGCCGCTGCCTCGAGCGCAAGAACCTGATGCATCGCAAGAGCCACTACACCGAGACGCCGATCAAGCCGATGCGCGTCTACGAGGAGATGAACGGCGTCTTCCCGCGCGACACGATCTACGTGACGACGATCGGCCTGTCGCAGATCGCCGGAGCGCAGTTCCTGCGCGTCTACGGGCCGAGGCAGTGGATCAACTGCGGACAGGCCGGCCCGCTCGGCTGGACGATTCCGGCGGCGCTCGGCGTCGTCGCGGCCGATCCGACGCGCACGGTCGTCGGGCTGTCCGGCGACTACGACTTCCAGTTCCTGATGGAGGAGCTCGCGGTCGGCGCCCAGTTCCGTCTGCCGTACGTGCAGGTGCTCGTCAACAACTCGTACCTCGGGCTGATCCGGCAGGCGCAGCGCGGCTTCGAGATGGACTATTGCGTGCAGCTCGCGTTCGAGAACCAGAACGTCCCCGAGGAGGTCGGCACGCGCGGCTACGGCGTCGACCACCAGGCCGTCGTGACCGGGCTCGGCTGCAAGGCGCTGCGCGTGACCGATCCCGAGAAGATCGCCGACGCGCTGAAGGAGGCGCAGGCGCTCGCCCGCGAGCATCGCGTGCCGGTCGTCGTCGAGGTCATCCTCGAGAAGGTGACGAACATCTCGATGGGCACCGAGATCGACAAGGTCAACGAGTTCGAGGACATCGACTGCCGCCATCCGGAAGGCCGCCAGGGCCTCGAGATGGCCGGCCTGCTCGAATGAAGTAGGCTTCACGGCCGCGCGTCGCGCCGCTCCGGCGCCGACGACGCGGCCGCCGGCCCGCCGCTCGCGGGCCCATCCGTCGCGCAACCGGGACCACGCCATGCCGCGCTTCGCCGCGAACCTCACGATGCTGTTCACCGAGGTTCCGTTCCTCGACCGATTCGCGAAGGCCGCCGACGCGGGCTTCGAAGCCGTCGAGTTCCTGTTCCCCTACGCGTTCCCCGCCGCCGAGATCCGCAAGCGCCTCGACGACCACGGACTCGCGCTCGTGCTGCACAACCTGCCGGCCGGCGACTGGGACGCCGGCGAGCGCGGCATCGCGGTGCTGCCGGACCGCGTCGCCGAGTTCCGCGACGGCGTCGCGAAGGCGATCGACTACGCGCAGGCGCTCGGCGTGAAGCAGCTGAACTGCCTGTCGGGCAAGCTGCCGTCCGGCGCGTCGCCGGACGACGCCCGTGCCGTGTTCGTCGACAACCTGCGGCACGCGGCCGAGAAGCTCCACGGCGCCGGACTGAAGCTGCTGGTCGAGGCCGTCAACGACTACGACATCCCGGGCTTCTTCCTGAAGAACACGGCGCAGGCGATCGCGATCCTCGACGACGTCGGTGCGCCGAACGCGTTCTACCAGTACGACATCTATCACATGCAGCGGATGGAGGGCGAGCTGGCGGCGACGCTGAAGAGGTACCTGCCGCGGATCGCGCATCTGCAGCTCGCGGACAATCCCGGCCGCAACGAGCCGGGCACCGGCGAGATCAACTACCCGTTCCTGTTCGGCTACATCGACCGGCTCGGCTACGACGGCTGGATCGGCTGCGAGTACAAGCCGGCGACGACGACCGAGGCCGGCCTCGGCTGGTTCGCCGCGGCGCGCCGGGCCGCCTGACCCTTCGACACGAGAGAACCGCATGACCACCACCACGAAGCTCGGCTTCATCGGCCTCGGCATCATGGGCGCGCCGATGGCCGGCCACCTGATCGACGCCGGCCATCCGATGTCCGTCTACGTCCGGCACGACCTGCCCGACGAGATCGCGAAGCGCGGCGCGACGCGCTGCGCGACCGCCACCGAGGTCGCGCAGCAGGCCGACATCGTGTTCCTCATGGTTCCGGACACGCCGGACGTCGAGACCGTGCTGTTCGGCGCGGACGGCGTCGCGGCCGGCCTCACGAAGGGCAAGATCGTCGTCGACATGAGCTCGATCTCGCCGCTCGCGACGAAGGACTTCGCGAAGCGCATCAACGACCTCGGCTCCGACTATCTCGACGCGCCGGTCTCGGGCGGCCAGATCGGCGCGAAGAACGCGACGCTGTCGATCATGGTCGGCGGCGACGAGGCCGTGTTCGAGAAGGTCAAGCCGCTGTTCGACCTGATGGGCAAGAACATCACGCTCGTCGGCGGCAACGGCGACGGGCAGACCGCGAAGGTCGCGAACCAGATCATCGTCGCGCTCAACATCGAGGCGGTCGGCGAGGCGCTGCTGTTCGCGGCTCGCGCCGGCGCCGACCCGGCCCGCGTGCGCCAGGCGCTGATGGGCGGCTTCGCGTCGTCGAAGATCCTCGAGGTCCACGGCGACCGGATGGTCAAGCGGACATTCGATCCCGGCTTCCGGATCGAGCTTCACCAGAAGGACCTGAACCTCGCGCTGTCGAGCGCGCGGGCGCTGGGCGTGTCGCTGCCGAACACGGCGACCGCGCAGGAGCTGTTCAACGCGTGCGCGGCCCACGGCGGGAAGGCGTGGGACCACTCGGCGATGGTGAAGGCGCTCGAGACGCTGGCGAACTTCAGCATCGGCGACAAACCCGCCTGACAAGGACGCCGCGCGAAGTCGACGTCCGCCGGCTCCAGAAGACTCCGCCGACGCGACCAGGCGGCCCGTCGCAGACGGCCCGCCCAGAACAACGGGGCTGACCGGTCGAAGACCGGTCAGCCCCGTGAGCAGTTCGCGGCCGACAGGCCGCTCAAGCAGTTACTTCTTCGCGGCGCGCTTCGCGTCGCTGGCCGCGGCGGCCACGGCTTCGACCGACGCCGTCGCCAGGTCTTCCGAACCGGCGACCTGCTCGACGAGACGCTTCGAGTTCTCGACGGCCTGGCCCGCGATCGACAGCGACAGCTGCGCGACCGGCAGGTTGACCTTCGACAGCGTCTCGACGACCGGCGTGCCGACGACGGCTTCGATGCGCTCCGACACGCTGCCGAGGCGCTTCAGGCTTTCCGTCGTCGCGCTCGTCATGCGGTCGATCGCGAGATCGGCCTGCTCGGTCGCGCGGGCGACGCCGCCGACGAAGAAGCCGGTCATCTGCTGGTGCGCGTTCAGCAGGCTCGTGCGGACCGTCTCGTCGACGACCGGCAGCGCCGGGTTGCTGAGCATGGCGGAATAACGCTCGCTGATCTGGTCGACGACGCGCTGCGTGCCGAGGCGGTAGGCCTGGATCAGGTGCTTGCTGGCGAGGGCGTACTGGCCGACGACATCGACGGCGACGGCGTTGAGGGTGTTGGCGGTCATGCTGTTCTCCAATGGACGATCGGTCGGCAGCGCGGCTGCCGGTTCGACGGAGCCGCCGACGTTGACCTGTCCCGACCCCACGGACCGCATCATCCGGGCGGAGCATAGGCGACGAAAACTAATTGCGTCGCAAAGTTAGGGTGTTCGCCCTAATCGTCGGCGGGCGCGGGACCTCCGACGCGCGTCAGTCGGTGACCCCGTCGTCCTCGAGGCTCGGGAACGCCTCGCCGAGCCGCCACACGCGGCCCGCGTGGCGGGCGTCGTAGCCCGGCAGCGCGTCGACCGCCTCGCGGAATTCGGGGCTCTGCAGGATCTCGACGATCTCCTTGACGATGCCCTGCTCGAGCGCGTCGGCCTCGCACATGAGGAAATAGCGTTCGTTCGCGAGCGGGATGAAGTCGAGCTTGAAGCGGCGCGCCGGCGTCTCGAGGCCGAAGCCGACGTCCGCCATGCCGCTCGCGACGTAGGCCGCGACGGCCGCGTGCGTGAACTCGCCGTTCTCGAAGCCGCTGATGCGGTCGCTGTCCACCTCGGCCTCCGCGAGCAGCCCTTCGAGCAGGAAGCGCGTGCCCGAGTTGCGCTGGCGATTGATGAAGCGCACGTCGGCGCGCAGCAGGTCCGCCGGCTCGTAGATCTTCAGCGGGTTGCCGGGCGCACCATCAGCCCCTGGCGACGCGTCGCCATGTCGATGACGACGTGCCGCGCCGGATCGAGCCAGCGCCGATAGTGCCGCAGCGCCGGCAGCTCCTGCGCGCCGAGCGGGATGTGGAAGCCGGCGAGGTCGCAGGCGCCGTCGCGCAGCGCGGCCGGCGCCTCGAGGCTGCTCACGTACTTGCGGTCGAAGCCGATGTGCCGCTGCGTCAGCATGTCGAACAGCGTCTCGATCGCGAAGCCGTGGCTCGCGTGGATGCGCAGCGTCGTCGGCTCGCTGGTCAGGACGCGCTCGATCTCGGTCTCGAGCTCGGACGCGAGCGACTCGAGGCCGGGCGCGAGCCGCGCGGCGATGCGCTGGTCGGCCCAGACCAGCTTCTCGCCGAGCGCCGTCAGCCGCGAGCCGCGGCCGCGCTCCATCTGCAGCAGACCGGCGCCGAACATCGACTCGCCCTGGCGGATCAGGTCCCAGGCGTGGCGATACGACGCATGGCCCTTCTGGCAGGCGGCCGACAGGCTGCCGTGGAGCTGGACCTGCGCCAGCAGCTCGAGCAGCCGCGGCGGCAGCGCGCGCCCGTCCGGGAAGCGGATCGTCCACTGCGGCTTGATGGAAACGCGCTTCATCGTCGTCGGTCCGACGCCGGCGGACGGGGCGTCCGCGCGCCTCCGGTCGGGCGGCGCGATCGGTGATCTCCCTTAGGCGTTCGACAGCATAACCGGTGCGCCGTCCCGCGCTTATTGCCGCTGGGCCGTCGGGGGAACTACATTGCACGGTGGACCTCCGGCCGCGTTCGGCCCGGGGTGCGATCGCGCCGACAAGAGTGCCATCAAGGAGACCATGTTGACATCCGTCATCGCCGATGTACCGCCGCAGCCGGCCGCCGCCGGGCTGCTCTCGAAGGAACGCATCGTCGCCGGGCCGCGATTCAATCGCTGGCTCGTGCCGCCGGCCGCGCTCGCGATCCACCTGTGCATCGGGATGGCGTACGGCTTCTCGGTGTTCTGGCTGCCGATGTCGCACCTGATCGCGAATCCCGATGCGGCGGCGTGCACCGACCTCGGGTTCTGGTCCGCGATGACGACGTCGTCGTGCAACTGGAGCGTCGCGGAGGTCACGCACATCTTCGAGACGTTCATCGCGATGCTCGGCATCTCGGCCGCGCTGTGGGGCGGGTGGCTCGAGCACGCCGGTCCGCGCAAGGCCGGCTTCATCGCCGCATCGTGCTGGGGCGGCGGGCTGGTCATCGGCGGCATCGGCGTGTCGATCCATCAGCTGTGGCTCGTCTATCTCGGCTGCGGCGTGCTCGGCGGCGTCGGCCAGGGCCTCGGCTACATCACGCCGGTCTCGACGCTGATCAAGTGGTTCCCGGACCGTCGCGGCATGGCGACCGGCTTCGCGATCATGGGCTACGGCGGCGGCGCGATGATCGGCGCGCCGCTCGCGGTCGCGCTGATGAAGAACTTCGCCGCGACCAGCTCGCAGGGCGTCGCGCCGACGCTGATCGCGATGGGCGTGCTGTACTTCATCGTCATGTCGGCCGGCGCGTTCGGCTTCCGCGTCGCGCCGAGCGGCTGGCGTCCGACGGGCTGGGTGCCGAAGACGACCGCGGGCGCCAACGCGATGATCACGCAGCACCACGTGCACTTGTCGCGCGCCTGGAAGACGCCGCAATTCTGGCTGATCTGGGCGGTCCTTTGCCTGAACGTGACGGCGGGCATCGGCGTGATCTCGATGGCGAGCCCGATGTTCCAGGAGGTGTTCGGCGCGAAGCTGCTCGGCGGCGCCGGCGGCGCGCTCGACGCGACGCAGAAGGCGAAGATCGTCGCGGCGGCCGCGGGGCTGGTCGGCCTGATCAGCCTGTTCAACAGCCTCGGGCGGCTGTTCTGGGCGTCGCTGTCCGACAAGATCGGCCGCAAGACGACGTACTGCGTGTTCTTCGTGCTCGGGATGGCCCTGTACTGCACGCTGCCGACGCTCGGTCACCTCGGGCTCGCCGGTCTGTTCGTGATCTGCGTCTGTATCATCCTCACGATGTACGGAGGCGGCTTCGCCACCGTGCCGGCCTATCTCGCCGACATCTTCGGCACGCAGATGGTCGGTGCGATCCACGGTCGCCTGCTGACGGCCTGGTCGGTCGCCGGCATCGTCGGACCGGTCGTCATCGCGGCGGTCCGCGAGAACCAGATCGCGTCGGGCGTCTCGGCGAGCCTCGTCTACGACCGCACGCTCTACATCATGGCCGGGCTGCTGTTCGTGGGCCTGATCTGCAACCTGCTGGTCCGCCCGGTGAATCCCGACGTGACGATGTCGGCCGAGGAACTCGCGCGCGAGCGCGCACTCGGTCACGAGGACCGCGCGTCGGCGAGTGCCGAGACCGCGGCGCGTGGGCCGTTCGGCGCGACCGGCGTCGTCGCCTGGCTCGCGGTGGGTGTACCGTTCCTGATCGGCCTGGTGATCGCGCTGCAGAAGGCGGCGGGTCTGTTCTGAAGCACGGGTCTCCGGTCCGGCACGCCGCCGGACCGGGTGCCCGACAACGTGGGAGCGCGGACGCCGGCGGCGCCGCGAAGCGATCGATGCAATCGATGCAGACGAAGGAAGAGGATCACCGGGCGATGATGGACCGCATCGACGCCCTGATCGCGCAGTACCGCGACGAGCCGGGCGGCCTGATGCCGCTGCTGCACGCGATCCAGACGCAGGTGGGCTACGTGCCCGACGAGGCGGTGCCGTCGATGGCCCTCGCGCTGAACCTGTCGCGTGCCGAGGTGCACGGCGTGATCACGTACTACCACTTCTTCCGGCGGCAGCCGGCGGGCCGGCGCATCGTCGCGATCTGCCGCGCCGAGTCGTGCAAGTCGGTCGGCGCCGACGCGCTGTTCGCGCACGCGGAGGAGACGCTCGGCTGCAAGTCGCACGAGACGCGCGCCGACGGCGCCGTCACGCTCGAGCCGGTCTACTGCCTCGGGCTGTGCGCGATGTCGCCGAACATGATGATCGATGCGCAGCCGTACTCGCGGATGAGTCTCGCGAAGTTCGACGCGCTCGCGAAGAAGCTGGAGATCGCCGCGTGACGACCGACCGCAAGCCCCCCGTCATCCTCTACGTCCCGCGCGACTCCGCCGCGATCGCGGTCGGTGCCGACGACGTCGCCGCCGCGCTGAAGTCCGAATGCGCGCGTCGCGGCGCATCGATCGAGATCGTCCGCAACGGGTCGCGCGGCCTGTTCTGGCTCGAGCCGATGGTCGAGGTCGCCACGCCCGCGGGCCGCGTCGCGTACGGCCCGGTGACCGTCGAGGACGTCCCCGCGCTGCTCGACGCCGGTCTGCTGGACGGCGCCGACCACGCGCTCGGCCACGGCCCGACCGAGGAGATCCCGTACCTGAAGAAGCAGGAGCGCCTGACGTTCGCGCGGATGGGCATCACCGACCCGCTGTCGGTCGAGGACTACCGCGCGCACGACGGCTGGAAGGGCCTCGCGAAGGCGCTGACGATGGACGGCGCGGCGATCGTCGACGAGGTCACGCAGTCGGGGCTGCGCGGCCGCGGCGGCGCGGCGTTCCCGACCGGCATCAAGTGGAAGACGGTGCTCGGCGCCCCGGGCGGCCAGAAGTACGTCGCGTGCAATGCCGACGAGGGCGACTCCGGCACGTTCTCCGACCGCATGACGATGGAAGGCGATCCGTTCGTGCTGATCGAGGGCATGACGATCGCCGGGATCGCGGTCGGCGCGACGATGGGCTACGTCTACATCCGCAGCGAATACCCGCACGCGATCGACACGATGACCGAGGCGATCCGGCGCGCGACGGCCGCCGGCTGGCTCGGCGCGAACATCCAGGGCTCCGGCAAGGACTTCTTCCTCGAGGTGCGCAAGGGCGCGGGGTCGTACGTCTGCGGCGAGGAGACCGCGATGCTCGAGAGCATCGAGGGCAAGCGCGGCGTGGTGCGCGCGAAGCCGCCGCTACCGGCGCTGCAGGGGCTGTTCGGCAAGCCGACGATCATCAACAACGTCATCAGCTTCGCGACGGTCCCGATCATCCTGGACCGCGGGGCCGCGTTCTATCGCGACTACGGGATGGGACGCTCGAAGGGCACGCTGCCGTGGCAGATCGCCGGCAACGTCAAGCAGTCGGGTCTCGTCGAGAAGGCGTTCGGCCTCACGCTGCGGGAACTCGTGTTCGACTTCGGCGGCGGCACGCTGTCGGGGCGACCGGTCAAGACGGTGCAGGTCGGCGGCCCGCTCGGTGCGTACGTGCCCGAGTCGCAGTGGGACCTGCCGATGGACTACGAGGCGTATGCGGCGGTCGGCGCGACGATCGGCCACGGCGGCCTCGTCGTCCACGACGACACGTCCGATCTCGCCGAATTCGCGCGCTACGCGATGGAGTTCTGCGCGATCGAGTCGTGCGGCAAGTGCACGCCGTGCCGGATCGGCTCGATTCGCGGCGTCGAGGTCATCGACCGGATCCGCAAGCCCGACGCGAAACATCCGCGCGTGCAGCAGGTCCAACTGTTGCGTGACCTCTGCGACACGATGCTCTACGGAAGCCTTTGCGCGATGGGCGGCATGACCCCGTATCCGGTCATGTCGGCGCTCAATCACTACCCCGCCGACTTCGGGATCGTTCCCGAGGTGGCACCCGACGTCGCCCGCGACGACACCAGCACCCAACACAAGACGCCAGCCTGAGGCCCAGCATGTACACGTATATGAAGGAAGAGCTCGATTTCGGCACGCCGGCGCGCGAGTCGCTCGAGGAAGTCACGCTCACGATCGACGGCATGGAAGTGACGGTCGCGAAGGGCACGTCGCTGATGCGCGCGGCCGTCGAAGCCGGCGTCAACATCCCGCGGCTGTGCGCGACCGACAGCCTCGAGCCGTGGGGCTCGTGCCGCCTGTGTCTCGTCGAGATCGAGGGCCGGAAGGGCTTCCCGGCCTCGTGCACGACGCCGGCCGAGAACGGCATGAACGTCAAGACGCAGACGCCGCGGCTCCAGCAGCTGCCGCAACGGCGTGATGGAGCTCTACATCAGCGACCATCCGCTCGACTGCCTGACGTGCAGCGCGAACGGCGACTGCGAGCTGCAGGACATGGCCGGCGTGACCGGGCTTGCGCAACGTCCGCTACGGCGTCGGCGACGCGGCCGGCGCGCATCACCTCGACGACGTCAAGGACGAGTCGAATCCGTACTTCACGTACGACCCGTCGAAGTGCATCGTCTGCAACCGCTGCGTGCGCGCGTGCGAGGAGACGCAGGGCACGTTCGCGCTGACGATCAGCGGCCGCGGCTTCGACAGCCGCGTCTCGGCCAGCCAGAGCCAGCCGTTCATGGAGTCCGAGTGCGTGAGCTGCGGCGCCTGCGTGCAGGCGTGTCCGACCGCGACGCTGCAGGAGAAGAGCGTGATCTGGCTCGGCCAGCCCGAGCACAGCTTCATCACGACGTGCGCGTACTGCGGCGTCGGCTGCGCGTTCAAGGCCGAGATGAAGGGCAACGAGGTCGTCCGCATGACGCCGTGGAAGGACGGCAAGGCGAACGAGGGCCACAGCTGCGTCAAGGGCCGCTTCGCGTGGGGCTACGCGACGCACCAGGACCGCATCACGAAGCCGATGATCCGCGCGAAGATCACCGACCCGTGGCGCGAGGTCAGCTGGGACGAGGCGATCGACCACGCGGCCAGCGAGTTCCGCCGGCTGCAGGCGAAGTACGGCAAGGACTCGATCGGCGGCATCACGTCGAGCCGCTGCACGAACGAGGAGACCTACCTCGTCCAGAAGCTCGTGCGCGCCGCGTTCGGCAACAACAACGTCGACACCTGCGCGCGCGTCTGCCACTCGCCGACCGGCTACGGGCTCGGCCAGACCTACGGCACGTCGGCCGGCACGCAGACGTTCAAGTCGGTCGACAAGGCCGACGTCATCATGGTCATCGGCGCGAACCCGACCGACGCGCACCCGGTGTTCGCGTCGCGGATGAAGAAGCGGCTGCGCGAGGGCGCGAAGCTGATCGTCGTCGACCCGCGCAAGATCGACCTCGTCAGCGGTCCGCACGTCAAGGCCGACTACCACCTGACGCTGCGCCCCGGCACGAACGTCGCGATCATCACGGCGATGGCGCACGTCGTCGTGACCGAGGGCCTGCTCGCCGAGGACTACATCGCCGAGCGCTGCGACGTGAAGAGCTACGAGGACTGGAAGTCGTTCGTCGCGCGGCCCGAGAATTCGCCGGAGGCGTTCGAGGCGGTCACCGGCGTGCCGGCGGCCGACCTGCGCGCCGCGGCGCGGCTGTACGCGGCCGGTCCGAACTCGGCGATCTACTACGGGCTCGGCGTGACCGAGCACTCGCAGGGTTCGACGATGGTGATCGGCATCGCGAACCTCGCGATGGCGACCGGCAACGTCGGCCGCGAGGGCGTCGGCGTCAACCCGCTGCGCGGCCAGAACAACGTGCAGGGGTCGTGCGACATGGGGTCGTTCCCGCACGAGCTCCCCGGCTACCGGCACATCTCCGACACGACGGTCCGCGTCGCTGTTCGAGTCGGCGTGGGGCGTCGAGCTCGACGCGGAGCCCGGCCTGCGCATCCCGAACATGTTCGACGCGGCGCACGAGAAGGGCTTCGTCGGCCTGTACTGCCAGGGCGAGGACATCGTGCAGTCCGACCCGAACACGCAGCACGTCGCCGACGCGCTGATGGCGATGGAATGCATCGTCGTCCAGGACCTGTTCCTCAACGAGACGGCGAAGTACGCGCACGTGTTCCTGCCGGGCACGTCGTTCCTCGAGAAGGACGGCACGTTCACGAACGCGGAGCGCCGCATCTCGCGCGTCACCCAGGTGATGCCGCCGCTGCCGGGGCTGGCCGACTGGGAAGTGACGTGCAAGCTGTCGAACGCGCTCGGCTATCCGATGAACTACACGCATCCCGAGCAGATCATGGCCGAGGTCGCGGCGCTGACGCCGACGTTCGCGGGCGTCAGCTACGCGAAGATCGAGCGCCTCGGCAGCGTGCAGTGGCCGTGCAACGAGACGACCGACGAGGCCGGGACCGCGACGATGCACGTCGAGAAGTTCGTGCGCGGCCGCGGCAAGTTCCTGCCGACGCAGTTCGTCGCGAGCTCGGAGAAGGTCACGCGCAAGTACCCGCTGCTGCTGACGACCGGCCGCATCCTGTCGCAGTACAACGTCGGCGCGCAGACGCGGCGCACGCCGAACAGCCAGTTCCACGACGAGGACCGGCTCGAGATCCATCCGCACGACGCCGAGGAGCGCGGGATCCGCGACGACGACTGGGTCGGCATCGAGAGCCGTGCCGGCACGACGGTGCTGCGCGCGGTGATCGTCCGAGCGGATGCAGCCGGGCGTCGTCTTCACGACGTTCCACTTCCCCGAGTCGGGCGCGAACGTCATCACGACCGACGACTCGGACTGGGCGACGAACTGCCCCGAGTACAAGGTCACCGCCGTGCAGGTCACGCCGGTCGCGCAGCCGTCCGAGTGGCAGAAGGACTACGCGCGCTTCAACCGCGAGCAGCTCGGCCACCTCGCGAGCGCGCAGGAGCCGGCGGTCGAGGCGTTCGCGAAGTGAAGTCGCCGTCGAGCGCGCGTCGCGTCGGAGCCGTCGGATGCCGCTGAAGATGCTCGACGCGCGCGGCGGCGACGGTGCGGGTCCGCCGCCGGCCGGCGTCGTGCCGGCGCGCGTCACGACGTGGCGCCAGGGTCGCGTCGACGTCGCGCGCGACTGGCTGATCGACGAGGTGCCGGTCGCGCTCGTGTTCAACGGCATCTCGTACGCCGTGATGCTCGCGAGCCCGACCGACCTCGAGGACTTCGCGCGCGGCTTCGCGCTGAGCGAAGGACTGCTCGCGAACGCGTCGGAGCTGTACGGCATCGACGTGACGCCGGTCGACGAGGCGTCGACGGCGCACGGCATCGAGGTCCGCCTCGAGGTCGCGGCGGCGTGCGAGTTCCGGCTGAAGGAGCGGCGCCGCAACCTCGGCGGCCGCACCGGCTGCGGCCTGTGCGGCACCGAGAGCCTCGACCAGGTGCTGCGTCCGATCGCGCGCGGTCGACGGGTCGCTCGTCGATCGACCGCGACGCCGTCGCGCGTCGCGCTGCGCACGATGGCGCGCCGCGCAGCCGCTGCAGAAGATCTCCGGCGCGTCGCACGCGGCGGCGTGGTGCCTGCCGAACGGCACGCGTCGTCGCTGGCGCGCGAGGACGTCGGCCGCCACAACGCGCTCGACAAGCTGATCGGCGCGATGGTCGCGGCGGGCACCGACGCCGACGCAGGGCTTCGTCGCCATCACGAGCCGCGCGAGCGTCGAGATGGTCCAGAAGGCCGCGACGATCGGCATCGGCCTCGCTCGTCGCCGTGTCGGCGCCGACCGCGCTCGCCGTCCGCGTCGCCGACCGAGACCGGCGTCGCGCTGGCGGGCTTCGCGCGCGGCAGCGACTTCGTCTGCTACACCGAACCCGAGCGCTTCGGCGTCTTCGAATCGAAACGGATGGCCGCCTCATGAACATCGACAACCTCGTCCTGATGGCGAACCAGATCGGCGAGTTCTTCGACGCGATGCCCGACCGCGACGGAGGCGCTCGACGGCTTCGCGCAGCACATCCGGCTGTTCTGGGCGCCGCGGATGCGCCAGACGCTGACCGACCACTTCGAGAAGACCGGCGGCACCGGGCTGTCGCCGATCGTGCTCGAGGCGCTGCGCGCGAAGTCGATCATGCCGAAGCCGGCGCCGGTCTCGCCGACCGACCCGCACGAGCCGTTGCGCGACCACGCCTGGGAAGGCGACACCGAGAGCTGACGCCGACGTCGGCCGCACGGCCGACCGCTCGCTGCGAGAGGGCAAACCCCGGTAGGCGCCGGACGGCGGCTGCTATATTCGTGCGGCCGCCGCCTCGACGCAGGTCTCGTCGCCGCTCGGCCCGACGAATGCGCGGGACGCGCGCAGCGAGGAGACGCCCGAATGCAGCACCTGAGCGGGATGGACGCGAGCTTCCTGCATCTCGAGACGCCCGAGACGCCGATGCACGTCGGCGGCATGCACGTGCTCGAATTGCCCGAGCCGACTATCGCGGCGACTTCTACGAGGACTTCAAGCAGCACATCGCGGAGCGGCTGCACCTGTCGCCGGTGTTCACCGCGCAAGCTCGCGCTGATGCCGTTCGAGCTGTCGAATCCGGTGTGGGTCGACGACGACGAGGTCGACATCGACCATCACATCCGTCACATCCATCTGCCGAAGCCGGGCACCCATCAGCAGCTCGAGAAGTACGTGGCGCGCCTTCATTCGTCGCTGCTCGACCGCAGCCGCCGCTCTGGGAGTTCTTCGTGATCCAGGGTCTCGAAGGCGGCCGCGTCGCGCTCTACAAGAAGTCCATCACGCGGCATCGACGGCCAGGCCGGCGTCGCGCTCGCCAGGCGCTGCTAGCGGATCGCGCCGGTCCCCGCGCCGGCCAAGCCGCCGCGTCCGGCGCGTCGCGCCAACGGTATCAGCTCGGGATGGCCGAACTCGCGAGCGCCGCGTCAGCAACGCGGTCACGCAATACGTGAAGCTCTTGAAGACGCTGCCGGCCATGGGCGCGCTTGCCGACGTCGTGTATCCGCAGCCGGGCAGGTCGACGGCAAGCGCCACCTGGCGGCGGCCGAAGGGCTGGCGCTCGGCCCCAAGACGCCGTTCAACGTCGCGATCACGAACCAGCGCTCGTTTGCCGGACGCTCGCTTCCGCTTGTCGAGTCGAGGCGATGGCCAGGCGCGGCGGCGGAGCCTCAACGACATCCTGCTCGGCATCTGCGCCGGCGCGCTCAAGCGCTCCTGTCGGACTACGACTGCAATCCGACGAAGCCGTTGATCGCAGGCGTGCCGGTGTCGCTGCGCGAGGCCGGCGACGCCGACTTGAACAACCAGGTCTCGATGATGATGATGATCCTGGCGACCGACATCGCCGACCCGATGAGCGTCTGGCGGCGATCAACGCCTCGCCGACCTCCGCAAGCGGCTGCGTTGCAGCGTCGAAGGGGCGATCCCGACCGACTTCCCTTCGCTCGGCGTGCCTGGCTGCTGTCGGGCCTCGCCTCGATGTACGGCCGCTCCGCCTCGCGAACGCGTTGCCGCCGGTCGCCAACGTCGCGGTGTCGAACGTGCCGGGGCCGCAGTTCCCGCTGTACGTCGCGGGCGCGCTGATGACGACGTATTTCCCGGTGTCGATCCTCGGCCATGGCGTCGGCCTCAACATCACGGTGCAGAGCTACAACGGCTCGCTCGACTTCGGGCCTGATCGCATGCCGGCGTGCGGTGCCCGACATCGCGGAGCTGGCGGACTACGTCGTCGACGAGCACGGCGGCTGCTGGCGCTGGTCGCCGAGACGGTGACGCCGGCGATCGCCGCGGCTTCGGTCGAGGAACAGCCGCTGCCGACGCCGCGCAAGCCCGCAGCCGGTCGCGGCCAAGGCGCGCGAGACGAGCGCCGAGGCGTCGCCCGTGCGACGGCCGCGACTCGCGCGCCGACCGCGTCCAAGAAGGGGACGAAGCGCACGACCGATGCGACGGCGACGAAGCGCACGACGGAAGCGACGGCGACGAAGCGTACGAGCGGAGCGAACGCGACGAAGCGCACGAGCGAAGCGACTGCGCGGAAGTCGACCGCGAAGGTTCGACGCCGTCCGCGCACGTCGTCGCGGGCGTCCGCGTGACGACCCGCGCGGCGGCTCCGCGCGACAAGCGCTGAGCTCGAAGGCGTCGCGTGTCCGCGCATCCCCGCATCCCGCAGCCGCGGACCGTGCCGTTCCTCGGCAACCTGACCAGCATCGACAGCCGACGCCCCGGTGCAGAGCCTGATGCGGCTTGCGGCCGAGCAGTAGGACCGATCTTCAGTCTGTCGCTGGCCGGGTCGGACCTGACCATCGTCAGTTCGCATGAGCTGGTCGACGAGCTCTGCGACGAGACGCGTTTCGAGAAGCGGTGCATCGGCGCTGAAGCAGTTCCGTGCCTTCACCGGCGACGGCCTGTTCACCGCCTATAACGACGAGCCGAACTGGGCCCGCGCGCATCGCGCTGCTGATGCCGGCGTTCGGGCCGGTCGGCGTGCGCGGCATGTTCGACCGCATGCTCGATATCGCCGAGCAGATGCTGTTGCAAGCTGGGAGCGCTTCGGCGGCGCCACGATCGACGTGGCCGACAACATGACGCGGCTCACGCTCGACACGATCGCGTTGTGCGCGTTCGACTACCGCTTCAACAGTTTCTACCAGAACGAGATGCATCCGTTCGTCAGCGCGATGGTCGCAGCCCTCGACGAGGCCGGGCCCGCGCCCGCCGTCCAGGCGTCGCTCGCGCACCATGCTCCGCACGCGGCGCACTTCGATGCGGACAGTGCGCTTCATGCACAGCCTGGCCGACACCTGGTCGCCGAGCGCGGCGCCAGCGGCCCGCAACGAGCGCGGAGCGAGCGCCGATCTGCTCGACATCATGCTGACCGGCTCGACCGCGAGACCGGCGAGGGCCTCGGCGACGAGAACATCCGCAACCAGATGGTGACGTTCCTGATCGCCGGCCACGAGACGACGAGTGGCCTGCTGTCCTTCGCAATCTATTTCCTGCTTACCCATCCGGGGATCCTGGCGAAAGCCCGCGCGCAGGTCGACGCCGTGCTGGGCGACCGACACGCCGCACGCCGCGCATCTGCACCAGCTGGATCTCATCGAGCAGATCCTGATGGAGACGCTCCGGCTGTGGCCGACCGCGCCGGCCTTTGCCGTGCAGCCGCGCGAGGACACGCTGCTCGGCGGCCGCTACGCCGTCACGCCCGCCGACGCGCTGCTGGTGCTGATCCCGACGCTGCATCGCGACCCGTCCGTCTGGGGCGACGATGTCGAGCGCTTCCGGCCGGACCGCTTCGCGCCCGAGGCGCGCCAGCCAGCTGCCGCCGAATGCCTGGAAGCCGTTCGGCAACGGCGCACGCGCCTGCATCGGCCGCGCCTTCGCGATGCAGGAGGCGCAGCTCGCCCTCAGCGATGATCCTGCAGCGCTTCGACATCTCGCTGGCCGACCCGGGCTACCGGCTGGAGATCGCCGAGACGCTGACGATCAAGCCGCACGGCCTCGCGATCCATGCACGACGGCGCCGGCGATAACCGCGGCCCGCGCGATCGCAGCGCCAGGCCCTCCGCGCGCAACGCACGCTGACGCCCGCGGCCGACCGGCCAGGCGCGCTCGACGCCGACGCCAGCTTCTCGTGCTGTTCGGCAGCAATACCGGCTCGTGCGAGGCGTTCGCGCGCCGGATCGGCGGCGACGCGCCGCGGCCGCGGCTATGCGGCGCGCGTTGCGCCGCTCGACGACTACGCCGACCCGCTGCCGACGGAGGGTGCCGTCGTCATCGTGACCGCCTCCTACGAAGGCCAGCCGCCCGACAACGCGCCAGCGAGTTCCTGGCGCTGGCTCGAAGCCGCGTCGCCAGTGGCGGCGGGCTTGGCGGGCGTGAGGTTCGCCGTGTTCGGCTGCGGCAACCGCCAGTGGGCGCGGACCTATCAGGCCGTGCCGAAGCGGATCGACGCGGCGCTCGCAGGCAGCCGGCGCCGAGCGCCTCCGCCGCGCGGCGAAGCCGATGCGCGCGGCGACTTCTTCGGCGCCTTCGACGACTGGTACGACGGCCTGTGGCCGGAGCTCGGCCGCGCGTTCGGCCGGCGGTCGCCGACGAGCCGCGCGACCGCCGGGCGTTCGAGGTCGAGATCCTGCGCACCGGCCGCGAGAGCGCGCTGCGGCTCGGCGAGCTGGAGCAGGGCGACGATCCTGGAGAACCGCGAGCTGGTCGACATGGGCCGACGGCCCGGGCGGCTCGAAACGGCATCTCGAGCTCGCGCTGCCGGACGGCATGACCTACCGGTGCGGCGACTACCTCGCGGTGCTGCCGCGCAACGCCCGAGGCGATCGGCGCGCGCGCTGCGCCGCTTCGGTCTCGCGCGCCGACACGCATCGTGATCCTTCGCGGCGGCCCGGCGGCTCGGCCACGCTGCCGACCGACATCCCGATCAGCGCGGCGGAGATCCTGTCGGACTACGTCGAGCTCGACGCGCCGGCGACGCGGGCGCAGATCGGCCAGCTGGCCGCGGCCACGCCGCTGCCCGCCGGAAAGCGCGGCGCTGAGCGGCTCCGGCGAGCCGAGACCTACGACGCGAAATCCTGGACAAGCGCGTCAGCGTGCTCGACCTGCTGGAGCGCTTCCCGTCGTGCGAGCTCGGCTTTGCCGCGTTCCTCGCGATGCTGCCGGCCGCTGCGGGCGCGGCAGTATTCGATCTCGTCGTCGCCGCTGGCCGACGAATCCAGGCCGGCCTGACCCTTGCGGTGCTGGATGCGCCGGCCCTGTCGGGGCAGGGCCGCTACCGCGGCGCCGCGTCGACCTATCTTGCCCGGCTGCAGCGCCGGTGACCGGCTCGCGGTCGCGGTGCGGCCGTCGCAGGCCGCCTTCCATCCGCCGGCCGACCCGGCCACGCCGATGATCATGGCCTGCGCCGGCACCGGCATCGCGCCGTTCCGCGGCTTCCTGCAGGAGCGTGCGACGCAGAAGGCGTCGGGACGCGACGGTCGGGCCGGCCCTGCTGTTCTTCGGCATCGACCATCCGGACGTCGACTACCTCTACCGGGACGAGTTCGACGGCATGGGAAGCCGACGGCGTGGTCAGCATGCGCCCGGCCTTTCGGCGCGGCCGACGGACGGGGTGAAGTTCGTGCAGCACCGCGTCTGGCAGGATCGCGCCGACGTCGCCAACCTGTTCCGGCAGAACGGCGCGATGTTCGTCTGCGGCGACGGTCAGCGCATGGCGCCGGCGGTCCGCGAGACGTTCATCCGCATCTACCAGGGCCGCGATGCAGCCCCGAGGAGGCCGCCCGGTGGGCCGACCGGATCGAGCACGAGACCGGCCGCTACGTCGCCGACGTGTTCGCCTAGCGCCGGCGCGGCGGCCCGGCGTCAGGCCGCCTTCGAGCCGAGATAGCGGACGCCCGGCATCGCGAGCCGGTCGAGGCTCGTCTGCAACGCTTCGTCCAGGATCGCGATCGCGCGATCGATCTCGTCGTGGGATACGGTCAGAGGCGGCGCGATCCGCCACACGGAACCGCGCTCCGGCCGACGCCGGATGTTCATGCTCAAGCCCTTTCTCGAAGCATTTCTGCGTCGTCAGCGCGCCGAGTTCATGGGCCGGCGCGCGGGACGCGCGGTCCTGCACCAGTTCCACGCCCAGCAGCAGGCCGAGGCCGCGCACGTCGCCGATCACCTCATAGCGCTGCTGCAGTTCCTCCAGCCGGCCGCGCAGATAGGCGCCCATCTCGTTGCGCCCGCGCGACCAGTTGCTCCTCGGCGATGACCTTCAGCACGGCCAGCCCGACCTCGGCCGTCAGCGGGTCGGAGACGTGGCTGGTGTAGTAGGTGAAATGCTTGTCGTGCAGCGCCTCCTCGATCTCGGCCGTCGTGGCGACGGCCGCCAGCGGCAGGCCGCCGCCCAGCGTCTTCGACATCGTCATGATGTCCGGCACGACGCCGAAATACTCCGATCCGGTTCGCGTGCCGATGCGGCCGAACGCGGTCTGCGCCTCATCGAAAATCAGCAGCATGCCGCGATCGTCGGCCGCCCGACGCAGCGCCTGCATGAACGAGCTGCGGCGGCACCAGCACGCCGCCGGCGCTGATCACCGGCTCGACGATGATCGCCGCGCCGCGGCCGGCTGACTGCATGTCGAACAGCTTCAGCCCGAGTCGAGACCGGCGAGCGCCGACTCTTCCTCGCCCAGCCCTGGATATACGGGCGGTAGGCGTTCGGCTCCGGCATCACGAACACGCCCGGCGCCGGCACGCCGTAGCCCTTGCGGTCGCTCGCCATCGAGACCGAGCCCGCGCCGCCGGTGATGCCGTGCCACGACCCGCCGAGCGCCAGGATTTCGTAGCCGTCGGTGTACATCTTCGCCATGCGCAGGGCGACCTCGGTCGCCTCCGAACCGGTGTTGATGAAGATCGATCGCTTGAGGTCGCCGGGCAGCCAGTCCCGCGCCAGCATCTGCGCCAGTTCCGCCACGACCTCCGGGATCATGCCGCTGAAGAAGTGGAACGCCTTTTCGCCCGGCGCGATGCACCGCCTCGACGATGGCGGGATGGTTGTGCCCGATCGTGGCGCACATCTGGCCGGAGGTGAAATCCAGGTATTCGCGGCCGTCGCTGTCCTTGACGATCGTGCCCTTGGCCGAAGCGAACAGGTTCGGGAACACGTCGCCGCCGTAGCGGACCAGAAATTCTTTCGCGGCGTGCCGCAGCGTCTCGTCCATGTCGGTCCTCGGTCGTCGTCGTGGGAGGGTCGGCCGCGATGATCGAGGCGCGGTCGCACGGAGTCCAATGCCGAATTCGCATCGAATGGCGAAGGACCGCATCGGACATTGTCACGGCACGCCGCCTGCGATCGACGGCTGACGGGCAGTCGTCGATCGGATCGTCGCGTTCACGAAGGAGCGTCGAATGGATACGCGGTGGCTGCAGGACTTCGTCACGCTCGCCGAGGTGCGCAACTTCACTCGCGCCGCGGAGCTGCGCGCGGTGTCGCAGGCGGCGTTCAGCCGGCGCATCCAGGCGCTCGAGCAATGGCTCGGCGCGAAGCTGATCGACCGCGCGTCGTTCCCGACGCGGATGACGAAGGCGGGCGAGCGCTTCCGCGTCGTCGCGATCGCGCTGATCGATCAGATCGACGACGCGAGGACCGAGATCGGCGACGCGCCGGCGCGCGACCACATCCAGGCTCGCGATGCCGTATTCGCTGACGACGACACGGCTCCGGCGTGGTGGCCGGCGTGGCGCGGCGATGATCCGATCACCTGCAGCCTCGTCGTCGGCAACGTCCACGACACGGTCACGGCGCTGACCGGCGGCACGGTCGACCTGCTGATCTGCTACCACCAGTCGGAGCATCCGATCCAGATCGATGATGCGCGCTTCAACTGCCGCACGATCGGCGTCGACGTCGTGCGTCCCTACGTCGCGTCGTCGCTGCTGACCGATCGTGGCGGCGCGCTCCCCGGCACGCCCGTCGCGACCGGTCCCGCTGCTGATGTATTCGCCGACGGTGTACTTCGCGCGCGTCGTCGACGGCGTGATCGCGAAGGGCGACCGCAAGGTCCACGGCATCCGCGTGGTTCGAGGCGGAGATGACCGAGGCGCTGGCCGGGCTCGCGGAGCAGGGCCTCGGCGTCGCGTGGCTGCCGGACAGCTCGTTCGGGCCCGGGCCGCCTTCGGCGGCCCTGGTCCCCGCGGGCGACGCGAGCTGGGACGTGGAGGTGCTCGATCCGCGCGTATCGCGCGAAGGCCAACCTGCGGCCGGCGCTCGACACGGCTGTGGGACCGCGGATCGCGCACCGATGTCGACGCGCCGATGCGTCGCGCCGCATCGGCGAATGACGAATTAAGCATCGGGGAGGCGCAGGTCGAGCGCCCGTATATTGGGCCGGTCCGGCCGCCGACGCCGACCCTGATTCCGGAGGCCGGCCCGATGACCTTCTTCCGTCGCAATGTCCCGCTCGCCGCGGTCGCGGTCGCTCCTGCTCGGCGCTGCTCGCTCCACGGCAGTCGCGTCCGGCGCAGGACGCCGGCGGCACGCTGAAGAAGATCGCGGACCGCAACGAGATCGTGCTCGCGTACCGCGAATCGTCGGTGCCTTTCTCGTACCTCGACGACAAAGCCCAAGCCGGTCGGCTTCGCCTACGAGATCTGCCAGAAGATCGCCGACAAGGTGAAGAAGTCCACCGGCCGCGCCGACCTGAAGAAGCAGTACCAGGCCGTGACCTCGGCCAACCGCATCCCGCTGCTGCAGAACGGCACGATCGACATCGAGTGCGGCTCGACCACCAACAACACCGAACGCGGCAAGCAGGTGCGTTCGCGACCAACTACTTCTACACCGGCACGCGTTCCTGGTGAAGGCCGGCACCCAGGTCGACAAGCTCGCCGACCTGACCGGCAAGCCGGTCGTCTCGACCACCGGCACGACCAACTTCCAGGTGCATGCGCCCCTCAACGAGGAGAAGAAGCTCGGCATCGAACTGCTCGGCGCGAAGGACCACGCCGAATCGGCGCTGATGGTCGCAGACCGGCCGCGCGGTCGCCTTCGGGATGGACGACATCCTGCTCTACAGCCTCGCGCGAGCGCGAAGAACCCGGCCGATTACGTCATCTCCACCGAGCCGATGTCCGTCGAGCCGTACGGCATTGTGCTGCGACGCGACGACCCCGCGTTCCAGCGTGCCGTCGGCAAGGCGCTCGTCGACCTGTTCCAGAGCGGCGAGATCGTGCGCGTCTACGACAAGTGGTTCACGAAGCCGATCCCGCCGAAGGGCCTGACGCTCGCGCTGCCGATGTCCGCGCAACTGAGCCGCGTCATCGCGCAGCCGACGAGCTCCGGCGACCCGGCCGCATACCGGTAGGACGGGCGCGCGTCCGACGCGCCCATCGGTTCGGCGGGCATCGGGCTAACGCGGCGGCAGGCGTTACGATGCGGCGACGCGTCGCATCAGCCGGCGCACAACCACCGCCGACGCCCGATGTCCGATCCTGTCGATACCCCGTTCCTCTCGCCCGAGACGGCGCCCCCGGTCGCGCCCGCCGCCCCCGTTCCCGACGAGCGCTCGTCGATCGTCCGGGCCAACGGAATCGACCTCTGCTACCAGAGCTTCGGCGGTCCGTCGGCCGGCGCTGCTCCTGATCATGGGCCTCGGCACGCAGATGCTCGGCTGGGCCGGGATTTCTGGCGAGCTGCTCGCGGCGCGGCTTTCGCGTGATCCGCTTCGACAACCGCGACATCGGCCGCTCGACGTGGTTCGACGCCGAGGGCGTGCCGAACCCGCTGCTGCTGCTCGCGAAGGCCGCGTTCGGCTTCGGGCCGAAGGTCGCCGTACACGCTGACGACATGGCGGCCGATCGTTCGGTCTCTCGACGCGCTCGGCATCGAGCGGGCGCACGTGTCGGCGCGTCGATGGGCGGCATGATCGGCCAGGCGATGGCGATCGACCGTCCCGGACGCCTGTCAGCTTCACGTCGATCATGAGCACGACCGGCGACCCGAAGCTGCCGGCGGCGAAGCCCGAGGCGACGGCGCTGCTGGTCGCGAAGCCGGCGGAGAACGAGCGAGGAGTTCGTCGCGTTCCACCGGACAGCTGATGAACGTCGCGGGCGGGGCTTCCCCGAGGACGAGCGCTCGACGACGAGCGCGCGCACGCGTCGTGGGCGCGCGGCTATCACCCGGCGGCACGCACGCCAGCTCGCCGCGATCATCGCGTCGGGCAATCGCACGAAGGCGCTGGCGACGCGTGACGGTGCCGACGCTCGTGATCCACGGCCGACCCGATCCGCTGGTCCCGGTCGAAGGCGGCATCGCGACGGCCGAGGCGATCCCCGGCGCCAAGCTCGTGATCCTCGACGCGCATGGGGCACGCGCTGCCGATGTCGCTGTGGGCACGACTCGTCGACGCGATCGCCGCGCACGCCGGGCCCGCCGCGGTGAAGGGACTACTGCTGTTCGCGACGTTCGCGCTCGTCGCGTCCCTCGCGAACGCACAGGCCGCCGAGACCGACGCGACGCGCGCCGCTCGACGCGTGCTCGCGGACCAGCAGGCCGCCTGGAACCGCGCCGATCTCGACGCCTTCATGGACGGCTACTGGAAGAGCGGCGACCTGCGCTTCGCCGGCGGCGACGCGGTGCGGACCGGATGGCAGGCGACGATCGATCGCTATCGCAAGTCGTATCCCGACGCGGCCGCGATGGGCAAGCTCGACTTCGAGCTGATCGAGGTCCGCGAGGTGACGCCGGCGTACGTCTACGTGTTCGGCCGCTGGCATCTCGCCCGCGCGACCGACCCGCCGGACAAGGCGCCGCACGGCCTCTTCACGCTGATCGTCGAACGCAAGGACGGCCGCTGGGTCGTCACGCGCGACCACACGTCCGCCGCCGGCGGCTGACGCGCGTCGGGCGCGCCCGACGCCATGCGGCGGTCTCGTCCGGGACCGCCGATCCTCCTTCGTTCCGATGCGCGCCGCAGCTTTGCGCGCTTGCGTCGCGAAGTTCTGCATTTGTTGCAACATTCCTTGCGCATGCACCGTTTGTTGCATACGATGCGGCGGTCGACCATCGTCCGTTCCCGCCATGCCGTCCGCCCGCGCCACGCACGTCCTGCATCGTTCGTTGCGACACACGCCGCCGGTCGCGGTCGGGGTCGCGGCATCTACCTGTTCGACCGCAAAGGCAACGCCTATCTCGACGCCAGCGGCGGCGCGGCCGTCTCGTGCCTCGGCCACGGGCATCCGGACGTGCTTGCCGCGATGCATGCGCAGATCGACCGCATCGCCTACGCCCACACCAGCTTCTTCACCACCGAGGTCGGCCGAAGCGCTCGCCGACCATCTGTCGCCGACGCGCCGGCCGGACTCGACCACGTCTATTTCGTCTCCGGCGGCTCGGAGGCGATCGAGGCGGCGCTCAAGCTGGCGCGCCAGTATTTCGTCGAGATCGGCCAGCCGCAGCGCACGCATGTTCATCGCGCGGCGCCAGAGCTATCACGGCAACACGCTCGGCGCGCTCGCGGTCGGCGGCAACGAATGGCGCCGCGCGCCAGTTCGCGCCGCTGCTGATGGACGTCGCACGCACGTCGTCGCCCTGCTATCGAATACCGCGACCGCCGCGCCGAGCGAGAGCGCAGGAGGCCTACGCCCAGCGCGCTGCTCGACGAGCTCGAGGCAGACGTTCCAGCAGCTCGGCCCCGACACGCGTCATCGCCTTCGTCGCCGAGACCGGTGGTCGGCGCCACGGCCGGCGCGGTGACGCCGACGCCGGGCTACTTCAAGGGCATGCGCGAGATCTGCGACCGGCACGGCATCCTGCTGATCCTCGACGAGGTGATGTGCGGCATGGGCCGCACCGGCACGCTGCATGCCTTCGAGCAGGAAGGCGTCGTGCCCGACCTGATGACGATCGCCAAGGGCCTGGGCGGCGGCTACCAGCCGATCGGCGCGGTGCTGGTCGTCGCGAAGATCTTCGACGCGCTTCGCCGCGGCAGCGGCCTCTTCCAGCACGGCCACACCTACATGGCCATCCGCTGGCGTGCGCGGCGGCGCTCGCCGTGCAGCAGGTGATCCAGCGCGACGGTCTGCTCGACAACGTGCGGCGCGCGGGCGACGATCTGCGGCATGCGCTGGGCGAGCGCTTCGGCGACCATCCGCATGTCGGCGACATCCGCGGCCGCGGCCTCTTCTGGGCGTCGAGCTGGTCGCGACCGCGCGACGCAAGGCGCCGTTCGATCCGGCGCTGAAGCTGCACGCCGAGTCAAGGACGAGCGCCATGGCGCGCGGGCTGCTGGTCTATCCGATGGGCGGCACGATCGACGGCCGGCGCGGCGACCATGTCCTGCTGGCGCCGCCCTTCATCGTCGATCGCGCCGACATCGAACGGATCGTCGACCGGCTGGCGCAGGCGATCGACGAAGCGATCGCGAACGCGTCGGCCGCGGAAATCGCGGCGTGAGCGGCGCGTCCGCCCAACCGCGTCGCTTCGGATCAAGCCGGTCGCGCGGCGCCATCGCCGTCGCGCACAACGGCACGCCCCAGGAGGTCACCGTGTCCCTGTCGAAGATCGTCGTCGCCGTGCTCGCCGCGGCATTCGTGCCTCTCGCATCGGCCAGGACCCGGCATGCTGAAGAAGATCCGCGACGCCGGCGAGATCGTGCTCGGCGTGCGCGACGCGTCCGGCGCCGTTCTCGTATTTCGGCGAGAACGGCGAGGCGATCGGCTACTCGGTCGACCTCTGCCGCCGCGTCGTCGAACACCTGAAGACGGCGTACCGCATGCCGAACCTGCAGGTGCGGCTGCAGCCGGTCACGTCGGCGACGCGCATCCCGCTGATCCAGAACGGCACGATCGATCTCGAGTGCGGGTCGACCGTCAACAACGTCGAACGACATCAGCAGGTCGAGTTCAGCGTCACGACGTTCGTCGTCAACACGAAGCTGATCGTCAAGAAGTCGTCGGGCATCCGCAGCATCGACGGGCTGAAGGGAAAGACGGTCGCGATCACGAGCGGGACGAACACCGCGACGAAGATCGCCGCCATCAACGCGCGGCTCGGCCTCGGGCTGACGATCGTGAACGGCAGCGACCACACGCAGTCGTTCCTGCTGATGACGAGCGACCGGGCGGCCGCGTTCTCGGAGGACGACATCCTGCTGGCCGGCCTGCTCGTCGCCGCGACCTCGCGCACGCCGGACGCCTTCACGCTGATCGCGATCCCGGGCATGCTCGGCGATCCGTACGCGCTGATGCTGCGTCGGGACGACGCGCCGTTCAAGGCGGCCGTCGACGGCGCGTTGCGGGCGCTGTTCGCGTCGCCGCAATACCGGCCGCTGTACGACCAGTGGTTCGTGAAGTCGATTCCGCCGAAGAACGTGGTGCTCGCGTTCCCGATGAGCGACCAGCTGAAGCGCGTCGTCGACGCGCCGACCGACTCGCCGGAGCCGAACGACTACCAGTAGCGCCGCGGCGCGGTGGTCTGCGCACGTAACATCCGGAGCATTTCAGGCCTCCGTGTTTCAGCCGATGTCGGTGCGCGACCGCATCCTCGAGCGCTTCCCCGCGATGAGTCCGATGATCGGAGCGGCCGCACGCTTCGTCGTCGATCACCCGAACGAAGTCGTCATGGGATCGATGCGCGCGCTCGCCGCCAAGGCGCACGTGCAGCCGGCGACGCTGGTGCGGCTGGCACAGCAGCTCGGTTTCGCCGGCTGGCCGGAGCTGAAGTCTGCCGTCGCGAGCGACCTCGGACTGAACGACGAACGCTACGGCGACAAGGCGAAGAGGCTGACGCGCCGCAGCCGCCGCACGGACCTCGCGGCGGAACTGTTCGATGCGCACGGGCACAACCTCGACCTATCGCGGGCCGGCGCGAGCGCTTCGCTGGCGTCCGCGTCGACGTTGCTCAAGCAGGCCCGCGTCGTGCACGTCGCCGGATTCCGGGGGGTGAGCTTCCCGATCGCTTACGCCGTGTTCTACGGGTATCGGTTGTTTCGCAGCGGCGTGGTGCTGATCGACGGCGTCGGCTGAACAATCTTCAGCTGATGACGAGGTCCATCGAGCGCCACGACGCGCTGGTCGTCGCGAGCTTCTCGCCGTATTCACGCGAAGCCGTCGAGGTCGCGCGAGAGGGCGAGGGTGGCGGGCGCGAAGATCGTCGCGTTCACCGACAGCGCGGTTTCGCCGCTGGCGCTGCTCGCCGACGCGACACTCTCGTTCTCGGTGGCGAGCCCGTCGTTCTTCCCGTCGATCGTCGCCGGCGTGGCGCTCGCGGAGGCGCTCCTCGAACGGCTGGTCGCCCAGGCGGGACCCGCGGCGGTCCGTCGCATCGAGCGCTACGAGGACGCGCTCAACGAAGCGGGCGTGTACGTCCGCAGGGGCTGAGGGAAGCGGTGCGACGCGTCGTCAGGCGACGCCGCCGCCGAGCAGGCGCGTCAGCTGCGGAAACACCGCGATCAACACTAGCACCAGCATCCATGATAAAGACGTAGGGCAAGGTCCCCAACACGATGCGACGAAAAGGCCGACGTCCGGGAGCCACGCTCTGAACCACGAACAGGTTGAGACCCACGGGTGGATGGATTACACCATCTCCATGTTGATCACCACGACCACGCCGAACCAGATCAAGTCCCAGTGATACGCGGTAACGAACGGGAATCAGAATCGGCATCGTCACGACGATGATCGCAATCGTCTCCATGAAGCAGCCAAGGAAGATCAACAGCAGATTGATCGATATGAACAGTACCCAAGGAGCTCACATTAGCGCGTTGCCTACTGCGCTGGTGAATGCAGTAGCGACCTGGCTCGTGGTCATCACATAGCCGAACACAATGGCCGACGCAATCACTGCAAGAATCATCACGCTGCTCTGCGCCGTGTCCACGCAGGATCTTGCGAAACAAGCGGCCAATTCAATTCGCGGTACACGAGTCCCGGCCAGCAAAAGACTGGCGACGATGCCGAGCGATGCCGCTTCCTGCGGCGTCGCCAGGCCCTTAAGAGCGAACCCAGAATAATCACGATCAGCAGCGCAAACGGCCCAATGTCTTTCAACGCGACTACCCGTTCCCATGACTCCTCGCGCGCCTGCGTGGAGGGATATCCGTGGTAATGCTGCGCGCCTGCGCAACGCCAGATAGATCTGATAGGCCGCAAAGCTGGCCGCCATGATGCCGACCTGGCGCGAGCGTCGCCATGAACAGTTTGCCGATGACTTTCCGCGATCACGCTGTACACGATTAACGGAATGTTGGCGGAAGCAAGATGCCGAGCGTGCCCCCCGCCGCGACCGCGCCGCACGCTTCCTTAACCGGGATATCGCTGGCGTCGCATCTCGGCGATTGCAAAGCCACCGATCGCCGCCGCCGTCGCCACGCTCGATCCCGACACGGCAGCCATCACACCGCATGCGATTGTCGTCGCGACAGCCAGACCGCCCGGCACGCCGTCGAGTATGGTCGCGAGTGCCGCGTACAGACGAGCGCCCATGCCGGATGCCGAAACGATGGCGCCCATGAACATGAACATCGGTACCGATGTCAGTGTGAAGGTCGCGACCGAGCTCCAGTACGTGCCCGAGATCAGGCTGAGCGCGTCCCAGCCGCCGCCGGTGATGAACAGCGACACGAGCGCGACGACAGCAGCGCGAACGCGATCGGCACGCCGAGCGAGAGCAGCAGCAGCAGGCCGCCGAACATCCCTGCACCGATCAGCGTACTGCATCTCAGGCCGCTTTGCGACGAGCGGCGACGGCGGTCGTCGGTCGTCCGACTCGGCGCCGCGGCGAGCGCAGCGGCAGACGTACGAGCTGCGCGACGACCAGCAGACGCTGCCGACGAACAGGCTGAGGTACGGAATCCACAGCGGGATCGACAGCATGCCCCACGACTTTCGCCGCTTGTCCACGCGTCCCGCCAGAACTCTAGCCGAGCCACAACAGCGTCGAGCGCCACGGCGGTCACGACGACGCCCGAGACATCTCAGCACGTGCCGTGCGCGGGGCCGACGAAGTGCTGGCCTACGTCCACCTTCAGGTGGCGGCCCTGCCACGCGAGCGCGGCGCTGCCGACGAAAGTCATGTACCCCATCAGGTAGGTGGTGCTCTCGGTGACCCAGACGTCGGAGAGGTGCAGGACCTCGCGCGCGAGCACGCCCTACGAGATGACGGCCACCGTGACAGCACGACGACGCCGACCGACAGCGATCAGCGCGTCGGAACACGCGTCGACGCCGCGACGAAGCGCGCCGACGGGGCGCAGCGGCGCTGCGGCACTTCGCGCTACCTGTAGACGCCAGGCTCTTGTCCAGCAACGCCGCGCCGCCCGGCACGTCGGTGCGGAACTTCGCGAAGCTGACGTCCTGGAACAGCGCCTGCCACTGCTTCCACTCGTCGAGCGTCATCTTGTGGATCTGCGCGCCGGCGCCGGCGAACAGCTGCGCCACGCGCTTGTCGTCCGCGACGGCCGCGTTCGAACGCCTTCTGCTCGAGACTCTTGCCGACGTCGATGATGATCTTCTGCTGCTCGGGCGTCAGCTTGTTCCACGTCTTCATGCTGATCGCGATCGGCTCGATCGTGAAGTAGACGCTGTAGTCCTCGGGCGAGTTGTAGAACTTTGAGACCTCGTAGAGGCGATACGAGCCGAACGTGCCCGACGACGTCCACACCGCGTCGAGCAGCCCCAGCTGCATCGCGCTATACGACTCGGAAGACGCCATCGACACCGTGCTCGCGCCCGCCTTTTGCAGCGCGGCCTCCATCATCTTGCCGGCCGCGCGCACCTTCGTGCCGGCGAGATCGCCCGGTACATTGATTGCCTTGCCTTTTGACGCTACGCCTCCGGATATCTGGATCCAGCAGAGCGTCTTGAACCCGAACGCCTCCGCTTTCGCTTCGACATCCTTCCAGGCTCCGAGTTGCGGAAGCGGAACACGTCGTGCGGCGTCTTCCAGAGTCCCGGCAACAGTGTCCAGGTTCATCTCGGGGATAGCGCCCGCCGAATAGATGTACGGATAGATCGCTAGGTCAACGCTTCCGTTGCGCAGCGCGGAATGCGTCGCGAGCGACTTGACGAGCGACTCCGCCGGGAATATGTCGATATGGATCTTGCCGCCCGACAGCTTCTCCACTTCAGCTGCAAATTTCTTGCCCGTCAGGACCGACATAATCGTTTGGATCGTCTGGCCACTGATGTGCCATCTTGAGGGTGACGGTTTCCTGTGCGAGGGTCGCCGGGGCGTGGACGAGTCCGGCTGCGATCAGAACGGCCGTGGCGAACGGCGCCAGGCGAGTGACGAGGGTCATCAAAGGATAGTCCTGTTTCCGGGCGCTCGAACGAACGGCGTCCCGCGCCGGCTTGTGGTGACGAGCGTACTGCCCCGTCGCCAACCGCATCAAGAATCGGCGTTCGCCATCCTGAACAATCGCGACAATTCGCGTGCGTCATTTCCCGCGAGTCGGCGGCCCGGGCGACCGTGCCTTCTCCCGCGTACGAACGGTCGCGACAATGGGAAACGCAAGCATCGCCGGCCATTCCATCAGCCCGTAAGGCCTGCGCGCTTCGGACCGATCGAGATGGGCGGTCTTCCTGACGATCTCGTCCGGCGGCAGGTGCAGTTCGGTGTTGCACGCGAGCGCGTCCACCTCTGGATCCGGCATGCGTTCTCGAACCAGTAGATCGCGTTGAAGGCCTGCGCGATCGACGCCGATGCGACCAGCACGCCGTGCATGCGCAGCAGCATGACCTCGCGGTCCCCGAGATCCTTCGCGAGCTTGTCGCGCTCGGCGAGATCGATCGCGACGCTCTCGTAGTCGTGATACGCGATTGGCAGGAAGCGCATCGCGGTCTGCGTGCATGAGCGGCAGCAGTCCGCATGCGAGTGCCGACACCGCCGTGCCGGCACGACTGTTCGTGCTGATCACGCACTGGACGTCCTCGCGCGCGGCATGGACCGCGCTGTGCTGTGGATGACGTATCCCGCCGCATTGACGCCGTACTGCGGATGCGGTTCCTATTGAGGATCTCGTTGCCGTCGATGTCGATCGTCAGCAGGCTCGACGCCGTGATCTCCTCGTACATGTAGCCGTACGGATTGATCAGCAGCCGCGAATGATCCCCGGGAACACACGCGGTGATGTGGTTGTAGACGAGGTCGCTGAGACCGAACAGCGGGCGTCCGCCGATCGCCGGCGGCGAGGTCGACGCGCGTCGCCCATTCCTGTTCGGAAACCATCGCCCGCACGTTCATCCTGGCGGATGCGTTCACTGCTGTGTCCATGTCGATTTCCTGTCGGTTGCGGAAGCTTCGCCGGCGGCATCGAACCCGTACAGACGCGCCGGGTTATCGACGAGGATGCGCCGTTGCTGCGCCAGTTCGGCGCCCATCGCATCAGCGCGTCGAGCAGTTCGCCGTCGTGCGGCATCGCGCGCTCAAACGCCGGATGTGGCCCGTCGGTGCCCCACACGCAGCGACCCGCGTGGTTCGCGACGAGCTTGGTCGCGATCGGCCCGACGTCGTCGAACGGATGGCCCTGCATCGACGATCGGTAGCCGCAGAGCTTGATCCAGGTGCGACCGTCGGCGAGCAAGCCGTCAAGCGCCGCCCGCGCCGCGTGGTCGCGCGGCCGCTTGGGCCGCAGGCCGGCCAGGTGGTCCAGGACGACATCGACCGGCAGCCGCTCCAGCGTCGCCCTCAGTTCGGCGAGCTGTTCGCCGGCGACATAGAGCTGCACGTGCCAGCCGAGCGGTGCGATCCGTCGTGCGACATCGACCATCGCCTGCAACGGCAGTCCGCCGCGCGTCACCCGGTTGAATCGCACGCCGCGAACGCCGAGGGCGTCCATCCGCTTCGGCGTCGCGTCCGGCACGTCGGGATCGATCACCGCGATGCCTCGCGGGACGCGAACCCGAAGCGTTGCGCGGTCGAGCATGCATGCGTTGTCGGTGCTGTGGACGCTGGCCTGCACGATCACCAGCCGCTCGGTGCCGAGGGTGCGCTGCACCCGCCGATACTCTTCGACCGACGCCTCGCAAGGCGTGTAGCTCCTCGACGCCGACAACGGGAAACGATCGGTCGGGCCGATGATGTGCAGGTGGCTGTCGCACGAGCCGCGCGGCGCGCGCCGCATGGGCGGCCGCAGGTCGTCGTGCGGCGGAGCGCAGACGGCAGGCGTCACGCAGCGGACGGCCGGTGATGGCAGGCGTCGCGCCTTCGAACGCCGGACGCTCCGAGTCCGCGGTCGCGGTCGGCTCGCGGTCCGTCAGCGAACGGCCGCGCGTCTCCGGCAGGAACAGCAGACCGACGATCATCAGCGCATAGGCGATGGCGGCGAACACCGCGATCGCGGGCCCAGCGTCATCTGCGCGGCGAGGAAGCCGACCAGCGCCGGGGAACAGCGCGCCGATGCCGCGGCCGGCGTTGTAGCAGAACCCCTGCGCGGTGCCGCGCACGCGGGTCGGGATACAGCTCGGTCATGAACGAGCCCATCGGCGAGAACATCATGTAGATGATGAAGCCCGAGCGGAAAGCCGACCAGCAGGATCATGTCGTTGCTGATCGGCGCCAGCATGTAGACCAGCACAAGCACCATCGAGCCGACGGCGGAGATCATGAACGTGGCCTTGCGGCCGATCGCGTCGGCCAGATAGGCGCCGGCGACGAAGCCGAAGAACGCGCCCAGGATCATGCACCAGCAGATAGCTGCCGGTGCCGACGGACGTCAGATGGCGCACCGTCTTCAGGTAGGTCGGCAGCCAGACCGACAGCGCGTAGCTGCCGCCCTGCGCGCCGGTCACCATCAGCACGACGCTCCAGCGTGGTCGCGCGGTAGGCGGGTTTCAGCATCGAAAACATGTGCCCGAAGCCGGCCGGCGCCTGCTGGTCGCTGGGCGGATTTCGCGGCTCCTCGACGAAGCGGCGGATCCAGAACACCAGCCGCGCCGGCAGGATGCCGATCCAGAACAGCGCGCGCCACGCGGTTTCCTCGGGCAAGATCGCGAACAGGCCGGTGTAGAGCAGCGCCGCCCGCGCCCCAGCCGAACGCCCAGCCGGTCTGCACGATGCCGACCGCGCGGCCGCGATACCGGTCGCGCATCACCTCGCCCATCAGCACGGCGCCGGCGGCCCACTCGCCGCCGAAGCCGAAGCCCTGCATGCGCGCGGCAGACGAAAAGCTGAGTGAAGTTCTGCGTGAAACCGCAGAGGAAGGTGAACAGCGGCGTACCAGACGATGGTGATCTGCAGGATGCGCACGCGGCCGAGCGATCGGACATCGCACCCGCGAACCAGCCGCCGAAGCGCCGAGATCAGCAGCGTGACGGTGCCGAGCATGCCGGCCTCCGGTGGTGATATGCCAGAGCGACAGCAGCGTCGGGATGACGAAGGAGAAGATCTGGACATCGAGCGCATCGAGCCCCCAGCCGCCGAAGCAGGCCCCCATCGTGCGCCGCTCCATGGTCGTCAATTGCTTGATCCACACGATGCGTCTCCTTCGAAGGTTGGACGCTCGAGGCGGCGTCTCGTCCGGAACGGTGGCCAGGCCGCGGGTGGCGCGGGCAGGTGACGCGAAGAGCCTAAGGCAAGCGCGATCCGCTGTTCAAGAACAAACGTTCAGCGCGCTGAACCGACGGTCGATTTCCATCGTGCGCTGCGATGTGGGCTCGCTCGTCAACGCGACGCATCGTCCCGATCGCCCGCGCGAGCCAGGACCCATTCGAGCTGCCGTTCGATCGGCTGCGTCTCGAGGGCGGACGGCAGCGCATCGATCGCCGCGGCGATGCGACGATCGACGAGCCTGCGCAGCACGTACCGCTGTCGCGATCGATCGCGCGACGGCTGCCCCGACGCGTCGCGCCATGCGCCGTGCGCATCGATCGCGTCGGACAGCGCGACGATCGACGCCTCGTCCTTCGACGACGTGCTCAGCACACGCGGCGTCCACTGGCCGGGCCGGCGATGCGACAGCGCCTGGATGCGCTTGACGTCGGCCGCGCTCTTCTCCGCCGACGGCAGGTCCGACTTGTTGATCACGAACAGGTCGGCCATCTCCATGATGCCGGCCTTCATCGCCTGGATCGCGTCGCCGCTCTCGGGATGGAGCACGAGCACGACCGTGTCGACGAGCGCGTTGACCGCGTAGTCGGACTGCCCGACGCCGACGGTCTCGAGCAGCACCTCGTCGAAGCCGTGACGGTCCATCGTGTCGAGGATCGCCGGCAGGTTGTCGGCGAGGCCGTCGTTCGACGACCGCGAGCCGAGCGAGCGCACGTACAGGTCGGTCGTGCCGTCGAGCTCGTCGATGCGGATGCGGTCGCCGAGGATCGCGCCGCCGCGACTTCGGGCTCGACGGGTCGATCGCGAGGATGCCGTAGCGATGCCCTTCGCGCGCAGCGCGCGCGAGATGGCCCGACAGCGTGCTCTTGCCGGCGCCCGGCGAGCCGGTGATCGCGATGCGTCGTGCCGCATGCGCCGGCGGGGCGTCGTCGTGCGGCGTCGCGCGTCCGTTCGCGAGCGCGGTGATCTCGCGGGCCAGCAGTCCACGGTCGAGCGGCGACGCACGTGGTGACGGGCGAACGCGTCGACGTCCACGGCGGCGCCCACGTCCGAGCGTCATCCGCGGGCGATCGCCGGTGCCGAGCAGCGCGTCGTTGTGTTCGCCGAGCAGCGGCGGCAGGCCGTAGCGCGTCGCGACGCCGTCGCAGCGGATCGGATTGCCGATCGCGCGCAGACGGCAGCGTGCCGTCGCCGAGCTGCACGACGAGGCCGCGGTCGATCGTCGCCGCGTCGGCGAGCGCGTCGTCGAGTCCCTGCACCTCGGCGACGACGACGCCGAGCGGCGACAGGCGACGCGTCCACTCGTGGGCGGTCGCGGTCGCGAGCACGTCGCTGATCGCAGGGACGACCGTCGCGCGGTTCTCGCGCCGCGCCTTCATCGTCGCGAACGCCGGATCGACGATCCACTCCGGCCGGCCGATCTCGTTGCAGAACTTCGTCCAGAACTGGTCGTGCGTGATGAACAGCGTCAGCCAGCCGTGCGCGGTCGGGAAGATCTGCGCGGGGACGATGTACGGATGCGACGAGCGCGGATGCCGCTGCGGCTTCTCGTCGGCGTTCAGCAGCGCCGCCGGCGAGGTAGTTGAGCTGCGACAGCATCGTGTCGTACATCGCGACGTCGACCTGGCCGCCGCGGCCCTCGACGATCTTCGCGAGCAGGCCGACCGCGGCGAGCATGCCGGCCGAGTTGTCGACGGCCGAGTAGCCGGTCTTCGTCGGCGGCGCGTCCGGCTCGCCGGTGATCGCCATGATTCCCGACAGCGCCTGGATCACGTAGTCGTACGCCGGCCGCTCCGCGTTCGGGCCGTCGAGGCCGTAGCCGGTCAGGGCGACGCAGACGAGCTTCGCGTTGATCGACTTCAGGCCGTCGTATGTCAGGCCGAGCTTCTTGATCGCGCTCGGCCGCAGGTTCGTGATCAGCGCATGCGATTCGCGCGCGAGCCGCGCGAGGCCGTCGCGGCCGTCGTCGGACGCGAGGTCGAGCACGACGCTCTTCTTGTTGCGGTTCAGGCTCGCGAAGTACGCGTTGTGCGGCCCGACGAAGTGCGGCGACACGCGGCGCGCGATGTCGCCGTCGGGCGGCTCGATCTTGACGACGTCGGCGCCGAGGTCGGCGAGCAGCAGCCCGCAGTACGGGCCGGCCAGCATGTGGCCGACCTCGATGATGCGGATGCCGGACAGCGGCCCGCTCATGCGGCGTCAGCCGAGCGCGGCGGCGAGCGACGCGACGACGTCGGCGAGCGGCATGTCGGCCGTGTAGACCTCCGACACGCCCATCCCGCGCAGCACGTCGCGCTCGCCGGGCGGGATCGTGCCGCCGACGAACAGCTTGACGTCGGGCGCGCCGAGCTTCGCGAGCGCCTCCCTGACGTCGGCGACGAGCTCGCGGTGGCTCCCCGACAGGATCGACAGGCCGACGGCGTCGACGCCTTCGTCGACGGCGACGCGCGCGATCTGCTCGGGGCTGCGGCGCAAGCCGGTGTAGATCACCTCGGCGCCGGCGTCGCGCAGCGTCAGCGCGATCACCTTCGCGCCGATGTCGTGGCCGTCGAGACCCGGCTTGCCGACGAGGATGCGACGGCCCGCGAGCGGCGCCTTCGGGTCGTCGTCGACGCGACGGCGTCGGTCGCTGCGTTCATAGATTCACCGGTTCCCTGAACTCGCCCCAGACGCCGCGCAGTCGCTGCACCATCTCGCCGACGGTCGCGTACGCGTGGCAGCAGTCGACGAGGTACGGCATCACGTTCTCGCGATCGTCGCGGGCCGCGGTCTCGAGCGCGTCGAGCGACTTCGCGACGGCCGCGTTGTCGCGCGTGTCCAGCACGCGCCGGTACTTCTCGAGCACGCGCGCCGCGACGGTCGGCGACAGCGTGAAGATGTCCTTCACGTCGCCTTCGTCCTGCGCGTTGCGGAAGTGGTTCTGTGCCGACGACGACCGTCTCGCCGCTGTCGTTCTTCTGCTTGCGCTCGAGGGCGCGATGCGCGAGCCGCGACTGCAGCCAGCCGTCCTCGATCGCCGGGATGACGCCGCCGTACGCGTCGATCTCGCCCATGATCTTCTCGATCTCCTGCTGCATGCGATCGGTGTGCTGCTCGAGCACGTAGCTGCCGCCGAGCGGGTCGACCGAACGCGCGATGCCGCTCTCGTACGCGATGATCTGCTGCGTGCGGACGGCGATCTCGGCGGAGAACTCGGTCGGGATCTGGAACGCCTCGTCGAACGCGCACGTGAAGATCGACTGCGCGCCGCCGAACACCGCGGCCATCGTCTCGACCGCGACGCGGACGATGTTGTTGTACGGCTGCGGCGCGACCAGCGACGACCCGCCGCACACGACGCCGAAGCGGAAGTGCTGCGCCTTCGGGTCCTGCACGCCGTAGCGGTCGCGCATCAGCAGCGCCCACAGCCGACGGCCCGCGCGGAACTTCGCGATCTCGTCGAAGAAGTCCATGTGGACGTAGAAGAAGAACGACAGCCGCTTCGCGAACTTCTCGACGTCGCCGCCGCGCGAGCGCAGCTCCTCGACGTACGCGAGCCCGTTCGCGAGCGTGTACGCCATCTCCTCGGCCGCGGTCGCGCCCGCGTCGCGGACGTGCGCGCCGGCGATGCTGATCGGGTTGAAGCGCGGCGTGACGTCGTTCGAGAACAGGATCGAGTCGGCGATCAGCCGCATCGACGGCCGCACCGGGAAGATCCACGTGCCGCGCGCGACGTATTCCTTCAGGATGTCGTTCTGGATCGTGCCGGTCAGCTTCGCGCGCGGCACGCCCTGCTTGTCGGCGACCGCGAGATACATCGCGTAGACGATCGCGGCGGTGCCGTTGATCGTGAACGACGTCGAGATGTTGCCGAGGTCGATGCCGTCGAACAGGATCTCGGCCTCGGACAGGTTCGACAGCGACACGCCGACCTTGCCGATCTCCGGCCGCGCCATCGGGTCGACCGGGTCGTAGCCGCACTGCGTCGGCAGGTCGAGCGCGACCGACAGCCCGGTCTGCCCGCTCGCGAGCAGCCACTTGTAGCGCTCGTTCGATTCCTCCGCGGTGCCGAACCCGGAGTACTGGCGGATCGTCCACAGCCGGCCGTTGTAGCCGTCGGGGAAGATGCCGCGCGTGAACGGGAAGCGGCCCGGCTCGCCGATGCGGTCGGGATCGACGGTCGGACGGGTCGGACACGATCGGCACGTCGATGCCGCTGCCGCTGGTCGGAAGGACGCGCGGCGGCGACGGCAGGCGAATGGTCGAGAGGCATGGGGTCAGCGTGCGGCGTGGCGCGGTCGCGCCATGACGCGGTCGACGGCGGCCCAGTGCGCGGCATGGGTCCAGGTGGCGACGAGATTGCGATGTTCGACCGCGCGCGCGTCTTCGTACGACGCGACGCGAACGGCAGGCGGCGACGTTGGCCTTCAGCGCGACGAGCACGTGGCGTTCGGCCGCGTCGAGCGGCGCGAAGAACGCGTTCGCGGCGGCGCCGTCGAGGCCGTCGTCGAACACGGCCTCGCACAGTCCCCACGCGAGCGCGTCGGCGGCCGACACCATCTCGGCGCGCGCCATCATCCGCAACGCGCGTGCGGGTCCGACGGCGGCGCAGAGGTCCGGGCCGCCGCCCCAGGCCGACGTGATCGCGAGTCGCGACTGCACGTAGCCGATGCGCGCGGTCGACGCCATCACGCGCAGGTCGCAGGCCATCGCGAGCTCCGCGCCGCCGCCGATCGCGTCGCCGTTGATGAACGCGATGGTCGGTACGGCCGTCCGGCGCACGGCGTCGAGCGCGGCGCGCGACGAGCTCGGCGAACGCGGCCGTGTCGTCGTGCGAGCGGATCGCGGCGAGATCGACGAGGTCGCCGCCGGCCGCGAAGTAGCGCGTGCCGGCGCCGTGGATCACGAGGTAGCGGATCGTCTCGTCGTCGTCGGCCGCAGCCACCGCCGCCGCGAGTGCGGCCAGCGTGTCGCGGCTGAGCGCGTTGTGCTTGTCGACGCGGCTGATCGTGATGCGGGCATGCACGCCGACGCGATCCACGACGATCGTCGCTCGCGTCGCGCCGTCGGGCGCATTCGATTTGTCCGTCCCAGCCGGTCGCTCCATCGCGCCGACCGCGTTCTTGTCGTTCGTCGTCATGCCGTCTCCAGCCGGCGACTCTACGACCGGCCCGGGTCCCGGACAAGAATGTTCGTTCCGTATACTGAACAAGTCAGCACTATCTGGAACCGCGATGGAGAGCTCCGCCGTCACGTCGGCGCTTCGCACGCTGCAGATCTTCGAGACGTTCGCGACGCAGCAGCGCCCGCTGTCGCTGACCGAGCTCGCGCAGGAACTCGGCATCCCGAAGAGCAGCTGCCACGCGATCGTCGCGACGCTCGCGGATCGCGGCTACCTGTACACGCTGACGAAGCCGCGCGGCCTGTATCCGACGAAGAAGCTCGCGCTGTTGATGGACCGCGTGACGGCGAAGGACGCGTTCATCCAGCAGGCGACGCCGCTGCTCGAGGCGCTGCGCGACCAGACCGAAGAGACAGTCATCCTCGGCAAGATGCACGGCCAGTCGGTGGTCTATCTCGAAGTCTTCGAGAGCCGTCAGGCGATCCGTTACTCGGCCGAGCAGGGCGATCGGAAGCCGCTCCATTCGAGCTCGATCGGCAAGGCGATGCTCGGCACGTTCAAGGAGGCCGAACTGCGTGGCGTGCTCGCGCAGCTGCCGATGCCGCCGATCACCGACGCGACGACGACGGACCCCGGGCGACTGTTCGACGACATCCGCCGTTCGCAAGAAGCGCGGCTGGTACCAGACGCAAGGCGAGAACGTCCGCGACGTGTGGGCGGTGGCGGCGACGGTGGCGATGGGCGGCGAGCACTTCGGCGTCGCGATCGCCGGCCCGCAGCACCGGATGAAGCCGGCGCTCGCGGTCCGCGTGCGCGAGCTGCTCGGCATGTGCAACGTGCTGTCGCGACATCACGCGGAGGGTTGAGCCGCTGCGCCGATCGATGGACGCCCTCGGCAAGATGCGCGGTCGGCGACGAAGACCGCCGCGCGCCGATCGATCGGCGCATCCAAGACGACGGACTGACGGAGATTCGATGTCCCACCGTACCAGCACTCGCCTTCGACCTCGGCGACACCATCGCGCTGCTGCGCGACGCGATCGCAGCACTTCGCCGCCGACGAGATCGCGCCGCGCGCCGCCGCATCGACCGCGACAACCTGTTCCCGCGCCGACCTCTGGAAGAAGCTCGGCGCGCTCGGCCTGCACGGCATGACGGTGAAGGAGGAGTACGGCGGCACCGACCTCGGCTACCTCGCGCACATCGTCGCGATGGAAGAGGTGTCGCGCGCCTCGGCGTCGGTCGGGCCTCTCGTACGGCGCGCATTCGAACCTCGTGCGTGAACCAGCTGCACCGCAACGGCAGCGACGCGCAGAAGGCGAAGTACCTGCCGAAGCTCGTGTCGCGGCGAGCACGTCGGCGCGCTCGCGATGAGCGAGCCGAACGCCGGCTCCGACGTCGTCAGCATGAAGCTGCGCGCCGAGCCGAAGGGCGACCGCTACGTGCTCAACGGCTCGAAGATGTGGATCACCAACGGCGGCGACGCCGACACGATGATCGTCTACGCCAAGACCGACGCCGGACGCAGGCCCGCGCGGCATGACCGCCTTCATCGTCGAGAAGGGCTTCAAGGGCCTGTCGTTCGGCACGAAGCTCGACAAGCTCGGCATGCGCGGCTCGAACACCTACCCGATCTTCTTCGACGACTGCGAGGTGCCGGCCGAGAACGTGCTCGGCAAGGAAGGCGGCGGCGTCAAGGTGCTGATGAGCGGCCTCGACTACGAGCGCGCGGTGCTCTCGGGCGGCCCGCTCGGCATCATGGCCGCGTGCATGGACGTGGTGCTGCCCTTCGTCCACGAGCGCAAGCAGTTCGGCCAGAGCGATCGGCGAGTTCCAGCTGATGCAGGGCAAGCTCGCCGACATGTACACGACGTGGCAGGCGTCGCGCGCCTACGTCTACGCGGTCGGCCAGGCCTGCGATCGCGGCGACCATGCGCGCACGCTGCGCAAGGACGCGGCCGGCGCGATCCTCTACTCGGCCGAGAAGGCGACCTGGATGGCCGGCGAGGCGATCCAGGTCGCTCGGCGGCGTCGGCTACACCAACGAGTACCCGGTCGGGCGCCTGTGGCGCGACGCCAAGCTCTACGAGATCGGCGCCGGCACGAGCGAGATCCGGCGCATGCTGATCGGCCGCGAGCTGTACTCGGAGACGATGTGACGCGGCGAATGCGCCCGAGGCCGGCCCGCGTCGCGACCGTCGGCGTCCGGTCGCCCGCGAGTAGCCCCGATGGTCGTCGCGAACTCCCGGTGGTTGCGTCGCTGGGTACCGGCGCGTCCGTCGATCGACGTGACCGAAGGATTCCGGGCGAGCCTCGGCGCGCTGGTCGGCATCTTCGTCACCGGCGTGGTCGGGCTCGTCACGATCGGACCGCATGCCGGCGCGTGGCTGATCGCGCCGATGGGCGCGTCGGCCGTGCTGCTGTTCGCGCGTGCCGTCGAGCCCGCTCGCGCAGCCGTGGTCGATCGTCGGCGGCAACATCGATCGCGGCGCTGGTCGGCGTCAGCGCGGCCCGCTGGATCGGCGAGCCGTCGGTCGCCGCAGCGACGGCGATCTTCGTCGCGATCGGCGCTGATGCTCGCGTTGCGCTGCCTGCATCCGCCGAGCGGCGCGGTCACACTGGTCGCGGTGCTCGGTGGTCCCGACGTCCATGCGGCGGGCTATGCGTTCGTCGCGACGCCGGTGTTGCTCAACAGCGTGGCGATCCTCGTCACGGCGCTCGCGTACAACAACCTGACCGGCCGCTCGTATCCGCACAGCCAGGGCATCGACCGCGGCGCGACCGCCGGCCGCGCGGGCGGACCGCGCCGCATCGGCTTCGACGATCGCGACGTCCGCGCCGCGCTCACGCAGTACAACGAGGTCGTCGACGTCAGCGTCGACGACCTCGGAGCGCTGTTCCGCCTCGTCGAGAACACGGTGTTCCGCCGCCGTTACGGCGAGCGGCTGTGCGGCGACGTGATGCATCGCGGCGTCGCGTCGGTCGAGTTCGGCACCGAGCTCGGAGACGCGTGGGACCTGATGCGCGACCGTGCGGTGCCGGCGCTGCCGGTGGTCGACCGCTTCGCGCACGTGATCGGCATCGTGACGCGCGGCGACCTTCTGCGCCATGCCGACGTCGTCCGACGAGCGCGCGGTGAGGCGCGCGCTTCGCGCGGTTCCTGCAGCGCACCGACGGCATGTATGCCGACAAGCCCGAGGTCGTCGGCCAGATCATGACGGCGCCGGTCCGGACCGCGACCGACACGACGCCGGTCGTCGAGCTCGTGCCGCTGTTCACCGACGGGCACGTGCATCACGCGCCGATCGTCGACGCGCAGACCGGCTCGTCGGCATCGTCGAGCCGGCCGACGTGATCGCGGCGCTCTACGACACGATCCTGAAGCACGATGCGTCGCCCGACGCGCGGACGACGTCCGCATGAACGGTTCGCTGGCGCGGGTCGACGACACCGGCCGTCGCGCGCGCGACGACCGCCGACCCGGCACAAGTTAGGTACGATCGCTCCCCATGTCCGATTCGCTGGACAACCTCTTCGCGAACAACCGCGCCTGGTCGGCCGCGCCGGATCGAGAACGACCCCGGCTTCTTCGCGCGGCTCGCGAAGCAGCAGGCGCCGCGCTACCTGTGGATCGGCTGCAGCGACAGCCGCGTGCCGGCGAACGAGATCATCGGGCTCGATCCGGGCGAGGTCTTCGTCCATCGCAACGTCGCGAACGTCGTCGCGCACTCCGACCTCAACTGCCTGTCGGTGCTGCAGTTCGCGATCGACGTGCTGAAGGTCGAGCACATCATGGTCGTCGGACACTACGGCTGCGGCGGCGTCCACGCGGTCGCCGAGCAACACGTCGATCGGCCTCGCCGACAACTGGCTGCGCCACGTCGAGGACGTCGACGCTGCAAGCACGAGCGGCGCTGCTCGACGCGCAGCCGACGACGATGCCCGCGGCACGCGTCTGTGCGAGCTGAACGTCGTCGAGCAGGTCGGCAACGTGTGCCGGACGACGATCGTGCGCGGCAGGCGTGGGACCGCGGCCAGTCGGTCGAGATCCACGGCCTCGTGTTCGGGCTGCGCGACGGGCTGCTGCGCCGGCTCGGGTCGAGCGTCGGCAGCGTCGCCGGATGGGCCGCGTACTACGCGAAGGCCATCGACGACATCGGCGACGCCGACAAGTCGTTCGTCCGCACGAGCATCGGCGCATGAAGCTCGACTCGAAGATCAATCCCCGCGCCGACGACTTCAAGGCGAACGCCGCCGCGATGCGCGCCGTCGTCGACGACCTGCGCGCGCAGGTCGGCGAAGGTCGAGGAGGGCGGCGGCGCCGCGGCGCGCGCGAAGCACGAGGCGCGCGGCAAGCTGTTCCCGCGCGAGCGCGTCAACCGGCTGCTCGACCCCGGCACGCCGTTCCTCGAGATCGGCCAGCTCGCCGCGCACGGCATGTACGGCGACGACGCGCCGTCGGCCGGCGTCATCACCGGCATCGGCCGCATCGAGGGCACCGAGTGCATGATCGTCGCGAACGACGCGACGGTGAAGGGCGGCACGTACTACCCGATGACGGTGAAGAAGCACCTGCGCGCGCAGGAGATCGCCGAGCAGAACCACCTGCCGTGCCTGTACCTCGTCGACTCCGGCGGCGCGTTCCTGCCGCTGCAGGACGACGTGTTCCCCGACCGCGAGCACTTCGGCCGCATCTTCTTCAACCAGGCCAACATGAGCGCGAAGGGGATCCCGCAGATCGCCGTCGTGATGGGCTCGTGCACGGCCGGCGGCGCGTACGTGCCGGCGATGAGCGACGAGACGGTGATCGTCCGCAACCAGGGCACGATCTTCCTCGCGGGGCCGCCGCTCGTGAAAGCGGCGACCGGCGAGGTCGTCAGCGCCGAGGACCTCGGCGGCGGCGACGTGCACACGCGCGTCTCCGGCGTCGCCGACCATCTCGCCGAGAACGACAACCACGCGCTCAACATCGCGCGCCACATCGTCCGCAACCTGAACCGGTCGAAGCCGAACGGCGTGACGTTCGCGCCGGTCGAGGAGCCGCTCTACGATCCCGAGGAGATCTACGGCATCGTCCCGACCGACGCGAAGAAGCCGTACGACGTCCGCGAGGTGATCGCGCGCGTGGTCGACGGGTCCCGGCTCGACGAGTTCAAGACGCGCTACGGCTCGACGCTCGTGACCGGCTTCGCGCACCTGTACGGCATGCCGGTCGGCATCGTCGCGAACAACGGCATCCTGTTCGGCGAGTCGGCGCAGAAGGGCGCGCACTTCATCGAGCTGTGCGCGCAGCGCGGCGTGCCGCTGATCTTCCTGCAGAACATCGTCGGCTTCATGGTCGGCCGCAAGGTCGAGAGCGCCGGCATCGCGAAGGACGGCGCGAAGATGGTGACGGCCGTCGCGACGGCGCAGGTGCCGAAGCTGACGATGCTGATCGGCGGCTCCTTCGGGGCCGGCAACTACGGCATGTGCGGCCGCGCCTACTCGCCGCGCTTCCTGTGGATGTGGCCGAACGCGCGGATCGGCGTGATGGGCGGCGAGCAGGCCGCGAGCGTGCTCGCGACGGTGCGGCGCGACGGCATCGAGGCGCGCGGCGGCTCGTGGTCGGCGGACGACGAGGCCGCGTTCAAGGCGCCGATCCTCACGCAGTTCGCGCACCAGAACCATCCGTACTACGCGACCGCGCGGCTGTGGGACGACGGCGTCGTCGATCCCGCGCAGACGCGGCGCGTGCTCGGGCTCTCGTTGTCGGCCGCGCTCAACGCCCCGATCCGCGAGACGAGGTTCGGCGTGTTCCGGATGTGATGGTCGACGCGCCCCGTGCCCCGGTCCGCGGCGACGCGCTCGCGCGGACGCGGTCGCGCGTCGCGTGCGTGCTGCTCGCCGCGTCGCTGGCCGGACCGATGGCCGGCGCGCGGGCGCAGGACGTCGAAGCGAAGCGGGAGGAGTCGCTCGCCGCCGACCTGCACGAGACCGTCGTGCGCGTCGACGTGACGGTCTCGGACCGCTACGGCCGGACGTTCACGCGGCCGATGCCGATCACGGTGTATCGCCCGGACGGCGACGCCCCGCATCCGCTGGTCGTCTTCGAACACGGGCGCTCGCCGGAGGCCACGCGCGCGACGCAGGGCCGCTCGCGGCCCGAGGCGCTGGCCCGCTACTTCGTGTCGCGCGGCTTCGTCGTCGCCGCGCCGACGCGCATCGGCTACTGGGAGACATACGGCGTGTTCGACCCCGAGGCCGCCGGTCGTGCATCAACCTCCAGCCGCAGGCGATGGCGAAGGCGACCGGCGACGAGACGCTCGCCGCGGTCGCGTGGGCCGCGTCGCAGCCGTTCGTCGATGCGGGTCGGTGGCTCGTCGTCGGCCAGTCGGTCGGTGGCCTCGCGGCGATCGCGACCGTCGGACGCCGCCCGGCCGGCCTCGTCGGCGGGATCAACTTCTCCGGCGGCTCCGGCGGTGACCCGAAGACGCATCCGCGCGACCCGTGCAGTCCGCGTGCCGTCGAGTCGCTGTACGCGAAGCTCGGCGCCGACGCGGCCGTGCCGATGCTGTGGATGTACTGGGCGAACGACCTCTACTGGGGCGACTCGGTCCCGCCGTCGTGGTTCGCGGCGTGGCAGGGCGCCGGCGGCCGCGGCACGATGACGACGTTTCCGGCGCGCGGCGAGAACGGGCACGCCGGCGTCAACATCGACATGGACCACTGGGTGCCGGCGGTCGACGCGTTCCTCGCGTCGCTCGGCTTCGCCGTCCCCGCGCCGACGGCGCGGCCGGCGCCGAGCGGCTACGCGGCGATCGACGAGGTCGACCGGCTTCCGGGCGCCGGCGACGGCGCGCGTGCCGCGTATCGCCGCTTCCTCGAGGCGCCGACCCCGCGCGCGTTCGCGCTCGGCGATCGCGGTGGCCACGGGTTCGCCACGCGCGACGCCGTGCTCGACCGGGCACTCGGCTTCTGCGCGCACACCGGCCAGACCTGCAAGCTGTACGCGGTCGACGGAGACGTCGTGTGGCGATGACGGCCGACGCGCGGACGGAAGCGGCGTGCGCGGCGTCGCCGTCCTCCTCGCTCGCGTCGCGCGGCCGACGACCAGCGCCGTGTCGTCCCGGGTCGCGGCCGACGCACGCCACCACCGACCCACGCCAGACCACCGACGGCCGCTGACATGTTCACGAAGATCCTCATCGCCAATCGGGGCGAGATCGCCTGCCGCGTCATCAAGACCGCGCGACGGATGGGCATCGCGACCGTCGCCGTCTATTCCGACGCCGACGCGAACGCGCGACACGTCCGGCTCGCCGACGAGGCGGTCCGCATCGGGCCGGCCGCCGCGCGCGAGTCGTATCTCGTCGCCGACCGCATCCTCGACGCGGCGCAGGCGACCGGCGCGCAGGCGATCCATCCGGGCTACGGCTTCCTGTCGGAGAACGAGGACTTCGCCGAGGCGTGCGCACGCGCCGGCATCGTCTTCATCGGCCCGCCGGTCGCCGCGATCCGCGCGATGGGATCGAAGTCGGCCGCGAAGGCGCTGATGGACGAAGGCCGGCGTGCCGCTGACGCCGGGCTACCACGGCGACGACCAGGACCCGGCGCGACTCGCACGCCGAGGCCGACCGCATCGGCTACCCGGTGCTGATCAAGGCGAGCGCCGGCGGCGGCGGCAAGGGCATGCGACGCGTCGACGCGTGCCGCCGAGTTCGACGCCGCGCTCGCGTCGTGCCAGCGCGAGGCCGCGAGCGTCGTTCGGCGACGACCGCGTGCTCGTCGAGAAGTACGTGCTGAAGCCGCGCCACATCGAGATCCAGGTGTTCGGCGACACGCACGGCGACGTGCGTCCACCTGTTCGAGCGCGACTGCTCGGTGCAGCGCCGCCACCAGAAGGTGCTCGAGGAAGCGCCGGCGCCCGGCATGACGCCCGAGCGTCGCGCCGCGATGGGCCAGGCCGCGGTCGAGGCCGCGAAGGCGGTCGGCTACGTCGGCGCGGGCACGGTCGAGTTCATCGCCAACCAGGACGGCTCGCTTCTATCTTCATGGAGATGAACACGCGCCTGCAGGTCGAGCATCCGGTGACCGAGATGATCACCGGGCTCGACCTCGTCGAGTGGCAGCTGCGCGTCGCCGCCGGCGAGCCGCTGCCGCTGCGCCAGGACCAGCTCGCGATCGACGGCCACGCGATCGAGGCGCGCATCTACGCCGAGGATCCCGGACCGCGGCTTCCTGCCGTCGACCGGCACGCTCGTGCACCTCGCGCCGCCGCGCGCAGACGCCGCACGTGCGCGTCGACACCGGCGTCGAGCAGGGCGACGCGATCACGCCGTTCTACGACCCGATGATCGCCAAGCTGATCGTGCACGGCGCCGATCGCGCCGTCGGCGCTCGCGACGCATGCGGCGCGCGCTCGCCGACTACCGCATCGTCGGCGTCGCGAACAACGTCGAGTTCCTCGGCCGGCTCGTCGCGACGACGTCGTTCGCGAACGCGGACCTCGACACCGGCGCTGATCGAGCGCGAGCACGCCGCGCTGTTCCCGCCGCCGTCCGCGCCGCCGCGCGACGTGTGGCGCCTCGCGGCGCTCGCGCAGCTGCGACGCGAGGCCCTCGACGCGTCGCGTGCCGCGGCGGCGTCGCCCGATCGCGACTCGCCGTGGCGCGTGCTCGACGGCTGGCGCCTGAACAGCGCCACGCGGCGCGTGATGATGCTGCGCGCCGAAGGCGACTCGGACGCGAAGACCGTGCTCGTCGCGACCGCCGGCGACGAGGCGACGCTGACGATCGACGGCGACACGACCGTCGTGCGCGGCGCGCTGGCCGACGACGGCCGCCTCGACGCGTTCCTCGACGGCCATGCGATGCATGCGCACGTCGCGTTCGTCGGCGCGCGTCGCGTCGTGTTCGCCGGCGGCCGCGCGTGGACGATCGCGCTCGTCGATCCGCTCGAGACCGGCGCCGTCCACGAGGAGGCCGAGCACGAGCTGAAGGCGCCGATGCCGGGCAAGGTGATCGCGCTCGTCGCGACGCCGGGCGCGCCGGTCGAGAAGGGCGCGCCGCTGCTCGTCCTCGAGGCGATGAAGATGGAGCACACGATCGCGGCGCCGGCGAACGGTACGGTCAGGGCGTTCCACTACGCGGCCGGCGACCAGGTCGACGAAGGCGCCGACCTCGTCGAGTTCGAGCCCGCCTGACGCGCGACCTTCGGCACTTGCCGGCGCGCGTGCCGCGCCGCAGTCACGCGTCGACGTCAGTCGGCGCCGAGCTCGCCGAGCATCCCGATCAGCGCGGCGCGCTGTGCGTCGTCGAGACGACGGCTGACGCGCCGGTCGTGCGCGCGCACCTGTCGCTGCACGATCGCGAGCTGTGCCTTGCCGGCCGGCGTCAGCGACAGCAGCCAGACGCGCGCGTCGGCGGCGTCGGACGCGCGCGCGACCCAGCCGCGCGACGCGAGCTCGTCGATCAGCTGCACGACGCCCGAGCGCGCGATGCCGAGCACCTGCCCGAGGACGCGCTGCGAGATGCCGTCGTTGCGGCCGATCACGACCATCGCCGAGAAACGCTGCGGCGTCATCCCGTACGGCCCGAGCGCGGCCTCGAAGTCGAGGTAGATCGCGATCTGCGCGCGACGCAGCGCATAGCCGACGAGCGTGTCGAGCATGCCGTAGTCGATGCCCGGGACGCGGCGCTCGTCATGCAGCGGTGCGGGGGGAACGCGGGCCATGCGCGCATGCTAGCGGATCGGACGCGCGCGGCGCGCGCGATGCCCCGGCGTGCCGCTCCGTTGCGCTTTCGCAGCGACCGGCGGCGGGGCGCGATCCGACGCTTGACATCCCGCCGCAGTCCGACGAAGATTGTTATGAAGCATAACAATATCGGGACCAGGCGAGGACGGCGGCGCGCGATGCGCCGAATCGACCGAAAGATCCGGCGGGCGGGCGTCACGCGCGCCGGGGCGAGGAGACGACATGACGATGTACGACAGGAGGCCGCACGCGCTGATCGCGGGCGGCGGGATCGGCGGACTGGTGACGGCGCTCGCGCTGGACCGGATCGGCTGGCGCGTCACGGTGTTCGAGGCCGCGCAGCAGATTCGCGCGCTCGGCGTCGGCATCAACCTGCAGCCGCACGCGGTGCTGTTCCTCGACGAGCTCGGGCTGCTCGAGCCGCTGCGCGAGACCGGCATCGAGACCGGCTCGCTGCTGTACGTCAACAAGCACGGCCAGACGATCTGGCAGGAGCCGCGCGGCGTGTTCGCCGGCTATCCGGTGCCGCAGATCTCGATCCATCGCGGCGAACTGCACCTGATCCTGCTGCGCGCGGTGACCGAGCGGCTCGGCGCCGGCGCGGTCCGCTGCGGCGCGTCGCTGACCGGCTTCGAGCAGGACGCCGACGGCGTCGTCGCGCACTTCGTCGATCGCCAGACGAACGCGTCGCTGGCGAGCGAACGCGGCGACCTGCTGATCGGCGCCGACGGCATCCACTCGCGGCTGCGCAGCCTGCTCGTCCCGGGCGAGGGGCCGCCGCGGTTCTCCGGCTGCATGCTGTGGCGCGCGATCACCGACGTCGACACGTTCCTCGACGGCCGCACGATGGTCTGGGCCGGCCACGCGTCGCAGAAGTTCGTCGCGTACCCGATCTCCGCCGAGGCGTCGCGGTCGGGCCGCGCGTCGGTCAACTGGATCGCCGAACTGCGCGTCCGCGCCGCCGACGATCCGGACAAGACGCCGCCGGCCACCGACTGGAACCGCCGCGTCGACGCGAGCGTGTTCGCGCCGCCGTTCGAGCGCTGGTCGTTCGACTGGCTCGACGTGCCGGCGCTGATCGCGCGCGCCGGCGCGGCGTACGAGTTCCCGATGGTCGATCGCGACCCGCTGTCGCGCTGGAGCGTCGGCCGCGTCACGCTGCTCGGCGACGCGGCGCACGCGATGTATCCGATCGGGTCCAACGGCGCGTCGCAGGCGATCCTCGACGCGAAGCAGCTGTCCGAGGAGCTCGCCGCCGACCAACCGGTCGACGAGGCGCTGCGCCGCTACGACGACGTGCGCCGTCCGCTCACCGCGGCGATCGTCACGGCGAACCGCCGCAACGGACCCGACGAGGTCATGCAGATCGCGGAGGAGCGGGCACCCGACGGGTTTCGGCACATCCACGACGTGATCGGCCAGGCCGAGCTCGAGGCGATCGCCGCGAAGTACAAGCAGACGGCAGGCTTCGACCGCGAGTCGGTCGAGCGCGCGGCCGCGCGCGCCGCGGCCCGCGGCGCGCCGCACTGACGCGGCGCGTCGTCGTCGGCGTCGCTCGGGACGCCGGCGAGACGCCGCGGCGGCACGCCTCCTGCGGCGGCCGGCCCGCGGCGCGCGTTCAGTCGTTCGTCGCCTGACGCCGCTGCGCCTCGAGCGCGATCGCGAGCAGCTCGCTGCGGAAGTGGATCCCGAGGCGCTCGAACGCGCGCTGCCGATACGTCTTGACGGTCGCGACGCCGATCCCGAGGTCTTCCGCGATCCCGTCGTACAGCATCCCGGTCAGCAGCCGCGCGCAGACGGCGCGCTCGCGCTCGGTCAGCGTCGGCTTGAAGCGCGCGAGCATGCGGTCGAAGCGCGCGACGCGCTCGCCCGCCGATCCGTCGGGATCGACGCGCGCGAGCGTCGGCGCCGCGAGCGCCGCGTGCCGACGGACCGCCGCGATCAGCACCGTCGACAGCTCCTCGAAGCGCGCGATCTCGCGATCGTCGAAGTGGCCGAGGTCGCGATGCCGGTAGATGTTGAGCGCGAGCAGGTCGCCGTTCGGTTCGGGGCTCGACACGCTCAGCCGGTCGAGCAGCTGATGCCGGTCGTAGATGCACTGGCGATGCGGCTCGTAGCGCACCTCGCGCGCCGTCAGGTGGCCGATGACGAACGCCGCGGTGCGCGCGCGGTCGTGCGCCTCGTCGAACGTCTCGTCGGCCAGGTAGATGCCCTGCCGATACGCCTGCCAGCACGAACCGGTCGAGTCGGCCTTCTCGCGGCTGGCGGCGCAGTAGCGGCGCGGCGCGTCGTCGACCGACAGCCGATAGACGCACAGCGAGTCGGCGACGACGCGCGCGTTGACCGCGTCGAGCAGCGCCTCGTCGAAGCGGGCCGTGCCGATCGTCTCGATCAGCCGGCTCGCGGTGTCGACGACCTCCGCGACGCCGCGCGGCGTCCCGACGCTCCAAGTGCGCATCCCGTCTCCTCGCGCGACGCTCGCCGGTCGGCGGCGCCGCTGTCGTTCGTTCGGAGGACAGAGGTCCACCGAGCGCTTCGCTAGCCTGCGCGGACATTGTCCCTCATCGGAGGGCGTCGACAAGCAGGAGGAGAACGCGATGCGCAAGAACGACGTCGTATGGGTCCGCGGCGCGATCGCCGCGTCCGCGGTCGCGGCCGCGCTGGCCGGGTGCGGCGGCGACGACGGCGGGTCGTCGACGACGCCGGCGCCGGTCGGGTCGACGTATCCGGTCGGCACCGAGAACTGTGGCGCCGTCGACCAGATCACGCTCGCGAACACGCAGATCACGCTGAAGCAGACGGTGCCGGCCGGGCTCGTCGCCCCGTCGGCGACGCCGACCGCGACGCCGTCGGTCCCGGTGCCCGACCACTGCCACGTGCAGGGCAAGATCAACCAGCGCACCGGCATCGACGGCAAGACGTACGCGATCGGTTTCGACCTGCGGCTGCCGACGAACTGGAACGGCCGCTTCTTCTTCCAGGGCGGCGGCGGCACCGACGGTGTCCTGCAGGACGCGTTCGGCACGCTGCCCGGCGGCGGCAACACGACGAACGCGCTGTCGCTCGGGTACGCCGTCGTCTTCACCGACACCGGCCACCTCAACGAATCCGGACCGGTCGGCAGCTACCTGTTCGGCCTCGATCCGCAGGCGCGGGTCGACAACGGCTACAACTCGATGGACGTGACGACGCAGATCGCGAAGGCGGTCATCGCGTCGTTCTACGGCAAGCAGCCGGTCAAGTCGTACTTCGTCGGCTGCTCGAACGGGGGCCGGCAGGGGATGATGATGAGCCAGCGCTTCCCCGCATACTTCGACGGCGTGCTCGCCGGGGCGCCCGCGTACCGCGTGCCCGAGGCATCGGCCGACGAGGCCTTGCAGACGCAGCAGTACGCCTCGGCGGCGCTCGACCAGGCGCCGGCCGTCAACGGCCGGCCGGTGCTGTCGAAGGCGTTCTCCGCGGCCGACCTGACGCTGCTGCGCTCGTCGATCGCGCAGACCTGCGACGCGCTCGACGGGCTCGCCGACGGCATGGTCAACAACCTGACGGCCTGCAACTACGATCCGGGCGTGCTCCAGTGCAGCGGCGCGAAGAACGCGAGCTGCCTGTCGCCGACGCAGGTCTCGGCGCTGCGCAACGCGTACGCCGGTGCGCGCGACGCGAACGGCCAGATCGTCTACTCGAGCTGGGGCTTCGACGTCGGCGTCGGCGCGCCGGGCTGGACATCGTGGAAGCTCGGCTCGTCGACGACCGACGTCCCGAACGCGATCAACACGTCGCTGATCGCCGGCGCGCTCGCGTACTTCTTCACGACGCCGCCGACCCAGACGACCGACCTGTACGGCTACATGCTCGGCTTCAACGTCAACACCGACGTGCCGAAGATCTTCGCGACGAGCGGCGCGTTCACGCAGTCGGCGTCCGACATCGTCGACGCGAAGTCCGACGACCTGACCGCGTTCCGGGCACACGGCGGCAAGATCCTGTTCTATCACGGCGGCAGCGACCCGATCTTCTCGTACCGCGACACGATCGCCTACCAGAACCGGCTCGTCGTGCGCTACGGCGATCAGGCGACCAACGACTTCTCGCGGCTGTTCCTGATCCCCGGCATGAACCACTGCTCGGGCGGCCCGGCGACCGACCAGTTCGACGGCTTCGGCGCGCTCGTCAAGTGGGTCGAGAACGGCACGCCGCCGGACCAGATCGTCGCGACGGCGCGCGCGTCGAACACCGACGTGACGTGGCCGAACCGCACGCGTCCGCTGTGTCCGTATCCGAAGCAGGCGCGCTACATTGGGACCGGCAGCATCGAGAGCGCGGCGAACTTCACCTGCCAGGTCCCGGGCTGACCGCGACGGCGCACGATCCGGACCGCGACGCGTGCGTCGCGGCTCCGGTCGTCGCACGACCGTGTCGCCGACCATCCACCGAACCCCGTCCGCGAGCGCCTCCGTGACCCTCGACGACCCCGCGCCGAACGGCGTGCGAAGCGACTTCCTCTGCAGGCTCAGCGTCGACGTCGGCGAGCTCGTGTCGCTCGGCGACGGGCCGTACGGCGAGCGGCGCGTCGTGCCGATCACCGGCGGCCGCGTCGACGGTCCCGCGATGAGCGGCGTCGTCGTCCCGGGCGGCGCCGACTGGCAGGTCGCGCGACGCGACGGCGTGCTCGACATCGACGCGCACTACAGCCTCTTGCTCGACGATGGCGCGCGCGTCGAGGTCTCGAGCGTCGGAATGCGTCACGGTGCGTCCGACGTGCTCGCGAGGCTCGGTCGCGGCGAGGACGTCGACCCCGACGATTATTTCTTTCGCACGTTCGTGCGGCTGCAGACCGGAGCCGCGCGTCTCGCGCACCTGAACCGCACGATGGCCGTCGCGATCGGCGCCCGCCGTCCGTCGATCGTCGAGCTCACGCTGCACCGCGTGCTGTGACGCACGCCGACGCCGTCGCGCACCGCGCGCGGCAACGCCTTTCCACATCGAGGAGACGGACATGATGGTCATTCGGACGGCGGGCGCGCGCGCGCTCGCCACGGCGCTCGCCGCGCTCTGCGGCTGCTTCTCGGTGCCCGCGCACGCGGACATCAACATCGGCGTCGTGCTGTCGCTGACCGGTCCCGCCGCGTCGCTCGGCATTCCCGAGAACGACACGATCAAGCTGTGGCCGCAGACGATGGGCAGCGAGAAGGTCGTCGTGACGGTGCTGAACGACAACTCCGATCCGACGACCGCGGCGACCGCAGCGCGCAAGCTCGCCACCGAGAACAAGGTCGACGTGCTGGTCGGCTCGTCGGTCACGCCGCCGTCGCTGTCGATGGTCGAGGTCGCCGGCGAGAACAAGGTCGCGCTGCTGTCGCTCGCCGGCGGCGGCGCGATCGTCGAGCCGCTCGAAGGCAACCGGCTGTGGGCGTTCAAGTTCTCGCCGACCGAAACGTTCTCGAGCGAGAAGATCGTCGCGCACGCGCTGGCGAATCACGTGAAGACGGTCGGCATCATCGGCATCTCGAACGCGTACGGCGAAGGCTTCGTCAAGAACTTCACGCAGATCGCGACCGCGAAGGGACTGCAGATCGTGGCGACGGAGCGCTATGCGACGACCGACACGAGCGTCGTCGGACAGGTCGTCAAGGTGCTCGCCGCGAAGCCGGACGCGATCTACATCGCCGCGTCGGGCACGCCGGGCGACCTGCCGCAGCTCGAGCTCGCGAACCGCAACTGGAAGGGCCTGACCTACCAGACGCAGGGCGTCGCGAACAACGACTACCTGCGGATCGGCGGCAAGGCGGTCGAAGGCACGTACATGACGACGGCGCCGGTGCTCGTCGCGGAGCAGCTCGCCGACTCGAATCCGCTGAAGAAGCCCGGCATGGAGTACGTGACGCGCTTCGAGTCGACGTACGGGCCGAACTCGCGCTCGCTGTTCGGCGCGACCGCGTGGGACGTGTTCTCGATGCTGCGGCAGGTCACCGGAGCAATCCCGAAGACGATCAGGCCCGGCACGCCCGAGTACCGCGCCGCGATCCGGGACGGCATGGAGAACCTGAAGAATTTCGTGTCGGCCGAGGGGTACTTCAACATGAGCCCGAAGGATCACAACGGCGTCGACGCGAGCTGCCAGGTGCTGGTCCGCGTCGAGAACGGGCGCTGGAAGCTCGTCGCGCCCTGACGCTCCGCATCGCATCGACGACGATTCCGCCGGTCGGGACCGCAAGAGCGCGAACGATCGGCGCGCGCGACGGTCGGACGGCCCCGCGGCCCGCTCGTCGGCCGCGTAAACCGTCAACAGGAGCGTCGATGCGTCCCGGATCCGTCATGGCTGTCTTCACCGCCGCGTTCGTCGCGGCCTCGCCGCTCGTCGCGGCCGACGCGCAGAATCCCGCGCCGCAACCGGTTCGCATCCGCGGCGAGGTCGCGGCGTTCGACGCCGAGAAGCTGGTCGTCCACCGGCGCGACCAGGCCGACCTGACGATCGCGATGAAGCCCGCCGCCGGCGTCGGCGCCGTCCGCGACGTGAAGCTCGCCGACGTCAAGCCGGGGACCTACGTCGGCGTCGCGTCGGTGCCCGACGCGAACGGCGATCTCGTCGCGCGCGAGGTGCTCGTGTTCCCGGAGGCGATGCGCGGCAGCGGCGAAGGCCACTCCGACTGGGACCTGCTGCCGGGCTCGAAGATGACGAACGCGAACGTGACCACGGCCGTGGAGCGCAACGACGGCCGCGAGCTGACGCTGTCGTATCCGGGCGGCTCGAAGGTCGTCCGCGTGCCCGCCGGTACGCCGGTCGTGACGTTCGCCGACGCGACGCGCGCCGACATCGTTCCCGGCCGCAAGGTCTTCGTCGTCGCGATGAACGGGCCCGGCGGCTACGAGGCCCGTCGCGTGATCGTCGAGAAGGACGGCGTCGCGCCGCCGATGTGACGCCGCGGCCCGCGCGCCGTCAGGTCCGATCCATCGGTCCGACGCGCGTCGCACCCGATCCTCCGGTGCCGACGGGTCGTGCCTGAGCTCCAGGGTCGGACGCGTCGGGTCCGATCCTCAGGTTCGATGCGTCGGGTCGATCCACTTGACGGACTCGGGCGGCTCGGCGGGCTCGATGTCCAGATTCACCGCGACCGCCTCGCCGTCGCTGCGGCACAGGACGCATTCGAGCGTCTCCTGCTCGCTCGCGTTGATCTCCTGGTGCGGGACCCACGGCGGGATGTAGATGAAGTCGCCGGGCCCGGCCTCGGCCACGAACTCGAGGCGCTCGCCCCAGCGCATCCGTGCCCGCCCGCGGACGACGTAGATGACGCTTTCGAGGTGGCCGTGGTGATGCGCGCCGGTCTTCGCGTTCGCGTGGATGTGGACGGTGCCGGCCCACAGCTGCTGCGCGCCGACGCGCGCGAAGTTGATCGCCGCCTGGCGATCCATGCCCGGCGTCTGCGCGGTGTTCGGATCGAGCTGGTCCGCCGGGATCGACGCGGACGCCGTCGTGCTTCCAGCGGGAATCGTGCGGATCGGTCATGTCGTTCCTTCGTCGACGAGGCGGATCAATCGGTGACGACCGTGCTCAGCAGCCAGGTCATGAAGCCGCAGAACAGCACGGCGATCAGCAGCACGATCAGCAGGCGGCCGAAGTAGGGGCCGCCGGGCGTCGGACGTCCGTCCGGCGTCGGCGTTTCGGGCGGCGCGTCGTCGGGCGCGTCGTCGTCGGTCGAAGAAGGCATGCGGGGCGTGTGAGGTTGTGGTGGAATGGATGAGCGTGTTTAGGTCTTGCGTCCGACGACGCGAACGGCGCGCGTCGCGTACAACGGCGGATGGCCGCGCGCGGCGACGATCGAACCCTACCCGAGGACAACATGGCGAAGAACACCACGAAAAAGCAGTCCGCTGCAACCCGCTCGCCGCGAGGCGGCGTCGACGCGGCGCACGCCGCCGTCGAGCCGACGCTGCACCAGCAGGGCCGCACGAACGGCCGCGAGACGCAGCGCTACGGCGAGGTCATCCCGATGCCGCACGCGCTGCCCGAGAAGCTCGTCAAGCAGAGCGTCGACGCGCTCAACCAGGTGCTCGCCGACACGATCACGATCCGCGACATGTACAAGAAGCATCACTGGCAGGTCGTCGGCCCGACGTTCAACCAGCTGCACCTGATGTACGACGAGCACTTCACGCAGCAGGTCGAGCTCGTCGACCTCCTCGCCGAACGCATCCAGCTGCTCGGCGGCATCTCGCTCGCGATGGCGGCCGACATCGCCGAGGAGACGAAGATCCCGCGTCCGCCGCGCGGCCGCGAGCCGGCATCGGCGCAGCTGTCGCGGCTGATCGACGCGCACACGCTGATCATCAAGGAGGCCCGCGACTACGCCGACAAGCTCGGTCGGACGACGCCGGCACGCAACGACCTGCTCGTCAGCAACGTGCTGCGCACGAACGAGCTGCAGGTCTGGTTCCTGTCGGAGCACCTCGTCGCCGCGACGCCGGTCTGACCGTGGCCTGCGGCGCGTCGGCGATGCCGGCGCATCGCGCGCGTCATCCCGCGGCCATCCCCTGGTAGAGGATCGCGCAGCCGATCACGATCAGCAGGACGCCGCCGAGGGCCTCGGCCCATCGTCCCGCGACGCGGCCGATCGCGCGGCCGACCATCACGCCGATCGTCACCATGACGAACGTCGCGCAACCGATCGCGAGCGCGATCGGCACGATCGCCACGTCGACGAACGCGAGTCCCGCGCCGACGGCGAGCGCATCGAGGCTGGTCGCGAGACCGGTGATCGCGAGGATCCAGACCGGGTGGCGCGACGGACGGGCCGGGTCGTCCTCTTCCTCGCTCGTCGCGGCCGCGGCGACCATGCGCGCGCCGAGCAGGCCGAGCACCGCGAACGCGATCCAGGGGCTCCATGCGCCGACGTAGGCCGCCGCGGCGCGCCCGGCTCCCCAGCCGACGAGCGGCGTCGCCGCCTCGATGACGCCGAAGATCACGCCGGTCCGCAGCGCCTCCGACACGCGCGGACGGTCGAGCGCGCAACCCTTGCCGATCGCGACGGCGAACGCGTCGGTCGACATCGCGAGCGCGAGGAACAGGACGGCGACCGGACTCAAGATGGACGAGGGGCCTCGGCCGGCGTGCGGCGTTCGCCGCGCGCCAAGGTCGAGACGTGCGGCGGTCGCGTCGGCATGGCCGAAGCATAGCGCCCGGGGCCGCCGGGCGCGGGCCGCGGGCACCGCGGGTTGCGCTCCAGCGCGCCGGCACCGGCGTAACATCGCTCGACGGCAGGAGGCGGCGCATCGGTGCGCCGGCCGATGCAGGGAGGTCGTCATGGTCGACGTGGACGCCGCTCGTTCGCCGGCGCGACCGCGTGCGCGGCAACGCCCGCGCAGCGGTCGACGCGCCACGCTGCGTCCGTCGCGAGCGATCCGCCGTCCCTCCCGTCCCGCAGGCGCGGTCCGTTCCGCCTGCGCCCCGATCCCGCCGCGGCGCGAGCACGCGACCGGCACCCGTCCAGAGAGAATCGGCGACGTTCGACGCATTCCGCGTGCGGGTCGCCGAAATCGACGCTCGCGCGTCGAATGCGAGGCCGCTCACGGCCCGTGAGATGAGGAGACCCTGATGAAACGAACCCACCTGTGCATGGCGGCGCTGACGATGGCGCTCGGATCGTTGCCGATGGCGCGCGCGGTCGCCGCCGATCCCGGCGACCCGCGGCTCGCCGACGCCTCGCCGGAGCCGGCCTGCAACTCGCTGACGATGGCTTCCGCCGGCGGACCGACGCTGAACGACGACAAGACGCTGCTGATCCGCTGGCAGGGCTTCACGAACTACGAGCTCGTCTACGGCAACCACATCATCCTGCTCGACCAGTGGTACGACCGCGCGGGGACGCAGTACAAGGACCTCGGCGTGAAGCCCGCGCAGATCAGGAAGGCCGACCTCATGCTCGTCGGCCATGCTCACTACGACCACATGGCCGACACCGCGCAGATCGGCACGCAGACGAAGGCGCCGATCATCGCCGCGCCGATCACGATCACGAAGCTGCTGACGCAGCCGGTCGACCCGTCGCAGCTGATCCGCGTCACCGGCACGACCGGCGAGGTGCTGAGCTTCCCGGCGCTCGGCATCACGGTGCAGCCGATCCTCGGCCTGCACGGCCAGCCGCCGGCGTGGACCGCGGCGTTCGGGACGGCCTACAAGGCGGCCGCGCCGGTGCCGACGCCGAGCGAGGCGTCCGCGCTCGCGGCCATCCTCGCGCGCGGGTCGACCGATCCGCTGATCATCACGCAGGGCACGATCGCCTACGTGATCACGTTCCCGGACGGCTTCAAGGTCGCGTGGCGCGACTCGGGCGGCTACATGACCGACTACGAGAAGCAGGCGCTCAAGAAGATCGGACCGGTCGACGTGCTGCTCGGCGCCGTGGCCGCGAACATCATCGCCGAGTCGCAGGCCGAGGTGCTGCTGCCGATGCTGAAGACCTACAACCCGTCGGTCTACATCCCCGGCCATCACGAGGAGGAGATCGGCGGCAAGCCCGATCGCGCGACCGAGCCGCTATTCCAGTACGCGAAGAACGCGATGCCGAACCTGATCACGATCTCGAAAGAGTTTAAGGAGCCGACCTGCTTCAACACGCGCAGGAACCTGTCGAAGGGCTTCTCGCCGAACACGATCTACGACGGCAAGCGCGGCTCGAACGCGAATCTCGACGACTGGAATGCGCCGGGCTTCTTCTGACGGCGGAGGGGCGACCGCGACGACGCGCGTCGTCGCGGCCGTCGCGCGAAGCGGCGCGTCGCCGCGTCGCGGCGCGGTCGCGGCACGGCGTCTCGCCGTCGCGCTGCTCGCGTTCGTCGCCGGCACCGGCCCGGCGAGGGCCGCCGACTGGCGGCTCGTCGCCCGCAGCGCGGACGGACTCGTCGCGTTCTACGTGGACGCGTCGGCGGCGAAGAGAAGCGGCGGCACGTGGCGCGTGCCGCTGCTGTACGACTACCGGTCGGCGCAGGTCGATCCGGACACGCAGGCGTCGATGCGGTCGATGGTCGCGCTGACGGCGTTCGACTGTCGCGTGCGCCGTTTCGTCGGCGTCGAGGCGACCGGCTACGCCGAAGCCATGGGCCGCGGCAAGGTCGTCTCGCGCGTCGCCCCCGCGCCGGACGCACCGCCGCAGCCGGTCACGCCGAAGTCGGGATCGGTCGACGCCCAGGTCTTCGACTACGTCTGCTCGCGCGTCGCGCCGCGCGGTTGAGGCCGGACGTCGGCCGACGTCACTCGCCGACCAGGTGCAGCGCGACCTCGCGGCGATGCGGGCGCACGCGGTGCTCCCACACGTACAGCCCCTGCCACGTGCCGAGCGCGAGCCGTCCGTCGACGACCGGCACCGACAGCTGCACGGCCGTGAGCGCGGCGCGCACGTGCGCCGGCATGTCGTCGGGGCCCTCGTCGCGATGACGGAACAGCGGGTCGCCGTCCGGCACGAGCCGCGCGAAGAAGCGGTCGAGGTCGCCGCGCACGTCCGGGTCGGCGTTCTCCTGGATCAGCAGGCTCGCCGACGTGTGGCGGATGAACAGCGTCAGCAGGCCGTCGGCGATCGCCGTGCCGCGCAGCCATTGCGCGACCGGGCGCGTGACGTCGACGAGGCCGCGGCCCGCGTCGGGACGACGAGCGTGTGGTGGACCTGGCGAAGCATCGAGGACGAAGCGTACGGCACGGCGCGACCGGCGGCGAGGGCATCGTCGTCCCGCCGCCTCACCGCGCGCGATTCACGACGCGATCAGCGTCTTGACGCGGCGCGCGAGGTCGTCGACCGTGAACGGCTTCGTCAGGATCTGCATGTTCCGGTCGAGCTGCCCGTGGCCGACGACCGCGTTGTCGGCGTAGCCGGTCACGAACAGCACCTTGAGGTCGGGGCGCAGCCCGCGCGCGGCGTCTGCGAGCTGGCGGCCGTTCAGGCCGCCCGGCAGCCCGACGTCGGTGACGAGCAGATCGAGCCGTCGGTTCGACTGCACGATCGCGAGCGCCGACGGCCCGTCGACGGCCTCGATCGACACGTAGCCGAGGTCGGCGAGCACCTCGGACACGAGCATGCGGACCGTCGGCTCGTCGTCGACGATCAGGATCGTCTCGTGCTCCGCGGACGCGACCTCGTCCGGCGCGGACGACGGCGCCGCGTCGGGCTCGAGCGTCCCGTGGTGGCGCGGCAGGTAGATGCAGACGTTCGTGCCTTCGCCGACCTCCGAGTAGATCCGCACCTGGCCGCCCGACTGCCGCGCGAAGCCGTAGACCATCGACAGGCCGAGCCCGGTACCGGCGCCGGTCGGCTTGGTCGTGAAGAACGGCTCGAACGCGTGCTCGATCACGTCCTTTGTCATGCCGGTGCCGGTGTCGGACACGCAGATCGACAGGTACTGGCCCGGTGGCAGGTCGCGGTCGCGGGCGCCGCGCTCGTCGAGCCACTTGTTCGCCGTCTCGATCGTGACGCGGCCGCCGTTCGGCATCGCGTCGCGCGCGTTGATGCACAGGTTCAGCAGCGCGCTCTCGAGCTGGTTCGCGTCGACGAGCGCGCCCCACAGGCCCGACGCGCCGATCACCTCGATGCCGACCGTCGGCCCGACGGAGCGCCGCAGCAGCTCCTCGAGGTCGGTGATCAGCCGGTTCACGTCGGTCGGCTTCATGTCCAGCGTCTGGCGCCGCGAGAACGCGAGCAGGCGATGCGTCAGCGTCGCGGCGCGCTTCGCGGCTCCCTGCGCGGCCACGATGTAGCGATCGAGTTCGACGCCGGAGCGACCCTGCGCCACCCGCGCCTTCAGCAGCTCGAGATTGCCGGAGATGCCGGTCAGCAGGTTGTTGAAGTCGTGCGCGAGGCCGCCGGTGAGCTGACCGACCGCCTCCATCTTCTGCGACTGCCGCAGGACCTCCTCGAGCTTGATGCGTTCGGCGATGCCGGCCTCGACGCGATCCTCGAGCGACGCCGTCAGCTCCCGCAGCCGCTCGCGCGCGGCGAGCAGCTCGGCCTCGTAGCGGCGTCGGTCGGTCGCGTTGAAGACGGTGATGCGGATGTGGCGCAGCGCGCCGGACGCGTCGCGACGCTCGACGGCGTTGACGAGCACCGGCAGTCGCGACCCGTCGGCGCACACGAGGTCGAGCGCGACCTCGTCGAAGTGGCCCTGCATCCTCAGCAGCGGCGCGAAGTGCGTGTCGTAGTAGATCTTGCCGGCGATGTTCAGCAGGTCCTGGAAGCGCCGGCCGACGAGCCACGCGCGATCGTGGCCGATCCAGCCGGCGAGCGTCCGGTTCGCGCGGACGATGCGGCCGTTCGGCTCGGCCGACAGGTAGCCGCACGGCGCGTGGTCGAACAGGTCCTCGAGGTCGGCGAGGTCGGTGCGCTCGAGCGGCGACGGCTCGCCGCCGCGGGACGGCGCGGCCTCGTCGGGCGTCACACGAAGTCCGCGATCGCGGCGACCGTCTCCGCGGGCGCGCTCAGGTTCGGACAGTGCCCGGTCGCGGCCATCTGCACGAGTTTCGCGTTCGGCAGCCGCGACCGGACGTATTCGCCGACGTAGTCCGGCGCGATCACGTCGTCGGAGCATTGCAGGATCAGCACCGGCACGTCGACGCCGGCGAGGTCGTCCCGGTTGTCCGAGGTGAACGTCGTGCGCGCGAAGTGCTTCGCGATCTCGGGGTCGGTGCGGCAGAAGCTGTTCGTCAGCTCGTTCGCCAGGTCCGGCCGGTCGGCGTTGCCCATGATGACCGGCGCCATCGCGGTCGACCAACCCATGTGGTTGCTGTCGAGAAACTCGAGCAGCTCGTCGATCTGCGCCTGCGTGAAGCCGCCGCGATAGTCGCCGTCGTCGATGTAGCGCGGCGACGGGCCGATCATCACGAGCTTCGAGAACACGCCCGGCGCGCGGCGCACGGCGAGCAGCCCGATCATCGCGCTGACCGAGTGCCCGACGAACACGCCGTCGCGCACGTCGAGCCCGCGTGCGATCTCCACGACGTCGTCGGCGTACCCGTCGAGCGTCGCGTACTTCGCGCGATCGTAGGCGGCGAGGTCCGACGACCCGGCGCCGACGTGGTCGAAGGTGACCACGCGATAGCGATCCTCGAACGCCGGCGCGACCCATCGCCACATGTTGTGGTCGCAGCCGTAGCCGTGGGCGAACACCATCGTCCGCGGACCGGATCCGGAGACCCGGACGTTGTTGCGGCGAAGGACGTCGGTCATGCGGTCTCCGTGGACGAACCGGCGTCGACGGGTCGACGCGGGCGGGCGAGCGGTGGATCGCCGGCCGCGCCGGCGGGTGCCTGCCCGGGCCCGGCGGCCGGGCCGGCGGCGCGGGCGACGCGAGCGGATCGGGGCGGCGCTCCGCGGCCGACGTCGCGAAGGTCGGATGGTACGTGATGCGGCAGGGACGCCGGCCGGGCCGCGACCGGCCGCGGGCCGTTCGGGGCCGGCCGCGACGCGCTCGCGTCGGGCGACGCAACGCGCGGACGTCCTGCAGTCGGTCGCGCCGTCCTCCGCGACGCCGGTGGATGCGACGCCGTCCGCGACGTCAGTGGAGCCGTCGCTCCTCGACCGCGCGCATCAGCACGTCGAACTCGAACGGCTTGCGAACGAGCATCGAGTTCTCGATGCCGTCGAGCGCGAGCGTGTCCGAGTAGCCGCTGACGAACACGATCGGCAGGCTCGGCCGCAGCGCGCGGGCCGCGCGGGCGACCTCGGCGCCGTTCATGTTCGGCATGATGAAGTCGATGACGGCGATGTCCGGTCCGAACGCCGCGAGCTGCTGCAGCCCGCGCGCGCCGTCCGGCGCGTCGACGACCGTGTGCCCGGCGTCGCGCAGCAGCTCGACGATCGTCGAGCGCACCGCATCGTCGTCGTCGATGACCAGGATCCGGCGATGCGCGGCGGTCCGTCCGGGCGCGACGTCGGACGCCGGCGCCGAGGCGGCGACCGAGATCTCCGCGGGCACCCTCGGCAGCCAGAGTTCGACCGTGGTCCCTTCGCCGACCGCGCTCCGGATGCGCAGCGCGCCGCCGCACTGTCGCGCGAACTGCTCGGCCTGCGCGAGGCCGATGCCGGTCCCGACGCCGCGGCCCTTCGTCGTGAAGAACGGCTCGGTCGCGCGGGCGACGACGTCCGGCGCCATCCCGCGGCCGGTGTCCTCGACGGACACGACGACGAAGTCGGCGCCGCGTTCGGCGTCGGTCGCGTCGGCATCGCGGGCGATCGCGAGCCGCAGCGTGACGACGCCGCGACCGTCCATCGCGTCGCGGCCGTTGATCGCGAGGTTCAGCAGCGCGAGCTCGAGCTGCGCGAAGTCCGCCGTCGCCCACGCGTCGCCGGCCGGCGCGTCGAACCGGACGTCGATGCCCGGGCCCATCGCCTGGCGGATCAGCGACACGGCGGAGGCGACCGCGGCGCGCAGATCGGTCGGCCGCACGTCGAGCCGCTGCGTCCGCGAGAACGCGAGCAGCTGCTGCGTGACCTTCGTCGCGCGGTCGACGGCGCCGAGCGCGTGGTCGAGGTAGCGGCTCGCCGGATGCTCGGGCGCGAGACGCCGTTCCATCATGCCGATGTTGCCCTTGATGGCGGTCAGCAGGTTGTTGAAGTCGTGCGCGATGCCGCCGGTGAGTTCGCCGAGCGCGTCCATGCGTTGCGCGCGGCCGAGCGCCGCCTCCGCCTGCAGCCGCTCGGCGGCGCGGCGTTCGAGCTCGACCGCCTGCGCGTCCAGCTTCGCCGTCAGCTGCTCGTTCATCCGCTCCTGGAGCCGCGCCCGCGTGCGCCGCTCGCCGTCGAGCAGGTCGAGCACCGCGCCGTCGCGCAGGACCAGCAGCGCGAGCGGCGCGATCGTGGCCGCGACGAGCAGCGCGATCGCCGAGCCGGGATCGATCAGCCCGGCCGACGTCGTCGCGACGAGCGCGAACCCCACGAGCGGCGGCAGCAGCGTGAACAGCAGCTGGCGTCGCGTCGCCGCCCCGCCGATCGACGGCGCCGCGACCGTCGCCGCCCATCCGCGCTCGGGAGCGGACGCCGGCATCGCGAGCGCCAGCAGGAACAGGCCGACCGCCGTCGGCAGCGACATCGCCTGGTACGGCACGATGTCGAACAGCGTCGTCGCGCGGTACGCGTACGCCAGGACGCCGAGGCCGCTCGCGATCAGCGCCGCGCCGTCGCAGAGGTCGCCGACGATCACGCGCCGGCGCGACGCCGGTCGGCCGGCCACCAGCAGGCCCGCCGCGAGCAGGACGATGCAGACCGCCGTCGACAACGACGTCGATCCGTAGCCGCTCGGCATGTCGAACAGCCGGATCGCCAAGGCGGCGCTGAGCGGATCGCGGCCCGACGACGCGAGCACCGCGATCGCGACGACGCCGAGCAGCCCCGCGATGGCGGCCGGCACGCGCGGATCGGATCGCGCGGCGCGGACGAGGGTGGCCACGGCGAGGCAGGCGAGGGCCAACGCGGTGACCGGCGACGGCGCCGCGTGCGCGAGCCCGAGGCCGATCGCGCCGACATCGCCGCGCGCGTAGGCCGCGAGCACCCACAGCGCCTCGATCAGCACGATGGCCGATGCGCAGCGCGAGAACAGGACGAGGCGCGCCTCGCCGCGGGTTGCCGTCCTCGTCATCGTGTCGTCGTCCTCCGTGTCGGCCCACCGACGCGGCCCATCGACGGATAACCGCAGATCGGCCAGGCCCTTGTGGGACGAAGACCGATCTTGCGACGAAGGACGGCAGGCGCGTGCGGGTGTCGGATTTCTTCGCGACGGTCCGACCGAGACGTCGCGCGTCTACCGAGGTGCGGCGATGGCCGCGACATCCTCGATCACGCCGATCGCGACGTCGGGCTCGTCATGACGCTGCTGTGCGCCTCGTCTACCCGGCCCTGGCTTACCTACGCGGTGCGGACAGCAGTGCTGACCGCCCTGCTGCCGCGCTTCCTCGCGCTCCTGCCGCACGAGCAGTCCGACTATGTCAGAACTCCGACCGAGGCACCTGGTCGACCTTCCTGTTGCACGCGAAACCGGGGCGCGTGCCCGACGGTGCGACTCGGAGGGGCGAGATGGGATGCGAGGCGGGGAGCGTCGACGAAAGACCCGAAGAGCTTGCCGCGTCGTCGACGGCCAATGCCGTCGCCGGTGCTTGGCGAACTATCGCTATTGCGGCAGAGCTTGATGGACGCGCGATGTCAGGCGCGCGACGAGACGTATTGGCGGAGAGGGTGGGATTCGAACCCACGGTACGCTTGCGGTACGCCTGATTTCGAGTCAGGTACATTCGACCACTCTGCCACCTCTCCGGTGGGATCGACGGCCGGGTGCCGTGATCGGTCGCGTGATGCGGAGCGCGAGTATAGCGGCCGCGCCGCCGCTCGCAAAGCGCGCGCGCCGGTCCGGGGACCGACGACGCAAAGCGCGATCGCGTCAGTCGACGCGACGGGCGCCGACGAAGCGGGTCGCCCAGTAGCTCTCGCTCATGTCGTCCACGCGGACGCGGCCGCCGGCCGACGGCGCGTGGATGAAGCGGTTGTCGCCGAGGTAGATGCCGACGTGCGAGACGGCGCGGCGCAGCGTGCGGTAGAACACGAGGTCGCCCGGCTTCAGCTCCTCGCGTCCGACCTTCGCGCCGACGCGGCTGATCTCGATCGCGCGCCGCGGCAGGTCGAGACCGAGGGCGTTCTGGAACACGTAGCGGACCATGCCGCTGCAATCGAAGCCGGACTCGGGCGTGTTGCCGCCGAGGCGATAATGGATGCCGAGCAGCCCGAGCGCGTTGACGAGCACCTCGCCGGCGCCGGACGCCGTCGTGGCGGCGACGCCGGTCGGAGCGGCCGGCTCCGCGGGCGCCGCGACCGGCGGTGCCTCGGTGCGGCCGCCGAGCCAGCTCGTGAAAATGCGGTAGCTTGGCGCCGCGGCGGTCGCCGGCGGGATCGGCGGCCGGCACGTCGTCCGCGGAGAACGCGGGCGAGGCGGCGAAGACGGCGGAGACGAACAGGGCGGTCGAAGCGAGGTGTCGGATCGGCATCGGGCGCAATCTAGCGGTCGATCGGCGATCTGTCAAAACAATAGGACGGGAATCCGTTGCATTTGACCGCTGACTATGGCACCGCCCGATCGGCGGTCGATCGGCCGGAACGAGTGGCCGTCGCCGCTTCGCGGTCGAGCGGCCCGCGCCGCGACGTGCCCGTGTCCGTGCCCGTTGCGAAGGTCCGTTGCCCCGTTCCGACGTCCACCACGCGACGACGCCGACCGTGCCTGACGCGATGTCCGTCTACGACGACGTCCATCGACGCAGCGTCGACGACCCCGACGCATTCTGGGGCGCGGAGGCGGCGGCGATCGACTGGCAGCGGCCGTTCGACCGCGTGCTCGACGCGTCGCGCGCGCCGCTGCTGCGCTGGTTCGTCGGCGGCACGACGAACCTCTGCCACAACGCGATCGATCGGCATCTCGCGACGCGCGCCGACCAGGCCGCGCTGATCCACGTCTCGACCGAGACCGGCAGCGAGCGCATCTACTCGTATCGCGAGCTCTACGACGCCGTGAACCGCGCGGCCGCGATGCTGGTCGCGCTCGGCGTCGGCCGCGGCGACCGCGTGCTGATCTACATGCCGATGATGCCCGAGGCGTTGTTCGCGATGCTCGCGTGCGCGCGGATCGGCGCGATCCACTCGGTCGTGTTCGGCGGCTTCGCGTCGGCGAGCCTCGCCGCGCGCATCGACGACGCGACGCCGACGCGTGATCGTGTCGGCCGACGCCGGCTCGCGCGACGGCAAGGTGATCCCGTACAAGCCGCTGCTCGACGAGGCGCTGCGCGCTCGCGTCGCACCGGCCGGCGCGCGTCGTGCTGGTCGATCGCGGCCTCGCGCCGATGACGATGGTCGACGGGCGCGACCTCGACTGGGCGACGCTGATCGAGCGCCATCTCGACGACGCGCGTGCCGTGCACGTGGCTCGAGTCGAACGAGCCGTGCTACATCCTCTACACCAGCGGCACGACCGGCACGCCGAAGGGCGTGCAGCGCGACACCGGCGGCTACGCCGTCGCGCTCGCCGCGTCGATCAAGTACATCTTCGATCCGGCCGGCGTCGACGGCGCGGTCGACCCGGTGTCCGGTCGCCGCACTTCTTCACCGCGAGCGACATCGGCTGGGTCGTCGGCCACTGCTACATCGTCTACGCGCCGCTGATCGCCGGCATGGCGACGGTGATGTACGAAGGCCTGCCGACGCGCGGCTTCGACGGCGAGCCCGACCGCGGCATCTGGTGGCGGCTCGTCGCGAAGTACAACGCGTCAACGTGATGTTCACGGCGCCGACGGCGATCCGCGTGCTGAAGAAGCAGGATCCGGCGCTCCTGACGCAGCACGACCTGTCGTCGCTGCGACGCGCTGTTCCTCGCCGGCGAGCCGCTCGACGAGCCGACCGCGCGCTGGATCGCCGACGGCATCGGCAAGCCGATCATCGACAACTACTGGCAGACCGAGACGCGGCTGGCCGATCCTGACGCTGCGCAACGCGGCGTCGAGCCCGCGATGCAGCCGCGCTTCGGCAGCCCCGGCAAGCCGGTGTTCGGCTTCCGCGCTGAAGCTGCTCGACGAGGCCACCGGCGACGACGATCGGCGACGAACCGCAAGGGCGTGCTCGTCGATCGAGCGGCCCGCTGCCGCCCGGCTGCATGCAGACCGTGTGGGGCGACGACGCGCGCTTCGTCGACACGTACTGGTCGCTGCGTCGACGACCGCAGCGTCTACTCGACGTTCGACTGGGGCATCCGCGACGCGCGACGGCTACTACTTCATCCTCGGCCGCACCGACGACGTCATCAACGTCGCCGGCCATCGGCTCGGCACGCGCGAGATCGAGGAGAGCATCGCGAGCCATCCGGCGATCGCCGAGGTCGCGGTCGTCGGCGTCGCCGACGCGCTGAAGGGCCAGGTCGCGATGGCGTTCGCGATCGTCCGCGACCCGTCGACGATCGCGACCGACGCGGCCCGACTGCGCGCTCGAAGGCGAGGTGATGGCGACCGTCGACCGCACGCTCGGCGCGCTCGGCCGGCCGGCGCGCGTGCACTTCGTCGGCGCGCTGCCGAAGACGCGTTCGGGCAAGATGCTGCGCCGCGCGATCCAGGCCGTCTGCGAAGGCCGCGACCCCGGCGACCTGACGACGATCGAGGACCCGACGGCGCTCGACCAGATCCGCGCGGCGCTGGCCGCGCCCGCTTCGTGACCAACCCCATCGAACCGACCATGCAGACACGTCCGTACCTGACCCTCGAAGACGCGAGGAAGATCGCCGCCGCCGCCGAAGCCGAGGCGCTCGCGAACAAGTGGGGCGTGACGATCGCGATCTGCGACGACGGCGGCCACCTGTTGTGGCTGCAGCGACTCGACGGCTGTGCGCCGGTGTCCGCGTCGATCGCGCCGGAGAAGGCGCGCACGGCCGCGCTCGGACGGCGGCCGAGCAAGGCGTACGAGGACGTCATCAACAACGGCCGGACGTCGTTCCTGTCGGCGCCGCTGCTGAAGGGCCTGCTCGAAGGCGGCGAGCCGATCGTCGTCGACGGCCACACGATCGGTGCGGTCGGCGTGTCGGGCGTCAAGTCGGCCGAGGACGCGCAGGTCGCGCGCGCCGGCATCGCGGCGCTCGCGTGACCCGCCGCGACTGACGGCCCGACCGTCGCGGCATGGACGTCGCCGAGGCCGGCTTCTGGCTGAAGAAGATCGTCTCGAACCTGGTCCTGCTGCCCGCGGGACCGATGCTGCTCGTCGTCATCGGCCTCGCGATGCGGCGGCGCCGCCGGCTCGGCCGCGTGCTGACCGGGATCGGCGCGATCGCGCTGTTCGTGTTCTCGCTGCCGGTCGTGGCCGACGCGCTCGCCCGCTACGACGAGCACGCCTATCCGCCGCTCGACGCGTCGCGCGCGCTGCCGGCCGACGCGGCGATCGTCGTGCTGAGCGGCGGCTCGGCCCTCGGCGCGAGCGACTACGGCGGCGAGACGGTCAACGCGACGACGCTCGCGCGGTTGCGCGCCGCGTCGCGGCTCGCGGCGCGCACGCGGCTGCCGATCCTGGTCAGCGGCGGCCGGCTGCCGTCCGCGCGCGGCACCGAGGGCGACGAGATGGCCGACGTCCTGCGCCGCGACTTCGGCCGTGCGCCGCGCTGGATCGAAGGCGCGTCGCTCGACACCGACGACAATGTCGCGGCTGTCGGTCCCGATCCTGAAGGGCGCCGGCGTCGGCACGGCGATCCTCGTGACCGACGTGTCGCACATGCGTCGGGCGAGTCGCGCGTTCCGAGGACGCCGGCCTCGCGGTGATCCCGGCGCCGACCGATTACTTCGCGAACGCGCCGGTCACGGTGCTGTCCTTCCTGCCGAACACGAACGCGCTGCGGCGCGCGAACACGACGCTGCACGAATGGCTCGGCGCCTGGTGGATGCGGCTGCGCCACTGAAGGAGATGAAATGAACGACGCAGGCACGACGTCGCGCATCGAGCGCGACACGTTCGGCCCGATCGAGGTCCCGGCCGACCGGCTGTGGGGCGCGCAGACGCAGCGCTCGCTCGGCAACTTCGACATCTCCGGCGAGCGGATGCCGATCGAGATCGTCCGCGCGCTCGTGCAGGTCAAGCGCGCGTCGGCGGTCGTCAACCGCGCGCTCGGCACGCTCGACGCGAAGAAGGCCGAGGCGATCGTCGCGGCGGCCGACGAGGTGCTCGCCGGCCAGCATCCGGACGAGTTCCCGCTGCTCGTCTGGCAGACCGGCTCCGGCACGCAGACGAACATGAACGTCAACGAGGTGCTCGCGAACCGCGCCAGCGAGCTGCTCGGCGGCGTGCGCGGCGAGGAGCGGCTCGTTCATCCGAACGACGACGTCAATCGCAGCCAGTCGTCGAACGACGTGTTCCCGACCGCGATGAACGTCGCGGCGGCCGACGGCATCGCGCATCGCCTGCTGCCGTCGCTCGACGTGCTGCGCGCGACGCTCGCGGCGAAGGCCGAGGCGTTCGCCGACATCGTCAAGATCGGCCGCACGCACCTGCAGGACGCGACGCCGCTGACGCTCGGCCAGGAGTTCTCCGGCTGGGTCGCGCAGCTCGACCACGGCGTGCGTCACCTCGAGGCCGCGCTGCCGCACCTGTGCGAGCTCGCGCTCGGCGGCACGGCGGTCGGCACGGGCCTCAACGCGCCGAAGGGCTACGCCGAGCAGGTCGCGGCCGAGCTCGCGCGGCTCACCGGGCTGCCGTTCGTCACGGCGCCGAACAAGTTCGAGGCGCTGGCGGCGCACGACGCGATCGTCCACGCGCACGGCGCGCTGAAGACGCTCGCGGCGAGCCTGTTCAAGATCGCCAACGACGTGCGCTGGCTCGCGAGCGGCCCGCGCTCCGGCCTCGGCGAGCTGTCGATCCCCGAGAACGAGCCCGGCTGCTCGATCATGCCGGGCAAGGTCAACCCGACGCAGTGCGAGGCGCTGACGATGGTGTGCGCGCAGGTGTTCGGCAACGACGTGGCGATCAACATCGGCGGCGCGTCCGGCAACTTCGAGCTCAACGTCTATCAGCCGATGATCGCGTACAACGTGCTGCAGAGCATCCGGCTGCTCGCCGACGGCATGCGGAGCTTCAACGACCACTGCGCGGTCGGCATCGAGCCGAACCGCGACCGCATCGCCGAGCTCGTGTCGAACTCGCTGATGCTCGTCACCGCGCTCAACCCGCACATCGGCTACGACAAGGCGGCGAAGATCGCGAAGAAGGCGCACAAGGAGGGCACGAGCCTGCGCGAGGCCGCGATCGCGAGCGGCCACGTCAGCGCCGAGGACTTCGACCGCTGGGTCCGTCCCGAGCAGATGGTCGGATGACGTCGCCCGCGGCGGCGCCGGTCGAGCGCCTGCCGGCGTCGCTGACGACGGCGCGCTTCGTCGTGCGTCTCGTCGAGCCGGGCGACCTCCCGGACCTGCTCGTCGTCCACGCGGACGACGAGGTCTCGCGCTTCCTGCCGTACGAGACGTGGCGGTCGATGGACGACGCGCACGCATGGCACGCGCGCATCGTCGGGCTCCAGGGCGACGGCCGACTGCGGCAGTACGTCGTGGTCGACCGCGGCGACGCACGCGTCGTCGGGTCGGCGCTCGTGTTCAACGTCGAGCCCGGGCACGCGCGCGCGGAGTTCGGCTACGTGCTCGGCCGCCGCGACTGGCGGCGCGGCGTCATGTCGGAGGCGATGGCCGCGCTCGTCGCGGCCACGTTCGACGCGCTCGAACTGCGCCGCCTCGAGGCGCACGTCGACCCGCGCAATGCGCCGTCGATCCGCCTGCTCGAGCGGCTTGGCTTCGTTCGCGAAGGGCTGATGCGCGAGCGCGCGGTCGTGAAGGGGCAGGTCGTCGACTCGTGCATCTACGGGCTGCTCGCCGACGAGCTTCGACGACCCGACGCCGCGCCCGGCTGACGGCGCATCGATGGACGGGAAGAAGCTGCTGCGGTCGCTGCTCGTGTTCGCGCCCGGCGTCCAGGACTTCCGGTTCCGTGCGGAGGCGAAGGTGCTCGCGGCGCTGCGCCGACCGTTCCGCGCGGAATACGCCGGGCTGCGCGCGATCCCCGAGCCGTCGCCGCTCGTTCTCGACGTCGGCTGCAACCGCGGCGTCTCGATCGCGACGATCCTGTCGATGAAGCCCGGCGCGCGCGTCGTCGGCTTCGAGGCGAATCTCGACGTCGCGGCGGCCACGCGCCGCCAGTTCGCCCGCGATGCGCGCGTCGAGATCGTCGCGACGGGTCTCGACGAGACGCCGTCCGAACGCACGCTGTACGTTCCCGTCTATCGCGGCTACCGCTTCGACGGTCTCGGCTCGTTCGACGAGGCGTGGGCGCGAGCGCTGTTCGACGGACGCCTGCTCCACTGGTTCGACGAGCGCCGCCTCGTCGTCGAGGCGAAGCCGGTCCCCGTGCGACCGCTCGACGCGTTCGGCTTCGACCCGACGGTCGTCAAGGTCTACGTCCAGAACCACGAGGTGCCGGTGCTGCGCGGCGCGCGCGAGACGCTCGTGCGCAGCGAGCCGATCGTGCTCGCGCCGTCGCGCCACGCCGAGGTCGACGCGCTGCTGCGTCCGCTCGGCTACCGACGGTGGCAATGGCGCGGCGGCCGCTTCGTCGCGGAGGCCGACGACGGCTACGTCGTCTACTACCTGACCGCCGCGCGGGCGCGGGCGCTCGGGGCGCGCGGCTGACCGGTTCCGGTGCGCGGACGATGCGCGTCGATTCCGATCGCGCGTCCAGGGACCATCGACCGGCCGCGGCCGCGCGACCTTCGATGAACGCGCGCTCGTCTATCATCGTTCGATGGCCTCGATGGACCTCGACGACGACCCGCCGACCGCGCAGCTCGCGCTGTTCGACGCGCCGCCGCCGCGCCCGCCGAACCGGCCGGAAGGTCTCGTCTACGAGACCGACTGGCTGTCGCGCGACGACGAGCGCGCGCTGATCGAGATCGTCCGCGCGCTGCCGTTCGCCGCGGCGACCTACAAGGCGTACACGGCGCGCCGGCGCGTCGTCGGCTACGGCGGGCGCTTCGACTACGACCGCAACGTGCTGATGCCGGCGCCGCCGCTGGTCGATGCGCTGCATCCGCTGCGCGCGCGCGTCGCGCGATGGTCCGGGCTGCCGGAGCCGGCGCTCGAACACGTGCTCGTGTCCGAGTACGTGCCGGGCACGCCGCTCGGCTGGCATCGCGACGTGCCCGACTTCGAGGACGTGATCGGCGTGTCGCTCGGCGCGCCGGCGGTGCTGCGCTTCCGGCCGTACCCGCCGGAGCCCAGGCGTCGCGCCGACGTCGTCAGGCTGACGGTCGCAGCCGCGGTCGATCTACCGGATGCGCGGACCGTCGCGGTGGGCGTGGCAGCACAGCGTCGCGCCGGTCGACGCGCTGCGGTGGTCGATCACGTTCCGCACGCGGCGCGTCGCCGGCGCCCGACGCTGACCTCGCCCGGCGCGACGGCGCCGGTATGCTCCGCGTCTCGTTCGATCCTCCGCGCGGGCGTCGGCCCGCACCTCGACGCATGGCGCTTCGCGCAACGGTGTTCAAGGCGAGCCTCGCGGTCGCCGACATGGATCGCGGCCGTCACGCGACGCACGCGCTGACGATCGCGCGGCATCCGTCGGAGACCGACGAACGGATGATGGTGCGCGTGCTGCTGTTCGCGCTGCTGTCGAGCGATACGCTCGCGTTCGGCCGCGGCCTGTCGGACGTGGACGAGCCGGACCTGATCGACCGCGACCTGACCGGCGCGATCGACGTCTGGGTCGAGGTCGGGCTCCCGGACGCACGCGCGATCCTGAAGGCGTGCGGCCGGGCGCGGCACGTCGTCGTCGCGGCGTACGGCACGAACGCCGACGCGTGGTGGAAGGGCGTCGGACCGGACCTCGAACGCGCGCGCAACCTCGACGTGCTGCGGCTGCCGGTCGAGACGAGCCGCGCCGCCGGCGCGCTCGCGGCGCGCGCGATGGACCTGCAGGCGACGATCCAGGACGGCGTCGTCTGGTTCAGCGATCCGGCGACGACCGTCGAGGTGCAGCCGACCTGGTGGCGCCGCCGCGACTGACGGTCGGGCCTTCGCCGGGGGACGATCGCTCGGGTCGGACACGGACGACCCCGACGATTGCCTCGTCGGGAGCGCCCGGCTATAATCGCGAGCTTTGCGTCGATCGCCTCGTCCGGTCGTCGTCGCGCGACGCGTCCGGTCGCGCCGCGGCGGAGTCCGCATCGACGCCTCGCGACGCGATGCCGGACGACGGAACGCGCGAACGCCCCGGCGGCGACGCGGCCGAATCGTCCTTCTACCGAGAAAGCAATCCCATGGTCGTTCTTCGACTCACCCGCGGCGGCGCGAACAAGCGTCCCGTTCTATCACGTCGTCGCCACCGACTCGCGCAATCGTCGCGACGGCCGCTTCATCGAGCGCGTCGGCTTCTACAACCCGGTCGCGGCCGGCGGCGAGGAGTCGCTGCGGATCGCGCTCGATCGCGTCAGCTACTGGCAGGGCGTCGGCGCGCAGATGTCGCCGGCCGTCGCGCGGCTCGTGAAGGACTTCACGAAGAAGCACGGCCAGGCGGGCGCGGCGACGCAGCCGGCCGCGGAAGCGACCGCGGCCTGACGCGACGCGTCGTCGATCGTCCGGAGCGCGCGGCGTCCGGACCGGCGGCGCCGCGGACGGCAGGACAGTGATCGGCATGGACGTTCCGGCCGATCTGGTGGTGGTGGGACACGTGCTCGACGCGTGGCGGCTCGACGGCAGCATCAAGGTCGCGCCGTACTCCGCGGACGCGTCGGCGCTGCTCGCGGCACGCGAGTGGTGGTTCGACGTCCGCGGCACGATGCGGTCGTTCGACGTGATGAGCGCGAAGGCGCACGGCAGCACGGTCACGGCTCGGCTGGTCGGCATCGTCGACCGCGACGCGGCGGAGGCGTTGAAGAGCGCGCGGATCTCGGTGGCGCGGCGGTCGTTCCCGGTCACGGACGACGATACGTTCTACTGGGTCGACCTGATCGGCGCGTCGGTCGTCAATCTCGCCGACGAGCCGCTGGGCGAGGTGGCCGAGCTGATCGACAACGGCGCGCATCCGACGCTGGTCGTACGTGCGGCCGGAACGGACGGCGCCGGAGAGACGACGACGGTCGAGCGGCTGATCCCGTTCGTCGACGCGCTGGTGCCGACGGTGGACCTGACGGCGCGGCGCATCGTCGTCGACTGGCAGGCGGATTATTGAGTGGCAGGACGAGTGCGCGGGAGCGGGGACCGATGCGGTTCGACGTCGTGACGCTGTTCCCCGAGATGTTCGCGGCCGTGACGGCGTCGGGCATCACGCGTCGCGCGCTCGACGAGGGGCGATGGTCGCTCGTGACGTGGAACCCGCGCGATTTCACGCACGACAACCACCGCACGGTGGACGATCGGCCGTACGGCGGCGGCCCCGGCATGGTGATGCTGGCCGAGCCGCTCGAGGCCGCGATCGCGGCGGCCACGGCGGCGCAGGTCGCGGCCGGCTTGCCGAAGCCGCGCGTGCTGCTGATGTCGCCGCAGGGTCGGCCGCTGACGCATCGTCGCGTGATGGCGCTGCGCGACGAGGCGGTCGGGGCGATCGTCGTCTGCGGCCGCTACGAGGCGATCGACGAGCGCCTCGTCGAGCGCGTGGTCGACGAGGAGATCAGCCTCGGCGACTTCGTGCTGTCCGGCGGCGAGATCGCGGCGATGGCGCTGATCGACGCGGTCGTGCGGCAGTTGCCGGGCGTGCTCGGCGGCAGCGCATCGGCGGCCGAGGACTCGTTCGCCGACGCGGGCGGCGGGCTGCTCGACTGCCCGCACTACACGCGGCCGGAGTCGTGGCGCGGCGTGGCCGTGCCGGAGGTGCTGATGTCGGGGCATCACGCGAACATCGTCGCGTGGCGCCGCGACCGGGCGGTCGAGGCGACCTGGCCCAAGCGCCCCGACCTGATCGAGGCGGCGCGCGCGGCGGGAGGTCTGTCGGCGCGCGACGAGGCGATCGTGCAGGACGCGGTGCGGCGATCGAACGATCGCGGCGACGCGAAGCAGGGAAGGACGTAAGCGCATCAACGAAAGCGACGACCCGCGGTCCGCGGGTCCGAACGAGCGGCGGCGCCCCATGCGCCGCCTGGGCAACCCCATCCTCTACGCGGCCCACCAACACCGACAACGGCCGCGCACGATGGATCGAAGGAGCAAGCGATGAACCTCATCGAGACCCTCGAGCAGGAAGAAATCGCCCGCCTCGGCAAGACCATCCCCGAGTTCGCCCCCGGCGACACCGTGATCGTCAACGTCAACGTCGTCGAAGGCACGCGCAAGCGCGTCCAGGCGTACGAAGGCGTCGTGATCGCACGTCGCAACCGCGGCCTGAACTCGAACTTCATCGTTCGCAAGATCTCCAGCGGCGAAGGCGTGGAACGCACGTTCCAGCTGTACAGCCCGCTGATCGCGTCGATCGAAGTCAAGCGCCGCGGCGACGTCCGCCGCGCCAAGCTGTACTACCTGCGCGAGCGCTCGGGCAAGTCGGCGCGCATCAAGGAAAAGCTCACCGCGCGGCCGAAGGACGGCAAGGGCGCGGCGAAGGGAAAGAGCGTTCCGGTCGTCCCGGAGACCGGCGAGCCGACCGCGGCGTGATCGTCGGCACGACCGACGCGATTCGCCGGCGGCGTCGCCGGGCGGATCGCGTTCCCGCCGAGCCGCGTGCTGCGACGGCGGCCGGCCGATGAGCGAGACCTACGACGACAGCGGTGTCCCCGCGCCGGCTCCGGCGCGGATGCCGCCGTTCGATCCGGAGGCCGCGCCGATCACCGGCGTCGCGGGTGGCGCCGCGATTCCGGTCGCGTCGCTGACGCCCGAGCGGCTGCGGCGCATCTTCGCGTCGCCGCGTCCGTGGCAGCCCGAGCCGACCGACGAGACGCGCAGGCCGCGTTTTCGTCCCGGGGCCGACGACTACGTGCCGGCGTCGGTGCTCGTGCCGATCGTCGTGCGCGCGAGCGACGAGGTCGACGATCCCGCGCTCGGCCCGCGCGGCCCGACGATGCTGTTCACCGAGCGCACCGCGCATCTGAACGCGCACGCCGGCCAGGTGAGCTTTCCCGGCGGCAGCGCCGAGGCCGACGACGCCGACGTCGTCGCGACCGCGCTCCGCGAGACCGAGGAGGAAATCGGGCTCGCTCGCTCGCGCGTCGAGGTCATCGGGCGGCTCACCGACTACCTCACCGTCACCGGCTTCCGCGTGGCACCGATCGTGGCGCTCGTGCATCCGCCGTTCGCGTTGACGCTCGACGCGTTCGAGGTCGCGGAGGCGTTCGAGGTGCCGCTCGCGTTCCTGCTCGATCCCGCGAATCACCAGCGTCGCGAAGCGATGACCGACGACGGCGAGATCCGTCGCTTCACGGCGATGCCGTACGGCTCGCACTTCGTCTGGGGCGCGACCGCGGCGATGCTGCGGAACTTCTACCTGTTCATGCTCGCGCAGCAGGACGCCTGACGTCGTGACCCGCTCACGGTCCGCGTCGCTCGTCGACGTGGAACGGGAAGCACGTGCCCGGGACGAGCATCCCGCGCCGAGGCGGTGTCCCGCGCGGTCCGAGGATGGGAGTGGATCCGCCGGAACGGACGGCCGGCGACGATACAATCCCCCGCCGCCGCGACGCGTTTTGCCGCGACGCCCCCGCAGCCGACCGGCCCGTTCCCGATGGGTTTCATCTCGCTGATCATCGCGCTGCTCGTCGAGCAGGTGCGGCCGCTGCGGTCGGGCAACGTCGCGTACGACGCGGTGCGCGGCACCGCCGAGATGGTGGAGCGCAACTTCAACGCCGGCGAGCGCCAGCACGGCGTGCTCGCATGGCTCGTCTGCGTCGTGCCGCCGACGGTGCTCGCGTGGCTCGTGTTCTACGCGCTGATCCGCACGCATCCGTTCCTCGGGCTCGCGTGGAACGCGCTGATCCTGTACCTGACGCTCGGCTTCCGTCAGTTCAGCCACTACTACACCGACATCCAGGTCGCGCTCGCGGCGAACGACCTCGACCGCGCCCGCGCGCTGCTGACCGAATGGAAACGCGCGTCGGAGCCGACGTTCTCCGCGGCCGACCTCGTGCTGTCCGACATCTGCCGCGTCGCGATCGAGGAGGCGCTCGTCGCGTCGCATCGCCACGTCTTCGGCGTGTTCTTCTGGTTCGTGCTGATGCCGGGCCCGTCGGGCGCGGTCCTGTACCGGCTCGCCGACTACCTCGCACGACGCTGGAACGCGCCGCCGCCCGGGCTCGTTCGGGTCGCGCCGCTCGAGCCGTTCGGCCTGTTCGCGGCGCGCGTCTTTCTCTACATCGACTGGCTGCCGGTGCGCCTGACCGCGATCGGCTTCGCCGTCGTCGGCAACTTCGAGGACGCGGTGTTCTGCTGGCGCCACCACGCGCGGCAGTGGGCCGACCCGTCGCGCGGCATCCTGCTCGCGGCCGGCACCGGTGCGCTCGGCGTGCGGCTCGGGCCCGCGCCGCGCGCCGCGACGGAGCCGCCGGCCGCCGCGCCCGGCGATTCGACGACCACCGACGATGCGGCCGCCGACGCGATGCCGGGCGTCGACGCGAGCCCGGCCGCGCTGCGCAGCGGCGTCGGGCTCGTGTGGCGTTCGATGCTGCTGTGGATGCTGCTGTTGCTGCTGCTGTCGCTCGCGGGATGGTTCGGGTGACTCGTGATGCGACCTCTACGGAACGCGGAGCGATGGTCGCGACCACCGCGGTTCGCGGCGCCGGATCGATCGCCTCGGCGACGACGTTCGTGAGGAGCGGATCGACCGCAGCGATGACGAGGGTCGGAGGCGACGAACCGATCGGATCGGCGACGACGCTCGGAAGCGACGCATCCATTGGATCGGCGACGACGTCCCGCATCGTCGAACCGATCAGAGCGTCGAAGACGTCCGACATCGTCGAATCGGTCGCCGGGTCGCGCTCGTCCTCCATGGTCCGATCGATCGCAACATCGGGCCCGTCCGGCGTCGTCGAGCCGATCGGGCCCGGCGCGCGCGCGTTCTCGGACGATCGGCGCTCCGGCTCGACCTCCGATCGTTCGGCGCGCGCGTATCGCCTCTGCGTCGCGCCGATGATGGACTGGACCGACCGGCACTGCCGCTACTTCCATCGGCAGCTGTCGCCGGACGCGCGTCTGTACACCGAGATGGTGACGACCGGCGCGCTGATGCATGGCGACGTGCCGCGGCACCTCGACTTCGACGAGGCCGAGCATCCGGTCGCGCTGCAGCTCGGCGGCAGCGACCCTGCCGCGCTCGCAACGTGCGCGCGACTCGGCGCGACGTGGGGCTACGACGAGATCAACCTGAATTGCGGCTGTCCGTCGGAGCGCGTGCAGAACGGTGCCTTCGGCGCCTGCCTGATGGCCGAACCGGCGCTCGTCGCCGACGGCGTGAAGGCGATGATCGATGCGGTCGACCTCCCGATCACCGTCAAGCATCGCATCGGCCTCGACCGCGACGAGGACTACGGCTTCGTCCGCGACTTCGTCGGGACGGTCGCGGCGGCCGGCTGCGACGTCTTCATCGTCCACGCGCGCAACGCGTGGCTGAAGGGATTGTCGCCGAAGGAAAACCGCGAGATCCCCCCGCTGCGGTACGACGTCGTCGCGATGCTGAAGCGCGACTTTCCCGGCTGCACGTTCGTCGTCAACGGCGGTCTCGCGACGGCGGCGGCCATCGGGCACGCGCTAGACCGGTTCGACGGCGTGATGATCGGCCGTGCGGCGTACCACGAGCCGTGGCTGCTCGCGCAGCTCGACGGCGGTGCGTCGCGCGGGACGCGAAGTCGCGCGGTCGTCGTCGAGCGGATGCGCGAATATGCCGATCGGATGCGAGCCGACGGCGTGGCGTTGCGATCGATCGTCCGGCACATGCTCGGCCTGTATCACGGGCAGCCGGCCGCGAAGACGTGGCGCCGGATGCTGAGCGATCCCGCGCTGCTGCGGGATGCGGATACGTCGCTGCTGCTGCGCGCGATGGCGTCGGTCGAGCATCCCGCGGCGGCGAACGCATCGATCGGCGAGGCATCGTTGCTGCGGGCGTGAGCCGCGCGACGCCGAGGTGCAGGGCGCGCGCCGTTCTGCGACACCGGAGCCTCGGGCCTCGGCCTCACGCCCCCCCGCCATCGAGACTGTCCGCGGTCCTCTTATCCGAACGAACCTGACACGTCGTTCCCGCGAAGGCGGGAACCCAGTGTCGTCGCCTCTCGAGGCCCGCTGCCGAGCGTGTCTGGCTTGCGCCGGAAGTCGAATGGGGGACGTGTCATGTTCGTTCAGGTTCGAGCCGTGTACCGCAACGCGGTCGCCTCGACGCGCCGCCTTCTCAAATCAACGACACTGGGTTCCCGCCTCCGCGGGAACGACGTGTCGTGTCCGGGTGGGCTCGACGGGTCGACGGGTTGCGCGGCAACGGCCGGGACGACGCAACAAAGCTGGCCGCACCGTCATCCCAAGACGACGACACTGGGTTCCCGCCTCCGCGGGAACGACGTGTCGTGTCCGGGTGGGCTCGACGGGTCGACGGATTGCGCCGCAACGGCCGGGACGACGCAACAAAGCTGGCCGCACCGTCATCCCAAGACGACGACACTGGGTTCCCGCCTCCGCGGGAACGACGTGTCGTGTCGGGGTGGGCTCGACGGGTCGACGGATTGCGCCGCAACGGCCGGGACGACGCAACAAGCTGGCCGCACCGTCAACCCAAGACGACGACACTGGGTTCCCGCCTCCGCGGGAACGACGTGTCGTGTCGGGGTTGGCTCGACGGGTCGACGGATTGCGCGGCAACGGCCGGGACGACGCAACCAAGCTGGCCGCACCGTCAACCCAAGACGCGACACTGGGTTCCCGCCTCCGCGGGAACGACGTGTCGTGTCCGCGTGGGCTGGGGCGACGGGTCGACGGATTGCGCGGCAACGGCCGGGACGACGCAACCAAGCTGGCAACGACGCTGCATCAGGCCTCGTCGAACGGCGCCTGCGCCCTCTCGCATTCCGCTCCATTGCAGGACCGTGCCGCGCGTGGGGCGGGGCGCATCAGCCGCGCGGCATCTTGCACAGCGCGGCGTAGTCCGCGTCGGCGTGTTGCATCTTCAGGCGCGCCTTCGGCTGGTCGCGCGGGCCGGCGATGTCGTACGCGTCGTGCGCGTCGCGCGCGCGGCGTGCCAACGTCCGGCAAGCCTGCGCGTCCTTCGTGACGTCCGAATGCCGCTTGCGCGCCAGCGCCGCGGCCTTGAGGTCCTGCTGCACCTCGCGCTGGCGGTCGCGTTCGGCCTGCGCGAGCGCCGTCCGGTCCTGTCGCGCCCGGTCGAGCGCGGCCGCGCGATCGGCCGGGTCGACCGGGTCGTCGCTGCGGACCGTCGATTGGGCGCCGCTCGCGCACGGCCGGTCGCTGTAGAGCACGCGGCCGTCGACGTCGCAGCGGTAGTTCGCCGCCGCCGCCGAGGCGGAGAGCGTCATCGCAACGAGCGCCACTGCGGTTGCCGTTACACGCGAGGCCAGGGCCCCGCTCGACCGGGGCACGTCGGCTGCGCTCGCGCGCGCCACGTCGGGGGCGCTCGTCTGCCCTACGTCAGCGCCGCTCGTCCGCTCTACGTCGGCAGCGCTCGGCTGCCCTACGTCGTCAGCGCTCGTCCGAGCCACGTCGGCGCCGCTCGTTCGCGCAATCTCGGCCGCACTCGGCGGAGCAACCTCGGGAACGCTCGTCCGCGCAGCACCGGGCACGCGCGTCCGCGTCGCCACGGCGGCGTTCGTCCGCGCGATACCGGGCTCGATCCCAAGCGCGACACCGGCCCCGCTCATCAGCGCAGCGCCGGCTGCGTTCCCGCGCGCCGCACCGCGCGTCGTCGCGGCACCGAGCGGCCTCACAGCATCTTCCCCGGGTTCATGATCCCGTGCGGGTCGATCGCCTGCTTGATCGCGCGCATCAGCGCGAGCTCCGCGGGCCGCTTGTAGTGCGCGAGCTCGGCGCGCTTCGTCTGGCCGATGCCGTGCTCGGCGCTGATGGACCCACCGTGCGTGACGACGGCGTCGTAGACGATGCGGTGGATCGCCGGCTCGTTCGCGAGGAACGCATCGTCGGTGATGCCGGGCGGCGGCGACACGTTGTAGTGCAGGTTGCCGTCGCCGAGGTGGCCGAACGTGATCATGCGGATGTCGGCGAAGGCGGCGGCGAGCGCGGCGTCCGTCGACTCGATGAATGCGGCGATCCGCGAGATCGGCACCGAGACGTCGTGCTTGATGTTCCTGCCCTCGGCGGACTGCGCCTCGGAGATGTTCTCGCGCAGCGCCCACAGGCTGCGCGACCGCGCGACGCTGTCGGCAACGACCGCGTCGACGACGACACCGTCGGCGATCGCGTCGGCGAGCAGCGCCTCGAGCATCGCGGCGGCGTGCGCCTCGTCCTCGTGGTCCGACACCTCGATCAGCACCGCCTGCGGATGGCGCGCGTCGAACGGCGAACGCGCCGGCGCGAAGTGCTTCTCGACGAGCGCGAGCGCCGCGTCGGAGACGAGCTCGAACGCCGTCAGCGTCGGCCCGCAGCGCTGCTGCGCCGCCGTCAGCAGGCGCAGCGCATCGCGCGGCGACGCGACGGCCGCCCACGCGGTGACCTGCGCCCGCGGCAACGGATAGAGCTTCATCGTCGCCGCCGTGACGATGCCGAGCGTGCCTTCGCCGCCGATCAGCAGTTCGGACCAGCGATAGCCGGTGTTGTCCTTGCGCAGGCCGGACAGGTTCGACACGACCGAGCCGTCGGGCAGCACGGCCTCGATGCCCAGGCAGAGCTCGCGCGCGTTGCCGTAGCGCAGGACGCCGGTGCCGCCGGCGTTCGTCGACAGGTTGCCGCCGATCGTGCAGCTGCCTTCGGACGCGAGGCTGAGCGGGAACAGCCGGCCGGCGTCCCGCGCCGCGTCCTGCACCGCCGCCAGCGTGCAGCCGGCCTCGACCTCGATCGTGTCGTTGAGCGGATCGACGGTTCGGACGCGGCGCAGGCGACCGGTGCTCAGCACGATCGCGTCGCCTTCGTGACCGGGCGTGGCCCCGCCGACGAGGCCGGTGTTGCCGCCCTGCGGGACGATCGCGATGCGCTCGGCGGCGCAGTACGCCACGACGCGCGCGACCTCGTCCGTCGTGCGCGGCCGGACCACGGCGAGCGCCTCGCCGCGATAGCGACGGCGCCAGTCGGTCAGGTAGCCGGCCTTCTCGGCCTCGTCGGTCAGCACGTGGTCGGCACCGACGAGAGCGATGAGCGCCGCGATGCGGTCCGAGGCGTTCATGGGCGGGGGCTCCGATCGCGCGCATCGCGCGCACGCTTCTTGAGGGGTCGCAGGTACGAGAGCAGCGCGGCGAACGTGCACGTCGCGGCCACGGCCTCGACGAGGCCGAGCCCGCGTGTCGCGGCCGGGTCGCTGGTGGCGCGGACCGCGCCTTCGGCGACGAACAACAGGATCAGCATCGAGGACCATTGCATCGAGTAGACGTGTTCGGCCCGCACCCGCGCAGAGACGATCGCGAGCATCGCGACCTTGACGACGGCGAGCAGCAGCCCGGGCGGGACGAGCCCGCCGTCGCCGGACCGGGCCCCGGACCAGGCGATCGCGACCGCGACGATCATCGACGCGACCAGCCCGGCCAGCGCCACGCGGACGGCCGTGCGCGGCGTCATCGCAGGATGGACGCCGCGGTGGGTCGCCGCATCGTCGGTTCGACGAAACCGTCCGGGCGATGGCGCCGGCGCCCTCGGTTCGGGCACGATGCGGTCGTCGTCATCGAGGGGTCACCATCCGCGCGACGTGTTCGCCGATCGCGAGCGACGCCGTGAGGCCCGGCGACTCGATGCCGAACAGATGCACGAGTCCGTCGACGCCGTGCTCTGCCGGTCCCGCGATGACGAAGTCGGCGGGCGGTTCGTCGCGACCGTGGATCTTCGGGCGGATGCCGGTGTAGGCGGGCGCGAGCGCGTCGTCGGGGAGGGCGGGCCAGTAGCGGCGGATCGCGGCGGCGAACGCGCCGGCCCGCGTCTCGTCGACGGCGTAGTCGAGCGGCGCGTCCGGCGGCGCGTCGGGCGCCGGCCACTGCACGTCCGGCCCGAAGCGCGCGCGGCCCGCGAGGTCGAGCGTGACGTGCACGCCGAGGCCGCCGTCCTCGGGCAACGGATAGACGAGGTGCGAGAACGGCGTGGCGCCGAGCAGCGAGAAGTAGTTGCCCTTGACCGGCCGGGTCTGCGGCACCGCCGACGGCGGGAAGCCCGCGATCGCGCGCGCGACGCGGCTCGCGTCGAGGCTCGCGGCGTTGACGACGAGGTCCGCGAGCAGCGTCGTGCGATCGTCGCCGGCCGTCACGTCGACGACGACGCCGCCCGTCGTCACCTCGCCGGCGACGACGCGGCTCGACAGCGCGAGCACCGCGCCGGCGGCCTCGGCGTCGGCGAGCAGCGCGAGCATCAGCGCGTGCGTGTCGACGATGCCGGTCTGCGGCGACCACAGCGCGGCGACGCAGGTCACGGCGGGCTCGAGCGCCGCCGCCTCGCGCGCGTCGAGCGGCTGCAGGATGCCGGCGTTCGACGCGGCGGCGTTGCGACGGATGACGTCGAGCGCGGGCCGCTGCGCGTCGTCGGTCGCGACGATCAGCTTGCCGACGCGGCGATGCGGCACCTGCCGGGCCGCGCAGTAGGCGTACAGCAGCTCGCGGCCGCGCACGCACAGCGTGGCCCGCAGCGACGCGGGCGGGTAGTACAGGCCGGCGTGGATCACCTCGCTGTTGCGCGAGCTGACGCCGGTGCCGATCGTCGCTTCGGCCTCGACGACGGTGACGTCCCGGCCGGCCGTCGCGAGAGCGCGCGCGATCGCGAGTCCGACGACGCCGGCGCCGATCACGACGCAGTCGACGCGCTCGGTCATCGCGCCGTCGAGAGCCTCAGCGCGACGGTGGCGAGCCGGCGGCCGAGCGCGACCGCGAGCCGCCGCTCGACCGCGTCGATCGGACGCTGCGCGTCGGCTCCGGCGACGTGGCTCGCGCCGTACGGCGTGCCGCCGCGACGCCGTCGGCATCAGGTCGGGTTCGGTGTACGGCAGGCCGACGATGAGCATGCCGTGATGGAGCAGCGGCAGCATCATCGACAGCAGCGTCGTCTCCTGCCCGCCGTGCAGGCTGCCGGTCGACGTGAACACGCAGGCCGGCTTGCCGGCGAGTGCGCCGGTCAGCCATTCGGCGCCGGTGCCGTCGATGAAGTACTTGAGCGGCGCCGCCATGTTGCCGAAGCGGGTCGGCGAGCCGAGCGCGAGCGCGGCGCACTCGACGAGGTCGGACCGCTCGACGTAAGGCGGGCCGGACGACGGGATGTCCGGCTCGACCGCTTCGCTGACGGTCGACACGGCGGGCACCGTGCGCAGCCGCGCGGTCGCGCCGTCGACGGCGTCGATGCCTTCGGCCACGGCCTCGGCGAGCCTGCGGGTCGCGCCGTGACGGCTGTAGTACAGGACGAGGAGATCGGGCATCGGCGACGGGGTTGACCCCCGGGCGACTATTATAGGGAGCGCCGTGTCCTCGACTTCGCCCCCCCTGCCGACCTCGCGTTCGGGCGTCGTCGCCCGGCGACTGGGCCGGCGCGGCTGGCGCACGCTGCGCGACATCGTCCGCTTCGGCGCTCGACGGGTCGAGGAGGAGCGGCTGTTCCAGGTCGCGTCGAGCCTGACGTTCACGACGGTGCTGTCGCTGGTCCCGCTCGCGACGACGATCTTCGGCGTGATGACGGCGCTCCCGGTGTTCACGCAGCTTCGCGACGCGCTGCGGTCGTTCCTGCAGTCCCGGCTGATGCCGGACGCGATCTCCGCGTCGATCTTCAAGTACCTCGACCAGTTCTCCGCGAACGCGAGCTCGCTGACGCTGCTTTCCGTCGCCGGCTTCGCGGTCACGTCGCTCGCGACGATGCTGACGATCGACCGCGCGCTCAACATGATCTGGGACGTGCGGCGGCCGCGTCCGCTGCCGCAGCGCCTCGTGACGTACTGGGCGATCCTGTCGGTCGGCCCGATCCTGCTCGGCACGTCGCTGACGCTCGCGTCGTACCTCGCGCGGGTTTCGGCCGGCTTCGTGCGCGCGCCGCCGCCGCTGGTCACGGCGGCCCTCGACCTGCTGCCGATCCCGGCGTTCACGCTGGCGTTCGCGGCGCTCTACGTGTTCGTCCCGAACCGGCGCGTCGCGTGGCGCGATGCGCTGGTCGGCGCGTTCGCCGCCGCGCTCGCGTTCGAGGCGGCGAAGCGCGGCTTCGCGATCTACGTCACGCGCTTCGCGACGTTCACGATCGTCTACGGCACGCTCGCCGCCGTCCCGCTGCTGCTGCTGTGGATCTACTACATCTGGATCATCACGCTCGGCGGCGCGCTGATCGCGGCGAGCCTGCCGGCGCTGTACGGCCGCCACTGGAACCGCGGGCGGGCGCCCGGCGACGACTACGGCGACGCGCTGCGGATCCTGCGGGCGCTGTACCGCGCGCGGCGGCCGGCGCACGCGGGCGCGATGCCCGGCCTCGACAGCCCGACGATCAGCCGGCGCGCGCGGCTCGACGTCGAATCGGTCGAGGCGATCCTCGCGACGCTCGAGCGCGACGGCCTCGTGATCCGCACGCGGCCGATCGTGCCGCGCGGCGCGACGCGCGCGAAGGACATCGACCTGTGGCTGTTCGCCGCGGATGCCTCGCGGATCACGCTCGATCGCGTGTTCCGCCTGTTCGCGTTCGATTCGCGACACGTCGCCGCGGTCGCGTTCGACCGCCAGGATCCGCTCGCCGAGCTGATCCGACGCCAGCGGCTGACCGACGCCGACGTCACGCTCGAGGCGGCGTTCGCGGGCGACGACGACCTGCTCGACGACGGCCTCGAGCGGCCGGCCGCGAGCCTCGCCCCGCCGTCGACCGCGGTCACAGCCTGACCTTGCCGCGCCAGACGTCGACGTACATGACCCAGTCGCCGATCAGGCTGTAGAGCGGATGGCGGAAGGTCGCCGGGCGGTTGCGCTCGAAGAAGAAGTGCCCGATCCACGCGAAGCCGTAGCCGCAGAACACGGCCGCGACGTACCAGGCGGAGCGGCCCGTCGCGAGCGCCGCGACGACGCACGCGATGACGCCGGTCGTGCCGGCGAAGTGCAGCCGGCGCGACATCGCGTTCGCGTGCTCGCTCAGATAGAACGGATAGAACTCGGCGAAGCTGCGGAATCGCTTCGCGGACTCGCGTGCGAGCGGACGGGACATGGCGTGTCGGTGCGGCCTCCGGAACGCCATGATGCCGCGTCCGTCCTGCGGCGTCCTACCCCGAGACGTGGATCACGTCGCGCACCAGCGGATAGATGTGGTTCTGCCAGCGCCGGCCGCTGAACACGCCGTAGTGGCCCGACGTTCGGCTGCACGTAGTGCGTGCGCATGTACGGCCGCAGGCTGCGTCGCGAGGTCCTGCGCGGCGAGCGTCTGGCCGATCGGCGCAGATGTCGTCGCGTCTCGCCTTCGATCGTCACCAGCGCCGTGCGGCGGATCGCGGCCGGATCGACGCGTGCGGCCGCGGACGCGTCAGCTCGCCCTGCGGCAGCGCGTACTCCTGGAACACCTGCGCGCGACGGTCTCGAGGTAGAACTCGGCCGGCAGGTCGGCCACCGCCAAGTATTCCTCGTAGAACGTGCGCGTGACCTCGGCCCTGTCGAACTCGCCGTCGAGCAGGTGCCGTAGTAGTCGCTTGAACGCGTTGTCGTGGCGCTCGCGGTTCATGCTGATGAACGCCGACAGCTGCACGAAGCCCGGATAGACGCGGCGGCCGGCGCCGCGCGTGCCGCCACGGCACGGCGCTGATCAGGTTCTTCTCGAACCACTCGATCGGCTTGGATCGTCGCCAGCTTGTTGACGCTCGTCGGGCTGATGCGGCAGTCGATCGGGCCGGCCATCAGCGTCAGGCTGGCCGGCGTGCGCGCGGATGGTCGTCCTCCGACATCAGCGCCACCGCCGCCAGCGCCGCGACGCACGGCTGGCACACCGCCAGCACGTTGCGCGCCCGGGCCCAGCGCCTCGAGTGAAGTCGATCACGTGCTCGATGTACTCGTCGAGGCCGAAGCGGCCGGCGGCGAGCGGCACGTCGCGCACGTTGTGCCAGTCGGTGACGTAGACGTCGTGGTCGTGCAGCGCGGTGCGCACGGTGTCGCGCAGCAGCGTCGCGAAGTGGCCGGACATCGGCGCGACGACCAGCACCTTCGGCTGCGCGCGGCGCGCCGTCCTTGCGAAAGCGCAGCAGCGTCGCGAACGGCGTCGTCGCGACGACCTCCTCGACGACGCGGACCGGCGGCCGTCGACCTCGACCGCTGTCGATGCCCCACGCCGGCCGCCGGTGCGTGACCTCGGACAGCTGCGAACACGCGCCACGCCGCGGCCCAGTGGCGGCCCGGCGAGCCGGCCGGCTGTCCGAACGGCGGATCGTCGAACAGCGGGACGACGTGGCCCGTCAGGGCCCGCAGCGGCGCGAGCGCATCCGACTGGGCCTGGTAGGCGGGATAGATCATGGACGCTCCGTGACGACGATTCGCACGAGCAACTAGCGCGCCAGATGGCACGTCCCTTGCGACGACCGAGCGCGTTCGTGACCAGGAGAGTCGCCATGTCCGAGACCGCCACCGCCGCGCCGAAGGCCCGCGCGCCGGCCCGCAAGCGTGCGACCGCGTCGCCAAGCCGGCGCCGGTCGCGAGCGCTCACGCTGAGCAGCAAGAACTACTCGTCGTGGTCGCTGCGCGGCTGGCTGCTGGCGCGCTTCGCCGGGCTCGACGTTCGCCGAGGTGATGGTCTCGCCCGACGACGCCGACGCGCGCCGCGAACTGCTGCTGCTCGCGCCGTCGATCCGCGTGCCGTGCCTCACGCACGACGGCGCGACGCGTCTGGAACACGCTCGCGATCGCGCAGTACCTCGACGAGATCCGCCCCGACGCCGGCCTGATGCCCGCCGATCGCATCGCGCGCGCGCACTGCCGCTCGATCAGCGGCGAGATGAACTCCGGCTTCGCGAACCTGCGCGCGTCGCTGCCGATGAACCTGAAGGCGCCGCTTCCCGGCCACAAGGTCTGGGCCGGCGCGCAGCCCGACATCGACCGCATCGTCGAGATCTGGACCGACTGCCTCGCGCACCTACGGCGGCCCGTACCTGTTCGGCGAGCAGCGCGGCATGGCCGACGCGATGTACGCGCCGGTCGTCACGCGCTTCCTCACCTACGACGTCAAGCTCGACGACGCCTGCATCCGCGCGTACTCGCGACACGATCATGGCGATGCCCGAGATGGACGAGTGGATCGCCGCGGCGAAGCACGAGCCCGACGACATCGAAGAGCTCGACATGGACTTCTGACGGCGCGTCGCCGCGCGCCGCACGCCGGCGGGGCGGCGCGCCCCGTGTCGTGCGCCTCCCGTGGTGCGCCCGTCGTCGCCGCGCGTCACGGCAGGAACGCGTCGAGTGCGTCCAGCGTCGCGTCGGGCGCCTCGGCCATCGGCAGGTGGCCGCAGCGCGGCAGCGTCACGACGCGCGCGCCGGCGATGCGCGCCGCGAGCGCCTTCGCGCCGCGCGCCGTCGTCATCCGGTCGTCGTCGCCGACGACGACGAGCGTCGGCCCGCGCCAGCGCGCGACGGCCGCGTCGCCGCCGCGGTACGCGTCGCAGGCGCGGAAGTCGTTCAGCAGGCACGCCCGGCGGCTGGCGTTCCATCAGGCGACGGCCGCCCCACACGACGTCGAAGCCCGGCCCCGGCGCCGACGGCTTGTGCGAGTGGCCGCCGAACGACGCGTCCGACGACCACAGGCTGATCATCTCGATCGCGCGCGGCTCGTCGTCGCGCGCGGCATCGAGCAGCACGGTCGGACACCGGCATCGGGACACGCGGTCGACAGCAGCGCGATCGCGTCGACGGCGATCGACGACCCGACGCTGCGCGCCGCGGCCTCGAGCGCGATCAGCGAACCCATGCTGTGGCCGACCAGCGACGCGCGCTCGGCGCCGGCGGCGGCGAGCAGCGCGAGCGATCCAGTCGGCCATCGACTCGACCGTCGCGAGCGGCGGACCGGCGCTGCGCCCGTGGCCCGGCAGGTCGACCGCGAGCACGGCGCGGCCGTGATGCGCGAGATAGTCGCGACTGCAGCGCCCACACGCTGTGGTCGTGCTGCGCGCCGTGGATCATCACGACGACCGGCCGCGCGGCGTCGAAGCGCACGCCCGCCGGTGTAGGCGTACGCGGCCCGGCCGTCGACGTCGATCAGCATCGGGACGTCCCCTTGAAGGCGCGGCTCATCCGACCTTCGACGCGGCCTTCAGCCCGCGCTCGAGATCGGCGATCAGGTCGTCGACGTCCTCGAGCCCGATCGACAGGCGGATCGTCGACGGGCCGACGCCGAGCGCCGTCAGGTCCGCCTCCGGCACGCGGAAGTGCGTCGTCGACGCCGGATGGATGACGAGCGACTTCGCGTCGCCGACGTTCGCGAGATGCGAGAACAGCGTCAGCGCCTCGACGAACGCGATGCCGTGCGCGCGCGCGCCGCGGATCGCGAACGAGAACACGGCGCCGCAGCCGCGCGGCAGCAGCGTCTTCGCGAGCGCGTGGTCCGGGTGGTCCGGCAGCTCGGGATAGCCGACCGACGCGACCATCGGATGCGATGCGAGGTACGCGACGACGCGGCGCGCGTTGTCGACGTGCCGCGCCATCCGCAGCGGCAGCGTCTCGAGGCCTTGCAGCAGCTGGAACGCGACCTGCGGGCTCATGCACGCGCCGAAGTCGCGCAGTCCTTCGCGGCGCGCGCGCAACGCGAACGGCGCGACCGTCGACTCCTCGGCGAACACCATGTCGTGGAAGCCGGCGTACGGCTTCACGAGCTCGGTGAAGTGGCCGTTGCTGGCGTGCGCGGCCTCCCAGTCGAAGCGGCCGCCGTCGACGAGGACGCCGCCGATCGCGACGCCGTGTCCGCCGAGGAACTTCGTCGCCGAGTGGAACAGCAGGTCGGCGCCGTGCTCGAACGGCTTCATCAGCCACGGCGTCGTGAACGTCGAGTCGACGACGAGCGGCAGGCCGCGCTCGTGCGCGATCGCCGACACGTTCGGCACGTCGAGCACGTCGAGTCCGGGGTTGCCGAGCGTCTCGCCGAACAGGAACTTCGTGTTCGGACGGATCGCGCCGCGCCATTGGTCGAGGTCGCGCGGATCGACGAACGTCGTCTCGATGCCGAAGCGCGGCAGCGTGTACGCGAGCAGGTTGTGCGAGCCGCCGTACAGCGAGCGCGACGCGACGACGTGGCTGCCGGCGCCGGCGATCGTCGCGGCGGCGAGATGCATCGCGGCCTGTCCGCTCGCGGTCGCGAGGCCGGCGACGCCGCCTTCGAGCGCGGCCATCCGCTCCTCGAACACGGCCACCGTCGGATTCGAGATCCGCGAGTAGACGTGGCCCGAGCGCTCCATGTTGAACAGCGACGCCGCGTGGTCGCTGTCGCGGAACACGAACGACGTCGTCGCGTAGATCGGGACGGCGCGCGCGCCGGTCGTCGGGTCCGGCGCGGCGCCCGCGTGCAGCGCGAGCGTGTCGAAGCCGGGATCGTGCGGGCCGGGGCCGCGACGCGGGACGCTCGCTCGTGCTCATCGGTGCAGGCTCCGCCTCGGTCGTCGTGGAGCCGCGCATGGTAGACCGAAGCGCGCGACGTCGACGCTCCGCGGACGGCGCGCGCCGGTGCTAGGATCGCCGGCCGCCCTCGACGTCCGCCGCTTCGCCTGCCATGCGCGACCTCAGCCAGCTGCGCCAGGAGCTCTACCCGCCGATCGCCGCGCGCGCGTCGGGGATGCTGCCGCTCGACGACCTGCACACGATGTACTGGGAGGAGTGCGGCTCGCCGGCCGGCGTGCCGGTGCTGTTCCTGCACGGCGGCCCCGGCGGCGGCGCGAGCCCGCGCGCGCGGCAGTTCTTCGACCCGTGGCACTACCGGATCGTGATCTTCGACCAGCGCGGCGCCGGCCGCTCGACGCCGCTCGGCGAGACCCGGCGCAACACGACGCCGCTGCTGATCGACGACATCGAGCGGCTGCGCGAGAAGCTCGGCATCGACCGCTGGCTCGTGTTCGGCGGCTCGTGGGGCTCGACGCTCGCGCTCGCGTACGGCATCGCGCATCCGGATCGCTGCCTCGGCTTCGTGCTGCGCGGCATCTTCCTCGGCCTCGCCGACGAGATCGACTGGTTCATCTCCGGCGTCCGCCACGTGTTTCCCGAGGCGCTGCGCGCGCTGCTCGCGCACGTGCCCGAGTCGCGGCATCACGACGTCGTGCGCTGGTTCCACGAGCGGCTCGCCGATCCGGACCCGGCGGTTCACATGCCGCTCGCGCGGGCGTGGAGCAGCTTCGAGGCGTCGTGCTCGACGCTGCTGCCCGACCCGTCGCTGCTCGCGCATTCGGAAGAGGACGTCGTCGCGATCGGCATCGCGCGGATGGAGACGCATTACTTCGTCCACGGCCTGTTCCTCGACGACGCCGCTGCTCGACGGCGTCGCGCGGCTGCGGCACCTGCCGTGCACGATCGTCCAGGGTCGCTACGACATGGTGTGCCCGATCTCGACGGCCGACGCGCTGGCGCGCGCGTGGCCCGAGGCCCATTACGTCGTCGTCCCCGACGCCGGCCACTCGGCGTGGGAGCCGGGGACGACGGCCGCGCTCGTCCAGGCGTGCGAGCGGATGAAGACGGCCGTCCGGCCCGCCGCGAAGACCGTGCTTGAAGCGCCGCGCCGATGAAGGTACCGTGCCGGTGAACGGAGTCGGCGCGCGACATCCCGTCGACGAGACGACCCGGTGCAGGAGACCACGATGATCGTCAGCGAGATCCTCCAGCTGAAGGGCGGCACGCTCTTCACCGCGACGCCCGAGACGACGCTGAAGCGAAGCGGTCGACGTGATGGCCGAGAAGGACATCGGCTCGCTGGTCGTGATGGCCGGCGGCGCGCTCGTCGGCATGCTGACGTTCCGCGAGCTGATCCTCGAGCTGCACCAGCGCGGCGGCGCGGTCGGCGATGCGCTGGTCGGACCGATCATGGACACGCGACCCGCTGACCTGCACGCCGAAGACCGACGTCAACGAGGTGCGGCGGATGATGCTCGAGCATCACGTCCGCTACCTGCCGGTGCTGGACGGCGCCACGCTGCTCGGCGTCATCTCGTTCTTCGACGTCGCGAAGGCGGTGCTCGAGGCGCAGAACTTCGAGAACCAGATGCTGAAGGCGTACATCCGCGACTGGCCGGCCGAGGCGGCGTAGTCGTGCGCGTGCGCGCCGCGCCGGCGGTGCCGCGGTCCGACGACGCATCGGGCCACGACTCGTTGAAGGTCGCCGTCGTCGGCGCGGGCATCGCCGGCCTGGCCTGCGCCCGCGGCGTCGCGTCGATCGCGGCCACGCCGGTCACCGTCTTCGAGCGCGGCGAACTGCCGGGCGGACGCGTCGCGACGATGCGCACCGAGATCGGCGGCTTCGACCACGGCGCGCAGTACTTCACCGCGCGCGACGCCGCGTTCGTCGCGCAGGTCGACGCGTGGCTGCGCGCCGGCGTCGTCGAGCCGTGGGACGTCGCGCCGCGCCTCATCGGCGCCGACGGCGCGCCCGCGGCCGGCCGAGCGGTCACACCGCAGCGCTGGGTCGGCGTCCCCGGCATGTCGGCCGTCCCGTGTCGCGATGGCCGACGGCGCTCGACCTGCGCTGCGCACGACCGTGACGTCGCTCGAGCGCGGCCGCGCGACGGCGCGGCCGGGTGGACGCTGCACACGCGCGACGGCGACGACGTCGCGCGCGATCCGACGAGCGCGTTCGACGTCGTCGTGGCGGCCGTGCCCGCGGCGCCGGCCGCGGTGCTGCTCGGCGCGTCGCCGTCGCTCGCCGAGGCGGCCGCGACGGCGCGCATCGAGCCGTGCTGGGCGCTGCTCGCCGGCTTCGCCGAGCCGATCGAGACCGGCGAGCCGCGCGTCGGCGACGCCGCGTTCGTCGACGGCGGGCGGCTCGCGTGGATCGCGCGCGAGCCGAGCAAGCCGGGGCGGCGGGTCGGCGAGCGCTGGACCGTGCATGCGCAGTCCGGCTGGAGCGTCGAGCACTTCGACGACGATCCCGAAGACATCAAGGCGAAGCTGCTCCGGGCCTTCCACGACGCGACCGGGACGATCGAGCAGCCGGTCTACGCGACGGTGACGCGCTGGCGCCACGCGCTGGCGCGAACGTCGATCGATCGCGACTTCCTGTGGGATCCGGAGCGCCGCGTGGGCGCGTGCGGCGACTGGTGCCGCGGCTATCGCGTCGAGGACGCGTGGCTGAGCGGCACGGCGCTGGCGAAGGCGATCGGCGCCTCGAGCTGAGTCGCTGTCGCGAGGGCTCGCAACGGGGCGATGCGGCGAACGCCGGTCGCGTGATGACTTGAGAAGACTCCCGGTCCGGGCGCCGGGCGCAACCGCCGTCGTCTCGCTCCCGTCCGGCCCGTCCGTCGTTCGCGCGAAGGCGGCAAGCCAGCGTCGTTCGTGCGGACGGCACGTGCGACGACGCTGGGTCCCGCTTTCGCGGGAACGACGGAGTGGGTTGCGGGAGCGGCGGACGGCTTCGCGACGACGCATCGGTCTCGCCGAAACGACGCTTCGGTTTCACGGAACGACTGACCCGCTTCGCCGCGGACGGTCGCCACCCGCGGCGAACGCGGCCGCGTTCGCACGACCGAAAACCCTTGACAACGCGTCGACGTATCGAAATACTTGGTTGTATAGACGCGTTCGGGACCTGGCCGTGCACAAGAACTACTCGCGCAGCATTCCCCGGCAGTGGCGCGACATCGCGAAGGTCTTCGTCGCGATGGGCGACGCGCACCGGCAGCGCATCCTGCTGACGTTCGGGCGCGGCGAGCGGCTCAACGTCGGGCAGATCGCCGAGGTCTCGACGCTGTCGCGGTCGGCCGTGTCGCACCACCTGAAGATCATGCGCGAGGCCGGCGTTCTCGGCAGCGAGAAGATCGGCAAGGAAGTGTGGTTCTGGGTCGAGCGCGACCATCTGATCGACGTGCTCGCCGGCGTCGGCGACTACCTTCGCGAGCACGCGTGAACGACGACCGTCCGGAGGCGCGATGAGTCAGGCCAGCCAGTTCGCGCTGCTCGGGCAGCGCCGCTTCGCGCCGTTCTTCTGGACGCAGTTCTTCGGCGCCGGCAACGACAACGTCTTCAAGTTCGCGTTCACCGTGCTCGTCACCTACCAGGCGGCGCTGTTCGGCGCCGTCGACGCGAAGAACGCGGCGTTCGTCATCTGCGCGGTCTTCATCCTGCCGTTCGTGCTGTTCTCGGCCACGCAGCGGCCAGCTCGCCGACAAGTACGACAAGGCGCGCGTGATGCGCTTCGTCAAGTCGCTCGAGATCGCCATCATGGTCGCTCGGCGGCGCCGGCTTCCTGCTGCACGACATCGCGGCTGCTGCTGCCTCGGCACGTTCCTGATGGGCGTGCACTCGACGCTGTTCGGGCCGGTGAAGTACGCCTACCTGCCGCAGCACCTGAACGACCGCGAGCTCACCGGCGGCAACGGCATGGTCGAGATGGGCACCTTCGTCGCGATCCTGCTCGGCCCATCGTCGGCGGCGAGCTCGCGGACCTCGGCGCCGACACGGGCCGGCTGGCCGTCGCGGCCGTCTGCCTCGGCGTCGCGATCGTCGGCCGCGTCGTCGTCGGCGTTCGTGCCGGCGTCGCCGTCCGACCAGCCCGACCTCGCAGATCAACTGGAACCCGGTCACCGAGACCTGGCGCAACCTCAAGCTCGCGCGGCAGAACCTCGTCGTGTTCCGGTCGCTGCTCGGCATCTCGTGGATGTGGTTCTTCGGCGCGACGTTCCTGACGCAGTTCCCATCTTCGCGAAGGACGTGCTGCGGCGGCGACGCAGGTCGCCTCGCTGCTGCTGGCGCTGTTCTCGGTCGGCATCGGCATCGGCTCGCTGCTGTGCGAGATGCTGTCGCGCGGCAAGGTCGAGATCGGCCTGGTGCCGCTCGGCGCGATCGGCATGAGCGTGTTCGCGGTCGACCTCTACTTCGCGTCGCACGCGCTGCATCCCGGCGCCGTCGCTGGTCGGCGCGACCGCGTTCGTGACCGGCGCCGCGGACCGCGTCGCGCACTGGCACGTGATGATCGACCTGTTCCTGCTCGTCGCTCTTCGCCGGCCTCTACAGCGTGCCGATGTACGCGCTGATCCAGAGCCGCTCGGCGCCGAGCGCATCGCGCGCGGATCATCGCGGCGAACAACATCCTCAACTCGCTGTTCATGATCGTCTCGTCGCTGATGGCGGTCGCGCTGCTCGCGCTTCGGCTTCACGATCCCGCAGCTGTTCCTGATCGTCGGCATCCTCAACGCGGTCGTCGCGATCTACATCTTCACGCTGGTGCCCGAGTACCTGCTGCGCTTCGTCGCGTGGGTGCTGATCTCGCACGTTCTACCGCTTCCGCACGACGGGCGCGGAGCACATCCCGGCCGACGGCCCGGCGCTGCTCGTCTGCAACCACGTCAGCTTCGTCGACGCGATCGTGCTCCTCGGCGAGCCCGCGGCCGATCCGCTTCGTCATGGACCTCGCGATCTTCCGCGCGCCGGTGCTCGGCTGGCTGTTCCGCTCGGTCGGCGCGATCGGCATCGTGTCGCAGAAGAAGGACCCGCGCGTGTTCGAGAAGGCGAACGCGCTGATCGATCGCGCGCTCGAGGACGGCGAGCTCGTCTGCATCTTTCCCGAGGGCCGCATCACCGACACCGGCGAGCTGTACCCGTTCAAGGACGGCGCCGTGCGCATCGCGGAGCGCAACGGCGTGCCGGTCGTGCCGATGGCGTTGCGCGGCCTGTGGGGCAGCTGGACCTCGCGCGCCTCGGGACGCGCGTTCGGCGCGCTGCCGCGGCCGTTGCGACGCGGGCTGTCGAGCCGGCTCGAGCTCGTCGTCGGACCGCCGGTCGCCGCCGACGCCGCCACGACGTCGCGACTGCAGGCCGACGTCGCGACGCTGCGCGGCGACCGCCGCTGACGCGCCGTCAGGCGGCCGCGGCCCGCGGCGGCCGGTGGACGCGCATCGGCAGCTCCGGCGCGCCGCCGTCCTTGCCGACGCCGGCGTACACGGTGACGTGCGGGTAGGGGATCTCGATTCCCCGCGCGTCGAACGCGGCCTTGATCCGCCGGAAGTACTCGCGACGGACGTTCCACTGCTGCAGCGGCGCGACCTTGAACCGGCAGCGCAGCACGACGGCGCTGTCGTCGAGGCGCTCGACCCCGGCGACCTCGAGGTCGTCGAGGATCGTCGAGGCGAAGCGCTCGTCGCCGCGCAGCGCCGCGCCGACGTCGCGCATCACGTCGATCACCTCGTCGACGTCCTCGCGATACGCGACGCCGATGTCCATCACCGCGTGCGCGAACGACCGGCTCATGTTCGTGACCGAGGTGATCAGGCTGTTCGGCACGAAGTGCACGTTGCCGTCGTAGTCGCGCAGCCGCACGTGCCGCAGCGTGATGTCCTCGACGAGGCCGCCGATGCCGGCGATGTTGACGACGTCGCCGGTGCGGATCTGGTCCTCGAACAACAGGAAGAAGCCGGTGAAGTAGTCCTTCACGAGGCTCTGCGCGCCGAAGCCGATCGCGAGGCCCACGACGCCCGCGGCGCCGAGGATCGGTGCGAGCGAGATGCCGATCTCGGCCATCACCAGCATGAACGCGACCGCGCCGACGACGAGCGCGATCAGGTAGCGCAGCACGCGACCGACCGTCTCGGCGCGGCGCGCGGACTCGACGCCGCCGAGACGGGCGGAGACGCGCACGCGCACGCCGCGCACGATCCGCTGCAGCACGCGGATCGACAGCCACGCGAGCGCGACGATCAGCACGATGCGCAGGCCGGACTTGGCGAGGTCGGCCGATTGGTGCCAGTCGATGCGTGCAATCAGGTCGTGCAGGTGCTCGTTCATCGGCTCCTCGGTCGTGGGGTGATGCCGGCGACGCGCCACACGGCGCCCGCCGCTCGAACACGCGGCAGCGCAGCCGGGCGGGGCGTGCACGTGCGCGCCGCGCCGACGGGGCGCGCTCCGCGTCGACGGCTCTCGCGCGGTGGCGCTCCCGCGACGGACCCGCGACCGGTCCGGTCTCGACGCGCCGGTCTGCGCGCGCCGATCGGCACCACCGTCCCGCACACGTCGAGCAGGCGAGTCGTCCTTCTGTAAGCGGCGTCGCGTCGAAGTTCCGCCGACCGGCGGAACGGGGTCCGCGCGGACGGGGCCGGCGTCGACGATAATCGCGCCTCCACCTCGGATCGGCCGTCATGTCGGGCTCCACGATCGGCACGCTGTTTCGCGTCACGAACTTCGGCGAGTCGCACGGGCCGGCGATCGGGTGCGTGGTCGACGGCTGTCCCCCCGGCATGCCGCTGTCGGCCGACGACCTGCAGCCCGACCTCGACCGGCGCCGGCCCGGCACGTCGCGCCACGTCACGCAGCGCCGCGAGAGCGACACGGTCGAGATCCTGTCGGGCGTCTTCGAGGGCGTCACGACCGGCACGCCGATCGCGCTCGCGATCCGCAACGAGGACCAGCGCTCGAGCGACTACGCGGAAATCGCGCGGCGCTTCCGGCCGGGTCACGCCGACTTCACGTACCAGCGCAAGTACGGCCTCCGCGATCCGCGCGGCGGCGGGCGCTCGTCGGCGCGGCTGACCGCGCCGATGGTCGCCGCCGGCGCCGTCGCGAAGAAGTGGCTCGCGCAGACGTACGGCACGGCGATCCGCGGACGGATGAGCGCGCTCGGGGACATCGTCGTCCCGTTCCGGTCGTGGGACGACGTCGCGACGAACGCGTTCTTCGCGGCCGACGCGTCGATCGTGCCGCGGCTCGAGGAGGCGATGGACGCGCTGCGTCGCGCCGGCGACTCGGTCGGCGCGCGCATCGACGTCGAGGCGACCGGCGTGCCGGTCGGCCTCGGCAGCCCGCTGTACGACAAGCTCGACGCCGACATCGCGTACGCGATGATGGGCATCAACGCGGTCAAGGGCGTCGAGATCGGCGCCGGCTTCGCGTCGATCGCGCAGAGGGGCAGCGAGCACGGCGACGAGATCACGCCCGGCGGCTTCGTCACGAACCACGCGGGCGGCGTGCTCGGCGGCATCTCGACCGGCCAGCCGATCACCGTGTCGATCGCGATCAAGCCGACGTCGTCGATCCGCATCCCGCGCCGCTCGATCGACGTCGACGGGCAGCCGGTGACGATCGAGACGCACGGTCGTCACGACCCGTGCGTCGGCATCCGCGCGACGCCGATCGCCGAGGCGATGCTCGCGCTGGTGCTGATGGACCACGCGCTGCTGCATCGCGCGCAGTGCGGCGAGCCGATGTCCGGCCGGTAGCGCGATTCGGCGCGCCGATCCCCGGCCGCCAGGCCGGACACGACGAGCGTTCGCGGCCCCGGGCATGTCGATTGCTCGCTCGCCACCGTGCATCGCCGACTCAACGTGGGCTGCGGCCCCGACCTGCGCGCCGGCTGGGTGAACGCCGACCGGACGGCGGCGCCCGGCGTCGACGTCTGCGGAGACCTCTGTGCCGGCCTGCCGCTCGCGTCGGAGACGTTCGACGTCGTCGTCGCGATGCACGTGCTGCAGGACATCGCGTGGCCCGACCTGCCGGCGGCGCTCGCCGAGCTGCGACGACTGCTGCGCCCCGGCGGCGTCCTGCGGCTCGGCCTGCCGGACCTCGACCGCGCGATCGACGCGTACCGTCGCGGCGACGCGGGCTACTTCTTCGTCCCCGATGCCGACGCGACGTCGATCGGCGGCAAGCTCGTGACGCAGGCGATCTGGTACGGCTCGGTCCGTACGCCGTTCACGTTCGACTTCGCCTGCGAGTGGTTGCTGCGCGCCGGCTTCCGAGACCCGTTGCGCTGCGGGTTCGGACAGACGCGGCACGGCGGCGACGGCATCGTCGAGCTCGACAATCGCGAGCGCGAGAGCCTGTTCGTCGAGGCGTTGCGCTGATCGGCGGCGCGGTGCCGGGCACGTCGGCTGCTGATCGTGGTTCCGACCCGCTCTTCGCTCGCCCTTGTCCTTCGCGCCGTTCCTCGTCGTCTCGCCGCATCTCGACGATGCCGTCTTCGGCTGCGGCGCATGGCTCGCGGCGCATCCCGGCGCCGTCGTCGTCACCGTGCTCGCCGGCGTACCGCCGGACGCGACGGTGAAGACCGACTGGGACGCCCGCTGCGGATTCGCGAACGCGGCCGAAGCGCTCGCCGCGCGGTGCGACGAGGACCGACGGGCGCTCGCGATGCTCGATGCGCGTCCGCACTGGCTCGCGTTCTGCGACAGCCAGTACGGCGCGACGACGAACGTCGACGCGGTGACCGCGGCGCTCGCCGACACGCTCGACGAACTCACGCCGACGACGACGCTGTATCCGCTCGGGCTGTTCCACTCCGACCATCGTCTCGTGCACGACGCGTGCGTCGCCGCGTTGCGCCGACGTCCGAACGCCGGGCGCGCGTGGGCCTACGAGGACGCGCTGTACCGCGCCGGACCGGGGCTGCTGCAGGCGCGCCTCGCCGAGCTCGGCCGCGCCGGCGTGCGCGCGACGCCGGTGGGCGTGCCCGATGGCCACGCGGCGGCCGGACCGGACGATGTCCGCCGCAAGGCGCTCGCGGTGCGGGCGTATGGAAGCCAGCTGCGCGCGTTCGGCCCGGGCGGTTACGACGACACGGCCGCGCCCGAACGCTGCTGGCGTCTCGAGCCGCTCGCGCCGGAAGCGGACGACGGGACGTCGACGCATGCCGCACACTGATCCGCGCGTCAGCGTCGTCGTGCTGACGCACAACCGCGCCGCCGAGCTGGCGCGGACGTTGACGCACCTGCGGGCGCTGCCGGAGCGGCCGCACGTCGTCGTCGTCGACAACGGGTCGGACGACGGCACGGCCGAACTCGTCGGCCGCCGCTTCCCCGACGTGGCGCTCGTCCGCAGCGCGACGAACGTCGGCGCGGCGGGCCGCAACCTCGGCGTCGACGCGGTGACGTCGCCGTACGTCGCGTTCTGCGACGACGACACGTGGTGGCACCCCGGCGCGCTGCCGCGCGCGGCCGACCTGCTGGACCGCCACCCGTCGATCGGCGTGCTGTCCGCGCGGGTGCTGGTCGGCGACGACGACGTGCTCGACGCCGTCTGCGAAGGGATGCGGCACGGACCGCTCGACTCGCACGGGCTGCCGGGCACCGCGCTGATCGCGTTCATGGCCGGCGCGGCCGTGATGCGGGTCGCGGCGTTCCGCGACGCCGGCGGCTACGAGCCGCGTTTCTTCCTCGGCGCGGAGGAGGCGCTTCTGGCGCTCGACCTCGCCGCGCGCGGGTGGCGACTCGTCTACGTCGACGACGTCGTCACGCATCACCATCCGTCGCGGATGCGCGACCCGCATGCGCGCAGCGTCGTCGCGCTGCGCAACCGGCTGTGGCTGCCGTGGCTGCGGCTGCCCATGCGCGTCGCGTGGCGCGAGACGCGCAACGTGCTGCGCGAGGCGCGGCGCGCGGGACTGACCGGCGCCGCCGTCGCGCGCGCGCTGGCCGGCGCGCCGTGGGTCGTGCGGCATCGGCGCGTCGTGCCGCCGCCGGTCGTCGCGATGTTCACGCGGGTCTTCCACGGCGCCGAGGCGCCGGTGTCGCGGCGCGCGCGACGCGATCGCGACCGTCGCGCGGACGCGGCCGCGACCGGTCGCTAGGGCATCCGCCGCCCGCCGCCGCGCGGCGCCCATCCGAGCGCCGCGGCGAGCGCGTCGCGCACCGCGTCCGCGCCGAACTCGCGCTCGATCGCCGCGTGCGTCGCGTCCGGACAGTCCATCCGGCAGCGGCGCGTCGAGCCATCGCGCACAACGACGCGACGTCCGGTGCGATGCGCAGCGCCTCGTCGCCGACGCGCGGCGCGATCCATCGCAGGAACGGCGTGGCGACCGCGACGACGGGCACGCCGAGCGACCACGCGTAGAACAACGAGCTGCTGACGACGACGTCGGCGTCGGCATGCGCGACGACGAGCGCCCGGCTGCCCGCGACGAGCGCCTGCGCGTCGGTCTCGTCGAGCATCCCGGGCGCGCAGATCACGTTCGGTCGCGCGAGCGCGGCGAGCTCCGCGGCGTAGGCCCGGTCGCCGACGGCGCCGGCGACGACCAGCGTGCGCCGCGCCGGGAACGCGGCCATCAGCCGCTCGAGCCGCTTGTAGCGGACGATGCGGCCGAACGCGACGACGTAGTCGCGCGGCAGGCGGCTTGCCCGCGTCGATGCCGCCGGTGGATCGACGCGCGGATAGAGCGGATGCGGGCAGTAGCGACGCGTGCCGTCGACCTCGGCGCCCGAATGCGTCAGCACGACGTCGAACAGCCGCTCGTAGCGATCGACCCAGCGCGTCGCCGCGGCCTCGCCGCCGGCCGCGGTCGCGTGCGGATAGACGTTGTGCCGCACGAACGCGAGACGCCGCGCCGCGAGGCGCAGCGCGAGCGTCCGCGCGAACAGCTTCGCGACCTTGCGCCAGGCGACGCGTCGCGTGCGGCGGTCGAGCAGGTCGTTGTCGGTCCAGTTCAGCACGAGCAGGTCGAGCCGTCGGCCGATGACGAGCGCCACGTCGCGACGACGCCGTCGCAGCGGACGACGTCGCCGAAGTCGGCGAGCGCGTCGCGCATCGCGAACGTGTAGCCCTTCTCGGCCCGCTCGTCGAAGAACGGGACGTAACCGATCCGCCGGGTACGCGCGACGCCGCTCATGCGGGTCGCGCGGCACGCACGCCGCCCGCGCGCGAAGCGGCTAAGCTGCGCGTGCGCGGCGCACGAGACGCCGCGACCGTCCCGATCGGACGGTCGTTCCAACACCCCATCGGAGACCTCATGAAGCGGTTCGTCTGGCTGTCCACCCTGTTCCTCTCGATGACCGCCGCGGCCCAGACGTCGGTGCCGCAGATCCCGTTCGACTCGGTGCCGAACCCGCTCAAGATGCCGAAGGATCTCTATCTCGGCGAGGTGTCGGGCGTCGCGGTCAACTCGAAGGGTCACGTCTTCGTCTTCTCGCGCGGCAACACGACGGGCCCCGCCTACGCGGCCGCCGCCGCGCAGCTGCTCGAGTTCGACCCGAACGGCCGCTTCGTCCGCGAGATCGGCCACAACCTGTATGCATGGTCGTTCGCGCACGCGGTCCGCATCGACCCGCACGACAACATCTGGGTCACCGACAAGGGCTCCGACATGATCATCCGCTTCGACCCCGAGGGGCGGGTGACGATGGTGCTCGGCCGCAAGCAGGAGGCCTCCGACGAGGACACCGGACCGCTGAAGCACCCGAAGCCGCCGCTGCCGGCCGAGAACGGCCGCTTCCGCCAGGTCACCGACGTCGCGTGGGACGCCGACGACAACACGTACATCTCCGACGGCTACATCAACGCGCGCGTCGCCAAGGTCGATCGCAACGGCCAGTGGGTCAAGTCGTGGGGCGGGCCGGGCGCCGCGCCGGGCCAGTTGAACACGCCGCACAGCATCGCGACCGACAACGCCGGCAACGTCTACGTCGCCGACCGCGGCAACCGTCGCATCCAGGTCTTCGACGGCGACGGCAAGCTGCTGCGGATCCTGCAGATCGACGTGCCGTTCGACCACAACGTCGTGCCGGTGATCGGCAACCCGCTCGACCCGGACGCGAAAGCCGGCACGTTCTCGCCGGGCGCGCCGTGGACCGTCTGCATCACGCCGGGGCCGCACCAGGTGCTGTACGCGTCCGACGCGTATCCGGGCCGCATCTACAAGATGACGCTCGACGGCAAGGTGCTCGGCACGATCGGCGGGCCGGGCGGCAGCCGAAGCAGTTCGGCTGGGTCCACGAGATCGCGTGCCCGTCCGAGAACGTGCTGTTCGTCGCCGAGCTGCTGAACTGGCGCGTGCAGAAGCTGATCCTCCACCCGGCGCCCTGACCGCGACGATCGTCGGCGATACGCCGCGACCGCGGCACCGATCATCGACCCGGCGCGACCGCGGCGCGGATCGACCAACGGGCGGGCCGCTAGGCCGCCTTCGACAGGCGCAGGGCCGCGTCCAGTGGCTCGCCGGTCTCGAGGAAGCTCTTGAGGCTGGCGAGGATCTTCGGCCAGCCGCCCGACACGGCGCCGATGAACTTCGAATCGTCGCGCGGCATCGTGTGGACGACCGTCAGCTTCACGGCATCGCCGACCGGCTCGAGCAGGTAGGTCGCCTCGCCGTCGCCTTCGGCCTTCATCTCCGGCATGAACTCGTTGTGCCAGCGCAGCACGAGGCGCTTCGGCGGGTCGACTTCGAGGACCTCGCCGGCGTCGGCCACGCGGCCGTCGGGGAACGTCATCCGCCACGGCGCACCGGGCGTCCAGTCGGACTGCTGCGACATGCCCATCCAGTAGCGGCGGATGAAGTCGGGGTCGGTCAGCGCCTGCCACAGCGCTTGCGGCGTGGTGCGGATGTAGGTGACGTACACGAAGCGCGATTCAGCCATCGGATTCTCCTTCGAGTCGGCGTTTGAGGTCGGAGAGCGCGTCGAGACGACGCCGCTCGAACTTGCGGATCCATCGCTCGCCGATGCGGTGGATCGGGACCGGATTCAGGTAGTGGTGCTTCTCGCGGCCCTGCCACAGGACCGCGACGAGCTGCGCTTCCTCCAGCACGCGCAGGTGCTTCGTGACGGCCTGGCGCGTCATGTCGAGGTGCGCGCACAGCGCGCCGAGCGTCTGCCCGTCGTGCTCGAACAGCTTGTCGAGCAGCCGCCGCCGCGCGGGGTCGGCCAGCGCCTTGAAGACCGGATCGAGCGACCTCGCCATCGAAGCCATTATGCAACCAATCGGTTGCATGTCAAGCGCGATCGTCGCGACGCCGCGTGCGACGCTTCCGAACCGACTCGCTGTGGCATAATTTTCGACCCGCGACGCTCCTCCACCTGGCACTGCCCACATGCTGCGCACCCTCTACGACAAGCTCTGGGACATGCACGTCGTCCATCGCGAAGACGACGGCACCTCGGTCCTCTACATCGACCGCCACCTGCTGCACGAGGTGACGAGCCCGCAGGCGTTCGAGGGCCTGCGCCTCGCCGATCGCGAGCCGTGGCGCATCGCGGCCAACCTCGCGGTCGCCGACCACAACGTGCCGACGACGCATCGCGCCGAAGGCATCGACGATCCGATCTCGCGGCTGCAGGTCGAGACGCTCGACGCGAACGCGAAGCGCTACGGCCTCACGTACTTCGACATGCGCGACCGCCGCCAGGGCATCGTCCACGTCATCGGGCCCGAGCAGGGCGCGACGCTGCCGGGCATGACCGTCGTCTGCGGCGACTCGCACACGAGCACGCACGGCGCGTTCGCCGCGCTCGCGTTCGGCATCGGCACGTCGGAGGTCGAGCACGTGCTCGCGACGCAGACGCTGCGTCACGAAGAAGGCGAAGAACATGCGCGTCGCGGTCGACGGACGGCTGCCGCGCGGCTGCACCGCGAAGGACATCGTGCTCGCGGTCATCGGCCGCATCGGCACCGCCGGCGGCACCGGCTACGCGATCGAATTCGCCGGCAGCGCCGATCCGTGCGCTGTCGATGGAAGGCCGCATGACCGTCTGCAACATGGCGATCGAGGCCGGCGCGCGCTTCGGGCATGATCGCCGTCGACGACGACGACCATCGCCTACGTCAAGGGCCGCCCGTTCGCGCCGATCGGGCGCGATGTGGGACATCGGCCGTCGCCTACTGGCGCACGCTGCAGTCCGATCGCGGGCGCGCACTTCGACCGCGTCGTCGACCTCGACGCGTCGACGATCACGCCGCAGGTCACGTGGGGCACGTCGCCCGAGATGGTCACGACGATCGACGGCCGCGTGCCCGATCCCGACCACGAGAAGCGACGCGACGCGGCGCGACGGCATCGAGCGCGCGCTGACCTACATGGGCCTCGAGCCGAACATGCGCGATCGACCGACATCGCGATCGACAAGGTGTTCATCGGCTCGTGCACCAACTCGCCGCATCGAGGATCTGCGCGACGCCGCCGCGGTGGTGAACGCGGCTGGATCGCCGCGTCGCGACAGAACGTCAAGCTCGCGATGGTCGTGCCGGGCTCCGGCCTGGTGAAGGAGCAGGCCGAGCGCGAAGGCCTCGACACGATCTTCATCGCGCCGGCTTCGAGTGGCGCGAACCCGGGCTGCTCGATGTGCCTGGCGATGAACGCCGACCGGCTCGAGCCGGGCGAGCGCTGCGCGTCGACGTCGAACCGCAACTTCGAAGGCCGCCAGGGGCAGGGCGGCCGCACGCACCTGGTCAGCCCGGCGATGGCGGCCGCGGCCGCGCATCGAAGGCCACTTCGTCGACGTGCGCAGCTTCTGGTCGCTGATGACGACGCCTGCGGTCGCGCCGATGCGCGGCGACCGTTTCGCGATCGCGTGCGATGCCGTGCCGGCTGGGCCGGCTGCACGACGAGCAACTTCAACTGCAACGTCAAGGACGCATGTCGCGTCCCCGCCGCGGCGGGCGCGCAGCGAACGCCTTGACATCCGAACCCTCCAGCAGGAGACCTGCATCGATGGCAACCGTTCCGCATCGCACACGGGCCTCGTCGCGCCGCTGGACCGCGACAACGTCGACACCGACGCGATCATCCCGAAGCAGTTCCTGAAGTCGATCAAGCGGACCGGCTTCGGCCCGAACCTGTTCGACGCGTGGCGCTATCTCGATCCACGGCGAGCCCGGGCATGGATCCGGTCGACGCGCCGCCCGAACCCCGACTTCGTGCTGAACCAGCCGCGCTACCGCGGCGCGTCGATCCTGCTCGCGCGCGAGAACTTCGGCTGCGGCTCGTCGCGCGAGCACGCGCCGTGGGCGCTCGACGCAGTACGGCTTCCGCGCGATGATCGCGCCGAGTCGTACGCCGACATCTTCTTCAACAACTGCTTCAAGAACGGCCTGCTGCCGATCGTGCTGCCGCGAGGCACGAGGTCGAGCAGCTGTTCGACGAAGTCGCGGCGTTCCTCGGCTATCGCGCTGACGATCGACCTCGAGCGGCAGGTCGTCGTCAAGCCGGACGGCGCACGAGTTCCCGTTCGACGTCGAGCCGTTCCGCAAGTACTGCCTGCTGAACGGCTTCGACGACATCGGCCTGACGCTGCGCCACGCCGACAAGATCCGCGCCTTCGAGGCCGAGCGCATCGTCGATCGAACCGTGGCTCTGCCGATCAGCGATCGCTGACAATCGACACGGCACCGCCGGACGAGCTTCGCGATCGACTGCGCGCTGCGTCGGCACTCCGCGCAGATCGTGACGTGCCACACGAGCGGTCCGACATGAAAATCGCAATCCTTCCCGGTGACGGCATCGGCCCCGAGATCGTCGCCGAAGCGTCGAAGGTCGTCGCTGCGACGCGCGCTCGACCTGCCATCGAGACCGAGACCGCCGCCGTCGGCGGCGCCGCCTACGCGAACCACGGCCATCCGCTGCCCGACGCCACGCTCGCCCTCGCGAAGGCGGCCGACGCCGTGCTGTTCGGCGCCGTCGGCGACTGGAAGTACGACAAGCTCGAGCGCGCACCTGCGCCCCGAGCAGGCGATCCTCGGCCTGCGCAAGACGCTCGGCCTGTTCGCCAACCTGCGCCCGGCGATCTGCTATCCGGAGCTCGCCGACGCGTCGCAGCCTGAAGCCGGAGCTCGTCGCCGGGCTCGACATCCTGATCATCCGCGAGCTCACCGGCGACATCTACTTCGGCCAGCCGCGCGGCCGCCGCACCGTCGCCCGACGGCGCACTTCGCCGGCGCCGACGAAGCCTTCGACACGATGCGCTACACGCGCCCCGAGATCGAGCGCATCGCGCACGTCGCGTTCCAGGCGCGCGCGCAAGCGCGGCAAGCGCGCTGACCAGCGTCGACAAGGCCAACGTGCTGGAGACCTTCCAGTTCTGGAAGGACGTCGTCACCGAGGTGCACGCGCAATACCCGCGACGTCGCGCTCGACCACATGTACGTCGACAACGCGGCGATGCAGCTGGTGCGCGCGCCGAAGAAGTTCGACGTCGTCGTCACCGGCAACATGTTCGGCGACATCCTGTCCGACGAGGCGGCGATGCTCACCGGCTCGATCGGCATGCTGCCGTCGGCGTCGCTCGACGCGAACAAGCAAGGGCCTGTACGAGCCGCAGCCACGGCAGCGCGCCCGACATCGCCGGCAAGGGCATCGCCAATCCGCTGGCTACAATCCTGTCGGCCGCCATGATGCTCCGCTACTCGCTTCAGCCAGCCCGACGCCGCCGACCGCATCGAGTCCGCGGTGCAGCGAGGTGCTCGCGTCGGGGCTGCGCACGGCCGACATCGCGTCGGCCGGCACGCGCCGGTCGGCACGCGCGCGATGGGCGACGCCGTCGTCGCCGCGCTCGCGCGACGAACGCGATCACCAAGAGCTGAGGCTCCGACTCGTCGCGCCCCATCCCGGCGACGAGCCGGAGCAACGAAGTTTCACGAGCAATTCGAAGGCGGGCACGACGATGAAGACTGGTCGGGATTGGTAGGCTGGCGCGGCATGGTCGGCTCGGTGCTGATGGAGCGGATGCAGGCCGAAGGCGACTTCGCGCTGATCGAGCCGGTGTTCTTCAGCACCAGTCGAACGCGGGCGGCGCGGCGCCCGGCGCATGGCGAAGAACGAGACCACGCTGCAGGACGCGTTCGACATCGACGCGCTGAAGCGCTGCGACATCGTCATCACCTGCCAGGGCGGCGACTACACCACCGAGGTCTATCCCGAAGCTGCGCGCCGCCGGCTGGAACGGCCACTGGATCGACGCCGCGTCCGACGCTGCGCATGAAGGACGACGCCGTCATCGTGCTCGACCCGGTCAACCTGCCGGTCATCAAGGACGCGCTCGCCAAGGGCGGCCGCAACTGGATTCGTCGGCGGCAACTGCACCGTCAGCTGCATGCTGATGGGCGTGGGCGCGCTGTTCAAGGCCGGCCTGGTCGAGTGGATGAGCACGCATGACCTACCAGGCCGCGTCCGGCGGCGGCGCGCAGCACATGCGCGAGCTGCTGACGCAGTACGGCACGCTCAACGCCGCGGTCGCGGCGCTGCTCGACGATCCGAAGACGCGCGATCCTCGAGATCGACCGCCAGGTGCTCGCCGACGCAGCACGGCCTGTCGCGCCGAGGAGACGACGCACTTCGGCGTGCCGCTGGGCGGCAGCCTGATCCCCTGGATCGACAAGGACCTCGGCAACGGCATGTCGCAAGGAAGAATGGAAGGGCATGGCCGAGACCAACAAGATCCTCGGCCAGGGCGCGGGCTTCGGTCGATCCGCGCACGCCGAGTCCCGATCGACTGTCTCTGCGTGCGCGTCGGCGCGATGCGCTGCCACAGCCAGGCGCTGACGATCAAGCTGAAGAAGGACGTGCCGCTCGCCGACATCGAGGCCATCGATCGCCGGATCGACAACGCATGGGTGAAGCTCGTGCCGAACACCCGCGAGGCGACGCTGCGCGACCTGACGCCGGCCGCGGTCACCGGCACGATGACGATTCCCGGTCGGCCGCCTGCGCAAGCTCGCGATGGGTCCGGCGTACCTCGGCGCGTTCACGATCGGCGACCAGCTGCTGTGGGGCGCGGCCGAGCCGCTGCGCCGCATGCTGCGGATCCTGCTCGACGCCTGACGCGACGGGGCCGAGGCCGAGGCGCCACCGCGTCGCGGCGTCCAGCCGAGCGGCCGCTAGAACGGTGGCCTAGCGGGTGCGGGGCGCCGGCCCTAGTTCGTTGTCGAGAGGCAACAGCGGCGCCGGCACCGGGCGGGGCGCGGACTGACAAATACTCGCAAGCTGCGTAAGCTCGAAAGCATAAGTCCATGAAACAGGGCGCCTTTGCACGCGCGCGGCGTGCGCGGAGGCGACTCGCGGTTCGCGTCTCCCGATGCAGCCGGCGCCGACCGGGCCGGGCGTGCAGCAGCATCCGAATGCTCGCGTGCGATCGCGGCGGTCCCCGTCCTCTGAGCGGAAACTGACATGAAGCATCCTTCGAAACGATCGGATCGTCCGTCGCGTCACCGGCTACGTCGGCTCGGCATCGCACTCGCGCTGTCCGCGACGACGTTCGGCGCGCAGGCGGCCGGCCTCGGTCGGCTGAACCTCCTGTCCGGCCTCGGCCAGCCGCTGCGCGCCGAGATCGAATTGACGAGCGTGACGCGCGAGGACGCCGGCACGCTGACGGCCCGCCTCGCGCCGGCCGCCGCGTTCACGCAGGCCGGCATCGAGTACGGGGCGTCGCTCGCGTCGCTGCGCTTCTCGATCCAGCGGCGCCCGAACGGCCAGCAGTACGTGCTCGTGACGTCGAACCAGCAGGTCAACGAGCCGTTCCTCGACATGCTCGTCGAGCTGACCTGGGCGTCGGGCCGGCTCGTGCGCGAGTACACGGTGCTGCTCGACCCGCCCGAGACGCGGGCCGCGCAGGCGCCCGCCGAGACCGCGGCGCCGGTCGTGCCCGCGACGACGACGGACGCCTCGCCGACCATCGTGCGCCGGACGCCGCGCGCCCCCGCGCCGACGACGTCGTCGGGCGACGGTTCGGCCGCGCCGGCGTCGTCCCGACGCGCCGCACCGTCCACGTCGTCGGCCGCGCCGTCGACGGGTTCGTCGAGCGGCGACTACCTCGTGCAGTCCGGCGACACGGCGATGTCGATCGCCCGCGCGAACAAGCCGGACGGCGTGTCGCTGGAGCAGATGCTCGCGGCGCTCTACCGCGACAATCCGCAGGCCTTCTCCGGCAACGTCAACCGGCTGCTGGCCGGTGCGACGCTGCGGATACCCGACGCGCCGGCGGCCCAGGCGATCGATGCGCCCGAGGCGCGACGCATCGTCGCGCAGAGCTCGAACTTCGGGAGCTATCGCGAACGGCTCGCGCGCAACCCGGCCGCCGCCGCGTCGGCGCGGACCCCGGGGCAGCAGGCGTCCGGCCAGCTGTCGACGCAGGTGCAGGACCGCGCCGCGCCGGCCGGCAATACCGATCGGTTGCAGCTGTCGCGTCCCGACACGTCGCGCGCGGCGGGCCCCGCGACCGGCGCCACGCGGGCCGGCGCCGGCTCGCCGACGGCCGACGAGCTCGCGTCGAAGGACCGCGAGCTGCAGGAGACGCGCACGCGGCTCGCGTTGCTCGAGAAGAACGTCGCCGACCTGCAGGAGCTGCTGAAGCTGAAGAACCAGACGCTGGCCGACCTGCAGAAGGGGGCGGCGGGCTCGACCGCGGCGGCCTCGTCCGCGCCGGGATCGGCGCCGGTCGCAGCGACGACGCCTTCGACCGCGACGACGACGGCATCGACGACGTCGCCGCCGACGACCGCCCCGACGACGACTGCGCCGACGACCTCCGCGTCGCCGACGACGGCGACGACGACCGCGCCGAACACCGCGAACCCGGCAACGCCGCCACCGCCGGTCTCGCCGACAACGACGCCGCCGGCTTCGATCGCCGCGCCGGCCACGACCGCGCCGACCCCACCCGCGCCCGCGGCCACGCCGGTCCCCGCTCCCGCGCCCGTCGCGAAGGCGGCGCCGGCCGCGACGACGCCGGCGGCCGAGCCGAGCTTCTTCGACACGCTGATGGACAACACGCTGCTGCTCGTGGCGCTCGTCGTCCTCGCGCTGCTCGTCGTCGGCTACGCGATCTTCGCGGCGCGTCGTCGCCGCATGGCGCGCTTCGAGGACAGCATCTTCGTCGACAACAGCGTGCTGCGCGCGAACTCGGTCTTCGGCACGACCGGCGGCCAGTCGGTCGACACCGCGAACAGCGGCTTCCATTCGAACTTCGTGCCGGTCGCCGGCGCGCTGCCGGAGCACAACGAGGTCGACCCGGTCGCCGAGGCCGACGTCTACATCGCGTACGGCCGCGACGCGCAGGCCGAGGAGATCCTGAAGGAAGCGCTGCGCGCCGACCCGTCGCGCCACGCGGTGCGGCTGAAGCTGCTCGAGATCTACGCGAAGCGCAACGACAGCAAGACGTTCGAGACGATGGCGTCCGAGCTGTACGCGGCGACCGGCGGGCAGGGCGAGGAGTGGCGCCAGGCCGCCGCGCTCGGCGCGACGATCGATCCGCGCAATCCGCTGTACACCGAAACGCCGGCCGTCGAGACCGCGGCGCCCGCGGCGACCGGTGCCCCGGCGCCCCGCGCCGCACCGTTCAGCGGCAGCGAGTTCAACGCGGCCCCGCTGAACTTCGGCGTGTCGGACATCGGCATCCGGGCGCCGGCGCCCGATCCGGGCTCGCCGCTGACGACCGACATCGACTTCCCGCGCAGCATGGCGCGCACCGACCCGATGCCGCGCACGCCGTCGACGCCGACGCCGGCGCCGGCGATGGACCTCGACTTCGATCTCGGCAACACCGGCGCCGCCGCGCCGCCCGCGCCCGGCGCCTCGACGGCGCCGATCGCCGGGGCGTCGACCCCGGCCGACGCGCCAGCCGAATTCACGCCGGCGATGGATCCGTTCACCGCGTCGGCGTTCGGCAACGCCGATCCGCAGGCGCGCACGGCGGTCAACCTGCCGGCGTTCCGCGCCCGCGCCGACCAGCCGTCCGAGCCGCCGCCGGAGGCGACGAACATCGGCCGCGATCCCGACGGCTTCACCGCGTCGGACATCTTCGGCTCCAGCATCGTCGCCGACACGATGCCGCTCTATTCGGAGACGCCGCCGTCGCCGCCGCCCGCGCCGCCGGCGCGTCCGGCCGCCCGTCACGACCTGCAGGACGACGCGGCGTTCGAGAAGACGGAGCCGTTCGACGCCTCCTTCTCCGGCGTCAACCTCGACCTCGATCGCGGCGACTTCCCCGCGGCGACGCAGTCGGACATCAACGGCCGGACGGACATCTGGCAGGCGATGGCGACGAAGCTCGACCTCGCGCTCGCCTACAGCGACATCGGCGACAAGGACGGCGCGCGCGAGCTGCTCGAGGAGGTCGTCCGCAACGGCGATCCGGCGCAGGCCGACCGCGCGCGGCACCTGATCACCGAGCTCGGCTGACGGCGCGCCGGCGGCCCGCGTCGTCGCGGGTCGCGTCGCCGGCCGCGACACGATGACGCGGATCGCGCTCGGCGTGCAGTACGACGGCACGGCCTGGCACGGCTGGCAGTCGCAGCCGCATCGCCGCACGGTGCAGGACGCGCTCGAGGCCGCGCTGACGCGCTTCGCGGACCGGCCGGTGCGCGTCTCGTGCGCGGGCCGCACCGACCGCGGCGTGCATGCGCTCGGTCAGGTCGTCCACTTCGACTGCGACGCCGTCCGTACGGCGCAGGGGTGGATCCGCGGTGTCAACGCGCTGCTGCCGTCGTCGATCGCGGTCCGCTGGGCGACGCCGATCGACGACGCGTTCGACGCGCGCTTCGACGCGGTCGCGCGCACGTATCATTACCTGCTGCTCGTCGCGTCGATCCGCTCGCCGCACTGGACCGGACGCGCCGGCTGGACGCATGCGACGCTCGACGTCGACGCGATGGCGGGCGCGGCGCGGTCGCTGATCGGCACGCACGACTTCTCGGCGTTCCGCAGCGCCGAGTGCCAGGCGAAGTCGCCGGTCAAGACGATGACGGTCGCGACGGTCGAACGGCGCGGCGACTTCGTACGCTTCACGTTCCGCGCGAACGCGTTCGTGCAACACATGGTCCGCAACCTGGTCGGGACGCTGGTCGCGATCGGCCGCGGACGCGAACGCATCGAGTGGATCGACGCGCTGCTGGCCGGTCGCGACCGGAGCGCCGCGGCGCCGACGTTCATGCCCGACGGACTCTATCTCGCCCGTGTCGACTATCCCGCCCGCTTCGCCGTCCCCGAGCCCGTCCCGTTCGCGATCGTGCACGCCGGCTTCGACGGCTGAGCGGTTCGCGGCGCGATGAGCCTGCTCGACGGCGACGCGCCGCGCACGCGGATCAAGCTGTGCGGGATGACGCGCGAGGAGGACGTCGACGTCGCGGTCGAGCTCGGCGTCGACGCGCTCGGCTTCGTGTTCTACGCGAAGAGCCCGCGCGCCGTATCGATCGAACAGGCCTCGCGGCTCGTCGCGCGCGTGCCGCCGACGATCGACGACGGTCGGCCTGTTCGTCGACGCGACGCGCGACGACGTCGACGCGGTGCTCGACGCGGTCCCGCTGACGCTGCTGCAGTTCCACGGCGACGAGGCGGCCGACGCGTGCGCCGCGCATCGCCTGCGGTACCTGAAGGCCGCGCGCGTGGCCGCGGACCTCGATCTGCTAGCATTCGCCGACACCCATGCCCGCGCCGCCGCGTTGCTGCTCGATGCGCACAGCACGGCGTACGGCGGGTCCGGAAAGGTCTTCGATTGGTCCCTCGTCCCCGCGTCGCTGCTCGACACGCGACGGGCGCCCGCCGGCGCGCGTCGGGTCGTTTTGAGTGGTGGGTTGAACGCAGCCAACGTCGCTGACGCGATCGCGCGGGTGCGCCCTTACGCGGTCGACACGTCGTCCGGCATCGAACGCGGCACGAAGGGCATCAAGGATGCGACCGCGATGCGCACGTTCGTCGCCGCGGTCCGCTCGATCGATTCGTCTTTCTCGTCGTAGGTCACCATGGGCATGATCCCGTCCGCCGCCGCACGCGCGGCGCTGTTCCCTTCGTCCGCCGCCGGGTCCGCGTACGACCCGACGCCGGCACGACCCGACGCACGCGGGCACTTCGGCCCGTACGGCGGCCGCTTCGTCGCCGAGACGCTGATGCGCGCGATCGACGAGCTCGACGCCGCGTATGCGCGCTACCGCGTCGATCCCGACTTCATCGCCGAGCTCGACGACGAGCTCGCGCACTTCGTCGGCCGCCCGAGCCCGATCTATCACGCGAAGCGCTGGAGCGAGCGAGCTCGGCGGCGCGCAGATCTGGCTCAAGCGCGAGGACCTCAACCACACCGGCGCGCACAAGATCAACAACACGATCGGCCAGGCGCTGCTGGCGCGGCGGATGGGCAAGCCGCGCGTGATCGCCGAGACCGGCGCCGGCCAGCACGGCGTCGCGACCGCGACGGTCGCGGCGCGCTTCGGGATGGAGTGCGTCGTCTACATGGGCAGCGAGGACGTCGCGCGCCAGGCGCCGAACGTCTACCGGATGAACCTGCTCGGCGCGCGCGTCGTGCCGGTCGAGTCCGGCTCGCAGACGCTGAAGGACGCGCTCAACGAGGCGATGCGCGACTGGGTGACGAACGTCGAGAACACGTTCTACATCATCGGCACGGTCGCCGGTCCGCATCCGTATCCGATGATGGTGCGCGACTTCAAGCGCGTCGTCGGCCGCGAGTGCCTGCGTGCAGATGCCGAGCGCGCGCGGGCCGCCAGCCCGACGCGATCGTCGCCTGCGTCGGTGGCGGCAGCAACGCGATGGGCATCTTCCACGACTACGTCGACGATCGCGTCCGTCGCGCCTGATCGGCGTCGAGGCGGCCGGCGACGGGCTCGACAGCGGCCGGCATGCGGCGAGCCTGCAGCGCGGCACGCCCGGCGTGCTGCACGGCAATCGCACGTACGTGCTGCAGGACGACAACGGCCAGATCACGCGAGACGCATTCGATCTCGGCCGGCCTCGACTATCCGGGCGTCGGGCCCGAGCACGCGTGGCTGAAGGACATCGGGCGCGCCGAGTACGTCGGCGCGACCGACGCACGAGGCGCTCGCGGCGTTCCACGACTGCTGCCGCATCGAGGGCATCATCCCCGCGCTCGAGTCGAGCCACGCGCTCGCGTACGCGATGAAGCTCGCGCCGACGATGCGGCAAGACCAGATCGTCCTGGTCAACCTGTCGGGGCGCGGCGACAAGGACCTGCACATCGTCGTCGGCGGTCGAGCGGTGATGCGGCGGTCCACGCGGGGCACGCATCCGAGTGACGCCCGCCGCGGCCGGCGCGCGCATCGCCGAACGCTTCGCGCGGCTGCGCGTCCGAGGGACGCACCGGCGCTCATCCCGTACATCGCCGCCGGCGACCCGTCGGCCGACGTCACGGTCGACCTGATGCGGGCGCTGGCGCGCGGCGGCGCCGACGTCATCGAGCTCGGCGTGCCGTTCTCCGATCCGATGGCCGACGGCCCGGTGATCCAGCGCGCCACCGAGCGCGCGATCGCGCACGGCGTCGGGCCTCGCCGCGACGCTCGACTGCGTGCGCGCGTTCCGTCGCGACGACGACGAGACGCCGGTCGTGCTGATGGGCTACGCCAACCCGTTCGAGCTGCATGGCGCATCGCTTCGGCGGCCTCGACCGCTCGCGACCGCGCCGCGAGGCGGGCGTCGACGGCGTGCTCGTCGTCGACTATCCGCCCGAGGAGTCGCGCGACTTCGCGGCCGCGCTGAACGGCGCGGGGCTCGCATGCATCTTCCTGCTCGCGCCGACGTCGACGCGACGCGCGCATCGAGGCCGCCGCGCGGGCCGCATCGGGCTACGTGTACTACGTCTGCCTCAAGGGCGTCACCGGCGCGGCCGGCCTCGACATCGCGGCGGTCGCGGCCAAGATCCCGCGGATCCGCCGCCACGCGACGATGCCCGATCGGCGTCGGCTTCGGCATCCGCGACGCGGCGAGCGCGGTCGCCGTCGCCGAGGTCGCGGACGCCGTCGTGATCGGCAGTCGTATCATCGAGGCCATCGAAGGCGCGCCGGGGCGGGAGGTCGACGCGGTCGGGACGTTCGTCGCGCGGGATCCGCACGGCGCTCGATGCGGCGAGCGCGACGAGGCACACGAGAAAGGACGATCGATGAGCTGGATTGAGAAGCTGTTGCCGCCGCAGATCCAGCACAACGAACCGGCGACGCAGCGCCGATCCCCGAAGGCCTGTGGATCAAGTGCCCGGCCTGCGAGACGGTGCTCTACAAGACCGACCTCGAGCAGAACCGCAACGTCTGCCCGAAGTGCGAGCCACCACCTGCGCATCGGCGCGCGCGCCAGCGCATCGACGCGCTTCCTCGACGCCGAGGGCCGCTACGAGATCGGCCAGGAAGTGCTGCCGGTCGACCCGCTGAAGTTCAAGGACAGCAGCAACTACCCCGAGCGGCTGAAGGACGCGCTGGAGGCGACCGGCGAGACCGATGCGCTGGTCGTCATGGGCGGCGCGATGCACACGCGTGCCGGTCGTCGCGGCGTGCTTCGAGTTCGACTTCATGGGCGGCTCGATGGGCTCGGTCGTCGGCGAGCGCTTCGTGCGCGGCGTGCAGACGGCGATCGAGCAGAAGGTCGCCGTTCGTCTGCTTCACCGCGACCGGCGGCGCGCGCATGCAGGAGGGCCTGCTGTCGCCTGATGCAGATGGCCAAGACCACCGGCATGCTGACGAAGCTGTCCGCCGCGCAAGCTGCCGTTCATCAGCGTGCTGACCGACCCGACGATGGGCGGCGTCTCGGCGAGCTTCGCGTTCATGGGCGACGTCGTGATCGCCGAGCCGAAGGCGCTGATCGGCTTCGCGGGTCCGCGCGTGATCGAGCAGACCGTGCGCGAGAAGCTGCCCGAAGGCTTCCAGCGCGCCGAGTTCCTGCTGCAGAAGGGCGCGATCGACATGATCGTCGACCGCCGCAAGATGCGCGACGAGATCGCGCGGCTGCTCGCGCTGATGCTGAAGCAGCCGTCCGACGTCGTCGCCTGAGGTCGCGGGCGGCGGCTGGAGCCGCCGCCCGACGGTGTGGCCGACCGTCTTCGCCGGACGCCGACGCGATCGTCGGCGTCCCGACCTCGAGCGCCCGCGAGGGCGCCCGTCTCCCGCTAGGCGCGCCGCGCGCGCCGACGCATCAGCGCGACGCCGACGAGGCCGGCGCCGAGCAGCCAGCCGACCTCCGGCTCCGGGATCGCGGCCGCCGTGACGAGCGAGCGCTCCGCGGCGATCGCGAGCTGCTGCGCGATCGCGCCCGAGATGCCGAGCGCGTACGCGGCCGAGTTCGTGTTCGACGGATCGAACTCCGACAGCAGCAGTTCCGGGTCCATGCCGGTGATCTGCCCGAACAGCACGAGCGCGTCGAGGTAGTCGCCGTAGACGCTGGGGTGATAGCCGATCGGCGTCGTGCAGCAGGCGAGCAGCGGGTCGCTGTCCCACAGGTCGATCTGGCCGGCCGGTTCGTTGACCAGGTACGGGTTCTGCTCGGCGATGCCCTGATGGATCGCCGTCACCCACGCGTCGCCGGCGTTCGCGACGCCGAGCTTGCTGCCGGTCGGGTTCGCCGCGTTCCAGCTCGCCGCTTCGCCGAAGTACGCGTTGTGCAGGTCGAGCGCCATCGCGGCGATCGGATCGGTGTCGCCGACGTACGGCGCGTACGCCTTGTTGCCGTTCTGCTGCGCGACGGTGCTCGATCCGAACTGCGGCTGCGCCGGGTTCGTGCTGACGTAGCCGTAGGCGGCGAGCGGCGGCGTCTCGTACAGCGTGATCTTCGCGTTCGGCACGTTCGCGGCCGCGTCGGCCTGGTCGATCTTCGTGACGATGCCGTTGACGGCCGTCGTGAAGTTCGACGGGTTGCCGCGAGTCGGCACCGGCTGCCCGTTGACGGTGATCGTCGACGGCAGCGGCGTGAAGCTCTGGTCCTGCAGCACGACCTGGTTCCACTTCGACTGCGTGATCAGCGGCAGGTCGGCCTTCGAGGTGCCGCTGAGGTAGCCGTTCAGCGTCGCGCTGCTGACGGCGATCAGCGACACGTTGTAGTTCAGGCCGAGGTCTTTCGTGAACTGCAGGAAGATGCCGGCGACGCCGCTGTACGGACCCACCTCGTTGTACTGCGACGACGGGTTCGCCTGCAGGTAGTTCAGCTTGTCCGTCAGCGTCGCGCCGGGCGTGTTCGCGGCGGTCGGCGTGACCTGCGGCGGTGCTTCGACGGCGACGCGCAGGGGGTCGACGTGCACAGCAGGTCGTGGACGACGCCGTTGCCGGGCGCGTTGGCCGGACCGGCGTTGTAACCGAGCACCGGCTGGTAGCGGCCGTGCGTGAAGCTGTTGCCGACGAACAGCAGGTTGATCGGGTCGGCGCTCGCGACGAGCGGCGCCGCGGACATGCAGACGGACGCGACGAACCATCGCCAGTTGCGGTTGGACATGCGGTCTCCTGATCGAATCGTTCTGGGCGGCATCGTCCGGCGCGCGCGATGCCCGTTCGAAGGGAGGCAGGCATCGACCATGCCATCGCCGTAACCCGCTGATCCGCAAGACCCGACGAGCCCGGGGACGAGCCGGTTGTAAAGGATGCCGACACCGGCGTCGACGCGGCGGCGCGGACGATGTCCGGCCGGGGGACATCGACTCTCGGCGCGCAACTGCGTCAGGATCTGCCGCCGTCCAGCGGCGGGCAGGCGGCGGCTCACGACGGGCGCGATCCATGCGGCTCGGACCGGGCGCGCGTCGCACGCTGCGGTGCGGCGACCACCCGTTCTCATCGGAGGAACCATGGCATTCAGACAGGCATTGAAGGGTCGGCGCGTCGCGGTGCTCGCCGCCGATGGCTTCGAGAAGGTCGAACTGACGATCCCCGTCGCGGCGCTCCGCGCGGCCGGGGCCGCCGTCGACGTCGTCTCGCTGCGGCCGGGACGGATCCGCGGCGTCAACCTGCACGAGCCGGCGGGCCGCGTGGGCGTCGACCGGACGATCGACGAGGTGTCGATCGACGACTACGACGCGCTGCTGATCCCCGGCGGCTTCATCAATCCCGACCTGCTGCGGCAGTCGGCGGACGTGCGGCACTTCGTGCGCCGCTTCGACCGGAGCGGCAAGCCGATCGCGACGCTGTGCCACGGCCCGTGGGTGCTGGCGTCGGCCGGGCTCGTGAAGGACCGGCGGATGACGTCGTGGCCTGGCGTCCGCGACGATCTGGTGAACGCCGGCGCGACGTGGGTCGACGACGAGCTGGTCGTCGACGGCAACCTGCTGACGAGCCGCGGCCCGCAGGACATCGTGCCGTTCGTGAAGGGGCTGATCCCGTTCTTCGCGGGCGAGTCGGTCGAGACGCCGAACGCGACGCAGCGCACCTCGTCGCCGCAGCGCGAGTCGCCGCCGTCGCTGGTGCTCGGCGTGCTGCAGTGGACGCCGCGGCCGTCGCTGCGGACGGCCGCGATGCTCGGCGCCGCGTTCGCCGTCTACGCGGTGCAGTCGCGCGGCAAGGCCGACGCCGGCTGACGATCCCGCGTCGCGTCAGGCCGGCCGCAGCAGGACGATCAGCGCGCCGCCGCCGCCGTCGTGCTCGCGCGCCTGGCAGTACGCGAGCACCTCGTCCTTCTGCACGAGCCAGCCCTTGACCTTGCCCTTCAGCACCGGCTGCTTGCCGACCGAGCCGTGGCCCTTGCCGTGGACGATGCGTACGCAACGATGGCGATGCTTCAGCGATTCGCGCAGGAACGTCGCCGACCATCTCGCGCGCCCCGTCGACGCGGGCCCCGTGCAGGTCGAGCTCCGACTGCACGATCCAGTGTCCGCGCCGGAGCTTCGCGACGACGGCCGGGCCGACCCCGGCGCGATGCCACGACGACTGCTCGTCGCACTCGAGGATGGCGTCGGGATCGAAGCCGTCGGACAGCGACTCCGCGAGCGCGGCCGCCTCGTCGGCGCGGTGCTGGTGCGCGATCGGCGCCGGCGGCGGCCGGCGATGCTCGACGCGCGCGGCGACCTTCAGCGGCTCGACCGCGCCGATCGCGTCGCGGAACAGGTTCGCCTCGCGTTCGGCCTCGGCGGCGGCGCGCGCCGCCTCGCGCTCACGCCGCTCGCGTTCGGCCGCGTCGCGCCCGAGCGCGTCGCGCAGCGTTGCGAGGTCCGCGAGCCGATGGAAGCGCGAGGCCGGCGCCATGGTCGATTCCGACGATCGCCCGACCGCTCACAGCACCGCGACCGTCTCGTCGTCGGGCACCGGCACGTCGAGGTTCTCGAGGTAGCGCTGCGCGTCGAGCGCGGCCATGCAGCCGGTGCCGGCGCTCGTGATCGCCTGCCGATAAACGTGGTCCTGCACGTCGCCGGCCGCGAAGACGCCGGCGACGCTGGTCTCGGTCGCCTGTCCGGACAAACCGCCCTTCGTGACGATGTAGCCGTTGTGCATGTCGAGCTGGCCTTCGAAGATTTCGGTGTTCGGGCGGTGGCCGATCGCGATGAACACGCCGGACAGCGCGACGTCGGTCGTCGACCCGTCGGTCGTCGACGCGATCCGCATGCCGGTCACGCCCGAGTCGTCGCCGAGCACCTCGTCGAGTCGCGCGTTCCAGCGGATGTCGACGACGCCGGCCTTCTGCTTCTCCTTCAGGCGGTCGACGAGGATGGCCTCGGCGCGGAACTTCTCGCGGCGATGGATGACGGTCACCTTCTTCGCGATGTTCGACAGGTAGAGCGCTTCCTCGACCGCCGTGTTGCCGCCGCCGACGACCGCGACGTCCTGGCCCTTGTAGAAGAAGCCGTCGCACGTCGCGCAGCCCGAAACGCCGCGGCCCATGAACGCTTCCTCCGACGGCAGCCCGAGGTACATCGCCGACGCGCCGGTCGCGATGATCAGCGCGTCGCAGGTGTAGTGCGCCGCGTCGCCGATCAGGCGGAACGGCCGCTGCTTGAGGTCGACGGTATGGATGTGGTCGAAGACGATCTTCGGTGTCGAAGCGCTCCGCGTGCGCGAGGAAGCGCTGCATCAGCTCGGGCCCCTGCACGCCTTCGGCGTCGGCGGGCCAGTTGTCGACCTCGGTCGTCGTCATCAGCTGGCCGCCCTGCGCCAGTCCGGTGACCAGCATCGGCTTCAGGTTGGCGCGCGCGGCGTAGACGGCCGCCGTGTAGCCGGCCGGGCCGGAACCGAGGATGAGGACGCGGGCGTGCTGGGGAGCGGACATGATCGACGGGGTGGGGGCGGCAGGCGCCGCGATACGGAGCAGGTCGGGACGACGGCGCGCGGCGCAAGGCCGCGCGCACCGCCGATTATAGGAGGCCGGCCCGCGGTGGCCGTTGCGCTTTCGCCCGCGGGCGCGGCTCGCCGCGGTCGACGCGCGACCCCGTCGATATAATCGGTCGATGCCTCGTTCGTCTTCGCTGACCGCTTCCGGCGCGTCGCTCGGGTCGCCGCTCGGCGCCGGCGACGCCGCGCACGACCTCAAGCGCAGCCTGTTCGCGCGCAACCACCGCCGCGGCGAACTGTCGCGCGCCGCGCGGCTGTTCGGCGAGGCGCGCTGGCTCGCGTTCGCCGCGCTCGCGCTCTACCTGTTCCTGATCCTCGTCACGTACAGCCGCGCCGACCCGGGCTGGTCGCACAGCGCGACCGTCGCGTCGCTCGGCAATCGCGGCGGGCGCTTCGGCGCGTGGCTCGCCGACGTCCTGCTGTCGGCGTTCGGCTACTCGGCGTACTGGCTGATCGTGCTGTTCGCGAGCCGCGTCGCGATCGGCTACCGCACGCTGCTGCGCAGCCGCCTCCTGCCGAACGACGACGCGCCGGTCGAGCCGCTGTGGATCCATCTCGCGGGATTCGCGGTGATGCTGATCGCCTCGTGCGGCATCGAGTTCCTTCGCTCGGCGTCGTTCGGGCGCACGGGTTGCCGCAGGGCGCCGGCGGCGTCGTCGGCAGCGAGGAAGTGCATCACCTCGTCGGCGCGTTCGGCATCACCGGCGCGACGCTGGTCCTGCTCGTGCTGTTCGCCGGCGGCTTCTCGCTGTACACCGGCTGGTCGTGGCTGACGATCGCCGAACGGGTCGGCACGGTGCTCGAGGGCTCCGTGCTGCTGTTCAAGCGCAAGCGCGAGGCGCGCGAGGATCGCGCGGTCGGCGCCGAGGCCGCCGTGGTCCGCGAGGAAGCGGTCGTGCAGGAGCGCACGCGCATCGTCGAGGCGCCGCCGATCCACATCGAGCCGCAGGTCGTGGCCGTGCCGCAGTCCGCGCGCGTCGCGAAGGAGAAGCAGGTCCCGCTGTTCGCGGAGATCCCCGAGACCGACCTGCCGCCGCTGTCGCTGCTCGCGCCGCCGCCGGTGATGCAGGAGACGGTCGGGCCCGAGACGCTCGAGTTCACATCGCGGCTGATCGAGAAGAAGCTGAAGGACTTCGGCGTCGAGGTGCAGGTCGTCGCCGCGCATCCGGGCCCGATCATCACGCGCTACGAGATCGAGCCGGCGACCGGCGTCAAGGGCAGCCAGATCGTCGGCCTCGCGAAGGACCTGGCGCGCGCGCTGTCGCTCGTGTCGATCCGCGTCGTCGAGACGATCCCCGGCAAGACGACGATGGGCCTCGAGCTGCCGAACCCGCGGCGCCAGGCCGTGCGGCTGTCCGAGATCCTCGGCTCGCAGGTCTACGCCGAGAGTCCGTCGCCGCTGACGCTCGCGCTCGGCAAGGACATCGCCGGTCGCCCGGTCGTCGCCGACCTCGCGAAGATGCCGCACCTGCTCGTCGCCGGCACGACCGGCTCCGGCAAGTCGGTCGGCATCAACGCGATGATCCTGTCGCTGCTGTACAAGGCCGAGGCGAACCAGGTGCGGCTGATCCTGATCGACCCGAAGATGCTCGAGCTGTCGGTCTACGAGGGCATCGCGCACCTGCTCGCGCCGGTCGTGACCGACATGCGGCAGGCCGGCCACGCGCTGAACTGGGCGGTCGCCGAGATGGAGCGCCGCTACAAGCTGATGTCGAAGCTCGGCGTGCGCAACCTCGCCGGCTACAACAACAAGATCGCCGACGCCGCGAAGCGCGACGAGAAGATCGCGCAACCCGTTCTCGCTGACGCCGGACGCGCCCGAGCCGCTCGACAAGCTGCCGACGATCGTCATCGTCATCGACGAGCTCGCCGACCTGATGATGGTCGTCGGCAAGAAGGTCGAGGAGCTGATCGCGCGGATCGCGCAGAAGGCGCGCGCGGCCGGCATCCACCTGATCCTCGCGACGCAGCGGCCGTCGGTCGACGTCATCACCGGCCTCATCAAGGCGAACATCCCGACGCGGATCGGCTTCCAGGTCAGCTCGAAGATCGACAGCCGCACGATCCTCGACCAGCAGGGCGCCGAGGCGCTGCTCGGCATGGGCGACATGCTGTACCTGCCGCCCGGCACCGGGCTGCCGCAGCGCGTCCACGGCGCGTTCGTCGCCGACGAGGAGGTGCACGCCGTCGTCGAGCACCTGAAGGCGCAGGCGGCCGCGCAGGGCGGTCCGAACTACATCGAAGGCATCCTCGAAGGCGGCACGCTCGGCGACGCCGAGGACGCGGGCGCCGCGCCGGGCGGCAACGCCGGCGGCGGCGAGGCCGACGCGCTGTACGACGAGGCCGTGTCGATCGTGCTGAAGGACCGGCGCGCGTCGATCTCGTACGTGCAGCGCAAGCTGCGGATCGGCTACAACCGCGCCGCGCGGCTGCTCGAGGACATGGAGCGCGCGGGCCTCGTGTCGGCGCTGCAGCCGAACGGCAACCGCGAGATCCTCGTGCCCGGCGCGAGCGCCGAGTGACCGCGCGCCCGTCGGTGTCGCGACGGACGTGGGCGCGCGCGCTCGCAGGGCTCGCGCTCGCCGGCCTGTCGGTCGCGTGCCGCGCCGACGCGGTCGACGACCTGCACGCGTTCGTGTCGCGGACGAAGAGCGCGAAGGGGTCGTTCGTGCAACGCGTGCAGTCGCGCGCGAAGGCGTCGCCGCCGGCGAGCGGCGACTTCGTCTTCCAGCGGCCGGGCCGCTTCCGCTGGCGCTACACGAAGCCGTACGAGCAGCTGCTCGTCGCCGACGGCGAGACGCTGTCGATCTACGACCGCGACCTGAACCAGGTCACGGTGAAGAAGCTCGGCGACGCGCTCGGCAGCACGCCGGCCGCGATCCTGTTCGGCAGCAGCGACCTCGACCGAGCGTTCGACCTGAAGGACGCCGGCATGCGCGACGGCATCGCGTGGCTCGACGCGACGCCGAAGAACAAGGACACGCAGTTCGAGCGGATCTCGATCGGCTTCCGCGTCCGGCGAGCTCGCGTCGATGGTGCTGCGCGACGCGCTCGGCCAGACGACGACGCTCGACTTCTCGGACGTCGAACGCAATCCGCCGATCGATCCGTCGACGTTCGCGTTCGTGCCGCCGAAGGGCGCGGACGTGCTGCGCGACTAGGGCCCGAAGGCCGCCGCCGTCAGGTCTCGACGTTCGCGTCGAGCGTGATGTCGGCCTTCAGCAGCTTCGACACCGGGCAGCCGGCCTTCGCGTCCTGGATCGCCTTCTCGACGGCCGACTTGTCGGCGCCCGGCACCTTCACGTTCGTCTCGAGATGGACGGCCTTGATCGTGAAGCCGCCGCCGTCCTGGTCGAGCGACACGGTCGCCGTCGTGCGAATGCTCTCGGCGGTCATGTTCGCGTTGCCGAGCATCAGCGACAGCGCCATCGAGAAGCAGCCCGCGTGCGCGGCGCCGATCAGCTCCTCGGGGTTCGTGCCGGGACCGCCTTCGAAGCGCGAACGGAATCCGTACGGCGCTTCCTTCAACACGCCGGTCTGCGTGGAGATCGTGCCGCCGCCGTCCTTGATGCCGCCGTGCCAGTACGCCGACCCGCTCTTCTTGATCATCGTCGTCCTCGGGTGCCATGGGGGGTTCGAGGATAACGCAACGTCATGACCGGTGCGCGAGCCACGCGAGCGCGAGCGCGAGCAGCGCCGGCACGGCCTGCACGAACAGGATCCGGCGGCTGACGGTAACCGCGCCGAAGACGCCGGCGACGACGACGCACGCGAGGAAGAAGGCCGCGACCGGCCACGCGAAGACCGACTCCTGCAGTGTCGCGATCGCGCCCCACAAGAGGCCGGCGGCCAGGAACCCGTTGTAGAGCCCCTGGTTCGCCGCGAGCGACCGCGTCGCCTCGGCGAACGCCGGATCGAGGCCGAACGTCCGGCGGCCGAACGGCGTCGTCCACAGCACCGTCTCGAGCACGAGGAAGCCCGCGTGCAGCGCCGCGACGACGAGGATCGCGACCGCCGCGACGACGACGAGCGTGCTCATCGGCGTCCTTCGCGACGCGGCCCGGGGCCGCTCACCGCCGGTACTTCCAGTGACGCGTCCTGCCTTCGGCGACCCAGTCGACCGTCGTCGCGATGCGCGACGCGCGGGTCGATTCGCGCTTCGCCTCCAGGACCCATTCGCAATAGTCGCGACGTGCCGACGGCGCGAGCGCCTCGAAGCGTTCGGCCGCGTCGGGGCGTGCCCGAAGCGCCGTCGCGAGATCGTCCGGCACCGCGAGCGCGGCGCGCTTCGAGGTCGCGCGCGCCGGCCTCGTGGCGCCGTCGTTCAGCTTCATCGCGGCCTTGATCCAGCTCGTCAGCTGCCGCCGCGGCGGCAGGTCGTCGAGCGAGCCGAGGCGTCCGACGCTTCCCATCGATGCGTTGCCGTCGATCGTCGGCAGGCCGGCGATCTCCTTGCCGCGCCAGAAGCCGAACGCGCAGTGTCCCTTGAACGCGGCCATGTGGCAGAGGTTCGTGCCGGCATAGGTGAAGAACGGCATTCGCCACTTCAGGTCCTCGACGACGTCGGGGCAGGCCGCGTGCACGACGCTGCGCAGGTGCGCGAGGATCGGCCGCGCGAACGGCGCCGCGTTCGCGATGTATTCGTCGACCCGCGGGTCGCGTCGCATGATCGTCGTCGTGGCCACGCGCGTCGCCTGCCATCGGTCGGGTCGGGGCTCGGATGGTAGGAGAGCGCCCGCGTTCGCGCAACGGCGAGGCTCAACGCGCGGCGCGCGGTCCGGGCCGGGCGGCCGCGGCCGCGAGGTCGCCGTCGGTCAGCGTCTTCAGGAACGCGACGAGGTCCGCGATGTCGCGGTCGTCGAGCGTCGCACGCCCGTCGGGCCGCGGCGCGAACGGCGCGCCGCGCTCGACGTTGTCGCGGTACTGCGACGGCAGGTCGTCGTCGCGCACCGGCTTGCCGCCGCGCACCGGATACCAGCGCCCGGGCCGGACGTCGCGCTCCGCGTAGAAGCGCACGGCGTCCTCCAGCGTGTGGACGACGCCGTTGTGGAAGAACGCGCGGCGCAGCGCGACGTTGCGCAGCGTCGGCGTGCGGAAGAGGCCGCAGTACTGCGGCTTGCCGGCGAGGTCGGTGCGCAACGGGCCGCACAGGCCGAGGTCGTGATAGCCGGGCGCGCGGTTCGCGGGGATCGCCGGGTTGCGCGGCACGCCGAGCGCGACGAAGCCGAAGTCGGTGAACGCCGGGAAGCCGCCTTCCCTGATGCGGCTCGGATGGCAGCTCGCGCAGTTGCCGCGCGACGGATCGTCGAACAGCGCCAGCCCGCGCTGCTCGGCGGCGGTCAGCGTCGCGCGGCCGCGCAGGACCGCGTCGTACTTGCTGTCGTACGGATAGAAGTCCTTCGGGCTCTGCTGGAACACCTCGAGCGCGAGCGTCGCGGCGCGGAACGCGTTCGCGCGGTCGTCGAACAGATGCGGACCGAACGCGGCGCGGAAGTCGTCGGCGTACGGCGCACGCGCGAGGCGCGCGACGACGGCGGCCTCGTCCGCGTTCGCCATCTCGAACGGCGACAGCAGCGGGATCCGCGCCTGGTCGTGCTTGCTCGACGCGCGACCGTCCCACGACACGCCGCCGGCGGGGCCCTGGTCCTCGCTGTCGTTGCCGTCGGTCTCCATGAAGTGTTCGGTGAACGGCGGCACCGCCTGCAGGTAGCGCAGCGACGGCACGGCACGCACGCCGGCCTCCTTCATCGTCGCGCCGCCACGCTGGACCGGCAAGTCGTTCGGCGGCCCGAACGCGTGCGCGGGGTCGTGGCACGACGCGCACGACATGCGGCCCGACGCCGACAGGCCCGCGTCGAAGAACATCCGGCGGCCGAGCGCCTCGAGCGCGGCCGGGCCGGGCGTCTTCTCGAACGGCGTGGCGTAGAAGCCCGACGACGGTGGGGCGCCGGCGGCCGCGGCGATGCAGGACACGGCGACGAGCGAAGCGGCAGCGGCGCGCGGGCCGCGACGCCGGGACGGGAGGCGATTCATCGCGTCATCGTAGGACGTCCGCATCACGGCGAGGTGACAGCGCCGAGACCGGACGCGATCGGTGGCGTCGATGCGACGAAACCCGCCGTCGCCACGCCGCTGTCACATCGTCCGATCAGATTGCGCGCTTCGGCAAACGGAGGGGACGACGGATGAAGTGCGCAACGATGGTTCGGGCCCTGTCGGCGACGACGCTGGTGGTCCTCGGTTCGTGCGGCGGCAGCGACGACGGCGGGAGCGATCCGCCCGCGCCGGTCGCGGTCGACAAGGTGCAGCAGGTCCAGAACCTCGTCGTGATCTACGCGGAGAACCGCGCGTTCGACAACCTGTACGGCAACTTCCCCGGCGCGAACGGCCTGTCGCGAAGTCGTCGACGCGAACGGCAGGCCGACCGCGGCCTACGTGCCGCAGAAGGACCGCGACGGCACCGTGCTGCCGTCGCTGCCGCAGACCTGGGGCGGCGTCACCGCCGCCGGCGTGCAGCCGGTCGTGACGCAGGCGCAGAGCGCGGGCCTGCCGAACGCGCCGTTCGCGATCGAGACCGCGTTCACCGCCGCGTCGGGCGCACGCCTCGACCTCACGACGACGACGCGCGACCTCTATCACCGGTTCTTCGAGAACCAGATGCAGATCGACGCGGCAAGAGCGACGGGTACGCCGCGTGGGCCGACGCCGGCGGCCTCACGATGGGCCACTTCGACGCCAGCGGCTCGGCGCTGTACAAGCTCGCGCAGCAATACGTGCTGGCCGACAACTTCTTCGAAGGCGCGTTCGGCGGCTCGTTCCTGAACCACCAGTACCTGATCTGCGCCTGCGCGCCCGAGTATCCGAACGCCGACACCGCGGCCGCGAAGCCGACCATCGCGGTGCTCGACAAGGACGCGACGGGCAACGACCTCCGCGCGCCTCACGACCGCCGCGTCAGTCGCCGGCGTCGGCGCTCGACGGCCCGCCGGTCTTCGCGCTGAGCGGCAACATCACGCCGGCGAACTACTTCGGCGACGGCAAGTTCTACGCCGTCAACACGATGCAGCCGCCGTACCAGCCGAGCGGCAACGCGCCGGCGGCACGAACGGCGCCGACCTGCTGTACGCCGACACGACCGCGGCCACGACGCTGCCGCCGCAGACGCAGACGAACATCGGCGACCTGCTGAACGCGAAGGGCGTGTCGTGGAAGTGGTACGGCGGCTGCGTGGAACGCGGCGCTCGCCGACGGCACGCAGGCCGCCGTCGGCGCGCGCGGACCGTGATCTACGCCGCCGTCGACGGCGCGCGCGTCGCCGTCGACTTCCAGGCGCACCACCAGCCGTTCAACTACTACGCGGACCTCGATCCGGTCACGCACGCGGCAGACCGCGCGGCGCACCTCAAGGACTACACCGACCTGGTCGCCGACGCGGCGGCGGGCACGCTGCCCGCGGTCGCGTTCTACAAGCCGCAGGGCAACCTCAACCAGCACGAGGGCTACGCGAACGTGGCCGACGGCGACGCGCACATCGCCGACCTCGTCGCGAAGCTGCAGGCCAGCCCGCAGTACAGGAACATGATGATCGTCATCACGTACGACGAGTTCGGCGGCGTTTGGGACCACGTGACGCCGCCGAAGGGCGACAAGCTCGGACCGGGGACGCGCATCCCGGCGCTCATCATCTCGCCGCTCGGCAAGACCGGCGTCGTCGATCACACGCCGTACGATACGGCGTCGATCCTGCGCTTCATCACGCGGCGCTGGAGCCTGCCGACGTTGCCCGGCATCGCGGCGCGCGACGCGGCGTTGAAGGCGAACGGCAGCCCCGCGATGGGCGACCTCTCGAACACGCTGCAGTGACCTGACATGCGATCATCGCGGCCTCGATGAAAGGAGGCGGCGATGCCGGACATCAAGGACGCGACGCGGATCGGCTCGCACGCGACGACGGCGATCGCGCTGCTCGCGCTGGCCGCCTGCGTGAACCACGGCGACGCGCCGCGAGCGGCGGCCGCGCGATCGACGACGTCGATCGACGAGATCCGCAACGTCGTCGTGCTGTACGCCGAGAACCGTTCGTTCGACGCGCTGTACGGCCGCTTCCCCGGCGCGCACGGGCTCGACGAGGTCGTCGACGCGGACGGCAAGCCGACCGCGGCCTACGCGCCGCAGAAGGACCGCGACGGCCGCACGGTGCTGCCGGTGCTGCCGCCGACGTGGGGCGGCGTGACCGCGGACGGCGTCGCGCCGGTCGTGACGCAGGCCGAGAGCGCGTCGCTGCCGAACGCGCCGTTCGCGCTCGAGACGACGTTCGAGTCTCGCTCCGCATCGCACGCCCGGCTCACGCTCGACACGACGACGCGCAACCTCTGGCACCGCTTCTTCGAGCACCAGATGCAGATCGGCGACGGCCGCAACGACGGCTTCGCGGCGTGGTCGAACGAAGGCGGCCTGACGATGGGGCAGTTCGACACGCAGCCGTCGCGGCTGTACGCGATCGCGCGCCGCTACGTGCTCGCCGACGCGTTCTTCCAGGGCGCGTTCGGCGGCTCGTTCCTCAATCACCAGTACCTGATCTGCGCGTGCGCGCCGGAATACCCGCACGCCGACACGGCGGCCGCGAAGCCGATGCTGACGACGCTCGACCGCGACGCGGCCGGGCGCTACCTGCCGCGCCTCGCGACGGCGCCGAAGTCGCCGCGTTCGGCGCTCGACGGCGAGCCGACGTTCGTCGAGAGCGGCAACATCACGCCGGCGAACTACTTCGGCGACGGCAAGTTCTACGCCGTCAACACGATGCAGCCGGCGTACCAGCCGAGCACGAACGCGCCGGTCTCGGCGTCGGCGCGGGACCTGCCGTACGCGGACCCGCGCAAGGCGTCGACGCTGCCGCCGCAGACGGCCGCGACGATCGGCGATCGGCTCGACGCGAAGGGCATCGAGTGGGCGTGGTACGGGCAGTCGTGGAAGGCCGCGCTCGCCGACGGCATGCAGCCGGCGAGCATGCAGCGCCGTGTCATCGACGTGCCGAACGTCGCGCGCGGTTCGCCGAACTTCCAGACCGCGCACCAGCCGTTCAACTACTACGCGGCGTTCGACCCGGCCACGCGGGCCGACGCGCGGGCGCGGCACCTGAAGGACGAGGACGACTTCGTCGCCGCGGCCGCCGCGGGCACGTTGCCGGCGGTCGCGTTCTACAAGCCGCAGGGCAACCTGAACCAGCATCCCGGCTACGCGAACATCGCGGACGGCGACGCGCATCTCGCCGACCTGATCGCGACGCTGCAGGCGAGTCCGCAGTGGGACCACATGCTGATCGTCGTCACGTACGACGAGTTCGGCGGCAACTGGGATCACGTCGCCGTGCCGAAGGGCGATCTGCTCGGCCCCGGCACCCGCATCCCGGCGATCGTCGTGTCGCCGCTCGCGCGGCAGGGCGTCGTCGATCACACGCCGTACGACAGCGGGTCGATCATCCGCTTCATCACGCGGCGCTGGAACCTCGAGCCGCTGCCGGGCATCGTCGCGCGCGACCGCGCGCTGCAGGCGCACGGCAACCCGCCGATGGGCGACCTGACCGCGGCGTTGCGCTAGCCGCGTGATCGGGGCGGCCGCCGCGCGGTGCGGCCGCCGCGTCGTGCGAGTCGTCGGCGTCACGGCAGCAGCTTGACGAGGCGCGGCGTCGCGTGCGCGCCGTCGACGACGAGCTCGCCGATCGAGACCGGCAACGAGAAGCGGCGCGGACCCGCGCTGCCCGGATTGACGCGCACGACCCCGTCGCGTTCGACGATCGCCGGCTTGTGCGAATGGCCGTGGACGACGAACCGCGTGCCCTCGGGCGCGGGATGGCGGCCGAGGTCCGCGACGTCGTGGATCACGTGGATCGTCACGTCGTCGATCGCGAGCGTCGTCGCGACGTCGAGCGCGTCGGCCCAGGCACCGACGTCGTTGTTGCCGCGAACCGCGTCGACCGGCGCGATCGCCCGCAACGCGTCGAGCACCGACGGATCGCAGATGTCGCCCGCATGCACGATACGATCGCAACCGGCGAGGAAGGCGAGCGCCTCCGGCCGCAGCAGCCCGTGCGTGTCCGAGATCAGTCCGATGCGTTGCATGTGACGGCGAGGCGATGAACGACCACGATACCGGAACGACCGACGTGTCGGACGCCGCGCCGTCGGCGGCGGTGCCGCGCGAGGTCGAGCTGAAGCTGGCCGTGCCGCCGTCGAGCGTCGGCCGCGTCTGGGCACAGCCGCTGCTCGTCGAGCACGCGATCGGCCCCGTCCGCGCGGCGCGCGTCGACAGTCGCTACTTCGACACCGGCGACCACGCGCTCGCGGCGAACGGCATCGCGCTGCGGCTGCGCCGCGTCGGTCGCCAGTGGGTCCAGACGCTGAAGACGCGCGGCGACGCGGACGGGCGCCCGGCGGGCGCGCTGTCGACGCGCGGCGAATGGGAGATGCCGGTCGCCGGTCCCGCGCTCGAGCTCGCCCGGCTGCGCGACACGCCGCTCGCCGGGGTCGCATCGACGCGCACGCTCGCGAGACGGCTCGCGCCCGTGTTCGCGACCAACTTCCGTCGCGAGACGCGGATGTGCCGCCTCGAGGACGGCAGCGAGGTCGAGGTCGCGTTCGACGTCGGCACGATCGTCGCGGGCCGCGGTCGCGCGCGACGCACGACCGCGATCTGCGAGCTCGAGCTCGAGACGAGGCGCGCGGGGCGGGACGTCGGGTCGACGGCGCTGCTGCGCTTCGCGGAGCGCCTCGCGCGCGACCTGCCGCTGATCCCGCTCGCCGACAGCAAGGCCGCGCGCGGCTATCGGCTCGCGCGCGGCGACGTCGTCGAGCCGGCGAAGCCGGCGCTGCCCGACGCGCGCGGCGATGCGCATCCGGCCCGCCACCTCGCCCACGTGCTCGCGGTCTGCAACGACGCGCTGCTGACGAACGCGCACGCGCTGCTCGACCGCGGCGCCGCCGATGCCGCGGCGATCGACGACCGCGTCGAGTTCGTCCACCAGGCGCGCGTCGCGATCCGCCGCGCCCGCAGCGCGCTGCGCACGTTCCGGCCGGTCGCGAAGGGACGTCGCTTCGACGCGCTCGACGACGCGCTGCGCGACGTCGGCCGCGTGTTCGGCGCCGCGCGCGACCAGGACGTCTTCGCGTCGGACACGATGGCGCGGCTGCGCGAGAAGATCGCGGACGACGAGGAGGGGCGCGCCGCGGTCGACGAGATCGGTGCCGCGATGGGCGCGCGCCGCATCGAGGCGCATCGTGCGCTGTTCGACCTGCTCGACCGCGGAAGCTTCGGCGCGACCGCGATCGCCGTGATGCGCACGGTCGAGCGGCTCGACGCGACGGACGACGACCGGCCGTCGCTCGGCCGGCTCGCGCCGCGGTGGCTCGATCGGCAACGCGCGCGGCTCGTGCGGCCCTCGCGCCGCATCGCCGTCCTCGACGAGCACGAGAGGCACGGGCTGCGGATCGAGGTCAAGCGGCTGCGATACGCGCTCGACCTCCTGCAGTCGCTGTTCGCGCCCGAGGCGACGCGGCGGTTCCGCGACGCGCTCGCGGACCTGCAGGACAAGCTCGGCAAGCTGACCGACGAGGCGGTCGCTCGCCGGCTGCTGTCGTCGCTGCCCGACGGCGCGGCGCGCGACCTCGTCGTCGCGCGTTACGCGGACTGGTTCGATCGGCACCTCGCGAAGCAGCTGCCGAAGGTGGCCGCGCTGTCGGTCGCGTTCGAGCTGACGCCGCTGCCGTGGTCCGTCGCCCCGGCGATCGATTAGGCTTGCCGGTCCGACCGACCCGTCGTCCTTCCCTTGGCCTCGAACGTCACCAGCGATCTCTTCGGCGGCGCCGCACCCGCGCCGGCGCCGCGTCGTCGCGCGGCGTCCCCCGCGGCCGATCCCGCGGTCGTGCCGCTCGCGGAGCGCCTGCGGCCGCGCACGATCGACGAGGTGATCGGACAGCCGCAGCTGCTTGGGCCCGGGAAGCCGCTGCGCGTCGCGTTCGAGTCGCAGCGGCCGCATTCGATGATCCTGTGGGGCCCGCCCGGCGTCGGCAAGACGACGCTCGCGCGGCTGATGGCCGACGCGTTCGACGCCGACTTCATCGCGCTGTCGGCGGTCCTCGCCGGCGTCAAGGACATCCGCGACGCCGTCGCGCGGGCCGAGCTGACGCGAGCGCAGTCGGGCCGCCAGACGATCGTGTTCGTCGACGAGGTCCATCGCTTCAACAAGAGCCAGCAGGACGCGTTCCTGCCGCACGTCGAGTCGGGCCTGTTCGTGTTCATCGGCGCGACCACCGAGAACCCGTCGTTCGAGGTCAACGGCGCGCTGCTGTCGCGCGCCGCGGTCTACGTGCTGACGAGCCTGACCGCGGCCGACCTCGACGCGCTGCTCGTGCGTGCGCTCGACCGACCCGGCGTCGCCCGAGCTCCACGCGCTGACGTTCACGCCGGCGACGCGCGGCGCACGCTGATCGCGAGCGCCGACGGCGACGCGCGGAAGCTGCTCAACAACCTCGAGATCGTCGCGCGCGCGGCCGCGGCCGAAGCGTGCGACCACGATCGACGACGCGCTGCTCGCCCGCGCGCTGTCGGAGAACCTGCGGCGCTTCGACAAGGGTGGCGACGCGTTCTACGACCAGATCAGCGCGCTGCACAAGGCGGTCCGCGGCAGCCATCCCGACGCGTCGCTGTACTGGTTCACGCGGATGCTCGACGGCGGCGCCGACCCGCGCTATCTCGCGCGCCGCATGATCCGCATGGCGAGCGAGGACATCGGCCTCGCCGACCCGCGGGCGCTGCGGATCACGCTCGACGCGGCCGACGTCTACGAGCGGCTCGGCAGTCCGGAAGGCGAGCTCGCGCTCGCCGAGGCGGTGATCTATCTCGCCGCCGCCCCGAAGTCGAATGCGGTGTACACGGCGTACGGCGCGGCGCGGCGCTTCGTCCAGGAGGACGGGTCGCGGCCGGTGCCGCATCACATCCGCAACGCGCCGACGAAGCTGATGAAGGAGCTCGGCTTCGGCAAGCAGTACCGCTACGCGCACGACGAGCCCGACGCCTACGCGGCCGGCGAGAGCTACCTGCCCGACGGCATGGACGAGCCCGGCTGGTACCGGCCGACGCCGCGCGGGCTCGAGGCGAGGATCGGACAGCGGCTCGCGTACCTGAAGTCGCTCGACGACGCGCACGCCGAGGCGGCGCCGGACCGCCCGGCCGGCGACGCGGCGGCGGGCGAGGCGGACGACCCGGACGCCGGCTGACGCGCGTCGGGCCGCGTCACTTCGCCGGGCCGTCGGCCGCCGGTCGGCCGCCTTGCGCCTCGCTCATGGCCTGCTTCGTGATCGCGAGCACCCGCTGCATCGTCTCGGTCATCAGCGGCTGCATCGCGACCTGCATCCGTTGCATCACCTGCGGCATCTTGTCGATCGAGCTCTGGCCGACCGGCGTGCGATAGAACGCGATCATCCCGTCGATCTCGTCCTGCGTGAACGTCTGCCGGTAGACGTCGACGTAGAGCGGCTCGAGCCGCTCGAACGACATCGCCTCGCGCACGACGTTCGAGATCTTCGTCTGCAGGTCGCGCATCGCCTGTTGCTGCTCCGGCGCGAGCGGTCGGCCGGCGAACGCGGTCGCCAGCTGCTGCTGCGTCGTTCGCGTCATGGTGTCCATCACGCCGTCGAACGTGCGACTCGCCTTCGTCACCTCGAGCAACGCCTCGATCGACTCCTTCGTCGGCGGCGCCGCGTGCGCCCCCGCGACCCACACGAACGACAGCAGCACCAGGATCCGTTTCGTCATCGTCATCTCCATGGATGGGCGGCGCGCATCGCGCTCGCCCGGATCGTGCGCATACGTCACCGCCCGGCGAGCGCGGCGGACCACGCCGACAGCTGGGCGGCCGTCGCGGTCGCGCCGCCGCAGACGATCGCGAGCACGCGGTCGAACGGTGCGAGCGCGGGCATCGCGTCGTACGCGACGGCGAGCGCCGCGCCGCACGCCGGCTCGACGACGAGCCGGTGGTCGTCGAGGAAGCGCATGCAGGCGCGCACGGCGGCCGCGTCGTCGACGAGCACGCTGACGAGCGGATGCTCGCGCGCGAGGTCGAACGCGCGGGCGCAGACCTGCTTCGCGCCGAGCGACGTGGCGACGCCGGTCACCGCGGGCAGCGCGACGCGCTCGCCGGCCTCGAGCGCGCGATGCAGCGACGCCGTGCCGTCGGTCTCGACCGCGACGACCGCGACGTCGCCCCAGCCGTTGCGGCGCAGCCCCTCGATCACGCCGCACAGCAGGCCGCCGCCGCCGACCGCCACGACGACGGCGTCGGGCTTCGGACCGCCGCGCGCCGCCTCGTCGATCATCGTCGCGTGACCGTCCCAGATCAGCGGGTCGTCGAACGGATGCAGCAGCGCGTCGTCGGGTCCGCGCATCGCGACGACGCGCTCGTGGGCCTCCTGCCACGACGCGCCGTGGATCACGACCTCGGCGCCTTCCTGGCGGATCAGCCGTCGCGCGTGTTCGGTCGCCGTCTCCGGTACGACGACGACGACCGGGACGCCGAGCGCCCGTCCCGCGCAGGCCACCGCGATGCCGGCGTTGCCGCCCGACGACGACAGGAAGCGGCCGGCGCCGTCGCGCGCGTACGCCTCGCACGCCGCGCCGATGCCGCGCAGCTTGAACGAGCCGCTCGGCTGCAGCGCGTCGAGCTTGAGCGTCGACGGCGCGGCCCGCCGCCGCGGACAGCGGGCGCGAGTCGACGGTGGGGGTCTCGATGTGGAGCGGCATCGGGTCGTCCGGATCGGGCAGCATCGTCCGGCGATGCGCCATCGGGATCGTCCCACGTTCCGCCGCGACGTGCGCCATGCCATCATCGGCGCACACCAACAACAGGGAGGACGACATGCGGCATCGCTGGTTCCGAGCGGGCACGATCCTGGTCACGCTGTGGGGCGCGGTCGTGGCCTCGACCGCCCACGCGTTCGACGGGCTCGTCGAGAAGAAGGTCTTCACGATCCCGGTCTACACGACCGTCGGCGGCAAGACCATCAAGAACGTCCGCTTCGGCTACGAGACCTACGGCACGCTGAACGCCGCCGGCACGAACGCGATCTTCGTCGCGCACTACTTCTCGGGCAACTCGCACGCCGCCGGCAAGTACAAGGCGACCGACGCGGCACCCGGCTACTGGGACTCGATCATCGGGTCCGGCAAGCCCTTCGACACCGACAAGTACTTCGTCGTGTCCGCCGACACGCTCGTGAACCTGTCGACGAAGGACCCGAACGTCGTCACGACGGGCCCCGCGACGATCGACCCGGACACCGGCAAGCCGTACGGCATGCGCTTCCCGATCGTCACGATCAAGGACTTCGTGCGCGACGCAGAAGGCGCTCGCCGACGCGCTCGGCATCAAGCGTTTCGTCGCGGTCACCGGCGCGTCGATGGGGTCGCTGCAGACGATGGAGTGGGCGTCGCTCGTATCCGGAGATGGTCGAGCGCGCGATCCCGGTGATCCCCGGCGGCCTCGAGGCGAACCCGTACCTGATCGCGGTCGCCGACGAGTGGGCGATGCCGATCTACGACGATCCGAAGTGGAACGGCGGCGACTACTACGGCAAGGAAGAGCCGCTGCACGGGGTCGCCGAGGCGCTGAAGCTCGTCACGATCAGCTCGCGCGCGCCGGGCTGGGCCGAGCGCACGTTCCATCGCGACCTCGCGGTCGCCGGCGCGGATCCGATCGCGTCGTGGGACGCGAAGTACAAGGTCTCGGACACGCTCGACAAGGCGGGCGCCGCGCGCGCCGCGTCGGCGGACGCGAACTCGTTCCTCTACCTCGTCCGCGCGAACCAGCTGTATCGCGTCGGGCAGGGCGCGACGCTCGACGAGGGCGTCTCGCGGATCAAGGCGAAGGTCCTCGCGATCCCGGCGCAGTCCGACAAGCTGCTGTTCCCCGAGTACTCGGTGCTGATGGTCGACACGCTGCGCGCGCGCGGCGTCCCGGCCGAGCTGTTCGTCATCGACGGCGACGGCGGCCATCTCGACGGCGTGACCGACGTCGCGAAGGCGGGCGACGTGATCCGGGCGTTCCTCGCGAAGTAGTCGGGCGCAGGCGGCGCGCCGCCGCGTGCGGCGCGCGTCGCGTGCGTCGCCCGGCCGCCCGTCGCCGGCCCGTCGCCCGGCGCAGCCCTCGATGCCGCCGCGTCGACGCCTGCGGCACGGCGCGCGCGCACGACCCGGTCGCGTGTCGTACGACGTCGTCGGCGCGTCCGCGACCCGCGTCGTCCACGGCGCCGAAGGTCGGCCGGACCCGTGTGCGAAAATCGCCGGCCCTTCTCGACGCGTCCTCGTCATGCTCGACCTCGCCGTCCTCCGCAAGGATCTGCCTCGCGTCATCGCCGCGCTCGACAGCCGGGGCCATGCGTTCGATCGCGACGGGTTCGAGACGCTCGAGGCCGAACGCAAGCGCGTGCAGACCGAGACCGAGGAGCTGCAGGCGCGCCGCAACGCGCTGTCGAAGCAGATCGGCCGGCTGAAGGGCAAGGGCGAGGACGCCAGCGCGGTGATGGCCGAGGTCGCGGCGATGCCCGACACGCTGAAGCGTCTCGAGGCGCAGCTCGCGGCGATCCAGGAGCGCCTGCGCGACCTGCTGCTCGCGACGCCGAACCTGCCGCATCCCGACACGCCGGTCGGGCGCTCGACGAGACCGACAACGTCGAGGTGCGCCGCGTCGGGCACGCCGCGCGCGTTCGACTTCGCGGTCAAGGACCACGTCGACGTCGGCGCGCCGCTCGGGCCTCGACTTCGAGACCGGCGCCAAGCTGTCGGGCTCGCGCTTCGTCGTGCTGCGCGGCCGGTCGCGCGGCTGCACCGCGCGCTCGCGCAGTTCATGCTCGACATGCACACCGACGAGCACGGCTACACCGAGTGCTACACGCCCTACATCGTCAACGCGCGACGTGCTCGACGGCACCGGCCAGCTGCCGAAGTTCGAGGACGACATGTTCTCGGTGAAGAAGGGCGGCGACGAAGGCGAGCGGCGCCGAGCAGTACCTGATCTCGACCTCGGAGATCTCGCTGACGAACACCGTGCGCGACGAGCATCCTCGCCGCACGACGGCGCTGCCGATCAAGCTGACGGCGCACACGCCGTGCTTCCGCTCGGAGGCCGGCAGCTACGGCCGCGACACGCGCGGCATGATCCGCCAGCACCAGTTCGACAAGGTCGAGATGGTGCAGATCGTCGCATCCCGAGACAGCGTACGCGGCGCTCGAGGACATGGTCGGCCACGCCGAGACCGATCCTGCAGAAGCTCGAGCCTGCCGTACCGCGTCGATGCTGCTGTGCACCGGCGACATGGGCTTCGGCGCGGCCAAGACCTACGACCTCGAGGTCTGGCTGCCGGCGCAGGACACCTACCGCGAGATCAGCGTCGCTGTCGAACTGCGAGGCGTTCCAGGCGCGCCGCATGCAGGCGCGCTTCCGCAACGCCGCAGGGCAAGCCCGAGCTCGTGCACACGCTCAACGGCTCGGGCCTGGCGGTCGGCCGCACGCTCGTCGCGGTGCTCGAGAACTACCAGCAGGCCGACGGCTCGGTCATCGTGCCGGAGGTGCTGCGGCCCTACCTGAAGGGCGTCGCGCGACTCGACCCGCGAGGCCCGACATGAAGCGCGTCGCGCGACTCGACCCGCGAGGTCCGACATGCCGCGGCGCCTGGTCATGACCGACGACACGAAGCGGCCCGCGCTCGCGACGCGGCTCGTCCACGACGACTACGTTCCGCCGCCGTTCGGCGGCCTCAACACGCCGGTCCATCACGCGTCGACGATCGCGTTCCCGACCGTCGCGGCGATGCGCGCGCGCGACTGGAAGCGCGAGGACCAGTACACGTACGGCCTGCACGGCACGCCGACGACGTACGCGCTCGCGAAGCGGATCGCGGACCTCGACGGCGCGAGCCACGGCCTGCTGCTGCCGTCGGGCCTCGCCGCGATCGCGGCCATCGACCTGGCGATGCTCGCGAGCGGCGACCGCCTGCTGCTGCCGGACAACGTGTACGGCCCGAGTCGCGACCTCGGTGCGTCGATGCTCGCGGCGTTCGGCGTCGAGACGTCGTTCTACGATCCCACCGACGCGTCGTCCGCCGAGGCGCTCGTCGACGGGCGGACGAGGCTGATGTGGATCGAGACGCCGGGCTCGGTGACGATGGAGGTCCCGGACGTCCCGGCGCTCGTCGCGATCGCGAAGCGGCACGGCGTCTTGACCGCGATCGACAACACGTGGGCGGCCGGCGTTTTGTTCCGGCCGTTCGACCACGGCATCGACATCGCGATGCATGCGCTGACGAAGTACCCGTCGGGCGGCAGCGACGTGCTGATGGGCTCGGTGACGACGCGTGACCGGGCGCTGCACGAGCGCATCAAGCTCGCGCAGATGCGGCTCGGCTACGGCATCGGCGGCGACGACGCGTACCTCGTGCTGCGCGGCCTCGCGACGATGGAACTGCGGCTCGCGAAGAGCGGCGCGAACGCGCTCGCGCTCGCGACGTGGCTGAAGCGACGGCCCGAGGTCGCGGCGGTGCTGCATCCCGCCTTCGACGACTGTCCGGGGCACGCCGCGTGGCGCCGCGACTTCACCGGCGCGTCGGGCCTGTTCTCGATCGTCGTCGATCCGTCGATCGCCGAGGCGCGCGTCGACGCGATGATCGACGCGCTGCAGCTGTTCGACATCGGCTTCAGCTGGGGCGGCGTGCACAGCCTCGCGGTGCCGTATCGCATCGGCGTTCCGGGCGGCGCGGCGCGGACGGCGAGCCGCTGGCCTCACGGCGGCACGCTCGTGCGCTTCTACGCCGGCACCGAGGACGAGCGGGACCTGATCGACGACCTCGATCGCGCGTTCGGCCGGCTCGCCGGCTGATCGCGATCGCCGAGTCGCTCGCGGTCAGCGCGTCGAGGCGCGGACCGCGCTCGGCGGCCGGCTCTCCTGCCGGCGCCACGCCCGACGCAGCTGATGCGCCGACGAGAAGCCGGCCGCCTCGGCGACGCGTTCGACGCTGAGGTTTGTCGTGTCGAGTCGCTCGCGCGCCACCGCGACGCGCACCTGGCGCACGTAGTCGAGTACGGTCACGCCGGCCTCGTCGCGGAACAGCCGCGTCAGGTGCCGCACGCTCGTGCACGCGGCGGCGGCGACCGACTCGAGGTTCCAGTCGCGCGCCGGTGCGGCGACGATCGCGTCCTGCGCGCGATGAACGACCGGGTGCAGGTGGTTGCGATGCGCGAGCCACGGCGACAGCTGCTCGTCGGCGGCGGTGCGACGGACGTAGACGACGAGGGAACGCGCGACGCGCGCGGCGACGGCGGCGCCCGCGTGTTCCGCGACGAGATGCAGCGCGAGGTCGACGCCGGCGGTCACGCCGGCGCTCGTCATCAGCGGACCGTCGACGACGAAGATACGGTTGTGGCGGACCAGCGCGCGGGGGAAGCGTCGCTGCAGCGCGTCGCAGTCCTCGTGATGCGTCGTGCAGGCTCGACCGTCGAGGAAGCCCGCGCGACCGGCGACGAACGCGCCAGCGCACACGCACGCGAGCGTGTGCCGCGCGTCGACGTGCGTGCGCAGCCAGCGGACGACGGTCGTCGCCGCGGCACCGTCCATCGCCGACAGCGGCGTGACGCCCGGCAGCACGACCAGCGCGCCGTCGTCGAGCGCGTCGGGCAGCGGCCGCAGCGCCCCGAGCGTCGGGCCGATCGACGTCGGCGCCGCATCGCCGACCCCGTCGAACTCGCAGTCGAAGACGACGCGTCCCGCGATCCGGTTCGCCGCGCGGAACGCGTCGGCGATGCCCGCGAGATCGAGCAGGTAGACGTGCGGCAGGACGACGAAGTGGACCTTCATCGCGTCACGCGGCCGGCCGTCCGCGCGCGGCCGCGACGGCGCGCTCGATCGCCTCGTCGACGGACACGATCGTCGCGAAGCGGCCGGCGAGGACCATCTCGGTCCGCTCGCGGATCTCGTCGGCGGCGACGACCCGTCCGCCGAGGGTGCGCATCGGCCACGTCATTGTCGCCTCGCTCGCGTAGTCGACGTCGAAGCCGAGGTCCGACGCGTGGCGCGTCGTGGTCTCGCAGCACTGCTCGGTCCGAATGCCCGTGACGACGAGCCGCCGGATGCCGCGCGCCTCGAGCCACGGCTGCAGCCCCGTGCCGACGAGCGCGCTGTGCACGTTCTTCTCGAACGTCGCCGCCGGCGCGAACGGGACCTCGGGCATCGGCACGGCGTGGCCGGAGGCCTTCGAGAACGGGCCTTGCGGCTCGATGTGCAGGACGCGGACGACCGGCAGGGCGGCCGCGTCGAAGCCGTCGACGAGTCGCCGCAGGCGTTCGAAAAAGGCCGTCATGCCGGTCTCGTCGAAGTAGTCGCGCTGGCGGAACGACTGCTGCACGTCGATGACGAGCAGGGCGGTATTGCGGGGGTTCTCGAGAGGCATCGCGGGCTCCGGTTCGTGAGGATAGCCGGATCGTGCCCGGACGAGGCGCGGACCGCGAGGCCGTGAACGGACCGGCGACGGACGAATCCGGCCATCGCCCGCGAGACGAGGCGTCCGCCGGCGCCGCCCCGGGCGGCGCGTTCGGTATGCTGTCGTTTTGCGCAGGACCGCCTCGTGGATCCCGTCTCGTTGATCGTCTCGCTGTCGTGCGGCGCCGTCGCCGGGGCCGTCGTGGCCACCGTCGTCGGACGACGCGCGTCCCGGCGCGCGCTCGACGCCGCGCTGGTCGCGGCCGGGGCCGACGCGAAGGCGCAGCTCGCGGCCGCGGCCGCGCGTCTCGAGGCGCGCGACGACGAGGCGCGGGCGCTGGCCGACGCGCCTCGACGACGCGACGACGGAGCTGCGCGACGCGCAGGCCGCGCTGTCGAACGAGCGCGTCGCGAAGGCGACGCTCGAGACGCGGCTGCGCGACGAGCAGCAGCGCGCACCGGAGACGATCGCGCTGCTCGCGCAGATGCGCGACGAGCTGTCGACGCACTTCCGGGTCATCGCCGGCGACGCGCTCGAGACGAATCGTGCGCGCATCACCGAGCATCAGCGCGGCTCGCTCGACCAGATCCTGAAGCCGCTCGGGGACAAGCTGTCGGCGTTCGAGAAGAAGGTCGAGGAGGTCTACGACAAGGAGGCGCAGCAGCGCGCGTCGTTGCGTCAGGAGGTGCTGAACCTGCAGGCCGCGACGCTGCAGATCAACGAGGACGCGAAGAACCTGACGCTCGCGCTGAAGGGCGAGGCGAAGACGCGCGGCAACTGGGGCGAGGTGATCCTCGCGCGCGTCCTCGAGCGCTCCGGACTCGTCGAGGGCGTCGAGTACCACGCGCAGCACACGGTGCGCGACGAGGACGGCGCTGTGTCGCGGCCGGACATCGTCGTGCGGCTGCCGGGCGACAAGCACGTCGTGATCGACTCGAAGGTGTCGCTCGTCGCGTACGACCGCTACCACGCCGCCGACGACGCGGCGGCGCGCGCGCACGCGGGTCGCCAGCACGTCGACGGCATGCGCCGCCACGTGCGGTCGCTCGGCGAGAAGAACTACCAGCGCGGCGCAGGCGTCGACTCGCCCGACTTCGTCGCGATGTTCGTCCCGATCGAGCCGGCGTTCAGCCTCGCGTCGTCGCTCGACGCGGACCTGTTTCTCGACGCGTGGAACCACAAGGTCGTCATCGTCACGCCGAGCACGCTGCTCGCGCTGCTGATGACGGTCCAGTCGCTGTGGCAGCGCGACAAGCAGACGCGCAACGCGATCGAGATCGCGGAGCAGTCGGGCGCGCTGCACAACCAGTTCGTGCTGGTGATGGAGTCGCTGAGGACGCTCGGCAAGCAGCTGCGCAGCGCGCAGGAGACGTACGACCTCGCGCAGAAGCGCCTCGTCGACGGCCGCGGCAATCTCGTCGGCCGCATCGAGCGGCTGCGCGAGCTCGGCGCGCGGACGAAGAAGCAGCTGCCCGCCGACCTGCTGGCGCGTGCCGGCGACGAGGCGTCGCCGGACCTCGACGACGACGTGGCGCCGCCGGTCCAGTCGAAGCTCACGCTCGTGACGCCGCCGGCCGGCGAGGCCGGCCCGTGACGTTCGCTACACTCGGCGCATGGCGCCTCGCGCGCCGACGCGTCTTCCCGGAGAGCCCATGAATGTCAGATCTGGAATCCTCGTTTCGCTCGCGATGCTGTCGGTCGGCCTCGCGACGACGGCGCACGCCCAGCAGCCCGCCCCGGCCGCGGCCGTCGACATCCCGCCGATGAACTGCGACAAGCCGACGCCGCTGATCGAGGAGAACCCGAGCAACGCGACGCTGACGCGGATGCAGAAGCGCGTCGAGGCGTACAAGAACTGCGTCAACGATTACGCGAAGGCGAACGGCGCGAAGGCGCAGGAGCTGGTCGCGCAGGCGAACGCGTACCGCGAGGCGGCGAACCACGCGATCGAGGAATACAACGCGTTCGCGAACGAGCTGAACGCGCGCACGCAGAAGTAGTTCGCGCGACGCCTCGCGCGGCGACGGCGCGCGAGGCCGGCGGCGTCGCCTCCCCGGGCTCGGCGCCGACGCGCGGCCTCAGCCGCCGAGTCGCTGGCGGCACGCGCCGACGAACGCAGCACGTTCCTGCGGGTCGTCGAGTTCGGCGGCGAGCGCGTCGATCAGCAGCGCCGGCGTGGCGCTGGCCTGGCTCGCCCGTTGCACGAGGTAGCGGGCGATCGGCCCGATCTGGCGCGCGAGCTCGCGCGTCACGAACGCCAGGTCGTCGGCCGCGAGGCGCGACGCGGATGCGGGCGACGACACCGGCACGGGCGAGGTCGACGCGGCCGGTCGTCGATCGACGCTCGACGCATCGCCGCCCGCCAGCTTGCTGTCGACCAGCGCGCACAGCCGCTCGACATGCGCGTCCATCGGGCCGTCGAACGCGTCGAACCACTGGTGCGTGCTGAGGAAGTATTCGAGGCTCTTCGCCGGCATCACGCGCTCGATGCGGAACGCGACGACCGGCAGGTCCCGGCTGATCGCGCGCTCGACCTCGCGACGGACCTGCGGCGACTGGTTCGACGCCGACGAGAACACCATCACCATCAGCGCCGACGCGTTCAGGCCATCGATGATCTGCTCGGCCCACTCGGCGCTCGGGCGGATGTCGCGCGGCGCGATCCAGCAGGGTCGGCCGCGACGTTCGATCGCGGCGCAGACGAGCTCCGCGACCGGCGCATCGTGGTTCGAGTAGCTGATGAAGACGCGATCGTTCACGACGACGGCGTCAGACGCGGTCGCCCTGCAGCAGTCGCACCGAGCGTTCGAGGCTGCGGCGCATCCGCTCGAACGCCCGCGCGAGCGTCGCGATCTCGTCGTTGCCTCGCGGCGCGAACGCGGCGTCGAGGTCGCCTTCGCTGACCCGCTCCGCGATCGCGGCGATGCGGTTCATCGGCTTCAGGATGATCAGCCAGATCAGCGCGTTCGCGACGACGAAGAGCGTGCCGAACAGCGCCGCGAGGCTGACGAGGAAGACGCGGTACGTCCGGTCGGCGCGCTTCAGCGCCGCGTCGAGCGGGACGGACACGATCTGGCTGCCGATGACCTCGTGCAGGTTCCAGCCGAAGCCGTTGGCGTCGCCGTACTTGACCCGCATCGTCTGAGGCGCGGCAGCCGCGGTGCTGTGGCAGACGAGGCACTGCGCCCCCGTCACGCGCAACGGCTTCGCGATGTAGATCGCGCGTCCCGACGGCGTGTCGCGCTCGCCGACGAACTCCGTCGAGACGTCGTCGTTGCGAAAGTGCTGGATGACGTCGGCTTCCCAGTCCGTCGCGCGATCGCGCAGGTTCGTGGGATTCAGCGTCGCCTCGCGATACAGGTACTCGGGATGCTGCTCGCGCAGCTGGTCGAGGTTGTGCGTGGCCGCGTACGACGGAATCGTCTGCGGCAGGAAGACCGTCTCGAGCTGCGCGGCGAGCAACGGCTGGATCTCGGTGGCGGTGTAGTTGCGGACCGCGCTCGCGCTCTCGAGCATCAGCCGCGCCTGGTCGATCACCTCGCGCTTCGCGTTGTCCTGCAGGATCGAATGCGCGACGACGCCGGCGACGCTCGCGCCGACGACGAACACGCCGAACATCGCGAGGTTCATGCGAACGAGGAGACTCATGGCGGGAATGGAGCGCGGGGCAGGGAGGGCCGGGAACGACGAGGCGGAAACACGAAGCGTGCGACGACGCGGAACGGGGACGCGAGGCGGGCGATGCCGGCCACGACGCGGGACGGCGCCGTGCAACCGCCAAGGATGCATGAAGTGTCCGGACATTGCCAGCGTCGACGCGGTCCGCATCGACGTCGTCGCGCGTGCCGTCCCTTTCGCCGCCGTCAGACGAGTCCGTGGAACGGCAGCACGTCGACGGTTTCGCCCGGCGCCACCGGACCGCGATCGTGCGCCAGCACGATCAGCCCGTTCGCGTCGCTCATCGAGCGCAGCACCGCCGAGCTCTGCGAGCCGGTCGGCCGCACGTGCCATCCGTCGTCCGCGCGGAACACGACGCCGCGCACGAACTCGCTGCGCCCGCGACCCTTCGCGATCGGCTCGTCCGCGATGGCCGTCAGCGTCGGCAGCGGCTCGACACGCGCGCCCGCGAGCTTCAGCAGCGCGTCGCGGACCAGCGCGTAGAACACGACCATCACGGCGACCGGGTTGCCCGGCAGCGCGAACAGCCACGCGCCGCGGGCCGACGCGTCCGAACGCCATCGGTCGGCCGGGCTTGATCGCGAGCGACCAGAACGCGACGTCGCCGCAGCGGCGCATCACGTCGCCGGCGAAGTCGGCGTCGCCGCTCGACACGCCGCCGCTCGTGACGATCGCGTCGGCGGCCACGGCGTCGCCGCACGCGCGCGCGACGGCCGTCTCGAGCGCGAGCGGATCGTCGCGGACGATGCCGAGGTCGATCGGCTCCACGCCGAGCCGGGCGAGCATTCCGATCAGCGTGTAGCGATTCTGGTCGCGGATGCAGCCGTGGTCGAGCGGGGCGTCGGGGCCTCGGAGTTCGTCGCCGGTCGAGAAGACCGCGACGCGGAGGCGACGCACGACATCGACGGCGTCACGGCCGATCGCGGCGAGCGCACCGAGGTCGGCGGGCGCGACGACCCGGCCGCCCGGGACCACGACGTCGCCGGGACGGAACGACTCGCCGGCGGCGCGGCGATGGCGACCCGCCGGGACCGCGTCCGCGACGACGATGCGGTCGCCGTCGACGGCGACGTCCTCGAACGGGACGACCGCGTCGCAGTCGGACGGCATCGGCGCGCCGGTCATGATGCGCACGCAGTCGTCGGCCCCGACCGCGCCGCGGAACGGATGGCCGGCGAGCGCACTGCCGACGACGCGCAACGTGCGAGGTGCGAGCGGCGAGCCGCGCACCGCGTAGCCGTCCATCGCCGAGTTGTCGTAACCCGGCACGGCGACATCGGCGACCACGTCGTGCGCGACGACGCGACCGAGCGCGTCGACGAGCGCGACGCGCTCGGTAACCGTCACCGGCCGGATCGCGGCGTCGATGCGGCGACGTGCCTCGTCGAGCGGCAGCGCCGTGCCGTCCCGACGGGCGTCCGCGCGGCCGCCGTGCGCTTCGACGATCGATCCGGTCATGGCCGCACGATACGTGACCCGCCGGGGTCCCGTTCCGCGTCGTGCAACTCCTCGCGCGTGTTGAGGTTGCGGAACGCGGCTTCGTCGTCGAAGGCGACGACGGCGCCGTCCATCGCCGCGACCCAGCGCTGGACCGAGCGTCCGCCGTCGGCGATGAAGCGGCCGAGCGCCGGCGCGACGCGCGCGCGCATCAGGCAGAACACCGGATGGAGGCCGGACGCCGTCGTCGCGACGGCGAGCTCCGCGTGCCCGTCGAGGCCGCCGGCGAGCCGCGCGACGAGATCGAGCGGCAGGAACGGCGCGTCGCACGGCACGCACGCGAGGAACTCGGTGTCGCAGGTGACGAGCGCGGCCGCGATGCCGGACAGCGGCCCCTCCCGCGACGCGCCGCCGCCCGCGTCCGCGACGACCGGGTGGCCGAGACGCTCGTAATCGGCGAGCCGGTCGTTCGCGCTGATCACGACGCGGCCGACCTGCGGCGCGAAGCGCTCGACGACGCGCTCGACGAGCGGGCGGCCGAGGAACGGCTCGAGACCCTTCTCGACCGATCCCATCCGCGACCCCCGGCCGCCGGCGAGGACGAGCCCGGTGACCTGGCGCGGGTCGACGTCGTGCATGGCGTTCATGGAGGAAGGCGAAAGCCGCGATCGCGCGGCGCTCGCCGGACTGTCGCCCAAAGCACGAAGGGCCGTCAAACGGCCCTTCGTGATGGTGCAGCGCGCGGGAAGGCTACTGCGCGGTGAGCGTCGCGGAGATCGTGCCGCCGCCGTTCGGGCCGCTCGAGATGCGCAGCCACGGCGTCACGGTCGACGAGGCGGGCCAGTTGAAGACGTGCACGTTGCCGTCGCCGAGGGCGGCGGTCGCATGCAGCGTCTGGCCGCTGCCGTCGACGAGCGTGAACTGCATCGTCGCGCCGCCGGTCGCCGTCACGGCGAGCCGGTACGCCTTGTTCGCGACCGGCGCGCCCCACAGCGACGACGGCATCGACCGGCCGCTCGTGTTGAGTTGCTGCGTGAACTGGCCGTTGTCCGCGAACTTCACCGACTGCGTCCACGTGTCGAACGTGCCCGCCGTCGAACCGCTCACGAGGTTCCACGGGCCGCGCATCGACAGCATGTCGAGATTCGTGTCCGGCGTGAACGGCGCGCCGTTCGCGTCGACCCAGTTCGACATCGCACGTCGCCTGGCGCAGGCTCGACCGGATGAGGTCGAGCTCGGCTGCGACCTCGCCGTCCCATCCGTTCGGCATCAGGTTGTAGCCGGAGCCGAGTTCGACGTAGATGATGAACGGCGTGCCGGTGTTCTCGTCGACGACGTAGGCGCCGTACGTCTGCAGCGTGCGGACGATCTTCTGCAGCCGCGGGTCCTGGATCTTCGACAGGTCGAACGTCGACGGCAGCATCATCAGCGCGCCCTCGGGGATCGAGCCGGTATGGTTGATCGACGAGTAGACGTCGGCCGACGTCGCGGGGAACGTGTACGTCGGGTTGCCGGACAGCGCCGTCGTCATCAGCGACATCGCGAGCGCGTGCTTGTACGCAGGCAGCCCGTCGTTGATCTCGGCGGTGCGGATCAGGCCGGCGATCGGCACGACGCCGGTCGCGCGCGATCCCTGGAAGTACTCGCCCGGCGTGCCGAAGCCGCGGCCGTCGAGCGCGGTCCACGTGTACTGCGACGCACGCCACTGACCGTTCGCGTCCTGCCTCAGCTGGTAGAACGAGTGGATGCGATTGTTCGGCACGTCGATGACGTCGGCCTCGCCGTCGCCGCCGCTCGCCGGGACGACGTTCGACGGCCAGTGCGGGATCGTGACCTGCGGCACGTAGGTCTCGGCATCGGGGACGTAGACGCCGTATCCGCCGACCGGACCCATGACCGTGACCGGCCCGTCGCTCGCGGACGCCGGGAAGCCGCCGACCGAGAGGTTGCCTTCGGCGACCGTCGGGTAGTAGTACGACGACGGGATCTGGTACGTCCCGAGCGTGAACTGCGTCGGACGCGAGTTCCAGAACGACTGGTCGGAGAACGGCCGGGCGGCGGTCGCCGCCTGCGCGGATCCCGCGTTCACGGTCAGCGTGGCGGCGTTGCTCTGCGTGGCGCCGGCGTTGTTCGTCACGGTGACCGCGAACTTCGCGCCCGAGTCGGCCAGCTGCGCGGCGCCGAGCGTGTACGTCGACGCCGTCGCGGCCGCGATCGCGGTGCCGTTGCGCGTCCACTGGTAGTTCACCATCGTGTCGCTGGCCGCGGTGACGCCGAACGTGACGGCCTGTCCGCCGCGCGCGACGATCGACGCGGGCTGCGTCACGATCGTCGGCGCCGCGGACGCCTTCGGGCCGAGGTCGACGGACAGGACGTACGCCGACTTCTGCTGCCCCGGGTCCAGGTCCGCGAACAGCGTCGTGTTCGGCCGTGTAGGTGCCGGGCGGCAGCAGCCGCGACGAGTACACCGAGCCGGTGCCGAAGAACACGATGCTCGGGTACTGCAGCGTGAACGAGTGGCCCTCGTCGGCGACCTTGTTCGCGCTGCTCGCGTCGAACTGCGGCAGGACCGACGGATCCATCACGTACGCGTTCTTCGACACGCCCGAGATCGGGTCGCCGAACGTCGCAGTGTTCGCGACGTAGGTGCCGGCCGCGACCTGCTTCGACGTGTACGAGCCGTTCGCGCCGAAGAACACCAGCGCGGTCGACGACAGGTAGAACGTCGCACCTTCGGTCGCGACCTTGATCGCCGTCGCGGCATTGAACGGCGTGATGAGCGACGGGTCGAGCACGTAGGCGGCCTTGTAGGTGCCGGGCTTCGGATCGCCGAACAGCGCGGTCGTCGCCTGGTACGTGCCGGCCGTGAGCACCTTCGACGCGTACGAGCCGGACGCGCCGAAGTACACGGTGCCGTCCGACGTCAGCGAGAACGACGCAGTTCTCGTCGGCGACCTTCGTCGCCTTCGACACGTCGAACGGGTTGATCACCGTCGGGTCCATCACGTACGCCGCCTTCAGCGTGCCCGGGGCCGGGTCGCCGAAGATCGCGTCGCTCGCGTAGTACGTCCCGGCCGCGAGCTGGCGCGTCGTGTACGAACCGTTCGCGCCGAAGTAGACGATCGCCGACGCCGTCAGCGTGAACGAGGCGTTCTCGTCGGCGACGTGGATCGCGGTGCTCGCGTCGAACGGCTTGATCGCGACGGCCTGCATGACGTACGCGCCCTTCGCGACGCCGGAGATCGGGTCGCCGAACAGCGCGTTGCTCGCGGTGTACGTGCCGGCCGGCAGCTGCTTCACCGCGTAGGTTCCGTTCGCGCCGTAGAACACGACGCTCGCCGTCGTCAGCGTGAACGAACCGTTCTCGCCGGCGACCTGGATCGCTCGCGACGCGTCGAATTGCGCGATCGCCGTCGGATCCGTGACGTAGGCGGCCTTGTAGACGCCGGGGGCGGGATCGCCGAGCAACGTGTTGGTCGCGTAGTAGCTGCCGGCCGCGAGCTGCGTCGACTCGAACGAGCCGTTCGCGCCGAAGATGACGAGCGCCGGCGACGTCAGCGTGAACGCGCCGTTCTCGTCGGCGACCTTGATCGCGCTCGTCGTGTCGAACGCCGTCACGAGGGCGTACTTGCTGTGCGCGTCGGGCACGGCGGCCGCGGCGGTCGGCGCGACGAACGGGCCGTCCGATCCGCCGCCGCCGCCGCCGCATGCGGACAGCAGGACCATCGACGAGGCGGTCGCGCCGGCGATCAGGCCACGCGCGGACGGGACGCGAAGGGACAACGGGAACCTGCGGATGAGAGGGGGCACGGCATCACCTATGGGTCAGGCGTCGGGGATCGCACGGGGCGATGCGAACCGCGGCGCTGCCGGCGCTCGAGGCGCCAACGACATGGGAAGGGGTGGTTCAGGTCCGTCGCGTGGCGACGTCCACGCGAGCCTGATCGGTCGCGCGGGGTGAAACTGAAGAGGGGTGAGACGAAGAAAGTTGTTTCGTTTCAAGGGAGTTGGGCGACGGACGCGCGATGCCCTGACGCGCGAACGCGTCGTTCGCGAGACGGGCGGTGCGGTCGCACGGACCACGGGTCGGGAGCGCGGCCTCGAACGGGCCTTCGCGCGGACGAACGGGCGGCGAGCGCCGTCGTTCAGGAGGCGGCGCCGCTTCGAGGGCGGCGCTCGCGTCGGATCAAGGATCGCAAGAAAAACGCGCGGTCGGCGCGCCGCCTATCGGGTGTTGCGGGCCGATGGGCGATCGGCCGCGCGCGCGGCCCGCGAGCGGTCCTACAGCACGTCGGCTGGCGTGGTCCGCGAGGCGCGAGCGTTCGCCGCGCTGCCAGCGTGACGTGGCCGCTGTGCGACCAGCCCTTGAAGCGATCGACCACGTACGTCAGGCCGCTCGACCCCTCGGTCAGGTACGGCGTGTCGATCTGCGCGATGTTGCCGAGGCAGATGATCTTGGTGCCCGGACCGGCGCGCGTGATCAGCGTCTTCATCTGCTTCGGCGTCAGGTTCTGCGCCTCGTCGATGATCAGGAACTTGTTGAGGAACGTGCGGCCGCGCATGAAGTTGAGCGACTTGATCTTGATGCGCGCTGCGGATCAGGTCCTGCGTCGCCGCGCGGCCCCAGTCGCCGCCGTCCGAATCGTCGGTCTTGTTGAGCACGTCGAGGTTGTCGTCGAACGCGCCCATCCACGGCGACATCTTCTCTTCCTCGGTGCCCGGCAGGAAGCCGATGTCCTCGCCGACCGGCACCGTCACGCGCGTGACGATGATTTCGGTGTAGGTCTTGGTCTCCAGCACCTGCGCCAGGCCGGCCGCCAGCGCGAGCAGCGTCTTGCCGGTGCCGGCCTGGCCGAGCAGCGTGACGAAGTCGCATTCCGGATTCATCAGCAGGTTCAGCGCGAAGTTCTGCTCGCGGTTGCGGGCGGTGATGCCCCAGACGCTGTTCTTCTGGTGGCTGTAGTCGCGCAGCGTCTTGCAGCACGGCGGTCTTGCCGTTGATCTCCTTGACCTGCGCGTAGAACGGCGCCTCGCCGTCGCCTTCGTGGAAGACGAACTCGTTGACCAGCAGCTCGGCACGAGCGGACCCGTGACGCGGTACAACGTCGTCTGGCCGTTCTGCTGCCAGCTCTCGATGCCCTTGCCGTGCGTGTCCCAGAAGTCGGCCGGCAGCTGCGCGATGCCGGCAGTACAGCAGGTCGGTGTCTTCGAGGACCTGGTCGTTGAAGTAGTCCTCGGCCGGCAGGCCCAGCGCACGCGCCTTGATGCGCATGTTGATGTCCTTCGACACCAGCACGACCGCGCGACGGATGCGCTGCTCCTGCAGTCGCAGCGCACGACGGCCGAGGATCTGGTTGTCGGCCTTGCCGACCGGCAGCGCCGACGGCAGCGTCTGCGTCATCGCATGCGGTCTGGAAGAACAGCTTGCCGCTCGGCGTCCTTGTTGCCGAGCTTGGACAGCGGGATGCCGTTCTCGATGTCGCGTCGTCGTCGCAGTGTTGCTGACCAGCGCGTCGAGCGAGCGGCTGACCTGGCGCGCGTTGCGCGCGACTTCGGACATGCCCTTCTTGTGGTTGTCGAGCTCCTCGAGCGTCATCATCGGCAGGAAGACGTCGTGCTCCTCGAAGCGGAACAGCGCCGACGGGTCGTGCATCAGCACGTTCGTGTCGAGCACGAACAGCTTGACCGCGTCGCCCTGCGCCTTCGCGCGCGGCCGCGGCTCGAACATCGTGACGACCGACCGCGACGCCGGCTCCGGGCGCGTCGGCTTCGGCGCGCGGCGCGGCTCCGGCGCCGCGCGCGCGGGCACGTCGTCGCGTCGCGCGGTTCGCTCGCCGACCGTGCGCCGTCACGGCGTCGGCCGTCGTCGCGAACCCGCGCGGCTTCGCGCGCGGCGCCTGGTTCGTCTCCTCGACGGCTTGCGCGGACAGGAACACGGCGGGACGGGTGGGCGGTTTCGGAAGGGGCATCGGGTCTCGCGAAGGTCAGGGTCGAGGACGTCCGGCGAGCACGCGGGCGCGCGACGGACATGAGGAACGACGAACGGAACGTGTCGCGGCCGCCGGAAACGACGAAGGCCGACGCGCCGTCGCGACCTGCATCGCGGACGGGCCGTCGGCCTTGCGGGACTTTCGGATCAAAGGCGGCGAGTCAGCGAAGCGACGGAACGGGTCGGACGGTCGGGGCGCACGCGCCGGTGCGGCGCGATGGCGACGATGGTGCGGCGACGGCCGCGAAAAGGCAAGCGACGCCCCGGGGCCGGGCGTCCGCGTCACGCGGCGCGCACGGACGCCGAGCACCTCGGCGACGTGGCCGGGCACCTGCACGCCGCGCCACTCGCGGACGAGCACGCCGGCCGGGTCGACCACGAACGTGCTGCGCTCGATGCCGCGCACCTGCTTGCCGTACATGTTCTTCATCTTCATGACGCCGAACAGCGCGCACAGCGCCTCGTCCGGGTCGGAGATCAGCTCGAACGGGATGCCGAGCGCCGCCTTGAAGCTGCTGCGTGCGACTCGAGGCTGTCGCGCGAGACGCCGTAGATGACCGCGTTCGGCGGCGGCGAACGCTTCGGCCGCGTCGCCGAATTCGCGCGTCTCGGTCGTGCAGCCCGGCGTGCTGTCCTTCGGATAGAAATACAGCACGACCGTCCTGCCGCGGGTGTCGGCCAGCGACATCGAGCCGCCCGTCGTCGTCGCCGTGAAGTCCGGGACCGGGGCACCGACGCGCAGCGATGAGCGTCATTCGTATCCTCGAAGCGACGCCGATGAGGCGCGCAAGCCGTTCGAACAAACGGATCTTACGATCGGTTACGTCTGAAACGCCGGTTCGATCGAATCGGGTGAGCCGATCGCGGCATCGTGCGTTCTCAGTTGCGTGTGCAGACTGCACGTCGAAGAAGGAAGGAGAGCATCATGATCAAGAAGCTTGCCGTCGCGATGGCCGCCGCCGGTGCCCTGATGGTCGCGGCGACGCCGGCCCATGCGGCGCACGTCTCGCTGTCGCTCGGACTCGGGCTGCCGCTGCCGGGCGTCTACGCGGCTGCGCTCCGGCGCCCGCCTATTATGGCCCGCCGGCCGTCGCCTACACGCCGGCGCCGCCGGTGGTCTACGCGCCGCCGTACCCGAGCCTACCGGCCTACTACGGTACCCGACGGCTACTACGGCCCGCACGTGGTGCTGCGCGCCGGCCCGTACTGGCACGGCGGGTACTACCACCACGGCTGGCGCCGCTGAGCGACGCGGTCCCCGCGGAGTCCGATCGACCCGGCCGCCTCAGGCGGCCGGGTTTTTTTTCGCCGCCGGCGCGTCGACCCGATCGCGCTGACCATCAGCTCGCCGCTGCGCCCCGCGATCGATCCCCAGCGCCAGCGGCGCGCCGGCAGCATCGCCGCGTCGATCCGCCCGTACGCGGTCGCCGAGCGGCCCGAGCGCGAAGCCCTGCGACTTCCAGCCGGCGATCAGGCGCTCGAACGCGCCGATCAGCTTCATGCCTTCGAGCTCGGCGTGCAGCGTGAAGACCTCGTCGCCGGCGCGGCCGGCCGTGAGCGCCAGCAGTCGATCGGCCGCGGCCGTCGGCGTCGCGGCCGTCGATCCCGATCAGCTCGTCGAGCGTCGGCAGCGTCGTCGGGATCTGCACGCAGTCGAGCGTGCGGCCGCCGACGTGCGGCCGGAACGGACCGCGGTCCGTCTCGTCGTCGGCGACGCGGCCGTCGGACGCGTAGCGCATGCCCCACGTGTCGAGCTGCCGCAGCGCGTCGTCGTTGATCTGCCAGCCGGCCGCGCCGTGCGTCGACGGCGGCCGCCCGAAGATCTCCTCGAAGCGATCGTATGCCTTCACCATCTGCCGCCACGTCCAGCGCGGCGGCCGGTCGCGCGCGTGGTCCTGCCACAGCACGTGGTCCCACGTGTGGATGCCGACCTCGTGACCACGGCGCGCGGCGTCGCGCATCGTCTCGGCGCCCGCGCAGGCCGATGTCGGGCCCCGGCAGCAGCGTGCCGTACAGCAGCGTGCGGATGCCGTAGTGCTCGACGACCGACGTGCGCTGGACCTTCGCGAAGAAGCCGGGCCGGAACACGCGCTTCAGCGCGCGACCGGTGTGGTCGGGACCGAGGCTGAACAGGAACGTCGCGGCGATGCCTTCGCGATCGAGCAGGTCGAGCAGCCGCGGCACGCCTTCGCGCGTGCCGCGCAGCGTGTCGACGTCGACCTTCAGCGCGAGATGGCGCGTCGGCGGGCGGCGTCATCGTGCGAGCGCGGCCAGCGCGTCGCCGGTCACGCGCGTGATGCGCCAGTCGGGCATGACGACCGCGCCGAGGCTGCGGTAGAACGCCTGCGCGTCGACGTTCCAGTCGAGCACCGACCACTCGAAGCGGCCGCAGCCGCGCGCGACGGCGAGCGCGGCGAGATGCTTCAGCAGCGCGCTTGCCGAAGCCGCGACCGCGATGCTCGGGCTCGACGAACAGGTCCTCGAGGTACAGCCCGCGTCGCCCGAGGAACGTCGAGAAGTTGTGGAAGAACAGCGCGAAGCCCGCCGGCTCGCCGTCGTCGCGGTCGCCGGGCCACAGCATGACGGCCTCGACCGTCGCGCCGTCGCCGAACAGCGCGCGCTCGAAGTCCGCCGGCGTCGAGACGACCTGGTCCTCGAGCTTCTCGTAGCGTGCGAGCCCGACGACGAGTCGATGCAGCGCCGGCAGGTCGTCGCGACCGACGCGCCGGATCGTGCAGGACCCCGGACCGGCCGAGCCGCTCAATCGACGAGCCCTCGCGCCTCGGCGACCTGGCCGCGGTACGCGTCGAAGATGCGGGCGAGCGCGTCGGCCATCGCGACCTGCGGCGCCCAGCCGAGGTCGGCCATCGTGTTGTCGATCTTCGGGACGCGGTTCTGCACGTCCTGGTAGCCGGCGCCGTAGTACGCGCCCGACGTCGTCTCGATCAGCCGCACCTTCTTCGCGGTCTCGGCGTACTCGGGGTACTTCGCGGCGAGCTCGAGCATCATCGTCGCGAGCTCGCGGACCGAGTAGTTGTTCGCCGGGTTGCCGATGTTGTAGATCTTCCCGCTCGCGACGCCGCCGTCGTTCGCGATGATCTTCATCAGCGCGGAGATGCCGTCGTCGATGTACGTGAACGCGCGTTTCTGCGCGCCGCCGTCGACGAGGCTGATCGGCTCGCCGCGCACGATGTGGCCGAAGAACTGCGTGATGACGCGGCTCGACCCTTCCTTCGCCGTGTGGATCGAGTCGAGGCCCGCGCCGATCCAGTTGAACGGCCGGAACAGCGTGTAGTCGAGGCCCTCCTGCTGGCCGTAGGCGGCGATCACGCGATCCATCAGCTGCTTGCTGCACGCGTAGATCCAGCGCGGCTTGTCGATCGGCCCGTAGACCAGGTCCGACGCGTACGGGTCGAACTCGGCGTCGCGGCTCATGCCGTAGACCTCGGACGTCGACGGGAAGATCACGCGCTTGCCGTACTTCACGGCCTGCCGGACGATCGGCAGGTTCGCCTCGAAGTCGAGCTCGAACACGCGCAGCGGCTCGCGCACGTAGGTCGCCGGCGTCGCGATCGCGACCAGCGGCAGCACCACGTCGCACTTCTTCACGTTGTACTCGATCCACTCCTTGTTGATCGTGATGTCGCCTTCGAAGAAGTGGAAGCGGTCGTGGTCGAGCCATTCGGCGACGCGATCGCACTGCATGTCCATGCCGTAGACCTGCCAGTCGGTGGTCTCGAGGATGCGCTTCGACAGGTGATGGCCGATGAAGCCGTTGACGCCGAGGATGAGGATCTTTTTCATGACGGGCGGGAGTGAACGGACGGCGGGACGGGCTGCCGCTCCGCGTCGCGGACCGAGAGGCGTCGGGCGACGTGCCCGACCGGGATCATCAGCAGGTACCCGAGCGTCGCGTAGCCGGACCCGCTGACCCAGGCGACCGCGAGCGACGCGCCGCCCGCGACCACGAGGCCGCCGGTGCGCAGCAGCGCGGCATGATACGCGGCGCCGGCGAGCGGGCGGGCCTGCAGCGCGGGGCGCCGATGGACGTAGACGACCTGCGCCGCCGCGAAGACCGCGAGCAGCATCATGTTGCCGTTGTAGATCAGCTGCGCGTCGCGCGTCGTGCCGAACTCGCCGATCAGCGAGGCGGAGAACGGCAGCAGGCTCACGAGCAGCAGCTGCTGGATGTTCCGCCACAGCAGCGTCGATCCACGACGCGAACGTGATGGAAGAGCCGGTGATGGCCGATCCAGAACGTCGCGAGGATGAAGAAGCTGATCACCCAGGCGCTGGCCTTCGGCGCGAGGTCGAGCAGCGCCGCATGCAGCACGGTCGCCGTCGTCGCGACGTGGCGGTCGGGGACCTTGAGGTCGATCACGAGCAGCGTCATCGCGACCGCGTAGATGCCGTCGGTCAGCGCTTCGATGCGGTTCTTGCTCCAGCCTGCGCCACGGCCGTCGTGCGGATCGTCGGACAGCGCGTCGTCGCTCACGCCTCGTCCCCGAGCCTGCGGACGGTGCCGCCGAGACGTCGTGCGAGCGCCGTCGCGTCGAGCCGCCCGTCGCCGAGCGACGCGGAAACGATCTCGAGCGGCCGCCCGTCGCCGGCCGTCGCGATCGCGCGACCGTCGACGACGCGAAGCATCCGCGGCTCGCCGGCCGCGGCTTCGGTCGGCAGCCGCGTGCGCTCGACGATCACGCGTTCGCCGCCGATCGTCGTGAACGCGCCGGGGTAGGGCGGCGCGACGGCGCGCACGAGGTCGTGGATCGCCTTCGCGGATCGCGACCAGTCGATGCGCCCGTCCTCGGGCTTGCGGCCGCCGAAGTACGAGCCTGCGGCCAGGTCGTTCGGCATGAGGAACGGATGGCCGTCGACGAGGTCGGGCAGCGCGCGCCACAGCGTCTGCTCGGCGGCGACGACGACCTTGCCGAAGACCTCGACGGCGGTGTCGTCGGGCAGGATCGGCACCGGCGTCTGCCCGACGATCGCGCCGGCGTCGGGCTTCGCGGTCATCTCGTGCAGCGTCGCGCCGGTCTCGGTCTCGCCGTGGATGATCGCCCAGTTGATCGGCACGCGGCCGCGGTACTTCGGCAGCAGCGAGCCGTGCATGTTGTAGGCGCCGCGCGTCGCGAGCGACAGCAGCGGCTCGGGCAGCAGGTTGCGGAAGTAGAACGAGAACATGAAGTCGGGCGAGATCGCCGCGACGCGCGCCTGCAGCGCCGTCGGCGTCGAGGTCCTCGGCATACGCGACGGCGATGCCGCGCTCGCGCGCCGCGTCGTGCACGCTCGCGAACCAGATGGTCTCGGTCGGGCTGTCGCGATGCGTGACGACGAGCGGCACGTCGACGCCGCGCGCGAGCAGCGTCAGCAGGCAGCGGACGCCGACGTCGTGGTACGCGAAGACGACGGCCGTCGGCGACCGCTCCATCACGCGCCGTCGTCGCGGTCCGGCCGCTCCAGCACGCCCTGCACGATCCAGCGCGGCCGGCCGCGGACCTCCTGGTAGATGCGGCCGACGTATTCGCCGAGCAGGCCGATGCCGAGCAGCGTCACGCCGATCAGGAAGAACGCGATGCCGAACAGCGTGAACAGGCCCTCGGCTTCCGGGCCGAAGAAGATGCGGCGCAGCGCGAGCACGAGGACGAGCAGCGCCGACGCGATCGACAGCGCGGCGCCGATCAGCGAGAACGCCTGCAGCGGCACGAGCGAGAAGCCGGTGACGAGGTCGAAGTTGAGGCGGATCAGCGCGTACAGCGAGTACTTCGACTCGCCGGCCGCGCGCTCCTCGTGCGCGACCTCGATCTCGGTCGGATTGCTCGCGAACGTGTAGGCGAGCGCCGGGATGAAGGTGTTGATCTCGCGGCAGCGGTTGATCGTCTCGACGATGCGCCGGTCGTAGGCGCGCAGCATGCAGCCCTGGTCGGTCATCGTGATGTGCGTGATCCGCTCGCGCAGCCGGTTCATCGCCCGCGACGCCGTCTTGCGCCACGCGGCGTCGCGTCGCGCGCGTGCGGATCGTGCCGACGTAGTCGTGGCCGGCCGCCATCGCGTCGACGCAGCTTGACGATCTCCTCGGGCGGGTTCTGCAGGTCGGCGTCGAGCGTGACGATGCAGCGGCCGCGCACGCGCTCGAAGCCGGCCATGATCGCCATGTGCTGGCCGTAGTTGGCGTTGAACAGCATGACGCGCGTCACGTCGGGACGCGCGCGGAACTGGTCGGCGAGCAGCGCGGCCGAGCGGTCGCGGCTGCCGTCGTTGACGAAGACGACCTCGTAGCGCAGGCCCCGCGACGCGGCCATCGCGTCGAGCGCCGGATAGAGCCGCGCGAACAGCTGCGCGAGGCCGGCCTCCTCGTTGTAGACCGGGATGACGACCGACACGTCGACCGTCGGCACCGCGGCGACGTCGCCGTCGGCGGGCGCGAGCGGAGCGACGGTCGCGACGCCGCGCGCTTCGTCGACCGGCGACGGCGCCACGCGCAGCAGCTCGTTCGTCGTCGTCATGCGCCGCGCAGGACGTCCTGCAGCGTCTCGACGACGCGATCGACGTCGCCGTCGTCCATCGTCGGGAACAGCGGCAGCGTCAGCGTGTTGCGGCCGGCGTACTCGGCGTGCGGGAAGTCGCCGTCCTTCCAGCCGAGCCGCCGGTACAGCGAGAACAGGTGCAGCGCCGGATAGTGGACGCCGGTGCCGATGCCGCGCGCGTCCATCGCCTTCATGACGTCGGCGCGCGCGCGGCCGCGTCGTGCGAGATGCGCCTCGGGCAGCACGACCTGGAACATGTGCCAGTTGCTGTTCGCGAAGTCGGCGACCGGCAGCCGGCAGTCGATCTCGTCGAGGAACGCGCGGTCGAAGCGGTCGAAGTAGCGTCGCGCGAGCGCGCGGCGCCGCGCGGTGAAGTGCCCGAGGTGCGGCAGCTGGCCGAGCCCGACGCGCGCCGCGACGTCGGTCAGGTTGTACTTGCCGCCGACGAGGTCGACGTCCATGCCGTCGACGCCGGAGCGCACGACGCCCTGCAGGCGGTACTGCTCGGCGAGCTTCGCCTCGCGGTCGTCGTTCATCACGAGGCAGCCGCCTTCGATCGTCGTGATGTTCTTGTTCGCGTGGAAGCTGAACGAGACGAAGTCGCCGAAGGCGCCGATCGGCTGGCCGTTCCAGCTCGCGCCGAAGCTCTGCGCCGCGTCCTCGACGACGCGCAGGCGGTGGCGTCCGGCGATGGCGTACAGCCGGTCGCGCGTCGACCGGCAGGCCCGTCAGGTCGACCGGGATGATCGCCCGCGTGCGCGGCGTGATGGCCGCCTCGACGCGGTCGAGGTCGATGTTGCGCGTGACCGGGTCGATGTCGACGAACACCGGCCTCGCGCCGACGTCGAGCACGACGTTGGCCGTCGCGACCCAGGTCAGCGGCGTCGTGATCGACCTCGTCGTCGGCCTCCGCCGGCGTTGAACCGATCCCGGCGATGCGCAGCGCGATCTCCATCGTGCAGGTGCCGGAGTTGAACGCGCGCACCGGCCGGCCGCCGCAGTACTCGGACAGCTTCGCCTCGAACGCCTTGACGTTCGGGCCGGACGTGATCCAGCCGGAGCGCAGCACCTCGACGACGCCGGCGATCGTGGCGTCGTCGATCGTCGGCCGGGTGAACGGCAGGAACGGCAGCGGGGCGGCGTTCGGCTTCGCGCTCATCGCCGCGTCACGCGCTCTTCGTCAGCACGACCACGCCGACGATGATGATGGCGATGCCGGCGAGCCGTCCCGGCGTCATCGCCTCGCCGAACAGCCACCAGGCGGCCGCGGCGTTGAGCACGTAGCCGAGCGACAGCAGCGGGTAGGCGACCGACACGTCGACGCGCGACAGCCCGAGGATCCACACGACCACGCTGACGACGTAGCAGGCCAGGCCGCCGAGGATCGGCAGCTGCGTCGCGAGCCGCAGGCCGACGGGGCCGAGATTCGCGAACGAGTATTCGAACGTGCCCACGGCCGCGGTGACGTTGTTGACGCCGGCCTTGAGCAGCAGCTGGGCGCACGCGTTGAGCAGCACGCCGAACAGGATCAACGCGAGGCTGGCGGGATTCACGCTCGTTCTCGAAGGACCGGACCGCGAGGGTCGACGCCATCCAACGCGTTCAGCCCGGCGGCGGTTTACCGACGACCACGCGGCGCGCGTCGCGCGCGACGACGCGCATCGGCAGATGGGCGGCCGTCAGTGTAGCGAATACGTCGTTGCCCATGATCGCGAGCGGGTCGCGCTCGGCGTTCCAGCGTTCGACGAAGTGAGCGAACGTGTCGACGCCGCGTTGCGGCTCGGCCGTCAGCCCGAAGTCGAGCTCGTCGCGGAAGCCGACCAGCGTCACCGTGCGGCGCAGGTAGAAGTCGAAGCCGTGCTCGAACATGCCGACGCTGTAGATCGTCGTGTCGGGCCGCAGCGCCGGCCGGACCTCGCGCGCGAGGTCGTACGTCGACATCTCGCGACCGAGGATCTCGTGCGACAGCACGAGTGCCGACCAGGCGACGAGCGCGGCCGCTCCGGCGGCGACGACCGCGGCGGCCGCGCGCCGTCGCGCCGCGAGCACGATCGCGATCGCCGTCCCGACGAGCCAGGCGGCCATGCAGGCCGAGGCGGCGACGCGGAAGCGCGCGACCGCCGCGGCGCCGTCGCCCGAGTCGAGCGGCACGCGCTGGAACGCGATGCCGACGACCAGCGCGACGACCGCGACGAACGCGAGATGGCGCCGCAGCGATCGCGGGTCGAGCGACGCGAGCCGTCGCGCGACCAGCACCGCGAGCGCCGGGAAGACCGGCAGCACGTACGACGGCAGCTTCGAGCCCGACGCGCTGAAGAACAGCGAACACGAGGCCCGCGTAGACGACCAGCAGCCGCTCGGGCAGCGAAGCCGTCGCGCGGTGCGGCACGCCAGCTCGCCGCCGATCGCCGACGGCAGCAGCGACAGCCACGGCAGCGAGCCCGCGACGACGACGGGCACGAAGTACCACCACGGACCCTCGCGGCGGTGCTCGGTCGTCAGGAAGCGCTCGACGTGCTCGTGGATGAAGAAGAAGTGCGCGAAGTCGGGATTCGCCTTCGACACCGCGACGAACCACGGCCCGGCGATCAGCGCGAGCAGCGCCAGCCCGCGCACGACGTCGAGCATCCGCACGAGCGTCCAGTCGCGCGACGCGGCGACGTAGCCGACGAGCGTCGCGCCGCACAGCACGATCGCGACCGGTCCCTTCGACAGCGTCGCGAGCGCGAGCGCGGCCCACGCGACGAGCATCCAGCCGCGCGACTCGGGCAGGCGCGACGTCCGGGTCGCCGCAGTGCGCGTCGACGACCGCCTCGCGCCGCCGCGCGTCGCGCGCGAGCAGCACGGCGCACCACGTCGTCGTCATGAACAGCGTGAGGCCCATGTCGAGCGTGTTGAAGTGCGCGAGCAGCACGTACGCGAGCGTGCTCGCCGTGACGGTCGCCGCGAACAGTCCGGTGCGCCGGTCGAAGATCCGCGCCGCGGTCGCGCCGACGACGAGGACGCCGGCGAAGCCGGTCAGCGCGGTCCACAGCCGCGACGTCCACTCGCTCGCGCCGAACGCCTCGTACGCGAGCGCGGTCGTCCAGTACTGCAGCGGCGGCTTCTCGAAGTACTTGAGGCCGTTCAGCCGCGGCGTCAGCCAGTCGCCGCTCGCGACCATCTCGCGCGGGATCTCGGCGTAGCGGCCTTCGTCGGGCTTGATCAGCTTGCGATGGCCGAGGCCGCCGAACCACACGACGGCGAGCAGCGCGACGGCGACGAGCGTCGCGAGGCGCACGCGACGGCGGACCGGAGCCTCGTCGCGCGGCGCGTCCTGCATCACGCCGGCGCCGGCGCGGACGGTTCGATCAACAGCGCGGCCGCGACGCGCCGTCCTTCCGCCATCAGGATGTTGTACGTGCGGCAGGCCGCGTGGACGTCCATCGTCTCGACGCCGATGCCGCGGTCCGTCAGCGCGCGCAGCAGGCGCGGATGGACGAAGCGCAGGCGCGCGCCGCTGCCGAACACGACGAGCTCCGGCTGCTGCTCGGCGACGAACGCGAAGCTGTCGGCCGTCAGCGACGCGAGGTCGGTCGCCGGCCAGTCGAGCACCGGGCGGTCGGGCAGCACGACGATGCTGCGCTCGTGCCGCACGGCGTTGACCTCGACCCAGCCGTCGCCGTAGGCGTTGAACGTGTTCGACGACGGGACGACGGTGGCGTGCAGTTTCACGGCAGGGCGGCGCGCCGGGCCGCGCGCGCATTTTTGCGACGGATCGGGTCCGTGCGGACCGGGCCGTGCGCAGGAATCGAGGGGCTCGAATTATAATCGTCGACCAGTCGGGCGCCGGTCGCCCGCTCCGACCGACGCGGCCCGCCGCCGCGCCGGCATCCTCCACCGCCGTCGTTTCGCCCGCGCCGCCAGGCGCTCCGGGATTCCGCATGAAAGAGTTCTCGCGCATCAAGCGCCTGCCGCCGTACGTCTTCAACATCACGGCCGAGCTGAAGATGGCGGCGCGCCGCCGCGGCGAGGACATCATCGACATGAGCATGGGCAACCCCGACGGCCCCACGCCGCAGCACATCGTCGACAAGCTGGTCGAGGCGTCGAAGCGCCCGGACACGCACGGCTATTCGGTGTCGAAGGGCATCCCGCGCCTGCGTCGCGCGATCTGCAACTGGTACCAGCGCGCTACGGCGTGACGTTCGACCCGGACAGCGAAGCGATCGTCACGATCGGCTCGAAGGAAGGCCTCGCGCACCTGATGCTCGCCACGCTCGACCGCGGCGACACGGTGCTGGTGCCCGAACCCGAGCTACCCGATCCACATCTACGGCGCGGTGATCGCCGGCGCCGACATCCGCAGCGTGCGGATGACGCCGGGCGTCGACTTCTTCGCCGAGCTGGAGCGCGCGATCCGCGAGTCGATCCCGAAGCCGAAGATGATGGTGCTCGGCTTCCCCAGCAACCCGACCGCGCAGTGCGTCGAGCTCGAGTTCTTCGAGCGCGTCGTCGCGCTCGCGAAGCAGCACGACATCCTCGTCGTGCACGACCTCGCCTACGCCGACATCACGTTCGACGGCTGGAAGGCGCCGTCGATCATGCAGGTGCCGGGCGCGCGCGACGTCGCGGTGGAGTTCTTCACGATGTCGAAGAGCTACAACATGGCCGGCTGGCGCATCGGCTTCATGGTCGGCAACCGCGAGCTGGTGAGCGCGCTGGCGCGCATCAAGAGCTACCACGACTACGGCACGTTCACGCCGGTCCAGGTGGCGGCGATCGCGGCGCTGGAGGGGCCGCAGGACTGCGTGAAGGAGATCGCCGCGAAGTACCAGAAGCGCCGCGACGTGCTGCGTCAAGGGGCTCGCCGAGGCCGGCTGGAAGGTCGACGTCCCGAAGGCGTCGATGTACATCTGGGCGAAGCTTCCGGACGCGTACGCGTCGCTCGGGCTCGCTCGAGTTCGCCAAGAAGCTGCTCGCGGAGGCGCGCGTCGCGGTGTCGCCGGGCATCGGCTTCGGCGACTACGGCGACGACCACGTGCGCTTCGCGCTGATCGAGAACGAGGCGCGCACGCGCCAGGCGATCCGCGGCATCAAGGAGATGTTCCGCAAGGACGGCCTGCTGCCGAAGGCGGCCGCCTGACGGTTTCGCGCGTCCCGGCGTTCGCCGGGACGACGGCGCGCGGCCGTCCGCGGTGACGGGCCGCGGCGCGGTCCGTGATGTGGACGACGGCAGGGACCGCGGGACACCGAACGGGACGCACGACCTCATCCATCGTCGTTCCCGCGAAGGCGGGAACCCAGCGGCGTCGCGTGAACGACGCCGGGTCCCCGCCTTCGCGGGGACGACGGTGCGAGGTGTGGAACGAGCGAGTAGCGGCGACGACGAACGAGAAGCCCGACGACGACGAGAAGCGCGGAGACGAACGCCGAGCAGCACGGCGACGCCCGACGAGGCCGCCGACGAGGCCGCGCGACGACGAACGAGAAGAATTCCGAATCCATGACGCCCATCCGCATCGCGCTCCTCGGCACCGGCACCGTCGGCGGCGGTCTGCTGCGCGTGCTCGCACGCAACCAGGAGGAGATCCGCCGGCGCGCCGGGCGCGGCATCGTCGTCGCCCGCGTCGGCGCGCGCGACGTCGCGAAGGCGCGGCGCGTCGTCGGCGACGGCATCCCGATCGACGCCGACCTGCTCGGCCGTGGTCGACCGATCCGTCGATCGAGATCGTCGTCGAGCTGATCGGCGGTCGCGACGACGCGAAGCGGCTGATCCTCGCCGCGATCGAGGCCGGCAAGCACGTCGTCACGGCGAACAAGGCGCTGCTCGCGGAGCACGGCAACGAGATCTTCGCGGCCGCGCGCGCGGCACGGCGTGATGGTCGCGTTCGAGGCGGCCGTCGCCGGCGGCATCCCGATCATCAAGGCGCTGCGCGAAGGGCTGACCGCGAACCGCGTCGAGTGGATCGCCGGCATCATCAACGGCACGAGCAACTTCATCCTGTCGTCGATGCGCGACACGGGCGCGAGCTTCGCGGCCGCGCTCGCCGAGGCGCAGCGGCTCGGTTACGCCGAGGCCGACCCGACGTTCGACGTCGACGGCATCGACGCCGCGCACAAGCTGACGATCATGAGCGCGATCGCGTTCGGCATCCCGATGCAGTTCGATCGCGCGCACGTCGAAGGCATCGCCGACGCTGACGGCCGACGACCTGCGCTACGCCGAGGAGCTCGGCTACCGCATCAAGCTGCTCGGCATCTCGCGCCGCGTCGAGCGCGGCGACGATTCGCCAGGCGGCATCGAGCTGCGCGTCCATCCGACGCTCGTGCCGCATCGGCGGCTGATCGCGAACGTCGAGGGCGTGATGAACGCGGTCCTCGTGAAGGGCGACGCCGTCGGCGCGACGATGTACTACGGCGCAGGCGCCGGCGCCGAGCCGACCGCGTCCGCCGTCGTCGCCGACCTCGTCGACGTGACGCGGCTGCACACGGCCGACCCCGAGCACCGCGTGCCGCATCTCGCGTTCCAGCCCGAGTCGCTCGAGTCGGCGCTGTCGGCCACGCCGATCCTGCCGATCGGCGAGGTGCGCACCGCCTACTACCTGCGGCTGCGCGTGGCGGACAAGCCCGGCGTGCTCGCCGACATCACGCGGATCCTCGCCGATGCCGGCATCTCGATCGGCGCGTTCCTGCAGAAGGAGCCGGCCGAAGGCACGCATGCGACCGACATCATCATGCTGACGCACGGCACGATCGAGAAGCGCGTCGACGCCGCGATCGCGCGCATCGAGCATGCTCGACACGGCGCTGTCGCCGGTCACGCGGATCCGCGTCGAGGACCTGGCCTGACCATGCGGCTCAACCAGGTGACGGTCGCGACGCACGACGTCGAACGTTCGATCGCGTTCTACCGCACGCTCGGCCTCGAGCTCGTCGTCCACGCGTCGCACTACGCGCGCTTCGTCTGTCCCGACGGACGCAGCACGTTCTCGGTCCATCGCACGGCGGACCGGGTCGCGCTCGACGACGATCGTCTACTTCGAATGCGACGACCTCGACGGCAAGGTCGCCGCGCTGGCGGCCGCGGGTCTGCGCTTCGACAGCGGGCCGACCGACGAGCCGTGGCTCTGGCGCGAGGCGCGGCTGCGCGATCCCGACGGCAACCCGATCTGCCTCTTCTTCGCCGGCACGAACCGCATCGACCCGCCGTGGCGCGTCGACGCGACGTCGCGCCTCGCGTGACGCGCGACCCGCACATGGACGACCGATGAACTACGTTTCGACGCGCGGCGGCCCGTGCAAGCCCGGCGGCGGCGACGCCGCATTCCTCGACATCCTGCTCGAAGGCCTCGCATCCGACGGCGGGCTCGCGATGCCCGAGACGTATCCGCGGATCGCGCCCGACCTGCTCGACGCGTGGCGCTTCCTGTCGTACCCCGAGCTCGCGTTCGAGATCGTCCGGCTGTTCGCGACCGACATCCCGGCCGGCGACCTGCGCGCGATCGTCGCGAAGACCTACACGCGCGACGCGTTCGGCGACGCGGCGATCACGCCGCTGGCGTCGCTCGACGCGTACCGCCCGGGCCTGACGCTGCTGCAGCTGTCGAACGGTCCGACGCTCGCGTTCAAGGACCTCGCGATGCAGCTGCTCGGCAACCTGTTCGAGTACGCGCTCGCGCGGACCGGCCGGTCGCTGAACGTCGTCGGCGCGACGTCCGGCGATACCGGCAGCGCCGCCGAATACGCGTTGCGCGGCAAGGCGAACGTGCGGGTCTTCATGCTGTCGCCGCGCGGGCGCATGAGCCCGTTCCAGACGGCGCAGATGTTCTCGCTGCCCGACGCGAACATCCACAACCTCGCGATCGACGGCGTGTTCGACGACTGCCAGGACATCGTCAAGGCGATCAGCGGCGACGCCGCGTTCAAGGCGCGGCACGCGATCGGCACCGTCAACTCGATCAACTGGGCGCGCGTCGTCGCGCAGGTCGTCTACTACTTCCGCGGCTACTTCCTCGCGACCGCGAGCAACGACGAGCGCGTGTCGTTCACCGTGCCGTCCGGCAACTTCGGCAACATCTGCGCGGGCCACATCGCGCGGATCGATGGGCCTGCCGATCGACCGGCTGGTCTGCGCGACGAACGACAACGACGTGCTCGACGAGTTCTTCCGCACCGGCGTCTATCGCGTGCGGACCGCCGCCGAGACGCACGCGACCAGCAGCCCGAGCATGGACATCAGCAAGGCGTCGAACTTCGAGCGCTTCGTGTTCGACCTCGTCGGCCGCGACCCGGCCGCGCTGCGCGCGTTGTGGCGGCAGGTCGAGACCGACGGCCGCTTCGACCTGTCGTCGTCGCCGGTCTTCGCCGACGTCGCGGCACGCGCACGGCTTCGCGTCCGGCGCGTGCAACGCACGCCGAGATGATCGCGACGATCCGCGGCGTGCACGACGCGACCGGCCGCATCGTCGACCCGCACACCGCGGTCGCGGTGAAGGTCGCGCGCGAGCGGATGCGCGACGGCGAGACGATGATCGCGCTCGAGACCGCGCAGCCGGCGAAGTTCGCGGAGACGATCCGCGAGGCGCTCGGCATCGAGCCGCCGGTGCCGACAGGGTACGAAGACCTGCTCGAGCGGCCGCAGCGGTCGGTCGAGCTGCCGGCCGACGTCGACGCGGTGCGCGCGTTCATCGAACGGCACGGCGGCTGACGCGTCGTCAGCCCGCGGGTCGCTCGAACGCGGACTTGATGACCTTGCAGAGGCCGACCAGCGCGTGATGCTGCTGCGGCGGCGTCATCTGGTCGAGCGGCTTCGCCGGGTTCAGCGCGGCCTGCAGCTCCTCGAACGGCGTCTCTTCGTACGACGAGGCGGTCACCGGCAGCCACAGGATCTTCACCTCGTGCGCGCGGGCCTTGCGGACGAACGGCGCGATCTCCTCGTCCTGGATGAAGCGCGAGGCGAGCAGCGTCGGGCTGACCAGGAACAGCGCGACCGCGGCCCGCTCGATCCCGCGGTCGAGCGCCCGTCGCCAGTCCGCGCCGGCCTCGATCGTCGTGTCGTCCCAGACGTCGAGGACGCCGGACTTGACGTACGGCTCGAGGTGCGTGCGCAGCAGCGCACGCCACGCGGCATCGTGGCGGCTGTAGCTGATGAAGAGGGCGCCGCGGCGCGATGTCGTCGGCGTCGGCGTCGGCGCACGTAGGTCGTCGCCGACCGCACGCCGCAGCGTGTAGCGCTGGTACGGATGCGCGACCGTCTGCCCCGGCTTGCGCAGGTCGAACGACTCCGGGCCGTCGTATTCGCGCACGACATCCTGCGCCGAACGGAAGGTGACCTTGTCCACGAGCAGGCGGCGACCGTCGCGCGCGTGCTCCATCAGATGCGACGCGAGGTTGACGCCGTTCCCGATCGCCGTGAAGTCCCAGACCCGTTCGCTGCCCATCACGCCGAGGATGACGTCCTCGGTCGAGATGCCGATGCCGAGGTCGACGAAGCCGAGTTCGGCGTTGCTCTCGTCGTTCCATCGCGCCCGCAGCGCGTCGAACGAGCGCAGCATGTCGAACGCGCACTCGACGGCCCGGCGCGCGTGCGGGCCGCGGCGGAAGAAGGCAAGGATACCGTCGCCGAGGAACTTGTTGACGACGCCGCCGTGATGGAGCGCGCGCTCCGCGAGCATCGTCAGGAATTCGTTCAGCAGCGACTGCGTGCGTTCCGGTCGTCCGAGCACCTGGCACAGCTGCGTGAAGCCGCGCATGTCGGCGCACAGGACCGACAGCGTCTCGCTCCAGGCGGGCCGCGCGAGCAGCTCGCGCAGATCGGTCGGGTCGTCGTCGCCGAGATACAGGCCCTTGCTCGCGTAGAGATCGCGGACGAGCCGCGCGTTCTGGATCGCGACCGCGGCCTGATCGGCGAAGCGCTCGAGCAGCCAGCGATCGCGGTCTCCGTAATCGCCACCGACCTTGTTGAGGATCTGGATGACGCCCAGGGCCTTCGGCTCGCCGGTCGTCCGGTCGACGACGACGAGCGGCACGCAGACCATCGACGCGGTCCTCTCCCGGGTCTCGCGATCGACGCCCTTGAAGTGATTCGGATCCTCGCGGACCGAAGCCACGAGCGTCGACGTCATGCTCGTGAATGCCTCGCCCGCCTTGCTGCCGATCAGCGGAACGCGCTTGTCCCCGTCGCGGCCCCAGGTGTCCAGCAGCATCGCGGCGTGCTCGCCGCACGCGTCGGCGAAGTACAGCGCGTTGCGGGCGTCGTCGAGCAGCAGCACGCAGCCGTCCGGCGAGCCGGACAGGCGCGTCGCCTCGCCGAGGATGCGGTGCAGGAGCTTCGCGAGGTTGAGCTCGGACGCGAGCGCCGTCGACGTCCCGACGAGCGCCGCGAGGTCGTCGGCATCGAGACTTCCGGCGCCCGGCTCCGTCACGACGCCGACGCGATGCTGCGAAACAGGACGGCGACGTGGAGCACGAGGAACACCCACGGCACGCCGGACTCGATGTGCGACAACGGACGATATCGGCGCGGATCGCGCCCGCGTCGCATCAGTTCCCATTCCGCGTCGTACGGGCTGATCGGCAGGCGCTTCTCGATGGCATGGACGACGAGGTACTTCGCGGCGCTGAGCCGCTGGTACGACCGGATCACCGCCCGCCACAGCAGCGCGATCGCGATGCCGCCGAGCGCCAGGATCCAGAGCCCGGCGGTCGCGTCCTTCGCCGTCGCGAACCCGGCGAACGCGAGGATCGCCGCATTGACGGCCAGGAAATACGATCCGGCGGTCGCGCGTCGCTGGCTGACGCGATCGGCCATCTCGACGTAGAGCTTGTACTGCTCGAGCAGGTGCGACGACCAGGTCGCGTTCGCGCCGTAGTCCGCGCTCGAGCCGGCCTCGGTCCACAGCGCGTGCGGGGACGGGTCTTCGCCTTCGCCGATCAACGACACCCCCGTGCGGCCGTCACGCGCGGCCGGCGCGGCCGGCGCGCGCCGCCGGCGGGCGTTTCGCTCAGGCCGCCTGCGCCCCCGGCACCGCGTGCAGCCTGCCGTAGTTGTCCTCGAGCCGGACGATGTCGTCCTCGCCGAGGTAGCTGCCCGACTGCACCTCGATCATCTCCAGGTCGATGACGCCGGGGTTCTCGAGCCGATGGACGGTCCCGAGCGGGATGTAGGTCGACTGGTTCTCGGACAGCATGATCGTCTCGTCGCCGCGCGTGACCTTCGCGGTGCCCGACACGACGATCCAGTGCTCGGCGCGGTGATGATGCATCTGCAGCGACAGGCAGGCGCCGGGCCGCACGACGATGCGCTTGACCTGGAACCGCGAGCCGTTGTCGATCGAGTCGTAGTAGCCCCACGGCCGATGGACCTTGCGATGGTTGTCGGCGACCGGCCGCGCCTCCGCCTTCAGCCGCGAGACGATCTTCTTGATGTCCTGCGTCTTGTCCTTCTTCGCGACGAGCACCGCGTCGGGCGTCTCGACGACGATCATGTCGTCGAGGCCGAGGCAGGCGACGAGCCGGCCGTCGGTGATGACCAGGCTGTTGCGCGTGTCCTCGAGCATCGCGTCGCCCTGGACGGAGTTGCCGTCCGCATCCTTGGCCGACGCGGCCCACACCGCGTCCCACGCGCCGACGTCGGACCAGCCGGCGACGAGCGGCACCACGATGCCGTCGATGCCGAGCTCGGGCGCGCCGGCGAGCTTCTCCATCACCGCGTAGTCGATCGAGTCGGACGGGCAGAACGTGAACGCGTCGCGACCGATGCGCACGAAGTCGCGATCGGTCGAGCCGGCCTTGAACGCCTTCTCGCACGCCTCGTACATCGTCGGCGCGAAGTGCGCGAGCGCCTTCAGCCAGACGCTCGCGCGCATCATGAACAGGCCGCTGTTCCAGAGGTGGCGGCCGCCCTCGAGATAGCGACGCGCGACGTCGACCGGCGGCTTCTCGACGAACGCGACCAGCGGCTGCGCGCCGAGGTTGTCCATGCCGGCGCCGTGGATCGACGTGCCGACCTCGAGATAGCCGTAGCCGGTCTCGGGCCGGTCGGGGACGATGCCGAACGTGACCATCGCGCCGGCGAGCGCCGGGCCGACGGCGGCGTCGATCGCCTGGTGGAACGCCTGCGAGGTCGCGCATCACGTGGTCGGCCGGCATCACGAGCAGCAGCGCGTCGTCGTTCTCCGACGCCGCGAGCATCGCGGCGATCGTCAGCGCCGGCGCCGTGTTGCGGCCGAACGGCTCGAGCAGGATGCGGCCGCCGTTCGCGCCGGCGGAGCGCATCTGCTCGGCCGACAGGAAGCGGTATTCCTCGTTGCAGACGACGATCGGGCCGCTCGCGACGGTGACTGTCCTTGCACTGGTAGCCCGACAGGCGCGTCGCCGTCGACTGCAGCATCGTCTCGCCGCCGACGAACGACAGCAGCTGCTTCGGATACTTCTCGCGGGACATCGGCCACAGCCGGGTGCCGGAACCACCGGAAAGAATGACGGGTTGGAGAATCATGGATGTTCCCTTTTGGTGGATGGTGGCCGGGCGGAGGAGCCGACTCTTGTCATCGTGCGCTGCGGTAGCGGTCGCATCTTACCGTGGCGCTCCGCGTTCCGAACGCCCCGGTAACAATTGGAACCATGCACGAATCGCGCCTGCCGGCCGCGCCGGGGCGCGACGCCGCAGGGCCTAGAATGTCGCGATGCAGGAGGCTGCCATCGATTCGACGACCCGCGCCGGTACCGCGGTCCGCGGTGCGACCGACCGGCCGGCGCGCCCGCCGTTGCGGACCGTCGACGACGCGCTCGCGCGGCTGCTCGGCGCGGCCGTGCCGGTCGCCGACGCCGAATGCGTCGAGACGCTGCTTGCCCGCGGACGCGTCCTCGCGACGCCGCTGCGGGCGCGCCTCGACGTGCCGGCATCCGACAACGCGCAGATGGACGGCTACGCCGTCCGGGCGGCCGATCTCGGCGGCGCGACCGACGAGGCACCGGTCGCGCTGCGCGTCTCGCAGCGCGTTCCGGCCGGCCACGCGGGCTCGCCGCTCGAGCCGCGGACGGCCGCCCGGATCTTCACCGGCGCGCCGATCCCGCCCGGCGCCGACGCGGTCGTCATGCAGGAGGCGACGAGCGTCGACGCGGCGTCGGACCAAGTCCGCTTCGTCGCGACGCCGCGAGCCCGGCGCGTGGATCCGTCGGCGCGGCGAGGACATCCGCCGCGGCGACGTCATCCTCGATGCCGGTCACCCGGCTCGGACCGCAGCACCTCGGCCTCGCGGCGTCGATCGGCGCGGCGACGCCTCGACGTCGTGCGCCGTCCGCGCGTCGCGATCTTCTCGACCGGCGACGAGCTCGCGATGCCGGGCGAGGTCGCGGTCGAGGACCTGAAGCCGGGCGCGCTCTTCAACTCGAACCGCTTCACGCTGCGCGCGCTGATCGAGGCGCTGGGCGGCGAGGTGGTCGACCTCGGCATCGTGCCCGACACGCTCGCGGCGACGCGGGCCGCGCTCGTGCGCGCGGCCGTCGAGGCCCGTGCCGACGTCATCGTCACGTCCGGCGGCGTGTCCGTCGGCGAGGAGGACCACCTGCGTCCCGCCGTCGCGGCCGAGGGCAGCATCGACTTCTGGCAGATCGCGATCAAGCCGGGCAAGCCGCTCGCGTTCGGCCGGGTGCGCGACGCGCTGTTCGTCGGGCTGCCCGGCAATCCGGTGTCGGGATTCGTCACGTTCCTCGTGCTGGTGCGGCCGTTGCTGATGCGGCTGCAGGGCATGGCGAGGACGGCGCCGCGCGCGTACGCGATGCGCGCCGACTTCGACTGGCCGCGTCCCGATGCGCGGCAGGAGTTCCTTCGCGTGCGCGTCAACGACGCCGGCGGGCTCGACCTGTTCGAGCGGCAGGGCTCGGCGGTGCTGACGTCGACGGTCTGGGCCGACGGCCTGCTCGACAACCCGGCCGGCCGCGCGATCGCGCGCGGCGACGTCGTGCGCTTCCTTCCGTTCGCGGACCTGCTGTGCGGATGACCGCGCCGTCGTCATGCGCGTGACGCTGCTCTACTTCGCCGCGTTGCGCGAGGCCGTCGGCATCGACCGCGAGACGTGCGACCTGCCGCCCGGCGTCGACACGGCGGCGCGCGTGCGCGGCTGGCTGCGCGACCGCGGCGGCGCGTGGGCGGCGGCGCTGGCGGAAGGCCGCAACGTGCGCGCGGCCGTCGACCAGGTGATGGTGCGCACCGACGCGCCGCTGCGCGACGGTGCCGAGGTCGCGTTCTTCCCGCCGGTCACCGGCGGCTGAGCGCGGACGATTCCGATGACGATCGACGTGCGCGTGCAGGCCGACGACTTCGACGCGGGCGCCGAGCTCGAGCGGTTGCGCGCGGGCAAGCCCGGCGTCGGCGCGATCGCGAGCTTCATCGGGCTCGTCCGCGACACGAATACGGTCGCGGACCGCGACGCGGCCGTCGGCACGCTGACGCTCGAGCACTATCCCGGCATGACCGAGCGGTCGCTCGAGGCGATCTGCGCGACCGCGTGCGCGCGCTGGCCGCTGATCGACGTGACGGTGATCCACCGCGTCGGCACGTTGTCGCCGACCGATCGCATCGTCTTCGTCGCGACGAGCTCGTCGCACCGGCAGGCGGCGTTCGCGGCCTGCGACTTCGTCATGGATCATCTCAAGACCGAGGCGCCGTTCTGGAAGAAGGAGACGACGCCCGAAGGGCCGCGCTGGGTCGACGCGCGCGACAGCGACCGCGAGGCGGCCGCCCGTTGGACCGGCCCGGCACACGCATCGTGATCGGCATTTGAACGCGGTCGGTCCCGCCGGCTTCGTCGCGCTCGCGGCCGGGTCGCTGATCGGCGCGACGCTGCGCTGGCTGGCGCAGATCGTGCTCAATCCGATCCTGCCGACGCTGCCGCTCGGCACGCTGCTCGTCAACGTCGTCGGCGGTTTCCTGATCGGCATGGCCGTCGCGCTGTTCCAGGGATACGCCGGCGCGCCGCCGTACTGGCGCGTCTTCGTGATCCCGGGCCTGCTCGGCGGCCTGACGACGTTCTCGTCGTTCACCGCCGAGTCGATGCTGCTGCTGCAGGAGGGCCGCCCCGGCTGGGCGCTCCTCCATGCAGGCGCGCACGTGTTCGGCGCGCTCGTCGCGTGCTTCGCCGGCTACCTGTTGATGCAGAGACTGTCGTGACCATGGCCGCCACACCGATCGACGCGACGACCGGGCCGTTCCGCTATCGATGGGCCGCGCGCGGCGACGTCAACGGCTTCTTCGCCCTGTCGATCGACAACCTCGCGCTGCTCGTGTCGATGAGCGGCATCCTGATCGGCGTGTTCGGAATGCCGGCGGACATCGTGCTCGGCCGCATGATTCCCGGCACGGCGATCGGCGTGCTGATCGGCGACGCGATCTACACGTGGCTCGCGTTCCGTCTCGCGAGGCGCGAGCGGCGTCACGACGTCTGCGCGATGCCGCTCGGCATCGACACGCCGTCGATGTTCGCGCTGTCGTTCGGCGTCGTCGGACCCGCGTTCGTCATCACGAAGGACGGCACGAAGGCGTGGCAGGTCGGCATGGCCGTGCTCGTGCTGATGGGCGTCGCGAAGCTCGTCGCGTCGTTCTTCGGCGACGCGATCCGCCGCATCCTGCCGAAGACCGCGCTGCTCGGCGCGATCAGCGCGGTCGGCGTCGCGCTGATCATGTTCTTCCCGATCGCGAAGGTCATGTCGGAGCCGATCGGCGGCTTCGTCGCGCTCGGCATCGTGCTGCTGACGCTGGTCGGCCGCGTGCGGCTGCCGGCGAACGTGCCCGCCGTCGTCGCGTCGGTCGTCGTCGGCTTCGCGGCGTACGCCATCGCGCGACTCGTTCGGCTACGCGCCGCCGACGCTGCCGGTGACCGGCGCCGCGTTCGGCCTGCACCTGCCGCTGGCCGACGACCGCGTTCGTCGGCGGGCTCGACCTCGCGTGGCAGTTCATCCCGCTCGCGATCCCGGCGGCGTTCCTGACCGTCGTCGGCGGCATCGACGTGACCGAGTCCGCCGCGCTCGCCGGCGACCGCTACGCGACGCGGACGATCCTGCTCGTCGAAGGCTTCGCGACGCTCGGGGCGGCGCTGTGCGGCGGCGTCGTGCAGAACACGCCGTACATCGGCCATCCCGCGTACAAGCGGATGGGCAGCCGCGCGGCGTACACGCTCGCGACCGGGCTCTTCATCGCGATCGGCGCGGCCACCGGGCTGATCGGCGTCCTGATCTCGGCGCTGCCCGAGTCGATCGTCGTGCCGATCCTCGTCTACGTCGGCCTCGAGATGAGCGCGCAGGCCGTCCACGAGTCGGAGCCGAAGCACGTGCAGGCGATCGCGCTCGCGCTGATCCCGGTGATCGCGAACCTCGTCGACATCGAGATGGGCGGCGTGCTCGGCGCGGCGAAGGTCGACGTGCTGACGCTGCCGGCCGACACGCAGCGCAACCTCACCGTGCTGACGATGCTCGGCAACGGCTTCATCGTCACCGCGATGATCTGGGCGACCTGGCTCGTCTGGATCATCGACCGGCGCCTGATGGCCGCAGCATGGCTGTGCGTCGTCGCCGCGACGCTGACGCTGGTCGGCCTGATCCATTCGCCGTTCGCCGACGGCCGGCTGTTCGTGCCCGGCGCGGCGACGCCGCACCTCGTCTTCGCGCTCGCGACCGGCTACGTGCTGCTCGGCCTGCTCTGCGCCACGCTGTCGCGCCGTCCCGACGGCGTCGCGGTGCCGCGCAGCCCGTGAGTCGATCCCCCGGCGACGCATCGCCCGCATCGCCGATCCGCATCGCCGTCGACGCGCGCCCGTTCGCGGGACCGCCGTGCGGCTACACGATCTATCTCGGGTCGATCCTCGCGTGCCTGCGAGCGGGCGACTTCGACCTGACGCTGCTCTCGAACCGTCCGCTGCTCGCGCAGCACGACGACGACGTCGGCGGGCTGCGGACCCACGTCTTCGGTCGCTCGGGGGACCTGCGCTGGGAGCACACCGACCTGCCGGCGCACCTCGCGGCCGAGGGCTACGACGTCTACTTCACCGGTGCGAACCGCGGCATCCCGATCGCGAAGCGGCGCGGCACGCGCTACGTGCTCGGCCTGCTCGACGTCATCCCGTACGTGTTCTTCCGCGCGTACCACCTCGCGCGATGGAAGACGGTGCTGCGCGACCGCGCGCTGAACACGGAGCTGCTCGCGCAGCTCGTCGCGGTCGCGCGGGCCGACGCGATCCTCACGATCTCGAAGCAGAGCGCGGCCGACATCCGCCGCGTGTTCCGCCGACGCGCGGTCACGCCGCTGCTGATCCGGCTGAAGAACGTCGAGCGGCTCGACCCGGTCCCGCCGCGACCGCAGTTCGTCTACGTCGGCGGTCGCGACTTCCGCAAGCGCGTCGACGCGCTGCTGCGCGGCTTCGCGTCGTTCCTTCGCGACCATCCGGACTTCCGGCTGGTGCTGGTGGGCTGGAACTACGACGGCCTCGACGACCTGATCGCCGAGCTCGGACTCGCCGGGCACGTCGTGTTGACCGGCTACGTCGAGCACGACGAGAAGTTCCGCGTCCTCGGCGAGAGCGTCGCGATGGTCTATCCGTCGCTCTACGAAGGCTACGGCATGGCGATCGCCGAGGGGTTCCAGGCGTGCATCCCGGTCATCGCCGGCACCGGAGGCTCGCAAGGCGAGGTCGGCGGCGCCGGCGCGCGGGCGATCGACCCGTCGTCGCCCGACGACATCGCGGCCGCGATGGCCGAGATGCTCGATGCGGACGTGCGGGCGGGCTGGATCGCGCGCGGGCAGGAGCAGCTCGCGCGTCTCACCGATCCCGCGATCGAGACCGCGACGATCGCGTACTTCGCGGAGCAGGGACGGCTCGCGCGGGCCCGACGCCGCTGACGGTCAGCTCGCGGTCCGCATCGGCCGCAGCCGCCGCGCGATCACGCGGAACTCGTCGAGCAGCGGATGCTTCATCACGACGATCGTCGCGATCCACGACACGGTGCCGAGCGCGACCGCCCCGGCCACGGCCGGCATCGGCACGTGGGCCGACCCGCCGTACGCGATCATCAGGAACGACGCCGGGAGCACCGCGGCGACGGTCAGCAACGCGCTGTCGCGATAGACGGCGGGGACCTCGTGGCCTTCGAGCTCGGCGAGGCGCTGGATGTGCGGGTAATAGACGACGAGGCCGATGATCGCGTCGACGATCTTCGTCAGCGCGGCCGTCACGATCGTGAACAGGCAGCCGATCGCGAAGATCGGCACCCCGAACACGAGCCGCGTCACCTCGTAGCGCGCCTGTCTTCCCGTTTCGCCGCGCAGCGCGAACAGCTCCCAGTTCATGCCGAACGCGATGCCGATCACTTGCGCGACGAGCAGCGCGGACAGCGGCAGCGCCGCCGGCAGCCACTTCTCGCCGTACAGCAGCAGGATCGCGGGACGCGACAGGATCGCGAGGCCGATCAGGAACGGCCACATGAACGCGCTGATCATCGCGAAGCTGCGCAGGTACGAGCCGCGCCAGTCGCCGCCCTCGCGGTAGCTCTTCGACAGCTGCACGAACATCACGCGCGTCGCGGTGCCGTAGAGGTTGTCGAAGATGTTGCCCGACAGCTGCGACGCGCGCGAGTAGAGGCCGAGCGCAGTGACGCCGAGCATGCGGCCGAGCACGATCTCCGACAACCGGCCGGTCAGCACGGCGACGCCGCTGACCGACATCATCTGCAGCCCGAACGTGACGATCGGCCGCCATCCGGCCAGCGACAGGCCGAAGCCGGCGTGGTGCCGCCCGAAGCGGAAGTAGAGCGCGACCGAGACGAGTCCGGCGACGAGCGACGCGTACGCCGGGCTCATGTAGCTCGCGCCGGCGAGCGCGAAGGCGATCGTCCCGGCGGTCTGCGTGACCGTGCCGACGACCGACATCACCGACAACAGCTTGAACTGCATCTCCCGCTGCATCATCGCCGACGGGCGGAACGTCAGGATACCGAGCAGGTTGCCGAGCGCGACGACGCGCAGCACCGCGCCCGCCTCGGTCACGCCGAGCACCGGACCGGCCACGAAGCTGAATCCGGTCAGGACCGTCGACAGGCCGACCGCGAGGATCGCGTTGATCGTGAACGCGGACTCCAGCGTGCCGGGCGACAGCTCGGTCTCGCGCACGATGAACGAGCCGATCCCGAACGTCGTGAACACGTTGATGATCGCGAGCGCGGCCATCGCGATGGCGTAGATGCCGATCTCGCGCGGGGACAGCAGCCGCGAGACGACGACCATCCCGACGAACTGGACGGCGAACGAGAGGAACTGACCGGAGAAGGCCCAGGCGAACGAACGGCGAAGGGACATCGGGGCGCCTGGCGAGCGGTGCGGGACCGCGAGCCGGTCATTTTACCGGTCGATGCGCCTCGAGGCCGGGCGGGCCGCCGGACCGCGACCGGCCGTCGGCCCCGCCGCCGTCGGAGGCGTCGCCTCGCCGTCGTCGAGCGGCCGCGCGGCGGGCGTCGACCGCTAGCGGTCGCGGCGCGCCGCCCGGATCAGGCCGGCCGCCTTCTCGGCGATCATGATCGTCGGCGAGCAGGTGTTGCCCGACGTGATGCGCGGCATGATCGCCGCGTCGACGACGCGCAACCGGTCGACGCCGTGCACGCGCAGGTCGGCGTCGACCACCGCTTCGGAATCGGCGGCCGGGCCCATCTTGCAGGTGCCGACCGGGTGGAAGATCGTCGTGCCGATGTCGCCGGCCGCGGTCGCGAGTTCCTCGTCGGTCTCGTAGTGCGGCCCGGGAAAGAACTCGGCCGGCGCATAGCGCCGCATCGCCGGCTGCGACACGATGCGGCGCGTGAGGCGGATCGAGTCGGCGGCCACCTGTCGATCGACGTCGGCCGACAGGTAGTTCGGCGCGATCCGCGGCGCGGCCGACGGGTCGGGCGACGCCACGTGCACGGTCCCGCGCGACGCGGGGCGCAGGTTGCACACCGACGCGGTGAACGCCGGGAACGTCGTGCAGCGGCGAGCCGAACGCATCGAGCGACAGCGGCTGCACGTGGTATTCGCACGTTCGCGTACGGCTGGTCCGGCGTCGCTCTTCGCGAACGCGCCGAGCTGGCTCGGGGCCATCGCCATCGGCCCGCGCTGCAGCGTCATGTACTGCAGCGCCATCCACGCCTTGCCGTGCCAGCGGTTCGCGATCGTGTTCAGCGTTCGCGCGTTCGTCAGGCGGAATGCCAGCCGCAGCTGCAGGTGGTCCTGCAGGTTGCGGCCGACGCCGGGCAACGCGTGACGGACGTCGATGCCGGCCGACGCGAGCCGCGCCGGGATCGCCGATGCCGGCGCGTTGCAGCAGCGCCGGCGATCCGATCGAGCCGGCGCAGAGGATCGTCTCGACGCGCGCGTGGACCTCGAACTCGACGTCCCGCTGCCGGAATCGCACGCCGCGGCAGACGCGCCCGTCGAACTCGAGCGTCGCGTCGAGCGCCTCGGTGACGAGCACGAGGTTGCCGCGGGCCTTCTTACCCTTCAGCAGCGGATGCAGGAACGCCTTCGACGCGTTCCATCGGATGCCGCGCTTCTGGTTGACCTCGAAGTAGCCGCAGCCGAAGTTGTCGCCGCGGTTGAAGTCGTCGGTGCGCGGGATGCCGGCCTGCTCGGCGGCATCGCGGAACGCGTCGAGCACGTCCCAGTGCAGCCGCTGCCGCTCGACGCGCCATTCGCCATCGTGGCCGTGGAACAGACGGCGCGCGGCGCGGGCCTCGTCCCCGTCGGCACTGCGCCGCTCGGCCGACTCGTCGAGCGCCCAGTGGCTCTCGGTCTTGCGGAACAGCGGCAGCACGTCGTCCCAGCTCCAGCCCGGATTGCCGGCCGCGGCCCAGTCGTCGTAGTCGTGCTTCTGCCCGCGCATGTAGATCATCCCGTTGATCGACGACGAGCCGCCGATCACCTTGCCGCGCGGATAGATCAGCTGCCGGCCGTTGAGCCCCGGCTCGGCGTCGGTCCGGAAGCGCCAGTCGGTACGCGGATTGTCGATGCAGTAGAGGTAGCCGACCGGGATGTGGATCCAGGCGTAGTCGTCCATGCCGCCGGCCTCGACGACGAGGACGGAGACGTGGGGGTCGGCGGACAGGCGGTTCGCGAGCACGCAGCCCGCGGTGCCCGCCCCGACGATGATGTAGTCGAAGACGTGGGCCATGGTCGTCGCGTCGAGGCGCGATCCGTTCGTGCGTGGCTCATTCTGCCAGTCGGGGATCGCGGCCGCCGGCGAGCCCGGTCGGTCGCGCGCCGGTCAGCGCGCGCGTCGCAGCGCGTCGGCGTGGAACGCGACGTGGTCCGCGCAGAACGTCGAGACGAAGTAGTACCCGTGGTCGTAGCCGGCGTGACGCCGCAGCGTCAGCGGCTGATCCGCGTCGCGGCACGCCGCCTCGAAGAGCTCGGGCCGCAGCTGCTCGTCGAGAAAGGGATCGGCGAGGCCCTGGTCGACGAGGATCCCGTCCGGGAACGGTCGATCGGCGCGCGCCATCAGCCGGCTCGCGTCGTGCGCGTCCCACGACGCCTCGTCGGCGCCGAGGTAGCGGGCGAATGCCTTGCGGCCCCAGGGACAGCGCGTCGGCGACGCGATCGGCGCGAACGCCGAGACCGAACGGAAGACGCCGGGATGCCGCAGCGCAAGCGTCAGCGCACCGTGTCCGCCCATCGAGTGCCCGAAGATGGAGACGCGCCCGCGATCGGCGCCGAACGACGTCGCGAGGACGTCGATCAACTCGTCGGCCACGTACGACGCCATGCGGAAGCGCGACGACCACGGCGCCTCGGTCGCATCGACGTAGAAGCCCGCCCCCTCGCCGAAGTCCCAGTCGTCGGTCGCGCCCGGACAGCCGGTGTCGCGCGGGCTCGTGTCGGGCGTGACGAGCATCAGCCCGTGTTCGGCCGCGAGTCGCTGGGCACCGGCCTTGATCGCGAACGTCTCCTCGGTGCACGTCAGCCCGGCGAGATAGATCAGCGCCGGCGTGCGCGACGCGGACGGGTCGGGCCGGAACACGCCGAAGCGCATCGGGCCGCCGGTCGTGCGCGACGGATGGCGATGGAACGACTGTTCGCCGCCGAAGGCGCGATGGCGCGAGAGGGTCTCGAGGGTCAAGGCGTCACGCAGGCGATGGATGGGTCAGGGCAGTCGTCGTGTCGTCGTCGCGGCCCGGACGAAGCGTAGCGCGTTCGTCGATGGTCGCCGGACGTTCGCCGCTCCGGTCACCGACCGCGAGACGCCGCCGCGTCCAGGACGGCGCGCACCGCGGCGCCGAACGTCTCGCGCGAATAGTCGACGGCCACGCGCGCCCGCGCGGCATCGCGAACCCGCGTCCACAGGTCGCGGTCGCGATACAGCCGTACGCATCCGGCCGCGAACGCCTCGGCGTCGGCGGCCGCGATCAGTTCGCGGCCGTCGTCGAAGCCGAGCTGGCCGGCGAGCAACGACGTGACGACGCACGGGATCCCGGCCGCCGCGGCCTCGACGACCTTCAGCGGGATGCCGGCCGCGAAGCGGGTCGGCGCGACGAACACGCGGCAGCGGTCGTACACCGTGCCGAGGTCGTCCACGACGCCGAGGAACACGACGCGGTCGGAGCCGAGCGACGCGACCAGCTCCGCATCGGCGAGGCCCGCCACGACGAGCCGGTAGCCGGCGCCCATCGCCGCGTCGAGCCGCGGCATCACGTCGCGCACGAACCAGACGAGCGAGTCGACGTTCGGCGACCGATCGCGCGGGCCCGTCGAGCGGCCGACGAACAGGAAGTCGGACCGGCCGTCGAATCCGCCGGTGTCGGCACGGACCGGGATCGCGTGGCTGACGACGTGCACGTCCGCGGCGGTGCGCTCGCGGAACAGCCGGGCCTCGGCCTCGGTGACGGTGATGAGCGCGTCCGCGCCGGCGGTCAGCGCGATCTCGGCCTCGAGGTCGGGGCCCGGCTCGCCGGCGCCGTCGTCGAACAGCCGTCGTCGCGTCCGTTCGCGAAGCGCGAACACGGCCTCGGCGTCGTAGACGACCGTCGCGTCGATCCGCATCGCGGCGCGGATCGACGAGAAGATCGCCATGTTCTCGGGGCGGCTGATCAGCACGACGTCGAACGGATCGACGGTCCCGCGCAGCAGTCGCCGCAACCCGCGCGGTCCGCGACTCGGCACGAAGCGGACCGGCACGTCGGCGAGCGCGGGGATGTCGGGCGGATGCGGCTCGCCGGAGCCGATCATCGGATACAACGTCACGTCCCAGCCGGCGGCGACGATCGCGCGGACGAGCTCGGCCGCGCGCGGGTAGCCGGCGCCGGCGCGCGGGTCGGGCAGCAGCTCGTCGACGACGAGGATGCGCGGTGGGTCGGCGGGCGAACCCGGCGCGCGGTTCGCGAGGCGCCGCCAGGCGAGCTTCGCATCGGCCCAGCGGTCGAGCCAGGCGTCGACCGCGCGCCTCGCGAGGCCGCGCCCCGCTCGGCCCGCCCAGGCCGCGATCGACGAGCGCGCCGAGGTGACGACGGTCGTCCTCACGCGGCGTCGCCCGGCCACCCGCGCGTCGTGGCGGACGGCGGACGCTTCGTCGACGCGGCACCGACGCGGCGCCGGCGCCCGGATCGTCGCGTCCGTCCGGAGGCGCCCTGCGACGCGGGCCGCATAATGTCCCGTCTCCAGCACCCGAAGGACCGATGGGAGCCGTCTCCGAACGCGCCGCGATCGACCTGCTGATTCCGGTCTACAACGCGGCCGCGACGGTCGAGTCGGCGCTCGACTCGATCCTCGCGCAGACCTTCCGCGACATCCGGCTGATCGTCGTCGACGACGGGTCGACCGACGCCACGCCGGGCATCCTGCGTCGCGTCGCGGACCGCGATCGACGCGTGCACCTGATCACGACGCCGAACCGCGGCATCGTCGATGCGCTCAACACGGCGCTCGCGGCGAGCGACGCGGTGTTCGTCGCGCGCTTCGACGCCGACGACCTCGCGTTCCCGGAGCGCCTCGAACGGCAGATGGCCTATCTCGCCGCGCATCCGGACTGCGTCGCGGTCGGCTGCAACACCTACCACATCGACGGCACCGGGCGGCGGACCGGCTCGGTGACGACGTTCCGCGAGGAGGTCGTCGGCGACCCGTTCCACGTGCCCGCGATCGAGCCGTATCTGCTGCATCCGTTCCTGCTCGCGCGCCGCGACGTGCTCGTCGCGATCGGCGGCTATCGATACGTCGCCCACTCGGAGGACGCCGACCTGTACTGGCGGCTCTCGGACGTCGGCCGGCTCGCGAACGTCGTCGACGTGCTCGGCGAGTACCGCATCCACGCCGCGAGTGTCTCGGCCAGCTCGGTCGTGAACGGCCGCGTCCAGGCGATCAACGCGCAGCTCGCCGCGCTGTCCGAGCGGCGACGCCGGGCCGGCCGACCCGACCTGCACTTCGGACGCGAGCGACTTGCGCAGTACGTCGCGGCCGGCACGCTCGACGGGATGCTCGCCGTCGCGGCGACCGGGCTGACGGACGACGAGCGCGCTTACCTCCAGTTCGCGACCGCGGCGAAGCTGCTCGAGCTGACGGCGTATCGCCCGTACCGCCTGACGGCGGACGACCTGCGGACGATCCGGCGCGTCGTCGAGGCGCACTACGCGGGCATGCCGCGCCACCAGCGGCGCAGCATCGTGTTCCGGCAGATGATCCGGCCCGGGCGGCTGCGTCCGCTCGCCGAGCTGCGGACCGTCGTGCCGTGGCGCGTGATGCCGCGCGCGCTGTGGGATCTCGCCGAACACGTCGTCCGCGGGCGACGCCGCCCGGCCCCGACGACGACCTGACACGTTTTCCGAGGCGCTCACGGTGGCGACGTCGCGGCCGCCGCGGCCGCGGATCGTTCGTAGCCGACGCCGAGATGCCGTCGCACGAACGACGGGTCGTAGCCGTGCTCGCGCAGGAGCTCGTCCCAGCCGGCGATGTCGGCATCGAACGGGTTCTCGCGCAACAGTTGCACCTTGACGAACGGGAAGCCGCGCTCGACGAGCTCGCGCCACCCGCGCAGCGTCGGGTTGCCGCCGCTCGCGTCGCGCGGCGCGGGGAAGAGCACGTCGACGCGAAGGCCGCCGTCCTGCATCGCCTGCAGCAGCGGCAGCTCGCAGCACTGGATCGTCCCCTCTCGGTCGAGGCCGCGGACCCGGCGCCAGAAGCGGTCGAACGCGGCGCTCCGCAGCGCCGTCGCACGGAAGAACAGCAGGAAGCTCTGGACGTGGTGCCGCATCTCGTGGCTGTCGGTCGTCGCGACGACGTCGGCCGCGGACGCGTCGACGCGGGCGATCAGCGCCGGGAAGCCGTCGAGCGGTCCGTACAGGCTGTCGTTCGTCAGCGCGAGCAGCGCCGCGTCGCGCAGGTCGGGCCGCGCGTCGAGCACCGTGGCCCACGACCCGAAGTCGTAGCCAGAGTTGTTGCGGACGACGATGCCGCGGCAGTCGTCGAGGCCCGTCGTGTCGATGTCGACCGCGTCGTGGCGCGTCGCGGCGACGACGAGCACGACGTCGAAGCCCTGCGCATGCCAGCAGTTCAGCAGGAAGCGCGTGTGCGCGGAGATCGTCCCGTCGGCGGAAAACGTCGCGAGCACGCAGACGCGACGGCCGGCGAGCGTCGGCGGCGTGCGGAGCCAGCGATGCCGGCGGTCCAGCGGCGGCGACGGCAGCCAGCCGCGTCGCAGCAGCGCGTAGCGCGCGTCGAACAGCCCGTTTCGCACGCGCGCTCGAACGGCGCGAAGGCGCCGTGTCATGCCGATGGTCCGGATGAACGGACCGCGGCACGGTCGCGTGCCGACCGACGTCGGGCCGCGCGCACCGCCCGCGGACCACACGTCGACCCGGCCCCGCGCCGCGCGTCAGCCACCGGCCAGACCGGCGGCCGTGTCGCGCAGCCCTTCGTCGAGCGGCTTCGGCCGCCACCCGAGCTCCGTCCGTGCCTTCTGCGTCGCGAGCCGGATCTCCTGTCGCCACAGGCCGAGCAGCGACGGCGGAATCGGCGGCGGCAGTCGCAGCCCGCGAAGCCGCAGGCGGCCGGCGACGATCTCCGCGATCTTCAGCGGCGGCGCGAGCAGCTTCGTCTCGATCTGCAGTTGCCGGCGCGAGATGCGGCGGACCGGGACCGCGCCGAGCAGGCGGCCGAAGCGCACGAAGTACTCGTTCCACGTCGGCGGCTCGTCGCAGCCGAAGTTGTACGCCTGCGCGGCAGCGCGCGGCTCGCGCAACGCGAGGCCGATCGCCTCGACGACGTCGTCGACGTGAACGAGGTTCGCGTACCCGTCTCCCGCCGGGCCGAGGTCGCCGATCCGCCGCGCGACCAGCCATTGCGCGATCCGCACGCTCCACTGCGGGCTGTCCGGCCCGTAGACGCAACCCGGGCGGAGCACGACGGCGTTCGACGCGTCGGCGGCGAGCCGTTCGGACGCGACCTTCGCGCGGCCGTACGGGCCGAGGTCCTCCCGCAACGGCGCGTCCTCGTCGACCGTGCCGACCGCGGACCCGTAGACCGCCATCGAGCTCAGGTACACGATGCGCGGACGGGCGGCGTCCGGGAGCGGCCGGAACAGCGCGCGCGCGCTCGCTTCGATCGTCGGCGCGTCGCCGGCGACGCAGCTCACGACGCCGTCGGCTCCGCGCATCGCGGCCGCGACCGCCGCGGCGTCGGTCGCGTCGAACGTCAGGCGCTCGACGCCGTCGCGCGCGGCGGAGGGGCGGCGTCCGGCGGCGATCGGCACGGCCCAGTCCCCGGCCGCCAGCGCGCCGACGAGCCGGCGCCCGATGAAGCCGTCGGCACCGAGCACGAGGACGCGCATCCTCGGCGATGCGGCCGGCGCGATGGCGCTCACGCGACCTCCGTCGCTTCGAGCGACCGACGGGACGACGCGTCGATGCCGTGGCCTTCGCCGGCGAGGCCTTTCAGATGCGATGCCAGGCGAAGCGCGAGCGCGACGACCGTCAGCGTCGGGTTCGCCTGACCCGACGTCGGGAAGACCGCCGCGCTCGCGACGTACAGGTTCTCGACGCCGTGGACGCGGCAGTCGGCGTCGACGACGCTCGTCGCCGGGTCCGTGCCCATCCGGGCGGTGCCGATGTGGTGTCCGCCGTACGCGCCGTAGCGCGTCATCTCGGCCTCGACCTGCGCCGGGTCGTACTCGAACCGGCCGACACCCGATCGTTCGACCTCGGCGGCGAAGAGCGCGAGCGCCCGCTCGACGGTGTCGAGGTCGCCGGCGTTGTAGCGCCAATCGATGTGCAGACGGCGCATCCCGAGCGCGTCGGTCTCGTCGCCGAGCGTCACGCGGCTCGCGGGATCAGGACGCTGCTCGACATGGAAGTCGAGGCTGTACCGATTGCCGCGCGGACGCACGATCACCGAGGGGAACTTGCGTTCGGCGATCGTCCGGTGCCGCAGCCAGTGCCACACGAAGCGCGTCGTCTCGACCGCATCGCCCGCGACGTTGCGGACATGCCGCGCCCGGGCGCGCAGCGACGGCCGCGCATCGTCCTCGAGCCGCTTGCCGTACTCGTACGGGATGAACGACTGCGCGAGGCTCAGCAGCGAGAGGACGCCGGAGCGATGCGACGGATCGGTGATGCGCGGGTGATGCAGCCGGGCGACGAAGTTGCCGAGCCGCTGCTGGCGCTGCGCCGCCGGCTCGAGCGCGATGCGGCGCCGGCAGTACGTCCCGTCGTCAGCGAGCTCGTAGCCGTGCCAGACGCGCTCCGGCGGTCCGTCGAAGACGACGCTGCCGATCGTGCCGGCGAAGTGGCACATGTAGTAGCGGCCGACGACGTCGCGGTCGTTGCCGATGCCGCGCGGCGCGACGTCGTCGCTGGCGAGCAGCAGCCGCGCGACCTCGAGTCCGCCGGCCGCGAGGACGACGCATCGCGCGGTCGCCGTGTGACGCTTGCCGGACAGCGTCCGGACGACGACCGCCTGCACGCGGCGCCCGGTGCCGTCGAGCTGCAGCGCGGTGACGTTCGCATGGAGCACGATCCGCGTCCGGCGGTCGGCGCGCAGCTTGTGGACGTAGCGCGCGCCGAAGTCCGTCGGGCAGCTGAAGCGTTCGAGGCGGTCCGTCGAGAAGTGCGGCGACGCGAAACCGTCGATCATCGGTCGCCCCGGCCGGCCGAACGCCTCCTCGGCCGTGTACGCGAAGTCGCCGGCCTCGCAGATCCGGTTCGCCGCCGGATAGAACGCGTCGAGCGCGCCGGCCGCGATCGGCCAGCCGCTGTCGGGCATGAACGCGCGAGGCTCGAAGTCGATCGGGTCGAGCGGCACGCAGCGGCCGCCCCAGATCGTCGTCGAGCCGCCGAAGCGCCGCTGCCGATAGCGATCGGGCGGGCTGTGCATCCTCGGGTTCGCGACGCTGCCCTCGTAGAGCGCCTGCGTCGCGGCCTCGGGCCGCTCGCCGCCGGACTCGAGGACGAGCACGTCGCGATCGCTGCCGGCGAGCTCGAGGGCCATCGCGATCCCGGCCGCCCCGGCACCGACGATGCAGATGTCGGCCGTCAGCACGCTGCCGTCCGGCAGGTCCTCCGCATCCAGCATCATCGGATGCGGGCTCCGCCGGCGACGCGATCCGCAGGGTCGAACGAGAGCGTCAGCGCGGGGTCCATGGCTCGTCGATCGTGGGAGGAAGGCGCCGGGCTTCGGTCGGCCCCCGGGAAGGCCATGATAGTCAACGGATCGGCGCGGGTCGCGGGCACCGCCCGGTCGCGAGCCATTCGCCCGAGTGCGAGGTCGAGCAATCGCCATGCCAACGCGGTGCCCCGCGACTTTGGTTGCACTGCAGCATAATACGGGAACCATGCTGACCACAGGATGCTCCGCGCGCTGCCGGTCGTGCCGTCGCCTGCGCGTCCGCAGGTCCGGGCACCGATGATCGGCTCGATCGTCGGCGCGCCCGCGGGCGCGCTGCGCGCCCGGGTGTGCATCGTCGGCGCCGGCGCCGCCGGCATCACGCTCGCATGCGAACTCGACGGCTGCGGCTTCGACGTGATCGTGCTCGAGGCGGGTGGCCTGGCGCCGGACCCGGCGCTCGCCGCGCACGTCTACGCGGGCACGGCGAACGCGCCGCACCCGGACCCGGTCGCATTCCGGCGGATCGGCTTCGGCGGCACGACGTCGATCTGGGGCGGCCGCTGCGTGCCGTTCGACCCGATCGACTTCGAGCGCCGCGACCACGTCCCGCACAGCGGGTGGCCGATCGGCTACGACGACGTCGCCGCCTACTATCCGAAGGCGCTCGCGTATTGTCACGCCGGCGCGTTCGACTTCTCGACCTCCGGCTCGGGCGTGGCGGGGCCGCCCACGATTCCCGGGCTGACGGACGACGATCCGGTCCTGCTCGACCGCATCGAGCGATACAGCCTGCCGACGGACTTCGGGCGCGAGCATCGCCGGCAGCTCGCGCGGTCGGCGAACGTCCGCGTGCTGCTGGAGGCCCGCTGCCTGCGGCTCGCCGCCGCGTCGGGCGCCGACCGGATCGCATCGGCGGAGGTCGTCGACCGGGCGGGGCGGAGGCACGCCGTGCGGGCCGACGCGTTCGTCGTCGCGATGGGCGGCATCGAGACGACGCGGTTGCTGTTCGCGTCGGCGCCGGAGCGGAACGGCCTCGGCAACGACGGCGACCGGCTCGGTCGTTTCTACGCGTGCCATCTCGAGAACGTCTGCGCGAAGCTCGTCGCGCCGCGCGGCACGCGCGTCGGGTTCGGCTTCGAGAAGACGCGCGACGGCGTCTACGCCCGACGCAAGTTGCAGCTGTCGGCGTCGACGCAACGCGAGCACCGCCTGCTGAACACCGCGTTCCGGCTGCATTTCCCCGACTACTCCGACGCGTCGCACGGCAGCGCGGTGATGTCGGCGATCTATCTCGCGAAGTCCGCGCTGATCCCCGAATACCAGGCGATCCTGCGGCACGGCGCCGGCGAGCAGCTCGTCTCGACACGCGCCGCCCATGCCCGCAACGTCGTCGCCGGCATGCCGCAGCTCGCGCGCTTCGGGACCACCTGGTTCTTCAAGCGGCTCCTGGCGCGGCGGAAGCTGCCGTACACGCTGATCGCGAACGCCGACGGCAGCTATCCGCTCGAGTTCAACGCCGAGCAGATGCCGCTGGAATCGAGCCGCATCACCGTCGGCGACGACCGCGACCGCGATGGCATGCCTCGAGTCCGCGTCGACTGGCGCGTCGGCGACGACGACGTCGCGGCCGGCGAGCGCGCGTTCCGCGTGCTCCGCGACGCCGTGGCGCGCGTGTCGACCGCCCGGGTCGAGTTCGACGAGGCCGAGCTCGCGACCGCGATCCGACGGTCGGTCCCGGTCGGCGGCCACCATCTCGGCACGGCGAGGATGGCGACGAGCGTGCGCGACGGCGTCGTCGACCGCGACGGCGCGGTGTTCGGCGCGCCGAACGTGTTCGTCGCGAGCGCGGCCGTCTTTCCGACCAGCAGCCACGCGAATCCGACGCTGACGATCGTCGCGCTAGCGGCGCGCCTTGCCGACCACCTGAAAAAATGCCTCGCGCCGTGACCGGGCGAAACCGTTCGCGCGCCGACGAGACTGAAGCGGACACGAAAATGCGCTAGGCTTCGCTGCGGTGCAGCATGGCGCGGACCGCCGACGGATCAACGGGTTATCCTGGGGTCGTCGCTCGTACCGGCATGGATATTGCTCATTCGCTCTCGGGGCGCCGGGCCCGTCGGCTTCGGCGGCCCCGGCCGCTTTCGACTGCAGGGACGTCGATGAACCTCACGCAACTCTTCACCATCCTCGTCGCGCGCTGGAAGATCATCGTCGCGACGCTGGTCCTCACCACGGTCGTCGGCTTCGTCGTCAGCGTGCTGCTGCCGAAGCAGTACACGGCCTACGCGGCGGTGCTCGTCGACAAGTCTGTCGACCCGGTCGCCGGCACGGTCTCGGCGAGCGCGCTGCTGCCGGGCTACCTCACGACGCAGGTCGACATCATCAACAGCAGCCGGGTCGCGGACCGCGTGGTCGAGTTGCTGCACATGGACCAGGACCCGAACCTGAAGCGTGCGTGGATGGAGGCGGAGGGCGGCAAGGGCGACCTCGTTACGTGGGTCGCCGGCGGTCTGCGGGCGAAGCTCGACGCGCGCTCGTCGCGCGACAGCAACGTGCTCCAGATCGGCTTCACCGGCGGCGACCCCGACTTCGTCGCGAAGGTCGCGAACGCGTTCGCGCAGGCCTACGTCGAGACGGACCTCGCGCTCAAGATCGAACCGGCGCGCCAGTACTCCGTCTGGTTCGAGCAGCAGACGAAGGAAGCGAGAGCGAAGGTCGAGCAGGCGCAGAAGGCGTTGAGCGCGTACCAGCAGGCACACGGCATCGTCGTGACCGACGAGCGCCTCGACTACGAGAACAGCAAGCTCGCCGACCTGTCGACGCAGCTGACGCAGCTGCAGGGGCAGATCGCCGACAGCCGCAGCAAGATCGCCAGCGGCAGCGTCAACACGACGAACGAGGCGATGCACAGCGCGTCCGTCGCGGAGCTGAAGGCGGAGATCGCGAAGCTCGACGCGAAGCTGCAGGAAAGCAGCGGCAACCTCGGCCCGCGGCACCCGCAGACGCTGCGCACGCAGGCCGAGCTCGCGTCGCTGCGCCGGCAGCTCGCGACGGAGATCGGTCAGATCGCCACGTCGTTCAGCACGAGCCTGAAGATCGACCAGGACCGCGCGACGCAGCTGACGGCCGCGATGGCGGCGCAGAAGTCGAGGGTGATGGACCTGAATCGCCAGCGCAACGAGTTCAGCGTGCTCCAGCGCGACGTCGAGGCGGCGCAGCGCAACTACGACGCGGTCGGCCAGCGGCTCGCGCAGACGCGGCTCGAGAGCGCATCGAGCCAGACGAACGTCTCCGTCCTCAGTCCGGCGACGCCGCCGTCGTCGCCGTCGAAGCCGAGAGTGATGCTGAACACCGTCGCGGCAGCGGTCGTCGGCATGACGCTCGGCCTCGCGTTCGCGCTCGCGCTGGAGCTGACGAACCGCCGCATCCGTTCGACGCACGACCTCGGCCTCGCGCTCGACGTGCCGGTCCTCGCGAGCATCAGCGAGGTCCGCATGCTGAGCGGTCGCAGCGGTCGGCCGCGGTCGCTGCTGCGACATGAACCGATCGCCACCTGAGGGACGCGACGACATGACCACCTACGCGACCGCACTGCCGCTGTCCCGCGACGATGGGTTCGACGAGGCCGTCGTCGGCCGTCGTTCGATCGGTGCGATCCTCGTCGACTCGGGGCGGCTGTCGACCGAGGATGCGGAGCGCATCCTGCGCGCGCAGAAGACGCAGGGCCTGCGCTTCGGCGAAGCCGCCATCCGCCTCGGGCTGCTGACCGAGGAGGACGTGCGGCACGCGCTGTCGCACCAGTTCGACTACCAGTACCTGCCGGCCGGCGACAAGAGCCTGAGCGAGTCGCTGGTGGCCGCCTACCAGCCGTTCAGCGACACGGTCGAGCAGCTGCGCGCGCTGCGCAGCCAGCTGATGCTGCGATGGTTCGACGCGGACGTCCGTCGCAAGGCGCTCGCGGTGCTCGCCCCGGTCAGCGGTACCGGCGCGAGCTTCATCGTCGCGAACCTCGCGATCGTGTTCTCCCAGCTCGGCGAGCGAACGCTGCTGATCGACGCGAACCTGCGCGCGCCGACGCAGCACCAGCTGTTCCGCATCGAATCGCGCCCGGGTCTGTCCGACGTCCTGTCCGGCTACACGGGGCCGTCGCCGGTCGTCCGGCTCAAGTCGTTCGTCGGCCTCTCGATCCTGCCGGCCGGGACCGTGCCGCCGAACCCGCAGGAGCTGCTCGGTCGCGATGCGTTCAAGGAGCTGATCGCGCGCCACTCGCGCGACCACGACGTGATCCTCATCGACACGCCGGCGGCGACGTACGCCGACTCGCAGACGATCGCGACGCGTGCCGGTGCCGCGCTGCTCGTGGCCCGGAAGGACCAGACGTCGACGCAGCAGCTGACGCGGCTCGCGAGGGACGTCCAGCAGCACGGCGCGCTGCTCGTGGGTTCGGTGCTGAACGATGGCTGATGGACCGGTTCGCGAGCCCGCCGGCGTCGCGGACGTCGTCGGATCGCAGCGGCAGGTCGACGGGTCCGCGCCGCGCATCGTCGCATCGCCCCCGCCGCGCTACACGGCGTTGATCCGCACGCACGACAGCTCGCCGCGCGTCCAGGCCACGGTGGCCGCGCTGCGCGCGCAGACCGCGCCGCCCGAGCGCATCCTGGCCGTCGACTCCGGCTCGTCGCCCGAGCAGCGCGCCGCGCTCGACGCGCTGGTCGACGACGTCGTCGACTATCCCGACGAGCCGTTCAACTACTCGAAGGCCATCAATATCGGCGTCCGCGAATGCCGCACGCCGTGGGTCCTCGTCATCAGCTCGCACATGGCGATGCAGGACCGCGACGCGATCGTGCGGGCATCGCGCGAGATGGCAGCCGCCGACGCCGCGTGCTTCTACCTGCATCGCATGAAGCATCCGGAGTGGCTGATCGAGACGGTCGATCGCACGAACTTCGACGGTCGCAACGGACTCAGCAACAGCTGCGCGTTCCTCCCGACGAGCGAGGTCCTGCGGCGGCCGTTCCGCGAGGACGTCTTCTCCGCCGAGGACCAGGAGTGGACGGCGGACTTCCTGCGACGCACCGGCGGCACGGTGCTGCGCATCGGCGTCGACAGCCTCAAGTACGACAACCCGAACGAGAACGAGCTGAAGCTGATCAACGAGGAGATCTCGATCGCGTACTTCACCTGCCGCGAGAAGCTCGGGCTGCGTTTCGTCGTCGCCTGGCTGATCCGCGCCGCGGTCTATCTCGCGGCCGGTCGCCCGCGACGCTCGTGGACGTACGTCCGGATCTGCAAGGAGCTGGTGCTCGCCCGCTTCCGGCCGCCGATGCGCGTCTCGAGGTACTACTGATCGACCGGGCGATGCGCAGCCGCACGACTCCGATGGCGCTGTCGTCGTTCCGGCCGGCACGGAGCTGGCTGCACGATCCGCTGCAGATGAACGACGCGCGACCGGGGCGGTCCATCACGGTGCTCGCCGCGATGATCGTCATCGCGGCCGCGTGCGGCGTCGGCACCGTGGTGATCGGCGACGCGATGGCGGATCGGCCGATCTTCTATCTCGCGCTGCCGCTCGTCATCGTGTTCGCGCTGCTGCTCGTGACGGTGCCGCGCCAGCTGCTGATCGGCCTCGTCGTCATTCGGGCCATCTGCGACCCGATCTTCCAGAACGCGCAGCTGCCTGGGATCGGCGGGCTCGGCGGCCTGCTGAATCTCGTGGTCATCCTGCTGTCGGTGCTGCTGTTCGTGACCGAACGCGGCTGGGAACGCAAGGTCTCGTGGCTGCCTTGGGTGCCGTTCCTGGTCGTCATGGCGCTCGAACTCGTGCGCGCGCCCGACAAGCTGTTCGCCGTCCGCAACTGGCTGTCGCTCGTGACCTACGCGTCGGTGTACCAGGGCGCGTTCCATTGCATCCGCAAGCCCGGCGACCTCGACCGCATGCTGCGGCTCGTGTTGCTGTCGGCGATCCCGGTGTGCCTCTATTCGGTCGGCAGCTATCTGCTGTTCGGGCCGGCCTACGTGCTGGAGGCGGGCGAGGCGTTCAGCGGACGCCTGTCCGCCCCGCTCGGACATCCGAACATCGTCGGCTTCTACTGTGTCGTCATGCTCGCGGCGTGGCTCATGAAGGATCGCGCGACGCCCGGCAGGCCGCTGACCGCGCGCAGCATCGCGTGGACGCTGTACGCCGGCATGATCCTCGGCGTGCTCGCCGGCACGCAGACGCGCAGCGCGTGGGTCGGCGCGCTGGTGCTGGTGCTCGTGTACGGACTGTTCATCAATCGCGGCTACCTCGTCGTCATCGTCGCCGCGGCGTTCCTCGCGATGCTGTTGCCCGACGTCCGCGAGCGGGTGCTCGACCTGACGCGCGACAACCAGGTCTACACGTATTCGCGACTGAACTCGTACGCGTGGCGGCAATACCTGTGGCAGTCGGCGCTGAGCACGATGTCGCCGCTGTCGTACATCGCCGGGAACGGCTACGGCTATTTCTGGACGAACTCCATTTCGTTCTTCCCGCTGGCCGGCGGCGTCAACTGGAACGCGCACAACGTGTACGTCCAGCTGCTGCTGGACGCCGGGGTCCTCGGCGCGGGCGCGTATCTCGCGCTGCATGTCATGACGATCGACTACCTCAGACGCGGCGTCGCGCTGTCGCGGCCGGTCCGCATCGGCGGGATGACGCTCGTCGCGGCGTTCGCCGTGATGAGCTACTCGGACAACATGCTCGACTACCTCGTGGTGAACTGGAGCCTGTGGTTCGTCGTCGGCCTGATGGTCGCGGCCGGATCGACGGCGTGGTCGGCGACGGCGCGGTCGACGACGCGTCCGACCCGAACCTCGATGCCGCGGACGACGCCGCGGTCGACGCCATCGTCGATGCCGCCGTCGACGCCGGCGGCGGGCGCCTCGCGATGAGCGCGAATCCCGCATCGGTCCACGACCCGGCGCTCGCGTATCCGCCGGCCGAACCCGTCGTCGTGCAGGAGGTCGGCGCCGGCGTCACGCGGCATCCGGTCCGGCGCTACGAGGAGCTCGAAGGCGTCCGCGGCGTCGCGGCGCTGCTCGTCGTGTTCTATCACGTGCCGTTCTGGCATCCGTCGATCCATCACCTGTCGATCGTCGAGAACGGACGGCTGATGGTGCAGCTCTTCTTCGTGCTGTCGGGATTCGTCATCAGCAACGCATACCGCCGGCGGCTCGCGTCGCCGCGTGCGCTGTTCGACTTCCAGATCCTGCGCTTCGGGCGCCTCTATCCCGTCCACCTGCTGTTCCTCGCGTTCTTCATCGCGGTCGAGTTCGGCAAGATGTTCATGGCGGCGCGCTTCGGGATCACGTCGAACAACACCGAGCCGTTCAAGCAGAACAGCTGGCCCGCCGTGATGGAGCACCTGCTGCTCGTGCAGGCGATCGGCCCGACCGGCAACGGGCTGTCGTTCAACTCGCCGGCCTGGTCGATCAGCGTCGAGTTCTACACGTACCTGCTGTTCGGTTTGATGGTGATGCTGATCCCGCGGCTGTTCCTGCCGATCGCCGTGGTACTGAGCGGCGTGTCGATCTACCTGCTCGGATGGGTCGACGTCGGGGACTGGAACCTCGTGCTGCGCGGCATCGCCGGCTTCTTCCTCGGCTGTCTCGTGCAGGACCTGGCGTCGCACGGCAATCCGTTCGGCACGCGGTACGTGCTGCCGGTCGTCCTCGTCGCCACCGTCGTCTTCCTGTGCACGCCGCAGAGCGCGACGTCCGAGTGCTGGATCTTCGCGCTGTCGGCCGCGATCATCTACGCGTGCGCCGTCGGCCCGGAGAACGGCGCGCGCCGCATGCTGCGCTCCGCGCCGTTCGCGTTCCTCGGACGCATCTCGTACTCGGTCTACATGTCGCATCTCGCGATCATCTGGATCGTCAGCCAGGTGGTCCGCTTCTCGCGGCACGGGCCGCCGACGCTCGTGCTCACGCCGGGCGGTCACCTCGACGTCGAGATCTCGTTGCCCGAGGCGCTGCTCGCCTGCGCGTCGGTACTCGTGCTGACGCTGATCGTCGCGACGATCGTGAACCGGCTCGTCGAGGAGCCGTTCCGCGACGCGACGCGGCGCTGGGTCGCCTCGCGCGCGTGACCGGCGCGCCCGCAGATCGCGAACCGTGACCGAACCGACCGACGCCCCGCGGAGCGAGCGCCTCACTGTCGTCGTGACCGGCAGCACCGGCTACGTCGGCCGCGAGGTCGTCCGTCGACTCGTCGACGCCGGCATGAACGTCGTCGCGCTGTCGCGCGCGTCGGACGCCCGCGAACGATGGCCGTCGCTGTGCGTGTCGACCGACGCGGTCGTCCACCTCGCGGCGCCGACCGGCGGCGTCGACGGCGACGCCACGGAGGCCGCGCTGGATCACACGCGCCGCCTGTTCGACGCGTTGCCGCCGCGCCCGCTCGCGGTCGTGTTCGCCGGCAGCATGGCGCTGTTCAAGCCGCCGCTCGACGGCGACGTCGTCGACGAACGATCGCCGACGTACCGCGGCCCGGAGCTCGCGGAGCAGGACGCGTACACGCGGCTCAAGACCGCGCAGGAGGGGCTCGTTCGCGCGCGTTGCCGTGCGCGCGGCGATCGACTGACGATCCTGCGGCCGAGCAACGTGTGGGACGACGAACGCTGGCTGCAGCCGTGCGTCGGCCCGAAGGCCGGTCCGCTGTGGTTCGTCGTCGCGCCGACGCGGCACCTGCGGCTCGTCCATCGCGCGAACTGCGCGGACGCGTTCGTCGACGCGCTGCGCCGGCCGCCGGACGAGGAGCTCGCGTTGAACGTCGACGACGGCGTCGACGTCAGCGCGTGGCGCTACGCGCGTCGCGTCGTCGGCGCACGCCGCGGCGGCACGATCGCGGTCCCCGTGCCGGGCTGGTTGTTCGACGCGGTCGCGGGCACGGTGGCCGTCGTGCTTCGTCGCGCGCTGCGGGGGCGTCCGCTGCCGGGCCTGCTGATCGCCGCTCGACGCGCGGCCCGCTTCGGCAGCTATCGGATCGACACGCGGCTCGTGCGCGAACGGACGGGCTGGCGACCCGACCTTCGGCCGTACCGGATCGTCGCGGGCCCGACGTGAGGATCGCCTACTTCACGAACCAGTACGCGCGGGCGAGCGACACGTTCATCCGCAACGAGGTGCACGAACTGCGCGCGCGCGGTCATGTCGTCGAGACGTTCGCCGTGCGTCGGCCGATCGAAGGGCAGCCGCCGAGCGCCGAGGTCGCGGCCGAACGCGACGCGACCTGCTACATCCTGTCCGTCGACCGCTGGCGGCTGATGCGCACGATCGTCGCGACCGCGTTGCGGCGCCCCGGCCGCGCGTTCGCCGCGTTCGCCACGGCGATGCGGCTGAGCCCGGACGGCATCCGGTCGCGCGTCATGCACGTGTTCTACTTCCTCGAGGCGCTGTTCCTCGCCGCCGAGCTGCGTCGCCACGACATCCAGATCCTGCACAACCACATCGCGGAGAACTCGGCGACCGTCGCGCTGCTCGCGTCGGCGATCTCCGGCGTGCCGTTCAGCATGACGGTCCACGGCCCCGGGATCTTCGCGCATCCGGAGCAGTGGGCGTTGCGCGAGAAGATCGCGCGCGCATCGTTCACCGCGTGCATCAGCGACTTCTGCAAGAGCCAGTGCATGCTGTACTCGCGTCGCGACGACTGGCCCCGGCTGAAGGTGATTCGCTGCGGCGTCGGACGCGCGTTCGAGGACGTCGCCGCGACGCCGCCGACGAGCGAGCCGCGGCTGCTGTTCGTCGGTCGTCTCTGCGACGAGAAGGGCCTGCCGCTGCTGCTCGACGCGGTGGCGCGGCGTGTCGAGGCCGGCCGCGCGTGCCGGCTGTCGATCATCGGCGACGGGCCGCTGCGCGGCGACGTCGAGTCGTTCATCGCCGAGCGCCGGCTCGGCGCGTCGATCGAACTGCTCGGATGGCGAGGCAGCGACGACGTCGTCGCGGCGCTGCTGGCGTCGCGCGCGCTCGTGCTGCCGAGCTTCGCCGAGGGACTGCCGGTCGTGATCATGGAGGCGATGGCGCTCGGCCGGCCCGTCGTCAGTACCGCGATCGCCGGCATCCCCGAGCTCGTCGAGGCGGGCGTCAACGGCTGGCTGATCCCGCCCGGGTCCGTCGACGCGTTGACGCGCGCGATCGGCGACGTCGTCGAGGCGCCGATCGAGGTGCTCGCGCGGATGGGCGAGGCGGGTCGACGCGCGGTCCGCGAACGCCACGCGATCTCGACCGAGGTCGCGCGCCTCGAGGAGCAGCTCGCCGCCGCGGTCGCGCGCGCCGCGCCCGAATCGCCGCACAATGCGCGATCGATCGCGCTGGCTTCCACACCGGACTCGCATTGAACGCTGCCCGTCGGCTCTTCGTGATCGTCGCCTGTCTCGCGAGTGCGGTCGCCGTCGCCCAGGGCGCGACCGCGTCGCGGCCGTTCTCCGACCGCTCGTTCTGGAACGCGCGCCCGACGAACGTCAGGCTCGGCACGCTCGAAGTCCCGAAGTCCGACTATGCCCCGACCGTCGCCGAAGGCGCGTACTCGGTCCGCGTGTTCGTCGCGAAGCCCGACGATCCGCCGATGACGGTCGTCGCGGCGCCGGGCCGGCCGGGCATCTGGAACCCGGACGCCGAGCGGATGGATCCGGAGATCGTCATTCCGCACTGGCCGGCCGGCGTCGCGCCGGCGACCGGCGGAGACGGCCACGCCGACATCGTCGACGCCGGCTCGAACCGCATCCATTCGTTCTACCAGCTGAAGTTCGTCGACGGTCGATGGCGCGCGACGCAGTACGCGTGGACCGCGCTCGATGGACGCGGGTGGGGCGATCCGGGCCACTACTTCCAGGGCTCGCGCGCGACCGGCGTGCCGCCGACGGCCGGCCTGATCCGCAGCTTCGAGGTGAACGACGGGCAGCCGTCGTATCGCCATGCGCTCGCGATGTCGATGGCCGACAACGGGCTGTCGCCGGACCCCGACTACGTCTTCCCGGCGACGTCGGCGGACATCGACTCGGCGAAGAAGCATCACGGCCCGTTCCCCGAAGGCACGCTGATGATGCTGCCGCCGGACTTCGACCTCGGCGCGATCAAGGACCCGAAGCTGCTGAAGGTCGCGCGGACGCTGCAGTCGCGCGGCGCCTACGTCGTCGACGAGAACAGCGGCACGCCGTTCGCGATCTACGTCGAGATCGGATCGAACTTCTCGCTGATGCCGCCGGGCGGGTGGGATCCCGCGATCGCCGCCGAGCTCGACCGCGTCCGCGCGGGCCTGCGCGCGGTCGTCTCCGTCGGGACCTGGCTCGACGCGCACGACCGCCCGTTCGTGCCGGAGCGCGACCTCAACCTGCTGTCGCTGCGCGGGCCGTGGTACGTGCCGGCGGGCGGCGAGGCCGGGACGTTCGACACCTGGCAGCAGGCGGTGGTCTTTCCGGACGGACACGCGACGTCGCAGCTCAACGGGTCGGATCGCACGATGCAGGCGGTCCACTGGGCCGTGCCGAAGAGCGGGCAGCGCTATCGTCTGAAGGTGGCGGCGACGGCCGGAGCGACCCTGCGCTTCGCGCTCGTCGATGCCGCGTCGCATCCGCTGTACGACAGCGGCGCCCTCGGCGACGGGCAGGTCGCCGAGTTCCGCTGGCCCGCCGACGGTGCGAAGCCGAACGTCACCGTCGCGAGCGGGCCGCACGGCGGCGGCCGCGTCGGCGCGACGCTGGTCCTCGTCGACGGCGTCCATTGAACGCCGCGACCGCTGCCGGCCCCGCCGCCGCGCCGCGGCACGGGGCACGACCGGGCGGTCGCCGATGACGCTGTCGCCCCTCGTCGCGGCGATCGCGACGGTCGTCGCGGCGATCGTCGTCGCGTGGTTGTTCGGCCTCGCGTCGCTGCTGTTCCTCCAGAGCCTGCTCGCGCTGAAGACGCGCTCGCGCGGAGCCGGAGGCGGTCTGGCCGACGACGGGTTCGAGACGCATCCGCAGGCCGCGATCCTCGTTCCCGCGCACAACGAGGCGACGGGCATCGAGGCGACGCTCGCGTCGATCCTGCGTCAGGTCGGCGAACGCGATCGCGTGATCGTGATCGCCGACAACTGCACCGACGACACCGCCGCGGTGGCGCGCCGCAGCGGCGTCACGGTGATCGAACGGACCGACCTCGAACGACGCGGCAAGGGCTACGCGCTCGACTTCGGCATCGCGTACCTGCAGGCCGTGCCGCCGGAGGTGGTGCTGATGTTCGACGCCGACTGCATCGCGGGCCCGGGTTGCGTCGCGACGCTCGCACGCCAGGCCTACCGGTCGCGACGCCCGGTGCAGGCGCTCTACCTGATCCGCGCGACGACCGACACGCTGGTCGCTCGCGTCGCCGAGTTCGCGCAGCGCGTGCGGAACTGGGTCCGGCCGTCCGGCATGCGACGGCTCGGGCTGCCTTGCCAGTTGATGGGCTCCGGCATGGCGTTCCACTGGTCGCTGTTCGGACGACAGAGCGTCGCGAGCGGCCACCTGACCGAGGACCTTCAGCTCGGCCTCGCGTTCGCGCGGCAGGGGCTGTATCCGCTGTTCTGTCCCGAGGCGACCGTCGACAGCCGCGCCGTCAGCGATCCCGAAGGCGCGACGATCCAGCGGACGCGCTGGGAGCACGGGCATCTCGGCACCATCGTGGCGGAGTGGCCTTCGCTCGCCGTCGCGTCGCTCCGTCGTGGCGACGTACGCCTCGCGTCGCTGGCCTGGGACCTCGCGGTGCCGCCGCTCGCGCTGCTGTCGTCGCTGCTGCTGATCGGCACGCTGCTCGCGGTCGCCGCCGGCGCGGCGGGCGGTCCCTGGTGGCCCGCCGTCGTGCTCGCGGTCGCCATCGCGATGCTGATCGCGGCCGTCGCGATGGCCCAGCGCGGCTACGCGCGCGACCTCGTCAAGCTGCGCGAGATCTTCCTGCTGGCGCCGCTCTATCTGCTCCGCAAGGCGCCGGTCTACGCCCGGTTCCTCGTGCGTCGCCAGGTCGAATGGGTGCGAACGAAGCGCGATGTCGGCTGAGGCGTGCGGCCCCTGATGCAGGTCGACGACCGCCGTGCCGAGCGGACCGTCGCGACGGACTTCGATCGTCCCGTCCACTGCCTGCTCGGGCTGCCGTTCGACGCGCTGTCGCTGGACGGCGTCGCCGCGTCGATCCGCGAGGCGGCCCGGACGCGCAAGCGCTGCTTCCTGACCACGCCGAACCTCAACTACGTGATCGCCTGCCGTCGCGACGTCGCGCTGCGCGACTCGGTGCTCGTCAGCGACCTGTCGGTCCCCGACGGCATGCCGCTCGTCTGGGTCGCGCGGTTGATGGGCATCCCGCTGCGCGAACGCGTGGCCGGCTCGAGCGTCATCGATGCGCTGCGGCGTCCGAGCGCGTCGCCGCTGTCGGTCTACTGCTTCGGCGGTGCCGACGGCGTCGCGGCCGAGGCGTGTCGCGCGTTCGAGGCGGCGCGCGGCGGGCTGACCTGCGCGGGATTCCGGTCACCCGGCTTCGTCGCCGTCGAGGCGATGAGCACGCCGCAGATCGTCGACGGCATCAACGCGTCGCGCGCCGACTTCCTGCTCGTCGCGCTGCCGGCGAGGAAGGGCCAGATGTGGATCCTCGACAACCTCGCGCGGCTTTCGCCGCCGATCGTCGCGAACCTCGGCGCCGCGATCAACTTCGTCGCGGGCACGGTCGCGCGCGCGCCGGCACGCTGGCAGCGGCTCGGCCTCGAATGGCTGTGGCGGATCGGGCAGGAGCCGGCGCTTTGGCGCCGCTACCTGCGCGACGGGCTCGCGTTCCTCGCGCTGTTGGCGACCGAGGTCCTGCCGGGCCTGTTCGCGCGCCGCGCGGCGTCCCGCGCATCGACGCCGACCGTGACGACGTCGATCGCGGCGTCGAGGTCGCGCGTCGTCGTGTCCGGGACCTGGGCCGCGTCGGGCCTGCAGCCGCTGCGCGACGCGTTGCGACACGTCGCGGGCGCGGCGGTCGACGTCGAGATCGACCTGCGAGACGACGTGTCGCTCGACAGCGCGGGGATCGGCCTGTTCCTGCTGCTGCTCGGCCATCAGCGCAAGCTGGGTCGCCGGCTGACGTTCGGCCCCGTCGCCCGGGCGGTCGCGCGCGACTTCCGGCGCCACGGCGCCGCGTACCTGCTGGCGTCGTGACCGCGCGACGCTAGCGTCGCAACGCCGGCGCCGCCTCGGCGTCGAGCTTGCGTCGCTCGGCCTGCGGCACGAACTCGTCGATGATCGACTCGAGGTGCTGCGCGACCGCGCGGAACGTGAACTTCTCGAGCGCCGAGCGGCGCGCCGCGGTGGCCATCGCGCGTCGGGCCCGGTCGTCGTTCCAGAGCCGCTCGATCTCGCGACGCAGCGCATCGGCATCGCCGGGCGCGACGAGCACCCCGTCGACGTCCTGCACGACGTAGTCGACGGTCCCGACGCTGCGGGTCGAGACCAGCGGCCGGCCCGACATCATCCCTTCGACGACCGTGACCTGGCCGGCGGCGGTGCTGAGGTCCTTGAGCGGCACGATCGACAGGCGCGCGCGCTGGCACAAGTCGCGGCACGCGTCCTCCGACAGGCCCGAGCGCACCTCGACGTTCGGCGGCCGGTCCAGCCCCTCGAGCGCGTGCGAGCCGGACACGATCACCGTGCGGTGCGGCAGGCCGGCCAACGCGTCGAAAAGCAGGCCGTAGTCGCGGTTCGCCGTGCCCATCGACAGCAGGAACGGCTCGGCCTCGTCCTCGGCCTCGGTGATCGGCTTCTCCGCGACCGACAGCGGCACGAACACGAAGCGTTCGCGCGGCAGTCCGAGCCAGCGGCTGTAGACGTCGACCTCGTGCGTCGAGTGGACGACGAAGCGGTCGACGGCCGCGTAGGCGAAGCGCGCGACGCGCAGCTGCATGCCTTCGCGCAGGTGGCCGATGTTGAACATCCACGCGACGACCGGTCGCTTCGAGAACGTGAGCCGCTTCAGCAGGCCGACGATCAGCGCGAGCTGCGGGAAGACGGTGATGACGCCGCTCGGCTCGCGCGACGCGACGATCCGCGGCCACGCCACGAGTCCGTGGAACAGGTAGTCGCGCCAGTCGGACAGCGTGGCTTTCGAGCGCGACCGATCGTGCCGGTAGGTCGGCTCGATCATCGAGAAGCGATGCGCCGGCGAACGGACGTGCGACGGGATCCAGCCGTCGCCGACGTGGAACAGCGAAAGGACGAACCACCTCATCGCGGCAGCGGGCAGGGCGCCTCGTCCGTCGTCGACACGCGACCGCGCCGGGGTCGAGCGACGGCGGTCAGAACAGACTCTCGTTGACGTAGATGACGTCGCCGGGCTCGACCGGATCGTTGAGGTCGGTCGACACCTTCTCGGGGACGCCCTGCGCGTTCGGCCGCACGACCCGCAACCGGCGCTCGGAGCCGCGCGCCGTCAGCCCGCCCGCCGCGGCGAGCGCCTGCCGCATCGTCATGTTGCGCTCGATGCGGTAGTTGCCGGGCTTCGTGACCTCGCCGTAGATATAGAACGTCGCCGCGCGTGGCACGTAGACCGTGTCCCCGCCGTCGAGGACGATGTCCTGGTCCGGCCGGTTGTCGCGGAACACCGCGTCGATGTCGATCTGCTTGCGGAACGGCTTGCCGTCGCGCGTCCCGGTCACGATGACGCGCTCGTCGCCGGTCGGCGTCAGGCCGCCCGCATCGGCGATCGCCTGAGACACGCGGATGTTCGTGGAGACGAGCGGAAACGTCCCCGGCTTGTTGACCTGCCCGAGCACCGAGACCTTGTTGCCGAGCACCTCCAGCAACTGCATGCTGACCTGCGGGTTCTTGAGATAGCCGCCGTCGAGCAGGGCTTTCGCGAGCTTGCGCTCCGCCGACCCGAGGTCGAGTCCGCCGATCGCGATCTTGCCGACGAGCGGGTACGTGATCGTTCCGTCCTCCGCGACGCGCGTCTCGAGCGTGAGGTCCGGATTCTGGAATACCGAGATGCGGATCGAATCGCCGGCGCCGAGGTGATAGTTCGCGGGCGACTCGACCGGTGCAGCGTGCACCGTCCCGGCGACCATCAGCAGCAGGCCGAGCAGAAGGACCTTCAAACGGTTGTAGAACGTCATCAAGTTGGTGCGCATGGCCGGTCGAATCGACCGGCGCCCGTCGCCGACGGTGCGCGCGCTCGCGGATCGGGTCTCGATCGCGGCCGCGATCAGAACGCCCGCCGAATCAGGATGAACGCGGCCAGCATGACCGTCGCGACGATCGCGCTGAGCGGTCCCGGCTCGGGCAGGCCGAGACCCATCTCCTCGCCCGACTGCTCGTCGACCGCACGAGCCTGCGCGTTGCTCCGGTCGCGGCGGCCCTCGTCCGGCACGAACAGCATGCGATCCATCGCGTAGCCGCTCGCGCCGTCGAGCATCGCCGTGCGGCGGACGGTGTCGCCGTCGCCGATTCCGCTGCCGTCGACGGGGGCGGCGGTCGCGTGACGCATCGTGACGGTCGGATGCGTCCGCTTCGCCGGCATCGTGCCGGCGCCCGCGATCGGTGCGGCGAGGCAAACAAGGGCCAGGATCCAGCCGAACCGCCAGGTGCGTTGCGCAGTCGTCGTCTTCATGGGACCCCCGCCGAAATGTCAGTCGTACTCGCTGCAAGAACCTTGCCCGCCGCCGTCGCGACGCCGCGCATCGTGGCGCGGGCCCGGGCATTGGAGCCGACGACGTTGACGGGCGCATGACGCGACACCGTCGCATCGATCGCCTATTCTACCGCGGTGCACCATTTTCTTCCTCCCGGCGCGACGCCGGGGCGCCTGCTGCCGTCAGAAGTGGAAGCGCGCGCTGATCTCGGCGCTGCGATTCGTGTACTGGTACGCCGACAGCGTCGCGGCGCGGGACTCGTGGCCCAGGATCGCGGCGAGGTCGAGCTCGCGCAGGACGGCGTAGCGCAACTCGAGCGACTGCGACCGCGTGATCTCGCGCAGCTGGACCGGGATCGGCGTCAGCGCGCCCTCGAACGCCTGGCGGACGTAGAGCAGCGCCGGAACGAACGAGATCTTGTTCGTCGCCGCCCAGGTCATCGTGAGATTGACGCGATCCTCCTTGCCGTAGCTGCTGATGTCGGACTGCGAGCTGTAGAGACCGCGGGAGACATAGAGGTTCAATCGCGTCTTGCCCGTGACGAGATACGTCAGCGACAGGTTGCCGACGAATCCCGAGAAGTTGCGGGCCGGTACGTCGCGATGCGTGCGGTCGAAGTAGCCGGCGTCGGCGTCGAGGCTCGAGAGGCCGTTGAACAGCCAGTGCAGGCGCATGCCGGACTGGCTCTCGCGGAAACTCGACGCGAACGCGACCGTCGGATCGAACACGAGATCGGTGTACTCGCCGTTCGCCTTGCGGTAGTAGGCCTCGAGCGAGTTGTTCGACGGGAACAGGTAGATCAGGCCGCCGCTTACCGACCGAGTCCTGGAGTTCTCCTCCTGGAAGTCCGGCAGGCTGCTGCGCGCCGACTCCTCGAAGACGGACAGGCGCGGATGCAGCGAGGCGCCGGAGAACCAGTCGGTGTCGAGCCGCTTCGTCGTCGTCGTGCGGATATTCGACACGGTCGTGAAACCAGTGTCCGCCTGATCGGTCGGTACCGCGGTGCTCTTGTAGATGACGTCGCCGCCGATCGACGGCGTCACCTTGAACGCGTACGACGCGTAGACGTCGTGCCCGGTCGAATCGAGCGACGAGAAGTTGCTGTACGTGTACCGCGTCGCGCTCGCCTCGACGATCACTTCCTGCAGGCCGTACTGCTTGTCGATGCGAAGACCTGCTCCGGCGATGCGCGTGACCGCGGACCCCTGGTTCGCCGGCGTCGGGCCGTCGATGCGCTGCGACGGCACGTCGGGCAGACGAAAGTAATTGGAGTCGTAGTGGAGACTGCCGTACACCCAGGGATTGATCACATCGTCGTCCGCGCCGAAAGCGAACGGCGACGCGAACGCAGCGCAGGTCGCGACGGCGACGCTCGCGCGTCGCAGGACCGTGCCCGGCGCCCATCGCTTCCACCGCGCATGACATTTTTTCAGAACGTTCTCCCGATGCATCGACACCGTCTTCGACACCGATCGTGGCATGTTTCGTGCCTGCATCCGGCCCTGACCGGTTGCATAACGACATGAACAGCTTCGTCAACGCTGCACCCCTGACCTCGACCGAGATCAGGCAGTTGCCCGGATTGCTTCACGGGCGTGACGATACGCACGCGCATGTCGAAGCGCTGCTCGATCCGATCGGTCTGACCGTCGCGCTGTGGCTCAGTGCCCTCTGTTTCGACGGACAGACGAGGACGGAGTATCTGTTCCTTACGCTCGTGCTCATCACGCTGAGCTTCCCGGGCAAGTCGCGCCTGCATGTCCCGCTGCTGCGGCTCTTCATCGACCTCGTGTGCCTGTCGATCACGCTGATCGTGCTGCTGATCTTCTTCGGATGGTCGACACGCTCGCTGAACGCGTTCCCGGCCGCGGTGATCGTCAACTGGTTCTGGCTGACGCCGGTGTGTCTCGTCGCGGCGCACGGCCTGTTCCGCGTCGCCGCGCCGCTGGTGCTGAAGAAGAACCAGCGCTCGGTGATCATCGGCATGAACGACCAGGGCGTCGCACTGGCCGACCGCATCACGCACAACCCCTACACCGATCTCTCGCTGCTCGGCTTCTTCGACGATCGGCAGCCGAGCCGTCGAACGCACGCAAGCCGCTATCCGGTTCTGGGCCGCTTCGCCGACGTGTCGTCGTACGTCGCGCAGCACGGCATCCGCGTCATCTACCTGTCGTTGCCGATGGCCTCGCAGGACCGGACGCTGAAGTTGCTCGACGACCTCCGCGACACGACGGCGTCGATCTACTTCGTCCCGGACCAGTTCATCACGGAACTGATCCAGGCCCGGATGAGCTCGGTCGTCGACATCCCGGTCGTCGCCGTCTGCGAGACGCCGTTCGTCGGGATGAACGGGCTGCTGAAGCGGCTCGTCGACTTCGGCGTCGCGCTGCTCGCGCTGGTGCTCCTGTCCCCGTTGCTGGCCGCGGTCGCGCTGGTGGTGCGCCTGGGCTCGCCCGGTCCGGTGATCTTCCGGCAGCGACGCTACGGTCTCGACGGCGCCGAGATCATCGTCTACAAGTTCCGCTCGATGCGGGCGGTCGAGGACGGCGACCGCATCCGCCAGGCGCAGCGCAACGACGAGCGCGTGACGCCGATCGGGGCGTTGCTGCGCCGGACGTCGCTCGACGAGCTGCCGCAGCTCTTCAACGTCCTGCAGGGACGCATGAGCCTCGTCGGTCCGCGTCCGCACGCGGTCGCGCACAACGAGATGTACCGCAAGCTCGTGAAGGGCTACATGGTCCGCCACAAGGTCCGCCCCGGGATCACCGGCTGGGCGCAGGTCAACGGACTGCGCGGCGAGACGGACACGCTCGAGAAGATGGCGGCGCGGATCCGCTACGACCTCGACTACCTGCGCAACTGGTCGTTACGGCTCGACTTCTACATCCTGGTCAAGACGTTCGCCCTGATCCTGCACGACAAGCAGGCGTACTAGCGCGGGGGATGGCCGTGCGCGATCGGCGCGGCGCAAACAGAAAGGCCGCCGAACGGCGGCCTTCTCGCGACGGGTGCTGCCGTTCAGGCAGCGCGGCGACGCTTGCGCGCGACGAGCGCCAGCGCGCCGAGGCCGAGCAGCGCGACCGAACCGGGTTCGGGCACCGACGCGATCCCGAACGAATGGTTGTCCGTCTCGAACGCGTAGCCGGAGCTCGACAGCGTGATCGACGTGAACAGGTCGTTCGTGAAGATGTTGAAGTACGCGTTCTCGCTGCCGTTCGCCGGGTTGGACGTGAGGAACGCGTTGATGGCGCTGCCGCTCAGCGTGACCGAGCCGGTCGGGCCGGCGAACATCACCGAGTTGTACGAGTCGATCGAGCCCGCGTAGAAGCCGAAATAATCCGCGCCGGTCGGGATCGAGATCGTCACCGGACCGAGCGACGGATCGACGGTGAGGTACGGCGTGTTGTCGTTCGCCGGCTGTGCGTAGACGAACGCCACGCTGCCCGAGACGATGTGCGCGGAGGTTCCCGCGGAGTAGCTCGAGCTGCCGCACGACGTCAGCGACGCCGCCGTGTTGAAGTCGATCGTGCAGACGTTCGGCTTGCTGGTGAACAGTCCGGTGCTGGTCTGCACCGCGGTCACCGTCAGCGAGGCCTGCGCGGCGCCGGCGGACAGCGCCAGCAGGGCCGCGAGAAGAGATTGCGTTGTTTTCATTGTGCGATCGAGTGGTGGGTCGGGTCGACGCGATGTTCACGCAAGTCATGGACCAGCGCCAGCAAATCCCTGATTCTTATTGCAAAGCAACATCGACCAACGGCGCCGCGTCGCGCCGTGTGGAAAGTTTCCCGACAGCGCCCGGCGGCCGCGGGGGCGCGCCCATCACTTGTTGACGGGCATCGTGAACTCGGGCCCCTTCATCGACGACGCGTCCGGCCAGCGCTGCATGACGCTCTTGTAGCGGGTGTAGAAGCGCACCCCTTCCTCGCCGTAGGCATGGTGGTCGCCGAACAGCGACCGCTTCCAGCCGCCGAACGAATGGAAGGCCATCGGCACCGGGATCGGGACGTTGATGCCGACCATCCCGACCTGGATGCGTCGCGAGAACTCGCGGGCCGTGCCGCCGTCGCTGGTGTAGCAGGCCACCCCGTTCGCGAACTCGTGGCCGTTGACGAGCTCGACCGCGGCGGCGAAGTCGTCGACGCGGACGATGGCGAGCACGGGGCCGAAGATCTCCTCGCGATAGATCGTCATGTCCGGCTTCACGTGGTCGAACAGCGTGGCGCCGAGATAGAAACCGTCCTCGCGCCCTTCGACGACGTGCCGGCGGCCGTCGCAGACGAGCGTGGCGCCGCTCGCGATGCCGTCCTCGATGTAGCCGACGATCTTGCGGCGATGCGCGTCGGTGACGACCGGGCCCATGTCGGCATCGTCGTCCATGCCGTCCCTGATCCGCAGCCTCGGGATGCGTTCCCGGAGCTTCGCGACGAGTTCGTCCGCGATGTGGCCGACGGCGACCCCGACCGAGATCGCCATGCAGCGTTCGCCGGCCGAACCGTACGCCGCGCCGATCAGCGCATCGGCCGCGTGGTCGAGGTCGGCGTCGGGCATGACGACCAGGTGGTTCTTCGCGCCGCCGAGCGCCTGCACGCGCTTGCCGCGCGCGGTCGCCTCGCGGTGGATGTATTCCGCGATCGGCGTCGAGCCGACGAAGCTGACCGCGTCGATGCCCGGATGCGCGAGGATCGCATCGACCGCCTCCTTGTCGCCCTGCACGACGTTGAACGCCCCGTGCGGCAGGCCGGCCTGCGACAGCAGGTCGGCGATCAGCAGCGACGCCGACGGATCGCGTTCGGACGGCTTCAGGACGAACGTGTTGCCGCACGCGAGCGCGATCGGAAACATCCACATCGGGACCATCGCGGGGAAGTTGAACGGCGTGATGCCGGCGCACACGCCGAGCGGCTGGCGCAGCGAGAAGTTGTCGATGCCGCCGCCGATGTTGTCGGAGAACTGGCTCTTCAGCAATTGCGGGGCGCCGCACGCGAACTCGACGACCTCGATGCCGCGCATCACCTCGCCCCTGGCGTCGGAGAAGACCTTGCCATGCTCCTGCGTGATCAGTCGCGCAAGCTCGTCGTGATGACGATTCAGCAGCTCCTTGAATCGAAACAGCACGCGCGCCCGGTTCAGCGACGACGTGTCGCTCCAGCGAGGGAACGCGGCCCGCGCCGCGGCGACCGCGCGGTCGACGACCGCCGCGTCCGCGAGCGAGACCTCCGCGGCGATCGCGCCGGTGGCCGGATTGAAGACCGGCGCGCGTCGCGCGTCCGCCGCGGGGTCGACGACGGCGCCGTCGATGTGGTGTGCGATCGTCCGGACCGAGGTCTGCGGTGCGTTCATGGCGGCTCCTGCCGTGCTGCGGGGTCCGGGAAGGATACCGCCGTGCGCCGGCGGGGGTGCCGCCGACTCGTCCCGGTTGTCTGCCGCTCATGCGCGCCGATCGTCGTTTCGTCGCGCCGCGCGCGGCGGCGCCGCGTGCTGTGGCCCAATGCGTCTGCCGACCGCGGCGAGGCCGTCGACCGATCGACGTCGGAGGAACGATGCTGTCCATCACCGACCTGACCCACGTCTACCCGAACGGCGTCCGCGCGCTCGACGCGGTCTCGCTCGAGATCCCGCCCGGCATGTTCGGCCTCCTGGGTCCGAACGGCGCCGGCAAGTCGTCGCTGATGCGCTGCCTCGCGACGCTGCAGGTGCCGACCTCGGGCACGATCCGCTTCGGATCGATCGACGTGCGGCGCGAACCGGCGCAGCTTCGCGCCGTGCTCGGCTACCTGCCGCAGGACTTCGGCGTCTATCCGCGGGTCTCGGCGCTCGACCTGCTCGATCATCTCGCGCTGTTGAAGGGACTCACGGCGCGCGGCGAGCGTCGCGATGCGATCGAGCGCCTGCTACGCCAGGTCAACCTGTGGGACGTCCGGAAGAAGGCCGTGGCCGGATTCTCCGGCGGCATGCGACAGCGCTTCGGCATCGCGCAGGCGTTGCTCGGCGACCCGCGCCTCATCATCGTCGACGAGCCGACGGCCGGGCTCGACCCCGAGGAGCGCAACCGCTTCAACAACCTGCTGTCGGAGATCGGCGAGACGGTCGTCGTCATCCTGTCGACGCACATCGTCGACGACGTGACCGACCTCTGCCCGCGCATGGCCATCCTCGTCGGCGGACGCATCGTCGAGAGCGGCACGCCCGGCGCGCTGATCGACGCGCTGCGCGGCCGCATCTGGCAGGCCACGATCGAGAAGACGCAGCTCGACCTCGTCCGCGCGCGCCTGCCGGTGATCGCGACCCGACTGCGCGCCGGCAGCACGGTCATCCGCGTGCTGTCCGACGCGCTGCCCGGCGTCGGATTCGCGGCGGCCGAACCGGGCCTCGAGGACGTGTACTTCGCGACGCTGCACCGGCATCGGGCCGCGCAGGACGTCGTCGCACAGGCGGCCTGACGTGCTGCGCACCGTCGCCGTCTTCGAGTGGCGTTACCAGTGGAAGAGTCCGGCGTTCTGGGTCGGCTTCATCCTGTTCTTCCTGCTCGCGTTCGGCGCGACGACGATCGACACGATCCAGATCGGCAGTCGCGGGAACGTCAACGTCAATTCGCCGTTCGCCATCGTCCAGACCGTCGGCATCCTCGACGTGTTCGCGATCTTCGTGCTGGTCGCGATGGTCGCCGGCACCGTCGTGCGCGACGACGAGACCGGCTTCGCGCCGATCCTGCGCAGCACGCGCATGACGAAGGGCGCGTACCTCGTCGGGCGGTTCGGCGGATCGATCGCCGCCGCGGTCGCGGTGATGGCGTCGGTCCCGCTCGCGATCGCGCTCGGTGCCGCGATGCCGTGGCAGGACGCCGAGAAGATCGGACCGTTCGTCGTCGGCCATTACCTCTACGCGCTGCTGGTGTTCGCATTGCCGACGCTGCTGATCATGGGCGCCGCATTCTTCGCGCTCGCGACCGCCACCCGCTCGCTGATGTGGACCTACGTCGGCGCGGTCGCGGTCGTCGTGCTGTTCTCGGCCTCGCGCCTGTGGCTGCGCGACCAGCAGCGCGACACGCTGTCCGCGCTGTCCGATCCGTTCGGGCTGTCCGCGTTGACGATCGTCACGAAGTACTGGACGGCCGCCGATCGCAACACGCTGCTGCCGCCGATGACGGGCCTCCTGCTCGAGAACCGGCTGCTGTGGGTCGGGATCGCCGCCGCGCTGTTCGCGGTCGCCTACGCGCTGTTCCGCTTCGAGGTGCCGTCGAAGCGCGCGGTGGCCGTGCGCTCGGCAGAGGCCATCGACGACGCGACGCGCGTGCCGGCCGCCCCGGCGGCGATCAGCGCGTCGCCGGCGTCGTCAGGTGTGCGCGCCGGGCTCGTCCAGCTGTGGTCGATCGCCCGCTTCGACATGGCGTTCGTGTTTCGCAGCCCGGCGTTCTTCGTGATGCTGGTGATCGGCGTCATCAACGCGGTGCTGTCGTCGTGGACCGTCGGCGACTGGTACGGCAGCGGCGCGTACCCGGTCACGCGACTGATGGTCCAGTCGCTCGCCGGCAGCTTCACCATCATGCCGATCATCATCGCCATCTACTACGGCGGCGAGCTGGTGTGGCGCGACCGCGAGCGGCGGATGTACGAGATCGTGGACGCCACCGCGGCGCCCGACTGGACCCATCTCGTCCCGAAGATCGTCGCGATCGCGCTCGTGCTGGTCGTGTCGTGCCTCGTCGCGGTCGCGGCCGCCATGGCCATCCAGCTCGCGAAGGGCTACACCCATCTGCAGCCCTCGGCCTACCTGCTGTGGTTCGTCGTGCCCACGTCGATCACCGCGGTGCAGCTCGCCGTGCTGTCGGTGTTCGTGCAGACGCTCGTCCCGCAGAAGTTCATCGGCTGGGGCGCGATGGTGGTCTACCTCGTGGCGTCGGTGGCGCTCGCATCGGCCGGCTTCGAGCACAACCTCTACAACTACGCCGGCGAGCCGCCGGTCCCGCTGTCCGACATGAACGGCATGGCCCGCTTCTGGATCGGACGGGCATGGTTCGAGTTCTACTGGAGCGCGTTCGCGACGATGCTCGCCGTCGTGTCGTATGCGCTGTGGCGTCGGGGCACGACCGATGCGTTGCGCCCGCGTCTCGCGATGTTCGGCCATCGCCTGCGCGGCGCGCCGGCCGCGCTGTTCGGGACCGCGGCGGCGGCATGGGCCGCGAGCGGCGCGTTCATCTTCTACAACACGAACGTGCTGAACGTGTATCGGCCGCAATCCGCGCAGGAGCACCGGCTCGCCGACGCCGAGAAGGCCCTGCTGCCGTTCGAGAAGATCACGGTGCCGCGCATCGTCGGCGCGACACTCGACGTGCGGATCCATCCGCGCGAGACGCGCGTCGCGACGACGGGCACCTACCGCATCGTGAACCGCAGCGACCATCCGATCGACCAGGTCCACTTCAACTGGAACGATCGCCTGCGGATCGACCGGCTCGACGTCGACGGCGGCCGTCTCGAGCGGCAGGTCGACGACTTCCCGTATCGCATCTACCGACTGGAGCCGGCGATGCAGCCGGGCGAGTCGCGAGAGGTCCGCTTCGCGACGACGCTCGAGGAACGCGGCTTCACGAACGGCGCTCCGTTGACCCGCATCGTCGAGAACGGGACGTTCGTCGACAACACGGACATCACGCCGAGCATCGGCGTGCCGCGCGAGGCGTTCCTCAAGGATCGCGCGAAACGACGCAAGTACGGCCTGCCGCCGGACCTGCGCCCGCCGACGCTCGAGGACGAGTCCGGCCGGTCACGCAACGCGTTCAGCGTCGCGGGCGACTGGGTCGACGCGGACATCACCGTCACCACCGACGCGGACCAGACGCCGGTCGCGCCGGGCGAGGCTCGGTCGGACACGACGGCGAACGGACGCCGCACCGTGCACTTCCGGCCGGACGCGCCGATCAACGATTTCTTCTCGATCCAGTCGGCGCGCTACGCGATCCGTCGCGACCGCGTCGGCGACATCGACCTCGCGGTCTACTACGAGCCGGGCCACGAGTACAACGTCGACCGCATCGTGAACGCGATGAAGACCGCGCTTGCCGATGTTCGCCGAGCGCTTCTCGCCGTACCAGTTCCGACAGGCCCGCATCCTCGAATTCCCGAGCTACGCCGCGTTCGCGCAGTCGTTCGCGAACACCATTCCGTACTCGGAAGACATCGGCTTCCTGACGAAGCTCGGCGCACCGGACAAGATCGACGTCGTGACGTACGTGACCGCGCACGAGATCGCGCACCAGTGGTGGGGACATCAGCTCGTGCCCAGCAACCAGCAGGGCGCGACGATGCTGGTCGAGTCGTTCGCGCAGTACTCGGCGCTGCTCGTGATGGAGAAGATGTACGGAAAGGAGTCGATGCGCCGCTTCCTGAAGTACGAGCTCGATCGCTACCTTCGCCGCCGCGGCGGCGAGGTCGTCGAGGAGCTGCCGCTCGCGCGCGTCGAGGACCAGCCCTACATCCACTATCAGAAGGGTTCGCTCGCGATGTACTGGCTGAAGGAGGCGGTCGGCGAGGAGACCGTCGATCGCGCGATGGCGAAGATGATCGAGCGGCACGCGTTCAAGGCCGCGCCGTATCCGAACACGCGCGACTTCCTGACGATCCTTCGCGCCGAAGCGGGCCCGCAGCACGACGCGCTGATCACCGACCTCTTCGAGAGGATCACGCTGGTCGACGCGAAAGCCGGCAACGCGACCGCCGTGAAGCGCGCCGACGGCCGCTACGACGTCCGGTTCGACGTGACGGCGCGCAAGCTCTACGCCGACGGCCGCGGCAAGGAGACGGAGGCGCCGCTCGACGAGCCGTTCGACATCGGCGTGTTCGACGCCGAGCCCGGCCGGCCGGGCTTCGGGCCCGCGTCGGTGCTGTCGTTCGACCGCCGGACCGTGCGCACCGGCACGCAGACGATCACGGCGGTCGTCGACCGCCTGCCGACCGACGTCGGCGTCGATCCGTACAACAAGCGGATCGACCGCAACTCCGAGGACAACCTCGCGCCGGTGACGGCGGCGACGTCTCAGCCGCCGCGATAGATCGCCGGGAACTTCGCCTTCAACGCCTCGACCTTCGGCACGTCGTTGATGACGATGTACGGCTGCGTCGGGTGCAGCGCGAGATAGTTCTGGTGGTATGCCTCGGCGGGATAGAACGCCTTCAGCGGAACGATCTGCGTGACGATCGGGCCAGGGAACACCTTCGCGGCCTGCAGCTGCGCGACGTAGGCCTCGGCCACCCGCTTCTGCGCGTCGTCGCGATAGAAGATCGCGGACCGGTATTGCGTGCCGTGGTCGGGTCCCTGGTAATTCAGCGTCGTCGGGTCGGTCGCGACCGAGAAGAACACGCGCAGCAGCTGACCGATCGTCACCTGCGACGGGTCGTAGACGATGCGGACCGATTCGGCGTGGCCGGTGCTGCCGGTACTGACGGTCTCGTAGTCCGCGGTCGCCCGGTCGCCGCCCGAATAGCCCGACGTCACCTCGGTGACGCCCTTGACGTGCTTGAAGACGGCGTCGACGCCCCAGAAGCAGCCGCCGGCGAGCACGAGTGTCTCCGGTGCGGCGCTCTTCGCGAGCGGCGCGTCGACCGCCGGCGCGGGCACGTCGAACGTGCGGTCGGCGGCGCCGGCGAGGCCGCAGCCGGCCAGGGCCATCGCCAGCGCGCTCGCGACGACGCGCAGGCGGCGCGTGACGATCGAATGGATGTTCATGGCATCTCCTCGTGATCAGGCGGCGCGCTTGACGAACGTCATCGCCGCCGAGTTCATGCAGTAGCGCAGGCCGGTCGGCTTCGGCCCGTCGTCGAACACGTGGCCGAGGTGCGCGTCGCAACGCTTGCACGACACGGCCGTGCGCACCATGCCGAACGTGCGATCGCTCGTCTCGACGACGTTCTCCTTCGCGATCGGCTGCCAGAAGCTCGGCCAGCCGGTGCCGGACTCGAACTTCGTCTTCGAGTCGAACAGCGGGGTCGCGCAGCACACGCAGCGGTAGAGTCCGTCGGCGTGCTGGTTCCACGTCGCGCCGGTGAACGGGCGCTCGGTGCCCTCGTGGCGCGTCACTTCGTATTGCGTCGGGTCGAGCTGCTTCTGCCACTCGGCATCCGACTTGACGACCTTCGGCAGCTGCGCCGGCGCGCCGCGCACGCCGGCGTCGGAGAAGGGGATGATCGTGACCGGGCCGGCGGGTGCCGCGGGCGTCGCGGTCGCCGACGCGGCCGCCGGTCGCCGGCCGACGGCCCATGCGAGGGCGGCGACGGCGGCGCAGGCCGACGCGACGAAGCCGCGGCGGCGCACGCGGGCGTCGAGCGGGGAAGGGGAGGGAACGGAAGACATCGATCGGGCTCCAGCGGATGCGGGTACGGACTGCTTACGTCGGGGCGCGCGCCGCGGTTTCGAGCGCGCCCTCGTTCGTCGACGGACGCGCCGATTCGTTACGCCGGGCTCGTCCGGACGCGCGCGGCGCCGCCGGGAAGGCTACCGGATGCCGCCGACGGCCGCTTGAAAGCACCCGTGGCAACCCAACCTGAACGTCAACTTTTTTCGGGTATACGTCCATGCGAATCGACAAACTCACCACCAAGTTCCAGGAGGCGCTCGCCGACGCCCAGAGCATCGCGAGCGGCCACGACAACCAGTTCATCGAGCCGGTGCACGTCCTGTCGGCACTGCTCGCGCAGCAGGACGGCTCGGCCCGGTCGCTGCTGCAGCGCGCGGGCGTCGACGTGCAGCGGCTGTCGACGTCGCTCGACCAGGCGATCGCGCGGCTGCCGCAGGTGCAGGGCACCGGCGGCCAGATCCAGGTCGGCCGCGACCTCGCCGGGCTGCTCAACATCGCCGATCGCGAGGCGCAGAAGCGCGGCGACGAATTCGTCGCCAGCGAGATGTTCCTGCTCGCCGTCGCCGACGACAAGGGCGACGCCGGCCGCGCCGCGCGCGAGGCCGGACTGACGAAGACCGCGCTGCAGGCCGCGATCGACGCGGTCCGCGGCGGCGCGAACGTCAACAGCGCCGACGCCGAGTCGCAGCGCGAGGCGCTGAAGAAATACACGATCGACCTGACCGAGCGCGCCCGCCAGGACAAGCTCGACCCGGTGATCGGCCGCGACGACGAGATCCGCCGCACGATCCAGATCCTGCAGCGGCGCACGAAGAACAATCCGGTGCTGATCGGCGAGCCCGGCGTCGGCAAGACGGCCATCGTCGAAGGCCTCGCGCAGCGCATCGTCAACGACGAGGTGCCCGAGTCGCTGAAGGGCAAGCGGCTGCTCGTGCTCGACATGGCGCTGCTGCTCGCCGGCGCGAAGTACCGCGGCGAGTTCGAGGAGCGCCTGAAGGCCGTGCTGAACGACATCGCGAAGGACGAGGGCCGCACGATCGTCTTCATCGACGAGATCCACACGATGGTCGGCGCCGGCAAGGCCGAAGGCGCGATCGACGCCGGCAACATGCTGAAGCCCGCGCTCGCGCGCGGCGAGCTGCATTGCATCGGCGCGACGACGCTCGACGAGTACCGCAAGTACGTCGAGAAGGACGCCGCGCTCGAGCGCCGCTTCCAGAAGGTGCTCGTCGGCGAGCCGTCGGTCGAGTCGACGATCGCGATCCTGCGCGGCCTGCAGGAGAAGTACGAGATCCATCACGGCGTCGACATCACCGACCCGGCGATCGTCGCCGCGGCCGAGCTCAGCCATCGCTACATCACCGACCGCTTCCTGCCGGACAAGGCGATCGACCTGATCGACGAGGCCGCCGCGCGGATCAAGATGGAGATCGACTCGAAGCCCGAGGCGATGGACCGGCTCGACCGCCGGCTGATCCAGCTGAAGATCGAGCGCGAGGCCGTTCGCAAGGAGAAGGACGAGGCGTCGCAGCGTCGCTTCGAGCTGATCGAGCAGGAGATCGAGCGCCTGCAGAAGGAGTACTCGGACCTCGAGGAGATCTGGAAGGCGGAGAAGGCCGCGGTCCAGGGATCCGCGCACGTCAAGGAAGAGATCGATCGCGTCAAGGCCGAGATCGCGAAGCTGCAGCGCGAAGGCAAGTTCGACAAGGTCGCCGAGCTGCAGTACGGCAGGCTGCCGCAGCTCGAGGCGCAGGCGAAGGCCGCGGAATCGGCGACGACGAACGCGAAGCCGAACCAGCTGCTGCGCACGCAGGTCGGCGCCGAGGAGATCGCCGAGGTCGTCTCGCGCGCCACCGGCATCCCGGTCAGCAAGATGATGCAGGGCGAGCGCGACAAGCTGCTGTTCATGGAGGATGCGCTGCACCAGCGCGTCGTCGGCCAGGACGAGGCCGTGCGCCTCGTGTCGGACGCGATCCGTCGCTCGCGCGCGGGCCTCGCGGACCCGAACCGGCCGTACGGCTCGTTCCTGTTCCTCGGCCCGACCGGCGTCGGCAAGACCGAGCTCTGCAAGGCGCTCGCGAGCTTCCTGTTCGACAGCGAGGATCACCTGATCCGCATCGACATGAGCGAGTTCATGGAGAAGCACAGCGTCGCCCGGCTGATCGGCGCGCCGCCCGGCTACGTCGGCTACGAGGAGGGCGGCTACCTGACCGAGCTCGTGCGTCGCAAGCCGTACAGCGTGATCCTGCTCGACGAGGTCGAGAAGGCGCATCCGGACGTGTTCAACGTGCTGCTGCAGGTGCTCGACGACGGTCGCCTGACCGACGGGCAGGGCCGCACGGTCGACTTCAAGAACACGGTCATCGTGATGACGTCGAACATCGGGTCGCAGCTGATCCTCGCCGAGAGCGGCGGGCTCGCGACGGCGGACAAGGCGGCGCAGGACGCGGTGTACGAGCGCATCAAGGGGCTCGTCTGGCAGGAGGTCAAACAGGAGTTCCGGCCGGAGTTCCTGAACCGCATCGACGAGGTCGTCGTGTTCCATGGGCTCGACCAGGCGAACATCGCGGGCATCGCGAAGATCCAGCTGCGCGGGCTGCAGGCGCGTCTCGCGAAACTCGAGATGGGGCTCGACGTCAGCGACGCGGCGCTGAACAAGCTCGCGACGGCCGGCTTCGACCCGCTGTTCGGGGCGCGGCCGCTGAAGCGGGCGATCCAGCAGCAGATCGAGAATCCGCTGTCGAAGCTGATCCTCGAAGGCCGCTTCGGTCCGAAGGACACGATCCACGTCGACTTCGCCGAGCGCGGCGGCTTCACGTTCGGCGCGCCGCAGGCGCTGGCCGCCTAGACCGCGGCCGGTGGCCCGGGCGCGGGGTCGCCGACGTCCGGTGCCGCCGTCCCGATCGGGAGCGCGGGGCGTGGGACCGGGCCCGCTTCCCACCATCCGCGGCGGCCCCGGTGCTTCGCGCAGGCCGCTGCGGATCAGCGGCTCGCAGGCGGCGTCCGGTCGTGGTCTTCAGGCTCGACCAGTGCCGGCCGTCCCGAACGATTTACATTCGGCCGTTGCTATGGCTCAAATCCGGCTCGTTTTCACGACTCCGGAGGAACGACGTGGCACTTCGACGAATCAGGCGAGCGACCGCACTCGGCGCGGTCACCTTGGCCGCCGTCGCGCTCATGGACTGTGCCCGCGCCGATGCCATCCGGGTCCACATGACGGTCGACAACTCGTACGCGCTGTTCGTCGGCAACTACTACGGTGCGACGACGTTCGTCGGCAGCGACTTCAGCTGGCCGACCGTCGAGACGTACAACTTCGACCTGGGCAGCGACGCGTACCTGTACGTGGTCACGGCGTCCGACCGAAGCACGGCGCAGGGTTTCCTGGGCGAGTTCGACAATCTCGCGACAGGGTATCGATTCCTCAGCAACGACCCGCAATGGCAGGTCGCGGCGACCGGGCTGGGGCAGAACGCGCCGTACACCGGGTCGACGGCGAACCTCGCGTTGCTGTCGACGGAGATCCTCGATGCGAATGCCGGCAACACGATCTCCGACGGGTGGACCACGTTCACGGCGGGCGGCGTGAACGGTTCGTCGCCGTGGGGCCTGATGGCCGGGATCGACCCGTCCGCGCAATGGGTGTGGTACGCCGGCGGAAACTGCTCGCCGACCAATCCGACGCTCGGCGGTTGCGACGCGGGCGAATGGCTCATGTTCCGGATTGCGGTCGCGGCCACGCCCACCGATCCGGTCCCGCCGCCGCCCGCGGCCGGAGTCCCCGAGCCTTCGACCATTGCGCTCCTGGGCGTCGCGTCGCTCGCGGCCGTCGCGGCTCGTCGGCGGACGGGCGGCACGCCCCGCGCGGCCGGACGCCGAGTCGGTCGGTCGATCGCGGCCATGGGCTAGCGGTTCGACCCGGATCGCGCCGGCAGCGCTGCGGCGTTCCGGGCGCCGAGCCGACCGGACGAACCCGGCGCTCGGGTCACAGGCCGGATCGGCAGCGCGTCGAGGAAGCGCGCGGCGTTCCGGTCGATCGCCGGCAGCCGGGTCCCGTCGCGCCGGCGGGCCCGCGCAGCAGGTCGTCGCCGCCGACGCTGACGACCACGGCCGGACCGTCCGACGCGCGCGCGCCGCGCGCGTGCCGATGCGGGTCGTCCGACGTCGCGGCGACGACCGCGCAAGGTCGCGGGTACACCCGCTCCGGCTCCGGGGAGCGCGTCCCGAGAATGCGGAGGATCGCCGGTCGTCGTTGCACACCGCGGCCGCCCGCGGTTCAATGCGTACGCGTGGGTAGGCGCCACGCTCGACGCCGAGTCCTCAATGCGCGAAGGCCTCGCACCGCTGCCCCCGGTGCGGCGCCGCGGTCGCTGCGAAGTGGCGGTCGGCGGGACGCATGAATCGTTTCCGCGATCGGGCGGATCGTCGACCTTCACGACCGCGCGCGCGGGTGTCGATAAATACGTCCTATCGATCGAATCAATATCCAAAATTTGTTCTATTGCGTCTTGTCGCCGACAATGACGGCCGCGTCCCGATCCCTGCAACCAGGAGCAAAAGATGAGTGAACTCAAGAACATCGAAGGCCAGAACGTCCCCGACGTGACGCTGCGCGTGCGCCGCGACGGCGACTGGGCCACCACCACCACCGACGAGCTGTTCGCCAACAAGACCGTGGTCGTGTTCTCGCTGCCCGGCGCGTTCACGCCGACGTGTTCGTCGACCCACCTGCCGCGCTACAACGAGCTCGCGCCGATCTTCAAGCAGTACGGCGTCGACTCGATCATCTGCGTGTCGGTCAACGATCCGTTCGTGATGGAGGAGTGGGCGCGCGACCAGGAAGCCGACAACGTCATCCTGCTGCCCGACGGCAACGGCGCGTTCACCGAAGGCATGGGCATGCTGGTCGACAAGAGCGCGCTGAACTTCGGCAAGCGCTCGTGGCGCTACTCGATGCTCGTCAAGAACAAGAAGATCGAGAAGATGTTCATCGAGCCGCGAGAAGGAAGGCGATCCGTTCGAGGTGTCGGACGCCGACACGATGCTCGACTACGTCCATCCGAGCGCGAAGCGCCCGGACCAGGTCGCGATCCTGACGCGCGATCGGCTGCCCGCACTGCGCCCGCGCGAAGAAGGCGCTGAGCGAGGCCGGCATCGAGTACGTCGAGGTGCCGCTCGCGCACACGATCCGCACGAAGGCGGTCGGCGCCATCACCGGCGGGAAGACGGTGCCGCAGGTGTTCATCAACGGCGAATTGATCGGCAGCGCCGACGATCTCGAGAACTACCTGAAGAAGGCGGCCTGACGTCCGCGCGGCGGACACCGGTCGAGAAGGAGCCCGCCGAGCGGGCTCCTTCGTTGTCGAACCATCGAATCGGAAACCACTCATGGAACGCATCGAAACCGACGTGGCCGTCATCGGCGCCGGAACCGCGGGCCTCGCGGCGTATCGCGCGGCGAAGGCCGCCGGCAAGCGCGCCGTGCTGATCGAGAGCGGTCCGTACGGCACGACGTGCGCGCGCGTCGGCTGCATGCCGAGCAAGCTGCTGATCGCGCCGGCGGAGGCCGCGCACACGCTCGATCGGCTGCCGGCGTTCGGCATGGCGCTCGACGGCGAGCTGCGCATCGACGGTCGCGCCGTGATGGCGCGCGTGCAGCGCGAGCGCGACCGCTTCGTCGGTTTCGTCACGCGCGGCGTCGACGAGATTCCCGAGGCGGACAAGATCGCCGGCCATGCGACGTTCGTCGACGACCACACGCTGTCGGTCGGTGAGGAGCGCGCGGTGCACGCGAAGGCGATCGTCATCGCGACCGGATCGACGCCGAACTTCCCGCCGGTCTGGAAGGGGCTCGGCGATCGGCTCATCACCAACGATCAGGTCTTCGAGCTGCCCGACCTGCCGAAGAGCGTCGCCGTGTTCGGTCCGGGCGTGATCGGCCTCGAGCTCGGCCAGGCGCTGCACCGGCTCGGCGTGCGGGTGAAGGTGTTCGGTCGCGGCGGCGGCATCGGCGCGATCGGCGACCCGGCGATCCTCGCCGAGGCGCGCAAGCCGTCATCGGCGAGCGAGATCTATCTCGACACCGACGCGCATGCGGACGTCCAGCGCGAAGGCGACGAGGTCGTCGTGCGGTTCCAGGGCCTCGACGGCGTGCGACCGCGTCGAGCGCTTCGACTACCTGCTCGCCGCGACCGGTCGCACCCCGAACGTCCATCATCTCGGGCTCGAGAACACGACGCTCGACCTGCGACAAGCACGCGATCCCGGTCTTCGATCGCGAGACGATGCAGTGCGGCTCGTCGTCGATCTTCATCGCCGGCGACGTCGACAACGACGTGCCCGTGCTGCACGAGGCCGCCGACGAGGGCCGCATCGCCGGCGACAACGCGGCCCGCTTCCCGGCGGTGCGCCGCGGTCTGCGCCGCGCGCAGCTCGCGATCATGTTCACCGACCCGCAGATCGCGATGGTCGGCAACGGCTGGCGCGCCGCGCAGTCGGTCGACGCACGTCGTCGGCGTGGTCTCGTTCGAGGACCAGGGACGTGCGCGCGTCATGCTGCGCAACAAGGGCCTGCTGCACGTCTACGCGGAGGTCGGCACCGGCCGCTTCCTCGGCGCCGAGATGATCGGCCCGGACGCGGAGCACATCGCCCACCTGCTGTCCTGGGCGTTGCAGCTCGGCTGCACGATCGCGCAGATGCTCGAGATGCCGTTCTACCACCCGGTCGTCGAGGAGGGGCTGCGGACCGCGCTGCGCGATGCGCAGGCGAAGCTCGACGCCGCGGCATCGCCGGTGCGACGCGTCGCCTGACGCGAATCGCGACGAGTCGCCTGACGCGGATCGTCCGTACCGACCGCCGCCGCCTCGCGCGGCGGTTTTCCTTTGCGGGTCGTCTCACGAGCGGCGGGGCGGTCCACGCACGTGCGTGCAACGCAACAATCGATTGCGCATCGTGGGATGACAACTGCGCATCGCAGGAATCGAGCATTCAGATAGTTGATCCTGAGGATTATTCGTCAAAGTCATCTATAAGACAGACGACTTGACCGTCGGGTGTTGCGCATTCACGATGCGCCGCAGGTCGCGGTCCGCCGATCGCGACGATCGACCTCGACATCGGGAGCCGCCATGAGCGCACGCGAGCTGGAAACGCAGAAGCTGCAAAAGGATTGGGACACGAACCCGCGCTGGAAGGGCATCAAGCGCGGCTACAGCGCCGCCGACGTGATCCGTCTGCGCGGCTCGCTGCACGATCGAGCACACGCTGGCGCGGCGCGGCGCCGAGAAGCTCTGGAACCTCGTCAACAACGAGCCGTTCGTCAACACGCTCGGCGCGCTGACCGGCAACCAGGCGATGCAGCAGGTCAAGGCCGGCCTGAAGGCGATCTACCTGTCCGGCTGGCAGGTCGCGGGCGACGCGAACCTCGCCGGCGAGATGTATCCCGACCAGTCGCTGTACCCGGTCAACTCGGTGCCGAACGTCGTCCGCCGCATCAACAACACGTTCACTGCGCGCCGACCAGATCCAGTGGTCCGAAGGCAAGAACGACGTCGACTACTTCGCGCCGATCGTGGCCGATGCCGAGGCCGGCTTCGGCGGCGTGCTCAACGCGTTCGAGCTGATGAAGTCGATGATCGAAGCGGGCGCCGCCGGCGTGCACTTCGAGGACCAGCTCGCGTCGGTGAAGAAGTGCGGCCACATGGGCGGCAAGGTGCTCGTGCCGACGCGCGAGGCGGTCGCGAAGCTCGTCGCGGCGCGCCTCGCGGCCGACGTGATGGGCGTGCCGACGCTGGTGATCGCGCGCACCGACGCCGAGGCGGCCGACCTCGTGACGAGCGACGTCGACGACCACGACAAGCCGTTCCTGACCGGCGAGCGCACCGTCGAAGGCTTCTATCGCACGCGCAACGGCCTCGACGCAGGCGATCGCGCGCGGCGTCGCGTACGCCGAATACGCCGACATGGTGTGGTGCGAGACCGGCAAGCCCGACCTCGGTTCGCGAAGGCGTTCGCCGACGGCGTCCACGCGAAGCATCCCGGGCAAGCTGCTCGCGTACAACTGCTCGCCGAGCTTCAACTGGAAGAAGAACCTCGACGACGCGACGATCGCCACGTTCCAGCGCGAGCTCGGCGCGATGGGCTACAAGTTCCAGTTCATCACGCTGGCCGGCTTCCACAGCCTCAACTACTCGATGTTCAACCTCGCGCACGGCTACGCGCAGCAACAACATGAGCGCGTTCGTCGAGCTGCAGGAAGCCGAGTTCGCCGCGGCCGCGAAGGGCTTCACCGCGGTCAAGCACCAGCGCGAGGTCGGCACCGGCTACTTCGACGCGGTCACGCAGACGATCGAGCGCGAGGCGTCGACGACGGCGCTGAAGGGCTCGACCGAAGACGAGCAGTTCTTCAGCGGACACGAAGGCGACGCCGAGAAGAAGGTCGCCTGAGGTCGGCGAGGCCGTCGCCCGTGAGGGGCGGCGGCTTCGTCTTCGAGTGGGTCGAACGACGCTGGGTCCCCGCCTGCGCGGGGACGACGTGCTGGTCGCGGGGAGCCACCCAGTGGCGAGGAGGCACCTGCACACGCAGCACGCGATCGCACGCAGCACGTCATCGCGCGAAGCAGGCGATCGCACGCAGTACGCCATCGCATGCGGCACGTCATCGCACGAAGCACGCGATCGCACGCGGCACACCATCGCACGCGGCACACCATCGCACGCGGCACGCCATCGCACGCAGCACGTCATCACACGCGCCACGCCATCGCACGCAGCACCGCATGCCGTCGTCCCCGCGCAGGCGGGGACCCAGCGTCGTTCTTCCCCGACCGCACGCATCGCCCGCGGCGGTACCGGCTTCGTTCGTCCGCCCCCTCCGCGACGCTCGCGGGCGACGGCGTCGCGACCGTCGCTCAGCTCGCCGAGTACGCGAGCTTGACGTAGATCGGCGCGTAGGCGTCCGCCTGCGTGACCTCGACCAGCGACTCGCGCGCGAGCTCGAGCAGCGCGAGGAAGTTGACGATCGCGACCGGCACGCCGCGGCTCGCGTCGAACAGGTCGCCGAACTCGACGAAGCGCGCGTCCTTCAGCCGTCGCAGGATGTGCGTCATGTGCTCGCGCACCGACAGCTCCTCGCGACGGATGCGGTGATGCTGGACGAGCTTCGCGCGTCGCAGGACGTCGCGCCCACGCGGCCTGCAGGTCGGCGACGTGGACGTCGGGCCACGCCTTCTCGACCGTCTCGTCGACGACGGCCGCGGCGAGCACGAAGTCGCGGCCGACGACCGGCAGCGCGTCGATCTGCAGCGCCGCGAGCTTCATCCGCTCGTACTCGACGAGCCGCCGCACGAGCTCGGCGCGCGGGTCGTCGACCTCGCCGCGCCCGTCGCTCTTCTTGACCGGCAGCAGCATCCGCGACTTGATCTCGATCAGCATCGCGGCCATCAGCAGATACTCGCCGGCGAGCTCGAGGTTGTTCTTGCGGATCTGTTCGATGTAGCCGAGGTATTGGCGCGTCACCTCGGCCATCGGGATGTCGAGGACGTTGAAGTTCTGCTTGCGGATCAGGTACAGCAGCAGGTCGAGCGGACCCTCGAACGCCTCGAGGAACACCTCGAGCGCGTCGGGCGGGATGTAGAGGTCCTGCGGGACCGTGAACAGCGGCTCGCCGTAGAGACGCGCGAACGCCATGCCGTCGGTCATGTCCGGCGTCGTGTCGACCGACGCCGGCGGCGGCAGCTCGTCGGGCGCCGCCGGCCGCGACGCGGGGACGGTCACTTCAGCTTCGTCTGGTAGACGTAGCCGGCCTGCCGCACGCGCGACGCGGCGATCTCGTCGCGCTCCTCGGCGGTCTGCGGCTTCTTGTCCCACCAGATCGCGCGACTCACCTTCTGGTCCGCGACGACGTCGGGATGCGCGGCCTTGAGGTCTTCGAGGAAGTGGGTGATTTCGGAAACGTACATGGCTCGGGGGGCGACGCGGTCGACGCGCGAATCTTAACCTTTCGGCCTGCGCTTCGAGCCGACGGCCGCCCGGCGCGACGCCGCGCCGGGCGAGCGCCTCGCGCAGCAGGTATTCGACCTGCGCGTTGACGCTGCGCAGCTCGCTGGCGGCGAGCCGCTCGATCTCGTTCCACAGCGCGGGGTCGATGCGCAGCAGGAACGACTTCTTGTCGGGGCTGGCCATCGGGCGAACGGCCGTGCGGCGGTCAGCGCCGCCCGGCCGGCGCGTAGGCGTCGATCGCGCGCTGGATCGCCGAGCGGAGCCGCACCGCGTCGTCGGTCCCGATGCGCAGCGAGCGTCCGTCGACGAGGTCGATGCGGACGGTGTCGAAGCCCGCGACGTTGTACAGCATGCCCCGCCGCGTCAGCCGGATGCCCCAGCCCTCGTACCAGCGCGACGTCGCGGTCGCGACATGGCCGATCCGGTCGAGCGGGACGGCGCGGCGGTACAGCCCGATGCCGAAGCGGATCACGACGTGCCTGGTCGTGACGATCGTCGTCAGCCACGAGAAGCCGAGCAGCAGCACGAGCGCCGCGGCGGACAGCAGCGGGACGAGCACCGGCGGCAGCGAGCGCTCGCCGAGCGGCACCTGCGACCAGATCGCGACGAGGCAGACGAACGGGACGAGCGCGCCGACGATCATCGGCCAGCCGATCTGGCGGTGCTCGTAGAGGCCGCGCGGGAGGTCGCCGTTCATGGCGCGATCTCGCGTTCGAGAAGCAGGCGCCAGGTCGCCAGGCCGGCCGGCATCGGCGCGAGACGCCATCCGTCGCGGCCCTCGCGATTCAGGAAGTCGACGAGCGCCTGGCGGGTCGCCCCGACGGTGAACCATCCGCCGCGCGCGAGCTTCACGAGCTTGTATTCGAAGCGCTTCATCGCCGCTCCTTCAGTTGTACAGCGTGCCGGCGTTGATGACCGGCTGCGTGTCGTTCTCGGAGCACAGCACGACGAGCAGGTTGCTGACCATCGCCGCCTTGCGTTCGTCGTCGAGGTCGATGATGTGGCGCTCGGACAGCCCGCTCAAGCGCCATCTCGACCATCGTCACCGCGCCGAGCACGATCTTCTGGCGCGCGGCGATGATCGCCTCGGCCTGCTGACGGCGCAGCATCACGCCGGCGATCTCCGGCGCGTACGCGAGGTGCGTGAGCTTCGCGTCGTCGATCGCGATGCCGGCGATGTCGAGCCGGTCGGACAGCTCGGTCATCAGGCTGTGCGTGACCTGCGCCATGCTCGATCGCAGCGTCAGCTCGGTCGTGTGCTTCGGCGCGTCGGGCCGGACGTCGACCGCCTCGAAGTCGCTGATCCCCTCGTCGTACGGGTAGCTCGATGCGAGGTGGCGGATCGCCGTCTCGGCCTGCACGCGCACGTAGGCCTCGTAGTCCTCGACGTCGAACAGCGCCTGCGCCGCGTCGCGGACGCGCCAGACGATCGCGGCGGCGATCTCGATCGGGTTGCCGCGCGCGTCGTTGACCTTGATGCGGTCGGACACGAAGTTGTGCGCGCGCAGGCTGACCCGGGTCTTGCGCGCGAACGGGTTCGCCCAGCGCAGGCCGTTGCTCTGGTCGGTGCCGACGATAGCGGCCGAACAGCGTCAGGACCGCGCTCTGGTTCGGCGGCAGCATGTAGAGGCCGGCGAGCACGACGACGCCGACGACGACGAGCACCACGCCCCCGAGGACCATCGGCGGGTACAGCGGCGTTGCGGACCACAGTGGCGATGCCCGCCGCGCCGCGCGGCGAGGCCGACCGCGAACATCGCGATAGCCGCTCGTCGTGTGCTTGATCCTGTCCTGCGAACGCGTGGCGCCCATGACGGCCTCCCGACTCGACGCCGCGGCGGAACGCCGGGCGCGCTGGTTATCAAAGTGATATCACTTTAATACCGTGGCTCCGGGAACGTCAAGCGTTGTCTATGATCGCGGCTTCGACTTTCGTGGAGACCGTCATGCGCCTCGTTCGATCCCTGTTCGTCCTGGCCGCGGTCGCCGCGTCCTGTGCTTCCGCGTCGGCGCAGGAGTCGCACCTCGATCGCGTGCGGTCGAGCGGCGAGCTGCGCGTCTGCCTGACCGGCGACTACAAGCCGTTCAGCTTCCTGCGGCCCGACGGCCAGTTCGAGGGCGCCGACGTCGACGCGGCGCGCTCGCTCGCGACCGCGCTGAAGGTGCAGCCGCGCTTCGTGAAGACGTCGTGGTCGACCCTGCTTGACGACTTCGCCGGCGGCGCGTGCGACATCGGCATGGGCGGCATCTCGATCTCGCTCGATCGCCAGATGCGCGCCGACTTCAGCATCCCGACGATGGTCGACGGCAAGGCGCCGATCGCGCGCTGCGCCGACGTCGCGAAGTACGGCTCGCTGGAGGCGATCGATCGGCCCGACGTGCGCGTCATCGTGAACCCGGGTGGCACGAACGAGCGCTTCGCGAAGACCTACCTGAAGAAGGCGCAGGTGCGCGTCTATCCGGACAACGTCACGATCTTCGACGAGATCGTCGCGGGGCACGCGGACGTCATGATCACCGACGCGTCGGAGACGATGATGCAGCACAAGCTGCGTCCGTCGCTGTGCACGGTGCCGATCGAGCGCCCGTTCCAGTACAGCGAGAAGGCCTTCCTGCTGCCGCGCGGCGACGTGCCGTTCAAGGCGTTCGTCGACCAGTGGCTGCACCTCGCGAAGGCCACCGGCGAGTTCGACGCGACGATGGACCGCTGGCTCAAGTAGCGATCGTCTGCCGGCGCCGCCGGGCCGGGGCATCGCACCCAGGCGGACGCCGCGCGCAGGCGTCGTGCGCGGCTCAGCCGCGCGTGACCGGCATCTCCTCGAGCGACGCGTCGCGCGTCTTCGGCACGGTCATGTGCTTCGCGAGCTCGAGCTTCGCGACCGCGACCTGGTGCACCTCGTCGGGCCCGTCGGCGAAGCGCAGCGTGCGCGAATGCGCGTACATCAGCGCGAGCGGCGAAGTCGCCGGACACGCCGCCGCCGCCGTGCGCCTGGATCGCCCAGTCGATCACCTGGCAGGCCATCCGCGGCGCGACGACCTTGATCATCGCGATCTCGGCCTTCGCGACCTTGTTGCCGACCGTGTCCATCCTGTGCGCGGCGTTCAGCGTCAGGAAGCGCGCCTGGTCGATCATGCAGCGCGCGTCGGCGATGCGCTCGAGCGTCACGCCCTGCTCGGCGACCGTCTTGCCGAACGCCGCGCGCTCCAGCGCGCGCTTGCACATCAGTTCGAGCGCGCGCTCGGCGACGCCGATCAGCCGCATGCAGTGGTGGATGCGGCCCGGCCCGAGGCGGCCCTGCGCGATCTCGAAGCCGCGGCCCTCGCCGAGCAGCACGTTGCCGACCGGCACGCGCACGTCCTTCAGGTCGACCTCCATGTGGCCGTGCGGCGCGTCGTCGTAGCCGAACACGCGTGAGCGGACGCAGCACCGTCACGCCCGGCGTGTCGGCCGGCACGACGATCATCGACTGCTGCTCGTGGCGGCCGCGTCGGGATTCGTCTTGCCCATCACGATGTAGACGGCGCAGCGCGGATCGCCGGCGCCCGACGACCACCACTTGCGGCCGTTGATGACGTAGTCGTCGCCGTCGCGACGCATCGAGCACTGGATGTTCGTCGCGTCCGACGACGCGACCGCCGGCTCGGTCATCAGGAACGCCGAGCGGATCTCGCCGCGCAGCAGCGGGTCGAGCCAGCGTCGCTTGATGTCCTCGGACGCGTAGCGCTCGAGCGTCTCCATGTTGCCGGTGTCCGGCGCGGCGCAGTTGAAGACCTCGGGCGCGAAGTGCACGCGGCCCATGATCTCGCACAGCGGCGCGTACTCGAGGTTCGTCAGCCCCTCGGGCACCCGCTTCGAGAACGGCAGGAACAGGTTCCACAGCCCGGCGGCGCGCGCCTTCGGCTTCAGCTCCTCGATGATCTTCGTGGGGATCCAGGCGTTGCCGTTCCGCCGGTTCGTCTCGATCTCCTCGTGGAAGCGATGCTCGGCCGGATAGATGTGCTCGTCCATGAACGCGAGCAGGCGCGCCCGCATCTCCTGCACCTTGGGGCTGTAGTCGAAGTCCATCGCGTCTCTCTCGTTCGTCGTCCCGCGAAGGCGGGAATCGGGTTTCGTTGCGGTCGATGTCGCCGGGCTCGCGCGTCCGCGCGGCCGACGCCGATCTCGGTCTGCGACGCCGCCTCAGGGCACGAGCACGACCTTGCCCGTGACCCGGCGCGCCATCACCGCGTTCAGCGCCTGCGCCGCGTCGGCGAGCGGGTAGCGGGCCGAGATCAGCGGCCGGATCGTGCCGGCCTGCATCATGCCGACGAGCGCCGCCAGATCGCGCGCGTTCGCCATCGGGCTCGCGACGTACGAACTCGCCCCAGAACACGCCGACGATCGAGCAGCCCTTCAGCAGCGCGAGGTTGAGCGGGATGCTCGGGATCTCGCCGTTCGCGAAGCCGACGACGAGGAAGCGGCCGCGCCACGCGATGCTGCGCAGCGCAGGCTCGGAGTAGGTGCCGCCGACCGGGTCGTAGACGACGTCGACGCCGCGCCCGCCGGTCAGCGCCTTGACGCGCTCGCGCAGGTCCTCGGTCGCGTAGTTGATCGTCTCGTCGGCGCCGTGCTCGCGGCAGACGGCGAGCTTCTCGTCGCTCGACGCGGCCGCGATCGACCCGCGCGCCGAGCGCACGTCCGAGCTCGACCGCGGCGAGTCCGACGCCGCCCGCGGCGCCGAGCACGAGCAGCGTCTCGCCGCTCGCGAGCGCCGCGCGGTCCTTCAGCGCGTGGTACGACGTGCCGTACGTCATGACGAACGACGACGCGACGTCGTACGGGACGCCGGGCGGCATCGGGATGACCTTGATCGCGTCCGCGACGACCTGCTCGGCGAAGCCGCCCCAGCCGGTGAACGCGATCACGTCTTGCCCGACCGCGAGGTTCTTCACGTCCGCGCCGACGGCCTCGATCGTCCCCGCGACCTCGCCGCCGGGCGAGAACGGCAGCGGCGGCTTGAACTGGTACTTGTTCTGGATGATCAGCGTGTCCGGGAAGTTCACGCCGGCGGCCCTGACGCCGATGCGCACCTGCGCCGGTCCCGGCTCGGGCGTCGGCAGGTCGGCGACCTCGAGCGTGTCGGGCAGGCCGTGCGAACGGCACAGGACCGCCTTCATGCCGCGGCCTCTCGCGCGGAACCACAGGTCATCGCCGGCTCTCCCTGGTCGTGCGTCGTGCCGTCCCGGTGCGGCGCCGTTCGACGATTATAACGACCGGGTCGCGGCCGGCACCCGGTTGAGCTATGTTGCGGGCGGTCCCGTTCCGGTTCTCGTCCATGCGCCTGTCCAAGCATCCGTTCCTCGTCTTCGGCGTCGTCGCCGTCGCCGCCCTGTGGTTCACGATCTGGGCGACCGACTTCGTCACGCTCGACGGCGAGTGGACGATCTACACCGCGCGCTGCGATGCCGGCGCGTGGAAGGGCGACGTCTGCAGCGGCACGATGACGGCCGGCGACCGGCACCGCTTCCGCGCGTTGAAGGCGCACCGCGAGGTGCTGTACTGGACGGCCGGCGAGACCGGCGAATCGGGCCGCTACCTGAAGTGCGCGATCAAGGACGGCCGCAACTGGACCTGCCCCGGCGATCGCCAGGGGCCGCCGGCGATCGCGACGAAGATGGTCCACGGCATTCCCGACGAGACGCCGAGCGCCGAGGCGGCGGCGGTCCATCGCATCCCGAAGTGGAAGTGGGAGCTGCTCGCGCACGGCCTGCCGGCCGGCCGCACCGCGTCGAACTGACGACGCGTCGCGTCAGGAGACGCGCATGCCGGGCTGCGCGCCGTCGTGCGGCTCGAGCAGGTAGAGACCCGGTCGCGCCTTCTCGTCGGCGGCGCTCGCGGCGAGCACCATGCCTTCGGACAGGCCGAACTTCATCTTGCGCGGCGCCAGGTTGGCGACCATCACGGTCAGCCTGCCGACGAGCTGCTCCGGCGCGTAGGCGCCCTGGATGCCGGAGAACACGTTGCGCATGCGGCGCGCCGTCGGCCTCCGCTCGCCGACGTCGAGCGTCAGCCGCAGCAGCTTGTCGAGCCCTCGACCTTCTCGGCGCGCACGATCCTCGCGATGCGCAGGTCGATGCGGCCGAAGTCGTCGATCTTGATCGTCGGCGCGATCGGCTCGATCGCCGCGTCGGTCGACGGCGCGGCGGCCGTCGCGACGGCGGGGGCCGCCGCCGGAGCCGCAGGCTCGAACAGCGCGTCGAGCTGCTTCGTCTCGACGCGCCGCATCAGGTGCCGGTACGGCCGATCGGCGGCGCCGGGCGCGAGCGGCACGTCGAGGTCGGCCCACCGCTGCGGCGGCAGTCCGAGGAACGCCTCGACCTCGGCAGCGAGCGCCGGCAGCACCGGCTTCAGGTAGATCGTCAGCAGGCGGAAGCCTTCGAGCAGCTGCGTGCAGACGATGCAGTGCAGCTCGTCGTCGGGGTCGTCCGACTTCGCGAGCACCCACGGCTTGGCCAGGTCGAAGTACCCGTTGACCGCGTCGGCGAGCGCCATCACGTGGCGCAGCGCCTTGCCGAACTCGCGTGCCTCGATCGCGTCGCGATCTCGCGCGACTCGTCGCGCAGCTCGCCGGCGAAGCCGTCGCGCGCGACGTCGGCGTCGGCGTACAGCCGTCCGCCGAAGCGCTTGGCGAGGAAGCCGGCGGCGCGGCTGGCGATGTTGATGTACTTGCCGACCAGGTCGGTGTTGACGCGGGCGAGGAAGTCGTCGGGGTTGAACTCGATGTCCTCGACGTGCGCGTTGAGCTTGGCCGCGATGTAGTAGCGCAGCCACTCGGGGTTCATGCCGAGCTCGAGGTACTTCAGCGGCGAGATGCCGGTGCCGCGGCTCTTGCTCATCTTCTCGCCGCCGCAGCGTGATGAAGCCGTGCACGAAGATCGCGGTCGGGCGTCTTGCGGCCCGAGAAGTGCAGCATCGCCGGCCAGAACAGCGTGTGGAAGTAGTGATGTCCTTGCCGATGAAGTGCACCTGCTGACGTCCGGGTCGGCGATGAACTCGTCGAAGTCTGCCGTAGTCCGTCGGCCGCCGCCTTGCCGAGTCGAAGTAGTTCTTCAGCGAGGCGAGGTAGCCGATCGGCGCGTCGAGCCAGACGTAGAAGTACTTGCCCGGCGCGTCGGGGATCTCGATGCCGAAGTAGGGCGCGTCGCGGCTGATGTCCCAGTCGCCGAGGCCGCCGGCGCCGGTCTCGCGTCGCTCCTTCGCGTCGAACCATTCCTTGATCTTGTTCAGCACCTCGGGCTGCAGGCGGCCGGTGTCGCGTCGTCCACTTCCGCTGCAGGAAGTCGAGGCAGCGCGGGTCGGACAGGCGGAAGAAGTAGTGCTCGGACGAGCGCAGCACCGGCGTCGCGCCGGTCAGCGCCGAGTACGGGTTCTTCAGCTCGGTCGGGCTGTAGACCGCGCCGCAGTTCTCGCACGAGTCGCCGTACTGGTCCTTCGGTGCCGCACTCGGGCACTCGCCCTTGATGTAGCGGTCCGGCAGGAACATCGACTTGACCGGGTCGAAGAACTGCTCGATCGTCTTGCGACGTCGATCAGCTCGTTCTTGCGCAGCGCGCAGGTAGATCGTCCTGCGACAGCGCGTGGTTCTCCGGCGAGTCGGTCGAGCTCCAGTTGTCGAACGCGATGTGGAAGCCGTCGAGGTAGCTTCGCGCGGCCGGCGGCGATCTCGGCGACGAATGCCTGCGGCGTCTTGCCCGGCCTTCTCGGCGGCGATCATGATCGGCGCGCCGTGCGCGTCGTCGGCGCCGACGAAATGCACCTCGGCGCCGCGCATGCGCTGGAAGCGCACCCAGATGTCGGCCTGGATGTACTCCATCATGTGCCCGATGTGGAAGCGGCGCATTGGCGTAGGGCAGGGCGGTGGTGACGAAGAGTTTGCGGGTCATGAAGGTGGGGACGCCCGACGTGTAACGGAATCGTCGAGTGTAGCGTGGGCACGCGCGGCGCCTGTCCGGGGAAGGCCGCGTGTCGCGCGGCGTCGTCGGATGGAGACGATGTCACAAATTTTTCGTTGACTCGTAATCGGTGCTCGTCCGATAGTCGCCGTGCGTTCGCAGTGGGCGCGAGTCACGGGGAGAATCGGATGACGACAGCGCGCTCGCGCGGCGCCGCCGCGAGGACGACGCGTCACGTCGCGTTATGGACGGTGACCGTTGCGGCAGCGGCCTCCATCGCGGGCTATGCCGCGGTGTCGGGCCAGGACTCGATGGTCATGGTCGCGAGCCCGACGGCCGTCGCGAAGTCCGCGGCCGTCGCGACCGCCGCGTCGGCGGGGTTCGTGCCGACGGCGCCGGGTACGGTCTACTCGTCCGACGCCGCGCGGCTTCTCGACCAAGCGGCGTTCGGGCCGACCGACGCGGCCGTGGCGGCGCTCCAGCAACAAGGCGTGGCCGCGTGGATCGACGACCAGCTCGCGACGCCCGCGACCGCGTACGCCCCGATCGACTACATCGACGCGAACAGCGCCGTCGGCTGCCCGACCGGCTCTCCGTCGACCTGCGGTCGCGACAACTACACGCCGTTCCCCGTCCAGCTGCAGTTCTACCGGCACGCGCTGACCGGACCGGACCAGCTGCGACAGCGCGTCGCGCTCGCGTACTCGCAGATCTTCGTGATCTCGGGCATCGACATCCGGCCGGCCTACGGCGTGCGCAACTACCAGCAGATGCTGCTCGACAACGCGTTCGTGAACTATCGGCAGCTGCTCGAGCGCATCACGCTGCACCCGGCCATGGGCGACTACCTCGACATGGTCAACAACAACAAGCCGACGTCCACCGTCGAGGCCAACGAGAACTACGCGCGCGAGGTGCTGCAGCTGTTCTCGATCGGGCTGTCGAAGCTCAATCCCGACGGCACGACCGTCAACGACGCGAACGGCGTGGCGATGCCGAGCTACGACCAGACCGTCGTGCAGGGCTTCGCGCGTGCGTTCACCGGCTGGACCTACGCGCCGTTGCCGAACGCGACGTCGAAATGGACGAACCCGGTCAACTACGGCGCCGACATGGTCGCGTTCGACGCGCATCACGACACGGCGGCGAAGACGCTGCTGAACGGCAAGACGATTCCGGCGGGGCAGACCGCGGCGAAGGACCTGTCCGATGCGCTCGATGCGATCGTCGCGCATCCGAACGTCGGCCCGTTCATCGGGCGCCAGCTGATCCAGGCGCTCGTGACGAGCAACCCGACACCGGCCTACGTGGCGCGGATCGCCGCGGTGTTCGACGACAACGGCAGCGGCGTGCGCGGCGACATGAAGGCCGTGATCCGCGCGATCCTGCTGGACCGCGAGGCGCGCGGCGAGAACCGCGACCGACGTCGCGTACGGCAAGCTGCGCGACCCGGCCGTGTATGCGGTCAGCGTCGCGCGCGCGTTCGGCGCGACGTCCGACGGCGTCTATCTCAACGCGCAGGCCGCCGCGATGGGCCAGTCGGTGTTCCAGCCGCCGTCGGTGTTCAGCTTCTACACGCCGGACTACGCGCTGCCCGGCTCGGCGACGCTCGAGGCGCCGCAGTTCGGCGTCCTCAACACGGCCACGTCGGTCGCGGCGCTGAACTTCGTCTACACGCTGCTGTACTCGGCGAACGGCATCGCGCCGGACGCGACCGTGGCCGGATCCACCGGGACGCGGATCGACCTGACGCCGTACGCGGCGCTGGCGGCGACGCCGGGTGCGGTCATCGACCAGCTGGATCGCTCGTTGACGCACGCCACGATGCCGGGCGCCGAGAAGTCCGCGATCGCGACGGCCATCGCGGCGGTCTCCGCCAGCGATCCGACGGGCCGCGCGCGAATGGGCGCGTATCTCGTCGCGACGTCCCCGCGCTACCAGATCAACCGGTGAGGAAGAGATGACCGAATCGATCGACCGTCCCGACCGCCGCCGCGCGCTGGGCGCGCTGTCCGCCCTCGGCTTCTCGTCGCTGATGCCGCGGCTGTCGTTGCCGTGCGCGACGGCCGCCGACACGAGCGGCGAGTACCGCGCGTTGGTGTGCGTGTTCCTGTTCGGCGGCAACGACTCGAACAACATGATCGTGCCGTTCACGACGTCGGCCTACACGAACTACGCGACCGTCCGCGGCGCGCAGAGCGCGGGAGGCGTCGCGTTGCCGCAGTCGACCCTGCTGCCGCTCGTCGACCGGAACGGGCAGGCGAACTACGCGTTCCACCCGCAGCTCACCGGGCTGCAGGGGCTGTGGTCGCAGGGCAAGCTCGCCACGCTGTTCAACGTCGGCACGATCCTGAGGCCCGCGACGAAGTCGAACTACACGGCGATCGGCGCCGCGCCGCCGAACCTGTTCTCGCACGACGATCAGCAGCGTCAGTTCCAGGGCATCCGCCTCGCGAGCCTGACGGCGCCGTCGGGCTGGGGCGGACGCGTCGCCGACGTCCTCGGCAGCGTCGGCGGCAGCGCGCCGGTCGGCCTGTCGATCGCCGGCAACGCGCTGTTCCTGACCGGCGACCGGACCAGCCAGGTCGCGTTGCCACAGACCGGCACGCTGTCGATCAGCGGGCAGAGCACGTCGGCCGTCGACCAGGCCCGCATCGCGGCGATGAAGACGCTGATGTCCGGCGGCAGCGACGCGGTGATGGTCTCGACGCTCGGCGCGCAGCAGGGCGCGACGGTCGCGTTCACGCAGACGCTGAACCCGATCCTGTCGGGCTCGTCGACGTCGGCGGCCGCGTTCGGCACGCAGAACAACAGCATCGCGAACCAGCTGAAGCAGGTCGCGAAGATGATCGAGCACCGGGCCCAGCTCGGCAATCCGACGCGCCAGATCTTCTTCGTCTCGCACGGCGGCTACGACACGCACAGCAACCAGGTCGCGACGCAGAACACGCTGTTCGCGCAGCTGTCGCCGGCGCTGACGTCGTTCTACAACGCGACGGCCGGCCTCGGCGTCGCGAACAACGTCACGACGTTCACGCTGTCGGACTTCACGCGCACGTTCAAGCCGGCCAACGGCGGCAGCGACCACGCGTACGGCGGCCATCACCTCGTCATGGGCGGCGCGGTCAACGGCCAGGCGTCGTACGGCACGTTCCCGACGCTCGCGCTCGGCGGGCCGGACGACGTGTCGACCGCGGGCCGCTGGCTGCCGACGACGTCGGTCGACCAGTACGGCGCGACGCTCGCGAAGTGGATGGGCCTCGCGCCGTCCGAGCTCGCGGCGGTCTTCCCGAACCTCGCGAACTTCACGACGACCGACCTCGGCTTCCTCGCCGCGTAACGCGGCGTCGAGCGCGCCGCGCGGCCCGTCGCGCGGTCCCGACGACGCGCGCCACGAGGTCTCGACGTCGCGCGCTCGACGCAGAGGTCACGCGGCCTCGACGACACGTGCCGGCCGTATCGATGGTTCGTCGGTGGTCGACCGGTCGTCGGCATCGCCTTCGACGGCGAAGCGCTCGACCCACTCGACGATGCGGCGTGCCGCGTCGACCCGACACGCCGGCGCGCCCGAGCCGGTGAAGCCGTGGCCCTCGCCCGGATAGAGCACGAGCTCGGTCGGCGTGTCGCCCGCCCGCATCAGCGTCACGAACAGTTCCTCGGACTGGCACTTCGGGCAGCGCTCGTCGTCCTTGCCCTGCAGGAACAGCGTCGGCGTGCGCGCCTTCTCGATGTGCTGCAGCGGCGACAGGCGACGGGCCAGCTCGCGATCGAAGCGGGGCTCGGACTCGAGGTAGTACGGGTCCGCGTAGTAGCCGCCGTCCGACGTGCCGTAGTGCGTCTCGAGGTTGCCGACCGGCGCCAGCACGACGGCCGCGCGGAAGAGGTCGGTATGCCCGATCGTCCAGGCGGAGAAGAAGCCGCCGTACGACCCGCCGGTGATCGCGAGCCGCTCGTCGCAGACGCCGTCGGCCCGCAACCGCTCGATCGCCGCGAGGTGCTGCGGCAGGTCGGCCTCGCCCCAGCGGCCGAGCAGGCGTCGGCAGAACTCGGGCCCGTAGCTCGCGGACCCGACCGCGTTCAGCATCAGAACCGACCAGCCGCGGCTGCAGAGGACCTGCCGATAGATCCGCGACTCGCTGTCGAGCGGCGCGTACGACGCCGGCCCGCCGTGGACCTCGTTCAGCAGCGGCCGCGGTCCGCGTCCGTCCGCCGCGTGCAGCAGCCACCCTTCGATCGTCTCGGTCCCGCCGCGTCCGTCGGGCACGTCGAACGTCCGCAACGTCGCGGCGAGCGGTGTGCGCTCGTTCCACCAGTCGTTGAAGCCGGTCAGCTTGCGCTCGCTCGTGCCGTCCGCATCGCAGGTCCACAGCTCGCTCGCGAGCGCCGGATGGTCGACGCGATACGCGAGACGGCGATCGGTGCGGCCGTACGCGCCGAACTGACGGTCGCCGCCGCACAGGATCGTCGGCTCGCGATCGCCGAGGCCGATCGCGACGACCTGATGCCGGCCGCGATGCGCCCGCACGAACGAGAGGCGGCCGTCGTCGTCCCATCGCAGCGACGACGGGTCGGCGATGTCCAGCGCGTCGTCGCCGACGAGGCGGATCTCGCCGGTCGTCGCGTCCGCGACCCACACCCGCGATTCGGCGTCGCCTTCGTCCTCGGCGCCGGAGAACGCGATTCGTCGACCGTCGGGCGACCAGACCGGCTGCATCACCGTCGCATGCGAGTCGGTCATGCGTCGCGCGTTCGCGCCGTCCGCGTCGCAGACCCACAGGTCGCTGCGATGCGCGAAGCGACCCTCGCGGTATCGCGAATACGCGAGGCGACGGCCGTCGGGCGCGACGTCGAAGCCGAGGACGTCGAACGCGCCGTCCGTCAGCTGCGCGTGCTCGCCGTCTTCGACGTCGACGCGGAACAGGTGGAACTGGCGCTGCAGCAGGTAACCGACGCCGTCGGACTTGTACGGCAGCCGCCAGGCGATCTCGGGCGACGCCGAGGTCCGCGGCGGCGGGACGTCGCGCGACGCGCGGCCGCGCAGTTCCGGATCGACGACGACGGCCGACGTGACGAACAGTGCGCGGCCGTCCGGCGACCATCGCAGGCTCGAGACCGCTTGCGGGAACGATCCGACCGGGCGCGCCTCGCCGCCGTCGACGTCGATGACGTGGACCTGGGGCGAGCCGCCGCCGCGGTCCGACAGGAACGCGATGCGGCGCCCGTCCGGCGACCACGTCGGCGACTCGTCGAGGGCGTCGCCCTGCGTGAGTTGTGTCGTGCGCGATCCGTCGAGCGCGACGATCCACAGATGCGACCGGGCGTCGTTGCGTTCGCGGTCGATCGCGCGCACCGCGCAGACGGCGAGCTCGCCGTGCGGCGTGCAGTCGACGTCCGAGATCCGTCGGTGAAGAAACAGGTCCGCGACGTCGAAGGGGGTCGGGCGGGTGGCGTTCATGTCTGTCCGGTGCAGGCGGCCGAAGCCGGGCCCATGCCATAGCACGGGCCATGCCCGCGGACGATCGTGCGTCGCGGCGCACGGCCCGCAGGCGCCCCGTCGTGCGACGCGTCGCCTCGACGCGGGCGATCGCGCACGCGTTTGCGTACGATCCGCGATGGCGCCCGCACGACGGCGCATCGGACGCGCGTATTCGCGCGACATCAGGAAGCATCGACGATGACACGTCTTCACGCTGCACGCCCGTTCGCCGCCCGCGTCGACCGCGGGTCCCGTACCGCATGAAGGTCTTCGGCATCGCCGGCTGGTCGAACGCCGGCAAGACGACGCTGATCGAGCGACTGCTGCCGGCGCTGTCGGGCCGCGGGCTGACGGTCTCGGTGGTCAAGCACGCGCACGAGAAGTTCGACGTCGACAAGCCGGGCAAGGACAGCTTCCGCTTCCGCGAGGCGGGCGCGCACGAGGTGCTGGTCAGCTCGCCGGCCCGCTGGGCGCTGATGCGCGAGCACCGCGGCGCCGTCGAGCCGGGCCTCGCCGAGCTGCTGACGCACGTGTCGCCGTGCGACCTGATCGTCGTCGAAGGCTACAAGCGCGACCCGATGCCGAAGCTCGAAGTCCATCGCGTCGCGAACGGCAAGCCCCTGCTGTTCCCCGGCGACCCCGACATCGTCGCGATCGCGACGGACCGCGCCGACGTCGACACGATCGGCAGCGCGCCGCCGCGCTTCGGCCTCGACGACGTCGACGCGATCGCGGCGTTCGTCGTCGCGCGGCTCGGGCTCCCGTAGAATCGCGCGCTCGTTTTCCGCCGGAGCCTCGGCATGAGCATCAAGTCGGACCGCTGGATCCGCCGCATGGCGGAGCAGCACCGGCATGATCGAGCCGTTCGAGCCGGGCCAGGTGCGCGTCGCGCCGACGCGACGGCAGGCGCGCAAGATCGTCAGCTACGGCACGTCGAGCTACGGCTACGACATCCGCTGCGCGGACGAATTCAAGATCTTCACGAACATCAACAGCACGATCGTCGATCCGAAGAACTTCGACGAGAAGAGCTTCGTCGACTTCAACGGCGACGTCTGCATCATCCCGCCGAACTCGTTCGCGCTGGCGCGCACCGTCGAGTACTTCCGCATCCCGCGCAACGTGCTGACGATCTGCCTCGGCAAGAGCACCTATGCGCGCTGCGGGATCATCGTCAACGTGACGCCGTTCGAGCCGGAGTGGGAAGGCTACGTGACGCTCGAGTTCTCGCAACACGACGCCGCTGCCGGCGAAGATCTACGCGAGCGAAGGCTGCGCGCAGGTGCTGTTCTTCGAGAGCGACGAGGTCTGCGAGACGAGCTACAAGGACCGCGGCGGCAAGTACCAGGGCCAGCAGGGCGTGACGCTGCCGAAGACCTGACGCGCCGTCGCGGTCACGCCGCCTCGAGCGTCCGTCCGCGTTCGCCGGCCCGCGAGCGCGCGGGGCCGCGTCGCGCCTGCGGCCTGACGAACGACGCGAGGAAGCAGCGCGTCGCGCCGTTCGGGAACTCCACCGTCACGCGCGTGGCGTCCGCGGACTTGACGAGGCCACCGCCGTAGCGCGGCACGCGGACCGGCTCGCCGGGACGGAACGCCGGCGGCGCGATCGGCGATGGGGGCGGTGCGACGTGCAGCGGGTCGGCGGGCCGCGCGTCGTCCGACCCGGCCGCCACGTTGCGCTCGACCGATGCGATGCGACGACAGTTGTCGCAATGCCCGCAGCGGTCGAAGTCGCTCTCGTCGTCGAAGTGCTTGAGCAGCACCTGCCAGCGGCACTGGCCGGTCTGGCCGTAGAACACCATCTGTTCGAGCAGTTCGCGGTCGTGCTCGCGCTTGTCGCGATAGCCGCCGATCAGCGACTCGATCGTCGCGTCGTCGAGCTGCTCGGGACGCAGCGCGAGCGCGCCGTCGCGCTGCTGCGTCACGACGCGTTGCCGACGCAGCAGCGTCGTCGCGACCCGCACCTTCGCGCGCGGCCGTTCCAGCGCCCGTTGCAGCGAGTCGGTCGTCCACGCGTCGCCGTCGGGCGGCGGTTCCAGCAGCTTCGCGTAGACCGCCTGCACGTCGTCGAGCGCCGGATAGCGTCCGGCGAAGAAGAAGCTCTGCACGGCCTTGTCCCGATGCAGGAACAGCAGCACGCAGCGCGGCGGGCTGGCCGTCGCGGCCGGCGCGTCCCGACTCCTGGTAGTACGCGTCGAGACCGCTCGGCATCTGGTAGTGGACGACGCCGCGCACGTCGGCGCGATCGATGCCGAGGCCGAAGGCGTTGGTCGCGACCATCACGCGCACGTCGCCGCGCATGAACGCGTCCTGCTGCTCGCGGCGCTCGGCCGGTGCGAGGCGGCCGTGGTAGCGGCCGACGGATTCGCCGGCGCCGGCCAGCGCGTCGTGCACGGTCTCGACCGCCTTGATCGTCGACGCGTAGACGATCAGCGACCCGGGTTCCTCGGCGACCAGCGCGAGCAGCCGCGCGAGCTTGTCGTCGTCGTTCGTCACGTGGTCGACCGCGTAGTGCAGGTTCTCGCGATAGATGCCGGTGCTGATGCGGGCGAGCCTCGCGACGCCGAGTTGCCGCTCGATGTCGTCGGCGACTTCTTCGCTCGCGGTCGCCGTGAGCGCGAGCAGCGTCGGTCGCCCGAGCGCGGCGAGCGCCTCGCCGACCTCGAGGAAGCTCGGCCGGAAGTCGTGGCCCCATTGCGAGATGCAGTGCGCCTCGTCGACGACGAGCAGGCTCGTCGGCGATGCGCGGAGCAGCCGCCGGAAGTCGGCGTCGGCGAGCCGCTCCGGCGTCGCGAAGACGATCCGCGCGCCGGCCGGACGAGACGGCGTCGCTCGCGGCGGCGAGCTCGTCGGCGGTCAGCGCGCTGTTGAACTGGACGGCATCGACGCCCGCGCCGCGCAGCTTGTCGCACTGGTCCTTCATCAGCGCGATCAGCGGCGAGATCACGACCGTGCGGCCCGGCAGCATCAGCGCGGGCAGCTGGTAGCACAGCGACTTGCCGGCGCCGGTCGGCATGATCGCCAGCGTGTCGCGGCCTTCGATCACGTTGCGGATGACGTCGAGCTGGCCGGTGCGCAGCCGTCGCAGCCCGAAGACGTCGTGCAGCAGGCGATTCGCGTCGCGTTTCCACGCCGCCTCGCGAGGCGGACGGGCGCGGGGCGCGACGGCGGGCGGGGATACGGATCGAGGCATGCGGGACGGCGACGCGGACGCGGGGCCGGCGGGCGGAGCGAACGAGCATCGCCGCGCAGGCGGACGGCCCGGACCGGCCATCGCCGGATTCCGGTGTCGGAGCGCGCGTCGCGGCCCGCCGCGGCCGCGGCGCTACGAATCCGGACCGAACAGCGGCACGCTCTCCGGCAGCACCTTCGCCTCGCGCGTCGCCTTGCGGTCGGCGGCCGGCCTGGCGGCGCGACCGCCGGTGCCGGAGGTCGCGGACCGGGCACCGCCGACGGACGCACGATCGTCGGCCGCTGCCGTGTCGGGCTTCGTCACGAGACCGCGATCCTCCGACGCGGTGCCGGTCTTCGCGATGGCGCGATCGTCCGCCCCCGAGCCGGCCGTCGTCGAACGCGCGGGTCGCCCGTCGTCGCGCGGCGTCCCGCGGCCGGCGCCCGCGCCGCCGCCTTCGAACGGTCCGTCGTCGGTCGGGCCGACGCGCAGGCCCGCGTCGCGCGACGCCGCGAGCGACGGCGGCCCGGCGACCGGCGCGCAGCCGGGCTCGCGGCAACGCGCGACGGCGCGGGTCGCGACGTCGAACGAGACGCGCTTCGCGTCGCTGCGCATGCCGTCGGCGTCGATCAGCGCGAACTCCATCGTCGTCGGGGAACGGTCCGCGACGGCCTGCACGCGGATCGTGCCGTCCCCGTCGCCGCTCGTCGTCGGCGCCGCGACCGGCGTGACGCGCGGGGTGCCGGTCGCGTCCCCGGAGACGATCGACGACTCCACCGAAGCCACCGGCGCGTCGCCCGCCCTGAACGCGATCGTCGCCTTGAACGGGCGACCGGCCACGATGCCGTCCGGCAGCACGACGTCCTCGATCGCCGGCGGCGTCGCGGGGATCGGCGCGAGCTCGAGTCGCTTCGTGAACGGCGCGCTGCGCGTGCCGTCGCTCATCGTCACGACGTACTCGAACGTCGCCTGCATCGGCTTCGTCGACCGCGCGCCGATCAGCCCGGCCGGGACGCGACCGTCGCGGATCGGGTCGCTCGACACGTCGACGACCGTCGGCGGAGTCCGCAGCGCCGCGTCGCCGTCGACGAAGCGCGACTCGACGCTGTCGATCGCGCCGTGCGGGTTCCGCATCGCGACGAAGACTTCGCGCTGGCGGCCGTCGGCGACGAGCGGCTCGCTCGTCGTGACGTCGACGATCCGCGGTTCGGGCGGCAGCGCCGGCGTAGCGGCTGCCATCGTCGCGGACGCGGTACTCGCGGCCCCGGCCTGCGCCATCGGTGGCGTGCCTGCCTGCGGCGGCGCGATCGGCTGGTAGCGGACGATGGCGACGACGACCGCGGCGGCCGCCACGAGACCGCCGATGCCGTACCAGCGGTTGACCGGCGCGACGACGCGCGGCGCGTCGTCGTCCGCGTCGACCGCGGTCGACGTCGCCACGCCCGCCGCGGAGGCCTCGTCCCGCCGACCGATCGGCCTCAGCGCCTCGGTCGTCGCCGCGGCCGACCAGAGGCGAAGGACGCGCGCCCACGTGCGCACGACCCACGACGCCTCGACCGGTTCGAGCGAGCGCCGCATCCGCAACCGCCGCTCGAGGCGCAGCGCGAGCGGCGTCGCGTCGTCGTCCGCATGGACGGCGAGCAGTGCCTGGGGAATCTGCTCCTCGAGCCCGATCAGCAGCAGCGCGATCTCGTCGGTCGCACCGGGACACCGGGCTTCGAGTTCGGCACGCAACGCGTCGGCCTCGTAGAACATCGCCGGCCCGTGCAGGTCGACGACCGCCTGCAGCGCCTGCTCGACGCTCGCGCCGGGGGACACCGCATCGGCGTCGATCGCTCGTGCGGCACCCCACGCGACCGGGGAGGTCGCCTCGCTGTCCGGGTCCGCTTCAGCCATCGCATCCATCGCAGGCCTTTCGACGAAGGGCCGTGCCGGTTGCTCCGTTGAGGGCATTGTGGTCGTCGCCGTGCGCGAGGGTCAACGTGCGATGCCGGGAGTGCCGCGCCCGCGCAACGGTCGATGCGCCGCGTGCCTCGGCACGGACGGGCTCGTGACGTGCCCCACGCGGCGTCATGCCGATGCCTGCGCCCGACCGGATCGAGCGCCGAGAGCCTCGGGGCACGTGTCCGTCGCGGCGCGGCGGCGACTGCTTGCGCGGTCGCGCAAGCGGTCGTTCAACCGCCGGCGCGCACCAGCCGTCCGCCGACGACGCGCACGCGGACACCGATCGGCATTCGTTCGGCTGTCGAGAACGCGAGCGTCCGATGATCGTCGGTGAAGACGGAGACGACGTAGATCGCCCCGCGTCCCGCGCCCCCCGACTCGAGCACGCGGGTATCGACGACGATACCCGGGCACGACGACGGGAGGCAGGCGGGCGTCGTGCGGCGCGCCTCGGCATGTGCCGCGGCGGCGGCCTTGCCGTGCAGCCGCGCCGCGTCGCGCGCATGCGCCCGCTCCGCCCGCGCCTCGGCGCGCCGTTCGGCGGCGGCCGGGATGTCGGTTCGCCGCGCGCCGCGGGCGCGGCTTCCGGTCTCGACCGGCGGGGTCGCCGACGGCGACGGCGCGCCGGCCGTCGACGGACCGGACGGCGACGTCGGCGACGCGTCGGTCGACGTCGTGCCCGACGTCGTCGCGGCGTTCGTCCGGTCTCGCGGCCGGCGATCCGGTCGATTCGACCGGCGGCGCCGACGCCCGGGGCTGCGCGTCGGGCGTGCTCGGTGCGGGCGCGGCTGGCGTCGACGGCGCCGCGTCCGACGACGGGGCCGGCTCCGGCGTGCCGGCGCCCGGCGCACTCGCGACCGACGTCGATGCGGTCGTCGACGACGGCGGAACCGACCGCACGTCCGGGCGCCGGATCGCGTCGATGCCGATCCAGGCGAGCGTCACGGCGACCACCGCGACGACGACGGCGACGATCGGCAGCGTGGGGCGTCGCCGCGACGGCGGCGTGAACAGCGGCCGCTCGACCGGGCCGAACGTCGGCGGCGTCGCGCCGCCGGGTTCGGGCGACGGATGCGTCGGCGAGGCGCCGTGGAGCGACGAGTCGGCGTCGGACGACGATGTCGGTGCCGACGCCGTCGATGACGATGCGTCGTGCGTCGCGTCGTCGGCGTCGGTCTCCCGCGTGGCGCCGATGTTCGACGCGTCCACCGTCGACGCGGCTGCTGCAGGGTCGATGCCCGACGCGCCCATCGTCGAAGCCGCGACTGCAGGGCCGATGCCCGGCGTCCCGCGCGTCGCATCGATCGACGACGTCTCGCGCGTCGCGTCGGTGGTCGTCGTGCCGATCGTCGTCGCGTCGATGGTCGACGACGTGGCGGACGACGTCGACGACGGGGCGTCTCCGGCGACGGACTCGATCGCCGACCGGTCGGCGACGGACGCCGTCGTCGCCTCGGGCCCGATCGCGGCGACGGGGGCGGCTTCGTCGATCGATGCCGTCGGCTCGCGCTCGATCGATGTCGCGGGACGTTCGCGTTCGATCGACGTGGCCGGTCCGGCGGGCGGCTCCTGTCCGTGCGACGCGGCGATCGCTTCGTGTTCCATCGACGACGCGGAGTCCGTCGACACGTCGTCTTCGATCGATGCCGCGGCGGGTCCGCGCTCGATCGACGCTGCGTGCGTCGACACGTCGTGCGCGATCGACGCCGGCGGGGGAGGCTCGCCGGTCGGCGCCGTGCGGGCTTCGTCGATCGGCGCGGTCGGCGCGGCGACGTGTGCGGACGGCGCTTCCGACGCTCCGCGATCGACCGACGACGACGTCGCATCGTCCATCGCCACATCGACGTCCGCTGCGCGGGATGCCGACGCATCCGCGGCCGTGACCGGAAGCTCCGTCACCGCCTTCGATCCATCGGACGCGTCGAGCACATCGCCCATCGGCTGCGTCGGCGCGAACATGGACCCGCGGCTCGCCGGACCCGGCGAGGGCGGAGTGGCCGCGGCCGCCTCGCGTGTCGCGGCCATCGTCGGCGCCGCGGAAGACTCCTCCGCCGGCATCCGCGTCGGACGTGCGGTCGCGGGCGTGGCCAACGCAGGCGCGGACGTCCGCGCGGCATCGGGCCGATCGACCGCCGGCGCTGCCACGCGCTGCGCGTCGGCCGGTGGGCGCGCGGACCGGTCCGACACCGGATCGACGACCGGCGGCGCGTCGCGCGCGAAGGACGGTTCCTGCCGCTGCGCCGCGCCGCGCGCCGGTTCGCGCGAGGCCGACGATGTCCCGGCGCCCGGCGCGTCGCGCGGCGTCACGCGGGCATCGCGGGCCGCGGGCATCGACGCGCCGCCGACCGGCTGCCAGCGCAGCCCCGTGTCGCCGGCGGCCGCCGCATCGCGCGGTAGCGGGCGAATCGGCGACGGCGGCGGTGCGGCGGCCGGTCGCGCCGCCGCGGCCTCGCGCGCGTCGGTCGGCAGCGCGAACGCGTGCGCCCACGCGCGGACCGTCCACGCGGCCCAACGCGCATCGAGCGACGCCTTCTGCTGCAGGGCCTGGGCGCACTGACGCAGCAACGCCGGCAGAGCGCCGTCGTCGTCGGCGGCGCGAAGGCGCTCGACGACGCCGGCGTCGATCGCGCCGATCAACGCGTCGATGTGACGCGGCGCGTCGGGACACGCCTGCGTGAGCAGCAGCCGCAGGCGGGCCGGCTGGGCGACGAGCGCGGTGCCGCGGACGTCGATCAGCGATGCCAGCGCCGACTCGATGTGCGGATCCTTGCCGTCCGAGCCGGCCTGCCACGAAGCATCGAACACGTCTTCCAATGTCGCTCCCGACGGGCGCGCCGGCCGTGCGGCGCCGGGTGCATGTTAGGGCCTCGGCGAACCGAGCGCCAACGGCGACCCGGCCGGTCCCCAGGCGCGCTTCGACCATGGTCCGGTGGAGCGATGCGAAGGACTAGAATGCGCGCCTCTCGCCGCCCGCGCCGTCAGACCTGCCGACGGCCGTCGGGCCACCTCGCTGCCTCGCGCCGCGTCGCCGTCCGCGCGACGACCGGTCCCGCTTCCAGGAACGCCCGATGAAATTTCGCTTTCCGATCGTCATCATCGACGAGGACTACCGTTCCGAGAACACGTCGGGACTCGGCATCCGCGCGCTCGCGGCGGCGATCGAGGCCGAGGGCATGGAGGTGCTCGGCGCGACGAGCTACGGCGACCTGTCGCAGTTCGCGCAGCAGCAGTCGCGCGCGTCGGCGTTCATCCTGTCGATCGACGACGAGGAGTTCACGCCCGGTCCCGAGCTCGACCCGGCGATCCTGAACCTGCGCGCGTTCATCGAGGAGATCCGCTTCAAGAACGCGGACATCCCGATCTACATCTACGGCGAGACGCGCACGAGCCGGCACATCCCGAACGACATCCTGAAGGAGCTGCACGGCTTCATCCACATGTTCGAGGACACGCCGGAGTTCGTGGCGAAGCACATCATCCGCGAGGCGCGCTCGTACCTCGACGGGCTCGCGCCGCCGTTCTTCCGCGCGCTGATCCACTACGCGCAGGACGGCTCGTATTCGTGGCACTGTCCGGGCCACTCCGGCGGCGTCGCGTTCCTGAAGAGCCCGGTCGGCCAGATGTTCCACCAGTTCTTCGGCGAGAACATGCTGCGCGCCGACGTCTGCAACGCGGTCGAGGAACTCGGGCAGCTGCTCGACCACACCGGTCCCGTCGCCGCATCGGAGCGCAACGCGGCGCGCATCTTCCACGCGGACCACTGCTACTTCGTCACGAACGGCACGTCGACGTCGAACAAGATCGTGTGGCACGCGTCGATCGCGCCCGACGACATCGTCGTCGTCGACCGCAACTGCCACAAGTCGATCCTGCACGCGATCACGATGACCGGCGCGATCCCGGTCTTCCTGACGCCGAAGCGCAACCACCTCGGCATCATCGGACCGATCCCGAAGGACGAGTTCACGCCGGAGTCGATCGCGAAGAAGATCGAGGCGAACCCGTTCGCGCGCGCGGTCGCGAACAAGAAGCCGCGCATCCTGACGATCACGCAGTCGACCTACGACGGCATCCTCTACAACGACGAGACGCTGAAGACGATGCTCGACGGCGAGATCGACAACCTGCATTTCGACGAGGCGTGGTGCCCGCACGCGTCGTTCCACGACTTCTACCGCAACATGCACGCGATCGGCCTGGACCGGCCGCGGCCGAAGCAGTCGCTGATCTATTCGACGCAGTCGACCCACAAGATGCTGGCCGGCCTGTCGCAGGCGTCGCAGATCCTCGTGCGCGAGTCGGAGACGGTGAAGCTCGACCCGACGATCTTCAACGAGGCGTTCCTGATGCACACGTCGACGAGCCCGCAGTACGCGATCATCGCGTCGTGCGACATCGCGGCGGCGATGATGGAGCCGCCGGGCGGCACGGCGCTGGTCGAGGAGAGCATCCTCGAGGCGCTCGACTTCCGTCGCGCGATGCGCAAGATCGACGCCGAGTTCGGCGACGACTGGTGGTTCCAGGTCTGGGGCCCGGAGGAGCTCGTCGACGACGGCATCGGCACGCAGGACGACTGGGTGCTGAAGTCCGACGACAACTGGCACGGCTTCGGCAACCTCGCGCCCGGCTTCAACATGCTCGACCCGATCAAGTCGACGGTCATCACGCCGGGGCTCGACGTGTCGGGCCGTTTCGCCGACATCGGCATCCCCGCGTCGATCGTCACGCGCTACCTCGCCGAGCACGGCGTCATCGTCGAGAAGACCGGGCTCTACTCGTTCTTCATCATGTTCACGATCGGCATCACGAAGGGCCGGTGGAACACGCTGCTGACCGCGCTGCAGCAGTTCAAGGACGACTACGACAAGAACGCGCCGATGTGGCGGATCCTGCCGGAGTTCGTGAAGTCGCAGCCCGCGTACGAACGGGTCGGCCTGCGCGACCTGTGCCAGCAGATCCACGACATGTACCAGTCGGCACGACGTGGCGCGCGTCACGACCGAGATGTACTACTCGGACATGCAGCCGGCGATGAAGCCGTCGGCGGCGTACGCGTGCATGGCGCATCGCGAGATCGACCGCGTGCCGATCGAGGAACTCGAAGGCCGCATCACGGCCGTGCTGCTGACGCCGTATCCGCCGGGCATCCCGCTGCTGATCCCCGGCGAGCGCTTCAATCAGGACGATCGTCGAATACCTGAAGTTCACGCAGAAGTTCAACCTCGCGTTCCCGGGCTTCGAGACCGACGTGCACGGGCTCGTCGAGGAACGCGTCGACGGCGCGACGCGCTTCTTCGTGGACTGCGTCCGGTCCGCCGCAGGCTGAAATCGCAGGCGGCGCGCCGAACGAGTGCGCGGCCGCCGAGTGGTTCGACGACCGGCGACGCGCCGGTCGTCGCGTCGGCCTAGAAGAAGCCGGACATCGCGTACGCGGTCTTCGCGAACATCTTGTCCTGGGCCTCGGGAAGCTCGAGGTTGACCTTGTTCGCGGTCGTCACGATGCGGGTCCGGTATTCCTTGCGATCGCTGACCTCGGACACGCGCTGCTGGCTCGAACCCGCGTCCGATACCTTCGTGTCGATCTTCGTGTCCTTGCGGACCATCACGCCCTTCGCCGCCTTCTCGCGGATCGAGACGTCGCAGACCAGCATGTACGTGACGTCGTGCACGCTGTTGTCGGCGATCAGCGATGCCGCGCCGGCCGCGAGGCCGCCGATGGCCGCGCCGCGATAGCCGCCGTAGCCGTACCGGTTCGAGCCGATCACGGCGCCGGCCGCCGCGCCCGCGGCGATGTCGCCGCCGCTGCTGTAGCCCTGCGCGAGCGCCGACTGCGCGGCCGTCGGGCTCGCCTTCTCGAGATTGAGGACGTAGACCAGCATCAGGAAGCGCGCCTGGTCGGGATCGTCGACGATCTTGTAGCCGTCCTCGTTCTGCGCGAACTGCTCCCTGACGAAGCGCAGGAACGCCCGGCGATCGAACTCCTGCACGCCGCTGCGGATGTCGACGAACAGCGTGCGCTCGTTGCGCGCGACGGGGTCGACGAAGATCGCGGTGCTCGTCTTCGTCTGCACCTCGAGGTCCTTCTTGCTGATGGCGACCGATGCCGCCGCGCATCCGCCGAGCAGCGCGACGATGGACAGGATGCTGGCCAGTCTGGCCAGTCGTGCGTTCCGTTGCATGAAGTTCCCCCTGCTGGTTTGAGTTGGCGTGGATGAGCCGGGCGAGGCTATCGGCGATAGCGCCAGTAGTAGCCGTAGTAGCGGTGGTAGTAGATGCAGTTGCGGTAGTCGCCGTAGTTGTAGTACGCGTACGTCGTGAGGTTCGCGCACGTCCATCCCGGTGCCCAGTAGGCGGGCGGTTGCGCGACCGGCTGGACGTTGCGCTTCTGGGCCTCCTCGGCATACGCCTCGGCCTTCACCGCGTCGCCCGGATCGAACGCCGACGACATCACCTCGTTGTTCAGGCGCTTCTGCATCTCTTCGCGCGCCTTCTGGTCCGCGTCGGCGGCGAAAGCCGTACCCACGACCAGCCAAGCGGCCAGCGCCGCGAGCATCGACGACTGCATCGGACCTCTCCCTGGTTCGCGCGACGGAGGGGAACCGTCGCTGGCCGCATCACCGGCGGCTTCGTCGCGGGAGTGTGCAGAAGGGCGTTCCCTTCCGCAAGAGGTATTCGAACGCCCGCCGCGTGCCCGTCGGCGCGGCGTCGACCCCGCCGGCCGCCGTGCACCAGACGGCGTCGCATGCCGTTCCACACGAAGCGGGCGCCGTCCCGGCGCCAGCCTCGGTGCGCGGCGACGGCGGCACCGCCGTCGCGCGATCGATCAGGCGGCCGGGCGCGCCGTGCGTCGGCGCCGCGCGCCGGCCAGACCGAGCGCGCCGATCGCGACCAGCGCGACGTCCGACGGCTCGGGAACGCCGAGCACGGCGGCGAAGCGGCCTGCGATCAGCTGCTGTCCGCGCGTCGTCGGATGGACGCCGTCGTAGAACAGGTAGTTGTTCACGCCGGCGGCCGCGCACGCCGAAGTGACCGTCGAGCCGACGTCGGCGACGCTGCCGGTCAGGCACGCGTCGGTCACGTCGCTGAAGCCGTACGCCGACGGGTTGCCGACGACCTGCGTGAAGAACGAGAACGTGTCGAACGGCACGATGTCGCCGGGGTACGACGACGACAGGCTCGACAGCGCGCCGGCCAGTCCGGTGTTGAACGCGATCGACAGCGCCTCCGCCTGCGCGGACGCGACGGGGCCGCCGGCGAGTGCGCTCGGCGTCTTGCCGATGTCGGGCAGGTTCGGCACGAGGATGTGCTTCGCGCCCGCGGCGAGCAGTTCGGCGATCGACGTCGTCGTGTTCGTCACCGCGGAGCAGACGAACGGGTTCGCGCTGGCCGCGCATGACGGCAGCACCGGCGTCGTGCCGTAGTAGAGGATGTCGTTCGCGCCGCCCCACACGACGTACAGCGCGTTCGGATCGGCCTTCGGCGACGACGCGACGTAGTCGTTGACTTCGCCGAGCACGCCTTTGAAGCCGGTCGGCACGGTGACGTTCGGCGCGATCGTCAGCGTGCTCGGCACCGCCGCGTTCGTGAGTCCCGACAGGGCGCCACCCTGCGCGTAGTTCGTGCCGCCGGTCGCGCCGCCGAGGAACGGGGCCGACAGGTAGTGCGCCGTCAGCGGCAGGTTCAGCGACTGCGCGAGATATTCGACGGCGACCGCGCCGCTGCTGAAATGCCCGCCGACGCCGGCGCCCGGGATCAGCGGGAAGCTCGGGGCGACGGCATGGATCGACGACGACAGCGCGAGGTCGCTGCCGCCGTCGGACAGGCTGTCGCCGAACACGTACATGGCATCGAACGGTCCGGCGGAGGCGACGATCGGCAACGACAGGCACAGCGACAGCGCCGCGTGGCGCAGCGGTCTTGCGAACATGGTCTTTTCTCCCTGGGGCGCGGGCACGCCGGTCGCCCCGGGCGAACGGTGCCGCATGCCGCGTTCATAGCAAAGACCGGCAGGATCCGCAAGGCATGCGACGCCGACCCGTCCGTTCCCCTTGCCCGACGCGCGGACGACGCGCGCGCGAACGGCGACGCGGCGACGCGTCGCCGCGTCAGGCGTCGTCGCGACGGACCGCCGCGCCTACGCCGCGATGCGGTCGAGGATCGGGTAGTCGGTGTAGCCGTGCGCGTCGCCGCCGTAGAACGTCTTGTCGTCCGGGACGTTCAGCGGCGGTCCCGAGGCGATAGCGCGTCACCAGGTCCGGGTTCGCGAGGAACGGCTTGCCGAACGCGATCAGGTCGGCCTTGCCGGCGGCGATCGCCGCGTTCGCGCGATCGCGGTCGAAGCCGAAGTTCGCCATGTAGATGCCGCCGAACGCGTCCCTGAGCGACGCGTAGTCGACGCGCGGCGGCGTGCCTGGCTTCGCGGTGAGGTCGCCCTCGACCGCGTGCAGGTACGCGAGGCCGCGACCGGACAGCGCGCGCGCGACGGCGACGAACAGCGCCTGCGGATCGCTGTCGTCGATGTCGTTGAAGCGGTTGTCGGGCGAGATGCGCACGCCGACCTGGTCCGCGCCGACCTCGGCTGCGACCGCATCGACGATCTCGAGCAGCAAGCGCACGCGGTTCTCGATCGAGCCGCCGTAGCGGTCGGTGCGGCGGTTCGTCTTGTCGCGCAGGAACTGGTCGATCAGGTAGCCGTTCGCCGCGTGGATCTCGACGCCGTCGAAGCCCGCGGCCATCGCATGCTTCGCGCCGGTGCGGATAGCCCGCGACGACGCCCGGCGATCTCGTCGGTCTCGAGCGCGCGCGGCATGCTGAGGTCGACGAAGCCGTTCGCCGTGTACGTCTTCCCGGCGGCCTGGATCGCCGATGGCGCGACCGGCGCCTTGCCGTCCGGCTGGAAGTCGGTGTGCGAGATGCGACCGACGTGCCAGAGCTGCAGGAAGATGCGGCCGCCCGCCGCATGCACCGCGTCGGTGACGAGTCGCCAGCCGGCGACCTGTTCGTCGCTGTGGACGCCCGGCGTCGAGATGTAGCCCTGGCCCTCGGGCACGACCTGCGTCGCCTCGCTGATGATCAGGCCGGCGCTCGCGCGCTGCGCGTAGTACAGCGCGTGCAGCGCATACGGGACGTTGCCGTCGGCCGCGCGGCTGCGCGTCAGCGGCGCCATCACGAAACGGTTCGGCAGGCGATAGGGACCGAGGTCGATCGGGGTGAACAGGTCTTTGGTCATCGGGGCGTCGTTCGAAGAGGGTCGAAGGGATTCGTCGCGTCGTGATGCGCGAACGCTGCAGATGCGACCGATCCGCGCACCGTTCAACCCTGGCCGCGGCGCGCGTGCGACCACGCACCTCCGCGCGCCGCGCGTCAGCCGTACGCGATCGCGCCGCCCCGGACGCGTCAGACGTGCACGAGCGCGAGCAGGCCGAGCACGCCGCCGAGCGCGGCGACGCCGTAGACGCCCCACTGCAGCCAGTTGCGGCGGGTCAGCAGCGCGATGGCCGACAACGCGATCGCGATCTGCAGGAACGTCGTCGCCTGCGCCCAGCGATGATGCTCGTGCATCAGCGCCTCGGACTGCGCGTCGAAGTCCTTCGACTCGGCTTCGAGCCGCTCGGCCTGCTTCTGGATGTCGGCCTTCTCGCCCTTGTACCGCTCGACCTCCGAGCGATAGGTCGCCTGCCGCTCCGGCGCCACGAGCGCCGCCGCGAGCTCCGCCAGGTTCTGCTTGCTGCTCTTCGCCTGGTAGTAGTTCCACTGGTTCGACGCTTCGGTCTTGCGGATCGCCGCGTCGTTCTTCGCGAGCTGCGCGTTCGCCTGCGTCGCGCCGCCCTCGTACGAGAACAGCGCGCCGACGGTCGCGAGGATCGCGGTCGTCACCGCGATGCGGCCCGAGAAGCGGTCGACGGCGCCGTGCTCCGCCGCGTGCTCGAGCTCGTGATCGTGCGGACCGTGGACGTGGAACGCGTCTTCGGACATCGTCGCTCGCGAAAGGAAGGTCGGGTCGCGCGCGCGGACGATCAGTCCGCGCGCGTCGCGACGCGCATAGTGCACGAACGCGAACGGCAGCGCGTCGTCGCCCGCGGCCGGTCGCTCGTCGCGCGAGCGCACGTCCCAGTCGTCCGCGTCGAACGCCGGGAAGTACGCGTCGCCGTCGACGTCGCGATCGATCTCGGTCGCGACGATCTCGTCGGCGCGCGGCAGCGTCTCCGCGTAGACGCGCGCGCCGCCGATCACGAACACCCGGTCGGCGTCGCCGACCAGGGCGAGCGCGTCGTCGAGCGAGCGCGCGACCTCGATGCCGTCGGCCCGCCATCCCGGCGTCGTCGTCAGCACGACGTTGCGGCGTCCCGGCAGCGGACGGCCGATCGACTCGAACGTGCGACGGCCCATCACGATCGGGTGCCCCATCGTGATCCGCCGGAAATGCGCGAGGTCTTCCGGCAGGCGCCAGGGCAACGCGTTGTCGCGGCCGATCACGCCGTTGCGCGCGCGGGCGACGACGATCACGAGCTTCATCTCGGCGTCAGTATTCGCCGCGCACGTCCGTCGTCGTGAACTCGATGCCGCCGACGCGTCGTGCGACCTGGTTGTAGATCCACGCCATCACGAACACGACGACGAAGCCGACCAGCGCGTAGATGAACGGCGCGAGGACTGCGGCGAACAGGCCGCCGACGCGGTTGCCCGACGTGAACAGCGCCGCGAGCAGCATGAAGCACGCTGCGACGAGGCCGATGACGAAGTACAGGACCGCGGCGACCTTCGCGGTCTGCACGAGCGAGATGCTGGTGATCTGCTTCTTCATGGATTCCCCCTGACGAGACGAACGGGCGACGCTCACACGGCGACGGCGGCCCGGATGTGCGCCTGCGGCGCATAGTCGACGATCTCGAAGTCGTCGTAGACGTAGTCGAAGATCGAGCCCGGTCTGCGTCGGATCACGAGCCTCGGAAGCGGGCCCGGCTCGCGGGCGAGCTGCTGGTCGGCCTGCGCGAGGTGGTTCAGGTAGAGATGGCAGTCGCCGCCGGTCCACACGAAGTCGCCGACGTCGAGGTCGGTCTGTTCGGCGACGAGATGCACGAGCAGCGCGTACGACGCGATGTTGAACGGCACCCCGAGGAAGATGTCGGCGCTGCGTTGGTACAGCTGGCACGACAGGCGACGCCTCGACTCGCCCGCGTGCTGCCCGACCTCGGGCGGCGCGACCCAGAACTGGAAGAACGCGTGGCACGGCGGCAGCGCCATGTCGGGCAGGTCCGCGACGTTCCAGGCCGACACGATCAGCCGCCGCGAGTCGGGATTCGCCTTGATCTCGCGGACGAGCTGCGCGATCTGGTCGACGTGGCCGCCGTGGGGCGTCGGCCACGAGCGCCACTGGTAGCCGTAGACGGGGCCGAGCTCGCCGTCCTCGTCGGCCCACTCGTCCCAGATGGTGACGCCGTGTTCGCGCAGGTACGCGACGTTCGTCGAGCCCGACAGGAACCACAGCAGCTCGTGGAAGATGGACTTCGTGTGCAGCTTCTTCGTCGTCAGCAGCGGGAAGCCGTCGGCGAGCGGAAAGCGCATCTGGTAGCCGAACACGGACCGCGTGCCGGTGCCGGTGCGATCGGTCTTGACGACGCCGTGATCGCGCACGTGGCGCATGAAGTCGAGGTACTGGCGCACGTCGGTCAGTCGCGGTCGGACGGGAGGGCGAGGGCGTTCATCGGACGGCGTCGGGCGACTCGCGCGAAGCCGATGGACCGTGCGACGCGTCGAGCATGTTGCCACAGGCGCGAGCCGGCGCGGTGGGCCTTCAATGCAGTTCGAACTGCATCCGCGCGAGGCGCGCGAACAGGCCGCCCTGCGACATCAGCTCGGCGTGCGTCCCCGTCTCGACGATGCGGCCGTGGTCGAGCACGACGATGCGGTCGGCCTTCTGGACCGTCGACAGGCGGTGCGCGATGACGAGCGTCGTGCGGCCCCGCATCGCGGTCTCGAGCGCGCGCTGGACGGCGACCTCGCTCTCGGTGTCGAGCGCGCTCGTGGCCTCGTCGAGCAGCAGCACCGGCGGATTGCGCAGGATCGCGCGCGCGATCGCGATGCGCTGTCGCTGACCGCCGGACAGCCGCACGCCGCGCTCGCCGAGGAACGTCGCGTAGCCTTCCGGCAGGCGCAGGATGAAGTCGTGCGCCTGCGCGGCGCGCGCGGCGGCGACGATCTCGTCGTCGGTCGCGTCGGGCCGGCCGTAGCGGATGTTGTCGCGTCGCGTCGGCCGAGAAGATCACCGTGTCCTGCGGCACGATGCCGAGCGCGCCGCGCAACGCGTCGAGGCCGAGCGACGCGATCGGCACGCCGTCGATCGAGATCGTGCCCGCCTGCGGTTCGTAGAAGCGCATCAGCAGCTGGAACACCGTCGACTTGCCGGCGCCGGACGGTCCGACGAGCGCGACCGTCTCGCCCGGCGCGACGTCGAGCGTGAAGTCGGCCAGCGCGGGCGTGGCGGGCCGCGACGGATAGTGGAAGCGGACCGCCTCGAAGCGCACGCCGGCGCCGCCGCGCCGCGCCGGCAGCGCCACCGGCGTCGCGGGCGACCCGATGAACTGATGCGCGTCGAGCAGTTCCATCAGGCGGTCGGTCGCGCCGGCCGCGCGCAGCACGTCGCCCCACACTTCGGTCAGCCCGCCGATCGCGCCGGCGGTGATGACGGCGTACAGCACGAACGACGCGAGCAGCCCCGGCGACATCGTGCCCGCCATCACCGCGTTCGCGCCGAGCCACAGCACGAACACGATCGCGCCGAACACGAGCACGATGACGATCGTCGTCAGCCAGGCACGCGTCGCGGATGCGCCGCATCGCGGTCGCGAACGTCGCCTCGACGCTGCGCCGGAAGCGTGCGGCCTCGACCTGCTCCTGCGTGAACGCCTGCACCGTCGGCATGGCGTTGAGGATCTCGCCGGCCATCGCGGACGCGTCGGCGATGCGGTCCTGGCTCGTCGCGCGACAGCTAGCGCACGCGGCGGCCGAACATCACGATCGGCAGGACGACGAGCACCAGCAGGCCGATGATGATCGCGAACAGCTTCAGGCTGGTGACGGCGAGCATCACCATGCCGCCGACGAACAGGAACACGTTGCGCAGCGCCATCGACATGCTGGTGCCGACGACGGTCTGGATCAGCGTCGTGTCGGTCGTGAGGCGCGACAGCACCTCGCCGGTCTGCGTCGTCTCGAAGAATTCCGGCGATTGCGCGAGCATCCGCGCGTAGACGGCGCTGCGGATGTCGGCGACGACGCGTTCGCCGAGCCAGCTGACCATGTAGAAGCGCGCCGCGGTCGACAGCGCGAGCACGAGCGCGACGGCGAACAGGCCGACGAAGTAGAAGTTCGACGTTCGACGTCGCGACGCGGTTCAGCGCGCCGAGCGCGCCGCCGACCGCGGCTTGGGCGAACGGCGCCGACGTCGCGGTGGCCGACGTCAGCGTGGCGGAGAAGCCGTGGTCGACGAGCTGGCGGAACGCGAGCGGCACGACGAGCGTCGACGCCGCGGCGACGACGAGGAACACGAACGCGAGCGCGAGGCGCGCGCGATACGGGGCGATGAACGGGGCGAGGCGCCGCAGCGTCGCGAGCGGGCTGCGGGTCGTCCCGGTGCTGGATGGCGGTTCGGGCATGACGGAGCCGGCCGGTGATCCGGGGCTTCGCGAAGGGACGCGGCCGTCGGCAGGGAGCCGAGCACGTGGTGTGCTTGCCGCGGGCGACATTGTAGCCGCGCGCCGGCGCACGCTGCGGCGCGCCCCGAGCCGCGCCGGCGACCCGCCTGCCGCCGGTCGATCCGACGGCGGATCGACCCGGGCGCGCGAGGAGCGAAGCGCGCCTCGCGCCGGGAACCGCGGAGCCGGAGGGCGCGCGCCGCCCTCCGGCCCGGTCGTCAGCGGAGCACGCGCACCTCGCGCTCGCGGCGAACAGGCTCTGCACGCCGTCGTGCTGCAGGTCGCCGGTCAGCATCAGGTCGACGGCGTTGCCCGGGTCCTTGCCGCCGTTGAAGCTCTTCAGGTCGGCGCGGTTGAAGGTGACGACGTAGGTCCTGGCGTCCGCGGCCAGCGCGGCGGTGACCGGTGCGGCGCCTTCCGCCCGGACGTTGCTCGGGACCCACGACGTGAAGTCGTCGGTGCCCGGCGCCTGCAGCACGATGGTCACGAGACCGACGCCGGTGCGCAGGTTCAGCGTGTCGGGCAACGCGCGGGCCTGCAGGACCAGCGGCGCGAGATAGCGCGGCGCCTCCATCTGGTTCGGCGGATCGGCCTGCGGTTGCGCGACGCACGTCCAGTTCGCCGCGTTCGTCGCGTCGCCGGCGCCGACGTAGCGCGCCTCCGCCGGATACACGCACAGCGGCCGCGTCATCGCCACCGGCGCGGTCGCCGCGGTCGCGGCGATCACCGGACCGGGGACGACGCCGTTCTCGACCCATCCGACCAGCGTCGGCAAGAGGCCGAACTCCACGCTCGTCCCGTTGACCGTGCTCGGCCCGTCGCCGCCGCTGCAGTGACCCATGCCCGGCTCGAGATAGAGTCGTGCGAACTGCTGCACCTGCGCGAGGCTGAGGTTCTGCTCGGTCTGCAGCCGCTCGTAGTAGTTGATCGTGTCCTGCGTTACCACGATCGGGTCGGCGAGCCCCTGGTAGTAGAGGATCCGGCCGTTGTGCGCCGTGAAGCGCGACAGGTCCGAGCTCATGAAGTTGACGGTCGGCGCGAGCAGTGCGTCGAGCTGGGTCGTGCCCGCGTCGAAGTCCAGCGACAGCGGGTCGTAGTTCGCGCCGAACGCCCAGTTCAGGATGCCGGGGAACGCCGCCGTCGCGCCGCCCTGCAGCGATGTCCAGCCGAGCTCGGTGCCGCGCAGCCAGCCCGGATAGATCAGCTCGCCGGTGTCCGGGTTGCGCAGGCCGTCGTACATGTGCCGGGCCACGTACACCTCGGATGCCGTCAGGCACGCGGGTCCGTCGGCCGACGTGCACTGGATCGCGGCCGGGTCGAAGGCGCACGTCCTCGGGTTGTTCAGGAACGTGTCGGTCGCGTAGCCACTGTCGGTCGCCCGGCAGGCGTTGATGACGGCCGTGTGAAGCACCGCGAGCTTGGCCGCGGAGATCACCGAGCCGGGCGCCTTGTGCGAGAGCGTCCAGTCGTAGACGAACGCGTCGTGCAGATGGGTGCGGTTGTGTCCCGGTGCGCCGGCGATGATGCCGTCGTAGTCGTCGGGGAAGACCTGCGCTTCCTCCTGCCCCTGGTGGCCGCCGGTCGAGCACCCGAGGAAGTACGCCCGCGACGCGGCCTTCGCGTAGAACGCCTCGATCAGGTCCTTCGCCTCGACCGTCATCAGGTGGGTCGAGCGCGACCCGAAGTCGAGCCACTTCTCGGGGTGACCGACGAGCGGGACGCCGTTCGTGACCGTCGCCGGGGACGTGCCCATGTCGGTGTTCGTCGCGGCATAGCCGTTCTTCAGCATCGTGCCGAGCGACGCGTAGTCGATCGTGCCGGTGTAGCCGCCGCCGCCGAGACCCGTCATCCGGCCGTTCCACGTCGCGCCGAGCGGCATCCAGACCTCGACGCGGATGTTCGAGTCCGGCGTCGGCGCGATCGTCAGCGCGACGCGACAGAAGTCCGGCAGGCCGGTGATCGGCGCGCCGGTCGGCGGGACGAAGGTGCCGCCGGCGACGGTCTGCGCCGCCGTGATCGTGGTGTTCGGCGCGACGAAGCCGCTCAGGCTCTCGCAGGTCGCGGCGGCCGCCGGCGATGCGGCCGCACCCATCGCGATCGCGCACAGTCCTCCCGACAGCAGCACGCGCAGCCGCGCATGGGGTTCCAGATTGGAATGCATGTCTCCTCCGTAGCGGTCCGCCCCGCGTGGCTCGCGGAGCGTCCGCGAGCGGGAGCACCATCCATGCCACGGAAGTCCACGGCGGTGCGTCCCCTCTGGCGCGGCGGCCCGTCGCGAACGAACGCGCAAGGGACGGTGTGCTAATCGAAGATGGCGCGTCGACGAAGTCCGCGCGGACGACGCAGGCCGCGCCGCGCGATCGATGCCGAGGTCGCAGCGCAACATCGCCAAGTCGTTCATTTGATGCAGGTCGGCGCCGCGGTTGTCGCGACGCGTCGACGCGCGGACGACCGCGGGCGACGACCGTCTCCGTTCGGGACGCGGGGTGTCCTCGTCCAGTACAGCCGGAGCGGAATGCCCCATGTTCACCACCGATCGCCCGCACGCGGGTCCGCGCTCCCGGACCGACACGATCCAGCACCGCGCGGTCGAGTCGTTCTTCTCGATCTTCGAGGACCTGGCCGAAGGCGCGATCATGGTCGACGCGAGGGCCCGCATCACCTGGATCGATCGCAAGTACCGGAGCTTCCTCGGGCTCGGCGCCGACGAGACGGTGCTCGGCCGGCACATCGCCGACGTCATCCCCGGCAGCCGCATGCCCGAGGTGCTGCAGAGCGGCCGCGCGCTGCCGTTCGACATCATGGAACACAAGAAGGGATGGTGCGTCGTATCGCGCTTCCCGTTGTTCGACGATGCCGGCAAGCTGATCGGCGGCTTCGGCTTCGTGATGTTCGGGGACCTGTCGCCGTTGCGGCCCGCATACGAGAAGTTGCGCGAGATCGAGACCGACGTCATCACGCAGCGGACGCGGGCACAGTCGGTCCGGCCCGCGAAGTACGACCTCGACCGCTTCATCGGCGCGGCGCCGTCGGTCCTGCACCTCAAGCGACAGGCCCGCCACGCGGCGGGCGTCGACTCGACCGTCCTGATCCACGGCGAGACCGGCACCGGCAAGGAACTGATCGCGCAGGCCATCCATGCCGGGTCGAGACGCGCGAAGGGCAACTTCGTCGGCATCAACGTCGCGGCCATCCCCGACGAGCTGATGGAGGTCGAGCTGTTCGGCGCGCGCTACGGCGCGTACACCGGCGCCGACCGCCAGGGACGCATCGGCAAGCTCGCGCTGGCCGACAAGGGGACGCTGTTCCTCGACGAGGTCGCGGACATGCCGCATCGCGTGCAGGTCAAGCTGCTCCGCGCGCTGCAGGAGCGCGAGTTCGAACCGCTCGGGTCGAACACCATCGTGAAGGTCGATGTCCGCCTGATCACCGCGAGCAGCAGGGACCTCGGCGAGCTCGTCCGTCGCGGCGCGTTCCGCGCCGACCTCTACTACCGGCTCAACGTCATCCGGCTCGGCATCCCGCCGTTGCGCGAGCGGAGCAGCGACATCCCGCGGATCGCGGAGCAGCTGTGCGCCGAGCTGTGTCGCGCGCTGCGCATCGCGCCGAAGACGCTGACGCCCGACGCGCTCGACCGCCTGTCCGGGCACGCGTGGCCCGGCAACGTCCGCGAGCTGCGCAACGTCATCGAGCGCGCCTGCGTGCTCGGCCCTTCGCGCGACATCACCGCCGACGACCTCGACGAACAGGACGACGCCTCGCTGCGCGCCCCGTGCGGCGCGAGGTCCGCACCGCTCGGCCAGGCCGTGGCGGAGACCGAGCGACGCGCGATCCTGCACGCGTACCGCACGACGGCCGGCAACAAGCTCGCGATGAGCCGCATGCTCGGGATCTCGCGAAGCAACCTCTACAAGAAGCTGAAGCAGTTCGGCATCGGCCCCGGGTCGCCGGGTGTCGACGGGAACGACGACGCCTAGCGAGGCCCGCGGCTCTTCATCGCGGCGGACCGACGACTGCGAGCTCCGAGGCCATCATCGCCCGGCACCGTCGGGCAGGTCGATCGTCGGTCGCTCGGGGGACAGCAGCGCCGTCGCCGTCCGCTCGCCGTTGCGCGCGACGACGATGGCCCGATGCGACGGATCGATGGCGAAGAACAGTCGATAGTCGAGCGTCAGCTTCGCGGCGGTCGCCGGACAGTCGACGTCGATGAACAGCGCCGCGTACGCGCCGTCGGCGTGACCGTCGACCTGCTGCTTCGCGAGGCGCGCGACGCAGCGCGCGGTCCCGCGCCGGAACGCGATGCGTTCGAGCGCGTAGCGCCCGATCGCGTCCTGATGCCCGCGCAGCTCCTTCCACGTGACGTCGCCGTCGCCGTCGTCGTCGAGACGCAGCACGAAGTCGAGGTCGCGGAGCGCGATGTCCCACTGCACGCGCACGCGCGTCGTGCCGCCGGGCGCGTCGACGACGTCGAGCGTCAGGTACGCGTCGCTCGCGGAATGCGCGTCGCAGGTCGCGCCCGCGCCCGCGAGCACGACGCCCGCGAGCGCGACGATGCCCCACCGGCGCGGCGTCACGTCGTCCCCTTCGCGAGCTGCGCGCGCAGCTCGCGCGCGAGCGGCTCGACGGCGGGATCCTCGAGCTTCGTCCGTTCGACGAATTCCAGCACGGGGACCGCGGCATCCGGTCGATGCGCCGCGAGCGCGGCCTCGAGATAGACGCGGACGTCCCACGGCGCGCGCTGCACGGCCCAGTTCTGCCGAGCGAGCTCGAGTGCGCCGTCGCCGCGTCGTGGCGCGCGAGCGCGAAGCGCACCTGCTCGCGGCCGAACAGGTCGTCGCCGCGCTGCGCCAGCGCCTCGAAGCGCGCCGCCATGACCCACGTGTAGCGCGGCAGGTCGGGGCTCTTCAACGCGGCGTTCGCGAGCATCAGCCGCAGGAACGCGGTGTCCGACTGCGAGGCATCGGCGAGCAGCGGCAGCACTTCCGCGGCGCGGCCGCGATCGAGCAGGAAGTCGGCGTACGCGACGAGCAGGAAGTTGTCCTGCGGCGCGAACGCGAGCGCCTTGCGGTAGTGCGCCTCGACCGCCGGCCAGTCGCCGAGCCGCTCGGCGCCCTCGGCGAGCAGCCCCTCGATCCAGGCCGCGAGCGGCGCCGGCAGCGACTGCGGCCGCGCGTCGATCGCCGCGAGCGTCGCGACGCCGCGCTTCGCCTGGCCGGTGTAGAGGCCGACGTTCGCGTTGCAGACGAGCCCGACGACCGGATCGCCGCGCGTCAGCGGCGAGCAGTCGCGCGCCGCGGCCGGATAGTCGCCCTGGACCATGTCGAGCGTCGCGAGCGTCAGCCACGCCTGCACGTTGCCGCGGTCGACGGCGAGCGCGCGCGTCAGCTGCGTCCTCGCGTCGGCGAACCGATGCCGGTACTGCAGGATCGTCGCGTACAGGACGATCGTCGACGGCGGCGGCGACGGCAGCGCGAGCCACGGCGCGAGCACGGCCTCGGCATAGCCGACGAAGTGCGCGTCGCCGACCTGCCGCCCGTACGCGATGTACGCCTCGGCGAGAGCGTTCGCGGCCTCGAGGCTGCGCGGCGCCGCGTCGAGCGCGCGTCGACGCGCGCGGATCAGCGCGACCGCCGGGTCCGACGCCTTCGGCACCTGCTGGACGACCTCCGCGTCCGACGCCGGCACGTACGGCGCGCGATACGGCGCGTCCGGCAGCGGCGCGACGCCGACCGCGGCCGACGACGCACCCGCGCAGCACGCGACGACGAAGGCCGCGCACGCCGCGAGCCGTCGTCGCGTCCGGGCGACGGACACCGATGGTAGGCTGCCCTCGAATCCGGCCGGCGCCGGGATGCGCTGCTCGCATCGCTGCATCCGGCACGCCGTGGCGCGCGTATTCCGATCCATGCTCCCTCGAGGCTTCACGGCGTCTCCCCTGATCGAACGACCGCCGCCGGCCATCGCGCCGCGGGTCGCCACCCATTTGACGTTCACGGCGTCCGAATGGAGTCGCCTTGCGGGCTTCTACGGATTCATCGCGTTCCTGCACGCGCTCGGCTGGGGCCTGTACCTGCACTACGCGGACGGCCATCCGGCGCTCGTCGGCCTCGGCCTCGCGGCGTACATGTTCGGCCTGCGGCACGCGTTCGACGCGGACCACATCGCGGCGGTCGACGACACCGTGCGCCTGATGCTGCAGAAGGGCCGCAAGCCGCTCGGCATCGGCTTCTTCTTCTCGCTCGGCCACTCGACGATCGTCCTGCTGCTCGCGGTGTGCATCGCGTTCGCCGCGGTCGCGGTCAAGACGCATCTGCCGGCGCTGCAGGACTTCGGCGCCGTCATCGGCGCCGGCGTCTCGGGACTGTTCCTGTGGATCATCGGCATGCTGAACCTGCTCGTGCTGCTCGACATCCTGAAGATCTGGCAGCAGGCGAGGAAGGGTACGCACAGCCATGCGCATCTCGAGCAGCTGCTCGCGCAGCGCGGGCTGCTCAATCGCCTGTTCGGCGGCCGCCTGCAGAAGCTGATGAACCACAGCTGGCAGATGTATCCGCTCGGCCTGCTGTTCGGGCTCGGGTTCGACACGGCGTCCGAGGTCGGCCTGCTCGCGATGACGGCCGGCGCGTCGGCCGGCGACCTGCCGATCGGCGCGGTGCTGTCGTTGCCGATCCTGTTCGCGGCCGGCATGTCGGTGATGGACACGACCGACGGCGTGCTGATGTCGAAGGCCTACAACTGGGCGTTCCTGAACCCGCTGCGCAAGATCTTCTACAACATCGCGACGACGAGCCTGTCGATCGCGGTCGCGCTGATCATCGGCAGCGTCGAGCTGCTGCAGGTCTTCGTGCGGCTGCTCCACCTGCGCGGCGGCGTCTTCGATGCGATCGCCGCGCTCGACTTCGGGCTGCTCGGCTACGTCATCGTCGGGCTGTTCCTGTTCGGCTGGGCCGTGTCGGTCGCGGTCTGGAAGTTCGGGCGGCTCGACGCACGCGACGGCGACGTGCCGGCGACGCCGCACACCCACGTGCATCGCCACGACGACGACGTGACGCATGCGCATCCGCACGTGCACTGACGTGCGTCGCGCGATCGTCGCCCGGCTCGCCGTCGCGCTCGCCTTCGTCGCATGCGCGGCGCTGCCGGACATCGCGTTCGCCGACACGGTCGCGAGCCTGCTCGGCAACTTCACGATCAACCACTTCGACGAGATCGCGCTCGACGCGACGACGGCCCGCGTCCATCACGTCGTGGTCTTCGGCCAGCTGCCGGCGCTGCGCGAGCTGCATCTCGCCGATGCGGACGGCGACGGCGTGACGACGCAGCAGGAGCGCGACGCGTACGTCGCGCGGCTCGCGCCGGCCTACGCGTCGCTGCTGACGATGACCGTCGACGGCGCGGCGGTGCCGCTGCACGCGGTGCGCTGGACGACGAGCCTGCCGGTCGAGCAGGGCGGCTTCTCGCTGCGGCTCGACATCGACTACGAGGCGGTGCTGCCGCCGTCGGGCGACGGGCAGGCCGCACGCGCTGCGCTTCGAAGACGGCAACGACGCCGGGCGCGTCGGCTGGCGCGAGATCAGCGTGCGTCCGTCGGCCGGCGTCGCCGTGTTCGACGCCGACGGATTCGCCGGGTCGCTGACCGCCGGCCTGACCGAGGCGTTGACCCGGTTGCCGGACGGCGGCGCGCTCGACGAGCGCCGCGTCGCGTTCCGCTACCGCGACGGCGCGATGCCGGACGGCGCCCGACCGATCGCGTCGCGTGCCGCCGTCGGCATCGCGACGTCCGGCGCGCCGACCCAGGGCGCGACTTCGCGCGCCGACGCCGGCGGCGACTGGCTGCAGCGCCGCACGAAGCAGCTCGTCGACGCGATCTCGGCGCCGACGGTGTCGCCCGCCGTCGCGATCCTCGCGCTGCTCGCGGCCGTGGTCCTCGGCGCGCTGCATGCGTTCGCGCCGGGACATGGCAAGACGATCGTCGGCGCGTATCTCGTCGGCTCGCGCAGCACGCCGCGTCACGCGGTGTTCCTCGGCGCGACGGTGACGATCACGCACACGCTCGTCGTGTTCGCGGTCGGGCTCGGAACGCTCGTCGCGTCGCGCTACGTCGTGCCGGAGACGCTGTTGCCGGTGCTCAGCCTGCTGTCCGGGCTGCTCGTGCTCGGCATGGGGCTCGTGCTGCTGATGCAGCGATGGAAGCCGGCGCGCCGCGCGATCGTCGGTGCGCTGCTTCATCGACTCGAGGCGTCGCTCGACCGGCGCGACGGCGTCAGGTCGGGGCCGCGCTATCGACGGCTCTCCGACGCATCGCCCGCCGGCTACGGCTTCGTCTCCGCGGCCGCGACGCCGCGAGGAGCGCATCGGCACGCTCACGCGCCCGGCGCCGGGCATGTCCATCCGCAAGATCACGGGCATGCCCACGCCGACACGCATTCGCACGAGCACGACCACGCGCATGCGCACGCCGGCCTGCATTCGCACGGTGGGCGCGCGCACTCGCACCTGCCGCCCGCGACGCCCGATGGGCGCGTCACGTGGCGCAGCCTGCTCGCGCTCGGCGTCTCGGGCGGACTCGTGCCGTGCCCGTCCGCCATGGTGCTGCTGCTCGCGGCGATCGCGCTCGGCAAGACGATGTACGGGCTCGTCCTCGTCGTGGCGTTCAGCGCCGGCCTCGCACTGACGCTGATCGCCGTCGGTCTCGCGTTCCTGTACGCGCGCCGCCGCTGGCGCCGTCCGGCGCGTGCGTCGTGGTGGTCGGCGACGCTGCCGGCCGCGAGCGCCGCGCTGATCGTCGTCGTCGGCATCGTGCTGTGCTACGGCGCGCTCGGCGCGTTCGTCGCGCGCGTGCCCGGCACGTGACGTGACCGCGCATCGACCGCGCCGAACGTTCCCGACGAGCGACCCGCGGCGCTGCCTCCTCGCGGCGCTGCTGGCGCTCGCGGCGGTGCCGTCCATCGCCGACGAGGCGACGTCGCTGCCGGGCGTCGAGGTCGTCGGCAACTACGACAACGGCGTCGGCACGTCCGACGCGGCCAGCGCAGGGCACGGTGACGGCCACGCTGATCGAGAACCGGCCGGTGCTGCGCCCCGGCGAGATGCTCGAGTTCGTGCCCGGCCTGATCGTCACGCAGCACAGCGGCGACGGCAAGGCGAACCAGTACTTCCTGCGCGGCTTCAACCTCGACCACGGCACCGACTTCGCGACCTTCGTCGACGGCATGCCGGTCAACATGCGCACCCACGCGCACGGCCAGGGCTACACCGACCTCAACTTCCTGATCCCGGAACTGGTCGCGCGGATCGACTACAAGAAGGGACCGTACTTCGCCGACGAAGGCGACTTCGCGTCGGCCGGCGCGGCGCACCTCTCGCTGATCGACGCGGTCGACCGCGGCATCGCGTCGCTGACCGGCGGCGCGCACGGCTACGGCGCGGGCTGCTGATCGATTCGACGCGTCGTCGGCGCCGGCACGCTGCTCTACGCGGTCGACGCGACCTACAACAACGGCCCGTGGGACGACGCCGAGCACTCGCGACGGCTAAGCGGCGTGCTGCGCTATTCGCAGGGCGACCCCGGCGACGGCTTCTCGATCACCGCGATGGCGCTACCACGCGAACTGGACGAGCACCGACCAGATCCCGCTGCGCGCCGTCGACGAAGGCCTGATCGACCGCTTCGGCGCGATCGACCCGAGCGACGGCGGCAAGACGTCGCGCTTCAGCCTGTCGTTCGACGCGGTCAAGCCCGACGCGCTCGGCACGTTCCGCTTCGACGCGTACGCGGTCGCGTCGCGGCTGCACCTGTACAACGACTTCACGTACTTCCTCGACGACCCGGTCGACGGCGACCAGTTCGAGCAGTTCGAGAGCCGCAGCATGGTCGGCTTCGCGACGAGCCAGTCCGTCGGCATGCGCCTCTTCGGCATCGACATGGAGAACACGATCGGCCTGCAGGGGCGCGTACGACAGGATCGACCCGGTCGCGCTGTACCACGACGTCGACCGCGTGCGGATCGACACGACGCGTCTCGATCGCGTCAAGGAAGGCAAGCCTCGGGCTGTACTGTCGAGAACAGGACCGCCTGGACCGACTGGTTCCGCAGCGTCGTCGGCGCGCGCTACGACGCCTATCGCTTCGACGTCGACAGCGACATCGCCGCGAACTCGGGCACCGTCGACGCGCACATCGGATCGCCGAAGCCGTCGCTGATCTTCGGGCCGTGGGCGAAGACCGAGTTCTTCGTCAACTACGGCCACGGCTTCCACAGCAACGACGCGCGCGGCGTGACGAGCACCGTGTCGCCGACCGACGGCAGCCCGATCGAGAAGGCGATCCCGCTGGTGAAGTCGCGCGGCGCGGAGATCGGCGCGCGCACGCAGATCGTGCCGGGCCTGCAGAGCTCGATCGCGCTGTGGCGGCTCACGCTCGCGTCCGAGCTCGTGTTCTCCGGCGACGCCGGCGACACGGAGCCGAGCCGCGCGAGCCGTCGGCACGGCATCGAGTTGAACAACCACTACATCGCGGCGCCGTGGCTGCTGTTCGATCTCGACGTCGCGATCTCGCACGCGCAGTACACGCAGCACGATCCGGTCGGCGACTTCATCCCCGGGTCGATCGGCAAGGTGGCGTCGTTCGGCGTCAGCGTGCTCGATCGCGGCCCGTGGTTCGGGCACGTCCAGCTGCGCTACTTCGGCCCGCGACCGCTGATCGAGGACGACAGCGTGCGATCGAACGTCGACGACGCTCGCGTCGGCGCGCGTCGGCTACAACGTGAGCAAGAACCTCAAGGTCGCGCTCGACGTGTTCAACCTGTTCGACCGCAAGGCCAGCGACATCGACTACTACTACGCGTCGCGGCTGCCGAACGAGCCGGCCGACGGCGTCGACGACATCCACTTCCACCCGGTCGAGCCGCGGACCGCTCGCGTCACGCTGACGGCGCGCTTCTGACGCGGCGGTCCGTCACGGCGCGGCTTTCGGCTTGTCGCTGCTCGACGTGCACGTCATGGTCGTGCTGCCGCCGGCACCGGCCTCGCTCTTGCAGGTCAGCACGGTCGGCGACGACGGCGTTGCGACCGCTTTCGACGCGAGGGCCGACAGCGTCTCCTGGTCCGCCACCGCGCCCGCGGTCGAGCACTTGCCGGCGTAGTACACGGAGAGTTCGTACGGGTGCGCCGGACTTGTCTCGGCCATGTATTCGGTCTTGAACGCGTCGAGGTAGCCGCTGATCTTCGCGCGCCGGTTGGCCTCCTGCAACGCGCCGAAGGACGCCTGGAAGTTCGTCTGCACGCCGTTGATCACGCCGGACAATCCGGACCAGGCCGTCTTCGCGGAGCCGCTGGCGATCGGCGACAGCACGCCGCCGGACAGCATCCCGAGCGCGCCCAGGAACAGCGACGTGCGCGTGTTGAACAGGCTGTCGCTCTGGTAGTCGCCCTGGAGGCGCTGGCAGTACGCGATCGTGGTCCTGAAGATCCGCTGCCGGCAGTCGTCCGTCGCGGCGGAGCAGTCCGGCCAGTCCGGGCCCGCCTTCGTCTCGGCCGTCGTGGCGTCGTCGAACTTGCTCTGCAGGGTGCCGCAGCCGGACAGCGCGACCATCGTGCAGAGGGCAACGGTGCGTCTCATGGGCTCCTCCCGTTTCGCGGTCTCGTTCGGACGTCGCGGGTCGCCCGCGATCGTCGACGTCGTGTCGGGTCGTCGCGATCGAGACCTTCGTCGCGACGATGTCGTGCGATCGGCTCGGGCTCAGGGATCGACGAACAACGTGATGCAGTTGTTCAGCGGGCTGCCCCAGTTGTTCGCCAGGCGCACCCACACGCCGCCGTTGTACGGCGAGACGTTGAGCACCGAGATCGTCGCGTTGCCGATGAACCGGTCGACGTTCCAGGCGGTGTTGTATTCGCTGGCGGACGCGACGACGCGCGAGCCGGCGAAGATCGAACCGTTGCGCAGGTTGAGCAGCACGGTGCCGTTGCCGCGCCACTGATACGTCGTCGTGAAGCTCGCGGCGGACATCGCGGGCGCCGCGGCGCCCTTCTCGGACGCCTTGTCGCCCGGCCCGTACACGGGGTCGAGCGCGATCGGTTCCTGCGGCAGGTTGCTGCCGGCCTTCGTCGTCTGCGTCATGATGGGCTCCTGGATGATCGGGGGATTCGATGCCCGGGTCGCGCGTCGCGGCCGTGCGGGATCGAAGGGGTGCGGCAGAGTCAGGTTGAGCGCGAACCGCCGCGAGCGCGACGACGTCCGTCGTGTCGTCCGGGTGCGAAATTGCCTGGCGTCGCGGTCGGGGCTACGCGATGCAGGCCCGTCCCGCGGGCGGCGAGGCGCCCGGCGGCATCAGAATGCGATCGGCGTCGCGTATCCGGTCAGCTCGAGGTACCCACGACCGACGACCGGGCCGTCCGGCGTGCCGTCGTGCGCCCGCACCGCGCCTTCCCAGTAGATCGTGCCGGTCGAGCGCCGGCTGTCGAGTTCCTGGTCGTCCATCAGCGGCGCGAGCACGATCGATCGCGGCGCGGACCCGCGCAGCGTCACGCGCTGCGAGACCGGCCACGTCGCGCCGCTCGTCGGCGACGTCCACGAGCGCAACGTCGTGAAGTCGACGTCGTCCGGCCCGAAGCGGTCGACGCCGTCCGTCGGCGAAGCGCCGCGCGCCGCCGGCCCACAGCTTGCGGCCGGCGCGGTCCCGCATGCGAAACGCCATCAGCGCGCCGCCGTCCGCGAGGTCGAGGCCGATCCAGTCCCAGCCGCTCGCCTGCGGATCGAGGTACGCGCTCGACCACTCGCGATCCAGCCACGCGCTGCCGGTGACCTTCACGCGGCGATGGTCGCGGACGATCGTGCCCGACACGGCGAGCTGCGGCACGCTGTAGTAACGGCTCGCGTCGCGTTCGAGCGGTCCCTTCTGCGACCAGCCCGGACGCGCCGCGTCGGCGCCCTCCGCGAGGACCGGACCGCGCGCGTCGAGGTCGAGGTCGAACGCGACGTCGCCGTCGACCGACGTGTGGAAGCGCAGCGCGTCGCCCGGGCCGACGCGGTCGAAGCGCCAGCGGTCGAGCACGACGTGCGCGTCGTCGGTCGATGCCTCCGCGATGCCGAAGCCTTCGCGCGCGACGCGCTGGTCGTGAATCAGGTGGCCGGCCTTCGGATCGGCGAGCGCGGCGTGCGCGAACAGCAGCTGCGTCGGCGCGAAGCGGCTCGGGTCCGCGTCGTCGATCGCGAGTCGCGATCGGAAGAACGTGACCTGGAAGCCGACGTCGTCGCCGTCGTCGGTCCTGCAGCCAGCCGGTCACGTACCACCACTCGGTGCGGAAGTCGGGATGCGCGCCGTGGTCGCGCGGGAACGCGAACGGCGCGTCCTTCGGCACGTCCGGGAACGACCGGCGGCGCGGCGCGCGCGACCGCGGCGACGGCCAGCAGCGCGACCGCGGTCGTCCATCGAGGCGCCATCGCTACCAGTCCTCGCGGACGGCCATCACGGCGTCGCGCGTCAGCGCGCGTCGGCCGGACACGACCGCCGTGCCGGCCGACGCGGCGACGAGCGCGGCGCCGACGACGCCGAGCGTGCGCCACGGCACCGCGGTGTCCATCGTCCAGTGGAACGACTGCGGGTTGACGACGTGGATCAGCACCTGGCTCAGCGCGAGCCCGAGCCCGCCCCCGGCGAGCGCGCCGAGCACGCCGAGGATCGCGCCTTCGCTCGCGAGCTCGCCGGTGATCTGTCGCTTCAGCACGCCGATGTGACGCAGCATGCCGAACTCCTTCGAGCGCGCGAGCGTCTGCGCCGAGAACGTCGCGGCGACGCCGGCGAGGCCGATGCCGATCGCGACCGCCTGCAGCAGGTACGTCACGGCGAAGCTGCGGTCGAAGATCGCGAGCGACAGCGTCGCGGATCGCGGACGGCTCGGTGATCTGCGCCCGCGCCCGCGACGCGTCGGGCAACGCAGCCCGCACGCGCGGCGACGATCGATGCCGGCGCCACGCCGGGCGGCGACCGTGATCGCCGCGTCGCTGAAGCGGTCGTCGCCGGTCACGCGCGTGTAGTCCTCGCGACGCATCGACGACGCTGCCGAACTGCCGCGCGTAGTCGCGCCACACGCCGGCGACGACGAAGCGCGCGGTCGACGACGATCCCGCCGGCGCGAGCGGCAGCGTCAGCGCCTCGCCGGGCCGCGCACCGTACAGGTCGACGACCGCCTCGGAGACCCACACCGGGATCGCGTCGCGGTCGTGCAGGTCGCGTGCGTCGCACCAGCGGGATGCTGCGACCCGGGTCGTCCTCATCGAGCGTGCGCGCGATCAACGCCACCGGCGGCTTCGTCGCCGACAGCGCGAGCGGCACGACCTTCTGCAGGTCGACGCGCGCGACGCCGGGAACGCGTCGCAGTCGCTCGACATCGGCGAGGACCGAGCCCCTCGCCTGCGTCCCGGTGCGCACGTACAGGTCGGCCGACAGCACCTCGCCGAGCCACGCGTCGACCGAGTGCCGGAAGCTCGCGATCATCACCGTCATCGCGACCATCAGGCTCGCCGACGCGACGATGCCGCTCAGCGCGACCGACGCCGCCGACGGCGCGGCCCACAGCCGGCGCAGCGCGAGGTCGAGCGCGACGGCGCGCGGCCGCGCGTCTCGCGCGAACGGCTCGAGGCAGGCGCCTGGCGATCCACGGCATCGCGGCGATGCCGCCGAACAGCAGCAGCGCCATCGCGACGTAGCCGGCGATGGGCAGCCCGGCGATCGCCGGCAGCAGCGCGCACGCGATGCCCGACGCGACCAGCGTGGCCGCGATCCACGGCGTCGCGACGCCGCGGCCGGCCTCGGCGCCGCTCGACTTCAGCGCGAGCGCCGGAGCCGCGCGTGCCGCCGACCGCGCGCCGGGAAGAAGCTGCCGACGAGCGCCGCGCCGATGCCGAGCGCGAAGAACAGCGCGGCCGCGTCTGGCGCGGCGGCGAACAGCTCGCGCGCGCTCGCGCCACGGCGCGCGAAGTAGCCGCCGCCGAGGTCGCCGCCGAACGCAGCGCAGCACGAGCGCCGCGAAGCCGACGCCGCCGGCGAGGCCGAGCACGCCGCCGACGATGCCCTGTGCGGCGCCTTCGGCGAGCACCTGCCCGACCACGCGCCGGCGCGTCACGCCGATCACGCGCAGCAGCGCGAGCTGGGCGCGACGTCGGGCGACCGCGAGCGACTGCGTCGAGTAGACGAGGAACGCGCCGGTGAAGAGCGCCATCAGCGCGAGCATGTCGAGGTTCACGCGATACGCGCGCGACAGGTCGCCGGTGCGCGCGCGGTCGTCGGCCGCGCTCGTGACGATGGCATCGGCCGGCAGCAGCGCCGCGACCGCGGCGCGCGTCGTCGCGGGATCGGCGCCGGTCGCGAGACGCAGGTCGATGCGCGACAGCCGGCCGAGGCGCCCGAGCCGCCACTGCGCGCCGGCGATGTCCATCGACGCGCGCGCGAGGCGCGGGTCGCCGGCCGGTGTCGCCGCCGACGCGCGCGTCGGCGCCGCATCGTCGCCGCTCGCCGCGAGCGTGCCCGCGATCCGCAGCACCACGGCCGTCGCCGTCGACGCGGATCGGCGAGCGGATCGCCGACCGACTTGCCGCAGCGACGCGAGCAGCGACGGCGGCGACGTGGATCGCGTCGGGCTCGAACCACGCGAGGTTCGCGGCGGCGCCGCCGGTACCGTCGACGTTGCCGATCAGCGCCGGGCGTCACGGCCGCCGCCCGCAGCACGTCGATGCCGTCGATGCGCAGCGTCGATCGACGGGTCGTCGACGAGCGTCGCGTCGCGCTCGACGACCGGGCTCGCGACGGCGATCGCGCCGGCGAGCGACGGCGCGAGCGCGACGCGCGGATAGAGCGACTCGTCGAAGCCGGCGTCGCTGGTCGCGACGATGCGCAGGTCGGCGGCATCCGCGCAGGCGGTTCAGGCCGCCGGTGAAGTCGTCGAGCGCGACCGCGTTGACGAGGTGGACCGCGAAGCCGAGCGCGACGCCGATCGCGATCGCCGCGACCGACAGCGCGTTGCGGACCGGCTGCGCGCGCCACTCGCCCCACGCGAGCCAGGCGGTCAGCGTCATCGACGTCGTCGCACCAAGCCGGACGAGCGCAGCGTCATCACGCGATCGGCGCGCGCGGCGGCGACCGCGGAATGCGTGACGAGCAGCGTGGCCGCGCCGTCGCTCGCGCCGTCGCGCGTCGATCACGTCGAGCACGCGCTCGGCGGTCTCGGGGTCGAGGTTGCCGGTCGGCTCGTCGAGCAGCAGCAGCGCCGGCTCGTGGACGAGCGCGCGCGCGATCGCGACGCGCTGCAGCTCGCCGCCCGACAGCACCGCGGGGAAGTCGTCGCCGCGGCCTTCGAGGCCGACCGCCGCGAGCATCGCCCGCGCGCGCGTCGACGCATCGGCGGCCTTCTGCAGCAGCAGCGGCAGCGCGACGTTCTGCTCGATCGACAGGTGCGGCAGCACGTGGAACGCCTGGAACACGAAGCCCATGCGGTCGCGCCGCAGCAGCGTGCGCGCGTCGTCGTCGAGCGCGCGCAGGTCGCGGCCGTCGAAGCGGACGCGGCCGGCGGACGACGTCGTCGAGGCCGGCGACGATGTTCAGCAGCGTCGACTTGCCGACGCCCGACTCGCCCATCACCGCGACGAACTCGCCGGGCCGCATCGTGAAGTCCAGCGACGCGTACAGCACGCGTCCGTTCGGAAGCCGCTTGACGACGGACGACAGGTCGACGATCGCGGTCGTCGCGTCCTCGGCATCCGACGACCGGTACCCCGGGACGCTGCGGCGGCTCGATTCAGGCGGCCATCCCGAACAGCAGCGACGCGGTGGCCGGCGCGGCAGCCGACGCGTCGGCGCTCGCGAGCGCCTCGATCTCGGCGGCCAGCGCCTCCAGCTGCGCGGCGTTCGCGCGGATGCGGGCCTCGAACGCGTCGTCGTCGAGCACGTCGCGCAAGCCGCGATTGAGGTCGGCGAACCACGGCAGGCTCGCCTGGTCGAGCATCGCGCCGCCGGCGCGGCCGACGTCGCCGTCCGGCCGGTCGCGTCGCCCCAGCGCCGCAGCGTGGCCTGCATCGCATCGTTGAGGTCGCGCGCGCGATGCAGCGGTCCGGCGAGGCGGCCGATCATGCGGCGGTCGGTGAGGCGCCGCTGGAAGAACAGCTGGCACAGCACGCCCCAGTAGTACGTGTAGTCCCACAGCACCTTGACCGGCATCACGCGCTCGTTGCCGAACAGCCGGTACTGGTCGCGATACAGCGTCAGCGTGCTCTCGTAGAACGAGCGGAACAGCTCGCCGTAGAACAGCGCCGGTCCGCGGATCGCGTCGCCGGCGCGCTCGGCGCGGATCAGCTCGGTGACGAACGTGTTGCCGATCGCGATGAAGTCGGACCCCGGCGAATAGAACGGGTCGAGGAACCAGCCGGCCTCGCCGGCCAGCGCCCAGCGGTCCGGCGAGAACACCTGCTTGCAGCCGTACGAGAAGTCGCTTGAAGTACGCGAAGTCCATCAGCGCATCGGGCTTCGCGTCGACGCACGCGGCGGATCGCCTCGTGCACGACCGGCTGGTGCGCCGCGATCCAGTCCATCGCGCGCTCGAACGTGTTCATCGTCGCGAGCGGATGCATCGCCGCGTCGGCGACGATGCCGACCGAATGCGCGCCCGACCCGAGCGGGATCAGCCACAGCCAGTAGCCCGGTCCGCAGAAATGGTTCGTCGACATCCAGCGCGCCGACGGCGAGCAGCGCGCGCGCCACGCCGGGTCCGTCGACCCAGTCGTCGATGCCGAGGCGCTCCGACAGTCGGAACCAGACGGCGTTCGCCTCGTGCGCGTTGTCCTCGGCGAGATCGAGCTTGCGCTTCAGCAGGCCCGCGCGGCCCGACGCGTCGATCAGCCAGTCGGCGCGTGATCGTCTCGCGCACGCCGTCCTTCTCGACCTCGATCGTGTGACCGCGCCGCGTCGACGTCGATGCGCCGGACCGTCGTCGCGTCGTCGAAGCGCGCGCCGCGGCGCACGGCCTCCTCGGCGAGGAAGTTCTCGAAGACGCCGCGATCGATCTGCCACGACGGCGTCGACATGAAGCGGCTCGCGCCGAGCTCGGTGACGTGCGCGAGGTCGCGTTCGCCTTCGGAGAAGAAGAAGCGGAAGCCGAACTTGCGCAGATGGCGTTCGTCGAGATGCGCGCGCAGGCCGAGCGTCTCGGCGAAGTAGTGCGCGCCGATCTCGACGCTCGACTCGCCGATCTTGTGGGCCGCGTCGGGCGCCGGATGCGCGCGTCGCTCGACGACGCGCACGTCGAGCGACGGCATCGCGTCGCGCAGCTGCAGCGCGAGCGTGAGGCCGGCGAGGCCGCCGCCGGCGATCAGGACGTCGTGATGCGAGCCCGCCGTCGGTGACGCGGGCAGTGTCGAGTGCGGCATGGGAGGTATCGCGTGCGGCGCGACACGGGGTCGCGCGATGATCGAGCTTACCCGATCGGCGTCGCGTCGGCCGGCGGCGCGTCGACGCGCACGACGAGCGATGTCGCGGTGCCGACCGGATGCGTCGAGCAGGCCGATGCCGCCGCGCGCGATCGCCTCGGCGAACGACAGCGCGTGGGCCGCGGGACTGGTCGCGGCGAGCGCGCGAACGTCCGCGTCGACCGGTGCCGGCATCGGCGCGCGACCGTCGCGCAGCGCGAGCGAGACGCGCGCCAGCGCCGCGCCGCCGTGCGCCGGGGCGACGACGATCGCGAAGCCGAACAGCGCGCGGCTGTCGACCGCGTCGACGAGCCGTCCGGTCGCCGGCGTGTCGAACACGACGAGCAGCGCCGGCCCGTCGACGGTGGCCGCGAGCGTCGCGACCTCGAGCAGGCCGAGCGCGAACGTGTCGTCGCCGCCGGCGAGCGCCGTCGACGGCGCGCGGTCGCCGGTCGCGATCGACCAGTAGCCCGACGCCGCGTTGTGGACCGACAGATGGAAGCGCGTCGGCGACAGCGCGAGCGGATCGTCGGCGAGCGTCGCCGCGAGGTAGTCGACGATCGCGAGGTCGCCGTAGGCCGACGCGAACACCGACGGCAGCGACGCGACGTCGATCCCGCGTCGTCGCGCGTCGGCGATCGCGTCGCGCGCCACGGCGAGCGCGACCGACACGCCGTCGGGCGCGCGGCGGCGCTCGGCCGCCGGCAGGACGGTCGCGGCCGGACGCGCGACCGGTGCCGCATCGACCGGCCGGCCGGCGGAGCGCGTCGACGAACGCGGACCAGCCGGGACGCGCCGGCGTCCACAACGCGATGCCGCGGACCGCGATCGTCAGCGACCGCGACGGGTCGACGTCGTCGCGCGTCGGCGCGGCCGACGCCGTCCCCGTCATCGCGCCCCGCCGCGTCGCGCGGCGTCGAGCGTGTCGCTGTCGCGCGCGAACGCGAGCACGGCGTTGCTGCCGCCGAACGCGAACGCGTGGCTGACGGCGATCGCGACGTCGCCGTCGCTGCGCGTCGTGCGCAGCTGCGGTCCGCACGCGGGGTCGACGTCGCGGCAGCCGAGCGTGCCCGGCGCGAAGCCGCCGCGCCATCGCGACGAGGCAGACGACGGCTTCGACGATGCCGGCCGCGCCGAGCGTGTGGCCCGTCCATCCCTTCGTCGAGCTCGCGCGCGTCGCGCCGCGATACGTCGACGCGACGAGCGACGCCTCGACCGCGTCGTTCAGCGGCGTCGCGGTGCCGTGCAGGTTGACGTAGTCGACGGCCGTCGCGTCGATCGCCGCCTCGTCGAGCGCCGCCGCGATGGCCCGCTTCGCGCCGAGGCCGTCGGGATGCGGCGCCGACTGGTGATGCGCATCCGACGACTCGCCGGCGCCGATCAGCAGCGGCCGGTCGCGATGGCGCGACGGGTCGAAGCGCTCGACGAGCGCGAAGCCCGCCGCCTCGCCGATGCTGATGCCGTCGCGCGCGACGTCGAACGGGCGACACGGCGACGCCGACACGAGGCCGAGCGCGCGGAAGCCGAACAGCGTGCTGGCCGCGAGGCTGTCGACGCCGCCGACGATCGCGGCATCGACGAGGCCCGCGTCGATCATCCGCTTCGCCTGCGCGAACACCTTCGCGCTCGACGAGCACGCCGTCGACGTCGTGGACGCCGGGCCGCCGGCGCCGAGCGCGTCGGCGACGAACGCCGTCGTCGCGTGCAGGTGATGCATGCCGGGCCGAGCCAGCGACGGCGCGGGCGCGCCGTCGCCGCGCCGCGCGGTACGCCTGCTCGGTCGCGGCGATCGTCGACGTGCTCGTGCCGATCAGCACGGCGACGCGATGCGCGCCGTGCCGCGCGATCGCGTCGCGCGCCGCGTCCGCGAAGCCGTCGGCGCCGAGGCCGAGCCAGGCGAGCCGGAACTGCCGGCAATCGCGCGCGGCGAGCGCGTCGGGTAGCGCGACGTCGTCGAGCCCGTCGACGCGTCCGACGAACGTCGCGAGCCCGGCGCCGGCGTCGTCGACGCGGCACGGCACGAGGCCGCCGCGTCCGTCGGCGAGCGCCGACGCGAGCGCGGAGACGCCGCGGCCGACGGCCGTCGTCGCGGTGGACGCGACGATCGCGAGCGGCGCGCCGCGCGAGATCATCGGTCGTGCGTCGCGCGCGTCGGGCGGCGGCTTGCGCGCGGACCGGTGGACGGAAGCGGGACTCGCGACATGCGTCGACCGTAGCACACGGGACCCGGTCGCCTACAATCCGCTCGCCGACGCCTGCCCATGCCGCCTTGATCGATCTCGCCGCCATCCGCGCCGCCCGCGCCAAGATCGCAGGCGACGTCCTCGACACGCCGTTCGTGCATTCGCGCACGCTGTCGCAGATGGTCGGCGCGGAGGTCTGGCTGAAGTTCGAGAACCTGCAGTTCACCGCGTCGTTCAAGGAACGCGGCGCGCTGAACAAGCTGAAGGCGCTGTCGCCCGAGGAGCGCGCGCGCGGCGTGATCGCGGTGTCGGCCGGCAACCATGCGCAGGGCGTCGCGTACCACGCGTCGCGGATGGGCATCCCGACGGTGATCGTGATGCCGCGCTTCGCGCCGGCCGTCAAGGTCGCGAACACGCGCCGCTTCGGCGCCGAGGTCGTGCTCGAAGGCGAGACGTTCGACGACGCGAAGGCGCACGGCATCGCGCTCGCGGCGGAGCGCAACCTCGTGATGGTCCATCCGTACGACGACGAGGCGATCGTCGCGGGGCAGGGCACGTGCGGGCTCGAGATGCTCGAGCAGGAGCCGTCGCTCGACACGCTCGTCATCGCGATCGGCGGCGGCGGGCTGATCGCCGGCATCGCGATCGCCGCGAAGGCGTTGAAGCCGTCGATCGAGATCTTCGGCGTGCAGGCCGAGCGCTTCCCGGCGATGTACGCGGCCGTGAAGGGCGAGAACCTCGCGTCGGGCACGAACACGATCGCCGAAGGCATCGCCGTCAAGTCGCCCGGCGCGATCACGCGGCCGATCGTCGAGGCGCTCGTCGACGACATCGTGCTGGTCTCCGAGTCCGACATCGAGCACGCGATCGTGATGCTGCTCGAGATCGAGAAGACCGTCGTCGAGGGCGCCGGCGCGGCCGGGCTCGCGGCGCTGCTCGCGGCGAAGGAGCGTGGCGACGACCGCTTCGCCGGCCGCCGCATCGGGCTCGTGCTGTGCGGCGGCAACATCGATCCGCTGATGCTCGCCGGCATCGTCGAGCGCGGCATGGTTCGTGCCGGCCGACTGGCGCGCATCCGCGTCGACCTGCGCGACCTGCCCGGCGCGCTGGCCCGCGCGACGACGCTGATCGCGAACGCCGGCGCGAACATCGAGGAGGTCCACCACCAACGCGCGTTCACGACGCTGCCGGTGCAGTCGGTCGAGGTCGACTTCGTCATGCAGACGCGCGGGCACGAACACATCGCGGACGTCCTCGACGTCCTGAACGGCGCCGGATTCTCGGCGATGAACCATGACCATTGACCGGAGACTCCGTCGGCTGACGACGACCGTCGCGGCGCTCGTCGCGGCGTCGACGACGGCGCTGGCGCAGATGCCGGCGCAACCGTCGGCGCCGGGACGTGCACCGGTGCCCGAGGCGATCGCCGGTGCGGGCGACGCCGTCGTCGCCGCGCTGCGCGCGCGCGACGTCGCCGCGCTCGAGTCGCGCTTCGACGACAACCTGCGGCAGGTCCTGCCGCCGGACCGGCTCGCCCAGACGTTCGACCGGCTCGCGGCCGGCCTCGGCACGCTGCACGACTGCGACGCGCCGGCGGTGACGGCGACGCAGCCGATGACCGTCGTCGAGTACCGATGCCGTCTCGACCGCGGGCCGTACGTCCTGCGGCTGTCGTGGAACCCGCAGCTGCGGCTGAGCGGCTTCTACTTCCTGCCGCCGCCGCCACCGAGGGAAGCGCCGCCGTCGAACGCGCGCGAGGAGGCCATGACGGTCGGCGCGCGCGGATGGCCGCTGCAGGGCACGCTGCTGATCCCGGGCGGCGCCGCGAAGCCGCCGGTCGCCGTGCTCGTGCAGGGCTCGGGGCCGCACGATCGCGACGAGACCATCGGGCCGAACCGCGTGTTCGCCGATCTCGCGAACGGACTCGCGCGCGACGGCATCGCGACATTGCGCTACGACAAGCGCACGCGGGCCTACCCCGACCGCTTCGCGAGCGAGCGGCCGGACTTCACGCTCGACGACGAGGTCGTCGACGACGCCGTCGCGGCGATCGTCCAGGTCGCGCGGCGCACCGACCTCGGGCCGGTCTTCGTCGTCGGCCACAGCGAAGGCGCGTGGCTCGCGCCGCGCATCGCGCAGCGTGCACGGGCGGCCGGCGCGCCGGTCGCCGGCGTCGTCATGCTGGCCGCGAACGCGACGCCGCTCGCGGAGCTCATCGTCCGTCAGATGCAGCTCGCGGCGGACGCGAACCCGCCGCGCGCGACGGCGGCGATGGTCGACGACCTGCGCGCCGAGCGCGACAACGTCGCGCGGCTCGTCGCGACCGGCCGCGTCGAGCCGGGCCACGAGGCGCTGCCGTTCGACCTGCCGGCGTCGCTGTGGCTCGACGCGGGACGCTACGACGCGCCGGCCGCGTTGCTCGCGCAGCCCGGACTGCCGGCGTTGTTGACGTTCGGCGAGCGCGACTTCCAGGTGCCGCCGACCGAAGCCGCGCTCTGGACGTCGCGTCTCGGTGCGCGACCCGACACGTCGATCGTCACGCTGCCGCGCCTGAATCATCTGCTGATCGAGGGCGACGGACCGCCCGACGCCGCCGAATACGGCCGGCCAGGATCGGTGTCGCGCGCGCTGATCGACCGCGTCGCCGCCTGGATCCGCGAGCACGCCGCACGTCACTGACGGCACGTCGCCCCGGCGTCCACGCGCCGCACGGCTTCGCTACACTGGCTCGGTCCATCGAGTCGGCACGATCGATGCATCGCGACGGGACCGCCACGCTTCCGTCCCATCCATGCTCGAAGCCGCCGCACGTCCCATCCGTTTCGTCCATCGCGGCGCGATCGTCGAGGTCGCCGACGCGCCGACGACACGAAGCGTGCTGTACTGGCTCCGGGAGACGGCGCACCGCGTCGGCACGAAGGAAGGTTGCAACGAGGGCGACTGCGGCGCGTGCATGGTGATCGTCGGCGAGCGCGACGACGCGGCCCCGGGCGGTGTCGCGCTGCGCCCCGTCAACGCCTGCCTGCAGTTCCTGTCGGCGCTCGACGGTCGGGCGCTGCTGACGGTCGAGGACCTGCCGCCGGCCGACGACGCCGGATTGCATCCGACGCAGGCCGCGATGGTGGCCTGCCACGGCTCGCAGTGCGGCTTCTGCACGCCGGGTTTCACGATGTCGCTCGCCGCCTGCTACGACGACCACGTCGCGGCCGGCACGCGCCCGACGCGTCGCGAGGTGGCCGACCTGCTCGCCGGCAACCTGTGCCGCTGCACCGGCTACCGCCCGATCCTCGACGCCGGCGAGTCGATGTTCGATCGACCGTCGGCGACGATCGACCGCGGCGCGATCCGCGCGCTGCTCGACCGGCTCGCGAACGATCCGCCGCTCGTGTATCGCGCGCCCGAGTCGGCGCTCGACGCGCACGCGGGCGGCGAGGCGTGGATCGCCGCGCCGCGGACCGTCGAGCAGCTCGCCGACCTCTGCGAGCGGCATCCCGACGCGCGGCTCGTCGCCGGCGCGACCGACGTCGGGCTCTGGGTCACGAAGCAGTTCCGGCCGCTGCCGAAGATGATCCGCGTCGATCGCGTCGACGCGTTGAAGCGGATCGTCGACGACGGTCGCACGCTGTCGATCGGCGCCGGTGCGTCGCTCGAGGCCGCGTGGGACGCGCTGGTCGCGGTCGCGCCGCCGCTGCGCGAGATGCAGCGGCGCTTCGCGGCGCCGCCGCTGCGGCTCGCGGGCACGATGGGCGGCAACGTCGCGAACGGCTCGCCGATCGGCGACAGCGCGCCGGTGCTGCTCGCGCTCGACGCGACGCTGGTCCTGCGCCGCGGATCGGCCGCCCGCCGCATGGCGCTCGCGGACTTCTACGTCGACTACCTGCAGAACCGGCTCGACGACGGCGAATGGATCGCGGCGATCGAGGTGCCGCGTCCCGCTGGCGACACGGCGATCCGCGCGTACAAGCTCGGCAAGCGCTACGACTGCGACATCTCGGCGGTGTCGGCCGGCTTCGCGCTGCGCGTGTGCGACGGCGAGGTCGCGCACGTCCGCCTCGCGTTCGGCGGCATGGCCGCGATCGTCGCGCGGGCCGAACGGGCCGAGGCGGCACTGCTCGGGCAGCGCTGGGTCGAGGCGTCGGTCGAACGCGCCGTCGACGCGCTCGCGGCCGATTACGCGCCGTTGTCGGACCTGCGCGCGTCGGCCGCCTATCGCCGACGCGCGGCCGGCAACCTGCTGCGCCGCTTCTGGCTCGAGACGCGCGACGACGCGCCGCTCGTGCCGGCCGCGACGTCGGTGTGGACGCGGGCGGAGGCCGCCGCCCGATGAACACGTCCGCCGACGCGTTCCTGGTCGCCGCGACCGCCGGCCGCTCGTCGGCCGACGGCATGGGCGCGGCGATCCCGCACGAGTCCGCGACGCTGCACGTGCGCGGCGCGGCGGCCTACATCGACGACGTCGTCGAATGGACCGACACGCTGCACGCGGCGCTCGGCCTCGCGCCGGCCGCGGCCGGGCGCGTGCTGTCGATCGACGTCGACGGCCTGCGTCGCGAGCCGGGCGTCGCCGCGATCGTGACCGCGGCCGACGTGCCGGGCGTCAACGACTGCGGCGCGATCCTCGACGACGAGCCCATCTTCGGCGACGACGCGATCCGCTATCTCGGCCAGCCGCTGTTCGCCGTGCTCGCGGACGACCGCGACACCGCGCGGCGCATCGCGGCCCGCGCCGAGGAGTTCGTGAAGGTCGAGCGGACGCCGCCGGTGCTGACGGCGCGCGAGGCGCATGCGCTGCAGCGCTACGTCGTGCCGCCGATGCACCTCGTGCGCGAGAGCGCGCCCGGCGCGACGCGGCGCGCGATCGAGTCGGCGCCGCACCGGCTGCGCGACTCGCTCGCGATCGGCGGCCAGGAGCAGTTCTATCTCGAAGGGCAGATCTCGTACGCGATCCCGCTCGAAGGCGGCGGCATGCGCGTGCTGTGCTCGACGCAGCATCCGAGCGAGATGCAGATCGCGGTGTCGCACGCGCTCGGCTGCGCGCAGCACGACGTGCAGGTCGAGTGCCGGCGGATGGGCGGCGGCTTCGGCGGCAAGGAGTCGCAGTCCGCGCCGTTCGCCTGCATCGCGGCGGTCGCGGCGCGCGTCACCGGCCGGCCGGTGAAGATCCGGCTCGATCGCGACGACGACTTCCTGATCACCGGCCGCCGCCACGGCTTCGACTTCGACTTCGACGTCGGCTTCGACGACGACGGCCGCATCGTCGGCGTCGAGATCGACATGATCTCGAACGGCGGGCACTGCGCCGACCTGTCGGCGCCGGTCATGACGCGCGCGCTGTGCCACTTCGACAACGCCTACTGGCTGCCCGAGGTCGCGATGCACGGCTACTCGGCACGCACCGACACGCAGAGCAACACCGCGTTCCGCGGCTTCGGCGGACCGCAGGGCGCGATCGCGATCGAGGTCATCGTCGACTCGATCGCGCGACGGCTCGGGCGCGACCCGCTCGACGTCCGTCGCGCGAACTTCTACGGACGAGGGTCGAACGACGTCACGCCGTACGAGCAGCGGGTCGACGACAACATCGTCGCGCCGCTCGTCGACCGGCTCGTCGCGACGAGCGACTACGCGAAGCGCCGCGACGACGTCGCCGCGTTCAACGCGACCAGCCCGGTGCTCAAGCGCGGCCTCGCGCTGACGCCGGTGAAGTTCGGCATCTCGTTCAACGTCGCGCACTACAACCAGGCCGGCGCGCTCGTGCACGTCTACACCGACGGCTCCGTGCTCGTGAACCACGGCGGGACCGAGATGGGGCAGGGCCTGCACACGAAGGTCGCGCAGGTCGTGGCCGACGTGCTCGGCCTGCCGCTCGCGCGCGTGCGCGTGACGGCGACCGACACGCACAAGGTGGCGAACACGTCGGCGACCGCCGCGTCGACCGGGTCGGACCTGAACGGCAAGGCGGCCGAGGACGCGGCGCTGCAGATCCGCTCGCGGCTCGTCGCGATGCTCGCGAGGACCGAGTCGGTCGATCCGTCGTCGCTGCGCTTCGCGAACGGCCGCATCGTCGGCGAGCGCGTCGACCGCAGCTTCGAGGACGTCGTCGCGCAGGGATACCAGGAGCGCGTGCAGCTGTGGAGCGACGGCTACTACGCGACGCCCGGCCTGCACTGGAATCGCGAGACGATGAAGGGTCGGCCGTTCTTCTACTTCGCGTACGGCGCCGCCGTCGCCGAGGTCGTCGTCGACACGCTGACCGGCGAGCATCGCGTGCTGCGGGCCGACCTGCTGCACGACGTCGGCCGGTCGCTGAACCCCGCGATCGACATCGGCCAGATCGAAGGCGGCTTCGTGCAGGGCGTCGGCTGGCTGACGAGCGAGGAGCTCGTGTGGAACCGCGACGGCTTCCTCGCGACGCACGCGCCGAGCACGTACAAGATCCCGACCGCGAACGACTGCCCGGACGACTTCCGCGTCGCGCTGTACGGGATGGACGACGGCGCGGCGGACAACCCGGCCGACACGATCCATCGCAGCAAGGCGGTCGGCGAGCCGCCGCTGCTGCTCGCGTTCTCGGTGTTCCTCGCGATCCGCGACGCGGTCGCGGCGTGCGACGACCGGTCGCCGCCGATCGACCCGCCGCTGCGCGCGCCGGCGACGCCCGAGGCGGTGCTCGACGCGGTCGACACGGTCCGGGGACGTCGATGAGCGGCGCGCTCCGTCGCAGGGCCGGGGACCTCGCGGCGCGTGGCATGCCGGCCGTCGTCGTCGAGGTCGTCGCGACGCGCGGTTCGGCGCCGCGCGACGCCGGGACCCGGATGCTCGTCGGGCCCGACGCGATCGACGGCACGATCGGCGGCGGCCACCTCGAATGGCGCGCGATCGCGACGGCGCGTCGGATGCTCGGCGACGCGTCGTTCCGCCCGGCCGACGAATCGTTCTCGCTCGGCGCGGCGCTCGGGCAGTGCTGCGGCGGCGCGGTGACGCTGCGCTGGCGGATGCTCGACGCGGCCGCGCTCGCCGCGTGGCCGATCGAGCCGCGCGCGCCGACGATCCAGGTCTTCGGCGCGGGCCATGTCGGCCGCGCGCTCGTCCACGTGCTGTCGACGCTCGACGTCGACCTGCGATGGATCGACGAGCGCGAGTCGGCGTTCCCGCCGGCGCCGTCGGCCGGTCGGGTCGCGCGGCTGTGCGTCGAACCGGTCGAGGCCGAGGTCGACGCGGCGCCGCCCGGCTGCTTCCATCTCGTGCTGACGCATCGGCACGACCTCGACCTGCGGATCGTCGAGGCGATCCTGCGGCGCGGAGACTTCGCGTGGCTCGGCCTGATCGGGTCGACGACGAAGCGGCGGCGCTTCGCGCAGCTGCTCGCGCAGCGCGGCATCGACGCGGCCGCGATCGACCGCATCGCCTGCCCGATCGGCATCGACGGCATCGCCGGCAAGGAACCGGCGCACATCGCGATCGCGGTCGCCGCGCAGCTCGTGCCGCTGCTCGACGCCGCGCGTGCGGCGGGTCAGGCGTGCGCCGCGGACGGCAGCGTGTCGGGGTTCGACGCCGCGTAGGCGGGCGCGAGCGAGCGGCCCGCGGTCAGCCGCACGAGCAGCAGGACGGCGGCCGACCCGCCGACGAGCGCCGCGTGCAGTCCCCAGAAGGCGCTCGCCGGCATCTTCTCGAACAGGCCGCCGAGCCAGCCGACGGCGAGGTTCGCGACGAACAAGTGCAGGAAGTAGACGCCGACCAGCAGGCCGGCGAGGCGCTTCGGCGCGGCGCGCGAGTAGAGCGCGAGGCCGATCGGGAAGATGTTCGCGAACGCGAGGTCGTTGACGACCTCGAACGCGATCGCCCATCCGAGTCCGACGCGCTGGCCGGTGGTCGCGACGATCGCCGACGCGGCGACGAGCAGCAGCGGCGCGGTCGCCGCGAGCGCGGTGCCGATCGCCATCTTCATCAGCTCGTCGGGCTCCCTCCAGCGTTTCGCCCACCAGCGCCAGAACGCGAGCGACACGACGATCGATGCGGCGCTGATCACGGAGCCGGCCGACAGGATCCACGTGACCGGCATCTCGCGTCCGAAGAAGGTCAGGCGGTAGCTCTTCTCCGCCCACAGCAGGTACGCGTTGAAGATCTCCTGGTTGCCGACCAGCGCGAGCGCGAGGACCGGGACGAGCGCGACGAGGACGGCCACGTTGCGACGTTCGACCCGGGTCAGCGGCACGCGCGCCTGCGCGGTCCGCGCCGTGCCGCGCGCGGGCTCCGGCGGCAGGTGCCGGCGACCGCGCAGGTACACGGCGAGGCCGACGAACATCCCGACGCCGGCGGCGCCGAAGCCCCAGTGCCAGCCGAGCAGCTGGCCGAGCGTGCCGCAGACGAGCGGCGACGCGATGACCGCGAGCTGAACGCCGAACAGGAACATCTGGAAGCCGTCGCCGCGACGCGGATCGTCGGGGCCGTACAGCGCGCCGACCTGCGACGAGATGTTGCCCTTGAAGCATCCGACGCCGACGAGCAGCAGCGCGAGCGCGACGAGGAACGTCGACTCGAACGCCATCAGGCAGTGCCCGACCGCCATCACGGTGGCGCCGATCGCGACGGCCGCGGTGCGGCCGATCCAGCGGTCCGCGAGCCAGCCGCCCGCGAGCGGCGTCAGGTAGACGAGCCCCGCGTAGAGCCCGAAGATCGCGGACGCGAGCGCCTGCGGCGACTGCGCGCCGTAGACGGTCTCGAGCGCGTGGCGGAACGGGCCGAAGCCGGCGACGTGCCCGACGTGCTCGGGCAGCAGCAGCCAGTGCGTCATGTACAGCACGAGCAGCGCCTGCATCCCGTAGTACGAGAAGCGTTCCCAGAACTCGGCGAACGTCAGCCAGCCGAGGCCGGTCGGATGACCGAGGAAGCCGTCGCGTCGCGCCGTCATCGCGGGGCGACGGACGTCACGACGGGGCGGCCGTCACGACATGGGCGCCATCCCGCGCGGGCCGCGATGTCCGCGCGCACGACGCCGTCGTGCACGAGCGGGCAGCGGGGGCACCGCGCAGCGATATCGACGATCGTCCGGGTCATGCGGCGGTCCTCCGCAACGGCTGCTGCCGGTCCGCAGCATAGCGGGGCCGGCGCCTCGGGTCAGCCCGTCGCGGGCGCGGACGACTCGTCGACGTCGGTCGTGTCCGCGTACAGCTCGCTGCGATCGAGCACGACCTCGACGCGGTGATACGCATCGTCGCCGATCGTCTCGTCGGCGCGCAACGCGACCAGCCTGCGCCGGCGCCGCGTCGATCGCCTTGCGCCGCAGGTGGACGACGTGCGGCGCGCGCGCGTCGTCGCTCGACGCGTGCGCCGCGAGCAGCTCCTCGAGCTCGTAGCGCAGCACGCGCGCCGGCTTCGAGTCGTCGCCGTCGATCGCCTGCAGCGCGGCCTGCAGCGTCGCGCGCCGCGCCCGCTCGACCTCGCGATCGACGAGCCGGTCGTCGTGCAGGTCGAGCTTCGCGAGCAGCGGCCCGAGCGTGAGGCCCTGCACGACGAGCGTCCCGACGACGACCGTGAACGCCACGACGAGCATCAGCGGGCGATGAGGGAACGTGTCGCCGGCAACGCCAGCGCGGCCGCGAGCGTCACGATGCCGCGCATCCCGCACCAGCCGACGACGACCGCCTCGGCGAACGACGGCGCGTCGACGGCGTCGCGCCTGCGCGCATCGGCCGCGCCGCGTCGCGCGCGCGTCAGCACCGTGTACAGCATCGTCCACGCGATGCGCGCCGCGACGACGACGCCGAAGACGGCGGCCGCGACCTCGGCGAAGGCCCGCCGGTCGCCCGGCGACAGACCTTCGACGATCGGCCGCAGCTGCAGGCCGATCAGGATGAACGCGAGCACGTTGAGCGTGAAGACGGTCGTCTCCCACACCGCGTACGACGGGACGCGCACGCGCGCCGGCGTCGTCTGCGGGGCGATGCGCGCGACCGACGATCGCGTACGCGACGACGGTCAGGATGCCGGACAGGCCGACGCGCTCGGCCACGATCCACACGCCGAACGTCCCGGCGAACTGCAGGATGATCGACGTGGGGATGTCGTCGATCCGGCGCGTCAGTCGCACGAACAGCCAGCCGCCGACGTAGCCCGCGACGAGGCTGCCGACGACGATCGCGGCGAGCGCCGGCACGGCCGTCAGCGGCGAGGCCGAGTCGCCGACCGCGATGCCGACCGCGACGCGGTAGGTCAGCAGCGCCGTCGCGTCGTTGAACAGGCTCTCGCCGCCGAGGATCTGCGTGAGCCGGATACGGCAGTCCGGCGCGCTTCAGGATCGTCGCGGCCGCGGCCGCGTCCGGCGGCGCGACGATCGCGCCGAGCGCGACGGCCGCGGCCCACGGCAGGTCCGGCACGAGCGCCTTCGCGACGACCGCCACCGCGACCGTCGTGATGCCGACCGCGAAGACGACGAGCGCGGCGATCGGAAACCAGTTGTCGCGCAGGTCGCGCGTCGACGTGTCGTAGGCCGCGTCGAGCAGCACCGGCGCGACGAACAGCGCCAGCGCGAGCTGCGGGTCGAGCGCGATGCGCGGGATGCCGGGCACCAGCGCGAGCACGACGCCGAGCAGCGCGAGCAGCGCCGGCGCACGGCACGTGCCAGCGCCGCGCCAGCGCCGCGAGGCCGACCGCGACGACGAGCAGCGCGAGGACGGATTCGAAGATCGCCATCGACGTCAGCGCGCCGCGCGTGCGGTCACGGCCCCGTCGCGCCCTCGGCGACCCAGCGGCCGAGCGTGGCGCGCTCGTCGTCGGTGATGCCGGTCGCGTTGTTCATCGGCATCGCCTTCAGCACGACCGCCTGCTGCTCGATGTCGCGCGCGTGCTCGACGATCGACGCCGGCGAGTCGAGCCGCACGTTCTTGTTCGCGAAGCCGGCGTTGTGGCACGCGACGCAGCGTGCCGTGACGATCGCCTGCACGGCCGCGAACGGCACGGGCCCCGCGGCGATCGTCGCGGTCGCCGGCGCCGGTCCCGGCGGCGGCGCGGCGAGCCACACGACCGCCGATCGAGCGCGAGCGCGACCGGCACGATCAGCTCCCAGCGGTTCGGTCCCTTGTGGCGCAGGACGAAGAACAGCCGGATCAGCGCGCCCGCGGCCATCAGCAGGATCAGCGACAGCCAGTTCCAGCGCCCCTGCGTCAGCGTGGCCGTCGTGGTTCGAGATCATCGCGATGACGACCGGCAGCGTCACGTACGTGTTGTGGACGCTGCGCTGCTTGCCGCGCTTGCCGTGGTTCGGGTCCGGCGTCTTGCCGGCGCGCAACGCGGCGACGACCTTGCGCTGGCCCGGGATGATGACCATCGCGACGTTCGCGGTCATGATCGTCGCCAGCATCGCGCCGGTCAGCAGGAACGCGGCGCGCCCGGCGAACAGGTGGCACGCGATCCACGCCGCGACGCAGACGTAGACGAACACCAGCGACGCCGACCTTGAGGTCGCCGCCGACGTCGCCGTTCCGGTCGCGCCCGACGAGGCGGCAGATGCCGTCGTAGACGACCCAGCCGACGGCGAGGTAGGCGAGCGCGCCGGCGATCGCGGCCGCGGCCGACCAGTCGTGCACGCGAGGATCGACGAGGAACGTGGACGCGTTGCGAAGTACAGCACCGTCAGCAGCGCGAACCCCGACATCCACGTCGCGTACGACTCCCAGTACGACCAGTGCAGCAGCGCCGGGAGCGACGGCGGCGCGACGCGGTACTTGTTGAAGTGGTAGAAGCCGCCGCCGTGCACGGCCCACGACTCGCCGTCGACGCCCTTGCGCGAGCAGGTCGGGGTCGGTCGGCCGGTACAGCCGGTCGTCGGTCAGCACGAAGTGGAACGAGGTGCCGATCCACGCGATCGCCGTGACGACGTGCAGCCAGCGCAGCAGCAGGTTCGCCCAGTCGAGCAGATACGTCCCGTCGAGCAGACCCGGCATCAGCTGCCCCGATACGTCGCGTACGACCACGGCGACACGAGCAGCGGCACGTGATAGTTCGCGCCGGCGTCGGCGATGCCGAAGTCGATCGCGACGCGGTCGAGGAACGGCGGGTCGGGCAGTGCGACGCCGCGGCCGCGGAAGTAGTCGGCGACGTCGAACACGAGCCGGTAGCGGCCGGGCGCGAAGTCGGCGCCGTCGAGCAGCGGCGACCGTCCGCGCGGCCGTCGTCGTCCAGCGTCAGCGACTTCAACACCCGCGCGTCGTCGCCGCCGAGTCGCAGCAGGGTGGTCTTCATGCCCGACGCGGGACAGCCGTGCGCGGTGTCGAGCACGTGCGTGGTGAGCTTGCCGATGATGCGCTCCGGGTCGTGGGAACCGCGAAGTGTATGCACGATTCGTGCGCGGTCCGGTGATCGACCGGTCGTGACGGCGTGTCCGTCGCTGCTGCGACAGCGCGGTCCTGCTTCGGCAAAGCGCTCGTGGTCGGTTTCGTTCGATCGTCGTCGTTCCGCGATCGGTCGTCGTGGTGCGTCGGTCGATCGCCGTCGTTCCCGAGAGGCCCGAGAGCCCGGTGTCGTTACACTGGGCGAGCCACCGACGACTGGATCCCCGCCTTCGCGGGAACGACGGCGCCTTGACACCCGACCCCGACTACCCACGCGACCTGATCGGCTACGGCCGCGACGTGCCGCATGCGCGCTGGCCGAACGGCGCCCGGATCGCGATGCAGTTCGTGCTGAACCTAGAAGAGGGCGGCGAGAACAGCGTGCTGCACGGCGATCGGGCGTCCGAGCAGTTCCTGTCGGAGATCATCGGCGCGGCCGCGTACGAGGATCGACACCTGTCGATGGAGTCGATCTACGAATACGGCTCGCGCGTCGGCGTCTGGCGCATCCTCCGCGAGTTCGATCGCGTCGGCTGGCCGCTGACGGTGTTCGGCGTCGGCATGGCGCTCGCGCGCTACCCCGCGCTCGCGCGGACGTTCGTCGCGCGCGGCGACGAGATCGCGAACCACGGGCTGCGCTGGATCCACTACCAGTCGATCCCCGAGGACGTCGAGCGCGCGCACATGGCCGAAGGCACGCGCATCCTCCGCGAGCTGACCGACGGCGCGTGGCCGCTCGGCTGGTACACCGGGCGCGACAGCCCGAACACGCGCCGGCTCGTCGTCGAGCACGGCGGCTACGAATACGACAGCGACTACTACGGCGACGACCTGCCGTTCTGGACCGACGTCGCGACGGCCGACGGCGCGCGGCACGCGCACCTCGTCGTGCCGTACACGCTCGACGCGAACGACATGCGCTTCGCGACGCCGCAGGGCTTCAACACCGGCGACCACTTCTTCGCGTACCTGCGCGACAGCTTCGACACGCTGTACGACGAAGGGCGACCCGGCCGGTCTCGACCGGCCGAAGATGATGAGCGTCGGCATGCACTGCCGGCTGCTCGGCCGGCCCGGGCCGCATCGTCGCGCTGCGCCGCTTCATCGACCATGTCGCGGCGCATCGCCGACGTGTGGGTGTGCCGCCGCATCGACCTCGCGCGCCACTGGCGGGCGACGCATCCATCCGGGGAGCGGGAATGAACGATTCGCACGGCGCCGCGTCGGCGCCGACGCTGGCGTCTTCAACGCGGCCGCCGAAGCCGATGCCGTCGCGATGCTCGACGGCATCCACGAGCACTCGCCTTGGGTCGCGGCCGCGGCGGTGCGCCGACGGCCGTACGCGAGCGTCGCGGCGCTGAAGCGCGCGCTCGTCGAGGCGGTCCGCGCCGCGCCGCGCGACGCGCGGCTCGCGCTGGTGCGCGCGCACCCGGCGCTCGCCGGCAAGGCGGCGCTCGCCGGCGAGGTGACGGCGGCGTCGACCGACGAGCAGTCGCGCGCCGGGCTGCTGCACTGCTCGCCCGACGAGCTCGCCGAGCTGCGCCGCCTGAACGACGCGTACGTCGCGCGCTTCGGCTGGCCGTTCATCGTCGCCGTCCGCGGGCCGCGCGGCGCCGGCATGACGCGCGGCGAGATCATCGCGACGTTCCGCCGACGCCTCGACGCGCATCCCGACGCCGAGTTCGACGAATGCCTGCGGCAGATCGATCGCATCGCCGAGCTGCGGCTCGACGAGCGCTTCGCGGCGCGGCCCGAGCGCGGCGAGGCGACCTGGGATCGCGCCGAGGCGCTCGCGCGGCACAGCGACCCGGGCTTCGCCGAGGAGGGCCAGCTCACCGTCACGTACCTGACCGACGCGCATCGCGCCTGCGCCGGGATGATCGAGCGCTGGATGCGCGACGCGGGCTTCGACGACGTCGCGGGCGACGCGGTCGGCAACGTCGTCGGCGTCTATCGCGGCACGACGCCGGACGCGAAGCGCCTGCTGACCGGCTCGCACTTCGACACCGTGCGCAACGGCGGCCGCTTCGACGGCCGCCTCGGCATCCTCGTGCCGATCGCCGCGGTCGAGCGGCTGCATCGCGAGCGGCGACGGCTGCCGTTCGCGATCGAGGTGATCGCGTTCGCCGAAGAGGAGGGCCAGCGCTACGAGGCGACGTTCCTCGGGTCGCGCGCGATCACCGGCTCGTTCGACTGCGCGCTGGCTCGACCAGCAGGACGCGGACGGCGTGTCGATGCGCGACGCGATGCGGCACGTCGGGCTGCCCGGCACCGCCGAGGCGATCGCGGCGCTCGCCCGCGACCCGGCCGACTACCTCGGCTTCGTCGAGGTCCACATCGAGCAGGGGCCGGTGCTGAACGCGCTCGGGCTGCCGCTCGGCGTCGTGACGTCGATCAACGGCGGCCTGCGTCATCGCTGCGAGGTCGATCGGCGTCGCGAGTCATGCGGGCACGACGCCGATGGGCGTGCGTCGCGACGCGTTCGCGGCGGTCGCCGAGCTCGCGCTGTTCCTCGAGCAGCGCGCGTCGTCGGTGCCCGACCTCGTCGGCACGATCGGCATCGTCGAGGTGCCCGGGCGGCTCGACGAACGTCGTGCCGGGTCGCTGCCGCTTCACGCTCGACATCCGCTCGACGACCGACGCGGTGCGCGACGCGTGCGCGCGACGACGTCCTCGCGCGGCTGAAGGCGATCTGCGAGCGACGCGGCCTGTCGTCTCGCGCCGACGAGACGATGCGCGCGGCGGCGTGCCCGAGCGCGCCGGACTGGCAGGCGCGCTGGGAAGCGGCGGTCGCGTCGCTCGGCCTGCCGATCCACCGGATGCCGAGCGGCGCCGGCCACGACGCGATGAAGCTGCACGAGGTGATGCCGCAGGCGATGCTGTTCGTGCGCGGCGAGAACGGCGGCATCAGCCACAACCCGCTCGAGTCGACGCACCGCCGACGACATCCAGCTGGCGATCGACGCGTTCGACGCGCTCGTGGACGGGCTGGCCTGAAGAGCCCGCACCGGAGGTCCGGCCACCTCCGTCGGGCGGCGACACCGCCTCGATTCACCCCGCCGGCTTCAACGCGTCGAGCCGGACCTCGCCGCGGTCCGAGGTGAACGTGGGCGACGCGCCGCCGGACTGCTGGCCGACGCCGGTGATGCGATGGTCGCCGGTGTCGTACGTCTTCACGTCGCCGTTCGTGTCGACGACGAGCCGATGCGCGTCGTCGAAGTACGCGTAGCGCATGTCGTTCTGCGAGCCGCTGCTGCTCGGCGACCCGAGGTCCTTCGGCCACCACGCCGGTTCCGACTTCATCGGCTTCATCGGCTCCATCGGCTCCATCGGCTCCATCGGCTTCATGGGTTCCATCGGCTTCATCGGTTCCATCGCGCCCTCCGGTTCGTCGCGGCACGTCGCCGCGTCGACAGGCTCGCGGCGATCGTCGGCCGATCGCTTCGGACCGACGCCGAACGTCGAGCCGGCGTTCGTCCCGGCGCGCACGGCGTCGGCCGCCTCGACGTCGCGTGCGTGACGCGATCGATGCGATGATCGCGACGTCGTCGGGACCGCCCGACGCCCGGGACGCCGCATGAACACTTCGTCGAACGATCGCGCCTCGCCGCCCGCGTCCCGCCCGTTCGGCGTGGCCGTGATCGGGACCGGCATCATGGGGCGGCGGATGCTCGCCGCGTTGCGGCCGCATCCGCGCTTTCGCGTCGCGACGCTGTGGGACCCGGACGCGCGTCGCGCTCGACGACGCCGTCGGCGCGACGCCGGGTTCGCGTCGCGCGAACGACCTCGACGACGCCGTCGCGGACGGCGGCGTCGACCTCGTCTACGTCGCCTCGCCGCCCGCCACGCATGCGGCCGTCGTCCGCGTCGCGATCGCGGCCCGGCGTGCGTGCCTGTGCGAGAAGCCGCTCGCCGCGCGGCGTCGACGACGCGCAGGCGCTGCGCGATGCCGTCGCCGCGTCGGGGCTGCCGTTCGCGGTCAACTTCCCGTTCGCGAGCCTGCCGGCGAGCCGCGCGCTCGTCGCGCTCGTTCGCGACGGCGCGCTCGGCGGCCTCGTCGACGCGTCGATCACCGCGCGCTTCGCGCGCTGGCCGCGGCCGTGGCAGGCCGGCGCGAGCGGCTGGCTCGACGGCGCCGCGCAGGGCGGCTTCACGCGCGAGGTGCTGTCGCACTTCGTGTTCCTCGCGCAGCGCGCGTTCGGACCGGCGACGGTCGCCGACGTCCGCCTCGTGCGCGCCGGCGATCGCGCCGAGACCGCGCTGCGCGCACGGCTCGTCCATCGCGGCGTCGCCGTCGCGATCGACGCGGCGGTCGCCGGCGACGTCGCCGACACGAACCGGTTCGAGATCGTCGGCGAGCGCGGCACGGCGGCGCTCGTCGACTGGTCGAGACTCGAGCGCGATGGGGTCGACGCGCCGCTTCCGACCGACGACCCGTCGGCGCTCGACCGGCTCGCGGCGCTGCTCGACGGGCGCGGCGATCACGCGCTCGCGACCGTCGACGAGGGACTCGCGGTCGTGCGCGGCATCGAGGCGATGGTCGGCGACGCGGGCGCGTCGGTGGCCGGGAGCGCGCGATGAGGCGTTCGATCGCGGCATCGTCGCTGCTGGTCGGCGCGCTCGCGGGCTGCGGCGGCGTCGCGACGCAGGACGCTCGGCCGTCGCCCGCGACGAGCATCGCGGCGCGCGACGATCGACCGTTGGCCACGCTGACGAGCGTCGCATGCCCCGCGTCGCCGCTGCTCGCCGGCACCCGCTGCCTCGGCGGCCGCGACGACGCCGGCGCGTTCGTGATGGTCGCGATCCCTTCCGACTGGAACGGCGTCCTCGTCCTGCACGCGCACGGCGGGCCGTTCCTCGGCCCGCCGACGATGGCGCGCGTCGCAGGAGGACCTGACGCGATGGGCGATCGTGCCGGCGGCCGGCTACGCGTGGGCCGCGACGAGCTACCGTCAGGGCGGCGTCGCGGTGCGCTCGGCCGGCGAGGACCTCGTGCGCCTGCGGTCGATCGCGATCGCGGCCGTCGGACCGCCGAAGACGATCCTGCTGCACGGCCAGTCGTGGGGCGGCAACGTGGCCGCGAAGGCGGCCGAGACGGACGCCGGGCGGCGCCTCTTCGACGGCGTGCTGCTGACGAGCGGCGTGCTCGCCGGCGGCCCGCGCGCGTACGAGCATCGCTTCGACCTGCGCGTCGTCTACGAGTACCTGTGCCGCAACCATCCGCGGCCCGACGAGCCGGCCTATCCGCTGTGGATGGGCCTGCCCGAAGGCAACGGCCTGACGCCGACGGACCTGCGCGCGCGGGCCGACGCGTGCCTCGGGTCGTCGCATGCGCCGGCCGCGCGGACGCCGGCGCAGGCGAGCCGGATGCGCCAGCTGCTCGCGGTCGTCCACATCCCCGAGCGGTCGGTCGAGGCGGAGCTCGGCTTCGCGACGTTCACGTTCCAGGACATCGCGCGTCGCTACGGCTGGAAGAGCGTGTTCACGAACGTCGGCGCGGTCTATCGCGGCTCGGACGACGACGTCGCGCTGAACGCCGGCGTGGAGCGCGACGCCGCGGACCCGGCCGCGTCGCGGGCGTTCGCCGACGACAGCGATCTGTCGGGCCGCATCGACGTGCCGGTGCTGACGATGCACGCGATCCACGACCCGACGGCGTTCGTCGAGATGGAGCGGCGCTTCGGCGACCGGATGGCGGCGGCAGGGCGCGCGGGCAACCTCGTGCAGACGTTCAGCGACGACGCCGTGCACAGCTACGTCAGCGATGCGAGCTACGTCGCGCTGCTCGCGGCGCTACGCGCGTGGGTCGTCGACGGCGCGAAGCCGACACCGGCCGGCATCGCGGACGCCTGCGTCGCCGCGCAGGCGCGCTATCCGTCGACGTGCCGCTTCCGCCCGGACTTCGTGCCGGCGCCGCTCGAGTCGCGCGTCGCGGATCGCGCGCGGCCCTGACGCGCGAGTCGACGATCCGTGCATACCGGCCCGAGAAGAGGGGCGGCGATGCGGTCCGGCTGGAATCGTCCGGGCCGGCGACGATCTCGCGTCCGCGATCAGTAGCGGTCGTGCCCGTCGTCGACGTGCGTGCGCTTCGTGAACAGCGCGTCGGCCTCGTCGAACCAGAGGATCGTTCCGTTCGCCACCGCGGATCGCGCGTAGTCGGCCGCCGCGGCCACGGCCTCGGGCCCGGAGGCGAACGCGGCGTCGAGCCGATGGTTCATCGAGCGCATCGCGACGCGCGGTTCCGGCGACGCGAGATGCCGCTGCCAGTCCGCGCGCCGCTCGAACTTCGCGATCGACCGGAACGTGCCGTCGGAGGCCGGACAGCCGATGCACGTCACGTGGTAGTCGCCTGCCTCGATGATCGTCGAATGCATCGCCTGCTCCGGGTCGCGTCCCGCGCGGGACGGGCGTGCAGCGTCGCCCTTCGACGCGGCGATGTCCAGCGTCGGCGGATCTACAGCGTCAGGCGGAACCCGTCGACGAACGCGCCCGGCAGCCGCATGCTCGCCGTCGAACGGCGCTCGTAGGTGCCCGACTCGGGGATGAACTCGCGCGTCGCCGTGAGGCCGGTCAGTCCGTCGCCGAGCATCCGGTAGACGCTGTCGTCGAACCGCATCACGTTCGTCGGCGCGACGGCCTCGCCGTTCTCGACCCAGAACGTCGCGAAGCGCGTCATGCCGGTCAGCCGGCAGTTCATGCGGTCGGAGAAGTTCAGGTACCAGAGGTTGTTGATGCACAGTCCCGTGCCGAGCTCGCGCAGCACGTGGTCGTGGTCGACGGTCCCGGGCGCCATGTCGAGCGACTGCGGCGACTCGTCGTCGGTCTCGGCGCCGTTCTGCCGCAGGCCGTACTCGCTGCGCCGTGCGCGGCGACGCGAGCAGCGCCTCGGGCCGGCCGCCGGCGATCAGGTCGATGTGGTCCGGCCGGCGAAAGCCGTCGGACTGCACGACCGGCATCAGCCCGCTCGCCGTGTGTTCGCTGATCGTCACCATCGGGCTCAGCGTCGCCTGGCCGTCGTACAGCCGCTGCAGCGGACTCGTGCGGGTCTGCCGCGCCTTCGCGGAGAAGCCGCCCCACGCCATCGTGCCGACGATCTCGCGCATCGCCATCGGCGACAGGTAGACGCGGTACGCGCCCGGATCGAGCGGCCGCACCGGCCGCCGCAGCACGGCGACGTCGTTCGCCGCGCGGATGATCTTCGCGCGCAGCGTCTCTGGCTGCCACTCGAAGCCCGCGTAGCTCGCTCTTCGCGGCCTTGTCGCCTTCGAAGTACAGGCTCCACTCGAAGTTGAAGTTCGCGACCTCGTGCCAGTTGTGATGGCCGTACGAGCTCGCGAAGCCGCGTTGCAGCGGGCCGGTCGCGAGGAAGCCGACGAGGTCGTGGCCGACGCCGAGCTGCGTCACGGCCGACGCCATGTCGATGCCCGACGGCAGGTGGCCGACGCGCACGTTGCGCGACGCGAAGCCGTCGGTCTCGACCGTCAGCAGCGGATCGGCCGGCAGGTCCGGCAGCGTCGCGCGCAGCGACGCGAGCGCGCGGTCGCAATGGTCGAGGTCGGCCGCGACGTCGCCGGTCAGCGTCAACGCGATCGACGCCTGGCGTCGGCCCTGCGAGGCCGCGTCGCGTTCGTCGACGAGACGCAGCGTGATGTCGGCCTGGTCGACGCGCCCGGCCTGGCGGATGCGACCGTGGTTGAAGCGGACGAAGTCCGACTGCTCGGCCGCGTACGCGCACGTGAACTGCTCGTGCGCGCCGAGGAAGCGCTTCAGGCCCGCGGCGAGGTCGGCGAAGTAGCTCTCGCCGTCGAGCCGCGGCATCGCGCCGTCGCGCGACGAGGCGGCGTCGAGCAGCGCCGGGTCGGCGGTCATGCCGCGCCGCCCGCGCCGAACACGTCGACGTCGGCGAACAGGCAGGCCGGCGACGCGTGGCCGACGCGGATCACCTGGTTCGGCTCGCCCTTGCCGCAGTACGGCGTGCCCATCACCTCGAACGTGCTGTCGTCGCCGACCGCCTTCAGGCTGCGCCAGAACGTCGCCGAGACGCCGCGATAGTTCGGATTCTTGACGACGGTCGTGAGCCGGCCGTTCTCGATCAGCCGGCCCCATTCGCAGCCGAACTGGAACTTGTTGCGCGAGTCGTCGATGGACCACGACACGTTCGTCTTCATCATCACGCCGCGCTCGACCGACGCGATCATCTCGTCGAGCGTCGACGTGCCGGGCTCGATGTTGAGGTTCGCCATGCGGTCGATCGGCGCGCGGTTCCAGCTCGACGATCGCGCGTTCGCGACGCCGCCGACGTCCACGCCGGGATGCTCGCCGCGGCCGAGCAGGTGATTCGCGCGCGCCTGCGACAGCGCGCCGCCGAGCGGCCGGACGAGCACGCCTTCGCGGATCAGCAGCTCCCGCTTCGCGGCGTTGCCCTCGTCGTCGAACGCGTAGCTCGCGAACTGCTCGGGCCGCGTCGGATCGAAGCTGACGTTCAGCAGCGGCGAGCCGTACTGGTAGTGGCCGAACATGTCGAGCGTCACGAAGCTCGTGCCGGCGAAGTTGCGCTCGTCGCCGAGGATGCGGTCGAGCTCGAGCGGATGGCCGATCGACTCGTGGATCTGCAGCATCATCTGGTCGGGCATCAGCAGCAGGTCCATCCGTCCGCTCGGGCAGTTCGGCGCCTCGAGCAGGTCGATCGCGTCGCGCGCGACGGTGGCGCCGGCCCCGGCGAAGCCCGCCCGCTCGAGCACGTCGGCGCCGCCCTGCTGGCACCAGCCGTTGTACTGACCCGCGAAACTGCGCGTCTGCGTGTCGGTGCCGTCGCTGACCGTCACCTGCACGTTCGGCTGCACGAAGCGGTAGACCTGCGTCGTGTCGCCGCCGCGGTTCGTGAGGTAGCGATGCGACGCGACGCAGATGCGGACCGACGTCAGCGTGTCGACCACCCGCGAGTCGATGCGCGTCGACGCGTCGACGTCCGCGACCAGCGCGGCGAGCGCGGTGCGCGACGGCAGCGGGCGCCCGGCCGGCGACGCGTAGTGCCCGCGCGGCGCGTCGTCCTTCGGCACCGGATACTGCAGCACCGACGTCGCGCTCGTGGCCTCGGCCCACGCGATCGCGTGATCGAGCGCGCGCTGCAGCCCGGCGGCCGAGAGGTCGGACGTCGCGGCATAGCCGTACGCGCCGCGATGGACGACGGTGAGCATCGCGCCGCGGTCGATGCGGCGCACGAACGGCTGCGGTACGCCGAGGCGCATCGCGAGCGACTCGCTGTCCTCCTCGACGAGGCGCAGCGCGAAGAAGTCGACGTCGGCGCGCAGCCGCGCGAACAGGTCGAGGACGGGGTCGGCCGCGCGGTCCAAAGCGCGGTCCATCGCGGCGCCGGAAGCGCTCGCGAGCGGCAGTGCACTCATCGGGATGTGGACTCTCGAAAGGACGACGCGTGGCGCGCGCCGCAAGCCGGCAAGGCTACCGCAAAGCCGCGGGGGCCGCGAGCGATGCGGCCGAGGCGTCGCGTGGGCGCCGCGGTGTCGGAACGGCGCGGCGCGTCCGGTGCGGCTACGCCTCGATCGTCACGCGACGCGGCCCCGGCGCCACGGCGACGCGCCCGACGACCGCCGCGGTCCCGTCGAACAGCTTCAGCACGCGCTCGACCGACTCGGGCTTGCACGCGACGAGCAGCGCGCCGCTCGGATGCGGATCGGTCAGCAGGCTGCGCATCTCGGGCATCACGGCGTCGGCGAGCGCGACCTGCGCGCCGTCGCGGTTCCAGTTGCGCGACGACTCCGGCGCGACGCAGCCGGTCTTCGCGAACCCGAGCGCGCGCGGCAGCGACGGCACGCGTCGCGAGTCGATGGTCGCCGGCAACGCCGCCGTCATCGCGAGCGCCGTCGCGACGAGCCCCGCCGGTCCGACCTCGCCGACCGCGTGGACGTTGCGGATCGTCGCCGAGCGCGACGCCGACGGGGTTCGCCCGCGTCGCCTGCGCGATCAGCAGCGCCCGGTCGTCGTCGGACAGCCGGCCCTTCGTGCAGGCGGCCGCATAGATGCCGAGCCCGAGCGGGCCGCCGAGGATCAGCGCGTCGCCCGCCTGCGCGCCGTCGGGCCCCTTGACGCGGTCCGGCCGCACGACGCCGACGACGAGCACGTCGAAGCGCAGCGTCGGGCGCGTCGACGATCTGCGCGTCGACGAGCGCGGCGCCCGACGTCGTCCATCGCGACCGCGACGCCGTCGATCAGCGACCGGCGCGCCGCGTCGCTCGCGCCGGCCGGACACGCGCACGTCAGCCGCGCGAACAGCGGCTGCGCGGCGCGGGCATGCACGGCCGACAACGCGGCCGTGGCGGCGATGCGGCCGCACTCGAACGCGTCGTCGATGACGGCCTCTCGGCTCGTGTGCGACACGACGAGCATCTGCGCCGCGTTGACCTTCCACAGCGTCGTGGCGCCGGCGCCGGGCGGCGAGCCGAGGTCCGCCGGCGAGGCGAGGCCGCGCGCCGCGAGCACGTCGCGCAGCAGCCCGGACGCGTCGGGCAACGACGTCGGCGCGGCGCCGAGCAGCCGGTCGGTCGCGCGCGGCCCGGCCGACGCCGCGGTCGACGCCGCGGCGGACGACCCCTCGCCGGGACCCGCGCCCGGCCGCGACTCCCCGGCCGCCACGTCAGGCCTCGACGATGCCTCCGACGACGGTGTTGAAGCCGCCGTCGACGTACGTGATCTCGGCGGTGACGCCGGCGGCGAGGTCCGACAGCAGGAACGCCGCGACGTTGCCGACGTCGTCGATCGTGACGTTGCGCCGGATCGGCGAGTTCGCCGCGACGAAGTCGAGGATCTTGCCGAAGCCCTTGATGCCGGACGCGGCGAGCGTGCTGGATCGGCCCGGCCGAGATGCCGTTGACGCGCACGCCCTTGCCGCCGAGCGACGCGGCGAGATAGCGCACGCTGGCCTCGAGCGACGCCTTCGCGAGGCCCATCGTGTTGTAGTTCGGCACGAACCGCTCGCTGCCGAGATACGTCAGCGTCAGCAGCGACGACCGGTCCGACAGCATCGGCGCCGCGGCCTTCGCGAGCGCCGGGAAGCTGTACGCCGAGATGTCGTGCGCGATGCGGAAGCCTTCGCGCGACAGCCCGTCGACGAAGTCGCCGGCGATCGCCTCGCGCGGCGCGAAGCCGATCGCGTGGACGAGGCCGTCGAGCGACGGCCAGGCTTTGCCGAGGCCGTCGAACAGCGCGGCGATCTGCTCGTCGCTGCCGACGTCGCAGTCGAACAGCAGCGACGAACCGAACTCGGTCGCGAAGCCCTCGGTGCGTTCGCGGAAGCGCTCGCCGACGTACGTGAACGCGAGCTCGGCGCCTTCGCGGCGGCAGGCGCGCGCGATCCCGTACGCGATCGAGCGGTTCGACAGGACGCCCGTGACGAGGATGCGCTTGCCGTCGAGAAAGCCCATGGAGTCTCCAGGCGTTGGATGGGGTGGGGTGCCGGCGAGTCCGGCGGCGGTCGCGCGGTGCGGCGCGCGAGCGGGCCGCGGCATCCGCGACGGCGGGCCGTGAGTATATGCAATGGGCGTCGATGCGCCGTGAGACCCGGCCCCGCCGCCCGCGGGCCGGCCGTCGACCGGACGAAGGGCCGGCCCTCCGCCGTCCGAATCGATGCAGAATGGCGGTTTGCCCGCGGCCGGCGTCGGCGTCGTGCGGGCGCACGCCGGCGCCTGGCGCCGAAGCTCACGGAAGGATCGACGATGGACGACGGACGATCGATCGCCGCCCGCGCGGTGCGGCGCCTCGGCGCGCTGCGCGCCGTCGTCGCGTCGCGGCTCGCCGCCGTCGCGGGGTCGCGTCGCACCGGCGCCGTCGCATTCGCATTCGCGGTGCTCGGCGGCTGCGGCGTGCCGAACGATCCGAACCCGCCCGGCTCCGAAGGCACGAACACGTACTTCACGGCGACGCAGGAGTCGTCGCCGAAGTATCTCGACCCGACGAGCTCGTACAGCGCGAACGAGACGCCGTTCACGTATTCGATCTACGAGCCGCTGCTGCAGTACCACTACCTGAAGCGGCCGTACCAGCTGATCCCGCGCCTCGCGACCGAAGTCCCGCAGCCGCGCTACTACGCGAAGGACGGCCACGAGCTGTCGGCCGACGCGCCGGGCGAGGACGTCGCGGAGAGCGTCTACGACATCCCGATCAAGCGCGGCGTGCTGTACGCGCCGCATCCGGCGTTCGCGAAGAACGCCGACGGCAGCTTCGTCTATCGCGGGCTGAAGGCGGCGGACCTGAGCGGCAAGTACGCGCTGACCGATTTCCCGAAGACCGGCACGCGCGAGCTCGTCGCCGACGACTTCGTCTACGCGATCAAGCGGATGGCGACGCCGCGCATCAAGTCGTCGGCGTTCTCGGTCATGAACGAGTACATCGTCGGCATGACCGACTACGCGAAACGCGTCCGCGTCGTCGACGCGCAGCTGCGGCAGGGCCTCGGTCCGACCGAACGCGACCTGCCGTTCCTCGACTTCCGCAAGATCCCGTTCGACGGCGCGACGGCGCTCGACGACCACACGCTGCGCATCCGCGTCGTCGGCAAGTATCCGCAGTTCAAGTACTGGCTCGCGATGACGTTCTTCGCGCCGGTGCCGTGGGAGGCCGAGGCGTTCTACTCGCAGCCGGGCATGATCGAGCACAACCTGTCGCTGAACACGTGGCCGGCGGGCACCGGACCGTTCATGGCGACCGAATACGTCGAGAACCGCCAGCACACGCTGGTCCGCAACCCGAACTATCGCGGCGAGCCGTATCCGTGCGAAGGCGAGCCCGGCGACAAGCGAGAAGGGCCTGCTCGACGACTGCGGCAAGACGACGCCGTTCCTCGACAAGGTCGTGTTCCGCATCGAGAAGGAACGGCTGCCGATGAAGAGCAAGTGGCGCCAGGGCTATCTCGACGAGCCCGACATGGACCACCTCGAATGGGGTCTCGAGTTCTCGACCGAGGCGCGCGACTCCGATGCCACCGCGCAGGAGTTCGCGCGCAAGGGCTTCCGCTTCCCGCGCGCCGTCGAGGCGGTCAACTGGTACATCGGCTTCAACTGGCTCGACCCGGTCGTCGGCAAGGGAAAGACCGCCGCCGACGTCGAGCGCAACCGCAAGCTGCGGCAGGCGCTGCAGATCGCGGTCGACTGGGACGAGTACTCCGCAGCTGTTCGAGCAGCAGGGCAAGGCCGGGCCGGCCGCGATGGGACCGCTGCCGCCGGTCGTCTTCGGCTTCCGATCCGGCGAGGCCGGGATCAACCCGTACGCCTACGACTGGAAGGTCGAGAACGGCAACGGCCACGCGGTCCGCAAGCCGCTCGCGGTCGCGCAGAAGCTGATGGAGGAGGCCGGGTACCCGGGCGGTCGCGACGTCACGCACCGGACAGCCGCTCGTCCTGAACTACGACTACCAGCGCGTGCCGACGCCGGAATTGCGCGCCGAGATCGACTGGGTCATCAAGCAGTTCGCGAAGCTCGGCGTCCAGCTCGAGCTGCGCGCGACCGACTACAACCGCTTCCAGGACAAGATGAACCAGGGGTCCGACGCAGATCTTCTGGTGGGGCTGGAACGGCGACTATCCCGACGCGGAGAACTTCCTGTTCCTGCTGTACGGCCCGAACTCGAAGGCGCTGACGCACGGTCAGGGCGAGAACGCGGCGAACTATCAGAACGACGAGTACGACCGGCTCTACGAGAAGATGCGCTACATGGAGGACGGCCCCGAGAAGCAGGCGACGGTCGACCGCATGGTCGAGATCGCGCGCCGCGACTCGCCGTGGCTGTGGGGCTACAACCCGTACTCGGTCGGCTCGTACCAGCCGTGGATGAAGAACGGCGTGCCGACGTACATGGTCCGCAACACGCTCGAGTTCCGCCGCATCGATCCGGCGATGCGCGCCCGGCTCGTGCGCGAATGGAACCCGCCGCACTTCTGGCCGCTGTGGCTGATCGTGCTTCGCGTTGCTCGCGAGCCTGTGGCCGGCGTGGCGCGCGTTCAAGGCGCGCGAGCGGACGAACGCGCTCGGCGCGCAGGTGCCGCTGGCCCACGCGACGTGAAGGCGGCCTGATGGCGGGCTTCCTGGTGCGTCGGGTGCTCTACGGCATCCTGATCCTGATCGGCGTCAACCTGCTGACGTTCGTGCTCTTCTTCACGGTCAGCACGCCGGACGACATGGCGCGGCTGAACATCGGCGGCAAGTACATCTCGCAGCAGCAGATCGACGACTGGAAGGTCGCGCACGGCTACGACAAGCCGCTGCTGTGGAACGCGAAGGACGACGGCTCCCGCAAGCTGACCGACACCGTGTTCTGGCAGCGCTCGGCGCGGCTGTTCGCGCTCGACTTCGGCGCTTCCGACACCGGCCGCGACATCGGCCACGAGATCGCCGAGCGCATCGGTCCGTCGATCGCGCTGCAGGCGCCGGTGTTCGCGCTGACGATCTTCGTGTCGGTCGTGTTCTCGCTCGCGATGGTGTTCTTCCGCGGCAGCCCGCTCGACTTCTGGGGCGTCGTGCTGACCGTCGTGCTGCTGTCGATCTCGAGCCTGTTCTACATCATCGCCGGCCAGTACGTGTTCTCGAAGCTGATGCGCGTCGTGCCGATCTCGGGGTTCGCGGACGGCCTCGGTCTCGTGAAGTTCCTCGTCGCTGCCGATCCTCATCACGCGTCGTGTCGCGACTCGGCTACGACTCGCGGCTGTATCGCGCGATGTTCCTCGAGGAGCTCTCGCGCGACTACGTGCGGACGGCGCGGGCGAAGGGGCTGTCCGAGCAGGTCGTGCTGTTCAAGCACGTGCTGCGCAACGCGATGATCCCGGTCATCACCAACGTGTTCACGATCTTCCCGATCCTGTTCCTCGGGTCGATCGTCTTCGAGTCGTTCTTCGGCATCCCGGGACTCGGCAACTACACGATCGAGGCGATCGGCCAGCAGGACTTCGCGGTCGTCCGCGCGATGGTGTTCCTCGGCGCGATCCTCTACGTCGTCGGCTTCCTGCTCGCGGACGTCGCGTACACGATCGCGGACCCGCGGGTGCGGTTGGCATGACGAACCTCGTCGTTCCCGCGAAGGCGGGAATCCAGCGGCTCTCGACCGCCTTGCAGCGACGCCGCCTTCCCGCCCCCGCGGGGACTTGCTGATTCCCAGACGCCCGAGCACCGGATGCCGAAATTCGTCTTCCTCTGGACCGACATCTTCCTGTGGCTCGTGATCGCGATGGCCGCGATCTACGTGTCGCGCGTGGCGCGCAATCCGAACGCGCGCCGCACGTGGCGGCGGGTCTTCGTCGCGCCGACGCCGATGTCCGCGTCGATCGTCGTCGGCGTGTTCATCGTGGTCGCGATGCTCGACTCGATCCACTTCCGTCCGCGCATCGACGCCACGCCGACGCCGGGTGCGAAGCCGGCGCCGGCGGTCTATTCCGGCGAGACGCTGTCGCTGCTCGACGCGATGCTGGCGCCGCTGCGCGAGTCGCGCGAGAAGACCTATTCGCGTGCCGCTCGCGTATCGCTCGTTCTCGAAGGAGACGGTCGACGAAGGCGGCACGATGGTCCGCGGATTCCCGCGGCTGCAGTACGGCGGCCGGCTGCTCGCGGACCCGGAGCGTGACTGGGCCGGCGACCTCGCGACGCGCGCCGTCACCGGCGTCGTGCTCGGCGCGATCGGCGGCATCCTGCTGATGGGCCTCGTCGCCGGCGGCGTCGCGAGCCGCAGTGGCGGAGGCATCGTCGCGGCCTGGGCGTCGATGCGCTCGCGCACGGCGACGATGCCGTGGAACGCGATCGCGCGGACCGTCGTCGTGCTCGGCATCGTCATCGGCCTGCTCGCGTCGCTCGCGTCGGGCTACCACGTCTTCGGGACCGACCTGACCGGGAACGACGTGTTCTATCGCGTCATCAAGAGCATCCGGACCGCGATCGTGATGGGCGCGCTGACGACGGCCGCGACGTTGCCGTTCGCGCTCGGCCTCGGCATCGTCGGCGGCTACCTGCGCGGCTGGGCCGACGACCTGATCCAGTACGCGTACACGGTGCTGTCGTCGATCCCCGCCGGTGCTGCTGATCGCCGCGTGCGTGCTGCTGATCCAGGTGTTCATCGACAAGAACCCGCAGCTCTTCGAGACCGGCATCGAGCGCTCGGACCTGAAGCTGCTGTTCCTGTGCATCATCATCGGCATCACCGAGTTCGCGACGATGTGCCGACTCGTGCGCGGCGAGACGATGAAGCTGCGCGAGCTCGACTACGTGCAGGCGTCGCAGGCGTTCGGTGCCGAGCGCCGCGACGATCATGGTCCGGCACATCATGCCGAACGTGATGCACATCGTGATCATCACGCTCGTGCTCGAGTTCTCGCAGATCGTGCTGTACGAGGCGGTGCTGTCGTACGTCGGCGTCGGCGTCGACCCGTCGATGTCGAGCTTCGGCACGATGCTGAACCTCGCGCGGTCCGAGATGGCGCGCGAGCCGGTCGTCTGGTGGAACCTCGCGACCGCGTTCGTGTTCATGCTCGGGCTCGTGCTGTCGATCAACCTGTTCGCCGACGGCGTGCGCGACGCGTTCGATCCGCGCGCACGGACGTGGAAGCCGCGTCGCGTCGCCGCCGACCTGCGGCGCAAGGTCGCGGCCGCCGTGCCGCTGCGCTCGCGCGCGGGGATCACGACATGAGGGAGATCGCGGGCGACCTGCCGCTCCGCCGCCCGGTCGACGCCGCGGCCGACGAGCCCGAGATCCTGATCGCCGACCACCTGCACGTCGCGCTCGACTCCGACGCGGGGCTCGTCAAGGCGCTCGACGGCGTCCGGCTGTCGGTCGCGCGCGGCGAGACGTTCGCGCTCGTCGGCGAGTCGGGCTGCGGCAAGTCGATGACGGCGATGGCGCTGATGCGCCTGCTGCCCGACAACGGCCGCATCGACGACGGGTCGGTGCGACTCGACGACGAGGAGCTGCTGGTGCTGCCCGAGGCCCGCATGCGCGAACGCCGCGGCGGCAAGATCGGCATCATCTTCCAGGACCCGTCGACGAGCCTGAACCCGGTGCTGAAGGTCGGCGAGCAGATCGTCGAGACGATCGTCGCGCACACGGCGCTGCGCGGCGACGCGGCGCGCGCGAAGGCGATCGACTGGCTGCGCCAGGTCGGCATCCCCGAGCCCGAGCGCCGCATCGACAGCTATCCGTTCCAGATGTCGGGCGGGCAGAAGCAGCGCGTGATGATCGCGATCGCGCTCGCGGCCGAGCCCGAGATGCTGATCGCCGACGAGCCGACGACCGCGCTCGACGTGACGATCCAGGCGCAGATCCTCGACCTGCTGAAGGACCTGCAGCAGCGGCTCGGCATGGCGATGATGCTGATCACGCACGACCTCGCGGTCGTCGCGCAGATGGCGCATCGCGTCGCGCTGATGTACGCGGGGCAGATCGTCGAGGTCGCGTCCGCCGACGACTTCTTCGCGCGGCCGCTGCATCCGTACGCGATCAAGCTGTTCGACGCGTTGCCCGAGGCCGGCGAAGCGCGACGTGCCGCTCGCGGCGATCCCCGGCACCGTGCCGCCGCTGACGCTCGAGTTCCGCTGCTGCCGCTTCTCCGACCGATGCGTCGCGGCCGTGCCGTACTGCACGTCGCACGTGCCCGCGCTGTTCGACGGCACGATGCCGCCCGGCGGGGTCGCGAACGCGGCGCCGGTCGCGACCCATCCGGTGCGCTGCTTCATCTACGACCGGTCGCTCCCCGACGACGTGCGCCCGCGGATGCCGGCGGAGGCCGTCGAGGCGCTCCCCGAGGCCCGCGTCGCCGCGTCGACCGCCACGCTGCTCGACGTGCGCGACCTGACCGTCCACTTCCCGATCCGCCAGGGCGCGCTGCGACGCGTCGTCGGGCACGTCAAGGCGGTCGACGGCGTGTCGTTCTCGATCGCGCCGGGCCGCACGCTCGCGCTGGTCGGCGAGTCGGGCTGCGGCAAGACGACGACCGGCAAGGCGCTGCTGCAGCTGCTGCGCCATCAGGCGGTGATCGGCGGCGCGACGATGTTCGACGGCGAACGGCTCGATCGCCTCGAGGGCCGCGCGCTGCAGCGGATGCGCTCGAAGATCCAGATCATCTTCCAGGATCCGTTCGCGTCGCTCGACCCGCGGATGCGCGTGTCGGAGATCCTCGAGGAAGGGCTCGTGTCGCTGCGGCCGGAGCTCGACGCGCCGGCCCGCATCGCGCGGCTGGGCACGCTCCTCGACCAGGTCGGCATCCGCAACGAGGCGCTGCATCGCTATCCGCACGAGTTCTCCGGCGGCCAGCGGCAACGGCTCGCGATCGCACGCGCGCTGGCGGTCGAGCCGAGCCTCGTCGTCTGCGACGAGCCGACGTCGGCGCTCGACGTGTCGGTGCAGGCGCAGATCCTGAACCTGCTGAAGCAGCTGCAGCGCGACCTCGGCATCGCCTACCTGTTCATCACGCACAACATCGGCGTCGTCGAGTACCTCGCCGACGACGTGGCCGTGATGACGAAGGGCCGCATCGTCGAGCAGGGCAGCGCGGAGCAGGTGCTGCGCCGCCCGACGCACGACTACACGCGCACGCTGCTCGCGGCCGTGCCGAAGCTGCGCCGCTGACGCGCCGGCGTCAGATCCGGTACGCGACCAGCGTGACGTCGGCCGCCGCGTCGCGCAACGGCACGATCAGCGCGATAGGCGTCCGACGCGTACCAGCCGTCGACCGCGTCGAGCGACGGGAAGCGCAGCACGACGCAGTCGCCGTCGTCGTCGGTGCCTGCCAGCAGGCGGGCCGCGCGGCCTCGGGCGACGATCTCGCCGCCCCACGCGACGAGCGTCGCGGGGACGGCGTCGCGATACGCGATCCAGCGCTGCGCGTCGCGGATGCGGATGCGGCCGACGACGAACGCGCCGGTGAGCGGAGTCTCCATCGGCCGATTCTAGCGACTCGTCGACCGTCGAGACGCGGTCGCGAAGTGCTTTGCTAGCATGCGTCGATGCCCGTCGAGCGCCGACCATGACCATCGAACCCGCACTCGAGAGCACCGACCCGTACGAGCGCGTCGCCCAGACGTTCCCGCGGTTGAGCGACGCGATGGCCGAGCGCATCGCCGCATACGGCGAGGGCGTCGACATCCCGCGAGGCCGCTACCTGTTCCAGCGCGGCGACCGCGGCGTCGACTTCTTCTTCGTGTGCGACGGCGCGATCGAGATCGTCGACGTCGACGTGCACGGCGTGCCCTACGTCATGCACGTGCATCGCGCCGGCAACTTCACCGGCGAGATGGATCTGTTCAACGAGCGCAGCGTGCTCGTGTCGGCGCGCGCTGCGGAGGACAGCCGCGTCGTCCGCATCGCGCGCGCCGACTTCCGCCGCATGGTCGCGCTCGAGTCGGACATCGGCGAGATCGTGATGCGCGCGTTCATCCTGCGACGCGTCGGCATCATCCGGCACCAGGTCGGGGGCGTCGTCGTCGTCGGCTCGGCGCATGCGGCCGACACGCTGCGGCTGCAGCGCTTCATGCAACGCAACGCGTTCCCGCATCGGCTGCTCGACGTCGACGCGGATCCCGACGCGCGCGGCTTCCTCGAGTGCTTCCATCTCGAGACGTCGCAGCTTCCGGTCGTCATCACGCCCGATCACCGCGTGCTGAAGAACCCGTCGAACGCCGCACTCGCGGACGCGCTCGGACTGACCGAAGACCTCGATCCGGAGCACGTCCACGACGTGATCGTCGTCGGCGCGGGGCCGGCCGGGCTCGCGGCCGCGGTGTACGCCGCGTCGGAAGGACTCGACACGCTCGTCGTCGAGGGGATGGCGCCGGGCGGGCAGGCCGGCACGTCGTCGAAGATCGAGAACTACCTCGGCTTCCCGACCGGCATCAGCGGCGAGGCGCTCGCGGGTCGCGCGCAGGCGCAGGCGCAGAAGTTCGGCGCGCGGCTCGCGATCTCGCGGATGGCGACGTCGCTCGATTGCGCCATGCAGCCGTTCCGCATCGCGCTCGACGACGGCCGCTCCGTCAAGGCGCGGTCCGTCGTCGTCGCGACCGGCGCCCGCTACCGTCGCCTCGACGTCGCCGATGCCGAGCGCTTCGAGGGGCAGGGCATCCACTACGCCGCGACGGCGATGGAGGCGCGGCTCTGCGACGGCCAGGAGGTGGTCGTCGTCGGCGGCGGCAACTCGGCCGGCCAGGCCGCCGTGTTCCTGTCGCGGCTGTCGAGGCATGTGCACATGCTGGTCCGGGCTGCAGGCCTCGCCGAAACGATGTCGGACTACCTCGTGCGGCGGATCGCGTCGTCGACGCACATCACGCTGCACACGCGGACCGAGATCGTGCGGCTCGCCGGCGACCGCGACCTCGCGGAGGTCACGTGGGTCGACCGCACCACCGGCGAGGAGTCGACGCACGCGATCGGCAACGTCTTCCTGATGATCGGTGCCGCGCCGAACACCGAATGGCTGAACGGCTGCGTTGGGCTCGACGGCGGAGGCTTCATCGTCACGGGGCACAGCGCCGACGGCGTGTCGCCGGTCTCGCCGTACGTGACGTCGCGGCCGGGCGTCTTCGCCGTCGGCGACGTCCGTGCGGGGTCGGTCAAGCGCGTCGCGTCGGGCGTCGGCGAGGGATCGGTCGTCGTGCACGCGATCCACCGACACCTCCAGACACTCGGCTGACGGAACATGCGATGAAGGACACGATCACCGCGGTGATCGGCTGGATCAGCACGGGCATCCTCGTGCTGACGATCGGCCGGCAGGCGTGGAACCAGTGGAAGGAAGGGAGCACGGCGGGCCTCTCGAAGTGGCTGTTCGTCGGGCAGCTCGCGGCGTCCACCGGCTTCGTCGTCTACAGCTGGCTGCTCGACAACCTCGTGTTCGTCGTCAGCAACGTCTTCCTGCTCGCGATCGCGGCCGTCGGCCAGGCGCTCTACGTGCGCAATCGCCGTCGCGAAGGCCGGAGCGCCGACGACGACACGTGACTCGGGCGCCGAAGCACCGGGTCCTCGTCGCGCCGTGGCGCGACGCTCCGGGCCGTCGGATCGCGACCGGTACCCGAGTCAGGCGATTGCGCGCGATGTCGTCCGGTCGTCCGAGGTCCGCCGCTCGTCGCTCCGGCGACACTCGCCGTCGCGTCGCCGCATCCCGCAGCGACCGTCGACGACAGGAGCCAGGAATGATGCGCCCCCTTCCGCTGCGCGGCTCGTTGCGCGGCGCCCTTCGTGGCGCGACCGGCCGCTTCTACGCGCCGTCGCCCGGTTTCGGCGGCACGCTCGTCCGCGTCGCGATCGTCGGCGCCGTCGTCACGGCCGCGGCGTGGGTCGCCCGGTCGAGGCTCGGCGCGCCGACCCGCGCGCCGCGCGGCGTCTCGACCGAACGCGCCGAGGAACCCTGGCCGTTCCCGACGGCCGAACGACATCCGGAACCGTCCGCGACCGCGAAGTCCGTCCACGACGAGCCGTCGAAGTCGCTGGCCGATCCCGCCTCGCACGCCGTTTGAGCGTCACCCCTTCGCCGGCCGACGCGCGCGCATGATGCGTGCCGTCGGTCGGCCCGTATCGCCGGCACCGGTCTCTCGCCGCCTCGGGCCCTCGCGGCGCCGCGCGCGCCGGTCCGTTCCCACCCCCTCCGAGGAGCATCGATGACGAGCCCCAGCAAACCCGCCCGCAAGTCCACCGCCCGCGCGACGTCGAAGAAGGCCGCGACGAAGGCCGCTTCGCGCGCCACGTCGAGCGGCCCGTCGCACCCCGAGCCGAGCGATGGCGGCGACCGTCTCGAACGGAAGGCCGCCGATACCCAGGCGACCGTCGCGTCGATGCCCGTCGCCGAGCACCTGCTCGCCGAAGCCGACCCGCGATACGGCTACGAGCCGGCCCAGGGCGCGCACGTGCCGGTGCCGCCCGACGTCGCGGCGAGCACCGTCAGCGAGTCGAACGTCTCGCGCAAGACCGGCGAGCCCGCCGCCACCGACGGCGACAACGGCAACGACGGCTCGCTCGACGCGTGCGCGTCGACTCCGGCGGCCAGGTCGCTGACGACCAACCAGGGCGTGCGCGGTCGCCGACAACCAGAACTCGCTGAAGGCCGGGCCTGCGCGGCCCGACGCTGCTCGAAGACTTCATCCTGCGCGAGAAGATCACGCACTTCGACCACGAGCGCATCCCCGAGCGCATCGTGCACGCGCGCGGCTCGGCGCGCGCACGGCTACTTCGAGTGCCTACGACGCCGCTGACGCGACGTCACGCAAGGCCGCGCCGTTCGCCGGAGGCCGGCAAGCGCACGCCGGTGTTCGTGCGCTTCTCGACCGTGGCCGGCGAGCGCGGCTCGACCGACACCGCGCGCGACGTGCGCGGCTTCGCCGTCAAGTTCTACACCGACGAAGGCAACTGGGACCTGGTCGGCAACAACATCCCGGTGTTCTTCATCCAGGACGCGATGAAGTTCCCCGACCTGATCCACGCCGTCAAGCCGGAGCCGCACCACGCGATGCCGCAGGCGGCCACGCGCGCACGACACCTTCTGGGACTTCGTCTCGCTGATGCCCGAGTCGACGCACATGCTGATGTGGGTGATGTCCGACCGCGCGATCCCGCGCAGCTATCGCATGATGCAGGGCTTCGGCGTGCACACCTTCCGGCTGGTCAACGCGGCGGGCGAGTCGCGCTTCGTGCAAGTTCCACTGGAAGCCGCTGGCTCGGCACGCACTCGCTGGTGTGGGACGAGGCGGTGAAGATCTCCGGCGCCGATCCCGACTTCCATCGCCGCGACCTGTGGGAAGCGATCGAGGCCGGCGCCTATCCCGGAATGGGAGCTGGGCCTGCAGGTCTTCACCGAGGAGCAGGCCGAGCGCGTTCAGCTTCGACGTGCTCGACGCGACCAAGCTGATCCCCGAAGAACTGGTGCCGGTGCGCGCCGGTCGGCCGCATGGTGCTCGAACCGCAACCCCGACAACTTCTTCGCCGAGACCGAGCAGGTCGCGTTCTGCACGGCGCACGTCGTGCCCGGCATCGACTTCAGCAACGACCCGCTGCTGCAGGGCCGCATCCATTCGTACGTCGACACGCAGATCACGCGCCTCGGCGGCCCGAACTTCCACGAGATCCCGATCAACGCGCCGGTCGCGCCGGTGCACAACAACCAGCGCGACGGCATGCATCGCCAGGCGATCCCGCGCGGCCGCGTCGCCTACGAGCCGAACTCGCTCGGCGGCGGCTGCCCGTTCCAGGCCGGCGCCACGCGGGCTTCGTGTCGTTCCCGCGAGCCGGTGCAGGAGCGACAAGGTGCGCGGCAAGCCGGAGAAGTTCGCCGACCACTACACGCAGGCGACGCTGTTCTTCGACAGCCAGACCGCCGGTCGAGCAGGCCCACATCGTCGGCGGCTTCCGCTTCGAGCTGAGCAAGCTGACGGTGCCCGCGATCCGCGAGCGCATGCTGTCGAGCGCTGCGTCAACGTGTCGCCGGACCTCGCGCGGCGCGTGGCCGAGGGCCTCGGCATGGAGGTGCCGGCCGCGATGCCGCGGCGCTGGGCAAGCCGGCGTCGCCCGAGGTCGACGTCGTCGCCGGCGCTGTCGCTGATGGCGCTGCCCGGCGACGGCTCGATCCGCACGCGCAAGGTCGCGATCCTGGTCGCCGACGGCGCCGACGCCGCGTCGATCGAGACGCTGCAGGACGCGCTGCGTCGAGCAGGGCGCCGTGCCGATGCTGATCGGTCCGCGCCTCGGCGTCGTACGACGGCGGACGGCGGCACGCTCGAGGCGACCGGATCGATGGAGAACAGCCCGACGTCCTGTTCGACGCGCTGGTGCTGCCGGACGGACAGGCCGCGGTCGACGCATTGATGGCCGTCGGCAAGACGATGGAGTTCGTCACCGAGCAGTATCGCCACGGCAAGACGATCCTCGCGCTCGGCGCATCGTCCGCGCTGCTCGAGCGGGCCGGCATCGAGTCGACGCTCCCCGACGGCGGCACGGATCCGGGGCTGTTCGTCGGCGACGTCGACGCGAACGTCGACGCGTTCATCGCGGCGCTCGGGCAGCATCGTCACCCGGCACGCGAGACCGACCCGCCGCGCGTGTGATGCGAGGGGTCCGGCGCCTCGGTACTCGGCGCCGGACCTCGCGACGCAGCCCCGCGGGCGCGCCGTCGATCAGGCGCCGACCGGACCCGTCGCGGCCGCGCACCGCACGGCGAGCGATGCGAGTCGCGCACCGAAGCCCGCCGTCGCTCGGAAGTCGACGCGCGCGCTGGTGACGACGCGCGGCGCCGCGCTCCACGCGATCCGCGCGCCCGCCGATTCGAGCGCGCGCACGATCGCCACGTCCTCGCTGTTCGCGAGGCTCGCGAAGCCGCCGACGCGGCGATACGCCTCGGCCGTCATGCCGAGGTTCGCGCCGTGGATGTGTCGGTGCCCGTCGACGTCGCGATAGAACCGCTCGAAGCGCTCGCGCACGCCGGCGGCATGGTGCTTCCAGTCGTCGACGACGACGGTGCCGCAGACGACGTCGCACGCGAGCGCGAGCTGGGCCGCGAGCCAACCGGGACACACGACGCTGTCCGCGTCGGTGAAGGCCAGCCATCCGGCGCCGAGCGCGAGCGCCGTCCGCGCGCCGAGCGCGCGCGCCGCGCCGACGTTGCGTGCGTCGCAGACGACCGCGGCGTGCCCGCGCGATGCGACGATCGCCGCCGTGCGATCGCGGCAGGCGTCGCAGACGACCACGACGTGGACCGGCACGCCGCCGAGCGCCGGCGACGCAGCGGCGCGTTCGACCGAGTCGAGACAGGCCGCGATGTGGCGCTCCTCGTCGTGCGCCGGGATCACGACGCCGATCGCGCCCGGCGACCGCGGCTCGGCGTGCGGACGGCGACGCTGGCCGAGCGGCCGCCTCATCGCAGTCCGTCGCGGCGTGCGACGGTGGTCTCGTCGGCGCACCAGCCGGTCAACAGGACGTCGTCGTCGGCGTACTCGAACGCGCGCGGCAGGCGCAGCGCGCGCTCGAAGTGGCGATGCGCGTCGTCGCCGCGGACGTCGTAGCCGTCGATCGGGTCGCGCCAGTCGCAGGCGACGACGACGCCGCTCGGCCCCGCGCTGTCGCGCGCCGCGTCGGCGATCCGGTCGCGACCCGCGGCGTCGATGAAGTACAGCAGCTCCGACAGCACGATCAGGTCGAACGGACGACGCGGCCAGTCGTCGGGAAGCCGATGACGCTCGACGACGACGTTCGCGCAGGCGGCCGTCGCCGATGTCGCCAGCGCGACGGCCTCCGGCGACGCGTCGCTCGCGAGCACGTGCGCGCAGCGCGGCGCGAGCTCCGTCGTGACGTGACCGTTGCCGCAGCCGGCCTCGTACGCGTCTTCGTACCGCTCGTGCGGCAGCGACGCGAGCAGCAGCGCGCGCTTGCGGCGCTCGTACCAGCGCGTGCGCGTACCCCAGGGGTCTGCCGATGCGCGATACAGCGCGTCGAACGGCGACGAGACGGCCGGGTCGACGGCCGCGCTCACGCGAACACGAGCTCGAAGGGGCGCAGGAAGCGCGGCAGGACGTGCGGCGCGAGCACCGGCGGATGGTCGCCGTCGGGCATCACCTGGCTCGCGAACGCATCGATCGCGCGACGCTTTCGGTCGACGATCGCGTCGCTCAACGGAAGTCGTCGCGCGCGATCCCACGGAATGACGTGTTCGTCGGGCGCCGCCCAGTGCCACATCCACACCGGGTATTCGTACAGCGTCGCGCCGGTGAGCTGCCTCGCCAGATCCGCGACCTCGCCGCACGCCTCGTGATCGGGATGGCCGTCGAAGCGGCAGGTCGCGAGCAGCAGGTCGCGCTCGTCGACCGTCTCGGCCAGCGCCGCGAGCAGCGGTTCCCGCGACGCGTCGATGCGGCCGTCCGGCAGGCCGAGCGGCACGATGGACGCCGCGACGTCGAGCCGCTCCAGCGCGTGGCGCAGCTCCATCGGTCGCGCGGTCGCGAGGCGCGCGCGTGTCCAGCGCGTCGAGCCCGGGTGGCTGGCTTCGCCGTTCGTCGCGGACACGATGCGCACGTCGGCGCCCATCGTCGCGAGGCGGGCGAGCGTGCCGCCGAGACCGAGCACCTCGTCGTCGGGATGCGGCGCGAGGACCCAGATGCGTCGGAAACGCGCGGGCCATTCGGCGACGTTCAGCGTGTCGAGCGCCGCGAGCCGCGGCGACGCGAGCCACACCACCTCGTCGGTCCCGCCACCGGCGATCAGGCGTCGCTCGGGTGCATGCGGCGACAGCGATGCATGCGCGCGGATCACAGCGTCCATCCCGGTCGCGACGTCTCGTGCGCGTCGGCGAGCAGCGCGCGCGCCTGCGCGACGCGATCGTGTTCGGAGCGGCACTGCCGCACGAAGATCGGCAGGTCGGCGACGCGCCTCGCGAAGTCCGCCTCCTGGCACAGCGGGCCGGGCCCGACGGCGCGGCCCGCGTGGCGGATCACGACGTCCGCGAGGTCGGCGATCGCGCCGCGCACGCGCAGCGCGAGCCGCGCGGCGTCGTCCCGAGGGCCCGCGTCGATCGCGGCCGCCGCCTCGCGCAGCAGCGCCGCGCCGGACGCCAGCGCGGCGTCGATCGCGCCGAGGTGGGCGAGCGCGTGGACGTCGTCGCGACCGGCCTGCAGGTCGCGGACGCGGCTGCCGATCGCGGCGGCCGCGCCGTACCAGCAGGCGGCGACCCCGGCGCCGCCATGCCAGAAGCCGGGGCGCGCGAGATAGGCGTCGGGCGGTCCCACGACGCGGGCGGTCGCGCCGTCGCAGACCACGTCGAAACTGTCCGAGTCGCGCATCCCGACGGCGTTCCAGCGCGCGTCGTCGACCGCGATGCCGGGACCGTGCATCTCGACCTCGACGAGATAACGACGTCCGGACGCGTCGGTGGCCGTCATCAGGCCGGCATCGACGAGCGCCGCACCGGAGCACCACGACTTGCGGCCCGCGATGCGGACGACCTCGCCGGGGCGCGGCCCGTCGCGGTCGATGCCGATCGGGTCGACCCGCGACTCGGACGCCCAGACCGCGTAGGCGACGCCCGCTTCGCCGTCGCGCCGGTCGATCTCGTGGAGGATGGCGAGCGCATCGACGTGGCTCTCGTACAGCTTGACGAGCGCGAGGTCATGGCGGGCGACCGTCTCGAGGGCCCGCCAGCGCTGCAGCGTGCGGCCTCCGCCGGGCCGCGGCAGGCGGTCGAGGCGGGCGTCGATCAGCCTGCGCAGCACGTCAGCGGGTGCGCCCGTCGGCCCCATCGCCAAGTGCGCCGCGATCGCGCCGTCGGGACACGGCGCGCGTCCGGACGCCTCCGCCGACGCATGCGACCGCGCGGCCTGCTCGGACGGCACGGTCGGTGCATGCGATCGTTCGCGCTGCTGCTGCTGCTGCGGTACCGCCGCCATGGGACTCCCCGTGCGCGTCGTCGACGCGCGTCGAACGCGCGCCGCGGGCGCGGCCGTCGTCGACGACGCATTGTTCGGTAGCGACGCGAACCGCTGTTTCGGACAAAGGCTGATCGGCCGAGCCCTCCGACGCTGTTCGATCATGCGGTGTCCGCGCCGGCGCTGTCGGCCGGGCGGCGGCGATCGCCGCCGCAGCACGACGTTGACGCGGCGCGCGCTTCGTCGCATGGTCGCCGGTTCGGACAAGGCACCGGCAGCGGAGGCAGGGATGACGGACGTCGCGACCAGCGGGGCGGCGCGCTTCGACGGGGGCCAGCGCGCGCTACGCGAGATGCAGGCCACGATCATCGCGCGCGGCGAGGAGATCCGTCGCGCGGTCCTGCGCCACGGCGCCGAGGCCGCCGCGCCACACGCTGCGAGGACCGGGGCCCCGGCCGCCGCGCCGCCGGCGACGCCGATCCACGGCGCGCCGAAGCTGCTCCAGGACCCGATGTTCTACCCGCCGCACGACGAACGCAGCGAGACGGCGGCGTATCAGAAGGTCCACGCCGACCTCACGGAGAAGCAGGACCTGCCGTGCATGGTCTGCGGCGTGCGCAACTCGATCCTGAAGGACCCGGCGAAGGCGAAGGACCCCGCGTCGAATCCGTATGGCGCGACCGCGATGGAGACCCACCACCACACGATCGAATGGGCGCTGGCGAACGCGATCGACCCGGCGCGCTTCAACCGGACGCTGCGGCCGAACCTCGCGGCGGGCCACCCGACGAACGCGACCTACCAGCGCGACATGACGGCGCAGGAGATCCACGACTGGGTCGACCACTCGCCGGACAACCTGTGGGTGCTGTGCGACGTCCACCATCGCCATCGATGGGTCGGCATCCACGAGATCAGCTACCCGCTGTGGGTGCCGCAGAACCTGCTGCAGCAGGACTTCATCGACGAGGTGACGAAGGCCGAGGCGGGCGACGACGCGAAGGGGAAGGGGACGACGCCGGCGCCGAAGCCGACGCCCGTGCCGACGAAGGGACGGGGCGGCTGACCGCGGACCGGTGCGTCGTCAGGCCGCGCCGTCAGATCGACGACGGCGGCTCGTCGACATCGAGTCCGATGCCGCCCTGGTGCACGAGGAAGTCGTGCGCCTCGGCCCGCGTCTCGAAGATGTGTGCGGCGGCGTCCCGCGCGCCGAGCGCGGCGCCGAGCTTGAGGCGGATGAACGCGCTCGTCGTGTAGCGCGTGGCCGACGCGTAGAAGCGCGCCTGCAGCTCGGTCACCATGTCGACGTATCGGTCGAGGACCCAGTCGTCGATGACGAAGCCGTCGTAGTTCGCGACCAAGTGGACCGGGCGGCCGATGCGCCCGCACAGCGCCTCGAACACGCGACGCACGCTGTCGACGTCGTCCGGCGTGCGGATCGCGTAGCCCTCGAAGTTCGCGAACAGCACGTTGCGCGCGGGGTCGTAGCTCAGCCGGTCCGACAGCCGCAGGTCGAGCAGCACCGAGCCGAGGCCCATCGGCTTCTGCCAGAAGATGCGCGGGTCCATCAGCCGCGGCTCGTCGATGCGCGGCGCGAACCCCATCTGCGCGACGATCTCGTCGATCGATGTCGATGCCCGGCGCGACCTCGATCAGCTCCAGCCCGTCGGGGTCCGAGTCGGAACACGCAGCGCTCGGTCACGTACAGCACCGGCTGGCCGCGCTGCGGCCGCGAGCGCGCCGTTGAACGTGATCTGCTCGACCGACTCGACGAACTTGCGCGCGCGGCCCTCCGTCACGATGCGCAGCCGCCCGTCCTCGATCGCGACCTGCAGGCCGCCGGCCGTGAACGTTCCCGCGAAGACGAGCCGACGCGCGTTCTGGCTGATGTTGATGAAGCCGCCGGCGCCGGCGAGCCGAGGGCCGAATCGGCTGACGTTGACGTTGCCGGCGCGGTCGACCTCGGCCATGCCCGAGGCACGCGAGGTCGAGGCCGCCGCCGTCGTAGAAGTCGAACTGCTGGTTCTGATGGAGCAGCGCGTCGGTGTTGATCGCGGCGCCGAAGTCGAGGCCGCCCTGCGGCATGCCGCCGATCACGCCGGGCTCCGCGGTCAGCGTGAGGTTGCCGAGGATGCGCTCCTCGCCGGCGACCGCCGCGACGACCTCGGGCATGCCGATGCCGAGGTTGATGACGCCGCCGAGCGGCAGCTCGAACGCGCAGCGCCGCGCGATGACCTTGCGTTCGTCGAGCGCGCGGCGCCGGCAGCGTGTCGACCGGCAGCCGCAGCTCGCCCGAGAACGCCGCGTTGTACGGGCGTCGCGTAGGTCTGCGCGTGGGTCGCCGGCGCGCACGACGACGCAGTCGACCATCACGCCGGGGACCACGCACGCGCCGCGGGTCGAGCGAGCCGGTCGCGGCGAGCCGCTCGACCTGCACGATGACGAGGCCGTTCGCGTTGTGCGCGGCCATCGCCGCGGCCTGCGCGTCGAGGATCAGCGCCTCGCGCTCCATCGTGATGTTGCCGGCCGGGTCCGCGGTGGTCCCGCGCAGCAGCGCGACGTTGATCGGGAACGCCTTGTAGAACAGCCAGGTCTCGCCGTCGATCTCCATCATGCGGACGAGCTCCTCGGTCGTCCGCGCGTTGATGCTTGCCGCCCTCCGTGGCGCGGGATCGACGAACGTGCCGAGTCCGACCTTCGAGATGGTGCCGGCGCGGTGCGCGGCGATGTCGCGGAACAGATGCGAGATCGTGCCGAGCGGCAGGTTGTAGGCCTCGATCGCGTTGTCGACGGCGAGCGCGCCGAGCTTCGGCACGAGCGACCAGTGGCCGCCGATCGCGCGCTTGACGAGGCCCGGATGCGCGAGCCGGTTCAACCCGCGGTCCTTGCCGTCGCCCGGCGCGGCGGCGAACACGAGCGTCAGGTCGCGCGGGCCGCCGCGATCGACGAAGCGCCGCTCGAGCGCGGCGATCAGCTCGTCGGGCGTGCCGCAGCCGACGAAGCCGGACACGGCCACCGCGTCGCCGTCGCGGATCAGGTCGATCGCCTCCGCCGCGCTGACGGTCTTGTCCTTGATCACGCGGCCGCCCGGGTGCGCGCGGGGCGCGTGTCGTCCGACGCCCGACGCGCGGCCGCGTCGTCGAACAGGAAGTCGACGATCGGGCGGATGCGCTCGTCGGTCGTCAGCGACGGCGCATGGCCGCAGCCCGCGAACTCGATCCAGCGGAACTCGCCGTCGTGGCGCTGCGAGCCGCGCTGCTCCATCAGCGTCGCGGTCTCGCGCGACAGCAGGTCCGACTCGGCGCCGCGCAGAAGCAGCGTCGGGCAGCGCACGTGCGACCACAGCGGCCACATCGTGATGTCGGCCCATAGCGGGAACGCGAAGCGCGCCGCGATCGCCGGGTCGTAGTGGAAGCGGTAGCGGCCGCGGCCGTCGGGGACGACGCTCGTGTCGGTCAGGTGGCGCCACCACGCGTCGCTGCAGCGGCCGAACGGCGCGTGGATCTCGCGCAGGTGCGCCTCGGCTTCGGCCATCGAGTCGAAGCGCCACGTCTTCGACAGGTAGGCGCCGATCCGTCGTAGCGCCGCGGCCGAGATCCGCGCGCCGATGTCGTTCAGCACGAGTCGCGCGACGGGCGAGCCGGGCTCGGCGGCCGTCATCATGCCGATGTGCCCGCCGAGCGACGTGCCGACCCAGTCGACCGACGCGACGTCGAGCCGCGCGACCAGCGTCGACATCGCCGAGACGTACAGGCGGTCGCTGTAGTCGGCGGCCGACGCGAGCCATTCGCTGCGGCCGCGGCCGGGCAGGTCGGGCGCGACGACACGCGCGCCGCGGGCGACGAGCGCCGCGGCCAAGACGTCGAAGTCGCGGCCCGTGCGCGACACGCCGTGCACGCAGACGACGGTCTTCGCGGCCTTCGGCGAGCCCCACTCGACGTACGCCATGCGCCGGAACCCGGCGTCCGTCAGCACGGCAACCTCCTTCTGGACCGGAGAAGCCCGCATCAGTCGCGCCGCTTCAGCCAGTCGTGGATCCCCTTGCCGAGCAGCCCCTGCGACCGGCCGCCGACGAACACGCCGACGTGTCCGCCGTCGAGGCCGATCTCGCTGTAGTCGTCGGTGCCGACGACGTCGCGCAGCGCCCGCGTCGTGCCCGGCGGGATCACGTGATCGTCCTTCGCGTAGATGTTCAGGATCGGGCACCGGATGGCGCCGAGGTCGACGCGCCGGCCGTTCAGCTCGAACGTGCCCTTGACCAGCGCGTTGTCGCGATACAGGTCGATCAGCAGCTGCTTCGCGGCGACGCCCGGATGGTGCGGTCGGTCGGCGAGCCACTTCTCCATCCGCAGGAAGTTCAGCAGCTTCTTCTCGTCGTCGAACGCGTCGAGCATGCCGACGTTGTACTTCGACATCGTCGCGCCCGGGGTCATCAGCGCGAACACGTAGCTCATCAGCTCGCCCGGCAGGTTGCCGTTCGCCTCGATCATCCGCTCGACGTCCTCCTCGTCGAGCGCCGCGCGACCACAGGTTCAGGAAGCCGTGGTTCGCGCGGCCCTCGTCCTGGTCGCGATGGAAGTCGACCGGCGTGATCGTCAGCACGAGGTTGCGTGACGCGCTCGGGATAGAGCGCGGCATAGCACAGCGAGAAGAGGCCGCCCTCGCAGATGCCGAGCAGGTCGATCGACTTCATCCCGTGCTCGTCGGCGATGTGCTCGACGCAGTCGTTCAGGAAGCCGTCGACGTAGTCGTCGAACCCGAGCCAGCGATCGCCGCGCGTGGGACTGCCCCAGTCGACCGCGTAGACGTCGACGCCGAGCGCGAGCAGGTTGCGCAGCAGCGAGCGGTCCTCCTGCAGGTCGGTCATCGTGTAGCGGCCGACCTGGCCGTACGCGACGAGCAGCGGCGTCGTCACGGTGCGCTCGGCGACCGCTCGATAGCGGTAGAGCGTCGTGCGATGCGTGCGGAAGACGACGTCCTTGTCGGCCGTCGCGATCTGCACGTCCTCGTCCTTGATCGACGCCAGCAGCCGCTGGCCCTTCGCCATCTTGAGGTTGAAGTCGGACAGCTCGGCGAGCGCCCGTGCCGCGGGGGACTGCGGTTTCGTCGTCATGCGCGTGCTCCGGTCGGGCGCCGGCGGCGCGCGGACTTCGTCGCGGTCTTCGCCGTCGTCGCGGGCCTCGATGCCTTCGCGGTCTTGCGCGTGACCGCGGTCTTCGCCGATTTCACGGCCCTGCCCGCGTCCGCGGTCGTCGGGAACGGCGCCGACGCGATGGCGCGGGCAGAGCCCGTGGACGCCTCGCGCGACATCGTGCGCACGCGACGTCGCAACTCGGTCAGCTCGCGCTGCACGTCGTCCATCTCGGTCCGCGTCGGGATGTGCGCGGCCTCGCAGTAGAGCTCGGCGATCGCGCGCTCCTGCAGCCGATAGTCGGACGCCGCGCGCAGCATCGCGCGCTGTGTCTCGATGAACTCGTCGGTCCGGTAGGCCTCGATCAGCGTCGCGTTCGCGACCTGCAGCCAGCGGTCGGTCAGCGCGCGCCACGTCGCCGGCGCCTCGCCGTCCGGCTTCACGAACGACGTCGCGAAGCGCTCCGACGCGGACGCCCACGCGCGCGCGACGACCGCCTGGTAGCGGGCGATCGACTGGTCGCGCAGCAGCGCGAGCCGCTGCAGCTCGGCCATCTTGCGGTCCATCTCCCACAACGTGGCGTAGCGCGGACCGTCCAGCACCCGCCGCAGCGTCTGCTCCATCGCGCCGAGGCCGGACCACTGGTCCGCCGAGAACAGGCGACGCAGCGTCTCGGGGTCGGCCTTGTCGATCGCCGCGCCGCCGCTCGCGAACGCCGTCCACTTCGCGAACGAGTCCTGCCACACCGCGCGCAGCTCGTCGTACTGCGCCTCGAGCGGCGAGCGCGCCGCCGTCTCGGCGGGGTGGTCCGCTCCGGGCGCGCGAGCCTGCATCGCCGGCTGCAGGACGGCGCTCCACTGCTCGGTCCAGGTCTTCAGCCAGTCGCTCATCGATCAGAAGACGACGACCTGCCGGACCGCGTTGCCGTCGTGCAGGCGGTCGAAGCCCTCGTTGATGTCGTCGAGCGCGAGCCGGCCCGTCAGCAGCCGGTCGACCGGCAGCCGGCCCTGCGCGTACAGGTCGACGTAGTGCGGGATGTCGCGCGACGGGACGCAGGTGCCGATGTAGCTGCCCTTCAGCGTGCGCTCCTCGGCGACGAGATTGACGACCGGCAGCGCCAGCGTCGCGTTCGGCGGCGGCAGCCCGGCGGTGACCGTGGTGCCGCCGCGGCGGGTGATGCGGTAGGCGAGGTCCAGCGCGCGGATCGCGCCGGCGAACTCGAACGCGAAGTCGACGCCGCCGCGACGTCGCCGCGCGGATCTGCTCGACGGCGTCCGGCGCGCCGGCGTTGACCGTGTGCGTCGCGCCGAGCTGCCGGCGCCAGCGCGAGCTTGTCGTCGGACAGGTCGATCGCGACGATCTGCCGCGCGCCGGCGGCCATCGCGCCGAGCAGCGCGGCGAGGCCGACGCCGCCGAGGCCGATCACGGCGACCGACGGGCCGGCGCGCACCTGCGCGGTGTTGACGACGGCGCCGACGCCGGTCAGCACCGCGCAGCCGAACAGCGCCGCCTCGTCGAGCGGCATGGTCGCGGTCGATCTTGACCAGCGAGCGGCGCGAGACGATCGCGTATTCGGCGAAGACCGAGAAGCCGAGGTGATGGTTGACGTGCGCGCCGTCGCGATGCAGGCGCCGCGCGCCCGACAGCAGCGTGCCGGCGCCGTTGGCGGCCGCGCCCGGCTCGCACAGCGCGGGGCGGCCCTCGGCGCACGGCGCGCAGTGGCCGCAGCTGGGCACGAACACCATGACGACGTGGTCGCCGACCGCGAGGTCCGTCGACGCCCTCGCCGAGCTCCTCGACGACGCCGGCCGCCTCGTGGCCGAGCGCCATCGGCATCGGCCGCGGCCGGTCGCCGTTGATGACCGACAGGTCGGAATGGCACAGCCCGGCGGCGGCGACCTTGATCAGCACCTCGCCGGGCCCCGGCGGGTCGAGCTCGACGTCGGTGATGCGCGAGCGGCTTGCTCGTGGCGTAGGGCGGCGCGGCGCCCATGCGGTCGAGGACCGCGGCACGGATCTTCATCGTTCTCCTCGATGGCGTCGCTGCTCGCGGCTCAGGCGGGCGACCTGATGTTCTTCAGCGTCTCGGTCAGCTTCATGTTCTCGCGATAGTCGACCGGGCAGTCGATGATGACGACCGTGTCCTCGCCGAGCGCGCGCTCCAGCGTCGGACGCAGGTCGGCCGTGCGCTCGACGCGATAGCCCTTCGCGCCGAAGCTCTCCGCGTACTTCACGAAGTCGGGATTCTTGAACTCGATGTGGCTCGGCCGCCCGAAGTGGCGCAGCTGGTGCCATGTGATCAGCCCGTACTCCGAATCGTTCCAGATCACGACGACGAGCGGCGTCTTCATCCGCATCGCCGTCTCGATCTCCTGCGAATTCATCATGAAGCCGGCGTCGCCGGTCACCGCGACGACCTTGCGGTCCGGGTAGGCGAGCTTCGCGGCGATCGCGCCCGGCAGCGCGATGCCCATCGCGGCGAAGCCGTTCGAGATGATGCAGGTGTTCGGACGCTCGGCGCGGTACATCCGCGACATCCACATCTTGTGCGCGCCGACGTCGGAGATGACGATGTCCTCGGGCCCGAGCGACTCGCGCACGTCCCAGACGATCTTCTGCGGCTTGACCGGGAACTCGTCGTCGTCGGCGTACTGGCGCCGGTCGGCGACGATCGCCGCGCGGACCGACTGGAAGCCGAGCGTGCGCTGCGGCCGGGCGCGGATCGCGATGCCGCGCAGCGACGACTGGATGTCGCCGAGCACGCCGGCCGCGACGACGTAGTGCTCGTCGACCTCGGCGGGCAGCGCGTCGATGTGGATGATCACCTTGTCCTTGTCCGGATTCCACATGTCCGGGTGGTACTCGACCATGTCGTAGCCGACGCAGATCACGACGTCGGCCTTCTCGAACGCGAACCACGGCAGGTCCCGCGCCTTGAGGCCGATCGTGCCGAGCGACAGCGGGTTGGTGAACGGCATCACGCCCTTCGCCATGAACGTGTTCGCGACCGGGATCCGCAGCACCTCGGCGAACGTCACGAGCGCCTCGGCGGCGCCTTGGCGCACGACGCCGTTGCCGGCCAGGATGATCGGCGCGGACGCCTGTTCGATCAGCTTCGCGACCTGGTCGAGCTTGTGGTCCGGCGCGACCGACGTGTACGCGGTCTGCACGTGGATCGGCTGCTTGTCGACCGGCATCTCCGCGATGTTCTCGGGGAAGTCGATGAACGCGCCGCCGGGCTTCTCGGTCTGCGCGACCTTGAACGCCTTGCGCACGACCTCGGGCACGATCTTCGGGTCGAGCACCTGCGTCGAGTACTTCGTGATCGGCGCGAACAGGCCGACGAGATCGAGGATCTGGTGGCTCTCCTTGTGCAGCCGCGTGGTCGCGCCCTGGCCGGCGATCGCGACGATCGGCGCGCGGTCCATGTTCGCATCGGCGACGCCGGTGATCAGGTTCGTCGCGCCCGGCCCGAGCGTCGACATGCAGACGCCGGCGCGGCCGGTGAGGCGCCCGTACACGTCGGCCATGAACGCCGCACCCTGCTCGTGGTGCGTCGTGACGAACTTGATCGGACTCGCGAGCAGCGCGTCCATGATGTCGATGTTCTCCTCGCCGGGGATGCCGAAGATGTATTCGACCCCTTCGTTCTCGAGGCACTTCACCAGCAGTCCGGCGGCGGTCATGCGCGTCTCGCTCATGCGTCGTCTTTCTCGGGTTCGTGCGGCGTGGATGGTGGATCAGGGATCCGACGCGGCGGATCAGCGCGGCGGCGAAGTCCGACGTCGACGCCGTCGCCGCCGAAATCGCCGGTGCGGATGCGGTCCTCGTTCAGCGTGACGTCGATGGCGCGACGCAGCCGCGTCGCGAGCTCCGGACGGCCGACGTGGTCGAGCATCATCGCGGCCGCGAGCAGCACCGCGCAGGGATTCGCGATGCCCCGGCCCGCGATGTCCGGTGCCGAGCCGTGGACCGCCTCGAAAATCGCCGCATCGACGCCGATGTTGCCTCCCGGTGCGCTGCCGAGCCCGCCGACGAGCCCGGCGATGAGGTCCGAGAGGATATCGCCAAACAAATTCGTCGTCAGGATGACGTCGAACTGCCAGGGGTTCAGCACGAGCTGCATCGCGCACGCGTCGACGATCCGCTCGTCGACCTCGACGCGGCCCTCGTAGCGCTTCGCGACGTCGCGCGCCGTCTCGAGAAAGACGCCGGTCAGCGCCTTCATGATGTTCGCCTTGTGGACGATCGTGACCTTGCGGCGCCCGTTGCGCAGCGCGTAGTCGAACGCGAACTCGGCGATGCGACGCGACCCGGCGCGCGTGTTGACGCCGGACCCGATCGCGACCGCGTGCGGGTCGTCGCCGATCGGGATGTAGTGCTCGAAGCCGACGTACAGGCCCTCGGTGTTCTCGCGGATCAGCACGAGGTCGATGTCCTCGTAGCGGCCGCCGGGCATCAGCGTGCGCGCCGGGCGGACGTTCGCGTAGAGCTGGAATTCCTCGCGCAGCCGCACGTTCGACGACCGATAGCCGCCGCCCGACGGCGTCGCGAGCGGCCCCTTCAGCGCGAGCTTGGTGCGCCGGATGCTGTCGAGCGTCGCGGCCGGCAGCGGGTCGCCGGACGCCTCGATGCCGGCGAGGCCCGCCTGCTGCGTCTCCCAGTCGAACGGCGCGCCGAGCGCATCGAGGACGTCGACCGTCGCCCGCACGATCTCGGGACCGATGCCGTCGCCCGGGATGAGCGTGGCGGGGATGCGTCCGGACGTCGGTGCGGTCATCGGGGAGCTCCTTGGTGGGTCGTTCGGGTTCAGTGGGCGACGACTTCGACCGGTTCGCCGACCGGCTTCTCGCGACCGAGCACGAGGACGGCGACGGTTCCCGCCGCCGACAGCAGCACGAGCGGCAGCAGGCCGAGCGGATAACTCGACGTCGCATCCTTGATGACGCCGAGCAGGTACGTGCCGACGAAGCCGCCGATGTTGCCGATCGCATTGATCTGCGCGATGCCGGCGGCCGCGGCGCCGGTCGACAGCCAGCTCGTCGCGAGCGCCCAGAACGGCCCCTTGAACGCGTAGGTGCCGATCACGGCGAGGCAGAGCAGCAGCACCGTCACGAAGACGTTGCCGGTCAGCAGCGTCAGCGCGAGGCTGCCCGCGAGCAGCGCGAGCGGGATCGCGGTGTGCATCACGCGTTCGTTCGCGCGGTCCGAGCTGCGGCCCCACAGCACCATCGCGATCGACGCGAGGCCGAACGGGATCGCGTTGACCCATCCGGTCTCGGTGGTCGTCAGCCCGAACGACTTGATGATCTGCGGCTGCCACAGCGACAGGCACTGGCTCGCGCCCGATGCGCCCGCGTAGACCAGCGCCGCGGCCAGCACGTACTTGTTGACGAGGATCGACCGCAGCGGCAGGTGGCCGACGCTCGGCTTCGTGGCCGACTGCTCGAGCGCGAGCCGGCGATCGAGCCACTCGCGCTCGTCGTCGCGGAGCCAGGCGGCGCGGGCCGGACGGTCCGGCAGCACGAACAGCGAGGCGATGCCGAGCAGCACGGCGGGGATCGCCTCGAGGACGAACAGCGACTGCCAGCTCTTGAGCCCGAACGCACCCGGCATCTGCAGCAGCGTCGCCGAGATCGGCGAGCCGAGGAAGCTGGAGATCGGGATCGAGATCATGAAGATGGCGACGATGCGTCCGCGATAGTGCGACGGAAACCAGTACGTCAGATACAGGATCACGCCGGGGAAGAACCCGGCCTCGGCCGCGCCCAGCAGCAGCCGCAACGCATAGAACGACCTCGGGCCGACGACGAACGCCATCGCGGCCGACACCAGGCCCCAGGTGATCATGATGCGCGCGATCCAGAGCTTAGCGCCGACTTTCTGCATCGCCAGGTTGCTCGGCACCTCGAACAGCACGTACGTCACGTAGAACAATCCCCCGCCGAGACCGAAGGCCGCCGCGGACAGTCCGATGTCGCGATTCATGTCGATCGCGGCGAAGCCCGCGTTGACGCGATCGACGAATGCGATGAAGTAGCACAGCATCAGGAACGGCACGAGACGCCACGTCACGCGTCGCATCGTCCGCGCCTCGACCTCCGTCGGCGGCGTCGTCGCCGTGTCGTCGCTCGTCTCGCGCATCGTCGTCTCCTCGAAGGCCGGGTGGTTCGCGTCCGCCGCCGCGCCGCGCGTCGACCGGCACCGGCCGTCGCCGTCGTGGTGTCGCCCCCGCCGGCCGTATACTCGTCTATAGGAGCGGATGACTCTAGACGCGCTGCCGGCCGCGGTCAACGACGCGTGGCCCCCATCTCCGCGATCGACGGGTCGTTCGCAGGCAATGCCGGCAAGCCTCCATCGTGCCGGTCGACGAGGCGAAGATCGACGTGAGCGAGGAAGGAGCGGTCGTCGTCCGCGATGCGCGGCTGCCGCTGTACCAGCAGTTGCGCGACGAGCTGGCCGCGCAGATCGCCGCGCATCGCTGGCGTCCAGGCGACCCGATCCCGTCCGAGAGCGAGCTGACGAAGCGCTTCTCGGTGGCGACGGGCACGGTGCGCAAGGCGATCGACGCGCTCGTGGCCGACGGCCTCGTCGAACGCACGCAGGGCAAGGGCACGTTCGTGCGTCGTCCCCGCTTCGATGCATCGCTGTTCCGCTTCTTCCGGTTCGAATCGGTCGGCGGCGAGCGGCGCATTCCGGCGAGCCGCATCCTGAAGCGCCAGATGCTGACGGCGCCGAGCGCGGTCGTGAGCGCGCTGAAGCTGCCGCGCGGCGCGAAGGTGATCCGGCTGACGCGGCTGCGCGTCGTCGACGACCAGCCGCTGCTCGTCGAGGACATCTGGCTGCCGCATGCGCGCTTCGCTGCGCTGATGGACGTGAAGCCGTCCGGCTTCCCGTCGCTGCTGTATCCGATGTTCGAACAGACGTGCGGGCAGGTCGTCGCGTCGGCGGGCGAGACGCTGACCGTCGAGCTCGCCGCCGCGACCCACGCGGCGCTGCTGCAGCTGCCGCCCGGCACGCCGGTGATCGTCATCGAGCGCGTCGCGCACGCGTACGACGGGTCGCCGCTCGAATGGCGGCGCTCTCGCGGACCGGCCGACCGCTTCCGCTACCACGTCGAGATCCGCTGACGCGCGTCGCGTCGCGACAACCGGGCGCCGCGGCCGTGCGACGTCGCGCCGCGCGGTCGACGATCCGCTTCCGTCAGTCCGGGTCCGCCGGCGCGTTCGCCGGCGGTGCCGCGTCGTCCTGCGCCACGTCGACCCAGGTCGCACCGACCAGCGCCGAGAGCCGTTCCGGCGCGATCCGCAACGCGGAGTGCGTCGAACCGGCGGCCGGAAGGACGACGTCCCACGCGCGCAGCGACGCGTCGCAGAACACGCGCATCGTCCGCGCGAGGCCGAACGGGCAGACGCCGCCGACCGGATGCCCGGTCCACGACTCGACCGACGGCCCGTCGAGCATCTTCGCCTTGACGCCGAACGCCGCGCGGAACTTGCGGTTGTCGACGCGGGCGTCGCCCCGCATCACGACGAGGAACGGATCGTCCGCGGTCCGGAACGCGAGCGTCTTCGCGATCCGGCCCGGCTCGACGCCGTAGGCCGCCGCCGCGAGCGCGACGGTCGCCGTGCTGGTGTCGGTCTCCTCGATGACGACGTCCGGCGCATGGGCGGCGAGGAAGCGGCGGACGGTGTCGACGGTCATGCGGTGGACCCGGGGGAGGGTGCGGGCAGCGGCGCGCGAAGGATACCGGGCCGCGCGACGCGTCGGCGCCGGACCGCCGGTCGGCATCGCGTGTCAGTTTCCGGCCGACGTTGCGCGATCCTGTCGCGTCGTAGACTTCGCGCGCGTCGCGTCCGCGACCGGCCCCGCCGATCTCCGCGTCGCGCGCCGGTCGCCGGCGCATCGATCCATGCGTCGGGGCGTCGCGCCGTCGCTCCCGCCGCGCGCTCGGCGCGTCCCCCGCCAGCTCATGCAGAACGAAAAGTCCCTCCGCCTCGATCCCCGTTCGAACGTCCACGTCGACGCCGTCGACGACCACGCGATCGCCGATCATCGCAACGACATCTTCTTCGCCGCGATCCAGACGACGCGCATGCCGATGCTCGTCACGGACCCGCGCCGGGCCGACAACCCGATCGTGTTCGCGAACCGGGCGTTCGTCGCGATGAGCGGGTATTCGTCGGACGAGCTCGTCGGACACAACTGCCGCTTCCTGCAGGGCCCCGCGACCGATCGCCAAACGGTCGCGGAGATCCGGGCGGCGGTCGCCGAGCGGCGCGAGTGCAACGTCGAGATCCTGAACTACCGCAAGGACGGCTCGACGTTCTGGAACGCGCTGTTCATCTCGCCGGTGTTCGACCGGTCGGGCGCGCTCGTCTACTTCTTCGCGTCGCAGCTCGACGTGAGCCGGCGACGCGACGTCGAGGAGGCGCTCGCGCAGGCCCAGAAGATGGAGGCGCTCGGCCAGCTCACCGGCGGCATCGCGCACGACTTCAACAACCTGCTGCTCGTGATGTCCGGTCACATCGAGCTGCTGCGGCGGCAGACGACGAGGGACCCCGACGCGCAGAAGGTCGCTCGCGGCGTCGCGCTGATCGCGAACGCGGTCGAGAAGGCCACGAACCTCACGCAGCAGCTGCTCGCGTTCTCGCGCAAGCAGGCGCTGCGCGGCCGCGTGGTCAACCTCAACGTGCTCGCGCAGGGGATGCGCGACCTCATGGCGCGGACGATCGGCGGGCACATCTCGGTGACGTACGACCTCGCCGGCGACCTGCCGAACTGCGAGGTCGACACGACGCAGTTCGAGACGTCGATCCTCAACCTGCTCGTCAACGCGCGCGACGCGATGCCCGAAGGCGGCGAGATCCGCATCCGCACGGAGACGGTCGAGATCGGGCCGGACGACCCGCGCACGTTCAAGGGCCTCGAGGCGGGCACGTACGTGTCGATCGCCGTCTCGGACGACGGCATCGGCATCCCGGCGGAGCTCGTCGATCGCGTGATGGACCCGTTCTTCACGACGAAGGACGAGGGGCAGCGGCACCGGGCTCGGGCTGTCGATGGTGTACGGCTTCACGAAGCAGTCTCGCGGCACGACGCTGATCGACTCCGTGCCCGGCCGCGGCACCACCGTCCGGCTGTTCTTCCCCGCGACGACGACGGAGACCGGCACGCTCGCCGCGCCGCCGGTCGACGTGGACCGCGGCGGGGACGAGCGCATCCTCGTCGTCGACGATCGTCCCGAGGTCGGCGAGCTCGTGTGCGAGATGCTGCGCGAGCTCGGCTACACCGTCGAGTTCATGCCGAACGGCCGCAGCGCGCTCGACCGGCTGCGCGACACGTCGGACATCGCGCGGCCCCACCTCGTGTTCAGCGACGTGGTGATGCCCGGCGGCATCAACGGCTACGCGCTCGCGCGCGAGATCCGCGCGTCGTATCCCGATACGCACGTGCTGCTGACGACGGGCTTCGACCGCGACTTCGCGCTGACCGAGGACCGCAACTCGGGTCACTACGAGGTCATCCGCAAGCCGTACCGCCTCGCGGATCTCGCGAAGCGGGTGCGCAGCGTGCTCGACGGCCCGACCGGCGCGCAGCGCCACTGATCGTCGCGGCGCGGGGCGCGCGGTCGGATCGATCGCGGTCGAAGTACGCATCGACCCTGCGCGCGACGTCGCGGTGCGCAGCCGCGGATCCGGCCGCGGCGCAAGCGCCGGATACGGCCGTTCGACCGCGCCGGCTTCGTCCTACACGTGGGCGTCCACGATGACGACATCGCGAATGCGACGACCGCCAGTCCCTTTTGCCCCGCGCTCGGCCACGATTCGCGCATCGCGTCTTCGATCCCGCCCGTTCATGTTGGACACCTTTCGTCGCCTGAAACTCGTCGCCGCGTTCGTCGGCGCGCGCCGCGCGGACTACCTCGAACTCGCGGCGCTCGAGTGGACCGACCTCGGTCGGTCTCTCGTCGTGATCTGCGCCGCAGCCGTGGTCGCGATGCTGGCGCTGCTGTTCTTCCTCGGCTTCCTGTCGTTCGCCGTCGTCGTCAGCGCATGGGACTCGGACTGGCGCGTGGCCACCGCCTGGATCGTCGCGGTGGCATGGCTCGCGCTCGGCGCCGGCGGCGGTGCCGTGATCTGGTCGAAGGCTCGCCGCCTGCGTCCGTTCGAGCACGTGCGCGAGGAGTTGACGAAAGACGTCGCGGTCGTGAGGACGGCACTATGAAGGATGAGATCGATCCGGCCGAGCGGCTGCGGCGGCTCCAGCGCGTGTTCGCGGAGCGGCGTGCGCAACTCGCGCTCGACGTCGCGCACCCGCCGGTGCGCGTCGCCGCATCGACGCCGCTCGCGAAGCTGAGGGTCCACGGCTACTCGGTGGCGATGCTGCTCGCGCTCGTGCCGATGCTGCCGAAGCTCGTCGGCTTCGCGTTCAGGCGGCGCAAGCTGCTCGCGAAGGTCGTCGGCGGCGGCCTGCAGATCCGCAACCGTCGGCAGCGGCTGCGGTCGGCGCGCGCCGCGGCCGCGACCACGACCACTGCCCGATGAGTCGCCTCAAGCAGCTGCTGTTCGGCGCGGCGGCCGGGATCGCGACGTCGACGTACATCGCGCGGAACGCGCCGCGCGACGCCCGCGCCGACCGGATGCCCGGGGCGGTCCCGCCGCGGCCCGCCACGGTTCCCGTCGCCGTCGCCGTCGACGTGAACGGCGTCGCGACGAGCACCGTCGTGCCATCGGCGCCGTCGGCCGGCGCGCACGCGACGGCGACGACCCGGAAAGCGACGCTCGGCGCGCTTCCCGGCATCGCCGTCGCCGCGGCGAAGGAATGGTCCAGCCGCCGGGCCGCCAGCAAGGGCGCGGCGCTCGCGCTCTATACGCTGTTGTCGATGGCGCCGATGCTCGTCCTCGTGCTGTCGATCATCGCCGTCTTCGTCGACCGCGACACGGCGCAGCGGTTGATCGTCGACCAGCTCGGCGCGCTCGTCGGCGACCAGGGCGGCGCGGTCGCCCGCGGCATCCTGAGCGCGCAGGGTCAGGAGAAGAAGGGCATCATCGCCGGCATCGCGTCGTTCGTGGTCGTGCTCGCCGGCGCGACCACCGCGTTCGGCGAACTGAAGGCCAGCCTCGACGAGCTGTGGGAAGTCAAGGCGAAGGAGGGCTCCGGCCTCTGGTCCATGCTGCGCGAACGCTTCCTGTCGCTCGGCCTGCTGCTCGTCCTCGCGCTGATGCTGCTGTCGTCGCTCGTGGTCAGCGCGGGCCTCGCCGCGGTGACCGGCGCGTTCGGCGACTCGCTCGGCACCCTCATCGGCAAGGTCGTCGCCGGCGCGGTGACGTTCGTCGTGCTGATGGTCTTCTTCTCGGTGATCTTCAAGTTCCTGCCGGCCGTGCACCTCGCATGGCGCGACGTCGTCGTCGGCGCCGCGGTGACCTCGGTGCTCTTCATGATCGGCAAGACCGCGATCGGCCTGTATCTCGGACACGGCGGCGCGTCGACCGCATTCGGGGCCGCGAGCTCGTTGGTCGCGCTGGTCGTGTGGATGTACTACTCGGCCCAGATCTTCTTCTACGGCGCGCTGTTCACGCACGACTACGCGACGACGATCGGCAGCCGCCAAGCGAATCGAGTCGCGCCGGCGACCCGGCGGCGCTTCGCTTCGTCCCCGTGATCGATCGACGACGCACCGCCGCCCGTGGCGGGCGCTACGAGACGGTCGACGACAGCCGGTCGAGCAGTCCGGTCGCGTCGCGTCGCATCGCGTCGCTCCCGGGGTCCGAGAACCGGCGGAGCAACGCTTCGGAGGCTTCGACGACTTTCGCATATTGCGCGAGCGAGGCCTGCGTCGCGTCGCAGTGACGACGCGTGTGCCGGATCCGGTCGAACGATCGATCGCACGCCCTGCGCGTGTCGAGCAGCAGGCGGCGGCAGGCGAGGAAGTCGCCCATGCCGACATGTTCACGGCGGCGAACGCCGTAGCCGGCGCGTCGTCGCGGGCGCGCCGGCCGCACGCCGGCCCGCGACGTCGTCACCCGGACCCGCGATCCTTCGACGCGACCGCGCCGCGTCGAAGCGAAGGCGCCCAGCGCGTGGTCCACAACCAGGAGCCGAGGTCGTGATGCCGACGCAGCATCGCCTGCGTCTGGGCGATGGTGCGAGCGCTCGATGCGACGAGGTCCGTGGCCTGTTCCGCGGCGCGCCGCGCCGTGCGCACCGCATCGAACCCCGCGGCGCAGCAGCCGTCGGCACCGCGCAGGGAACGGAGGGGTGCGTCGATCGGGCGGACCATGCGGGGCGGAGCAGCACGCACCGTGCCGACGGCGGAGCGCGGCACGAGGACGCCGCCGCCGCGACGCCGTCCGTCAACCGCCGCGTCGCTGCAGCCGCCCGGTCGCCTCGCCCGTCGTCTCCGCGATGTACGACGAGACGCCGCGGTCGGCGATCGACTCGCCGAGCTTCGCGCGCATGAATGCGCTCGTCGCGAAGCGCGTGACGCTGAGGTACCAGCGCGCGACGACGTCGGCGACCATCTCGGCATACGCGTCCTCGAGGTCGCGCTCGACGACGAAGCCTTCGTAGTTCACCACCGCGTGGACGCGCTTGCCGAGCGGTTCGCAGATCGCGCCGACGCGCTCGCGGATCGCCTCGATCGTCTCGATGCTCTTGACCTCGAGCTGCTCGAAGTTCAGGTACAGCACGTTCTTCGCGTCGTCGTACGTGAAGCGCGCGGCGAACGGCAGCTCGAGCAACCGGCGCCGGAGCTGCATCGGCTCGACGTCGAAGATGCGTGCGTCCATGGGCTTCGGTCCGTCGATGAGCGGCACGAACGCCATCTTCGACAGCACGTCGCGCTCGAGGTCGACGCCGGGCGCGATCTCGATCAGCGTCAGCCCAGCAGGGCGTCAGCTCGAAGACGCATCGCTCGGTGACGTACAGCACCTCCTGTCCGCGCCTCGCTCGCGTAGGCGCCGGCGAACGTGCGGTGCTCGACCTCGGCGACGAACTTGCGCACGTCGCCGTCGCGGCGGATGTCGAGCCGTCCGTCGACCACGCGGATGTCGGATGGACCCGACGCGAAGGTGCCGACGAACACCACCTTCTTCGCGCTCTGGCTGATGTTGATGAAGCCGCCGGCGCCGGCGAGTCGCGGGCCGAACTTCGACTGACGTTGACGTTGCCGTCGGCGTCCGCCTGCGCCAGGCCCGAGGAACGCGACGTCGAGGCCGCCGCCGTCGTAGAAGTCGAACTGGTAGGGCTGGTCGATGATCGCCTGTGCGTTGACCGCGGCGCCGAAGTTCGAGGCCGCCGGCGGGATGCCGCCGATCACGCCGGGCTCGGCCGTCAGCGTGATCAGGTCGAGATGCGCTCCTCCGTCGGCGACGGCGGCGACGCCTTCCGGCATGCCGATGCCGAGGTTGACGACGCTGTTCGGCCGCAGCTCCATCGCGGCGCGGCGCGCGATGATCTTGCGCTCGTCGAGCGGCATCGGCGTGTCGAAGCCGTCGTCGGGCACGCGCATCTCGCCGGCGTAGGCCGCGCTGTACGCGCGTCGGCGAAGGTCTGCCAGTGATGCTCCGGCTCTCGGCCACCACGACGCAGTCGACCAGGATGCCGGGCATCTTGCACCTGCGCGCGGATTGAGCGCGCCGCGCTCGGCGATGCGCTCGACCTGCACGATGACGATGCCGCCCGAGTTGTGCGCCGCCATCGCGATCGCCAGCGCCTCCAGCGTCAGCGCCTCGCGCTCCATCGTGATGTTGCCGTCGGGGTCGGCGGTGGTGCCGCGGATGATGCCGACGTCGATCGGGAACGCCTTGTAGAACAGGAACTCCTCGCCGCCGATCGTCATCAGCTCGACCGAGGTCCTCGGTGGTGCGCGCGTTGAGCTTGCCGCCGCCGAGGCGCGGATCGACGAAGGTGCCGAGGCCGATGCGGCTCAGGTGGCCCGGCTTGCCGGCGGCGATGTCGCGGAACAGGTGGGCTGATCACGCCCTGCGGCAGGTTGTAGGCCTCGATCCGGTTCGTCGATCGCGAGCTGCTGCAGCTTCGGCACCAGCCCCCAGTGGCCGCCGATCACGCGCCGGACCAGCCCGTCGTGGCGCGAGGTGGTTGAGCCCGCGCCCGCGGCCGTCGCCCTGGCCGGCGGCGTAGACCAGCGTCAGCCCGGATGCCGGCACGTCGCCCTCCTGCACGCCGATGCCGTCGACGTGCTGAGCCTCGATCGCGACCGCGATCGCCTCGGCGAAGCCGATGCCGACGAAGCCGCCGGTCGCGACGGTGTCGCCGGCGCGGATCAGCCGGACCGCGTCGGCCGCCGACACGACCTTGTCGCGACGGCCTTCGTTCGACGACGGGGACGCTCGCATCGATCGCCTCAGGCGGGCTGCGTCGGCGAGCAGCGCGACAGGATCTCGTCGTTGTGCTCGCCGACCCGCGGCAGCGGCCTGCCGCACGCCGGGACGCCGGCCGCCCATCGTGAGCGGCAGCAGCACGACGTCGGTCGTGCCGCCGTCGTCGGTCTCCATCGGCACGAGGCCGCCGCTCGCGTTCAGGTGCGGATCGTCGAGCAGCTGGTCGGGCCGCACGATCGGCGCGTACGGAATGCCGGCTGCCTCGAGCTTCGGCGACAGCTCGTCGACGCGATGGTGCCGCAGCGATCGTCGCCGAGCCGTTCGAGCAGCATCGGGCCGCGATCGCGACGCGCAGTCGCGTTCGTCGCGAAGCGTCGGGTCGCCGGCCAGGTCCGGCGCGCCGAGCACGTCGCACAGCGTCGACGAACTGCTTGTCGCTGACCGCGCCGATGAAGAGCTGCTCGCCGTCGGCGAGCGTGAAGACGTCGTAGACGCTCCACGCCGACGACGCGCGACGGCATCGGCGGCGGCGGTTCGCTGCGTCATCGAGAACTGCTGCATGTGCTGCGCCGACAGGAACACGCAGTTCTCGAACAGCGCGCTCTGCACTTCCTGGCCGCGGCCGGTGCGCGTCGCGCTCGCGCAGCGCGGCGAGCACGCCGATCGCGCCGAACATGCCGCCCATGATGTCGTTGACCGACGTGCCGGCGCGCAGCGGCCGGCCCGACCGGCCCGGTCATGTACGACAGGCCGCCCATCATCTGCACGACCTCGTCGAGCGCGAGGCGCTTCTCGTACGGGCCCGGCAGGAAGCCCTTGTGCGAGACGTAGATCGAGGCGCGGGATAGCGCTTCGACGAGCGTCGCGTAGTCGAGGCCGAGCTTGGCCATCAGGCCCGGGCGGAAGTTCTCGAGCATCACGTCGCACTGGCCGATCAGCTCGACCGCGCTGCGCGTGGCCCTCGGGCGTCTTGATGTCGAGCACGACGCTCTTCTTGTTGCGGTTGAACGAGCGGAAGAAGCCGATGCCGAGGCCCGGCAGCTTGCGCGTCTTGTCGCCGCCGGGCGGCTCGATCTTGATGACCTCGGCGCCGAGGTCGGCGAGGATCATGCCGCAGGTCGGGCCCATGACCATGTGCGTGAATTCGATGACGCGCATGCCGTCGAGCGGCAATCCGGTGGGTTTCGTCGTCATGGTCCTCGATGCGGTGTCGCGGTTCGACCCGACGCGGACGGACGACCGCCGCGTCGGTCAGCGTCGCATCGTAGCGCGCGACGACCGGTCCGGGGCGCCGGGGCGCGTGGCGAAGCGCCGGAGCCCGCGCGCCCGAACGATCGCGTCCGCCCCGGGATTTCGCCGGGCCGGCCGAGGTCGCATCCCCTTTCCACGCTTCCTTCCTTCGCGACCAGCCCATGACGACGTCGATCGACCTCACCATCCCGCACCAGCTCGGCCGTGCCGAAGCGCGCCGCCGCATCGAGGCCGGCTTCGAGAAAGTGATCCAGCAGGTGCCCGGCGTCGGTCGGCACAGCCAGGAGTGGGACGGCGACCGGCTCGTCTTCCGCGTCGCGTCGATGGGTCAGACCGTCGCCGGCGTCGTCGACGTGCGCGAGACCGACGTGACGATGCGGATCGACCTGCCGGGCGTGCTGGGCCTCATCGCCGGCGCCTTTCGCGGCCGGCTCGCGCAGGCGGGACAGCGGTTGCTGACGAAAGGGTGACGCGCGGATCGTCGACGGCGGGCGACGGGCAGTCGGGGCCGAGGCGCGGCGCGCCGCGGTCCCGAAGCCGTCCTGTTCAGGTCTTCGACGGGGGTCCCGCCCGGTACTGCGCGTCGCTGACCGGCTCCATCCACTCGACGTTCTTGCCGTCGAGCGATTCCTGGATCGCGATGTGCGTCATCGCGGTGGTCGGCGTCGCGCCGTGCCAGTGCCGGTGATTCGGCGGACACCAGATCACGTCGCCGGCACGGATCTCGACGATCGCCTCGCCGTCGCACTGCGTCCATCCGCAGCCGGACGTGACGATCAGCGTCTGCCCGAGCGGATGCGTGTGCCAGTTCGACCGCGCGCCCGGCTCGAACGTGACGCTCGCGCACCCGTGCCGCGCCGGCGGCGGCGGCGCATTGAGCGGATCGATGCGGACCGTGCCGGTGAACCACTCGGCCGGCCCTCGGGCGGACGGTTGCGAGCCTGCGCGTTTCAGTTCCATGGGACTCCTTCGAACAAGGCGGGCGAAGCGTATGCCCCCGGTGGGCCGTTCCGCGAGCGGCCGGTCGGCGTTCGATCGGTCCCGCGCGGGAGCTCGTCTTCCCGCGGCGGAGCGCAGCGACGGCGCGAGGCTGACGCGTTCGCCGATCGGCGGTCAGCCTGCGCATCGACGCCGGCATTCCAAAGTGCCCGCGCCGCTGCGCCGGATCTCGCTCGCTGCGGCGAAGCCCATCGACCGCACGCCCGTCGTGCCGGTCTGACCCGGCTTCATCCGGGCCGTTCCGTCCCGTCGTCACGGCAGGGCGGGCAGGAAAAGGTGGTGAGCGACGGATAGCCCACGGACGGGCCTCCGGGAATGAGCACGAATGTCGAGCGACGACATTGAGGATTCGGAGCTCCTCCACCCTCGGGTCGCGGATGCCCGCCCCGGCGGATTCATGCGCATGTCGGGGATCTACATCACGGCACACGTGATGACCGGCACGGTCGTCCCGACGGCCGAGCTCGCAACGCCGGGATCGTCTGCATGGCCGCCGGCGCGGTCGTCGCCGGTTTGCCGGGCGCTCCTCGCGATCGCTGGCACGCGATGACCCGCTGCGGACCGGCTACGGCACCAGAAGAAAGAAAGAGCCTCGCGAGGCTCGATCCGCCTGCTACTGGCGGAGACGGAGGGATTCGAACCCTCGATACAGCTTTTGACCGTATGCTCCCTTAGCAGGGGAGTGCCTTCGACCTCTCGGCCACGTCTCCGGTCGCGTTGTCGTGGCCATTGCCGCGACAGGTCGGAAGGCGGCGAGTGTAGCGGCTCGGTCGGTCGCCGGCAAACGCGCGCACGGCCGACAGCCGATGCGCGCGACCCGCCTTAGTGCGCGGCGGCCGCGGCCGCCGGCTCGACGACCGTCATGACCTGCCCGCGCCGCTCCGGGCTGAAGCGGATCAGGATCGCGATCGCGATCGCGACGACGCCGACGACGAGGGCCAGCGCGTAGCTGTACGTGTGTCCCGGCTCCTCGGCGAGCTTCGCCTGGAACGGGCCGTTGTACGACGCGAGGAAGTTGCCGATCTGGTAGACGAAGCCCGGCAGCGTCGCGCGGACGGCGCCCGGCACGATCTCGTTGAGGTGCACGGGGATCACGCCCCACGCGCCCTGCACGGCGAACTGCATGACGAACGCGCCGACCGCCAGCATCACCGGCGTCGAGCTGTAGGCCCACAGCGGGATCGCCGGCAGCGCGAGCAGCGCGCCGATCGTGATCGCGTTGACGCGGCCGATCCGCTCGGACCAGTAGCCGAACAGCAGCCCGCCGACGATCGCGCCGACGTTCGCCACGATCGACACGAGGCTCACCGTGTGCGTGTCGAAGTGATGCTGCTTCTGCAGGAACGTCGGATAGAGGTCCTGCGTGCCGTGGCTGAACAGGTTGAAGAACATCATCAGCACGATCGCGTACAGCGACACCTTCCAGTTCGCGCCGAGCGTCGCGAAGAAGCCGGCGCGCTTCTGCGAGCGGGCCTCGGCGAAGGCCGGCGACTCGGGGACGTGCGAGCGGATGAACAGCACGATCAGCGCCGGCAGGATGCTGAACAGCAGCATCGCGCGCCAGCCGAACGTGTAGCCGAAGATCGTCTGGTCGTAGAACACGCCGAAGACGATCGACGCGAGCAGGTAGCCGGCCGGGTAGCCGCATTGCAGGATGCCCGACACGAGGCCGCGCGACGCCGGCGGGATCGATTCCATCGCGAGCGACGAGCCGAGACCCCATTCGCCGCCCATCGCGATGCCGAACAGCGCGCGCAGCACGAGGAAGATCGCGAGCGTCGGCGCGAACGCCGCGCAGGCGCCGAGGATCGAGAAGCACACGATGTCGATCATCAGCAGCGGCTTGCGGCCGTAGTGGTCGGCGAGCCGCCCGAAGACGAACGCGCCGATGAAGCGCATCGCGAGCGTCAGGAAGATGGCGTACGCCACGTCCGGCACGCCGACGGCGAAGGTCTTCGCGATCGCCGGCAGCGTGAAGACGAGGATGAAGAAGTCGAACGCGTCGAGCGTCCAGCCGAGGAAGGCCGCGACGACCACCTTGCGTTGCTGTGCGGTGAAGGTCATGCGTGCCTCTCGCGTGAGTTCGACGGGCCGACGTCGACGGTGGGCGACGGCCGATGCGTCGGCGGTCCGGCAGCCGGACCAGCCACCGCCCGCGCGACGGCCGCGCCCGAGACGCGTGAGCCTCGCGCCCAGCCGCCACGAACGGGCGACGCCGATACGGCGCCGTCCTTCGCGGATTGTCCGCGCCTGCGGGCGGTGCGCGGCGGCGCCAGGGTCCGAACAGGACGTCGGCGGATCGCCGACGCGCGCCGGCGGGCGGACGCGACCTCGTCAGGCCGCCTTGTCGAGTTCGAACGCCTTGTGCAGCGCGCGAACGGCGAGCTCCATGTACTTGTCGTCGAGGATCACGGAGATCTTGATCTCGGACGTCGAGATCATCTGGATGTTGATCCCTTCCTCCGACAGCGTGCGGAACATCAGGCTCGCGATGCCGACGTGCGAGCGCATGCCGATGCCGACGGCCGAGACCTTGCAGACCTTCTCGTCGCCGCGGATCTCGCGGGCGCCGATCACGTCGCGGACGTCGTTGTTCAGCACGTCGAGCGCCTTGCGGTACTCGTTGCGATGGACCGTGAACGAGAAGTCGGTCGTGCCGCCGACGCTCTGGTTCTGGATGATCATGTCGACGTCGATGTTCGCCTCGGCGATCGGGCCGAGGATGCGATGGGCCACGCCGGGCCGGTCGGGCACGCCGAGGATCGTGATCTTCGCCTCGTCGCGGTTGAACGCGATCCCGGAGATGACGGCCTGTTCCATGTTGTCTGCTTCCTCGAAGGTGATCAGCGTGCCCGACGCCATCTCCTCGTCGAGCGGCATCGACGGGTCGGTGAGGCTCGACAGCACGCGGACCGGCACGCGGTACTTGCCGGCGAACTCGACGGACCGGATCTGCAGGATCTTGGAGCCGAGCGACGCCATCTCGAGCATTTCCTCGAACGAGACGACCTTCAGGCGTCGCGCCTCGGCGACGATCCGCGGATCGGTCGTGTAGACGCCGTCGACGTCGGTGTAGATCAGGCACTCGGCCGCGCCGAGCGCGGCCGCGACCGCGACCGCCGACGTGTCGGACCCGCCGCGGCCGAGCGTCGTGATATGGCCGTCGTCGTCGACGCCCTGGAATCCGGTGATGACGACGACGCGACCCGCGTCGAGGTCGCGTCATCACGCGCTGCTGCTCGATGCCCTGGATGCGCGCCTTCGTGTACGCGCTGTCGGTGCGGATCGGGACCTGCCAGCCGGCGTAGCTGCGCGCGTCGATGCCCTCGACGGCGAGCGCGATCGCGAGCAGCCCGACCGAGACCTGCTCGCCGGTCGACGCGATCATGTCGAGCTCGCGCGGGTCGGGGTCGGCGCTGATCTCGCGGGCCAGCGACGAGCAGACGGTTCGTCTCGCCGGCCATCGCCGACGGGACGACGACGACGCGATGCCCCGCCGCATGCCACTTCGCGACGCGGCGCGCGACGTTTCGGATGCGTTCCGTCGAGCCCATCGACGTGCCGCCGTACTTGTGGACGATCAGGGCCATGACACGCGGGTCGGCGGACCGGTGTCCGCGATCGGCAAAGCCGGGCAATCTAATGCAACGGCGAAGGCGATGCAAACGTCGGGACCGCCGCCGTCGCCGCCGGCGGCGTCCGTGGTCGCCGTCGCGCCGTGCGCACGAGGCCGTCGTCGAGCGCAGGCGGTGGATTCCGGGTGCGAAGCATCGGGACGCCGGGGCGACGTTCGGACGGCGGGCCGGCGCGCCCGAGACGCGCGGACGACGTTGTCCCGTCGTGCTCTTGCCAGACGGAAACGCGCTCGCTATCGTCCTGTTCGACACGACCACCCGACACGCGTCGTGAGTCCTCGCGGAGCACGACGCGCGAGGACGGACGCACGATCGCCACGACGACCGGAGGAACGACATGTTCACTCAGGAAATCGATCCGCTCGGCAACCTGGCCCTGACCTGCCTGGTCGCCCTCGTTCCGGTCGTCGCGTTGCTGTTGATGCTGGCCGTCTTCCGCGTCTCGGCGTGGCTCGCCGTGCTGATCGGTTCGATCATCACGTGCGCGCTCGCCGTGTGGGTCTGGCACATGCCGCTCGACGACGGGATCCGCGCGTATCTCTACGGCTCCGCGACGGGGGTGTGGAACGTCGACTGGATCACGTTCTGGGGCGTCGTCCTGTTCAACACGCTGACGCTGACCGGCGTGTTCGAGAATTTCCGTCGCTGGCTGATCTCGAAGGGCACGATGGACGTCCGCGTGCAGACGATGCTGTTCGCGTGGGCGTTCGGCGCGCTGCTCGAAGGGCTGGTCGGGTTCGGCTACCCGTGGGCGGTGGTCGCGCCGATCCTGATCTCGCTCGGCATCTCCGACCTCGACGCGATCCGCGTGGCCGCGATCGCGAACAACGCGCCGGTCTCGTACGGCGCGCTCGGCGCCCCGGTCATCGCGCTCGCCGCCGTGACCGGCTATCCGCTGCTCGCGCTGTCGGGCTCGATCGGCGCGATCGTGGCGATCCTCGCGCTGCTGCCGCCGTGGGTGCTGATCTATCTCGTCACCGGCAGGAAAGGCCTGAAGGACGGCTGGCCGCTCGCGGTCGTCGGATCGCTCGGCTACATCGTCGGCCAGTATCCGGTCGCGACCTATCTCGGCCCGTACCTGCCGGACGTGACCGGCTCGATCGTGTCGTTCGCCGCGCTGCTGCTGCTGCTGAAGTTCTGGCAGCCGAAGACGGTGCTCGGGTACGGCGGCGTGCCGGTCGACGAGGCTTCGGCCGCGCGCCACGACGGCGGCTCGGGCCTGAGCGCGAGCAAGGTCTGCAGGCCTGGATGCCGTTCGTCGTGCTGCTCGTCGTCGTGACCGCGTGGACCGGCCCGTGGTCGCCGCTGCCGAAGGTCAGCTGGTATCTCGCGAAGGTGACCGCGGCCGCGCCGACGATCGGCACCAACATCACGGCCGCGTTCAACTTCGCGCCGTGGGTCGGCGGCACCGCGATCCTCGCGTCGTGGATCGTCGTCGCGGTCCTGCTGGCCGCGTCCGGCACGCTGAAGATGCATCAGCTCGGCGAGATCTTCGGCCGCACGTTCCACCAGATGTGGGGCGCGCTGCTCGTCGGCTTCTTCATCTTCGGCCTCGCCTACGTCTTCAACTTCTCCGGCATGGCGTCGTCGCTCGCGAAGGGCTTCTCGACGCTCGGCACCGCGTTCATCGTCGTCGCGCCGGTCCTCGGCTTCATCGGCGTCGCGCTGTCGGGCAGCAACACGTCGACGAACGCGATGTTCGGCAAGTTCCAGGCGCTCGTCGGCGTGCAGCTCGGGTTGCCGGCGCTGCTGCTGCCGACGCTGAACTCGGTCGGTGCCGAGATCGGCAAGCCGGTCGCGCCGCAAACCGCGAGCGTCGGCGTGTCGACGAGCCGCTTCGTGCGCAACGAAGGCGAGGTCATCCGCCACAACTTCGGCTGGACGCTGATCATGCTGGTCTACCTGATCGTCATCAGCGTCGGGTTCTACGTCGTCGGTCCGTCGTCGATGGGGACGCGCTGACCGGCCTCGCCGAAGCATCGTGTCGCGTGGACGATCCGTCGCGCGTCAGGCCGGCCGCCACTCGAGCCGCATGACCTCGACGCCGGGCACCGCGTCGATCATCGCCGCCGCGTTCGGCGCGAGCCCCGCTGCGAGCAGCAGCCGGTCGCCGAGGTAGACGAGCGGCAGCCGGCCGCGCTGCCACGCGGCGATGCCGGCTTCCTGGTACAGGTTCTTCAGCGTGCGACTCGGTCCGTCGACCTGCGTTCGAAGCCGCTCGCCGCCGCGCCTTTCCCGCAACGCGAGCGGCCCGTCGCGCAACGCGGCCGCGTCGAAGCCGCGCCCGTTCCCCGGCATGAAATGCAGCGCGCCGTTCCACTCCGGCACGTCGAGCGACGGCTCACCGCGCCACACGAGCGGCCGGAACGCGGCCCGCGGCGGGCCGCCGCGATCGATCGTCAGTCGCGCCGCGGTAGACGCGCAGCGTCTGGCGCTCGTGCAGCAGCTCGATCTGCGCGTCCGGCGACGCGTGCCGCAACTGCGACGAGCATCTCGCGCAGCGCCGACGTCGTCGGCGGACGCAGCCCGCGCCGCGCGAGCCAGACGCGCAGCGCGTTCGCGGCTCGTGCGTCGGACAGCGACGCGAGCCGGTCGACGTCGAGCGCGAGATCGTCGTCGTCGCCGCCGTCGACGCGCAGGTCCTCGGCGCCGATCTCGTCGAGGAGCGCCTGCATCGCCGACGCATGGCTCGCCGTCTGGGCGAGCCGCGTCGCGATCGACGGGACGATGCGGCGCAGCGCCGGCATGACTTCGTGACGGATCGCGTTGCGCGTGAAGCGCCGGTCGGCGTTCGACGGGTCGTCGACGTGGCGCAGCTGATGCGCCCGGCGATAGTCGGCGAGCCGCGACGACGACAGGTCGATGAACGGCCGCAGCAGGGCGATGCCGTCGATGTCGCGGCGGCGCGCCGCGGCCGCCAGCCCGCCGATGCCGGCGCCGCGCGCGAGGTTCACGAGCACCGTCTCGGCCTGGTCGTCGGCGTGATGCGCCGTCAGCAGCGCGACGCAGTCGCGTCGCTTGCACAGCCGCACCAGCGCGGCGTAGCGCAGGCGACGCGCGTCCGCCTCGAGACCGCCGGACGCGGCGGCGCCGGTCCGCGACGGCGCGATGTGGTCCGCGTCGAACGCGACGCCGAATGCGGCCGCGCGGTCCGCGCAGTGCGCGAGCCACTGGTCGGCGTCGTCCGCGATGCCGTGGTGGATGTGGAACGCGAAGACCTCGTACGCGCCGCGTCGCTGCAGCGCCGCGGCGGCGTGCAGCAGCGCGGTCGAGTCGCCGCCGCCGCTGTACGCGATCGCGATCCGCGTCGGCGCCGCGCCGGCCGGTCGTGGCCCAAGCGCGTCGGCGAGCGCCGCCTGCAGCGTCGTCTCGAGGCTCGGGTCGAATCGCATCGCCGCGCCGTCATTCGGCCTGCGGCGCGATCTCCTTGAACTTGCCGTACGCGAGCAGGCGCTGGTGACGCTGCTCGAGCAGGTCCGCCGTCCTGACGCCCTGGAACTGACGTAGCGAATCGGCGAGCGCGCGCTTGAGCATCTGCGCCATCTGCGTCGGGTCGCGGTGCGCGCCGCCGACCGGCTCGGACACGATCTTGTCGATCAGCCCGAGCGCCTTCAGCCGATGCGCCGTGATGCCCATGATCTCGGCCGCCTCCGGCGCCTTCTCGGCGTTCTTCCAGAGGATCGACGCGCACCCTTCCGGCGAGATGACCGAGTACGTCGAGTACTGCAGCATCAGGACCTGGTCGCCCATCGCGATCGCGAGCGCGCCGCCCGAGCCGCCTTCGCCGATCACCGTCGCGATGATCGGCACGCGCAGTTCGGCCATCGCGTAGAGGTTGTGGCCGATCGCCTCGGACTGGCCGCGCTCCTCGGCGTCGATGCCCGGATACGCGCCGGGCGTGTCGACGAACGTGAAGATCGGCAGGCCGAACTTCTCGGCGACCTTCATCAGCCGCAGCGCCTTGCGATAGCCCTCGGGCTTCGGCATGCCGAAGTTGCGCGCGGCGCGTTCCTTCGTGTCGCGGCCCTTCTGGTGGCCGATCACCATGCACGGCTGGCCGTTGAAGCGCGCCATGCCGCCGACGATCGACAGGTCGTCGGCGAACGCGCGATCGCCGTGCATCTCGTGGAAGTCGGTGAAGATGTCGCGGACGTAGTCGAGCGTGTACGGTCGCTGCGGATGCCGCGCGACGAGCGCGACCTGCCACGGCGTGAGCTTCGCGTACAGGTCCTTCGTCAGCGCGTCGCTCTTCTTCTGGCAGTCGCGCGATCTCCTCGGAGATGTCGACCGCCGAGTCGTCCTGCGCGAAGCGCAGCTCCTCGATCTTCTCCTCGAGCGAGGCCACCGGCTGCTCGAACTCCAGGAACGTCGTCTTCAATGCCATCCGGCTCTCCGCGATGTCGTCCCGGCGGAGCCTGCCCCGGTACGGGGTAGGCCGGGGACCGGGACCCAATCACCCATCAGTAGTCGACCGGCAACGGGTCGAGGCTGCGCCACAGGTACCACGTCGCGACCGTCCGCCACGGCTGCCAATTGTCCGCCACTTCGCGCGCCTCGTGCCGCGACACCGGTTCGCCGCTGAAGTAGTGCAGGCTGATCGCCTTCAGCAGCCCGATGTCGTCGAGCGGCAGCACGTCCGGCCGCAGCAGGTTGAAGATCAGGAACATCTCCGCGGTCCAGCGACCGATGCCGCGGATGCCGACCAGCTCGGCGATCACGTCCTCGTCGGGCATCGCCGACCACTTGTCGGGATGCACCTGGCGCGCCTTGAACTTCGCGGCGAGGTCGAGGATGTATTCGCACTTGCGCTTCGACAGGCCGCAGGCGAGCAGCGTCTCGTGGCCGGCCTTGACGACGTTCGCCGGCGTCATCCGCGGCACGGCGACGGCCACGCGGTCCCACACCGCCTGCGCCGCCTTGACCGAGATCTGCTGGCCGGTGATGGCGCGCGCCAGCGTCACGAACGGGTCGCCGCGGCTGACGAGGAAGCCGTCCGGATGCTTCGGGATCACGCGGCGCAGGATGCGGTCGCGCTTGATCAGGTCGGCGCGCGCCTCGTCCCAGTAGCACGGACACGCGGGCTGGACCACCGGGCCGGCGGCCGACGACGACGAGGCGGGAGTCGACGCGGACATCGATGGCGCGGTCAGGCCCGTCGCCACACGGTGCCGGTCGCGCCGTCCTCGAGGACGACGCCTTCGTCGGCGAGCGCCTTGCGGATGCGGTCGGCCTCGGCGAAGTCGCGCGTTCTTCTTCGCGGCGCGCGCGCGCGGCGATCGCCTCGTCGATGCGCGCCACGTCGGCGCTCGCGCGTCGCCGGCCGGCAGCGCCTTGCAGGAACGCCTGCGGGCTCGCGCTGCAGCAGCCCGAGCACGCCGGCCAGCGCCTTCAGCTGCGCCGCGCCAGCGCGCGCCGACTTCGTGCGGTTGATCTCGCTCGCCAGGTCGAACAGCGCGGCCACGGCGACCGGCGTGTTGAAGTCGTCGTCCATCGCGGCCCGCGAAACGCGCCGCGTGCGGCTCGTCCCAGTCGACGCCGTCGCTCGGCGCGTCGCGTCCGACGTGTGGCGCAGCGCCGTGTACAGCCGCGTCAGGCGCGCCGCGCGCGTCGTCGAGATGCGCGTCCGAATAGTTCAGCGGGCTGCGGTAGTGGGTGCGCAGCAGCAGGAAGCGCACGCACCTCGGCGTCGTAGTGCTTCAGCACGTCGCGGATCGTGAAGAAGTTGCCGAGCGATTTCGACATCTTCTCGTCGTCGACGACGACGAAGCCGTTGTGCATCCAGACGTTGACGAAGGGCTCGCCGTTCGCGCCCTCGCTCTGCGCGATCTCGTTCTCGTGATGCGGGAACTGCAGGTCCTCGCCGCCGCCGTGGATGTCGAAGTGCTCGCCGAGCAGCGCGCAGCTCATCGCCGAGCATTCGATGCGCCCAGCCGGGACGGCCTTCGCCCCACTGCGACGCCCACTTCGCTTCGGCCGGCTCGTCGCGCTTCGCCTTCTTCCACAGCACGAAGTCGAGCGGGTCGGCCTTGCCGGTGTTGACGTCGACGCGCTCGCCGGCGCGCAGGTCGTCGAGCGACTTGCCGGACAGCTTGCCGTAGCCGTCGAAGCGGCGGACGGCGTAGTTGACGTCGCCGTCGGCGCCGCGTACGCCAGCTGCTTCGCCTCGAGGCGTCCGATCATGTCGAGCATCTCGCGGCACGTACGCGGTCGCGCGCGGCTCGTGGTCGGGACGCTCGATGCCGAGCGCGTCGGCGTCCTCGTTCATCGCGGCGATGAAGCGGCCGGTCAGCGACGCGATCGACTCGCCGTTCTCGGCGGCGCGGCGTGATGATCTTGTCGTCGATGTCGGTGATGTTGCGCACGTACGTGACCGTCGTAGCCGGACGCGCGCAGCCAGCGACGGACGACGTCGAACGCCATCATCATCCGCGCGTGGCCGATGTGGCAGTAGTCGTAGACCGTCATGCCGCAGACGTACATGCGGACGCGGCCCGGCTCGATCGGCGTGAACGTCTCCTTCTCGCGCGTCAGCGTGTTGTGGATCTTCAGCATGCGGGTCGATCGGGCGTCGCGGTGCGCGCGCGCGTCGCGGCGATACGCGGGGCGGGGGCGAAATCGGGTGCCGGACGGCGCGCTGACCGGACCGCGTGGCGCTGCGTCGTGGCGGCGCGATGCCGGCCGGGCGACTCCCATGGAACGATGGTCGAGCTCACCCGGACGCACGCCCTCCGCACAAATGACAAGCCACTCGATGGAGGGGCGCTCGGCAACAATCGAGCGTCCGTCGAGTGGCAGGTGTTTGCTAGACTTTGTTCGTTTTTATGTGGCGACGAGTATAGCATCGCGGTCCGCGGCGGCGATCGATCGTACGATGGATGCGACGCGATCCGATCGACGGCGTGTATCGATCCCGCGTCGCGATGCCGGCGCCTCCGGATCGATCCGCACGCCGTCGCGACTCTCGCGTTCGCGGCAGCCGGCGCCTTCGCGGACGTTTCGTCGGTCCCTCCGTTCACGCAACCCCATCGACCCCATGACCTTCGCGCGGCGCCCCTCGTCGAACCCGATGCCGCGACGCGTCGCCGACCGATGCGTCGTGACGATCGTCGCGTCGATCGCCGCCGTCTGCGCGGCGCTCGCCGGTGCGCCGGCCGCTCGCGCCGACGAGCAGCAGGACGTCGCCAAGCTCGTCGCGAACGGCAAGCTCGACGAGGCGCAGACGCGCGCCGACGCGTTCCTCGCGAAGAATCCGAAGGACGCGCAGATGCGCTTCCTGAAGGGCGTCGTGCTGTCGCAGCGCGGGCATCGCGAGGACGCGATCGCGGTCTTCACGGGCCTCACGCAGGACTATCCCGAGCTGCCGGAGCCGTACAACAACCTCGCGGTGATCTACGCCGCGCAGGGACGCTACGACGACGCGCGCAACGCGCTCGAGATGGCGATCCGCGTCGCACCGAACGACGCGACGGCGTACGACAACCTCGGCGACGTCTACGCGGCGATGGCGGCGCGCGCGTATCGCGACGCGCGCCGCTACGACGCGAACGACGCGGGCGCGCTGCGCAAGCTCGATGCGATCCGCGCGTTGCTCACCGGACCGGCCGCGACTGCCGCCGCCGCGCCGGCCGCGGCCGCCGCGCCGGAAGTGCCGGCGCCGCCGGATGCCCGGTCGCAGCGCTACGTCGGGCTCGGCCAGCCAGCCGCGCCGTCGACGCTGATGCGCTTCGGATCGGAGGCGCCCGAGATCGTCGTCCCGTCGGTCGGCACCGCGGTGCCGCAAGGCTCGAACGTCGTCGGCGTCGGCACGCCGGACGCCGACGCGGCGAAGGAGACGACCACGCTCGCCGGCGCGTCGACGACGATCCCGCCCGACCCCGCGAACCCGATCCCTTCGATCGCCGCGGCCGTGCAGTCGTGGGCCGCGAGCCGGTCGCTGTCGACCGGTCCGGTGTCGATCCGCGTCGACGGCGACGTCGCGACCGCGCGCTTCCGCGAGGAGCAGCGCAACGTGCGGCGCACGATCTCGCGCAACCACGCGCTGACGCTGCATCGCAATGGCGGCGGCTGGGCCGTGACCGACGACCGGATCGAGTCGTGACCCGCGCGCGCGCGATGCGGTCATTCGTCGTCGCGCTCGTCGGGGCGGCATCGGTCGCGTTCGCGCCGGGCGCGTTCGCCGACGGCCCGCGCGTCGCGCTCGACACGACGATGGGCCGCATCGTCGTCGAGCTCGACGTCGAGCGCGCGCCGGCGACCTGCCGCAACTTCCTGCGTTACGTCGACGAGGGGCATTACGACGGCACGCTGTTCCATCGCGTGGTCGAGGACTTCGTGATCCAGGGCGGCGGGCTCGCCCCGGACATGCACGAGCTGCCGACGCACGAACCGATCGTGAACGAGGCGAGGAGCCCCGAGCGCGGCGGCCTGTCGAACGGCGAGGGCACCGTCGCGATGGCGCGCGAGGCGGCGCCCGACAGCGCGACCGCGCAGTTCTTCATCAACGTCGCGGACAACAGCCGGCTCGACCGCATCGAGGTCCCGCCGGAGGGCGCGACCGTGATCCGCGGCGGCCGGCGGATGGTGATCCCCGCGTCGATGGCCGATACCGTCGCCGGCTACGCGGTGTTCGGCCGCGTCGTCGACGGCATGGACGTCGTCGAGCGCATCCGCCACGTGCCGGTGCACACCGTCGTCGCGGGCGACACCTACGAGAACGTACCGGTCGAGCCGGTCGTCATCCAGAAGGCGGCGCTGCTGCCGTCCACCCACTGAAAGCACATCCATGGCCGAGAACCAGACCGTCAAGCTGCACACCAACCACGGCGTCATCACCATCGAGGTCGATGCCGACAAGGCGCCGAAGAGCGCCGCGAACTTCGTCGAGTACGCGAAGAGCGGCCACTACGACAACACCGTGTTCCATCGCGTGATCAACGGCTTCATGGTCCAGGGCGGCGGCTTCGCGCCCGGCATGAAGCAGAAGCCGACCGGCGCGCCGATCGCGAACGAGGCCGACAACGGCCTGAAGAACGACAAGTACACGGTGGCGATGGCGCGCACGAACGACCCGCATTCGGCGACCGCGCAGTTCTTCATCAACGTCGCCGACAACGACTTCCTGAACCACACGGCGCCGACCGCGAGCGGCTGGGGATACGCGGTGTTCGGCCGCGTGGTCGACGGCACCGACATCGTCGACAGGATCAAGGCCGTCAAGACCGGCCGTGCCGGCGGTCACCAGGACGTGCCGGTCGACGACGTGATCATCGAGCGCGCCGAGGTCGTCTGACGACGCGCGCCGACGTGGTCCCGGCCGACCGTCGCGACGCGCACGTCGGACGCGACGACGGCCGGCGGTACGACGCGGTCTTCGCGTCCGACGTGCACCTGTCGGCCGATCATCCGGCGACGACCGACGCGTTCCTGCGCTTCGTCGACGCGCACGTCGTCGGCCGCACCCCGCGCTTCTTCATCCTCGGCGACCTGTTCGAGTACTGGGCCGGCGACGACGAACTGCGCGACGAAGGCCGACCCGCTCGCGGCACGCGTCGCGGCCCGCCTCGCGGACGTCGCGCGCGGCGGCGTCGACATCGCGTTCGTCGCCGGCAACCGCGACTTCCTGATCGGCGACGCGTTCGCCGCCGCGGCGGGGCTGCGGTTGCTGCCCGACCCGTATCGCGAACGCATCGGCGGCGTCGACGTGCTGCTGTCGCACGGCGACGCGCTGTGCATCGACGACGTCGATTACCAGCGCTTTCGCGCGATGGTGCGGCAGCCGGCGTGGCAGCGGGACTTCCTGTCGAAGCCGCTCGCGATGCGGCGCGCGATGATCGCCGGCGCGCGTCAGCAGAGCGAGGCCGCGAAGCGCGACAAGGCGATGACGATCATGGACGCGAACGGCGATGCGGTCTGCGCGCTGCTCGCAGCCAACGCCGGCACGGTCCTGATCCACGGCCACACGCACCGCCCCGCGCATCACGTGCATCGCGTGGCGGACTCCGATCGCGAGCGCTGGGTGCTGACCGACTGGGACGCCGACGCGTCGCCGCCGCGCGGCGGCGGGCTCGCTCTCGCGAACGGCGCGATCGTCGGGTTGCCGCTTCCCGCGGCCTGACCGTCGCGTTGCCGCGGTCGCGATCGACGGTCGTCGGTCGTCGAGGGTCGATCGGGAACGGCTCGCGTCGTGCGCGGCGCCGCGACTCGTCAGTCGACCATCTCGTTCAGGCGTTCGGCGTCGAACGGCGACTCGTCCCGACAGCGCTCGGGACACGCGCCGAGCGCGTCGAGCGCGGCCGCCATCGCCTCGACCTTCTGCGTCAGCTCGGCCGTGTGGTCGATCAGCCCGTGCAGCGCGATCGACAGCGGGTCGTCGGCGTCGCCGGTCACCGCGTACGCCGAGAAGCCCATCCGCGCCGCGGTCTGCTCGCGGCGCTGCGCGACCGCCTCGCTGATGATGCGCGCCGGGATGCCGATCGCGGTCGCGCCCGGCGGCACTGCCTTCACGACGACGGCGTTCGAGCCGATGCGCGCGTTCTCGCCGACGGTGAACGGGCCGAGCACCTTCGCGCCGGCGCCGACGACGACGCCGCGCGCGAGCGTCGGATGGCGCTTCGCGCGGTTCAGCGACGTGCCGCCGAGCGTCACGCCCTGGTAGATCGTGCAGTCGTCGCCGACCTCCGCGGTCTCGCCGATGACGACGCCGAGGCCGTGGTCGATGAAGACGCGACGGCCGATCGTCGCGCCCGGATGGATCTCGATGCCGGTCAGGAAGCGGCCCCAGTGCGACAGCCAGCGACCGAGCCACCGCCAGCCGCGGCCCCAGCACGCATGCGCGATGCGATGCAGGAACAGCGCGTGCAGGCCCGGGTAGCAGGTGAGGACTTCCCACTTGCTGCGCGCGGCCGGGTCGCGCTCGCGGATCGTCGCGATGTCTTCGGAGAGGCGGGAGAGCATCGCGGCATTCTAAGGGCGGTCGCGAAAGCTTGCCGGCCGCGGATCGGCGGGCCGCGGCGTCGTCGGTCGGCCGCGTTCATCGGCGTCGTGGACGGCGCCGGTCGCCCCGTCGATCGGCTTCGCGACCGCTCACGGTTCGACCGCGTCGGGCAGACGAGCCGCAGGGCCGTTCGTACGCAGACGGTCGCGGGCGACCGCGACCTCGCCGCGATCGACCGACGCTTCGAGCAGCGCGATCGCCGCGTCGAGGCGGTCGGGCGGCGGCGGGTCGCGCGAGTCGAGGCCCGCGTCGTGCGATGCCGTCGACGCCGCCCGCCGCAACGCGTCCTCGCGTCGAAGACGCTCGTCGACCAGCGACGCCGACTCGCCGGACTGCGCCGCCAGGCGACGCGACGCGGTGAGCGCGGCGAACGTGTCGCCGTCGCGCGACGCGACGTCGGCCATCCGCGCGCAGGCGGCCCGTCGGACGTCGGACGCGCACACCCGGCGGACGTCGGCGTACCACGGCACCGGGACGGCCGCGGCGCGACCGATCGCGGCGATCAGGTCGTCGTGGCGCTGCCGCGCGTCGACGGCACGCGGCGCGGCCGCGACGATGAGGCGCGCGTAGTCCCATCATCGGGTCGCGGAACGTCGACGCGCGCCCGGCGCGTTCGATCGCGGCATCGGCGCCGGCATCGTCGCCGGACTCGTCGAGCGCTGTCGCGAGCGCGACCCAGGCCACCGCGTTCTCGACGTCGGCGTCGGTCCAGCGCGTCGCGAGCCGGCGCGCGTCGCAGCGCAGGGCATCCTTCGCACGCGTCCGGCAGCGCGACCACAGCAGCTCGAGGACGACCGGATCGCTCGAGCCGCGCGCGTCGTCGATCAGCGTCGTCGAGCGCGACGGCCGCGGGCGGCCTCGCCCGGCATCGCGTCCGCGAACAGGATGCGCAGCCGCAGGTCGCCGGAGCGTCGCGCCGTCGTCGGCGATGCGCGGCCCAGCGTCGGCCGAGGCGTCGCTCGACGACACGGAGGATGCCGCGTCGGCCGCGGTCGCCGACATCGTCGGCACGGCGCAGGCGAGCATGCAGGCGACGAGGCAGGCGACGACGAGCGCGCCGCGTCGTGCATCGGGCATCGCGCTGCGTCGTGTGCCCCGCATCGCGTCGCATCGTGCGCCCCGTCGTCGATCGGCTCATCGACGCAGCCTACGGCCGGCGCTCGCCACGTCCAGCGTGCGATCGCCCGCCGACGTCACGCCGGCCGCGGCGCGTACACGATGCCGTCCATCAGCCGTCGCGCGCTGCGGCTCATCGTCGCGCGCTCGACGTGCCAGCGGTCGTCGCGACGCTCGACGACCGCGCCGACCGCGAGCACGCCCGACGCGTGGCCGATCCGCGTCGGCACGCCGGGCAGCGTGCGCGCGACCTCCGACACGATCGTGCCCGGCAGCGCCGCCGCGACCGCGAGCGCGATCGAGCCGGTGCCGGTGAACGCGTGATGCAGGCTGCCCCATCGACACGATGCGCGCGAGCACGTCGATGCTCGCGCTTGTCGACGTCGATGCCGCCGGCGCTTCGGTACGCGGCGGGCGCCGCGACGAACGCGAGCTTCGGCGTGGCGGGGCGGTGGCGGGTCGCCTCGTCGGGCGTCCGCGCGAGGCGCATCGCGACGGCGGCCCGCGCGCGGATCGCCTCGAGCCGCGCGAGCAGCTTCGCGTCGCGGTTGACCGCGTCGGGCGTCTCGCGTCCGGTCAGCTTCAACGCGTCGGCGCGGACGAAGACGGTCGGGTTGCCGGCGTTGATCATCGTCGCGCGGATCGTCGTCGGCGAGCCGTCGCCGAGTTCGGGGACGCACAGGTCGTCGCACGCGTTGCCGGTCGGCAGCAGGCCGAGCTCGCCGTCGTCGGCCGGGTCGAGGAACTCGAGCCGGATCTCGGCCGAGCCGAACGGCACGCCGTCCTCGCTGGAACGCGCCGGTCTCGACGACGCGACCGCCGCGCGTCGGCACGTGCGCGACGATCCGCTGTCCGAGGTTCTGCTGCCAGATGCGGACGGTCGTGCGCGTGGTCCGCGCGGGGTCGCGGTCCGCCGGCCGGACCCAGCCGCGATGCGATCGCGAACGGGCCGACCGCCGCGCTCAGGTTGCCGCAGTTGCCGGACCAGTCGATCAGCGCCTCGTCGATCGAGACCGCGCCGAACAGGAAGTCGACGTCGCAGTCCTCGCGCAGCGACCGCGAGACGATCACGACCTTGCTCGTCGACGACGTCGCGCCGCCGAGGCCGTCGGTGTGCCGCGCGTACGGATCGGGGCTGCCGATCAGTCGCGACAGCAGCAGGTCGCGCATGCTCGGCCGCTGCAGGATGCCGCCCGGCAGGTCGTCGGCCGCGAAGAAGACGCCCTTGCTGGTGCCGCCGCGCATCCACGTCGCGCGGATCGCGACGACGTCGTCGTCCGCATCGACGGCCGGCGGTTCGATCCGCATCAGCGGCGCGCCGCCTCGGCCGTCCGCAGCATCGCCTTCGCGATGCCGCGCAGCCACTGCACCTCGTCGCGTTCGAGCCCGGCGCGCGCGAACAGCCGCCGCAGCCGCGGCATCAGCTTCTTCGGCGCGGCCGGGTCGAGATAGCCGATCGCGAGCAGGCCCTGCTCGAAGTGCTCGATCAGTGCCTCGCGTTCGTCGTGGGTCGCGAGCACGGCGGCTTCGCCGCGCGTCGCGGCCGCGCGGTCGTCGCGCGTCGCGGGCGGGTAATGCGACGCGGGTCCGTCCGCCGCGGCCCGCCGGCATTCGTAGGCCGCGAGCTGCACGGCCTGCGCGAGGTTCAGCGACGCGTAGTCGTCGGACGTCGCGATGCGACAGCACGCCTGGCATCGCAGCACGTCGTCGTTCGACAGCCCGTAGCGCTCGCTGCCGAACACGAACGCGATCGCTGCCGCCGTCCGCCGCGCGCGAGACGGCGTCGGCCGCGCGCGTCGCGCAGGTCGACCGCCGGCGGTGCGAACGCGCGGTCGCGTGCGGTCATCGCGATCGCGTGCGTGCGTCGACGCGAGGGCGTCGGCGAGCGTCGCGTGGGTCGCGGCGCGTTCGAGGACGTCGCGGCGCCGCTCGCGAACGCGACCGCGTCGGGCCGCGTCAGCACGTCGGCGAAGCGCGGCGCGACGACGGCGAGCCGCGACAGTCCCATCACCTTCATCGCGCGCGCCGCCGCGCCGACGTTGCCGGGATGGCTCGGCTCGACGAGCACGATCGCGATGCGGTCGAGCGCCTCGGCAGGAGTCGTCGTCATCGTGTTCGGGATGCCGCCGCCGGGCCGCGCGGTCGCGTCGGATAAAATGCGCGGCCCGAGCGATCGATCGATCGACGACCGGCGGCGCCGCGGCTCGTCGCGACGCGCACGCGGGCTTCGATCGACGTTCTTTTCATCGCCGTCCGCAGGATGGTCGCGTCGCGCGACGTGCCGCCCATCGCGTACCCTCCGTCACCGCTCGCTCCGCCTCTCGCCCCGCCATGTCCGCCGTACTGCATCCGATGTTGAACACGGCCGTCAAGGCCGCCCGGCGCGCCGGCTCGATCATCAACCGCGCGAGCCTCGACCTCGAGCGCGTGAAGGTCAGCCGCAAGCAGCACAACGACTTCGTGACGGAGACCGACAAGGCGGCCGAGCAGGCGATCATCGACGTGCTGCTGACCGCGTATCCGGACCATCGGATCCTAGCAGAGGAGAGCGGCCTGTCCGACCTGAAGGCGCCGCTCGAGGCCGCCGAATCGCGCCGCGCGCACGGCCGCGACCGCGGACGTCGACCACCTGTGGATCATCGACCCGCTCGACGGCACGACCAACTTCATCCACGGCTTCCGCAGTACTGCGTGTCGATCGCGCTGTCGCAGCGCGGCGTCGTCACGCAGGCGGTCATCTACGACCCGAACCGCAACGACCTGTTCGTCGCGACGAAGGGTCGCGGCGCGTTCCAGAACGACCGCCGCATCCGCGTCTCGAAGCGGCATCGCATGAACGAGGCGCTGCTCGGCACCGGCTTCCCGTTCAAGAACCTCGAGACGCTCGATCGCTACCTCGCGATGTTCCGGCTGATGACCGGCCAGAGCGCCGGCATCCGCCGGCCCGGCGCCGCAGCGCTCGACCTCGCGTACGTCGCGTGCGGCCGCCTCGACGGCTTCTTCGAGATCGGCCTGAAGCCGTGGGACCTCGCGGCCGGCACGCTGCTCGTGACCGAGGCCGGCGGCCTCGTCGGCGACTTCCAGGGCGACCCCGACTATCTGTACGTCGGCGACGTGCTCGCCGGCACGCCGAAGATCTTCGGCCAGCTCGTCGGCATGCTCGGGCCGATGTTCCCGAAGCGCACGGCCGCGGCCGTCGCCGGCTGACCGCCGCGCGCTCGAAGCGTCGCGAACGGACGTGCGCGACCGCCGTTCACGCCGCGAGCGCCCGGTCGACGATCGCCTGCGCCTCGTCGATCACGCGCTGCAGGTGGTCTTCGCCGGCGAAGCTCTCCGCGTAGATCTTGTAGATGTCCTCGGTGCCCGACGGTCGGGCGGCGAACCAGCTCGCTCGCCGACGCTCACCTTGATGCCGCCGATCGGCGCGTCGTTGCCGGGCGCGCGGTCGAGCACGCTCGACGATCGGCTCGCCGGCGAGCGTGTCGGCCGTGACCTGCGCGCGGTCGAGCGCCGACAGCTGCTTCTTCTGCTCGGCGTTCGCCGGCGCCTCGACGCGATCGGCGACGGGCGTGCCGAACTCGTCCGCGAGCTCGCGGTACAGCGCGCCGGGGTCGCGTGCCGCAGCGCGCCGTCATCTCGGCCGACAGCAGCGCCGGCGACGAGGCCGTCCTTGTCGGTCGTCCAGACCGTGCCGTCGCGGCGCAGGAACGTCGCGCCGGCGCTCTCCTCGCCGCCGAAGCCGAGCGAGCCGTCGAGCAGGCCGGCGAGAACCACTTGAAGCCGACCGGCACCTCGTACAGCCGGCGGCCGAGCCGCTTCGGCGACGCGGTCGATCATCTGCGTGCTGACGACGGTCTTGCCGACCGCGGCCTCGGCGCGCCACTGCGGCCGGTGCGGAACAGGTAGTCGATCGCGACCGCGAGGTAGTGGTTCGGCGGCAGCAGGCCTTCGGCCGGCGTCACGATGCCGTGGCGGTCGTGGTCGGTGTCGCAGGCGAACGCGACGTCGAAGCGGTCCTTGATCGCGATCAGCCGCTGCATCGCGTACGGCGACGACGGGTCCATGCGGATCTTCCCGTCCCAGTCGGCGCTCATGAACGCGAACGTCGGATCGACGACGTCGCTGACGACGGTGAGGTCGAGCGGTGGCGCTCGGCGATGCGCGCCCAGTAGTGCACGCCGGCGCCGCCGAGCGGATCGACGCCGATGCGCAGCGTCGCGCCGCGGATCGCGTCGAAGTCGATGACGTTGCCGAGGTCGGCGACGTACGCGCCGATGAAGTCGTGGCGGTGCGTCGTCGACGCGCCGATCGCGCGCGCGTACGGCATCGCGCTTGCACGCCGTCGAGGTCGCGTTCGAGAAACCCGTTCGCGGCGTTCTCGATGCCCTTCGTGATCGTCGGTGTCGGCCGGGCCGCCGTTCGGCGGGTTGTACTTGAAGCCGCCGTCGGTCGGCGGGTTGTGCGACGGCGTGACGACGATGCCGTCGGCGCGGCCGGCATCGCGATCGCCGCGGCCGCGGTTGTAGACGAGGATCGCGTGCGAGAGCGCGGGCGTCGGCGTGTACTCGTCGTCGGCCGCGATCATCGTCTCGACGCCGTTCGCCGCCAGCACCTCGAGCGCCGACGCGGCGGCCGGCTCCGACAGCGCGTGCGTGTCGATGCCGAGGAACAGCGGCCCGTCGATGCCTTCGGCCCTGCGGTGATCGCAGATCGCCTGCGTGATCGCGAGGACGTGGCGCTCGTTGAACGACAGCGCGAACGACGAGCCGCGATGGCCCGACGTGCCGAACGCGACGCGCTGCGCGGCGACCGACGGTCGGGCAGGCCGGTGTAGTAGGCCGTGATCAGCTTCGGGACGTCGACCAGCGACGACGGGGGCAGCGGCTTGCCGGCGAGCGGGCTGATGATGGGTGGTCATGGGGTCGATGAGATGGGGCGGCGCGCGGCGCGAGCGGCTCGCTCGCGCGAGGCGCCGCGAACGTGCCGCGTTCGCCCGGATTATGTCGAAGAACGACCGATGTCCCCTGCTTGCGGCGCGCGCGAACGGGGGCGGGGCGGATGACGGGCCTCGATCGATCGCAGCGGGCCGAAGAGACGGCTCGTTGAACGCGCAGACCGGCGCCGTCGCCGTGGGCGCGCGAGACGCCGATGATGCAGCAGTACCTGCGCATCAAGGCCGACCATCCCGGCTCGCTGCTGCTGTACCGGATGGGCGACTTCTACGAGCTGTTCCACGACGACGCGAAGCGCGCCGCGCAGCTGCTCGACATCACGCTGACCGCGCGCGGCCAGTCGAACGGCGCGCCGATCCCGATGGCGGGCATCCCGTTCCACGCGCTCGACGCGTACCTCGCGAAGCTGATCGCGCAGGGCGAGTCGGTCGCGATCTGCGAGCAGATCGGCGACCCGGCGACGACGAAGGGACCGGTCGCGCGCGAGGTCGTGCGCATCGTCACGCCGGGCACGCTCGCCGACGCCGGGCTGCTGCCGGACAAGGCCGACCGCCTGCTCGCCGCCGTCTGCATCGGGCGCTCGGCGCGGCTGCGGACGAAGGTCGCCGGCGTCGCGTGGCTCAACTTCGCGACCGGCGACCTGCGGCTCGCTCGAGTGCCCGGTCGAGCACGTCGAGCGCGTCGCTCGATCGGCTGCAGCCGGCCGAGACGCTGGTCGTCGACGGCGCCGACGACGACCGTCGCGCGCGCGGCGCATGCGACGCGCTGCTCGCCGCAGGACTTCGACGTCGACGGCGGACGGCGCGCGCTGTGCGCGCACTTCGGCGTCGCGGACCTCGTCGCGTTCGGCGTCGTCGACGAGACGTTCGCGCTCGGCGCGGCCGGCGCGCTGCTGCGGCACCTGCGCCGCACGCAGGCGCTCGACGGTGCGGACGTCGAGCGCGCCCGCGACGGTCGCACGCTCGCGCACATCGCGACGCTCGCGGTCGAACGCGAGGACCGCACGATCGCGCTCGACGGCGCGACGCGCCGCAACCTCGAGATCAGCGACGAGCCTGTCGAGCCGCGGAGCGGCGCACGACCGGCGCCGACGACGCTGTTCGACCTGCTCGACGTCTGCGCGACGCACATGGGCAGCCGCCTGCTGCGGACCTGGCTGCACGAGCCGCTGCGCGACCGCGACGTGCCGACGTGTCGCGCGATGGCCGTCGAGGCGCTGATGCGGCGCGCCGGCGCGACGCACGCATGCCGACGTCGTCTGCACGAGCGGCTGTCGGGCACCGCGGACGTCGACCGCATCGCCGCGCGCATCGCGCTCGGCAGCGCGCGGCCGCGCGACCTGACCGGGCTGCGCGACGCGCTCGCGCGGCTCGAGCCGCTGCGCGCGCAGCTCGACGCCGCGGCGATCGCGGTCCGACCTCGACGCCGGCCGTTCGCTGCTCGCCGAGCTGGTCGACGACCTCGCGACGCCGCGCGACGCCGATCGACCTGCTCGCGCGCGCGATCGCCGACGATCCGGCCGCGATGGTCCGCGACGGCGGCGTCATCGCGACGGGCTACGACGCCGAGCTCGACGAGCTGCGCGCGCTGTCGTCGGACGCCGGCGCGTTCCTCGTCGAGCTCGAGGCGCGCGAGCGCGCGCGGACCGGCATCGCGACGCTGCGCGTCGAGTACAACCGCGTCCACGGCTTCTACATCGAGATCGCGCACGCGAAGGCCGACGAACGTGCCCGACGACTATCGCCGCCGCCAGACGACGAAGAACGCCGAGCGCTACATCACGCCGGAGCTGAAGGCGTTCGAGGACCGCGCGCTGTCGGCGCGCGAACGGGCGCTGGCGCGCGAGAAGGCGCTGTACGAGGAGCTGCTCGACGGCTCGCGGCGTCGATCGGCGACCTGCAGCGGATCGCGCGCGCGCTCGCGGCCGTCGACGTGCTCGCCGCGTACGCGGACCGCGCCGACGCGTGCGGCTGGGCGCGGCCCGAGCTCGTCGTCGAGCCGGGCATCGCGATCGACGCGGGTCGGCATCCGGTCGTCGAGGCGCAGTGCGCGGCGCGCGCGGGCGCGACGCGGCGCCGACCGCTTCATCGCGAACGACTGCCGGCTCGGACCGAACCGGCGGCTGCTGATCGTCACCGGCCCGAACATGGGCGGCAAGTCGACGTTCATGCGGCAGACGGCGCTGATCGTGCTGCTCGCGTACGCCGGCTCGTTCGTGCCGGCGACGCGCGCCGTGATCGGGCCGGTCGACGCGATCTACACGCGGATCGGCGCGTCGGACGACCTCGCCGGCGGCCGATCGACGTTCATGGTCGAGATGAGCGAGGCCGCGGCGATCCTGCACCAGGCGACGCCCGCGAGCCTCGTGCTGATGGACGAGATCGGCCGCGGCACGTCGACGTTCGACGGGCTCGCGCTCGCGTGGGCCATCGCGCGGCGGCTGATCGAACACAATCGCGCGATGACGTTCTTCGCGACGCATTACTTCGAGCTCACGCGGCTCGCCGACGAGTTCCCGTCGGTCGCGAACGTGCACCTGTCGGCGGTCGAGCACGGCCGCGACGTCGTGTTCCTGCACGCGGTCGAGGAGGGTCCCGCGAGCCGCAGCTACGGGCTGCAGGTCGCGCGGCTGGCCGGCGTGCCGCAGAGCGTGATCCGCGCCGCCGAGAAGCAGCTCGTCGCGCTCGAGCGCGCCGCGCGCGACGCGGCCCCGCAGCGCGACCTGTTCGATCACGCCGGTCGACCTGCCGGACGACGACGGCCGCGATCCGTCGACGTCCGCGGTCGAGGTCGTCGACGCGCTCGCGGCGATCGATCCCGACCGCCTCACGCCGCGCGACGCGCTCGATGCGCTGTACCGGCTGAAGCGCCTCGCCGGCGACGGCGCGGAGCGATGACCGCCGTCGTCGCGACGGTGGACACGCGCGACGATGACGCGCGTCGGCCGGTACGCGGCGGCGGCGCGTCGATCGCTCGCGGGTGGGTCGCGCTCGCCGTCGTGCCCGCGGCGACGGCCGCGCCGGCCGACGTCGACGGTCCGGTCGACCGCGGGCAGGTCGTCTTCGCGGTGCTCGCGAGCGACACGACAACCGATCGCCGACCGCACCGCGCTCGCGATCCGCGCGATCGACGACGGCGCTGCGCGCTTCGTCGTGCACTTCGAGACGCGACGGCGCCGCGCCGACCGCCTGCGACGACCGCGGCCTCGAGCGGCGTCGATCGCTGCTCGACGCGAGCGCGAAGCCGGTCGTGCCGGTCGTCGGCGCGACCGAGTGGGCCGAGTGCGCGCGCGAGCGCCGGCGACCCGTTCGAGCGGCTGCAGCGCGTCGCCGATGCGTTCTACGGCAGCGACGAATCGCTCGGCCGCGACCGCATGCCGTGGGCACGCGCAGAGCGCGCTGCCGCGCTTTCGGCGCTATCGCGAGAACCTCCGATGGCAGGCGGGCCGCGTGCTGTTCGCGACGCTCAACCTGCCGGCGAACAACAACGACTACCGCATCGGCGCCGGGCCGCAACGGCGAGTTCGAGGAGCGCGTCGTCGCGAACCGCGCGTGGCTCGAACGCACGTTCCGCATCGCGACCGAGCGCCGGCTGCCGGCGATCGTGCTGTTCGTCGACGCGGCGCCGCGCTTCGGCACTGCCGCTGCGCATGCCGGACTCGCGGCTGCGCGAGCGCGACGGGTACTACGAGTGGAAGGTCGCGATGCGCGAGCTCGCGTCGGCGTTCAAGGGCAAGGTGCTGCTCGTGCAGGGGCGCGACGCGCGCGACCTCGACAGCGGCCGCCGCCGCTCGACCATCCGTTGCGCGACGCCGCCGGCCATCCGGTCGAGAACCTCTACCGGATCGCGGCGCCGCCGCTCGCGGTCGACGGCGCGTGGATGCGGATCGACGTCGAGCCGACGCATGCCACGCCGTTCCGCGTCTCGATGGAGCGGGTCTTCGACGACCCGACCGGCGAGTTGTACGGGCCCTCGCGGACGAAGTGATCCGCCGCGCGCCTCGCGGCTCGACGATGTCGAACCGCGGCGGCCGAAGGATTCGGCCCTTTCCCGGATTGTCCGACCGCCGCGACGCCCGATCGTGCTCGGCGCGGAATTCCTTCACGAACAGGTGCGCGCCGCCTGCCCGGCCGATATATTGGACGCGCAACTCCGCTCGTTCGATCAACTTCGTTCCAGGGAAGGAAATCATGAAAGACAAGATCGCTGTCGCCGTCGTCGCCTGCTGGCTGGTGTCGTGGGTCTCGTACATGGTCGTCTCTCCGAGTCCCGATGCCGTGCATTGGGGCGAGTCCCGCGACGCGCATTCGCAGAAGGCGTTGCTCGAAGCGGCACATCATCTCGCCGCGACACGCACCGAGATCGCCGCGAAGTGATCGTGCGCTTCAGCGCGCGAGTCGCACCGGAGGCCGCTCGTTTTCGAGCGGCTTCGCCGGTGCGATCCACCGGTCGTGTCGAGGCTGCGTTTTTCCCCGATGCCGACCGGTGGTCGCGGTAACCGATGCGCGTCGACCGCCGCTGGTTCGACGGCGACATGCGCACGCGTCGTTTCGGAATGCGTGCGGCATCGTCGGGAAATCGTGGGATCGCCGCGCCGCTGGTGCAGTCGCGGATTGCGCGGTGAATCGCATTCCGCACCCGTTGCTTCGAGCGGTGTCGACGAAGTACCGGAACGATCGATCCCGCGGGACGCCAACATGGCGCGCTCGCCGGTGATTCGTCGTATTCGTGGATGGACAAGACGATGGCGCCGGTGACGTCGTGAATCGAAGACGTCGACTCGCGGACGTCGACCCGCCGACGTCGATCGCCGATTCGAGCGCTCGGAAGATGACGACGAATGATCGCGCTAGCGCGGCCCGCAGCATTGGTCCACGCCGCAATCCGTCGCCGTCCGCGTGCACAGTCGAGTCGCGATCGCGACGATGCGGCCTGCGGCTGCTCGTCCTCGCGATGCGCGTCTGCTGAACACGCGACCACTACAATGTGTGTCGATGCACGCGCTCGCCTGCCGCTCCAAGCGGTCGTGCGGGCGCCAGAGGAAGCGTGGCCGAGCGGTTTAAGGCACCGGTCTTGAAAACCGGCGACGGGGCGACCCGTCCGTGAGTTCGAATCTCAC
>CAVPTE010000006.1:0-3918 GCA_963708665.1 uncultured beta proteobacterium | reverse complement strand
ACAGCGCGCTCCCCGACGCGTCGCCGCTCGCGCGCGGCTCGGCGGCCTGCATCTTCAGCGAGGGATGATCGGCGCGCCGGGACGGCGACCGGCGCGAAGGCTGGGTTCGGGGCATCGGTGGGGGGCCGCCGGGTGCGGCGTGGCCCGCGGTGGCATGCGGTGTTCGGGCCCGCGAGGTGGCGGCGCGCCGGTGGCTTTATCATAGCAGCGGCCCGTCGACCCTCGACGCGGCCGACCCCGCCCGATGCAACGCCCTCCGCTTCGCCCTTCGCCGCAGGTCGCGCCGTCGCCTTCCGACGTTGCGCCGCCGCGTCTCGGGCCGAGCAAGTCGCAGAAGAAGCGCGACATGACCGCGCTGCAGAAGCTCGGCGAGCGGCTCGTCGAGCAGCCGCCCGAGCGCCTCGACCGCGTCCCGCTGCCCGACGCGCTGCGCGGCGCGATCGACGAGGCGCGCGTCATCCGCGACCACGAGGGCCGCCGGCGTCAGATGCAGTACATCGGCCGCCTGATGCGCGACGTCGATGCCGAACCGATCCGCGCCGCGCTCGACGCGTGGGCCGGCGCGTCGCGGGCCGAGGCCGCCGCGCTGCACGGCCTCGAACGGTGGCGCGAGCGCCTGCTCGACGACGACGACGCGCTGACCGCGTTCGCGGCCGAGCACACGGCGGCGCTTCGCCCCGACACGCTGCAGCGGCTGCGCGTCGCGATCCGCATGAGCCGCAAGGAGCACGCCGAAGGCCGGCCGCCGCGCCACTCGCGCGAGCTGTTCCGGCTGATCCGCTCGATCGTCGCCGGCGACGCGAACGCGCCATCGGCCGCGCCATGACGACGGCATCGACCGACGACGGCGCACGCCCGCTGCGGATCGGCTTCGTGTCGATCAGCGACCGCGCGTCGAGCGGCGTCTACGCGGACCAGGGCATCCCCGCGCTGACGGCGTGGTTCGCGCGCGCGCTGACGTCGCCGCACGCCATCGAATCGCGGCTCGTCCCCGACGAGGCACCGCGGATCGAGGCTGCGCTGATCGAACTCGTCGACGCGCGGCGCTGCGACCTCGTCGTCACGACCGGCGGCACCGGACCGGCGCGGCGCGACGTGACGCCCGAGGCGACGCGCGCGGTCGGCACCCGCGAGATGCCGGGCTTCGGCGAGCAGATGCGGCGGATCAGCCTCGCGTTCGTGCCGACCGCGATCCTGTCGCGACAGGTCGCGGTGCTGCGCGAGACCGCCGACGGCCACGCGGCGCTGATCGTCAACCTGCCGGGTCAGCCGCGTGCGATCGCCGAGACGCTCGAAGGGCTGAAGGCCGACGACGGTTCGGCATCGGTGCCCGGCATCTTCGCCGCCATCCCGTATTGCATCGACCTGATCGGCGGTCCGTACATCGAGACCGACGAGACGGTCGTGAAGGCCTTTCGACCGAAGTCCGCACGACGAACCGGACCGTGACCCGCGCATGACCAGCCTCCAGACGATCGAACGCAAGACCGGCGCGCCCGGCGAACTCGCCGACGCCTCCATCATCTGGATGCATGGGCTCGGCGCCGACGCGAACGACTTCGTCCCGCTCGTGCCCGAGCTCGACCTGCGGTCGCGGTCCGGCGAGCCGCTCGTGGTGCGCTTCGTGTTCCCGAACGCGCCCGTCATGCCGGTCACGATCAACGGCGGCATGTCGATGCGCGCGTGGTACGACATCCTGCACATGGACCTCGGCGGCGTCGGCACGGCCGGCATCCCGCGCGAGGACGTGCGCGGCCTGCGCGCGTCGCAGGCGATGGTCGAGGAGCTGATCGCGACCGAGATCGGACGCGGCGTCCCGGTGTCGCGGATCCTGCTCGCCGGCTTCTCGCAGGGTGCCGCGATGACGCTGATGACGGGCCTGCGGCATCCGGCGCGGCTCGGCGGGCTGATCGCGCTGTCCGGCTACCTGCCGCTCGCGGCCGAGGTCGCGGCCGAGCGGCACGCGGCGAATCACGACGTGCCCATCTTCATGGCGCACGGAACGTACGATCCCGTCGTGCGCTTCGAGCGCGCGCTGCAGTCGCGCGACGTGCTCGTCAAGCTCGGCTACCAGGTCGACTGGCACGCGTATCCGATGCAGCACACGGTCTGCGCGGAGGAGGTCGCGGCGATTGGCGCGTTCCTGCGGCGCGTGCTCGATCCCGCTTGAGGCCGCGCGGCGGCGTTGATCGCCGCGCTTCCGTCCCCATCGTGTCGAAGGGGGGAACATGCAGCACCTGATCGCGCTCATCACGCAGTACGGACTCTGGTTCGTGTTCGTCAACGTGCTCGCCGCGCAGGCGGGCCTGCCGCTGCCCGCGGTGCCGACGCTCGTGCTGACCGGCGCACTGCTCGGCGTCGGCCGCTACTCGGCCGGCTCGCTGCTCGGCGTCGCCGTCGTCGCCGCGCTGCTCGCCGACTCCGGTTGGTACGTCGCGGGGCGCTCGATCGGCCGACCGGTGCTGCGCGCGATGTGCCGCATCTCGCTGTCGCCGGACAGCTGCGTGCGCCAGACCGAGACGATCTACACGCGCTTCGGCCCGCCGTCGCTGATGGTCGCGAAGTTCATCCCCGGCTTCGCCGCGATCGCGACGGCGCTGTCCGGCGCGGTGCGGACCCCGTATCCGCTGTTCCTCGTCTACGACGCGATCGGCGCGGCCGTCTGGGCCGGCGTCGCGATCGCCGTCGGCGCGATGTTCCACAGCACCGTCGACGCGCTGCTCGTCACGCTCGCGCGCCTCGGCGAGGTCGGCGTCGGGCTGATCCTGCTCGCGCTCGTCGTGTTCGTCGCGCTGAAGTGGTGGGACCGGCGGCGCTTCTTCAACGAGCTGCGGATGGCGCGCATCACGGTGCCCGAGCTCGCGGCGCTGCTCGACTCGGGCGACGCGCCGATGATCCTCGACGTGCGGTCGCTCGAGAGCCAGCGCGCCGACGGCCGCATCCCCGGCGCCATTTCGATCGACGAGAAGACGATCGAGATCCGCATCGGCGACCTCGACACCGACCGCGAGGTGATCCTCTACTGCGCGTGTCCGAACGAGGCGTCCGCCGCGAAGATCGCGAAGCTGCTGAAGGCGCGCGGCTTCACGCGCGTGCGGCCGCTGCAGGGCGGCATCGATGCCTGGGCGCAGGCCGGCCACGCGATCGAGCGCGGCGACGCGGCGCCGATCGACGACGCGGACCGCGTCGTCGTCGTCGCCTGACGTCGTCGCGGCCCCGCTGCCGCTCGACCGCTCGCGGTGCGCGTGGCTCGCGTCGCGAGGCCGATCTCGCACGTGAAGGCCGGCGTCGGCGTGATCGACGCGGTGCCCCTCGGGCCGATCGGCGGCGAAATGCCGCCGGGCCGCCGGCTCGGCGCGCTGCTCGCCTCTCGCGCGACCGACGACCCGCTGCCGCTCGCGGCTGCGGGCGCGTTCGTCTCGTCACCGAGCTCGGCGCGAAGCGGCCGCGCCGCGCGGTGCGTCAGAACTGGGCTTCGTCGAGCGCGAGGACCGATTCGCTTCCCTCGACGATCGCGTCGCGGATGCCGGACGCCTGCGACAGCAGGTGGTCGGCGAAGAAGCGGGCCGTCGCGATCTTCGCGCGCAGGAACTCGGCGTCGTCGTCGCCGCTCGCGAGGCGCTCGGCGGCGATCCGCGCGGCCCGCGCCATCTGCCAGCCGCCAAGCACGATGCCGGCGAGCTTCAGGTACGGCACCGACCCGGCGAACACGCCGCGCACGTCGGACTTCGCATTCGCGACGACGAAGTCGATCGTGTCGACGAGCGCGTCCGCACCCGCATCGAGGCGACGCGCGATCGCCGCGAGGTCGTCGGCCTGCGGCAGCGACGCCGCGGCGCGCAGCTCCGCGGCCGTCGCACGCACGCGCGACGCGATGCCGCGCGCGGTCGCGCCGCCGTCGCGCAGCGTCTTGCGTCC
>CAVPTE010000005.1:0-115821 GCA_963708665.1 uncultured beta proteobacterium | reverse complement strand
TGTCCGTCATTGACTTGGGCAACTCACTGATTTCGCGATGAAACAAAAGCCATTCTCGCGCGCGCCCACCATTCGACCCACCAAGTGCCGCCCCGAATGAACCAAGACCGGGCAGAAAGTGCCGGTCTACACGTATGCACGGCCCCGCCGAACGAGTCCTCGGCACGGTCCACGACCGCGCGCCGATGGTGCTCCTGCCGTCGCAGTACGACGCCTGGCTTGACGGCGGCGCCGTCGCGCTCGAGCTGGTCGGCACCTATCCGGACGCAGAATTGTTCGCCATACGGCCGCTCTAGCGGAAGCTTCGTCATTCCTCGCGAGTGCCTACGCGAGAACGAACGTGTAGTCGGCTCGCCTGCTGGCGTCAACGAGCCCCTCGTCCACGGCAAGCTGCCACGCTTCATCGAAGTAGTCACGATCGGACGTCGCAATCTTCACTGGTACGCTCGCGACGACCTTCCCGCCGGTGGCCTCAATGATGGCAACCATCTTCATGCGTCATCACCTCGAACAATTAATGCTCATAGAACGTCGCTCCAACGTCAGGTTGGTTGCCAAGACCTCTCGGCAGATCACCTCGCCGTGCGGATTCAAGACGCAGCGCGAGCCAGCGCCACCGCAACGTCATGCTTCCACGGCTTGGTCGGTTGGTCCTCGCAGACCCAGCGTTCGTCGTTGCAGACGGGGCAGAACATGCCCTTCTTGTTAAGGAAAGACGCGCCGGGGTAGATTGCAAACCTGCATTCTAAGGAAGGTCGTCATCATGATTGATCCCATAGAGCCGTTGCTTCTCGACCTCCTGGAATGGCTCCGCAACAAACCGCGGGCTTACTCCGAAGTCATCGAGGTATGGCGGACTTCGTGCCCACGACTTCCCGTTTGGGAAGAGGCGAACATGAGAGGCTTCTTGGAGAAGCATCATGAAGCGGGAAGCGAAGCCTACGTGAGCCTGTCCGCGGCGGGGCTGGCCTATGTTGAGGTCCACCGCTCTGGGGTAGCCCGTTTGCCGAATCCCCAATGGGCAAACGCCCCACGATAGCCGGCGATCGCGGCGCGGATTCGAGCCGCGCGGTGGACTAGGCAATCTCGGTCGTCCAGCCGATTGTCCCGCGTCGATGGCGATTGCGCCGTCGGTCGCAAAGGTGAGCAGCGGGCGTTACGCCACCCAGCACCCCAAGAGTTGCGACGACGGCCGTCCGCAAGCCCGCGGTTCGCGCCGACGCTCCTCACCGAGAGGCATCCGGCCGCACCCTCTCGGTCGAAGATTGCCGCACCGCCGGCAGAACTCGCCGAGGACTGAAATCCTCTTAGTTCGGCATGCGCTACGTCGACGTCGGCTCTCAACCGTCGGTCCACCAGACTAGCCGTACGCGACGCAGGCAAATGTGCGAAAGCGCACATAATGGTCCTCCCCTTCTCCGCACATGCCCGCGAGAGCACCCGCACTCGTATTTGGAGCTTGCGCGCGATCCATGCCAAGACGACACGAGCCGAAGCTGAACCAACTACTCGCCGCATTGCCGAGCGAGGATTGGGATCGGTGGCGACCGTTGCTGGAGCTCGTCGAGATGCCTCTCGGGCAGGTGCTCTACGAGTCCGGTGGAACGTTGAGTCACGTCTACTTTCCCACGACCGCCATCGTCTCGCTGCTGTACGTCATGGAGAACGGCGCGTCGGCCGAGATCGCGGTAGTGGGAAACGAAGGAATCGTCGGCGTCTCGCTGTTCATGGGCGGCGAGTCGACGCCGAGCCGCGCCGTCGTGCAAAGCGCCGGCTAGGGCTACCGACTGAAGGCGCGCGATATCAAGACCGAGTTCAACCGCGCGCCGGTGTTGCATCTGCTGTTGCGCTACACGCAGGCGCTGATCACGCAGATGGCGCAGACCGCCGCGTGCAATCGCCACCATTCCCTCGATCAGCAGCTGTGCCGCTGGCTGCTGCTCAGCCTCGATCGCCTCGAAGGAACGGACCTCGTCATGACGCAGGAGCTGATCGCGAACATGCTCGGCGTCCGCCGCGAAGGCGTCACCGAGGCGGCCCTCAAGCTGCAGAAGGCCGGACTCATCCGGTATGCGCGCGGCCATATCCGCGTGCTGGACCGCAGCGGCCTCGAGAAGCTCGCCTGCGAATGCTATGCGGTCGTCAAGAAGGAATACGACCGGTTGCTGCCGGACGCCACGGCCACATAGCGTTACTGCTTGGCCCTCCGTGCGCTGCCAGACAGACCGGCGCGCGCCATTCGACCAACATCGCCGTCATGAAACCCGACGGCGTTCTGGCTGACTGCGACCGCGCTCAAGCAGAGCGTCGGCCCTCCGCGAAGAGACGACTGGCCCCCGAGAACCATCTGATCGAGATGCTTCCCCGCAAGGATCGACTGGAGCTGCTCGCGATATGCGAGCCGGTCGCCCTGAGACTCGCGGAGGTCGTGAGCGAAGTCGGCATGCCGACCCGGTACGTCTACTTCCCGATCGACGGCTTCGTGTCGCTGCTCACCAAGGTCGACGGGGACTCGGTGCTCGAGGTCGGGATGGTCGGGCGCGAGGGGATGCTCGGCATCCACGTTGCGCTCGGCTTGTCCCGATCACCGATGCATGCGCTCGTCCAGGGACCCGGTCGGGCTTGGCGAGCGCCGGTCGGTCCGTTCAGACGGATCCTGGCGACAAGCGGCGCGCTTCGGCAGGGCCTGAATCGTTACGTGTCGGTGCTCATGGCACAGCTCGCTTCGTCGGCGGCCTGCGTGCGCTATCACCTGATCGGGCCGCGATTGGCACGCTGGCTTCTGATGAGCCAGGATCGCGCCCATTCTGATCGATTCTTCATGACGCAGGACTTCCTGTCCTACATGCTCGGCGTCCGCCGCGTCGGCGTGACCTCCGCGGCCGGCAAGCTGCAACGACGCGGATTGATCGAATACCGCCGCGGCGAGATGCAAGTGCTTGATCGCACCGGGCTCGAGGCGGCCGCCTGCACTTGCTACGCGTCCGACCGGGTGGCGTACGAATCGCTCGTGCGTTGAGCAACGCCCCGAGATCACGCAAGCATCGGTGAGGAAGACGCGCCGACGTCGTTCGGCGACGCGGTGCTTCCTGAGGATGTCGCGCAACACTCTTACGACGGCTCTTCCGATCGCGGCAGATAGACGCTGACCCGGGTGCCGCGGCCCGGCACGCTGTCGATGGCAACATACCCGTCGCATCGCTCCGCGAACCTCTGCACCTGGCTGAGACCGAGACCGGTCCCGCGGTCGCCGTCCTTCGTCGTGAAGAAGGGCTCGAACACCCGTTCGAGGACGGCGCGGTCCATGCCTTTTCCGGTGTCCGACACCGACACGACCACGAAGGCTCCTGCGGGCAAGCCGGCCCGTGCCACATCGGCATGCCCGACCACGACATTGTCGAGGCCGATCGTCAGTGTCCCGCCATCGGGCATCGCATCGCGCGCGTTGATTGCGAGGTTGAGGATCGCGGCCTCCAGCAGCCTAATGTCAGTCGTGCAGCGCCACAGGGCAGCGCCATGACGCATGTCCAGGCGCACCGCCGGGGGAAGCGCTCGCAGGAGGATGTCGCCCATGCGCGCCGGGAGATCGTCGAGGCGGAGGGTTTCCATTCGGAGCTGCTGGTCATGCGCCGAGGTCGTCAGCTGGCGCGACAGCTCGACCGCGCGTCGCAGCGCCTGCTGCGCGACGCCGCTCAAGGAATTCGACGCCGGGTCCTGTGCGGTGCCCCGCGCGAGGAGCTCGAGGCTGTGGCCGATCACCTGCAGAAAATTGTTCAGGTCGTGCGCGGCGCCCGCGGCGAGCACGGCAATGTCCTGCGTGCGCAGGCGGGCCCCCACGACCCGAAGACGGCCGGTCTCCACGTTCGGCAGCGCCGGGACCTGTATGCCATCGACAGTCGACGACAAGCCGCACGACGGGCCGGATAGGTTCACGCGCGTTCGTCCGACGGGCACATCCGGCTGACAGGCAACGTCCATCGGTCCGATCTGGTCGATTGGCCACGTCGAGCCATCGCGCATCGATCAGCCGATCGTCAGGTGGTCGACGACCTTGCGCACGCCGGGTGTTCCCCACGCCGAGTGCGCGGCGAGATCCCTCTCCGCCCAGCTGTGCACGGAACCGCCGAGCGTAACCTCATGCCCGTCGACCGACACGACGACCGCGTGCGAATCGAGCGCACGACGCCTCAGGGCAGCCTCGATCTCCGACCGGATCGTGGTCGACGAGACGCTTTGTCGGAGGGTCATCCGATCGTTCACGCCCCGGACACCCTGCAGGTTTCGCACCGAAGCCGTCGCTGCCTGACGCTGGTATTCCCACTCGACTTCGCCTGCCAGCGTCACCCAGGCATCCTCGACCTTGATCGTCACGCCCTTCTCGGGCACGGACGTCGACCACCGGAGGACGTCGCTCGCCGAGCGTGCGATGTCGGTGTCCGTGCGCTCGTCGACGCCGGCCAGCTTCACGTCGATCTCGACCGCGATGGCCGCAACGCCCGCCACGCGCTGCGCGGCGCGTTCGGCCTCCCACTTCTGGGCGTAGGTATCGACATGCCCGGCAAGGGTCACGACCCCGTCCTTGACCTCGACGCCGATGCTGGCCGCCTTGATGGAAGGTTCCCACTTGAGTTCGGCGATGACGTCGAGCTGCAGCGCTGCGTCGGTTTTCACGGTGATTCTCCGGTCCTGTTGGCGACGACGAGCGTAGGCGCCTTCAAACGATCGGTCTGTTCGCTGACGCACTGAGTGTTCTTCAGGGGGACGCACACACCGTCGGACGCGCGCCGCCTCGATCGCGTCGTTCGTCCCGCGTGCTATCGGCCCGTCTCGAAGCGTTGCGGGCCGTGGTCCATCATCGTGGAGACGACGGATGATTCGGTTGCCGGCGTCGCTGACTCACGACCGTCCCGGATCGCCTCCAGGACGCCGATCGACCGATGCGCGAGCGCAAGCGCGCCAACGCGAACCGCTTCCATCGGCGACGCATCCGTCGTGCCCTGGCTGCAATAGTCTTCGTCGATGAAATACGTCCATCGCGTCCGCGCCTCCGCGAGGGACGTCAGGTCGAGATCGATCGAGTGTCCGTGGTACAGGTACGTCTCTTTCATCGCAGCCTCATTCCTGGACCGGGCACCCGGCGTCGCAGCACTATTGCAAGGGCCCGCGGTCGTCCGCGCTCCGACGGACGCCACCGACAGCGCGACGGCGAACTTCCGATGTGACGGTGCGCCGGCGAAACGAAGCTGTCGACCGAAGTTCCATGCTCGTGTTCATTCGCGCTCTCATTCAGATCCGCAGCGACGACGCATGGCCATCCTGACCGCGTCCGCGGCGCTCGTCTGTTCGTTGACGAACGGACGGCGTCGCCGACTGCGGCGCAGCCGGTCCGGCGCGGGCTGCCACCCTGAACGGGAGATCCCGCTGCACTGCGGCTACCTGGTCGAGTCGCCTTGCGACGTCCGTCTTCCTGATGGATCGACCGGGCGCCACGCGAGTCCTCGACGGCACCTCGAACGGCGCGGCAACCCGCATGGCGCCGCATCGCGCGGGGCGGTCTTGCTAAGAGCGGGCCGGCCGAGGATCACGGGTGCCCGACGCCCCGAGCGCCTTGAATCCGGAGATCACGTCGGACAACTCTTCGTCGATCCTTCCCTGCCGCAATCGATGGAAGGCATCCTGCAGCGTGCGCAGCATCTTCTCGATGTTCCGGTCGGCGCGGTCCATCGCGTCCAGACGACTCGCGTTCTCGCTGGCGAGCGATCCGGCGCATGCGCGAAAGATGGAAACGAAGAGGTATTCGCGGATCAGCGCATGGAGCGTCGCGGCGAAGTCTCCGAGCGTCTCGGGCAGCATGCCCGTCGGCCACGGTGCCTGCGTCAACGTGCGGCGCCACGCATCGTCCAGCGGCAGCAGCCGCTGACCGACCGGTGCATAGGCGCCGTTGGACGAAGGACGGTTGTAGAACAGGTGGAGCTCGGTCACTCCCCGAGACCGGTCGGAGCCGCCGGACTCCGCGACGACCGCGACGAGGATCTCGCCGACCACCGTCGTGATCGCCTGGACCGATGCCGGCACCCGAAAGACGCCAAGCAGCGACAGGCCGGCGTCGTCGACGCTCGTCCGTACGCGCTCGCCGACGGCCCAGACCTGCGGCGGGCCCGGGAGACCGGCGAGCGAGCGGCGGGCATGGTCGACGACGACGTCGTTGAAGCGGCCCACCAATCCCTGGTCGGACCCGAAGACGATGGCGTGGACGGCCCGTCCCGCGGGCGCGCGAGGCGCCGGCGTGGACGGCGTCCTGGCCTCGTCGCTCCGGAAGCACGCGCCGAGGCCGAGCTCGACGCTGTGCGCATAGTCGCTCAGCGCCGCGACCGATCGCTCGTATTGACCGACGCTGGCCGCGGCCTGCGCCTTCATCGCGCGGACGACCGACTGCAGATCGGTCGCGCTTCCGATCTTCCGACGCAAGCCGTCCGGGCTGTCCGGCATCGCGAGCGATCAGGTCCGATTCGGCGGCGGTGCGGCAGGGGCCGCGACGAACGGCGCGAGCACATCACGCGCGAGCGCCACGATGGCCGCCCGGTCGTCGTCGTGCAACTTGTCGGCCGCGAGCAATCGTTGCAGGACTGCGGGCGGGATCGATGAGCCGGCGACCTCTCGGAGCGCTCGTTCGGCATCGGGCATGCGCTCGAGCGGAATCGCGTCGAAAAGGTCGGCGGTCAAAGCGAGCACGATCGCGATCTGCGCCGGCACCGGAACGGGGTCCAGCTCGGGCTGCTTCAGGCAGGCTCGCATCCGCTGACCATGAGTGATGGACGTCTGGGTGGCGTCGTCGAGATGCGCGCCGAAGCGTGCGAAGGTCTCGAGTTCCTCGAACTGCGCATAGGCCAGCTTCAGGTCGCCGGCAACCGCCCGGAACGCGGCCAGCTGTGCCTGCCCGCCGACGCGCGAGACCGACTTGCCGACGTCCACCGCCGGCAGCACGCCGAGCTCGAACAGGGTCGGCGACAGGTAGATCTGGCCGTCGGTGATCGAGATCAGGTTGGTCGGAATGTAGGCCGACATGTCCTGCGCCTCGGTCTCGATGATCGGCAGCGCCGTCAGCGAGCCGCCGCCGCGTTCGTCGTTCAGGTGCGTCGCACGCTCGAGCAGCCGTGAATGGATGTAGAAGATGTCGCCGGGAAACGCCTCGCGGCCGGGCGGGCGGCCGCAGCAGCAGCGACAGCTCGCGATAGGCACGCGCGTGCTGCGTCAGGTCGTCGTAGACGATCAGCACGTCGCGGCCGGCCTCCATGAAATGCTCGGCGATGCTGGTCGCGGCATACGGCGCGATGTACGAGAGCCCCGGCGGGTCGTTGCCCTCGGCCACGACCACGACCGTGTAAGCCAGCGCGCCCTGCCCGCGAAGCACGGCGACCACCTTGGCCACCGCCGACGCGCGCTGGCCGATCGCGCAGTACACGCAGACGACGTCGCGGTCGCGCTGATTGACGATGGCATCGATCGCGATCGAGGTCTTGCCGGTCTGCCGATCGCCGAGGATCAGCTCGCGCTGGCCGCGGCCGATCGGGATCAGCGCATCGATCACCTTCAGGCCGGTCTGCAGCGGCACGGTCACCGGCGATCGATCCATGATCGCCGGCGCCGGGCGTTCGATCGGCAAGCGGCGGCCACCGATCAAGGCCCCGTGTCCGTCGAGCGGATTGCCGAGCGGGTCGATCACGCGGCCGAGCCAGCCGTCGCCTACCGCGACGTCCATCACGCGCCCGACCCGCGAGGCCTCGTCACCGGCTCGCAGGTGTGCATGGTCGCCAAGCAGCACCACGCCGATCTCGTCTTCGTCGACGTTGAACGCGATCCCAGAGACATCGCCGGGAAAGCGGATCGTTTCCGCGTATCCGATGCCCGGCAGACCGCCGACGCGTGCGACGCCGGTCGCGACCGACAGGATCGTGCCGACCTCGCGTGCGACGAGCCGGGGGAAGAAGCTCGTGCGCGCCCGTTCGATGTCGGCGAACGCGCGGTCGTACGTCTGCTGCAGCGAGTCGGAAAGCGCGCTCATGCCGCGATCGGCGCGGTCGCGGCCGGCACCGACGTCGCATTGGACCCGGGCGCCTCGTCCGGGACGTCGACAGGCTGCAGCAGGTCGTCCACCCCGCGTTCGAGCGACGCGAGATAGTCTGCGATGCTCCACGCGAACTTCTGTCCATGCGCACTCAGCTCGATGCCGCCCACGAGGCTCGGGCGCCGTTTCGTAGCGCAGCCGGACCTGCATCGCGGATGTCTCGTCGACCGCCTGCTGCACGGCTTCGCGTTGCGCCGCCGGAAGGTCGAACGCGGTGCGGACCAGAGCACCGTCGCTCGACGACTTCAGCGCGTCGACGAGACCCTCGCGGGCCGGGCCTTGAAGCGCGCGCAAGCGAACGATGAACAACCCGCACGCGCTCGCTTCAAGACTTTCCGTGGCGAGGTCGGCCAGCGCCTTGCGAGCGACTGCGAACACTTCGGATTGAGTTCGCTGTCGCAGCGCCTGGCCGAGATTCTTCGCGTCGCTCACCATCGTCTCGCGACGCGCCGCCGACAGCGCGTCGGCTGCCTCACGCGCGTCGTCCATCATCTTCTTGCGCTCGACGCCGGCTTCGTCGGTCGCCTTCGTCATCAAGACGGACCGCTGCCGATCGAATACCTCGTTCTTCTGCTGGAGCGCGTCGCGATCTGCCTGCGCCGCAGCCTTCTGCTGTTCGGCATCGGCGAGCTGCGCGGCGATGCGCTTCTCGCGCGCGTCGATGGCGTCGAGCACCGGCTGGTAGAGGAAGCGCTTCATCAGCCAGACGAGGATGACGAAGTTCAGCGCCTGCGCGCCGACGGTGAACCAGTCGATCAGCATGGCCTACTTTCCGGCAGCCTTGGCCGCCTGGCGAGCGCGGCGTTCCAGAACGGGTTGGCGAAGATCAGGATCATCGACACGACGAAGCAATAGATCGCGGTCGACTCGATCATCGCCAGGCCGACGAACAGCGTGCGCGTGATGGTGGCGGACGCGTCGGGCTGCTGCGCGAGCGCGGTCAGCGCGGTCGCCACCGCGCGGCCCTCGGCCAGCGCCGGGCCCATCGTGCCGAAGCCGGTCGTGAGGCCGGCGATGACGATCGAGGCCACCGCGATGAGTGTGAGGCTGTCCATGGGTGCTTTCGGTTCGGTAGGAATGCGGTCAGGCCGGCGTCGACGCCGCGAGCGGCTCCGGTGCCGCGGGGATCGGGATCGCGGCCGGCTTCTGAGTGCGCGTCGCTGCCGCGATGTAGACCGCGGCGAGGATGCTGAAGATGTAGGCCTGCACCATGCCGGTCAGCAGCCCGAGCAGGGTCATCACGATCGGGAAGACGAACGGCGTGATCGTCAGCAGGATGGCGACGATCATCGCGCCGCTCATCATGTTGCCGAACAGGCGCACCGCCAGAGCCAGCGTGCGCGACAGCTCGCTGATGAGGTTGAAGGGCAGCATCACGACGGTCGGCTGCAGATAGGTCGCGAGATAGCCGCGCAAGCCCTGCTCCGCGATGCCGAAGACCGGCACCGCGACGAACACGCACGAGCGCGAGCGCCGCCGTCGTCGACAGAGAACCGGTCGGCGGCTCGAAGCCCGGGATGACGGTGCACAGGCTGCGATGCCGCGACGAACAGGAACAGCGTGCCGAGGAACGCGAGGTACTTCTCCGGCTGCTGTCAGGCCGACCTCGCCGATCTGCTTGACGATCCCGGTCACCACGATCTCGAGCAGGCTCTGCCAGCGCGACAGCGTGCTGACCGACCGACAGCTTGCGCGTGACGAGCGCCGAGCCCAGCACGAGCGCGGCCATCAGCGCCCAAGTGAACACGATCGTCGCGTTGAGCTTGACGAAGCCGTGCTGCCAGAAGATCCACTGGTCGGGGCTAAGGCGCATCGCGCGCTCCGAACCGCGATGGAAACAGGCACAGGCGAGCGCGTGAGCCAGGTCACGACAGGTCGCGCGAGCGACGAAGCCCGAGCAGGCAGAGCAGCAGCCGCTCCCAGTCGCCGTCCGGCCACCAGATAGAAGCCGCCCAGCGCCGACGCCCGTCCGCAGCACCGTGCTGGCGAAGACGCGCAGTCGCGGGCCGCGTCGATGTCGCGATGCGTCGCACCGTCCACCACAGTCCGCCGTAGAACATCGCGCCGAGCGACGCTCCGGCGACGAGGCCATCAGCGAGCCCATCGGCGCAGCGAGCAGTGCCGCAGACGGGTCAGACATCGCGGGACCCGACGTCCGCGTGCATGGCCCGGTCTTCGCGCGCCACCCAGCGCCATGCGTTCAGCACAGCCGAGGACCAGCCCCGCGACGAGCAGTGCGAGCGTCCAGGAATGCGTTCCGGGGTGGCGATCGTCGAGCCAGCGACCGAGCGCGGCGCCGAGCAGCGTCGGGACGACGACCGACCAGCCGACGAGCCCCATCATTCCGAGACCGAACCAGACGCCCGGCGTGCCGTCGCGACGCGCCTCGAGCTCGGCGATCCGCTTTCGCGCCGACCACGTCGGCGAGGGTGGCAGCCCGACGCGCGCCCGGCACGGGATCGACCGTGGCTCAGCCATGCTCGAACCCCGCGAAACGGTGCAGGAACCCGCTCTCGAGGCGCGCCATCGCAGCTCGCAGCGCTCGCTCCTTCGCGTCCTGCATCATGAACTGCCGTGCGACGGCGTCCCGCAACTGCCCGAGGTCCGTCCCGCGGAGCGCGCGACGCACGGACACGACGACGTCGGCGCCGGTCTTGACGAGAACGCCTTCGTCGATCGCCAGGAACGCCTCGTCGCCGGTCGTCGTCTCGTAGCTCAGGATGCCGGGCACCAGCGCGGCGACGCAGTCGAGCCGATGCGGCAGCAGGCCGAACGATCCGTCGGGCGTGTCCGCGACGATGCTCGACACGTCGCCCTCGTCGATGAACACCTCGAACGGCAGCAGGACCTTAAGCTGCATGGGCGGCCGCCAGGCCGGCATCGGCGTTCTTGTCTCGCGAGGAGACTGTCGGCGCCGCCTGGCCCGATTTGCCCTTCGCTTCGGTGATCGCGCCGATCATGTAGAGCGCGCTCTCGGGGCGGTCGTTGAATTCGTCCCGCAGGATGCGCTCGCAGCCGTCGAGCGCATCCTTCAGGCTGACGAGCTTGCCCTCGAGGCCGGTGAACTGCTCGGTGGCGAAGAACGGCTGGGTCAGGAAGCGCTCCAGGCGGCGCGCGCGGGCGACGACGTCGCGATCGTCCGGCGACAGCTGCTCGAGGCCGAGCATCGCGATGATGTCCTTCAGCTTCGCGTACTGCGCAAGCGTGCTGCCGGATCTGCTGCGCCATCGCGTAGTGACGCTCGCCGACGATGCCGGGCGTGGCCATCCGCGAGCTCGATTGCAGCGGATCGATCGACGGATAGAGTCCTTCGCTCGCGCGCTCGCGCGACAGCACGATCGAGGCCGACAGGTGCGAGAAGGTATGCACGGCGGCGGGATCGGTGAAGTCGTCCGCCGGCACGTAGACCGCCTGGATCGACGTGATCGCGCCGCTGTCGGTGTTGGCGATGCGCTCCTCGAGCCCGGCCAGCTCGGTGCCCATCGTCGGCTGGTAGCCGAGCCGCGAGGGCATCTGGCCCATCAGGCCCGACACCTCCATGCCGGCCTGGATGAAGCGGAAGATGTTGTCGACCAGCAGCAGCACGTCGCGGTGCTCGTCGTCGCGAAAGTACTCGGCCATCGTCAGCGCCGCGTGGCCGACGCGAAAGCGCGCGCCCGGCGGCTCGTTCATCTGCGCGAAGATCATCACCATCTTCGGCAGCACGCCCGCCTCCTTCATCGCGTCGTAGAGCTCCTCGCCTTCGCGGCAGCGCTCGCCGATGCCGCAGAAGATGCTGACGCCGTCCTGGTGGCCGATCATGTTGTGGATCATCTCGGTCAGCAGCACGGTCTTGCCGACGCCGGCGCCGCCGAACAGGCCGGCCTTGCCGCCGCGTTCGAGCGGCGTCAGCACGTCGATCACCTTGATGCCGGTCTCGAAGACCTCGGAGTTCGTCGAGCGCCGCGACAGCGGCGGCGGATCGCGATGCACCGGACGCCACTCGACGCCGACCAGGAGCGCAGGCCGCGATCGATGGCATTGCCGAAGACGTCGAACATCCGCGAGAGGATCGCCTTGCCGACCGGCGCGCACAGCGGGCCGCCGGTGTCTGCGCACCGGCGCACCGCGCGCGAGCCCCTCGGTGCGCCGTGAGCGCGATGCCGCGCACGTGGCGCTCGTCGCGCTGCGCGAGAACCTCGATGACGATCCTCTCGTCGGTACCTGCATGCAGCACCGTCCGGATCATCGGCAGCGGCCCGGCGAAGCGAACGTCGACCACGCTGCCGCGCACCGCGGTAACGATGCCGGTGTTCGCGGAGTTCGTTTCCATCTCCTCCGTATTTAGGCGGAAGTCCCCCCAACGGTCTGTGCGGTGGGCAACATTGCAGCCCGACGCGGCTCGACTACCGGCGACGCCGATGGGCCGCTGTGTGCGCAAGCGAACGGTCGAGCGACCTCGTACGACGTACGCTGGCGCACTCACGTCGCACGACAGGCGAAGCTCCGTTGAACGAACCCGAAGGACGAACCGCCGATGCCGACCGCGAGCTGCACGTGCTCGCGCTCAACAGCGGATCGTCGTCGCTGAAGTTCGGCCTGTATCGCGTCGCCTCGTCGCGGGTGCAGCGGCTGATCAGCGGCGAGGCGGAAGGCCTGGGCCAGGGGACCGGCCGATTCCTGGTTGAGGATGCGAACGGCAACACCGTTCACGATGAACCGGCTTGGTTGGCCGACCGGCGGACGGCGGTCGCGCGGATCGGCCAGGTGCTCGCGGAGTCCGGGATGCCGGCCCCGCAGGCGATCGGTCACCGGGTCGTTCACGGAGGTCCCACGCTGCGCAGACACTGCCGCATCGACGCCGACGTCCGACGCGAACTCGGGGCCGCCGCGGCCTTCGCACCGCTGCACATGCAGGCCGCGCTGTCGTTGATCGACGAAGCACACGCTCGCTTTCCCGGCCTACTGCACGTGGCGTGCTTCGACACGACGTTCCACCAGACGATGCCGGACGTCGCACGGACGCTTCCATTGCCCGCGACACTTCGGTCCCTGGGCATCGAGCGCTACGGCTTCCACGGGCTGTCGTGCGAGTCGATCGTGCGTCAGCTGGCCGCGGAGGCCGCCGGTGTTCCGCGTCGACTCGCAATCGCCCACCTCGGCAATGGTGCCAGCGTCACGGCAGTGCTCGGCGGCCTGTCGGTCGACACAAGCATGGGGCTCACGCCGACTGGCGGCTTGATCATGGGCACGCGTTGCGGCGATCTCGACCCCGGCGTGTTGACCTACCTCGCGCGTGAGAAGAATTACGACGCGACGATGCTCGAGGACCTCGTCGATCACCGCAGCGGTCTGCTCGGGATCTCCGGCGTGAGCAGCGACATGCGCGCGCTCCGTGCAGCCGCAGCGTCGAACGCGGACGCGAGACTGGCGATCGCGATGTTCTGTCAGGCCGTACGCAAACGACTCGGCGCGATGTGCGTCGTGCTCGACGGCATCGACATGATCGTGTTTACCGGCGGCATCGGCGAACATGACGAGGACGTCCGGGCCGACGTCTGCCAGGGCCTTTCATCGATCGGGGTCGATTTCGCGACGGCAGGCGATTCAACTGGCCGCTCGGCGGCGCGCTGCTCGGTGCGCGCCCTTCCGTCGCTCGAGGACGAGCAGATCGCGCTGCACGCCTGGGCCCTCGGCTGACATCGACACATGTCCGGGATGCCGCGATGCAGTCACGCCGGTTCCAGGGCATGGGCGTCGCGTTCTTCTGGAACCGGCTCGCGGCCCGCCTCGGTCGGGCGCACGATCGGTGCGCGCGGACCGGCAACGTCTGCCCCCTGCGCGCTGTTACCTGCCAATGCGAACGTGAGCGGAGCAGCGGAAGGATTGAGGCTATCCACCATGGAGCTCGGCATCAGGATCGTGGCCCCGCGCTCCTTGGTGGTCTCGTAGATGATATTCATGGCGCGCAGCTGCAGCGCCCACGGATGGCCCTCGTAGATCGAGGCCGCCTCGACGAACTTGCCGGCGATCGCGGCCTCTGCCGATCCGAGGATGACGCGAGCCTGCTTCTCGCGCTCGGCCTGGGCCTGACGCGACATCGCGTTCTGAAGCGCCTCGGGGATGGCGACGTCGCGAATTTCGACGGAGCTGACCGAGATGCCCCACGGGGCGGTCTTGGCACCGATCTCGATCTTGAGCTGCTCGTCCGCTTCCTTTCGGTCCGACAGCAGCGCGGTCAGCATCGACGAGCCGATCATCTCGCGCAGCGACGTCTGGGCCACCCGATCGATGGCTTCGCGGTAGTTGGTGATCGCCAGCGCCGCCTTCTCGGCGTCCTCGACGTGCCAGAAGATGATCGCGTCGACGTTGACCGGAACGGTGTCGCGGGTCAGCGCCTGCTCGGCGTTGAAAGCGGTCGTCTGGATCCGGCAGTCGATGACCGCGACGATGCTGTCGATGACCGGGATGATGACGAACATTCCGGCGCCCTTGACACCCTGCAGCTTGCCCATGCGCAGGACGACGAATTTCTGCCAGACATTCGCCATCTTCAGCGACGTGGCGATGCAGACCGCGGCCGCGAGAGGAACCAGCCCCGCGAGAGGATCGATCAGATAGCCGACGGCGAACGCGATGACGATGCAGACGAACACGAGGAACGAGGTGATCGGGCTCATGTCAGGCGTGCGCCGAACGGCAAGAGCAACGTCGGGGACGCGGCACGCGCATCGTCCGGCGCGTCGGCATCGCGCCCCGGTCGGCCCGGTCGTCGAATCGCATCGAGCGCATCGACCGACCCGTGCGCCAGCGCAAGGGCATCAACCCCGGCAGCAGCAATGGACAGGGCGTCCGTCTTGTCCTGAACGCAGTAGTCCGCGTCGATGAAGTAGGTCCACTGAAAGCGCAGCTGTCCGATCTCCTCTAGGTCCAGATCGATCGAGTGCCCGTGATACGCATACGCCTCTTTCACTAACCTCTCCCGTTCGTTTCGCAAGACTTACCCGTGGTCCTCGACGCCCGCAACAAGCAACACGGTCGTCCGTGCGGCAGCCGATCGAGGCCGGCAACTCGGAGGGGTTCCCGTCACGCTCGGGCGATCTCGGACTTCATCCGTCCGTACTCGTCGCGGGCGATCTCGCCGCGGGCATATCGCTCATCGAGGATATCGAGGGCTCCTTTCGCGCCGACACCGAATCGACGATGGGCGCGATACGTGTAGCCCCAGTTGCCGACGCTCGAGAACATGAGGAACACGAACCCGATCCAGATAAACCAGATCCACCCGAAACCCGAATTGCCGTCCATCTCGATTCTCCTCGTTCGATTCGCCGGCGCGTACGCGGCGGAACGGGATCATCGCGCGCACGGCGACGAGCGTCTGTGCGCTGACGCACACCGTCGTCGAGCGCCGCAGTCAATCTGTCTTCAAGGCGACATCGACTCGCCGCGCGCCGCCGACCCGATCCGCGTCCAGGCTGCGCGGCCGCACCGTCGGACGAGCACTCTGAGCGGTGCCGTACAGACGGACGCGAACGTCTCCGGTACAACCGGACCGATCGATTGAGGAGGCATGGCCCATGAAGCACGACCCGATAGACCCCGAGCTGATCGGGAAGATGAATGCCTATTGGCGAGCCGCCAACTACCTTTCGGTCGGACAGATCTATCTCTACGACAACCCGCTTCTGATGGAGCCGCTGAAGCTGTCGCACGTGAAGCCGCTCGTCGTCGGGCACTGGGGGACGACGCCGGGGCAGAACTTCATCTACGTCCACCTCAACCGGGTCATCAAGCAATACGACCTCGACATGTTCTACATTGCCGGACCCGGGCACGGCGGGCCGGCGATCGTCGGTAACGTCTACCTCGAAGGCACGTGGAGCGAGGTCTATCCCGAGATCACGCAGGACGAGGCCGGACTCAGGAAGCTGTTCAAGCAATTCTCGTTTCCGGGCGGCATCTCCAGTCATGTGGCACCCGACGACGCCGGGCTCGATCCACGAGGGCGGCGAGCTCGGCTACTCGCTCAGCCACGCATTCGGCGCCGCGTTCGACAATCCAGGGCTGATCGTGGCCTGCGTCGTCGGCGACGGCGAAGCCGAGACCGGTCCGCTCGCCACCGCCTGGCAGTCGACGAAGATGCTCGACGCCGTGACCGACGGTGCGGTGCTGCCGATCCTTCACCTCAACGGCTTCAAGATCAGCAACCCGACGCTGCTCGCGCGCATCGAGCACGACGAGCTCGACCAGTTTCTCCGCGGGTGCGGCTGGACGCCGCTATTCGTCGAAGGCGACGACCCGATGGCGATGCACCGGCTGATGGCGGATGCGATGGACGAAGCGATCGCGATGATCCGGCAGGCGCAGCAGACCGCGCGATCGGACGGAACGCCGACGCGTCCGCGATGGCCGATGATCGTGCTCCGGTCGCCGAAGGGCTGGACCGGACCGAAAGTCGTCGACGGTCTGCCCTGCGAGGGCACGTTCCGCTCGCACCAGGTCCCGCTGCTGGTGGACGCCGCTCACCCCGAGCATGTCGAGCAGCTCGAAGGCTGGATGAAGAGCTACCGGCCCGACGAACTGTTCGATGCGAACGGACGGCTGATTCCCGAGCTGGCCGAGCTCGCGCCGAGAGGCGATCGCCGCATGGGTTCGAATCCGCATGCGAATGGCGGCTTGCTGCTGCACGACCTGCGCATGCCGGACTTCCGCGATCACGCGGTCGACGTTCCGGCACCGGGCGCGCTGCAAGGGCAGGACACGATCGTCCTCGGCAGCTTCCTGCGCGACGTCGTCCGCGAGAACGGGGAGCAACGCAATTTCCGGATCTTCGGTCCCGACGAAACCCTGTCCAACCTGCTTGGTGCCGTCTTCGACGCGACGAATCGCCAATGGGACGCGCGGACGGTCGGCGACGACGAGTTCCTCGCGACCGACGGCCGCGTGCTCGACTCGATGCTCAGCGAGCATCAATGCGAGGGCTGGCTAGAAGGCTACCTGCTGACCGGCCGGCACGGCCTGTTCAACAGCTACGAGGCCTTCATCCGCATCGTCGACTCGATGTTCAGCCAGCATGCCAAGTGGCTGAAGGTGACCCGCGAGCTGCCGTGGCGTCGACCGATCGCGTCGCTGAACTACTTGCTCGCGTCGCACGTCTGGCAACAGGATCACAACGGCTTCACGCACCAGGATCCGGGCTTCCTCGACCACGTCATCAACAAGAAGGCGGACATCGTTCGGGTGTATCTCCCGCCGGACGCCAACTGCCTGCTGTCGGTGTTCGATCACTGCCTGCGCAGTCGCAACTACGTCAACGTCGTGGTGGCCGGCAAGCATCCGCTGCCGCAGTGGCTGGCGATGGATGCAGCCATCGTCCATTGCACCGAGGGCATCGGCATCTGGCCGTGGGCCAGCAGCGACCAAGGTACCGAGCCGGACGTCGTGATGGCCTGCTGCGGCGACACGCCGACGCTCGAGGTCATGGCCGCCGTTTCGATTCTTCGCGAGCACCTGCCTGCCCTGAAGGTCCGCGTGGTGAACGTCGTCGACCTGATGCGGCTGCAGTCGAGCACCGAACATCCACACGGGATGAGCGACGACGACTACGACTCGATGTTCACGCGGGACAAGCACATCATCTTCGCCTTCCACGGGTACCCGTGGCTGATCCACCGCCTGACCTACCGGCGGACCAATCGCAACCTGCATGTGCGCGGCTACAAGGAGGAAGGCACGATCACCACCCCGTTCGACATGCGCGTGCAGAACGACCTCGACCGTTTTCACCTCGTCCAGGACGTGATCGACCGCGTGCCGAACCTCGGCAGCAAGGGCGCCTATCTGAAGCAGATGACGCAGGACAAGCTGATCGAACACAAGCGCTACATCGATACTCACGGGAAGGACATGCCGGAGATCCTCGACTGGGTGTGGCGATCGGATACGTCCGTCCGCGCAGACACCGGTGACGCGCTCGAAGCCGCGCTGGCCACGGCTTGACGGTGTCGCCGCGCCTGTATCTCGTTCGACATGGTGAAACCACGTGGTCGATCACGGGGCAGCACACCGGACGGACGGATCTCGGGCTGACGACGCACGGCGAGGACGAGGCGCGGGCGCTCGAACCACGGCTACGCGCGATCGAATTCGCGCAGGTGCTGGTGAGCCCGTGTCTGCGGACCCGGCAGACGTGCGCGCTGGCAGGTCTGGCCGTCGGCAGTCGGCTCGAACCGGACCTCGCCGAGTGGGACTACGGCGACTACGAGGGACAGCGCAGCGTCGAGATTCGCAAGGACCATCCGGATTGGGATGTCTGGCGCGACGGCTGCCCTGGTGGCGAAACGCCGACCGAGCTGACGAGCCGCGCCGACCGTCTGATCGGGAGGCTCGCGACGATGCACGGCAACGTCGCACTGTTTTCGCACGGCCAGTTCGGCGCCGCGCTCGGCGCCCGATGGATCGGCCTGCGGCTGATCGACGGACAGCATCTCGCGCTCCATCCGGCATCGCTGAGCATCCTTGGCTACGAGCCCGCTCATCCGGCCCGGCGAATGATCCAGCTCTGGAACGAGACCCGAAGCCCGTGAGGGCCGGCGATCGCCGACCGAGGACGAGTCGTCGACGTGTCCTGCCTTCGGTGCCATCGCACGACGCGAAGGAGTCGCGATCGACGCGTCGTTCGTTCCCTAGCGCACAGACAGCGGCGTGGTAATGGGCGCAGCGTCCGTTCTTTGTCTTCGAGCGATCATGACCTACGCCACCCTCCTGATTCATCTGCAGCCCGGCCAGCGGAACACACCGCTGCTGGCCGCCGCTCGCCTGTTCGTCGATCGCTTCAAGGCTCACGTCATCGGGATCGCTGCGTGTCAGCCACTGATCGTCGTCAGCGGGGACGGGACCGTCTGCGGCGACGTGTTCGCCGACGACCAGCGACAGATCGGCCTCGAGCTGGCCGGAGCGAAGGCCGAGTTCCACGAAGCGATGGAGGGCATCGGCACATCGGTCGAGTGGCGCTCCGAAATCACGCTCGAGGTGCCGACGGCCTACATCACGCACCAGGCTCGCAGTGCGGACCTGATCATGACGGGCAGCGTGCCGACCGACGCCTTCGATCTGGCCCGTGCGGTCGACCCGGGCTCGCTCGTCATGGAGGCGGGGCGACCGGTCTTCATCGTGCCGGCGGACTCGCGACCGACCGAACTCGAACGTGTGCTGATCGCGTGGAAGGACACGCCGGAGTGCCGCCGCGCGACGTCCGATGCGCTCCCGCTGCTGAAAAAAGTCGGACGCGCGACCGTCCTCGAGATCGCGCCCGTCGACGATCTCGATGCCGCGCTGGTCCGAGTGCTCGACGTCGTGGCCTGGCTGAAGCGTCATGGCGTCGTGGCGCGGGGTCGCGTCGAACGATCGCATGGCAAGGACCTCGACGAGCTTCGCAAGGCGGCCGAGGACGACGACGCCGATGTCATCGTCGCCGGCGCGTACGGACATAGCCGGCTGCGCGAATGGGCGACGGGCGGCATGACGCGCGACTTGCTGCTCGAATGCCAGCGCGGCGTCCTGGTATCACATTGACCCGACAGAACGAGATCGACTTCGACGCTAGGCCGTCAGACGCGCGTTCAGGGCGCTGATCGACTTCGCATCGACACGGCCCCGACTTGGAGACAACCATGAGCAACGTCCTCTTACCGCCCGTGGCGGGCAGCTCCACCGGATCGAGTCGTCCTCCGGACGAGCGAAGGGAGGTCCTTCGCGATGGAACCGACGTACGGATCCGTCCGATCCAGCGAGGCGATGTCGAACTGGAAAGACGATTCATCGAGGAGTTGTCGGCGCGCTCACGACGCTTTCGGTTCCTCGACTCGATGTCTTCCCCCAGCGTCGCGCTGCTTCGCGAGCTGACCGAGATCGACGCCACGACCGAGGCTGCCTACGTCGCCATCGTGGTCGAGGACGGCCGCGAGTGCGAGATCGGGGTCGCGCGACTCAGCGCGCCAGCGAACAGTACCGACTGCGAATTTGCCATCGCCGTCAGCGACGCCTGGCAGCGCCGGGGATTGGGAACGCTGTTGATGCAGCGCCTGATCGAGGTCGCGACGGCCCGCGGATTGAAGACGATGCACTCGGTCGATTCCGCGGAGAACGACCCGATGCGCGCATTCGCGAAGCATCTGCATCTCGCCGGCGAACGGAATCCCGAAGACGTCACACAAATGCTCTACAGCGTCGATCTGCCAGTGTCCGCAGCCGCGGTCGACACGGGACTTGCGGACGCAGCAAGGCGGTGATTCGCACGCGCGACGGCATGCTGCCGCAGACGCGATCACCGCCTTGATCGGTTCGTCGCGTGCGAGCGGGCTGCCGACGAGTTCGTCGGCGCGGTCGCCAAGCCGGCACAGAATGGTTCGATCGCGCGTCGACACGGCCGCAGCGCGAAGGTGGCGCCATGACGTCCTTCGTCGGCAAGCGTCTTGCAGCGGTGACCCCCGTCGCGCCGATCCTGCTGGCGCGATCGGCTCGCAGGTTCGAGCCCCGGCGACGCATGCAGCAGCCCCCCCGCCGAACATCGGAATCGCTGATCGATGACTGCGAACCCGATGGATTCGACGACGGTGGCTGGCGCGGCAACGATCGAACCGGACCACCGCGCGGTGGCACGGCATCGTTCGCGGGCGGCAAAGATTCGTTTCGCCCCGCGCCGTCTTCGCCCGGAATGCCTCCGTCCCGTCGGGACCACGCGCTGGGTGCACGAGGCGGCGGCGGCCAGCGACGAGGACGGCGGTTGCCGGTCGTCGCTCCAGCGTTGCAGCGTTGGCCGCTTGATTGTCTGCCTGACGGCGCATGAAATCGAGTGCTTCGCTTCGGCTGTGGCGGATCGGACCTCGCCATTCCTCAGCGTCTGTCATCGACGGCATGTGCGACAGCGAACAGACGCCCCTTGCCGCCTCGTCGAGACTTCCCGAGTCGTCCGTCACCCGCCGCACCGCTTGTCCGCGAATGGCGGCGAATGTGCACGCCGTGTCGCATTTCGAAATCGGATATCGAGGCGCTTCGAGGCCGTCCGCGAACCGCGCGCTGTCATTACCGAGATCGAGAACCCGTGGACCTCATCAAGCATCTTCTGACGCAAGAGCCGCTGCTCGCGCTCTTCATCACGATCTCGCTCGGCTATCTGGTCGGCAAGATCAAGGTCGGCAGCTTCGTGCTCGGCGGCATCGCCGGCACGCTCCTCGTCGGCGTCGTCATCGGGCAGCTGGCAGTCAACGTCGACAGCGGCATCAAGTCGATCTTCTTCGCGCTGTTCATCTACGCCGTCGGGTTCCAGGGCGGACCGCAGTTCTTCCACGCGCTGAACCGGCGCTCGCTGAACCAGCTGGCGTCGTCGTTCGTGATGTGCGTCACCGGCCTGCTCTGCGTGCTGATCGCCGCTTGGGCGTTCGGGCTCGACCGCGGCATGGCGGCCGGGCTGGCGGCCGGGGGCCTGACGCAGTCGGCCATCATCGGCACGGCCGGCGACGCTATCGCGAAGCTGGGCCTGTCGCCGGCGCTGACGAAGACGATGCAGACCAACGTCGCGGTCGGCTATGCCGTCTGCTACATCTTCGGCTCGCTCGGCCCGATCATCATGGTCACCTGGTTCCTGCCGATGGTGATGAAGTGGGACATCCGACAGGAGGCCGTCAAGCTCGCCAACGTCGATGTCGGGCGGCCATGCAGAGCTCGATGCCGGGCCAGTTCGACGCGATCCGTCCGATCGACACTCGCGTCTACGAGATCGCGGCGGGCAGCAAGGCGATCGGCAAGACCGCCCTCGCGCTCGACCGCGAGTTCTCCGATGCCTCGGTCGAGGCGATCTTCCGCGACACGGCAAGTCGATCGAACTCGACGACAAGGCCGTGGTCCGGCTCGGCGACCGCGTCGCGATCACCGGCACCGTCGCGGCCATCGGTCGAGCGACCGACGCTGCTCGGCCGCGAGGTCGTTGCACCGGACGGCCTTGACGCTCGTGCAGGAGAGCCGCGAGATCGTCCTGACCAACGAGCGTCTCGAGCGGTCGCGAGCATCGGCGAGATCCACGACCATGTCAACGTCGAGACCCGCCATGGCGTGTTCCTGACGCTCCGTCAAGCGCATGGGCCGCGATCTGCCGCTGCTTCGCAGTCTCGAATTGAAGACCGGCGACGAGCTGCACTTCATCGGCAGCCCGCGCGACCTCGACCGCGTGCAGTCGAAGATCGGCTACAAGATCACCGCCGCCGCCGTCGACGGACTTCGTCTTCTTCGGCATCGGCATGCTGGTCGGCATGCTGATCGGCATGATCCAGTTCAGGCATCTGGCGGCGTCCCGATCTCGATCGGCAGCGGCGGCGGCTGCCTGCTGTCGGGCCTGTTCTTCGGCTGGCTGCGCAGCGTGCATCCCGACTTCGCCGCGCTGCCGCTCGGCGCGTCGACGTTCCTGCGCGACTTCGGCCTGGCGGTCTTCGTCGGCATCGTCGGGATCTCGCGCCGGCCCGCAGGCACTGGTCGCGATCCAGAAGTACGGCCTGACGCTGTTGCTTGCTCGGCGTCGTGCGTCACGCTGATCCCGCAGGTCGTCACGTTCTTCTTCTCGTACTTCGTGCTGCGCATCCGCAACCCGATCGAGGCGCTGGCCTGCGTCGCCGGCGGCCGCAGCGCCAATCCGGCCTTCGCGGCGCTGCTGGCGAAGGCCGGCAATGCGACGCCGGTCGTTTCCTTCACCGTCACCTACGCGGTCGCCAACGTCTTCCTGACCCTCTGGGGCCCGGTCATCGTCGGCATCATCACGACGAACGCGGCGCCCTGATACCCATCGATCGAGAACCGACATGCCATGAAGCAGCCGACTTACAGCCAGTTCGCCTACCTCAGCCCCTTCGAGCTGAAGGACCAGCTCATCGCGATCGCGACCTCCGATGCGCAGCGGCTGATGCTCAACGCCGGCCGCGGCAACCCGAATTTCCTCGCGACGCTTGCCGCGCTGGGCGTTCCTCAGCCTCGGCGACTTCTCGATGCGCGAGGCCGAGCGCTCCTATTCGTATCTCGACAGCGGCTTCGGCGGCCTGCCGGAAGCGCGACGGGCATCGTGCAGCGCTTCGATGCCTATGCCACCGCGCACCGGCTGACCGACGGCGTCCGCTTCCTGCGCTCCGCGATTTCGTACGTCAAGGACCAGCTCGGCCTCGACCAGGACGCCTTCCTGTTCGAGATGGTCGGCGCGTTCCTCGGCTGCAACTATCCGACGCCGCCGCGCATGCTCGTGCACACCGAGGAGATCGTGAAGGCCTACCTGCGCGCAGGAGATGTTCGGGGCGGTGCCGCGCAGCGGCGACGTTCTCGGTGTTCGCGACCGAAGGCGGCACGGCGGCGATGACCTACATCTTCCAGAGCCTGCGGGCCAACGGCCTGATCACGCCCGGCGACCGGATCGCCATCGCCACGCCGATCTTCTCGCCCTACCTCGAGATCCCGGTGCTGGCGGAATACGGGCTGGAGATCGTCGACATCCGCATGGACGAGCACGCCGACTGGCAGCTGCCGCAGTCGCGAGATCGACAAGCTGCTCGACCCGGCGATCAAGGTGTTCTGCCTCGTCAACCCGAGCAACCCGCCGTCGACCAAGCTGTCGGACGCGGTGCTCGACCAGCTCGCCGACGCTCGTCGCGACGCACGCGGCCGGACCTGTTCATCGTCACCGACGACGTCTACGGCACCTTCGCCGACGACTTCGTCTCGCTCTTCGCGAAGTGCCCGCGCAACACGCTGTGCGTCTACTCGTTCTCGAAGTTCTTCGGCGCGACGGGCTGGCGGCTCGGCGCCATCGCCCTGCACGACGACAACGTCTTCGATGCCGCGCTGGCCGGGCTGCCCGAGGCCGAGAAGCTGCGTCTCGACGCCCGCTATGCCATCGCTGACGCACCGAGCCGCGCCGCATTGCCTTCATCGACCGCCTGGTCGCCGACAGCCGGGCCGTGGCGCTGAATCACACCGCCGGCCTGTCCGTGCCGCAGCAACTGCAGATGGCGCTGTTCGCGCTCAACGGCCTGATGGATCGCGAGCATCGCTACAAGGACGCGGCGCCAAGCAGCTGATCCGCCAGCGCTACCAGCGCTCTACGCGAACATGGGCGTCCCGCGCGCCGCGCGAACCGAACGACGTCGACTACTACACGCTGATCGACCTGCAGGAGATCGGCGGCAAGCTGTACGGACCGGACGTTCGAGGCCTGGTTCGTCAAGAGCGACCTGGGCACCCGCTTCCTGTTCCGGCTCGCCGACGGAAACGGGCGTCGTGCTGCTGCCCGGCAACGGATTCGAGGTCGTCGACACGTCGGCCCGCGTCTCGCTCGCCAACCTGACCGATATCGAGTACGCGGCGATCGGCCGGTTCACGCGCCAGGTGCTGGACGAGTACTACCAGGACTTCGAGAAGGCAAACGCGTCGAGCGTTTCGAGAAGTGCCGACGAGCCGAGGCACCAGGCGGACGTGCCGGCTGCTGCGACGGCGATCGATGTATGACCGATCGGATCAACGGTGAATGCCGGAAATCCAAGACAATGTCCCCAACTGGAACGTGGCGCTTCAGGCGAATACGGCCTGCTGAAAAAGGGCGCCGCACTGGCTGCAAGTTCGACGAGATCAAAGACGGCGTCGTCAAAGTCTGATGAAGCGGGCCGCATTCGGGTCGTTCTTCGCCATCGCCTTAGCTTCGACGGCTCTGCCAAATGAAAGGCCGGACTTGGACTCGACGAACGTAGGGTCGGACTCGTGGCAGTTGTTGTTGCGAGAACGATTGCACGGTCATTCGGGTCCGTGAGCCTTCATCGCCGAAGGCAGCACGATAAAGCCACCCGCGTGGACTTCTGCACATCCGCGGCCTCGAAAGCTCGAGACGCGCGAATTGTCGCTGAGCCCCGCGCGGTTCTTGAGTCCGAACCGCTTTGTGTTCGCCGGGTCTAGCGCGTCAACGGCCTACTGCTTCACGACCGCGACGAAGTCACGTTGCGCGCTTGCCATTCCCTTCAAACCGGTTGCCCGGCTTGGTGTCGCCCGGAGCCTTCACCTTCCCCTGCGCGACCGGCGTCAGGCCGAAGTCGTTGATGAGGTTCCGGTAGGACGCAACCATTGAGGCGACCGGAACCATGTCGGCGGCGTATAGCTGGACGATCTTGCCGTGCAGACCGCAGAGCATTCCGAACGCCGAGAGCCCGGTCTCGGTGAGCAGTCCGTTCGCCGTCAGGACCGGCGACAGCCTGTTCCATCCCCGATGCGCATGTGCATTCAGCAGCAACTAGGTTGCCTTCGGCACATCGTTCAGCGTCAGCAACGTGACGACGTTCTGCTGGTCGTCGCGGTCAGGCCAAAGCGTGCCGGCGACGGCCTGAGAGCGCGGGGTTTTCGGTGGTGTCATTGCAAAAGCCGTTTTTTCGCGCTAAAGGCGTGAAATTTGGGTGAGCAGCCGTTTCCGTTCGTCTCGAAGTAGGCCGCTGACTACCCCTCGACGCCTCGCGGCAATCACTCAAGCACCGCGACGTTCACCGGTGCGCGCCGCCACCTCGAGCCGACGCCGGCGGTGCGCGGCATGAAGATCTTGTCCGCGGCGCTCGCGCTCGCGCGCGGCAGGATACGCAACTCCTCCGCGCCGGCCCAGACGGGGTTCATGCTCGCAGCGCTCTCCTCGACCAGGTCGAAGCAGCCGCTGACCTCCCCGCCGCCGCTGTCGATTTCGAGCAGAATCCCGCGCACGTCCGGCTCCGCCTCGGCGTTCGCGATCGCGCTGCGATCGTCGCGTAGCTGTACACCCCGCGCATTGCGTCGAGACAGGACGACCGCTGCGCAAGCGTGCCCATCACCGGCACGATCGCGACGCCGCCTGCGGTGACCGTGTAGCCTTCGAGCGGGTCGGTCGTGTCGTCGAGACGCGCTCGATCGTGAAGGCGCGCTCGGGATGCATCAGCAGCGGGCTGTCGTAGAGCCGCTCGAACATTCGCGGGTACCGCGTCGCGTTGCTCATAGCGGCGGCATCCCGCGCCAGCGGCGGAACGTCACGTAAGTGCATTGCGATAGTGTCGGTGAGGTGCCGAGCGTGCTCCCGTTAATGCTCTCGGACTCAACCCTTCCGATACCGTGATGATCGCTACTGCAAACGTCCCCTGAAAATGGGGACGTCAGATGCCGCGTATTGGCGAGCGGGGCAGTTGTTCGTGGCTTTTTCGTCCGGTCCAACATCTCCCTTCGTGTGTGCAACCCTGTCTGCGAGTAACGCGCAATTAACGATGCCCTTGAAAGCGCAAGACATCCATCTCAGGGCCGCATTGCCTCGACCTTGACTAATTAGGCGGAGGGCGTTCTCAACCGCGAGCATGACTTCGACCGCTAGAGCCTGAACAATTATTTCCGGACTAAAGTTCTCTTTGTTCAATCGGTAGGACAGTTGTCCCCAAGGTTCGCCCTCCTCTTTTGTAAGCGCTACCGCCGCAAGCTGCGCCACAAGTGATCGCACCTCACTCTTGATGATGAGTTCACGGACCCGTACGTCGTTTACGGCCCAGTATTGCTTAGACCATGGCAGCTCGAGACATCGTCCCCAGCTAAAGTGCGGGGATTCGACCGGATACAGTCCGCTAAAAAACAGCGCGGCGCTGTCTGCGAGATTGACCAGATCAAAGACAGCGTCTTCGAGCTCTGATGATTTCACCTTCAAGCGCTTCACGACTGTCTGGTGATCGTTAGCACCGCATGGATTGATAAGAGTTAGTTCTAGTCGCATCACGTCTCCTTCGCCTCATCTTTGCTGAACGACGAACAGCTCGCAGCTTCGCCAGGCTAGTTTGTGTCGAGGCTTAACGCCCGCAAACGAGCGCTTTCGCGTCGACAGTCCAGCCACGATCCGGGTCAGCGGTCCTGAAGTCTTTGCCGCGCGTCGTCGGAGACCGCCGACCCAACGGAAAGCAACAGCATCGCGGTCCGGATCTCGTCCTTCAGCTTGCGGTGGACGACTTCGGCGCTCGTTTCGGCCGCCAGGACCGCGGACAGCCGGTCCGGAATACCCTGGAACTGCTCAGCGGCCGCAATCAGCTTTACCGACCATGCCGCCTCGACGCGCGAACGCGAAACGAGCTCGCCGCGGCGCTCCTGAATCTCCATCTCGACGCGGTCGGCCTGCAGCCGCGACAGCCGCTCGCGCTGCTCGATGGCCGGCGCGTCGGCCGTCGACCGCCCCTCCGCGCGCTGCTGCAGGTACTTGATGTACCCGCGCACCGCGCCGACGAAGTGGTACTGGCCGTGCTTCCCCTTCGGGATCACGCCCTCGGACGCCAGTTGCTGCACGCGACGCGGCGTGATGTTCAGGAACTGCGCGATCACCTCGAGCGAGCGGTACTCGCCGGACGCTTCGGCACTCACGCGGCCACCGGCAGCGGCTGCAGCGAGTCGAACAGCACCATCGACCTCGGCGAGACAAGTTTCTGAATCTGCGCGTCGGAATGCGTGCGCGCGCTCGCCGCGTAAGGCGCCAGATCGGCGACGTCTACCTGCTCAAGCTGCATGGTGAAAACGAAAACGAAATGGTCCCGCGAAATCTGCAACAAGGCCGGGCTCGCGCTCGCGAAATGCCCGCGTGGAGGTGTCCCGGCGAAGGACCCTGACTCCCCCCGGCCATTCCCGCCGGCGCCCCGGTACGGTCTACCAGGCGACGTCGTCACTCGCCCCGCTTGGACGCGCGTGCCTTTCATGAAAAGCCCTCGCCGACACAAGACAACTCGGACACCGCGTTGATCAGCTTCCTGTGGTACTCAGCGCGCTGTGCGGGAGTGAAATCGACGTCGAAGCGAGGTACGCGTGGATCCCATTCGACAACGGCGCACTTCACGACACCGGCCTCGAGCGGCGGCACGGAGACCTCGGCCGTGAAGGCGCCGACGACGAACTTCTCGACACGGGCGAGAGCGGCGGTCATCGATGTTGCTCACGTTGAGCAGCATGGAAACCTGAGCAACATGGACAAGTTGAACAAGAAGGCTTGTTGTTCATGTTGCTCAACTTGTTCATGTTGTTCTTGTTGTTCTTCTTGCTCATGAGGGAAGAGCCCATCGCCACTGACCACGCGGCCCGGCTTCACGCTCGGTTTTCAGCCGCAGCGCCTCGCGGGCCCGACGGATCGTCGCCTGCGTATGGCCCGCACCGCGGGCCTCCTCCTCGATGCGTTTGGACCGCATCGGCCCGTCGCTCAGTAGATCTCGAAGGAATGCCTTCGCATCCTCGAGCGCAGACCCGCTGCCGTCTTGATTAAAGGATTCGGCGGCATGCAGCACGTCGCGAGCGTCACCATCAATCGGGCCGCTCCATCGAACGCGCGACACCTCAATACCCGGGTGTCCGGGGAGTGGCGCGACGTCAATGGTGTAGGCGAAGCCACCGCCGGTCGGCCCGATGTTCGACTTCACGCGCAGCATCACGAAGTCGCCTTCGTCCTTGCGCTTCGCGAAGACATGGACGACACGCGCCACGGCACCGAATGCATGGCTGCCGGTGACACGCTCGAGCGGATCTCTGCCTTGGCTGCCCTTTGTGAAGTGCGTGATCCCAAGGACCGCCGCACCAGTCGTCTCGGCGAGCTTGACGACCGGCGTCAGACCGCGGCGAACATCGCCCGCCTTGTCCGTATTGCCGCGGACGGCCGCCATGACCGGGTCGATGACGATGAGGACGAGGTCCTCGACCTGTGTGGCCATTCGCGCCAGCGCCTCGAGGTGTACCGATGGATCAAAGGCAATCGAGTCACCGGCTTGACGAACGTCGGCGACGAAGAAGATCTTCGAGAGGTCTGCGCCCATCGCCATCAGGCGTGGAACGATCGTGTCTGTGACGTCGTCTTCGCCGGGCCAGATGACCACCGAGCCGAGTGGCGCCGAGGTGCCGTCTGGAAACCTGCCGGCCACGCTGATCGTCGCAGCGATCTCGAGCGCACAGGTGGTCTTTGCCAGCCCGGCCGGCCCTGCGAAGAGCGCGAGCTTCGCGAGCGGGATGTGACCCTTCCATGCCCATTTGACGGCGCGCGGCTTGACCGTATTTGCGCGCTTCAAGAACACGAGCGGTCGAGGGTCGCGCTCTTCGACCGCGACCGTATGCTGCCGTCGTTGCGGTCGGTCGCCGATCGGCGGCGGGTCCGACAGCGGCAGTGCGTTCAGCTCCTCGTGAAGCGCACTCATCGCTTCGCCGCCTGGGCAAGAGCCCACTGCTTGGCACACGCCACCACGTAGGCTTCGACCCACGCGCCATGCGTTTCCCAGCCGTCGGCACCGAGCGCCGCACGGCTTGAGGCGATCGCGCGTTCACCGAAGTGAATCGCAGCCGTCCGGATCTCAGCTGCGGTCATCGGACGCGCTTCCCGAGCTCGACGGGGAAGCCGTGCAGCGCAAGGCTGTCCGCACCCCACTCGATGGCGAGATCGCGAAGCCGATCGGGCGTCTCAGCAGGTAGCGCTTGTCCGAGCCGCAGTTCCTCGATGAACTTCTGGCCGGCCAATGCGCCGGCTGAGAAGGCGCCGACGCGTTCGGCGATGGCGGCGCTCACATCTTCACCGTGTGCGCCGCGATGAACGCAAGGACCGCGCTTCTGCGGTAACGAATCGCGCGCCCGATCTTCACGTACTCGAGCGGGTATCTCTTCGTGGAACGCCAGACGGCAAGCGTCTGCGGCTGGACTTTCAGTTCCCGCGCGGCTTCTCGGTCGTCGAGCAGCGGGTCTTCCGTAAGCAGTTCAGTTGTCATTGCGCGTCCCCATTGGTCAACCGCAGGAAGCGGTCAGTCAATGGGTGGCAATGTAGAACCCGTCACAACGGAAAGTCTGGGCACTTTCCAAATTTATTCTTGAGCGGTGTGACCCTCTCCAAAGAACATCTTGTGCTTGTCCGCGATGGTCCTAGCGCTGACCTGAAACTTGCCGGTCAACTGCTCGGCGGCTGCGCGCCGACTCATACGAGGATTGCGACCAAGGATCTCTTCAACGGCCTTCGCCATCTCGCGCCAGCGCTGCATCTTTTCAGCCGCAGTGCCGTACACCGCTTCATGTCCCATTGCCTGCGCGACTCTTAGACGCATACCCGTTCGCGTGTTCATGGCTACGGCATCCGCCACTCTAAGGGAGGACCGCTTCCTTTCAGCGATCCATCGAAACGCCTCGAGCTTCGGATCCACCTCGAAGTTCTCAGGCATGGGGCCGATGACCGTGATCCGTGGACGGGCCGCGCGGACCGATCCATCAATGTCTAGGTGCTCAAGCAACGCCATCAGATCCGCGACTTGCGCAGCATGTGCTTTCTTGTCGTACGCGCGTTCCTCTGCGTACATCTGTTCGCGGCAACGTCCAGCTCTGGCGAGACGAATGAGACGCGACAATGCTGTACGTGCACGCTCACGCGCCGGGTCCGCCGGACTCTTTGCGAGAGCCGCGCGAAGTGCCCGCAGGCACTCGCGCATCTCTCCTCTGAAGTTCAGAACGAATGCTGTTTGCAGGCCCATGCTCGCCCGGCCTACTTCGAGGCGCCGCTCCTTCTCGTCTGCTACCACTCCGGCCCGTTCGCTCTTAGTGCTGTCGCGGTCGCCTGAAATCGGAAGGCGCCTTTTCATTGATTTCCCGGCGATCGTGCGTATGGAGCCAGCTTCAACGCCGAGCCTCGAAGTCGCGCGACTTCGCAGCATCCTCGTTGACGCGATCGCAGAGCTCGCCGATCCGCACTCCTGCAAGGCGATTAGCGGAAACCAAGAAGCGCAGGAAGTCGCCCTTGCGCCCGTTACCGAACGGGCGATTCGATGGGCAGAGGTCTTGGTCCTCGTAGAGCTCGAGCAGCGCCGCGTTACCGTGCAGGAAGTCACGCGCGAGGTTGAATGCCTCGCTCATGGCGGGACCGTGCCGAGCCTCCGCGGCGTCGTTTAACCAGGTGAACGGCTCGAAACCCTTCCGTGCCAGCTCCTCTTCAGCTGCAGCCTCTGCTTTGAACGCCTTGACCGCGTCAGACTCGGTGCCCGCTACTTCTGTACTGTTCGCTTTAGCCACTGTGCTTCTCCTTGGGTTGCACTGGGGTCAGGCCGCGCCGCGGGCGCTCATCCCGTGGCATGGCCGCTTCGCCTGATAGGTCAGGCCGCCTTCTTGCCCTTTCTACGGATCGACTGAACGTCCGCTGGCTTCTTCACGCCGGCAGCGACCAGCATCGCGCTTGTCGCGGTGTTCATGGACTGCGCGCACCGGATCGACGTCGAGATGCGCGTAGATCTTCGTCGCCTCGACGCTCTTGTGCCCGAGGCTCTTGCCGATGATCGTCAGCGACGCGCCGGTGATCGCCTGCCAGCTGCCGAGCGAGCGCCGCAGGTCGTGCACACGCAGGTCGTCGATTTCGGCTCGCTGTAGTAGCGCACGCCAGCGTTTCTTCGGCGGCGTCATGTGCCCGACCTTGGACTCGGCCGGGAATACCCATCCGGTCGCCTGTGGGCCGCGAGCGTTCAGGATCTCGACCGCTTCGGGCACGAGCGGGACCGTCAACGGATCGCCGTTCTTCGTGTCCGGAATACGCCAGGTCGCGCGCTCGAAGCTGACCTGCTCCCATCGCATCGCGAGAACGTTCGTCCGCCGCGCGCCGGTCAGCAGCGCGAGCAAGACGAAGTGCTGGAAGTCGACCGACGTGTCGGCTGCAAGCGCCTCGAAAAGCGCGGCAGCTCGCCCGACTGGATGAAGCGCTCCCGCTTCTTCTCGCCGAACGGTTCGATGCCGCGCGCCGGGTTGTCGTCGCGACGCGTCGTTCGACCGAAGACCGCGGACAGGAGCTCGAGCACGCGGTTCGCCATCGTGGGGTGATGGCGGCCGATCGCGACGTGGAGTTCCTCGACCTCGCGCTGCGTGATCGAGTCGATCTTGCGCCTCGACCAGTCGACGCCGGCGGGATGCTTCGTCCGCGGCCGGCCGTGCTTCTTGACCGGCGCGACCGGCATGGCGCCGATGCACCGCTCCCACAGCGCGCGGATGTCGTCGACCGTCTTCTTGCCCTGCGGGATCGCGTAGAGCTGCAGGTAGTCATCGAAGGCGTCCTGCAGCGTGGCGGCAGCCAGCTTCTCCCGGCGAGCTGCCGCAGGGTTATCGCCCCGCGCGTAGCGTCCTAGCGTGTCCTCCGCGAGCCGCTGCGCCTGCTCGACGCTCATTTCGGGGAAGACGCCAAGGCGGACCCAGTCAACGCCGGTGATCCGTCTGCGAACGACGTAGAACGCTTTCGAGCCCGCCGCAGACACGCGCAGCGCCAGCCGCCTCACCTTCGCGTCGTAGACGACGGTACGCCCCGTCGTCGGCGGCTTGATAGCCTCGAGCGCCGTCTTCGTGAACTTGAACCGCTCGGCCATTCCGACCCCTTGGCGCCCATCCTGGCTAACATCTGGCTAACAGCGAGCATCAACTTTCGTTAACGTTGATGTTAGCCAGGGAATGCCGAGAGGTTAATATCTCCTATGAGAATCTGACTTGGTGAATCTCCATTAAGCTACGGAAGGGATCTGACTCCAAGGCTACGAACCAAGGGGTCGTGGGTTCAAATCCTGCCGGGCGCGCCACCAAATCAAGGGGTTGCAGAGATGCAACCCCTTGTCGTTTGCGGCGGGCTCACGACGGCCGACGGTGGCAGAGGCGACGACCATCGCGTCACGCGACAGCGGTGAGCGACACGCATCGCGCGGTCGAAGCACGACCGACCGCTGTCGCTCGCTCAGCCGTGGATCGTCTCGCCGCGTTCGAGCATGGCGACGAACTGTTCGATCTTCCGGGCCCTCGTCTCGGCCTTCTTCACGGCGCCGATCCGGAACAGGATGGCGTAGCGATTGGCCCCGGTGAGCGTCGCGAAGAAGCTCGCCGCCTTCGGACGGGCCTCGAGGGCGAGCGCCAGGTCGTCCGGCACGTCCGCCGTGCTGGCGGGGGCGTAGGCCCGGTCCCATCGACCGTCCGCCCGGGCCGCCTCGATCTGGGCGAGGCCGGAAGGCCGGACTCGACCGTCGGCGATCAGTTCGGCAGCGCGACTCCGGTTCCGGCTCGACCACATGCTGCGCGGCTTGCGCGGCGTGAAGCGGATCAGCCAGTAGTCGCCGTCGAGCTTGTCGAGCTGCCCGTCGATCCAGCCGTGGCAGAGCGCCGCGTCGATCGCCTCCGCCTTGGCGACGGTCCGTTCCTTCGCGTGCTTCTTCGCGAGCTTCAGCCAGAGACCGGGACAGTCCGGCGACTGCCTCTCGAGCCACGCCTCGAATTCCGCTGCGTTCGGGAACGCGAGGATCGGCAGACCGCGATGCAGGTTCGAGCGCATGGACAACTGTCGTGCGAGGCCGTCGGAATCGTTTCGCTGCCGGCAGGACCGGCAGCCCGCCGATGATGGACCACGCGGGATGCAATCGTCTACGGCGTGCGCGCGCAGGTGACGTGACGCGCGCCGACCCCGGCCCATGGCTTTCGTTCGAGAGCCGCATCGTCGCGCTCGCGGGTCGGTATACGGCGAGCGTCGCAGCGACGTCCGCCACGCGTCGACGGGCGGCGCCACCGGCGTGCGTGAGGACACCGATCGCACGGCATTCCTCGTTCGTCGCGGGACGCGAGCGATGCGTCGGCTCGGCGAGGCGCGCGCCGGTCCTCGTCCACAGCGTCCACGGCCCGGCGCGCTAGACTCACGCGTCGCGGGCGGGCAGTCGGTTCGGCCACGGTGACGCGATGCGCGGATGTCCTGCATCGCGCGCAGCTCGGCGCGGCGGCTGATCCTCGCGGTCGAGCGCCGACCACCCTCGTCCCCTCCATCGATCCGCGATGACTGCTCGCCAACCCACCTTCTTCATCCCGCACGGCGGCGGCCCCTGCTTCTTCATGCCCGATCCGCAGGGACACTGGACGGCGATGGCGGCGTTCCTGCGCTCGCTGCCGACCCTGCTGCCGGAAGCGCCGACCGCGATCCTCGTGGTCTCGGCCCACTGGGAGACCGACGGCTTCCGGCTCACCGGCGCGTCGAGACCGACGCTGATCTACGACTACCGCGGCTTCCCGCCGGAGACCTACGCGCTTCGCTACGACGCGCCCGGCGCTCCGGAACTCGCGGCACGGGCCGCGGATCTGCTGCGCCGAGACGGTCTCGCGGCCGAACTCGATCCGGGACGCGGGCTCGACCACGGCGTCTTCGTGCCGCTGAAGGTCGCGTTTCCCGACGCGACGATTCCCGTCGTCGAGATGTCGCTCGATCGGCGTCTCGCGCCGGAACTGCATCGGGCCGCCGGTCGCGCGATCGCCGCGCTGCGCGACGATGGGGTGCTCGTCCTCGGCTCGGGGATGAGCTTCCACAACCTCGGGGCACTCGGCGACCGACGGTTCACGCCGACGTCCGAGGCGTTCGATCGCTGGCTGACATCGACGCTCGCGAAGCCCGGCGACGTTCGCGCCGAAGGCCTGGCCCGGTGGTTCGAGGCGCCCGGCGCGCAGGCCGCACATCCGACGCCCGAACACCTGCTGCCGCTGATGGTCGCCGCCGGCGCGTCCGATGCGCCCGGCCGCAAGGTCTTCGGCGACCTCGTGCTGGAGACGGCGGTCTCGGGTTTCCGGTTCGATTGACGGCGGCGGAACAATCGATCGTCGCGAGCTGATCGGGCCCGTCGCCGCGTCGGGCGTCGATCGGCTTCACCGGGCGCGTCGCCGGTCCGACGACGGCATCGCGATGCGGCCGCTCGCCCAGGGATGCTCGGGTCGGCTTCGTGGCGCGACCCTGAGACGACCGTGGCCGCGGTCCGACGCTTCGGCCTCCCGCTGCACGACGCGACGCGCGCCGTCGTGCCGGGGCGACGCGTCAGTCGCCGAACCGGGCCAGCAAGGCGCGCGACTCGCGGATCCGCACCTCGACCTCGGCGAACACGACACCGAGCCGATGTCGCGCCTCGTGCGAGACGCGAAGCATGGCGCGGGAGTCGTCGCAAGCCCGCCCTGCTTCGCGGATCAGCCTCGAGATCTCCGGATCGCGGACCTTGCTGCCGTTGGACGCCATGTCCGACGCCAGCAATCCGTGTACCCAGGAACGGCGGTCACGGCTTCATCGGCCCCCGGTACGGACGTCGTCGCTGCGTCTCAGCGCCGCACCACGACGTTGATCGTGCCGCCGTGCTCGAGGATCGCGCGATCGACCGTCGCGAGGTCGTCGGTCTGCAGCGCCTCGCGCGCCGCCTTCCGCACGTCGTACTCGCTGACCAGCGCGCGGCGCATCGCCGCGCGGTCGAAGCGGCCGTCGGCGTACAGCACGATCGCCCGTCCGCTGATGAATCGCTCGAAGCGCACGCTGCGCGCCGCGACGAATCCGACGAGACGATGCATGCCGGCCAGCGCGACGCCGGCCGCGGTCGTCGCCCAGAACGGCGATGCGCCGACGACCGCGCGGCTGAGGATCGCGCCGAGCAGCACCGTCGTGCACGCGTCGAACGGACTGTGCAGGCCGAACGATCGCCGCCCGGACAGCCGCACCAGCAGCAACGCGATGCAGAACACGGCGATGCCGCGAAGGAACATCTGGTGCACGGCGAGGTCGCTGCCGTCACCGAAGAATCGAAGCATGGCGTCCATGGCGCTCCCGCGATGGTGGGGTGGGATCGGTCGCGTCGGCCGTGCTCCCGCGTCGCACAGGCGTTCGCGCCTCAATGCGTCGCGAACGACGGCCGCCAGCCCTGCACCGGGTTCGCCATGTCGGTGACGATCAGGTACGCGTCGACGGTCGCGTCCCACGTCGCGCGGTTCCGGTAGCTCCAGTCGCCCACCGCGGGCGGCAGGATCGTCTTCGGGCCGCGGGGGTCGACCGCGTCGGCGTGCGCGGGCTTCTCCTCCGTCGCGGTCCAGTCGCCGCCGCAACGGTCGCCGGGCGGCGGCGTCAGCACGAGATGGCGCGGCGGCGACGTGCTCGGGTTGATGCCGACGATGCGGCCATAGCCGGTCGCGAGCACGAGCGCGAGCGCGTTCGGCTTCGTCTCCGCCGGGTTCGACGCGTTCTGAAGCAGCGCGGCGTTCTCCGATGCCGACATCGCGCACGACCGGCGGCTTGTCGACGCCCGCCGAGAAGTCGAAGCAGCGGATCCGCGCGACCTCGTTCGGGCTCGACATCGGCTTCCCCCAGCGCGCCGTCGTGCCGCCGAGCACGGTGATCAGCTCCGAGCGCTGCTCGTCGAGCAGCGCGACGCCGTCGGTGCCGTCGCCGACCAGCACCGGCACGTCGATCTGCCGGCGCCCGTCCCACGTCAGGAACGCGTCGGGCTTGCCCTGCCGGCCCGACTGCGAGCTGAAGAAGACGCCGTGCCCCGGCCAGCCGACCGCCGTCGTCGGATAGCCGTACCCCGAGTAGGCGAGCCCCGCGCGCGGGAACGGTTGCGGGTCGTACGCGTCGCGGCCGGGCTTCGTCATGTCGATGCGCACGCCGCTGAAGTCGACGTTCGCGCCGCCGGTGCCGAACATCACGAGGTGCGGCGCGCCGCCGTCCGCGACGCCCTGCACGACGAGGCTGCCGTAGCTGTGCTGCGCCTCGTACGTGTCGCGCCGGCCGTCGGCGCCGACGAAGAAGCCGCGATCGAAGCCGGTCGTCGCGAAGCGCGGGTCCGTGTACTCGTGATGCACCCGGCTCGGCGCGCCGAAGCCGGACCAGGTGATCGCCGCGTATGCGTCGTCGAACGCGAACTGGTAGCCGATCGGGTTGATCAGCGCCTGGTGGCCCGACGACCGCAGCACGAGACCGCGCGGCGTCGCGGCGGCGCCGCCGTAGCTGCGCGACGCGTCGTTCGCCGACAGGCCCTGCCCGTCCGGCGGCAGCAGCGCGCGCGTGACGTCGTCGGGCGAGTTCGTCGCAGGGATCGTGAAGACCGAGTTCGGCGGGCCGCGCCACGGCATCGACGGCGCGGCCGGCGGCGCGGAACGCACGGCGCCGGCGGCGACGGTCGCCGCGGCGAACGCGACCGCGGTGCGAATGGCGGAACGGCTCATGTCACCGCTGGATCGTACACGGCGACGGGACCCGGCGGCCCGCCTGTCGCATCCGACGTCCCTGCGCAGGCCTCGACACCCGAGCGCGCCGCTCGCCTTCCGGCAGAATCGCCCGCATGCTCGGCACGACCGGCGGTCTCGTCCTCTTCGCCGCCCTGCTCCACGCGAGCTGGAACGCGATGCTGCACGGGCATCGCGACCGCTTCCTGTCGATGACGTGGATGAGCGTCGCGATCGCGGCGGTGTCGACGGTCCTCGTGGTCTTCCTGCCGTGGCCGACCCGGGCCGCGTGGCCGTACATCGTCGCATCGGGCCTTCTGCATTGCGTCTACAACGCGAGCCTCGTCCGCGCCTATCGTCGCAGCGACCTCGCGCAGGCCTACCCGATCGCGCGCGGCTCGTCGCCGCTGCTCGTCACCGTCGGCGCGGCGGTCTTCGCGCGCGAGGCGATCGGCCCGTTGCACGCGCTCGGGATCGCGATGATCTCCGGCGGCATCATCGCGCTCGCGCTGCGGGGCCGCCGCGTGTCGCGCGGTGGGATCGCCGCCGCGCTGACCACCGGCGCGACGATCGCGGCGTACACCGTGATCGACGGCATCGGCGTGCGCCTGTCGCGCGGCGAGGCGCTGACGTACACGGCGTGGATGTTCCTGTTCTACTGGCTGATGCCGGTGCTGTTCGCCGCGATGCGCGGGGTCGCGCCGTTGTGGGACCCGGTGCGGGGCGATCCGAAGGCGATCGCGACGTCGCTGGCCGGCGGGCTCGTGTCGATCGCGGCGTACGGCATCGTCATCTGGGCGATGCAGTCGGGCGCGATGGGCGCGGTGTCGGCGCTGCGCGAGACGAGCGTCGTGTTCGCGGTGCTGATCGGCCGTGCGTTCCTGCGCGAGAGGGTCGGCGCGACGCAGTGGCTCGCCTGCGTCGTGGTCGCGGCCGGCGCCGTGTGCCTCGGGTCGTGACGCGACACCGGTACGATGCGCGACGACCCATGTCCTGCGAACACGACGAATGCCCGACACCGACCTCGCGCCCCCGACCTACGACCGACGAACCATCGCGTTGCACTGGCTCACCGCCGGGCTCGTCGTGACGCTGTGGTGTCTCGGCCAGACCATCGACTGGTTTCCCAAGGGCTCGCCGCGCGTGTCGGCCCGCAGCGTGCACATCCTGCTCGGCGCGACGCTCGCGATCGTCATCGCGCGGCGCGTCGCGTGGCGCGCGACCGACGGCCGGCGGCTGCCGCCCGCCGACGGCGGCTGGATCGGGCACGTCGCGAAGGCGTCGCACCACCTGCTGTACGCGCTGGTCGTCGCGACGGTCGCGCTCGGCTTCCTGAACGCGTTCGCCCGCGGCGACTCGCTGTTCGGGATCGTCGCGCTGCCGCAGCTCGGTGGCGGCGACAAGGCGCTGCGCGGCTCGATCGGCAACCTGCACGGCCTGTTCGCCAACGCGCTGCTGATCACGGCGGCCGTCCACGCCGCCGCAGCGGTCGGCCATCTCGTCGTCCGGCGCGACGACGTGATGCGCCGGATGCTGCCGTCGCTCCGCGCGCGTCGGCTATAGCTCGCTGTCCATCGGCACGAGCGTCAGCGCATCGGTCTGCAGGCGCTGCCACAGGTCCCGCGCGGGCTCCGCGTCGTATTCGGCCACGGTGCCGTTCTCGACGGTCCGCCAGACCAGGTGCGGCGGCGTCGCGTCGTCGAGCACGACCTGATACGCGTTCTGCGGCGCGACCATGTCCTGGAAGCGCGCCGCGACCTGCGCGGCCAGCGTCTCGCTGTCGACCAGCACGCCGATCTCGGTATTGAGGTGCATCGAGCGCTGATCGAAGTTCATCGAGCCGATGAACACGCGGCGTCGATCGAAGACGAACATCTTGCCGTGCAGGGAGTAGTTGCCGTAGCGCGAGATCGCGGCGGTCTGTCCGCTGCCGCGCGTGCTGCCGAGCTGCGCGCGGATCTCGTAGAGCTCGATGCCGTCCTCGAGCATCGGCAGCCGGTAGTGCATGTAGCCGGCCTGGGCGGCGGCGACCGTCGACGACGCCATCGAGTTCGTCAGCAGGCGGACCGTCGCGCCACGCTGGCGCAGCAGCGAGAACAGCGACATGCCCTCGTCGCCGGGGACGAGATACGGCGACACCATCAGCAGCTCGTGATGCACCTCCGCGACCGCGTCGGCGACCGGACGCACCATCAGCGGACCGACGCGCCAGCCCTTCTCGATGTCCTTCTTGTCGGGGCTGTCGCAGACGAGCTGCGACGTGGCCCAGACGCGCGGCTTCGGGTCGCGCAGCAGGTCGGTCAGCGGCTGTGCCGCCGCGATCTGCGCGCGATAGTCGTGGCCGTCCGGCAGCGGCGCGTCGCGCAGGCCCTGCAGCTCCCGACGATAGGCGAGCAGCGCATCGGTCGTGGGCTTGCCGCCGGCGAGCGCCGCGACCGGCGTCGCGGCCTCGCTGTTCCAGAATGCGTCGAACGTGTCGGACAGCGCCGGCACGATGGGTCCGACGACGAACAGGTCGTCGTCCGCGAACTGTCGCGCCGGGTCGACCTGGAAGTACTCGTCGGCGACGTTGCGGCCGCCGACGAGCGCATAGCTGTTGTCGGCGACGATCAGCTTGTTGTGCATCCGGTAGTCGAGGCGGTCGCCGTTCATCGCGAACTCGAGCGCGCGGACCGCGGGATCGTGGCCGCGGTAGCGGAACGGGTTGAAGACCCGGACCTCGATGTTCGGATGCGCGTCGAGCAGCTGCACGCGTTCGTCGCCCGGCAGCGTCTCGCCGTCGTCGACGAGGATGCGGACGCGGACGCCGCGGTCGGCGGCGCGCAGCAGCGCATCGGTCACGCGCCGCCCCGTCTGGTCGCTGCGGAAGATGAAGTACTGGACGTCGAGCGAGCGCACCGCGGCGTCGGCCATCTCGACGCGCGTCAGGTACCCGTCGACGCCGACCTGCAGCAGGCGGAAACCGGACATTCCCGGATGCTGCCGCGCCTCGGCGTCGAGCGACCGCGTCGCCGCGGCGTCGTCCGGACGCGCGAGCGCGCGGCTCGCGACCTTCGGCACGTCGACGGCCGGCGGCGTCGTCGCGCAGCCGGCGATCAGTCCGGCGCAGCAGACGACCGCGAGCGGGGTCCTGACTCGTCGTGCGAAGGCGACCACGGCGGCGAACGGTGATCGGGCGATCGTCGGCTCGTCGCCGACCGGCCCCGGCACCGTCGCTCGATCGATCCGCGCCGAACGGGCGGGCGTCCCGGGATCGCGGGCGGCGCCGTGATCGACGGCGGGTGCGGCGGCAATAGTCGACATGTCGCGGTCTCGCGTTCGGCCGGGCGGGGAATCCGCCTTCGCTGCCGGGGCCACGCACCGGAGGTGCCGGCATCGCGGCGGGTCCGGCTCGGGTGCGGCGAAAAGTAGCATCAACGAGATGTCAAGCGCTGTCGCCGCTTCCTGCTTTTGCGGTGTAGGACGACGACGCACGTCGACGGGGCACGCCACGCGCCGTCGGTGCGTCGGGGGCAGGACGCGACGGCAAACGACGCGAGCACGGGGCGCGACGCGCACCGGCCGGGCCCCCGCTATCCTGTGCGCCTCGTCCCGACTCGCTCGAAGACCATGCGCATCCTCGTCGCCGAAGACGACGACACCATCCGGCAGGGCTTGATGCAGGCCCTGCGGGCGGCCGGCCATTCGCCGGTCGCCACGGAGGACGGCGCGCACGCCGACACGCTGCTCGCCACCGAGGCGTTCGACCTCCTCGTGCTCGACCTCGGCCTCCCGCAGCTCGACGGGCTCGACGTGCTCGCGCGTCTGCGCGCGCGCAGCGACACGCTGAACACCGGCCTGCCGGTCCTGGTCCTGTCGGCGCGCGGCACGATGGAGCAGCGCATCCGCGGGCTCGATCGCGGCGCGGACGACTACCTGACGAAGCCGTTCGACCTCGGCGAGTTCGCGGCGCGGGTTCGTGCGCTGCTGCGACGGGGCCGCCCCGACCGCCTGCAGCTCGGACGCCTGCGCTGGGAATGGGAGACGCGGCAGGGGCAGCTCGACCACGCCACGCTGTCGCTGTCGATGGTCGAGACGACCCTGCTCGAATACCTGCTGCGACGGGTCGGTCGGATCGTGCCGAAGGCGGCGCTGACGCAGCTCATCGGGACCGGATCGGCGGTTCCCGACAACACCGTCGAGGTCTACATCCATCGGCTGCGCAAGAAGCTGCTGGCGGCGGACGTCGAGATCCAGACGATCCGCGGGCTCGGCTACGTCGTGCGGGCGCTCGACCCGGTCGACGCGTGAGCGACGCCGCGACGCGTTCGCTGAAGGTCGCGCTGACGCGGCGGCTCGTCACGGGGCTGCTCGTCATGGGCGTGATCGGCGCGATCGCCGCGTTCTGGATCAGCACGCGCTTCGCGAGCCGCGCATTCGACCGCGCGCTGTTCGACGACGTGCAGGTGCTCGCGGACCAGGTCCGGTGGGTCGAGGGCGGGACACGTATCGCGTTGTCGCCGGACGCGTTGATCTGGCTGCTCGCGGACGAGGGCGACGACGTCATCTTCCGCGTGACGGACCTCGTCAATCACCGCGAGCTGACGAGCAACGGCGACCTCGGCCCGCTGCCGGACGTCGCGATCCAGCCGGACACGCCGTACTTCCGGTCCGTCCAGCTCGGGCGCGAGCGGCTGCGGATCGCGTACGTCCGCAAGCCGGTCGGACCGGTCGGTGCCGCGGCGCTCGTGGAGATCGGCGAGACGACGCGGAAGCGCGAAGGCGTCGCCCGAAGCATCCTCATCGGCAGCGTGTCGATGATGTCGGTCTTCGTCGTGGTCGCCGCCGCGCTCGTCTGGACCGGCGTCGGCTCCGCGCTGCGACCGCTGCGGCGCCTCGAGGCGGACGCCGCGGCGCGCTCGATCGACGACCTGCGGCCGCTCGATCCCGACCTCGCACCGGTCGAGGTCTCGCAGCTGATCACGACGTTCAACGCGATGCTCGGGCGCGTGGTCGAGGCGATCGAGGCGCAGCGGGCGTTCCTCGCGAACGCGGCCCATCAGCTGAAGACGCCGATCGCGGGGCTGCGGCTGCAGGCGCAGCTCGCGCTCGGCGCCGAGTCGCTCGAAGCCGCCTACCCGAACCTGCAATCCGTCGAGCAGCGCGCGGCGCACAGCGCACGCCTCATCGATCAGCTGCTCGCGCTCGCGCAGACCGAGTCCGGCGAGACGGCGCTGCCGGACGGGCCCTGCGACCTCGTCGACGTCGCGCGGGACGTCTTCGAGCGGCTGCTGCCGCAGGCGCGCGCCCGGCACATCGACCTCGGCTTCGAATCGCCCGACGACGGCGAGGCCATCGTCACCGCCAATCCCGTGCTCGTCGGCGAGCTGATGTCGAACCTCGTCGACAACGCGCTCCGCTACGGCAACGACGGAGGCCGCGTCACGATGCGCGTCGACGCGGTCGATCGCGCCGTCGTGCTGACCGTGTCGGACGACGGACCCGGCTTTCGCAGCGATGCGCATGCGCACCTGTTCCGTCGCTTCTGGCGCAGCGATTCCAGCGCCGGGCACGGCGCCGGCCTCGGCCTCGCGATCGTGAAGGAGATCGCCGAACGCTATCGCGCGATGCTGCGCGTCATGTCGCGGCCCGAGGTCGACGGCACGGTCGTCGAGGTTCGCTTCGTGCGCGCGTGACGCCGCCCGCTGCACCGCCCGTGCGCGTCCCCGTGTCAGTCTCGATTCAGCTTCGTTTCCTAGCGTGCGGTTGTCCTCCCGCCGCGCGCTTCCATGCTGACGACCGTCGCTTCATTGCTCTGCATCGCCGTTGCCGTCATCGGCTGCCTCTACACCATCGCTGCCAGTCTCGCCGTCCGGGCGTTCCGCCGCGGCCCGGCGAGCCTCCCGTCCGGCGACAGTCCCGCGGTCACGGTGCTGAAGCCGCTGAAGGGCGCGGAGCCGGGGCTCTACGACAACCTCGCGACGTTCGTCGCGCAGGACTACGACGGCGACCTGCAGATCGTGCTCGGGGTGGCGGACGCGACCGACCCGGCCCGTCCGATCGTGCAGCGGCTGATCCGCGAGCATCCGCAACGACGGATCGAGCTCGTCGTCGGGCAGCGTCAGGACGAGGGGAACGGGAAGATCGCGAACCTCGTGGCGATGGAGGCCGTGATCGCGCACGACGTCGTGATCCTGAGCGACAGCGACATCGCCGTCGGGCCGCGCTACGTGCGCGAGACGTGCGACGCGCTGGCCGCGCCGGGGGTCGGGCTCGTGACGTGCCTGTATCGCGGCATCGCGGGGAACGGCTTCTGGTCCAGCCTGTCCGCGATGGCGATCGACCTGCATTTCTTCCCGTCGGTGCTGGTCGGCATGCGTCTCGGCAAGGCCCGACCCTGCATGGGCGCGACGATCGCGCTGACGACGGCGACGCTGCGCGCGATCGGCGGGTTCCGCGCGTTCTCCGCGCATCTCGCCGACGACTACGCGATCGGCGAGGCGGTCCGCGCCACCGGCCAGCGCGTCGCGCTCGCGCCGTGGATCGTCGACGCACCGCTGCACCGAGCGTTCGCTATCGGACCTCGTGAGCCACGAGCTGCGATGGGCACGGACCATCCGCAGCATCGATCCGGTCGGCTTCGCCGGCTCGATCGTGACGCATCCGCTGCCCTTCGCCGTCGCCGCGGTCGTCGTCGGCGCCGGCGGCCTGCTGCCCGCGTCGCTCGCCTGCCTCGCGACGACGGTCGCGTGTCGGGCGGCGCTGCATCGGCAGGTCGAGCGGCTGTTCGGCGCACCGACGCATCGCCGCCTGCTCGGTCCGTGGCGCGACGTGCTGTCGTTCGTCGTGTTCGCCGCCAGCTTCGTCACGGACGTCGTGACGTGGCGGGGCCGGCGCTATCGCGTGCGTGCGAACGGCACGATGGAAGAACTGAAGCCTGCCGCGCCGTGACGGCGCGCGATGGCCGTTCCCGCGCCGCCGCCGCGCGACGCATGGACGACCGAACCGGAGAATCCCGATGATGCGTTCCCTCTTCCTGCAAGGTCCGTCGTTCGACGGCTACGACGGCGGCGCCGGCGCGCGCTACCAGATGAAGCGCGAGGTGCGTCGTTCTGGTACCCGACGTGGCTCGCGCAACCGGCGGCGCTCGTCGACGGATCGAAGCTGATCGACGCGCCGGCGCACGACCTCACCTTCGACGACATCCGCGGCGAGGCCTTCGAGCGCGACCTCGATCGTGCTGCACACGTCGACGCCGTCGTTCCGGCAGGACGTGCGCACGGCCGAGCTGTTCAAGGAAGCGAACCCGGCGCTGAAGATCGGCATGATCGGCGCGAAGGTGGCGGTCGACGCCGAAGGATCGCTGCGCGCGTCGAAGGCCATCGACTTCGTCGCACGCAACGAGTTCGACTTCACGATCAAGGACGTCGCCGACGGCGTGCCGTTCGCGGACATCGCGGGGCTCAGCTGGCGCGACGGCGACGGCCGCATCGTGCACAACGTCGACCGCGCGGTGCTCGAGAACATGGACGCGCTGCCGTTCGTGACGCCCGATCTACAAGCGCGACCTCGACCTGCGACGCTACTTCGGCGGCTACCTGAAGCATCCGTACGTGAGCTTCTACACGGGCCGCGGCTGCAAGAGCCGATGCACGTTCTGCCTGTGGCCGCAGACGGTCGGCGGACACAACTACCGCACGCGTTCGATCCCGCACGTCGTCGAGGAAGTGAAGTACGTGCAGCGCGAGATGCCCGAGGTCAAGGAGATCTTCTTCGACGACGACACGCTGACCGACAACCTGCCGCGCGTCGAGGCGCTCGCCGTCGAGCTCGGCAAGCTCGGCGTCACGTGGTCGTGCAACGCGAAGGCGAACGTGCCGCGCCGCACGCTCGAGATCATGAAGCGCAACGGCCTGCGACTGCTGCTCGTCGGCTACGAGAGCGGCAACCAGAAGATCCTGCACAACATCAAGAAGGGCATGCTCGTCGACGTCGCGCGCCGCTTCACGCGCGACTGCCACGAGCTCGGCATCGTCATCCACGGCACGTTCATCCTCGGGCTGCCGGGCGAGACCGAGGAGACGATCGAGGAGACGATCCGCTACGCGATGGAGATCGACCCGCACACGATCCAGGTGTCGCTCGCCGCGCCCTACCCCGGCACGTTCCTCTATCAACAGGCCGTCGAGAACCAGTGGTTCGACGGTTCGGACCATCTGCTGATCGATCGGCGGCATCCAGATCGCGCAGCTGAGCTATCCGCACCTGCCGGCCTCGGTGATCTTCGACAAGGTCGAGGAGTTCTACCGACGCTTCTACTTCCGGCCGCGGAAGATCCGCGCGATCGTCGCCGAGATGCTGCGCGACTTCGACATGCTGAAGCGCCGGCTCCGGGAAGGCGTCGAGTTCTTCCAGTTCCTGCGGCATCGCAAAGAAGCCGCGTGAGGTCGCTGGTCGTCACCGCCGACGACTTCGGGCGTCGCCGTCGAGGTCAACGAGGCGGTCGAGGTCGCGCATCGTCGTGGCATCCTCACGGCGGCGAGCCTGATGGTCGCCGGCCCGGCGGTCGCCGATGCCGTGGCCCGCGCGCGCCGGCTGCCGGCGCTCGGCGTCGGCCTGCATCTCGACCTCGTCGAAGGCCGTCGGTCACGCCGCCCGACCGGCTCCCCGACCTCGTCGACGACGCCGGCATGTTCCGCCGCGGGCCGGCCGGCGTCGGATGCGTCGATGGCGCTCGACGCGCGCGTGCGCCGCCAGGTCGCGCTCGAGATCGACGCCCAGTTCGAGGCGTTCGACGGCGACCGGCCTGCGGTTCGACCACGTCGACGGGCACCAGCACGTCCAGGTGCATCCGATCGTGGCGCGGATGGTCCTCGCGGCGGCCGCGCGTCACGGCGTCGCCGCGCTGCGCTCGCCGGTCGAGCCCGGGCGCCCTCGCGGCAGCGGATGGCTCGCGGCGCCGTTCGCGCGCGCGTTGCGGCGCACGGCGCGTCGTCGCGGCATGGTCGTGCCGGATCGCGTCTTCGGGCTGAGCGACACGGGCCGGATGACGGCCGACGTCGTCTGCGCCGCGATCGCGCGAAGCGGCGATGGGCTGAGCGAGATCTATCTCCATCCTGCGACGCGCGACGATTTCGACGGCCACGCGTCCGGGTACCGCCATCGCGCCGAGTTCGAGAGCCTCGTCGACGGACGGTGCGCCGACGCGGTCGCGATGCATCGCATCCGCCTCGGATCGTTCGGCCAGCTCGGCGGCGCGCGATGAGTTCGGCCGCACCGCGCGGCGTCGGGTGTCCGACGCGTCGCTTCCCGTGGCGCGCCGCGTGGTCCGTCGCGCTCGTCGTCGCCATCGTCGCGAGCCTGATCGCGTTCCTTCCCGACGTCGTCCACGGCGTCGCGTTCGCCGCGCGCCGCATCGGTGCCGCCGGGTTCGCGATCTACGTCGCGTACTCGATCGGCGTCTTCGCGCTGCTCGGAGCGTCGTGGTGGGTGACGACCGACGAGCCGCCGCGGCGCATCGCGCTGTTCGTCCGGGCGCGGCTCGTCCGCGAGGCGACGGCCGACTTCCTGCCGTTCTCGCAGGTCGGCGGCATCGTGTTCGGCGTGCGCGCGGTGTCGACGCGCGGCGTGCCGGCGGCGACCGCCTATGCGTCGTTCGTCGCCGACCTGATGGCCGAGATCGGAAGCCAGCTCGTCTTCACCGGCTTCGGCGTCGCGCTGGCGTTCGCGGTGCTCGGGACGACCGCGAGCGCACTGCCGGCAACGACGCTCTCCGTCGGCGCCGTCGCGCTGGCGGGCCTGGCCGCCGTGCTGCTGTCGGCGCCGACGGCGTCCGCGCCGGCCGAGCGCCTCGCGCGTCGCCTGCTGCCGGAGGGCGCCGGCGCGATCGACGCGTGGGGCGCGTCGCTGCGTCGCGTGTACGGCCGACGCGACCGGCTCGTCGCGTCGTTCGCGCTGAACCTCGCGGCCTGGGCGGCGAGCGCGCTCGGCGCGGCGATCGTGCTGGCGCTGATGCGGTTCGACGTGTCGGTCGCGCGCGTCGTCGCGCTCGAGTCGCTGATCTTCCTGGTTCGCAGCACGGCCTTCGCGATTCCGGCCGGCCTCGGCGTGCAGGAGGCGGCGTACGCCGTGATCGGTCCTGCGTTCGGCCTGTCGACCGACGCGCTCGTCGCGCTCGACGTCGCGAAGCGACTGCGGGACGCGGCCATCGCGCTGCCGGTCCTCGCCGCGTGGCAGGTCGGCGAGCTCCGCGACGCGTTCCGCGCCCGCACGACCTGACCGGTCAGTTTCGGTTCAGGTCGTTCGTGCAGCCTCCGATCACGCGGGCACGGCCCGAAGAAAAACAGCGGAGGAGATGCACATGGTATCGATCGATCACCTCGGTCGCGGGGGTTCGCGCGCGATCGTCCGCCGCGCGGCGATCGCCGCGCTCGCCATCGCCGCGATGGCCGACGGCACCGCGAACGCGACGCCCACCTACGTCTATTCGCAGACGCTCGCGATCCCGGGAGCGACGGCGACGACGCCGTTCACCGGCTACGACCTGTCGGTCTTCGACGCCTCGAGCCAGCTCTACTACCTGACCGACCGGTCCAACAACGGGATCGACGTCTACTCGTCGGCGACGAATCGCTTCGTCGAGCAGATCGGGTCCGGACTCTTCGCCGGCGCGCAGGGCGGCAACAACGACATCGCCGGTCCGAACGGCGTCGCCATCTCGAACGTCCCCGGCGGCAAGCTGCTGATCGCCGGCAACGGGCCGAGCAACTTCATCGCGTTCAACCTCGACCCCAGCGGCCTCGTGGTCGGCTCGACGCGCACGACGTCGACCGCCGTCGCGACGACGCCCGTCCCGCAGAACCGCGTCGACGGGGTCGCGTACGCGCCGACGTCGAACACGATCCTCGCGGCCAACAACGCGTCCGATCCCGGCTTCCTCACGCTCGTCAACAACGCGACCGGCGCGGTCATTCGCACGATCCTGCTGAACGGGACGGGCGGCTACCCGGACGTCGGCGGCAACGGCGTCGAGTCGACGCTGTTCAACACGGCGCGCGGCAGCTTCTTCGTCGCCATCCCGGCGCTCAACGCCGCCGGCACCGGTGCGGGCGGCGTCCTCGAGCTCGACGCGGCGACCGGCAACGTGCTGCACACCTACGACTTCAACGCGATGGGACTCGCCGGGACGTGCAGCCCGACCGGACTCGTGCAGGGCGCCGGCGCGGCGATGTTCGTCGCCTGCAGCGATCCGACCGCCGGCCACAGCCTGATCTTCGACCCGACCGGCAGCGGCTCGCTGAAGGTGGTCAACGGCATCAGCGGCGGCGACGAGGCCGCCTACGATCCGACGAACAACCTGTTCTTCGAAGCCGCGCGCTTCCAGCCGGGCGGCCCGGTCCTCGGCATCGTCGACGCGCTGTCGCTCGCGCTCGAGCTGATCCCGATCGGCGCGAACGACCATACCGTCGCGGTCGACCCGATCACGAACGAAGTCTTCGTCGCGACGGGCCCGACGACCGCCATCGCGAACTGTTCGAACGGCTGCATCGGCGTGTTCGCGGCGGTGCCGGAGCCGGCTCAGCTGTCGTTGCTGGCGATCGGCCTGGTCGGGCTCGCGGTCGTCGGACGGCGCCGGCGCCGCGGCTGACGGCTCGCCGGCGCGACCGAGGCGTCGCGCCGACGAGGGGACGCCCGAGTCAGCGGTCGTCGGACGGCCGGCCCTGCCTCGCCAGCCGCGCGAGCCGCGCCTCGAGCGTCCGCACCCGCCGCAGCAGCGAGACCGCGACCGCGAGGCCGCTGCCTTCGAGCTCGAAGTGCTCGTGCAGTCGTCGCGCGGCGCGCGCGAGGACGATGCTCTCGGTCTCGAATCGGAGCGTGCTCTGCGGCGACGCGGACGCCGTCGGCAATACGCCGCATTCGAGCAGTTCGCCGAGCAAGGACGACGGCAGCCCCGACATCTCGGCGAGCTCGTCGATCGAGTAGTCGGCCCTCGCCTCGAGCCACACGACCTCGCTGTGTTCGATCGCCATCATCCGCCTCCGCCCGTCGACCGCGCCCGGGCATCGAACGACGACGCGGCCTTCAACTGTTCGTACAACGCCCGCTCCTTCGCGCCCGGCGACGTCGGCACCTCGATCCGCACGACCGCGTAGAGGTCGCCGTTCGGACCCTGCGCGGCCGGCAGCCCGCGCTTCGCGAGCCGCAGCCTGCGACCCGCCGCCGTGCCCGCGGGCACGTTGAGCTCGACCGTCGCCGCCCGGGGTCGGCACTTCGACGCTCGCGCCGAGCACGGCTTCCCAAGGCGCGAGCGGCAGGTCGACGTACAGGTCGCGGCCGTCGACGCGATAGCAGCGGATGCGGCTGCAGCGCGAGCACGACGTAGAGGTCGCCGGCGCGCCCGCCGTTCGGCGACGGCGCCGCCCTTGCCGGCGAGCCGCAGCCGCTGGCCGTCCTCGGCGCCCTTCGGGATCCGGACGCGAAACGTCCGCGACACGCGATGCGGCAGGCCGTCGTCGCCGACCTCGGGCAACGCGAGCTCGAGGTCGATCTCGCCGCCCGCGTAGATCTGCTCGACCGTCACCGGCGCGGCGACCTCGTAGTCCTGGCCGGGCGCGATCGGCCCGCGCGATGCGCGCGCCGCCGCCGCGCGCCGCCGAACGCGGCGAACAGATCCGACAGGTCGACGTCCTCGAAGCGCGCGTTGCCGCCCGCGAACGGTTGCCGACGCGCCGCCGCCGAACGCCTGTCGCCGAAGTGCTGCTGCCAGCCCTGCGACGGCTCGAAGTCCTCGCCGGGCCGATGGCGTCCGAGCTGGTCGTAGGCTGCGCGCTTCTCGGGATCCTTCAGCGTCGCGTACGCTTCGGCGACGTCCTTGAACTTCGCCTCGCCGTCCGGATCGCTCGAGACGTCCGGGTGGTACTTGTGGGCGAGCTTGCGGTACGCCTTCTTGATGTCGTCGGCGGTCGCGTCGCGCGCGACGCCGAGCACCTCGTAGTAGTCCTTGAACTTCATCGGGTCCGACTGCACGCGCGGACCGACCGCGCGCTCACATCGCGACGGTCCGATGTTCGCCGAGGTCGAGCGGCGGATTGCCGGTGATGGCGGCGCGCGCCATCTTGTAGAGCTGGACCGGCTTGCTCTCCTTCACGTCCCAGTACTCGGCCTTGTAGACGTCGATGCGCAGCATCACGAGGTCCGGATCGTCGAGGCCTTCGGGATACCAGGCCTTCACCATCGGGCTCCAGAGGCCTTGCATCCGCACGCGGTCGCGCTCGATCCGCGCCTCGCCGGACAGCGACACGTACTTGTCCTGGCCGGGGTCGACGTACTGCAGTCCGACCTCGGCGTTCTTCTCGACGGCCTGCGCCGGCGGCGACGAGCGCGACGTGAAGAACCACAGCGTGCCGTCGAACTGCTTCTGCACCGTCGTCATCGGCCGCGACGTGAGGCTGCCGTCCGGATCGTGCGTCGTCAGCATCGCGATACCGAATATCCTTGATGCGCTCCCAGACGTCGGTGTGCTTTTCGTTCGTGGTCATCGATGGTGCTCCCGGATCAAAGTGAACTGCCGACGGCGAACGCGAGGATGACGAACAGGATGAACAGCGCGATCGCGACGAAGAACAGCGTCTTCGCGATCGAGCGCGCGCCCTGCGCGACGCCGGTGAAGCCGAAGAAGCCGGCGATGAGCGAGACGACGAAGAAGATCAGGGCCCAGCGCAACATGGCGGCTCTCCGGACGAGGGGAGCGCCGAGTATCGGGAGCGCCCGTACCCGCCCCTATCGGACGACCACGCATCCGCGCTTCGGATCGACCGGTCGCGTCCGCGAGGGACGCCGTTGACGGCACCGCCCGACCTCCCTCGCGGAATCGGGAGCGGGAGCGGCACCGCGAACGCGCTCGCGCTCGGCGCGATCGTGCTGTGGGGCGGTCTCGCGTGGCTCGGCGTGCGCCTGTCGGCGATGCCGCCGTTCCTGCTGGTCGGGACGGCGCTGACGGCCGCCGGGGTGCTCGCGTCGCCGACGTGGCGCGGCTGGCGCGTGCCGCCGCGCGTGCTCGCACTCGGCGTCTACGGCCTGTTCGGCTTCCATTTCTTCCTGTTCGTCGCGCTCCGCCTCGCGCCGCCGCTCGAGGCGAACCTCATCAACTACCTCTGGCCGCTGCTGATCGTGCTGCTCGCGCCGCGCTTCCTGCCCGACACGCGGCTCCACGCGCGGCATCTCGTCGGCGGCCTGCTCGGGTTCGCGGGCGCCATCGTCGCGATCGCGGGCGGTCGGGGCGCCGGCGCGTCGACCGCGATCGCGCCGCATGCCGCGTGGGGCTACGCGTCGGCCGCGGTGTCGGCGTTCGTGTGGGCGAGCTACTCGCTCGCCGGTCAGCGGCTGCGGCGCGCGGGCACGGCGTTCGCGACATCGGCGGTCGGGCTGTTCTGCCTCGTGTCGGGCCTGCTCGCGCTCGCGTGCCATGCGCTGCTCGAGCCGTCGTACGCGTTCGCCCCGCGCGACGTGGTACCGCTCGCGGCGCTCGCGATCGGTCCGATGGGCGCGGCGTTCTTCCTCTGGGACGCCGCGTTGTCGCGCGGCGACCCGCGCACGATCGGCACGCTCGCGTATGCGACGCCGCTGATCTCGACCGGGCTGCTCGGCCTCGACGATCCGCATCGGCTCGGCGCGTCGACGCTCGTCGCGCTGGCGCTCGTCGTCGGCGGCGCCGCGATCGGATCGAGCCGATCGCGGACGCCGGCCGCGTGACGAGGCGTCGGGACCCGCGGGCGGCGGCCCCGGCCTGCCGTCAGTGCACCCGCACGTCGATGCGACGCGGCTGCGCGTCCTTCGCCTTCGGGATGCGCAGCTTCAGCACGCCGTGGTTGAACTCGGCGTCGACGTTCTCGGCGTCGAGCTCCTTGCTGAGCGTGAACGTGCGGCGATAGCGCGTCACCTGCACCTCCGCATGGCTCGCCGACATGCCCTGCGGCATGGCGAGGCTGAGCTCGCCGTCGATCGTCAGCTGCTCGGCCTCGACGCGGATGTCGAGCTTGTCCTTCGGCACGCCGGGGAGGTCCGCGTACAGCGTGATGCCGGTCGAGTCCTCGACGACGTCGACCGGCGGCAGCAGCGTGCCTTCGTCGCGACGACGGCCCTCCGCGGCGCCGTTGCCGTTCATCGCCTTGCGCTGCTGCCCGTTCGACGGCTGGTCGTTTCGCGCGACGGACTGCGACTCGTTCATGGTGTCGGTCATGGTCATGATGATCTCCTGATGCTCGAATCCGCTCGCCTCACTGCACGGCGATGCGGCGCGGTTGGGTGGATTCGCGGCGCTTGACGCTGACGTGCAGCACGCCGTCGCGGTAGTCGGCCGACACGCCGTCCGGATCGATGTCCTCCGGCAGGCTGACGACGCGGCGGAAGCGCCCTTCGAAACGCTCGTTGATGTGCGACGTCGACTTCGCGTCGCCGGACGCGCCGGTGTCGGACTTGCGCTCGCCGGCGAGCGTCAGGACTCGGCGGTCGAGGTCGAGCTCGATCTTCGACGGATCGAGGCCGGGCGCGAACGCGTAGATCTCGACCGACGTCGGCGTGCTGCCGATGTTCAGCGCCGGGTAGCCCTGCGCGAAGCCGCGGATGCTCGGCGTCGCCGCATCGAGCGCGCGGGACACGTCGCGCTGCAGGCGCGCCATCTCGGAAAACAGGTCGCGTGTGAACAAGCTGGGATACATGGATCGCCTCCTTTCGACGGTGGGCGCGACCCGGCTGGTCGCACCCGAGACACCGCCGATCTAGGTCGGCGCGTTCCGCTTTCAAGGGGTCGTCCGCGAGAATTTTTCGCGCCCGGCGATCGGTCGACGCGAGGCTCGCGACGGCGCGGGGCGACGGTCGACGCGGCCGGCGATCGGCGCGAGCGGCGGTCGGCGCGGGGTCGCGCGGCGGTCGGCCTGGCCGGCGGTCGGCGTGGGCGGCGGGCGGCGCCGGACGAGGTCGGCGCACCGGCGGCGTGGCCCGCCGACGGCCGCGCCGGTCAGGCGAGCTCGCCGCGCAGGTCGTGGCCGACGGCGGCCGTGATGCGGACGTTGGCGAACGCGCCGACGCGCACCTTCTGGCGCCACGCGAGCCGCGCGCTCGCCGAGCGCGGGGGGTCGACGAGGACGGTGCCGTCGATCTCCGGCGCGTCGGCCGCCGATCGCGCGACGCGCGCCGTCCGGCCCGACCGCGTCGATCAGCACGCGCTGCACGGTGCCGACGCGGCGGCGCAGGCGCCGCGCCGAGATCTCCTCCTGGACCGCCATGAAGCGCGCGCGCCGCTCCTCGCGCACGTCGTCCGGCACCGCGCCGGGCAGCGCGTTCGCGGTCGCGCCGTCGACCGGCGAGTACGCGAAGCAGCCGACGCGGTCGAGCTCGGCCTCGCGCAGGAAGTCGAGCAGGTAGTCGAACTCGGCCTCGGTCTCGCCGGGGAAGCCGGCGATGAACGTCGAGCGGATCGTCAGGTCGGGGCAGATCGCGCGCCACGCGCGGATGCGATCGAGGTTGCGCTCGCCGGAGGCCGGACGCTTCATCCGCTTCAGCACGTCGGGATGCGCGTGCTGGAACGGCACGTCGAGATACGGCAGCACCTTGCCGTCGGCCATCAGCGGCAGGACCTCGTCGACGTGCGGATACGGATACACGTAGTGCAGCCGCACCCACGCGTCGTCGCCGGTCAACGACGCGAGCTCGCGCACCAGCTCCGTCATCCGCGTGCGGACCGGCCGGCCCGCGACGAAGTCGGTGCGGTAGCGCAGGTCGACGCCGTACGCGCTCGTGTCCTGCGAGATCACGAGCAGTTCCTTGACGCCGCTCTTCAGCAGGCTCTCGGCCTCGCGCATCACCTCGCCGATCGGCCGCGACACGAGGTCGCCGCGCATCGACGGGATGATGCAGAAGCTGCAGCGATGGTTGCAGCCCTCGCTGATCTTCAGATACGCGTAGTGCTGCGGCGTCAGCTTGACGCCGTGCGCGTCCATCGGCCGCGGCACGAGGTCGACGAACGGATCGTGCGACTTCGGCAGGTGCCGATGCACCTCGTGCATGACCTCGCTCGTCGCGTGCGGCCCGGTGACCGCGAGCACCTTCGGGTGCACCTTCGCGACGACGGTATTTCGCCGCCGCGTCCTTCTTCGCGCCGAGGCACCCGGTCACGATCACGCGGCCGTTCTCGGCGAGCGCCTCGCCGATCGCGTCGAGCGACTCCTGCACCGCGGCGTCGATGAAGCCGCACGTGTTGACGATGACGAGGTCCGCGCCGTCGTAGGTCTTCGAGGTCTCGTAACCCTCGGCGCGCAGCTGCGTCAGGATCTGCTCGGAGTCGACGAGCGCCTTCGGGCAGCCGAGCGACACGAAGCCGACCTTGGGCGCCGCGCCGCGCCGCGCGGCCACGGCCGCATCGGGCAGGTCGGTCGCACGGGCCGGTCCGGCGTCGGCGATCGCTTCGCCGCTCATGCGGGTCCTCGCCCGCGCGTCGCGGACGGATGCCGGCCGTTCACTTCTCGGTCTTCGCCTTCTCGTCGCCCGCCGGATGCAGCGCGAACGGATTGCCGAACATGGAGCGCGTCTGGTTCTGCACCTGGTCCTGCAGCTGCAGGAACATGTTCTTGCTCTGCTCGAGGTAGCTGCTCATCATCGACTGCATCATCGGCGCCTGGCCCGCGAGGAACTGCGACCACATCTCGGGACCGAAGCCGCGGCCGTCGTAGAGCTGTCGCGTCGATTCGCCGAACTTCTCCTTCAGCTTGTCCTGCATGTCGATGAACGCCTGGATGTTCTTCTCGAGATACAGGCCCATCATCCCCTGCATCGCGTTGCCGTACAGCCGGATCATGTGCGCCAGCATCGGCGGCGTGAACATCGGGACGCCGCCCGCCTCTTCCTCGAGGATGATCTGCAGCAGGATCGACCGCGTCAGGTCCTCCTGCGTCTTCGCGTCCAGCACCTGGAACTCCTCGTGCTGCAGCACGAGCTTGCTTGACGTCCGCGAGCGTGATGTAGGTGCTCGTCTGCGTGTCGTAGAGGCGGCGATTGGGATACTTCTTGATCAACCGCGGCGTAGCTGCCATGTCGTCTCCGGCGGGTCGCGACGTCCGACCGGCGCGGCGTCGCGCGCTCGAGGCGTCACCCGCAATTTTGATGGGGGCTGGATTTTACCTGACGACGACCGGTCCGGACCGTCGTGCGCGCCGCGACGCGGCGACCGGGTGTCGGGCTCAGCCGGCGCGGCGACGGGCCTCGTCGGCGGCGGCGTCCATCCACGCCGCGTCGGCGCAGCGCACGACGTCGCCGACGACGAGGATCGCCGGACTCGCGATGCGGACGCGCACGAGGTCGTCGGGCAGCGTCGCGAGCGTGCCGACGACGTGACGCTGGTCGTCGGTCCACGCCGACTGCACGGCCGCGGCCGGCAGGTCCGGCGACAGCCCGCCGTCGAGCAGCGCGTCGACGATCGCCCGACACCGTCCGACGCCCATGTAGACGACGATCGTGAGGCCGGTCGCCGCGATCGCCGCCCAGTCGATGTCGGGCGCGAACGACGGCTCGTCGGTCGTGCGGCGGCGGTGGCCGGTGACGAACACGACGCCCTGGCTCCAGTCGCGGTGCGTGACCGGGATGCCGATCGCGGCCGGCCCCGCGATGCCGCTCGAGACGCCCGGGACGATGCGGACCTCGATGCCCGCCGCGACGAGGTGGGCGCGCTCCTCGCCGCCGCGGCCGAACACGTACGGATCGCCGCCCTTGAGCCGCACGACGCGACGGCCGGCCTCGGCCTCGACGATCATCAGCCGTTCGATGAAGGCCTGCGGCGTCGACGGGCGCAGCGTCTCGGTGCGCCGCTCGGCGTCGCCGCGGCAATACGGACCGCGCTTGCCGACGCGGATCACCCGGGCCTGCGGCGACGCGTGGTCGAGCGCGCCCGGATGCACGAGGTCGTCGACGAGCACGACGTCGGCCGCCGCGATCGCCTTGACGGCCGCGACCGTCAGCAGCTCGGGGTCGCCGGGGCCGGCGCCGACGAGCGTGACGCCGCCGCGGGGCGCGCCGTCGCTCGCGGGACGCGGCGAGTCGGCCGGCGGGTCGGCCATCGTGCAGGTCGTCAGGCGACGGCCTGGCGCGGGCCTGCCGGGCGCGCCGCCATCGCGTCGCGCGCCTCCTCGATCGCGGCGACCTGCGTCGCGATCGCCTCGGGCACCGGCCGTTCGCCCGACAGCACCGCCTGGATCCAGACCGCCGTCGACGCGGCGTCGCGCGACTCCGGCAGGATCGGCAGCGTGCGGATCACGCCGGTCTCGCCCGGCACGACGACGCTCGACTGGCCGTCGAGGAAACGCTCGATCGGCGCGGGCCTCCGCGCGTTCGCGACCGGCTCGCCTTCGGTGCCGCGCATCAGCAGCACGCCGCCCTTCTGCTCGAAGCCGGTGAAGAACGCGACGAGCGACGCGTGGTACTCGGGGTGCGTGAAGCTCGCGAGCCGCAGCGCCGGCCCGTCGAACGGCTGCAGCAGCTTCACGAGCGTGTGGCCCGGGCCGCGCACGCCGAGCCGTCGCCGCAACGCGAGCACGCGCGCGAGCGGCGGGTTGAGGTCGTTGATCGCCATGAACACCGGCTCGCCGCGCGCGACCTGCGCGATCGCGTCGTCCGCCGTGCGGCACACCGGCAGCCCCATCGTCTCGAAGATCTCGGCCGTCGTCACGCGCGGCGGCGGCGCGCCGTCGAAGCCCGGCGCGTCGAACGCGTGGGCCGATCGCAGCGACGCCCGATCGGCCTCCGACGCCGGCGTCGCGACCTTGCCGTGGACGAGCACCGGCATGCCCTGCGCGCGCGAGCAGGCACGCGAGCAGCGGCGTCAGATTCGGCGACGTTGCGCGCGCCGTTGTAGCTCGGGATCACGACCGGGATCGACGGCTCGCCCGATGCATCGACCGGCATCGGCAACGCGGGCCCGTGCGCATGCGTCGCGTCGAGGAAGCCGGCGAGCTCCTCGGGCGACTCGCCCTTGATGCGCATCGCGAGCAGGATCGCGCCGGCCTCGAGATCGCCGATGCGGCCTTCGAGCAGCGCGGACCACACGCGTCGCGCGTCGTCGCGCGACAGCGCGCGCGCGTTGTCGCGCCCGCGGCCGATCTCCTTGATGAAGCGCGCGCAGTCGAGCTGGTCCTGGGTCATGTCGTCACGCCTGTCTCGCGTCGCTTGTCGTCGCGGCCGGACGTGCGCATCGCGCGGCGCCGGCGGCTCGATCGGGGCGTCGATGCGACGTCCGTGATGCGCCCCGTTGGTCGTTCACGATGCAGAAAGCATGCCACGGATCTCGCCGACCATGCGCTTCAGCTCGGGCACGCACGAGCCGCACTGGGTGCCGCAGCGCAGTCGGTCCTGCAACGCGACGAGTCGTTGGACCGGGTCGCCGTCGAGGCGTTCGAGCGCGTCGACGATCGTGCTTTCCGACACGTTCCAGCAGTTGCACACGACGCGGCCGCGCGGCCTGAAGCCCGACGGCGCCACGGCGCCGGGACGCAGCAGCAGGCGGCCGAGCGACGCGACCGGCGCGGCCGTGTCGAGGTAGTCGCGCAACCACACCTCGGCCGACGCGTCGCCGCGCAGCGAGACGCCGACGATCGCGCCGTCCCGCACCAGCACGCGGCGCGCATGCGCGCGGCGCGGATCGTCGTAACGCAACAGGTGGCCGGCGCCGCCGTCGTCGGCGGGTTCGACGACGCCGAGTTCGCGCTCGACGAGCGCGATCGTCGCGTCGTCGATCGGCTCGGCGTCCGCGGCGCGGAACACGAGGCCGACGCGGCGCTCGTCGCCGTCGATCCGTCCGAACGGCACGCAGCTCGCGTACGCGACGCGCGCGAAGCAGCGCCGCAGCCGTTCGCGCGTCGCGGCCAACGCGGCGCCGTCGATCCATGCGAACGCGACGAGGCGGAACGGCAGCTCGACCTTCTCGATCCGCACCGCCGCGAACTTCAGCTCCGGCTGCAGCGAGTCGCGGTCGATCGCCGGCGACGTGATCGTGTTGACGCCGCACGCGTCGCGACCGCCGACGTACTCCTCGCCCCAGTGCATCGCGATGAACGCCTGCGCCGCGCGCGCAGCGCGTCGCGACACGCGCACGCGCAGCACCAGCGCGCCGCGCCGCGATTCGACACCTGCACGAAGTCGCCGTCGGCGAGCAGCCGCGCCACGTCATCTCCGCGACGTCGATCGTCGGCTCGGCCACGTGGCCGAACAGCGCGGCCAAGCGTGCCGGTGCGGCTCATGCCGTGCCACTGGTCGCGCAGGCGGCCGGTGTTGAGCGAGAACGGGAAGCGCGCGTCGCGCGGCTCGGCCGGCGGCCTTGTAGCGGCGTCGAGACGAAGCGCGCGCGGCCGTCGGCGTCGGGAAGACGCCGTCCTCGTAGAGGCGCGCGCGGCCCTCGGTCGCGCCTTCGGGCAACGGCCACTGCTGCGGGCCGTCGCGCGTCGAGCAGCGCGTAGCTGAGGCCGGTGATGTCGAGGTCGCGGCCGCGCGTCGTCTCGCGGTGCTCGTTCCACACGCGACTCGGCGTCGGCGTACGGCGAACAGCGACGCGCGCGTCCGGCGCGCAGCGCGCGGCTCGAGCGCGGCGCGCGAAGTCGCACGACGATGCGCCAGTCGTCGCGCGCCTCGCCCGGCGCGCGGCACCGCGCGGCGCACGCGGCTGATGCGGCGCTCGCTGTTGGTGACGGTGCCGTCCTTCTCGCCCCAGGTCGACGCCGGCAGCAGCAGGTCGGCGTAGCGCGCGCGGTCGCGGTCGTCGCGAAGGCCTCCTGCAGCACGACGAACTCGGCGCGCTCGCAACGCGCGCGCGCACGCGTCGCCTGGTCGGGCATCGACTGCGCCGGGTTCGTGCAGGCGATCCACAGCGCCTTGATCTCGCCGTCGGCCGACGCGCCTCGAACATCTCGACCGCCGTCTTGCCCGGCGTCGCCGGCACGTCGGCGCACGCCCCACAGCGCGGCGACCTCGGCGCGATGCGCGGGGTTCGCCCAGGTCGCGATGCGCCGACAGCAGGTTCGCCATGCCGCCGACCTCGCGTCCGCCCATCGCGTTCGGCTGGCCGGTCAGCGAGAACGGCCCGGCGCCGGGCCGGCCGATCTGGCCGGTCGCGAGATGCAGGTTGATCAGCGCCGCGTTCTTCGCGGTGCCCTGCGCGCTCTGGTTCAGGCCCTGGCAGTACAGCGACAGCGCCGCGCGCCGACTCGCCGAACCAGCGCGCGGCCGTGACGAGGTCGTCCTCGCGCGATGCCGCAGGTCGTCGCGACGGTCTCGCGCGGCGTGCAGTCGCGCACGCGGTCGCGCAGCGCGTCGAAGCCGGTCGGTGTGCGCGGCGATGAAGGCGGTCGTCGATGCAGCCTTCCCACAGCATCAGGTGCAGCAGGCCGTGGAACAGCGCGACGTCGGTGCCGGGCAGGATCTGCAGGTGCAGGTCGGCCATCGCGCGCGGTCTCGGTGCGGCGCGGGTCGACGACGATCCATCTTCTGCGCCGGCCGCGCGCGCCTTCGCGTCCTCGATGCGGCGGAACAGGATCGGATGCGCCCAGGCGATGTTGCTGCCGGCGATGAAGCACGAGGTCGGCGTGGGCGAAGTCGTCGTAGCAGCCCGGCGGCGCGTCGGCGCCGAGCGTCGCCTTGTAGCCGGCGACCGCGCTGCGACATGCACAGCCGCGAGTTGGTGTCGACGTTGTTGGTGCCGAGCAGGCCCTTGGCGAGCTTGTTGAAGACGTAGTAGTCCTCGGTCAGCAGCTGGCCCGAGATGTAGAAGCGCGACCGCGTCGGGGCCGTGCGTCGCGACGATCGTCGGCGAAGCGGTCGGCGGCGTGGTCGAGCGCGCGCGTCCCAGCCGATCGCGCTGCGGCGCCGCGCCGCGCGCGCGCGCGCCGCATGCGGCTGCAGCAGGCGCGTCTGCGGCGTCGACGTGCGGCGTCGCGGTCAGGTGCAGCGTGCTGCCCTTGGTGCACAGCCGGCCGAAGTTGGCCGGATGCTCGGGATCGCCGCGCACGTCGACGATCGCGGTCGCCCTCGGTCTCGATGATCACGCCGCAGCCGACGCCGCAGTACGGGCAGGTCGAGCGCGTCTCGCGCGCGTCGCTGCCGCCGGCCGTGCGGATCGCCGCGCGGCGACGGCATCGGCGCGATCAGGCGTCTCGCGATCGCCGATGCACGCCGGCGGTCGCGCGCGCCTACGGCGTCGGCGCGCGTCGCGGCACGTCGGCGCACGGCGTGCGCGAGCTCGCTCGCGCGTCGAGGCAGCACGCGCGCCGTCCTCGACCCGCACCGCGAAGCGCGGTCGCGCAGCCGATCGTCCGGCGCGCGCGGCGCAGCCGTCGGCCAGCGCGATCGTCCAGTTGTGCAGCGGGCAGGCCACGCTGCTCGCCGAACACGATGCCCTGGCGACAGCGGGCCGCCCTTGTGCGGGCAGCGATCGAGCAGCGCGAACACGCGGTCGTCGGCGGTGCGGAACACGGCGACGTCGCCGCCGCCCGCGCGCGCGCACGCGGCGCGCGCCGAGCACCGGGATGTCGTCGACGCGGCAGATCGTCTTCCAGTCGTTCATCGCATCGTGCTCCTCAGATCGGCGATCAGCGGCGACGAACTGGCGCGCGTCGACCGCGCGCCTTGTCGAGCTCGAACCACGGATCGGGCTCGCCGTCGAGCGCGAACTGCAGCCGCTCCCACAGCGCCTTGCGGTTCGCCGCGTCGTCGAGCACGCGCTTGCTTGACGTGGTCGAGGCCGACGCGCGCGATCGTAGTGCACCGTGCGCTCGAGGTACCAGCCTTCCTCGCGATAGAGCTGCAGGAACGCGCCCGCAGTACTCCATCACCTCCGTCGTGCGTCTTGCACCTTGCACGAAGAACTGCGCGACCTCGGTCTTGATGCCGCCGTTGCCGCCGACGTAGATCTCCCAGCCGGAGTCGACGCCGATGACGCCGACGTCCTTGATGCCCGCTCTCGGCGCAGTTGCGCGGGCAGCCCGACACCGCGAGCTTGACCTTGTGCGGCGCATACATGCGCCACAGCGCGCGCTCGAGGTCCTTGCCCATCTGCGTCGAGTCCTGCGTGCCGAAGCGGCACCACTCGCTGCCGACGCAGGTCTTGACCGTGCGCAGCGCCTTCGCGTACGCGTGGCCCGACGGCATGCCGATGTCCTTCCAGACGGCCTGCAGGTCTTCCTTCTTCACGCCCAGCAGGTCGATGCGCTGGCCGCCGGTGACCTTGACGGTCGGGATCTTGTACTTGTCGACGACGTCGGCGATGCGGCGCAGCTCGCGACGCGTTGGTCTCGCCGCCCCACATGCGCGGGATCACCGAGATACGTGCCGTCCTTCTGGATGTTGGCGTGCGCGCGCTCGTTGATGAAGCGGATCTGCGGATCGTCCTTCGCCTCCTTCGGCCAGGTGCTGATCAGGTAGTAGTTGAGCGCCGGGCGGCAGCGTCGCGCAGCCGTTCGGCGTGCGCCAGCCAGCGCGCGCGTAGACGCTCGGCGATCGTCAGCAGGTGCTCGTCGCGGATCGCGTCGCGCACGTCGCTGGTGCGTCTGGCGTCGGTGCAGCCGCACATCGGCCTTCTTCTTCGGCGCGGCGGAGTAGTCGCCGCCGGCCGTCGACATCAGGATCTGCTCGACCAGGCCGGTGCACGAGCCGCACGACGCGCTCGCCTTGGTGTGCTTGCGCACGTCGTCGAGCGTGAACAGGCCCTTGTCCTTGATCGCCTTGCAGATCGTGCCCTTGCTGACGCCGTTGCAGCCGCAGACCTCGGCGGCGTCGGCCATCGCCGCGGCCTTGCTCTGGCCCTGGTGGCCGGCGTCGCCGAGGCTGGATCTCGCCGAACATCAGGCTGGTCGCGGATGTCGCCGATCGCTGCGGCCGTCGCGCAGCAGCTTGAAGTACCACGCGCCGTCGACGGTGTCGCCGTAGAGGCAGGCGCCGACCAGCTTGTCGTCGCTGGATCACGAGCTTCTTGTAGACGCCGCCGTACGGGTCGGACAGCACGATCTCCTCGCAGCCGCTCGCCGCCCATGAAGTCGCCGGCGGAGAACAGGTCGATGCCGGTGACCTTGAGCTTGGTCGAGCGTGAGCGAGCCGAGCGTAGCGGCCGATGCCGAACTGCGCCAGGTGCGTCGCGCAGACCTTGGCCTGCTCGAACAGCGGCGCGACCAGGCCGTAGGCGATGCCGCGGTGCGCCGCGCATTCGCCGACCGCGTAGATGCGCGCGTCGGTGACGGTCTGCATCGTGTCGTTGACGACGATGCCGCGCGCTGGCAGTGCAGGCCCGCCGACTCGGCGAGCGCGGTGTTGGGGCGGATGCCGACGGCCATCACGACGAGGTCGGCCGGCGATCTCGCTGCCGTCCTTGAAGCGCACCGGCGCTTGCACGCGGCCGCGCGGCCGTCGTCGCCGACGCAGCTCCTGCGGTCTGCGCCTCGAGCAGGAACGTCAGCCCGCGGTCCTCCAGCGACTTGCGCAGCATGCCGCCGGCGACGTCGGTCGAGCTGGCGCTCCATCAGCCACGGCGCGATGTGCACCACCGTCACCTCCATGCCGCGCAGCATCAGGCCGTTCGCGGCCTCGAGGCCGAGCAGGCCGCCGCCGATGACGACCGCGTGCCTGTACGTCGCGGCCGCGTCGATCATGCCGTGCGGTGTCGGCGATGTCGCGGTAGCCGATCACGCCGTCGAGGTCCTTGCCCGGCACCGGCAGGATGAACGGCGTTCGAGCCGGTGGCGAGCAGCAGCCGGTCGTACGGCGCCTCGGTGCCGTCGTCGGCGATGCACCGACGCGCGCGACGCGGTCGATCTTCGACGACCGTCTTGCCGAGATGCAGCGTGATGCCGTTCTCGGCGTACCAGCTCGACGCGGTTCAGCATGATCTCGGTCGATCGTCTGCTCGCCGGCCAGCACCGGCGACAGCAGGATGCGGTTGTAGTTCGGGATGCGGCTCGGCGCCGAACACCGTGATGTCGTACAGGTCGGGCGCGATCTTCAGCAGCTCCTCGAGCGTGCGCACGCCGGCCATGCCGTTGCCGACCATCACCAGCCTCTGCTTCCTCGCGTCGCCGCCGTCCATCGCGCCTCGTCCGTCCTTCATTCGTTCAGGCGGCTTCGGGATAGGCCGCCGAGATCAGTACCGCACGTTCGCGCTCGTCGCCGATTTCGTCCGACCTCGCGACGCCGCGCGCCGTCGGGCATCGGGCCCGCGACGCGATCGATCGCGCCGCGCCCGCGGCGAGGCCGGAAGGCGAAATGCGACGGCATTCGAATCCTCGACGGACGGACGAGTCGCGTCATGCAAGCGCTGTGCCATTCGCCGGCGCGCCGCGACGGGCGTTTCGCGCGGTGCGACGCCGCGTCGCGTGGCGTCGCGCACCGGTGCAGGCGATGCCGCCCTCATCGTGTGCGCATGCGCGTGGCGAGCCGCGACGCGCGGCCCCGCGCGGAAAGCAAGGTTGCGATCGTCGTCGGGCGGCGCGGAGGCCGGACCCGCTCGACGTCGTGGGCGGGCCCCGTCGACGCGGATCGACGGGCCGTGTCGACCCGGTGCGACGTCCCGCTAGGCCGACGGCTTGCGTCCGACGACGTAGTACTGCGCGCCGAGCGGCACGCGATCGGCGAGGCGCTCGACGCCGCGCAGGCGCTCCCACGACGGCGGCATGAACAGGCGGTAGCGCACGCGCACGTCGGTGAAGCCCGCGGCGACGACCCGTCGCTTCAGCGCGCGCGGCGTGACGAGCACCGCGTTGCGGTCGAACTCGCAGCGGTTGACCACGCGGACGGTCATCGGGTTGAACGGGTTGTGCTCGTAGATCATCAGCAGCCCGCCGCTCCGCAGGACGCGATGCAGCTCGCGCAGGTGCATCGGATGCTCGGCGTGGTCGATGTGATGGAACACGCACGCGCTGAACGCGACGTCGAACGACGACGAGGCGGCCGGGATGTCGCGGCCGTCGGACAGCAGCCGCGTCGCGGTCGGGAAGTCGCGCGCGACGATGTCGAGGCTGTCCTGCGACACGTCGAGGCAGCTCACCGACGCGCGCGGGAAGTGCTTCGCGAGTCCGGGGACCGACTTCCCGCAGCCGGCGCCGAAGTCGAGGACCCGGTCGCTCGCGCCCGCGAGGCCGTAGCGACGCGTCTCGTCGGCGAGGTCGGCGATCTTGTACTCGGCGAAGCGGTCCTGGTAGCGACCGAACGCGCCGAGGCTGCGCTCGTGCAGCGCCTCGTATTCGCGCGCGAAGAGATCGAATTCCGCTTGTTTCATCGGGGTCCCGTGCGATCGACGTCCGACCGACCGTCGCGTCGTCGCGGCGCGCGTCGGACGCGACCGGACGTGCGTCGCAGCCTACCGCAACTCGCGTGTCGGCACGACCTCGACGATGCGGCGATACGCTCGGCCGCGGCCTCGGCGCGCATCGCCGGTCGGTCGGCCGGCGTGGCTATACTCCTCCGCTTTGCCGACCCGGCATGCTCGTCCTCGGCCTCGAGACCTCCTGCGATGAGACCGGCGCCGCGCTGTACGACAGCGCGGTCGCGGAGCCGTCGCGCGCGCTGCTGTCGCAGCGGCTGCACACGCAGGCCGCGATGCACGAGGCGTACGGCGGCGTCGTCCCCGAGCTCGCGTCGCGCGACCACATCCGCCGCCTGCTGCCGCTCGTCGAAGGCGTGCTCGCGGACGCCGGTCGCACGAGAGAGGACGTCGACGCGATCGCCGTCACCGAGGGGCCCGGCCTCGTCGGGGCGCTGCTGGTCGGCGCCGCGTTCGCCCACGCGCTCGGCTACGCGCTCGGGCGCCCGGTGATCGGCATCCATCACCTCGAAGGCCACCTGCTGTCGCCCCTCCTGTCCGACGATCCGCCGGCGTTCCCGTTCGTCGCGCTGCTCGTCTCCGGCGGCCACACGCAGCTGATGCACGTCGCCGGCGTCGGCCGCTACACGCTGCTCGGCGAGACCGTCGACGACGCGGCCGGCGAGGCGTTCGACAAGACGGCGAAGCTGCTCGGTCTGCCGTATCCCGGCGGGCCCGCGCTCGCGCGGCTCGCCGAGTTCGGCGACGACGACGCGTTCGCGCTGCCGCGACCGATGCTGCATTCGGGCGACCTCGACTTCAGCTTCTCGGGACTGAAGACGGCCGTCGCGACGGCCGCCCGCAAGCTCGGCAACGCGTGCGAGGCCGCGCGCGCCGACCTCGCCGCATCGTTCCAGCGCGCGGCCGTCGACCTGCTCGTCGCGAAGTCGATGGCCGCGCTGCGCCAGGTCGGGTCGAAGCGGCTCGTCGTGGCCGGCGGCGTCGGCGCGAATCGCCTGCTGCGCGAGGCGCTCGTCGAGGCGGCCACGAAGCGCGGCGCGCGCGTCCACTTCCCCGAAGCCCGAGTGGTGCACCGACAACGGCGCGATGATCGCGCTCGCCGGCGCGCTGCGGCTCGAACGCGGCGACGTGCCGCCGGACACGCGCGCGTTCGGCGTCCGGCCGCGATGGCCGCTCGGCGCCGACCCCTGACGCGTCAGGGCGCGAGCCGCAGGACGCGATAGCCGTCGCACGCGTAGGCCGGCGGCGCCGCGGCGTCGGCCGCTCGCGCCGCGTCCGGCCGCTGCAGGTACCACGCGACGCGATGGCTTCGACCCCACGCGGCGAGCGCGTCGGGGTCCGACGACGCCTGCACCGCGCGCAGCTCGCGTGCCCTCTGCGCGACGACGTCGACCGCGCCGCCGAAGCGGTTGTCGGCGACGTAGGCCTGTCGCTCGCTCGTCGCCGTGACGACGAGGTCGGGATCCATCGCCGAGTCCTGCAGGACCTCGGCGGGGCGCGAATGGTCGCGGACGTAGCGCGCGGCGTCGACGACGCACGACGGGACGCCGGTGCGGCTCGCGTACGTGGCGAAGCCCGGCCACTCGGGGAACGTCTGCAGGTCCGTCGCGAAGCGATGGACGCAGAGCAGGCCGACGATCGCGGCGAGCGCGGCGACCGGGATCGCGACGCGTCGCCGTACGACGCGTGTCCCGGACGCCGCGAGGCCGATCGCCGCCGCGCCGAACGCGACGACCACGAACCACGCCCACGCGTGCGGGCGATTGACGAACTCCTCCGGCGCGCCGATGCCGCGCTCGTCCTGCGCGAGCAGCATCGACATCGCGAGGTAGTTGACGGCGACGATCGCGACGAACGCGACGGCGCTCGGCGCGAAGCGGCGGCGCACCGCGAACAGCGCGACCGGCGTCAGCGCGAGCCAGGCGCCGAACGACCCGACGAGCAGATAGGTCGCGACGATCGCGGCATCGACGACGCGCGGCAGGTGACGATCGAAGTACAGCGCGCCGAACGCGCGCTTCAGCGGTCCGTCGAACGAGCTGCGGTACAGCAGGTCGACGTAGCCGCCGATGCCCGAGCCGTCGAGCCGCAGCGTCGGCACGCGCGGCGACGACTGCGACACCGCGACGACCGCGACGAAGAGCACCACGACCGCGACGCCGGCCGCGACGCGCCAGCGCACTCGGAAGCGGCCGAAGAACGCGCACGGATACAGCATCATGATGAGCGCGTTCGCGACGAACAGATGCGCCTTGTACGCGATGCAGACGGCGAGCAGCGCGAAACCGAGGACGACGCCCCACGCGCGGCCGCGATGGCATCCCGTCACGACGAAGCTCCACGCGAGCGCGATGCAGGCGAGGCCGTACAGCATGCCGAGGTTCACCTGCGTCATGAAGTGGTACGACAGGTAGCGCAGACCGAAGCCCTGCTGGTACGCGTCGGGCAGCGCGACCACCGCGGCCGCCGCGACGACCGCCGGCCACGGCGTCCGCACGAACGCGCCGACGAGGACGTACGCGCCGAGGCCGGAGAGCACGAGGCCGAACGGCAACTGGAACGCGGCGACCGCGTCGAGCGCCGTCGTCGGCGTCAGCGCGTCGAGCGCCGCGGGCAGCATGTAGCTCGCGACGTGGTAGGCCGCCGCCGGGACGCCCGCGAGCTTGACGTCGCTCAGCGTCGCGAGGCCGTGCGCCTGCGCGAACGCGCTGACGACGCGCGCGTGGATGAACGCGTCGTACCAGATCGTGAAGACGTCCACGCCGCCGTCGGAGCGCATGACGGGCTGCTGGTCGCGCGTCCAGCCGGTCGCCGCGAGCCCGGCGAACGCGATGCAGACGAGCGATGCCGCCTCGAAGCGGCGCGGCCCGGACGACGCGTCGCGGCGCCGATCGCGCGTCGTCCAGCAGGCGACCGCGACGACGACGCCGACGAGCGCCACGTCGGCGAGCATGCCGAGCGGCGACACGAGGACCGTGACGAACAGGACCGTGTTGACGCAGAAGAAGCCGACGACGACGTCGAGCGCGAGGCCGCCCCGCGCCGGCAGCACGGCCGCGACGCGTCGGGTCGCGCGCTCGCCGACGAACGCGCACGCGACGACGAAGCCCGCGGTCAGCGCCGCGCTCGCGAGCGGCAGCGCGCCGGTCGTGCGGACGAGCCACGTCCAGCACAGCGCGACGAGGCAGGCGAGTCCGCCCAGCCGCAGCAGCCGGTCGGTCCGCCGCGACGCGTCGGCGTCGTCGGCGTCGCGGACCCCGTCCGCGACCGGACGCGAGCCCATCGACGGCGCGACGGCCGTCTCGAACGACGGAGGAACGTTCATGCGCCCGACGCGACGCGTCCGCGCGCGTAGCGCATCCGCTCGGCCGCGAGCACGCGCGCGATGCCGAGCGGCAGCGGGCTCGCCGGCGCGCCGCGCAGCGGCGGGACGATCGACCGGAAGCGCATCTGGCGGCTGTAGACGGCGGTCGTCGGCGCCGCGCTCGTCACGATGCGCGGCGGCCGCTGCGAGAGCCGCTTGAAGATCGAGACGATCTCGCTGATCGTCACCGGCCGCTCCGACGCGACGATCTTCGTCGTCGCCCCGGGACCATCGAGCGATCGCAGCGCTTCGATCGTCGCCGCGGCCGCATCGTCGGTCGACAGGTAGTCGCGGATCGTGTCGAGCGGCACGTAGATCTGCACCGGGCGGTTCGTCACGAGGCAGCGCGAGATGTGCGTCAGCAGGCCCTGCGCCTTCGTGTCGGTCTGCCCGATGCCGTAGAGCGTCGACAGCCGCGCGATCAGGACGCGCAGGCCGCCGCGCTCCGCCATGTCGCGGACCGCCTGCTCGCCGGCGAGCTTCGCCCGCGCGTACGCGGTCGTCGGCGCGGGATCGGTCCGCTCGTCGATGACGTCGGCGACGCTCGCGCCGGCGTAGATCGCGCCCGCCGAGCTCGCGTACGCGACGCGGCCGGCCGACGGCGACAGCGACGACGACGCGACGAGGTCCTGCAGCGCATCGACGAGCGCGGCGAGCGCGGTCGACTCCGCGACCAGCGTCGCGGCGACGCTGCCCATCGTGCCGACGCCGGCGGCCCAGTAGATCTCCCATCGTTCACCGGGCTCGACCGCGGCCGCGAAGCCCGCCGCCGCGTCGCGCAGGTCGGCCGCGACCGCGACCGCGTCGTCCCAGCGGAACGGGCGCGACGGCACGTGGATCGTCGTGCCGTCGGTCCGCAGCGCCTGCTCGAACGCGCGACCGAGCAGGCCGCCGCGACCGACGACCCACGCCGTCGTCATGACCGGCGTGCCGGCCGCGTCGGCCGCGTGCTGACGACGTACAGCGGCTTGCCCATCACGATGCCCATCGTGACCGCGAGGTACTCCGCGATCACGCCGAGCGACATCAGGATCGCGCCCGAGAAGAACGAGACGACGATCAGCAGCGAGGCCCAGCCCTGCACCGGGATGCGGCCGGTGAAGTGGCCGTACGCCGCATAGAGGCCGAGCAGCGCCGCGAGCACGACCGACGCGAGACCGGTCGCCGTGATCAGCCGCAGCGGCCGCGTGCCGGTCGTCAGCACGAGGTTCCAGAAGTGCCCGAGCAGCCGGAAGTACGAGTAGCCCGACGGCCGGCCCATCTCGGCGCGCAGGCGGACCGGTGCGTGGCCGATGCGGCCGGTGATCCAGAACAGGCCGACGTCGAGATACACGCCGTTGCCGCAGTACGCCGCGAGCGTGCGCGCGATCTCGCCGTCGACGAGACGGAAGCTGTTGAAGCGGCCGACCTGCGCGTTGCCGAGCATCCGCGCCGCGATCGCCTTCGCGGTCCGGCTCGCCGCGTTGCGCAGCGCGCCGTGCGGCGGCGGGTTCGACGGCGCCGCGTAGACGAGCTGCAGGCGCTGCTCGAGCGCGCGGTCGAGCATCGCGCCGATGTCCGCCGGGTCCTGCTGGCCGTCCTCGTCGATCGTCGCGACCCACGCGCCGGTCGCGCTCGCCATGCCGGCGAGCGTCGCCGCGTGCTGGCCGTAGTTGCGCGACAGCCAGATCGGCCGCACGAACGGATGGGTCGCCGCGAGCGCCTCGATGACGCGGTCCGAATCGTCGGGGCCGCAGTCGTGCACGAGCAGGATCTCGTCGATGCGGAACGTCGCACCGGCGGGCGTCCGACGCTCGACGGTCCACGGCTCGACCTCGGCGACGAGCCGGTCGAGCGTCGTCGCGCCGCGATAGACCGGGACGACGAGCGAGACGCGGATGGCGGACGCGTCCATCGGTCAGCGCGACGTCCGGCCCTTGAGACGATCCGCGACCAGCAGGCCCGCATGATGCGGGACCGAGAACAGCGAGACCGGATCGAGGCGCAGCTGCGCGCGCAGCACGTCGATCGGCAGCGGCTGCCGATGCATCACGCGATGCACGAGGTCCGCGGCGAACTCCGCGCGCAGCGCGTCGATGCGCTCGCGCACGAAGCGACGCTGGTCCACGGTCAGGTCGAACGCGAGCAGCCGCTTGCGATAGCGCAGCTCGTTCTGGACGCGACGCAGGTAGCCCGGCGTGCCCCACCCCGATCCCGCGTAGACGTTGACGCCGAAGCCGTAGTGCGCCTCGACGTCGGGCGAGAACGCGAACCGCGCGCCGGCGCGCGCGAGCGCGATCCAGAACAGGTAGTCCTCGCCGGCGCTGAAGAACGCCTCGTCGAAGCGCTGCGCGCGGAAGCGCTCGAACGCGTAGACGACGGTCGACGTGCCGATGACGTTGCCGCGGACGACCTGGTCGAACATGTCGCCGGCGTACGCGCGCAGCGCGGGGTCGTCGCCGATCGGCGGATGCTCGTCGGGGCGAATGCGACCCGCGCGCGCGAAGCCGCCGACCGTCTGGCCGGCCTGGTAGTGGTCGGCGAAGTAGACGTCGAAGCCGGCGTCGAGCGCGCGGTTCGCGTGCGCGAGATGGCCGTCGGTCCACACGTCGTCGGAGTCGAGGAACGCGACGCGCGTCACGTCGGGCCCGAGCGCGTCGAGGCCGCGGTTGCGCGCGGCCGCCGGGTCCGGCGTTCGACTGTTCGACGACGTCGATCGCGAGCGACGCGGCGACGTCGCACGCGGCGACCTCGTCGCGCGCGCGGACCGGCGAGGCGTCGTCGACGACGACCACGCGCGGCGGCGCGCCGTCGCGCTGCTCGGCGATCGAACGCAGCGCGCGGGCCAGCAGGCCCGGCGTCTCCTGATAGAACGGAATGACGACGGCGACGGACATGCGAACGGCTCGTGAACGGACCGCGATCTCGCGCGGCGGCATAGCATAGAGTGCTTTGATCCGGGCCAGCGACGAGCAACAATCACGCCTGTCAGCCACGTGACGCCGACGAAGCCTACGCTGTGGAACAGCGGCAGGCTGCTTCACTCGAGATAGCCCGTCGTCCTTTCGGACCACAGTTGGCCCGACCTTTGCTGCGAGGCTGCTGTCCGGCCATCGCGTCGATGGCCGGACATACCGTTCCACTCCCGTTCCCGCAACGCCGTCCTACTGGGTAGAGATGTCCACAGCAGCCAGCCCCGAGTTCACCGTCGTCATCCCCGCGTTCAACCCCGGGACCATGCTTCGCGAAGCGCTCGAAAGCATCGCGGCACAGACGTGTCCGCCGCGCTGGGTCGTCGTCGTGGACGACGGGTCGACCGATGGGACCTACGAAGCCGCGAAGGCTTGGATCGCGCGCTGAGACTGCCCGGCACCGTGCTGAGGCAGCGCAACCAGGGCATCTCGGTCGCGCGCAATGCAGGTATGGCGATGCGCCGAAGCGACACCATCGCGCTCCTCGACGCAGACGACCTTTGGCTTCCGAATCATCTGGCGAACCTGCGACGCGCGTACGCGCTGTACCCGAGTGCCGTCGTCGCCTTCGGCGACTCCCGGTTCTTCGGCGATCCACGCAGCCGCACCGACTGTCTCGCGCAAGGCCCCGCGTTGTCGCTCAGCGAGAAGACGCTCGACACGGGCTGCCATCTCCTGTCGCAGCGGATCTTCGATCGGCTGTTGCCGGGCCAGTGGATTCCGGTATCGGCCTTGTCGTTTCGCATGGATATCGGCATGCCGGAACCGAGCTTCGAGACGGCGCTGAAGGCGGGGATCGGCGAGGACCGCTACTTCCTCCTGCAAATGGCTCGACGCGGTCGGTTCGTGTTCTTCGACGAGCAGACCTGTCGCACGCGTAGACATGCGTCGAACACGACGCATTCCGACAAGGCGACCTGGCTGCACGAAAACGCCTTGAAGCTGCTCGAGAAGATCCGTCTCGACACGGGCCTCGCGTTGACCGAATCGGAGCAGCAGATCGTGTTGAACACCGAGCGCGACGTCGCGGCCGCGTTGCTCTACGCGTCGAGCCGGGGCGGGCTCGCAGCGTATCGACGTGGGCGCCGGACTGCCTCGACGTACCTCGCCGGGTCCTCGACGTGGTCGCTTCGCGACCTCGTCCGCGCGCTCGCCGTCACGACAGGCCTGACCGGGAGCGAGGCCGAGCGGCCCCGCTGACGCACGTCGCGCCCGACGGCGTTCGTTCGCCACGGACGATTTTTGTCGCTCCCGGCCCGAAGTTGCGCATCGACGCGTTGGCCGTCACCGGCGCGCGCACGGCACAATTGCTGCTTCCAGGCTTCCCTTCGAATGCGAACGCGCCCGCCGGGCGCGCCACCGGCTCCTTCATGCTTCAGATCGCGCGAACCCTCGTCACGTACCGTGAACTGCTCGGCATCATGGCCTGGAAGCAGATCATCGTGCGCTACAAGCAGTCGTACCTCGGGCTCGTCTGGGCGATCCTGAAGCCGATGACGCTGATGCTCGTGTTCACGCTGCTCAACAGCTTCGTCTCGATCAACAACAGCACGATCCCGTATCCGGTGCTCGCGTTCACGGCTCTGCTGCCGTGGATCTTCTTCCAGGAGTCGCTCTCCGAAGGCGTCAGCAGCGTCGTGTCGAACGCTCAGCTGATCCGCAAGATCTACTTCCCGCGCGAGGTCTTCCCGCTCGCCGGCGTCGTGACGAAGCTGGTCGAATTCGTCGATCAACGTACGTCATCCTCGCGATGCTGATGACCTATTTCCACGTCGCCCCGTCGGCGACGATCGTCTGGGTCCCGGTGCTGCTGCTGTACACCATCATGGCGTCGCTCGCGTTCGCGTTCACGGGCGCCGCGATGAACGTCTTCTACCGCGACGTCGGGGCGATCCTGCCGATCGCCCTTCAGCTGGTGATGTACGCGTCGCCGGTCATCTATCCGATGTCGCTCGTCAAGCACGAAGCTCGTCGAGCAGCAAGCCGTCGGCGCCGTGGTCGCCGCTTCGTCTACGATCTGTATCGCATGAACCCGCTGGCCGGTATCATCGACGGGTTTCAGCGCGACGATCCTGTTCGATCAGTCCCCGGACTTCGAGGTCATCTGGCCCGGACTGCTCGTCGTGCTGATCCTGCTGCCGCTGAGTTTCGCCATCTTCAAGCGCGCGGAGCAATACTTCGCGGACGTGGTGTGAGCTACCACCACGCGCCGGTGCGGCGACTCGAGGTCGTTCGTCGCTGCGAGCCGCCGCTTCGCCGCCGCCGACCATGAACTGCAAGATCTGCACTGGTGAGACCAGCTTTTTCGGGCGTCTGCGTTTGCTCGGCAAGTACGACGCCGTCTACCGCCGATGCGACGATTGCGGCTATCTCTTCGTCGTCGACCCCACGTGGCTCGAAGAGGCTTACAGCTCGGCGATCGCGGCCATCGACGTCGGCATCATCGAGCGGATGGTCGTGTACTCGCGCCGGACGAAGCTGGTCCTGCACTACCTGCTCGACCCCGATCGCGAATATCTCGACTACGGCGGTGGCTACGGCCTGCTGGTGCGACGCATGCGCGATCTCGGATACCGTTTTCGGTGGCACGACAAGTACTGCGAGAACCTGTTCGCCCGCGACTTCGTCGGGGACCTGTCGGCGCATTACGAGCTGCTCACGGCGTTCGAGATCCTGGAGCACTTGACGAACCCGCTCGACGAGCTCGATCAGTGGGCGCAGGTGGCCGACAACATCTTCTGCAGCACGACGCTGATCGGCGAGCAGCCACTGCCGCTCGGGGTCTGGCACTACTACACGCCGGAGACCGGGCAGCACATCGGGTTCTTCACCGCCGAATCGATGCGGCGCATCGCGAAGCGGCTCGGGTTGCATTACGCGACTGACGGCGTCGAAGCTCACTTGCTGTCGAAGAAGCCGGTCAACGAGCGGCTCTTCCGGGCCCTCATGAATCATCGCGTCGGGCGTGTGATGAACGTGTTCGTGGCTCGGCCATCGCTGCTGTCGGACGACCATGTCGCGGGGTGCAGGGCGGCCGCCGAGCACCTCGCTCACGGCGGATCCGTCCTTCCCCCGCACGATTAGATCGACTCTCAATCCACTTTCCATGAACCTCATCGAAGTCGATCGCGTCGCGAAGCGCTTCCGCCTCGGTCCCGGCCAGGACTTCATGCACGCGGCCAAGCGAGCGTTGACGCATCTCGGTATCGGTTCGGAGCCGCCCCGCCCGCGGCTGAATGCGCTCGAGGACGTCAGCTTCTGCGTTCAGCGCGGCGAGGTGCTCGGCATCATCGGCACGAACGGCGCCGGCAAGAGCACGCTGCTGAAGATCCTCGCCGGAATCACCTCTCCCACGCATGGGAACGTCGCCGTCCGCGCCCAGACGGCGCCATTGATCGAGGTCGGTGCAGGTTTGATCGGCGACCTGACCGGGCGGGAGAACATCTACCTGAACGGCGTGATCCTCGGCATGAGCCTGAAGGACATCCGCAAGAAGTTCGACGAGATCGTCGAGTTTGCCGAGCTCGAGCAGTTCATCGACACCCCGATCAAGCGGTACAGCTCCGGCATGGCGGTGCGACTCGGATTCAGCATCGCGACAGCCGTCGAAGCGGAGATCCTCATCGTCGATGAAGTGCTCGCCGTGGGCGACATCGCGTTTCAGCGCAAGTGCTTCGACCGCATCGAGGACATCATCCGGCGGCAAGGCAAGACGATCCTGCTGGTCAGCCACAACATCCGACAGGTCGAACGGCTGTGCACGCGGGCGATCCTGCTGGATCACGGCCGGATCGTCAGCGATGGCGAGCCCGGCCCGGTGTCGAAGCTCTTCTACGAACGGACGAACGAGAAGATCCGCCTGAGGGAGTCGGCCGAGCGGAGCAAACGGGTCGGCGAACCGCAGGACTGGCCCGGCGTCGAGCTGATCAACATCGCGCTGGTCGACGCGGCCGGCGACGAACTCGCTTCGGTGCCGCACATGAGCGACGTCGACGTGAGAGTGCGCCTGAAGACCACCCGCGAAGTGCGGTCGCCGTCGTTCGGCGTCGGTGTCCATACGTCCGACATGCTGTACCTCGCGACCGTGGACAGCGACCGGCAGCTCATGCTCGACTCCCTGCCGCCGGGTGATCACGAGCTCGTGTGTCGCATCAAGCGATTGCCGCTCGTGGCCGGGGTCTATGCCTTGCGCTTCGGCTTGTCCGAGGGGGCAGGCGGCCACCAGGCGTTCTACGGCGAGAACCTGCTTCACTTCCAGGTCGTCTCCGGCGACCATGTCGACATCGAGCCGTTCGAAGGGAACGGGTTCTTTACCCTGGAAGGTCGATGGCAGTCGCCGATGGCAGGCTCCTTTCCGAGTCGATCGCACCGAACACCGCGGACCGCACAGGTGGCGTAGAAGTGAGCGCAGGCAACGAACGGAAGCGGCTCGGCGAAGCGACGGACGACTTCCGGACGCGCGGACCGATTCTCGAGCAAGCGCGTGCCGACCGTCGCAGGTTCGACGCGACCGGTACCGAGGCCGATCACCGTCGACTCGGTGCGTCGGGCGGCGGGCCATCGTGATCGCCGAGGCTGATCGACGCTTCGCGCCGGGCGGCGCGTCGGCGCGCCCCATCGGTTTCAACGTGATCGGACACGTCAACGGCAACCTCGGCCTCGGGATCGCCGCCCGCAACGTGGCGAGGCTCATCGCCCAGCGACGCCTGCCGCTCGCCATTCACAATCTGCCGATCGACGCGGCGCGTCTCCTCGACGACGCGCAGGTCGGCGACCTCTCGACGTATTTCGTCGCCGATGCGGCGCGCCTGCCGTATGCGATCAACCTGTTCGTCGTCGGCGCCGACCAGCTCTATCTGCACTGGACCCGTCACCGGGACGAGTACCTGCGGCCGGACGCACTCAACGCCGCGCTGGTCTTCTGGGAGATTCCTTCCTTCCCGCCGCGCTGGCAACGGGTGTTCGAGCAGTTCGACGTGATGGTGGCGGCGTCCGACTTCATGCGCTATGCGTTCCAGCTTTCGTTGTCGGGTCCCTCGACGATCGCCGCCCGGGTGCCGGTCGACCTTCCCGGAGACGTCGCTGCCGATCGAGCGCGCTTCGGCTTGCCGCACGACGCCACGATCTTCGTGACCGGCTTCGATGCGAACAGCGACATCGAACGCAAGAACACCGCTGCGGCGATCGAGGCTTTCCGCAGGGGCGCGGTCGACCGTCCACTCGCCTTGCTCGTCGTCAAGGTCAGCAATCCCGCGGGAAACGGCGCCGAACATGCGGCCGCCCGCGAGGTCCTCGCCCGCTGTGCGGACGATCCTCGCATCCGCATCGTCTCGACACCCTTCTCGTACGCCGAGGTGCTGTCGCTGTATGCGAGCTGCGACGTCTATGTCTCCCTGCATCGGGCAGAAGGTCTCGGCTTGGGGCTCGCCGAGGCGATGCTGCTGGGCAAGCCGGTGATCGCCACCGACTGGTCGGGCAACCTCACGTTCATGGATCACGGGAACGCGTGCCTCGTGCGGACGGTGCTCGTCCCGGTCGCGGGGACGCACCGGAACTACAGCCAGGCCGAACTCGAAGACACGACGCGGTGGGCGGACCCCGACGTCGCGCATGCCGCCGCTTGGATGCGACGGCTGACGGACGACCCGACTCTGCGCGAGAGCATCGGACGCGCCGCCGGTCGACGCCTGCAGGCGTACAACGACGACGCGCGCCGAGGCGATTTCCTCGACCAGCTGGACACGATGTGGCATTCGAAGATCGAACTCGGCGTTCGAACGCCGACTCGGGAGTCCGCCCCGGAGAATCTCGTGCGCCACGGGCGCCTCGCGAGGATCCAGGAACTGGAGCGAGAACTGCACTGGATCAAGAGTCGCCTGCCGTATCGCTTCGCCGCTGCGGTGAAAGCCTTGGTCTCGATCCGGCGGGGGGACGGAGCCGGATCGTGATCGCCGCGCACCAGCCTACGCGTCCGTTCGGCTTCAACGTCATCGGGCACATCACGTCCAACGTCGGTCTCGGCGTCGCGGCGCGCAATCTCATCGACCTCATCGTCGAGCGCGGGCATCCGGTGGCCGCGTACGACCTGAAGGCTCGGTTCGGCCGCGACGACCAGGTGACGACGCACGCGGCGCATCTGCGCGAATCGATGGCGGCGCTGCCGTACGCGATCAACGTGTTCGTATTCCCGATCCGGGGTATCCATACGTTCCTGCCGCAGCTGAAGTCCGAGTTCGACTACGACAGCTACTTCAATGCGTCGCTGTGCTACTGGGAGCTGTCGACGATCCCGCCGCAATGGATTCCGGCGCTCGAGTCGCTCGACGCGCTCGTCGCGACGTCCGAGTACATGGGCCACGTCTATCGCTGCTCGATCTCGCGAACGTCGGTCGTGCCGGCGTTGCTGCCGGTCCGCCTGCCGGAGCACATCCCCGGACCCCGGCTGCGGCGTTCGATGGACATCCCGCCGTACGCCGTCGTCTACGTGACGACGTTCGAACCGGCGAGCGATCCGAACCGGAAGAACCCGCTGGCGGTCGTCGACGCGTTTCGCGAAGGCGTCGGCGACGAACCGGACGCCTACCTGGTGCTTCGCGTGAACAACGCGGCGGTCGACGGCGTCGAGGATCCGTTCGTGACGACGCTGCGACAACGCGTCGCCGGGCATCCGCGAATCCGCATCTACAGCGCGCCGCTCGACTATCCCGGGATCCTCGGCCTGTACGCGGAGTCCGACGTCTTCGTGTCGCTGCATCGGGCCGAAGGTCTCGGCCTCGCGATGGCCGAGGCGATGCTCCTCGGCAAGCCGGTCGTCGCGACGGCCTGGTCGGGCAACCTGACGTTCATGGACCGCCTGTCGGCCTGTCTCGTCGGCTACCACCTCGTGCCCGTCCGCGACGCGAGCATGTACGAGCCGGAGCAGCTCGAGGACACCACGGTCTGGGCCGATGCCGACATCGGCGAAGCCGCGACGTGGATGCGTCGGCTGCACCGCGATCCCGAACTGCGCGGGCGCATTGGCCGCGCGGCGCGCGATCGCATGCGGGGCTACAACGACGAGGCGTCGAAGGGCCGGTTCCTGCTCGAGCTGCAGGCACTGCTCGAGCAACGCGCCACGTTTCCGCGGATGGCCGCCGACGACGACGATGCGCAGGCCGCGATGCGCCGGCTGCGCGCGAGCCGGCTCGCGCAGTACCAGGAGCTGGAGCGCGAGCTGCGCTGGATCAAGAGCCGCATGGGTTACCGCTTCGCGATGGGCATCAAGCGGGCGTTCAAGAACCGTATCGTCGCGCGGCTCGTCGGCGGCACACGCCATTGACCAGGCGATGACGACGATCGAACGTCCCTTCGGCTTCAACGTCATCGGCCACATCAGCGGCAACCTCGGTCTTGGCGTCGCCGCCCGTTCGGTCGCGCGCGCGATCGTCGAGCGCGGATTCCCGCTCGCGGTCCACGACCTCGACGATCGCGGTGCGCGCGGCGGCCGCGACGCGACGTTCGATCGCTTCGCCGTGCGCGAGGTCGCGCGGCTTCCGTATGCCGTCAATCTGCTCGTCGTCGGCGCCCTGACCGTCCGGCGGCTGCTGGAGCAGCACGAAACGCTCGCGCGGCACGACGGCGCGCTCAACGCGGCGGCGTGCTTCTGGGAGCTGCCGACGCTGCCCCCGCGCTGGCTGCCGCACCTCGACGCGATGGATATCATCGTCGCGACGTCCGACTTCATGCGCCATGCGTTCCAGGTGGCGCTGTCGGGTCCCACCGTGATCGGCGGCCGCCTGGCGGTCGACCTGCCGGACGGCGTCGCGCCGGACCGCGCGCGCTTCGGCCTGCGAGCCGACGACGTGGCGTTCGTCACCAGCTTCGAGCCGTACAGCGACCCCGAGCGGAAAAACACGTTCGGCGCGATCGAGGCCTTCCGACGGGGTGCGTCGAACGCCCCTGCCGCGCGCCTCGTGATCAATGTCAACAACGCGATCGCGGAGGACGGTTCCGAGCAGCCAGTCGTCGCGCGACTGCGGGCACATTGCGCGGACGATCCCCGCATCGTCGTGCGGACCGGCGCGCTCGATTACGCCGGCGTCCTGTCCCTGTATGCGAGTTGCGACGCATACGTCTCGCTGCATCGCGCGGAAGGACTCGGGCTCGGCATGGCCGAATCGATGCTGCTGGGCAAGCCGGTGATCGCGACCGGCTGGTCCGGCAACCTCACGTTCATGAACCACCGCAACGCGTGCCTCGTCGGATATCGACTCGTCGCCGTACAGGGGTCGAGTTCCGTCTACGACCGCGAGCAGCTCGAGGACATGACGATGTGGGCCGACCCCGACCTGGACGACGCCGCCGCATGGATCCGGCGCCTGCTGGCCGACGCGGACCTGCGCCGTTCGATCGGCGCGGCGGCGACCATCGACATGGCTGCCTACAACGACGAGGCGCGACGCGCCGACTACCTCGACGAGATCCGCGCCATCCGCGATGCCCGGGTCGCGTTGGGAACGACTCGCGCGCGTCGTGCCCACGACGCCCTGCCGGAGCAGCTCCGCATCGGACGGCTCGCGCGCATCCAGGCGCTGGAGCGCGAGCTGGCGTGGATCAAGACCCGTCCCTCGTATCGGCTCGCCGACGGCGCCAAGGCGCTGCTGCGTCGCTTGCGGCCGCGACGCGATTCCGTGCCCGGCGCATGAAACCGTCCGTGCACATCGTCGTGCTGAACTGGAACGGCGGCGCCGACACCGTCGCGTGTCTCGAGTCGCTCCGACGCGTTGTCTATCCGCGCCTGATGACCGTCGTCGTCGACAACGGCTCGACCGACGACTCGGTGGAGCGCATCGCCGCCGCGTTCCCGGACGTCCCGGTGCTGCGCACGGGCGCGAACCTCGGCTATGCCGGCGGCAACAACGTCGGCATCCGCTACTGCCTCGAGCACGACGCGGCGGACTTCATCCTGCTGCTGAACAACGACACGGTCGTCGACCCCGCCTTCGTCGACGAACTGGTCCAGGCTGCCGAGCGGCATCCGGACGCCGGACTGTTCGCCCCGCGCATCTATTTCGAGGCGCGCCCCACCGTGCGCTGGTACGACGGCGCGCGCTGGAATCCGCGCATATCCGACTTCTTCCACGTCGGCTACGACAAGGAGGACGACGGCAGCGACGAGATCGGCGCCACCGACTACGCGAGCGGCTGCGCGCTGTTCGTCCGGCGGGACGTCCTGCAGCGGGTCGGCGAACTCGACGAGCGGTACTTCCTCCTGTTCGAGGAGGTCGATCTCTGCTATCGGGCGCGACGCGCCGGCTTCGGCTGCGTCGTCGTTCCGCGCGCGAAGGTGTGGCACAAGGTCTCGGCCGCGATGGGTGCCTTCGACGCGCCGCTGTCGTCGTACTTCCATACCCGCAACCGGCTGCTGTTCGGCGAACGGCATCTGCCGCCGGCGGAGCGCCGGCGGCTGTTCGTCCGGGTGATCTGCGAGACGCTGTTCCCGCGAGTGCGTTGCCAGGCCGACGCGGAACTGTCGCCGCTGCGGCAGGCGTACTGGCTGTTCCGCAAGGGCGAGCTGTTCCGTCGTGCCGACTATCGGACGGCCGCGCACCGCGCGCGCGTCCGTGCGGTGCTCGACTACGCGCGCCGTCGCTTCGGCGATTGCCCCGACGAGATCCGCTCGCTGCCGCGGGCGGCGACGAACCGGACGGACCGCGCATGACGGCCCACGCCCCCGCACGGGCCGGCATCAACGTCATCGGGCACGTCGCCGGCAATCTCGGCGTCGGCGTCGCGACGCGGCAGGTCATCGAGCTGATCGAGCATCACGGCCACCCCGTCGCGGCGTTGGACGTCGATCGCGGGACGCGACGCGAGCGCAGCGACACCCGCTTCGACCGCATCACCGTCGTCGACCCCGACGCGTTGCCGCACCGGATCAACGTCTTCGTGCTCGGCCTCGGCGCCGTCGACTGGGCGCTGCACCGTTGCCCCGAGCGCCTGTTCGGCGACGGCTTCCTGAACGCGATCATGTGTTTCTGGGAGCTTCCGGTCGTGCCCGCGCCGCGGTTCGCGCAGCTCGACGGGTTCGACGTCCTGATCGGCGCGTCGGACTTCCTGCTCCACGTCTTCCGCCAGGCCGCATCGCATGCGACGGTGATCGGCGCGACGCTGCCGACGACGCTCCCGACGCCGTCGCGGTTCGATCGGGCCGCGGTCGGCGTGCCGGACGACGCGACGGCATATGGCTTCGGCTTCGACCCGGCGAGCGATGCGCAGCGGAAGAATCCGCAGGCCGTCATCGCGGCGTTCGTCCGCGGCGTCGGACACGACCCGCGGGCGTGGCTGCTGATCCGCATCAACAACGCGAGGCGCCTCGACGGGACGACGGATCCGGTCGTCGAGACGCTGCGCCGCGAAGCCGCCGGCCATCCGCGGATCGTGTTCGTGACCGAGCCGATGTCCTTCGCGCAGGTGCTCGGCTTCTACCGCGCCTGCGACGTCTACGTGTCGCTGCACCGTGCCGAGGGGCTCGGCCTCGGGATGGCCGAGGCGATGACGATGGGCGTCCCGGTCATCGCGACCGGATGGTCCGGCAACATGACGTTCATGCGCCACACGAGCGCCTGCCTGGTCGACTACCGGCTGGTCCCGGTCGAGGGATCGGCGCCCGCCTACACCGAGCGCGGTATCGCCGGTCGCGCACGATGGGCGGAGCCGGACGTCGACCACGCCGCCGCGCTGATGAAGCATCTGCTGCTCGACGTCGACGCCCGACGCACGCTCGGCGACGCCGGCGCGCGCGCGATGGAGGAGTTCAACTCGGCGGCCTGGCGCGCGTCCTTCGTCGACGAACTGGTGACGCTGCACGGACGTCGCGAGGCGCTGCGCCGGGAAGGCCACCGGCCGGCGCATCGGTCGACGGGACGGCCGAAGCTTCGCCCCGAGTCGACGCCGCCGCACGAGCGGGCGGCGGACGCGGCGTTGTCGATCGTGCGGCGCGCGCGCCGCAAGGTCGGCCGGCTCTTCGTGCACGACCCGGACGCCTCGACGATCGCCGCGAACGGCGAGCCCCGGCCCTGACGCTCAATGAAGCGACGCAACGGCCGATGAAGAATCGCCGTCCGTCCCGCCACCCGCAGCAACGACGACCTCCCGTGCGACCGATCGCCTTCTACCTCCCGCAGTACCACCCGATCCCCGAGAACGATCTCTGGTGGGGCCGCGGGTTCACCGAGTGGACGAACACGGCCAAGGCGAAGCCGCTGTTCCGCGGCCACGTGCAGCCGCATCTTCCCGCCGATCTCGGCTTCTACGACCTGCGCGTCGCGGAGACGCGTGCGGCGCAGGCCGCGCTCGCGCGCGACTACGGCATCGAGGGCTTCTGCTACTACCACTACTGGTTCGCCGGCCGCCGCGTGCTGGAGCGCCCGTTCCGCGAGGTCCTCGAGAGCGGCGATCCCGACTTCCCGTTCTGCCTGTGCTGGGCGAACCAGAGCTGGACCGGCATCTGGCACGGCATGCCGGGCAAGACGCTGATCCAGCAGACCTACCCGGGCGTCGACGACCATCTCGCGCACTTCGCGGCGCTGCTGCCGGCGTTCCGCGACGAGCGCTACATCCGCGTCGACGGGAAGCCGGTGTTCGTCGTCTATCGACCGATGGAGATTCCCGACGTCGCCGCCGCCATGGCGGTGTGGCGCGACGCGGCCGCGCGCGCGGGTCTGCCGGGCCTGCTACCTGATCGGCTTCGAGTCGGACGAACATCGCGGCTGGCAGCCGGAGCCGTTCGGCTTCGACGCGCTCGTGCGGTCGCGGCTGCCGGCGCGCAAGACGTGGCCGACCTGGGACAAGCCGGTCGAGAAGGTCGCGCACAAGCTGCAGCAGATCCGCACGCGCCTCGCGCGAAAGCCGCCGTCGACGGTCTACGGGCCGACGGTCCACGCCTACCGCGACGTGCTCGACCTCGTCGTCGGGGATCCGACCGACGGCATCGAGACGTATCCGTGCATCGTCCCGAACTGGGACAACACGCCCCGCAGCGGAACGAACGGGCTCGTGCTGCAGGGCTCGTCACCGGAGCTGTTCGCGCACCAGGTCGCGAAGGCCGTCCGCATCACGCGCCATCTTCCCGACGAGCGCCGCTTCGTGTTCCTGAAGTCGTGGAACGAATGGGCCGAGGGCAACTACCTCGAGCCGGACCTCGAGCACGGCCGGCGCTATCTCGAAGTGCTGCGCGACGGCCTCGGCGTCGCGCCGCGCGGCGCGTGAGCCGGCCATGAATCTCAGCGTCGTCATCCCCGTCTACAACCGCGCCGCGACGATCGAGCACGCGGTCCGCTCCGTGCTCGCGCAGACGGTGCCCGTGCTCGAGGTGATCGTCGTCGACGATGGCTCGAGCGACGCGTCCGGCGACGTCGTCGCGTCGATCGACGATCCGCGCGTGCGCTACGTGCGGCAGGACAATGCCGGCGCCGGCGCGGCTCGCAACACGGGGCTCGACCTCGCGCGCGGCGACTGGGTCGCGTTCCTCGACTCCGACGACTGGTGGGCCGAGGAGCGCGTCGCGGCCGCCGTCGCCGCGGTCGACGCGATGCCCGAGATCGACTTCCTGCAGTCCAACCGGCTGCACGTCTACGACGACGGTCGTCGCGATCGCGGCCTGAAGGCGCCGCCGGCGTCGCTGCGCGACCCGATCCGGCTCGTCAGCGGCTTCACGATCAAGACGAGCGCGGTGATGATCCGTCGCGAGCTGATCGACCGCTACCGACTGCGCTTCCCGACCGACCAGAAGACCTGCGAGGACTATCACCTGTTCTGGCGCGCCGTGGTCACCGCGCGCGCCGTCGGCTTCACCGAACGCCCGGACGTCCTGGTCCGCGCGCTGCCGGACAGCCTGTCGCGCGCGAACAGCCGCGCCTACCTGCAGAGGGACAACATCAAGACGCTGATCGAGGTGCGTGCCTGGGCGAAGGCGAACGGGGTCGAGCCCCGCTTCGTCGACGCGTTCACCGAGCACCTGCACTGGCAGTTCCGCGACTACTTCGTGATGCTGATCCAGGCCCGCCGCCTCGCGACGCTGGTCCGCTACGCCGCGATGTCGGCGCGCCAGGAAGGCGTCGCGCGCGGCGCGCGCGGGCTCGCGTCGGCGCTGCGGGGCTTCGCGGCGCCGACCGCGGCCGTCGAACGATGACGGCGCCGGTGGTCCGCGCGCTGTCGGGCGAATCGTCGGGGTCGCGCGCGACGTTGCGCGCCGACGGCGCGCTCGCGATCGGCGACGTCGACGGCATTCGCGCCGCGATCGTCGGGCTGCCGGCGTTCACCGGTCCGCTCGCGGACGCGGTCCGGCGCTTCGGGGCATCCGACGCGATCGCGACGGCCTGGCGTCGCGCCGGCTCGCGCGTCTTCGACGATCTCCACGGCGCGTTCGCGCTCGCGATCGCGGACCCGTCGAGCGGCGAACTCGTGCTCGCGGTCGACCGCATCGGCGTGGCGACGCTGTGCTACGGGCTCGACGCCGGCCGCCTCGCGTTCGCGACGGCGGCGAGCGACGTCGCGGCCGCGCTGCGCGGCGCGCGCGGGCTCGACGGCGACGGCACCGGCGCGCTCGACCCGCAGGCCGTCTTCGACTATCTCTACTCGCACTGCATCCCCGGACCGACGACGGTCTATCGCGGCGTGCGACGCCTGCCGGCCGGCCACCTGCTGCGATTCGCCGGCGGCCGCGTCGTCGTCGAGCCGTACTGGGAGCCGCGCTACGCGGAGCGCGAGCGCGAGCCGCTGCCGGCGCTCGAGTCGCGCTTCCTGTCGACGGTCGAGGCGTCGGTCGCGCGCGCGATCGACGGCGCCGCGCATCCGGGCTGCTTCCTGTCCGGCGGCACCGACTCGTCGACCGTCGCGGGGCTGCTGACGCGCGTCACCGGCCGGCCGGCCGAGACGTATTCGATCGGCTTCGACGCCGAAGGCTTCGACGAGATGCAGTACGCGCGCATCGCCGCGAAGCGCTACGGCACGCGGCAGCACGAGTACTACATCAAGCCGGCCGACCTCGTCGCGAGCATCCCCGACATCGCCGCCGCGTACGACCAGCCGTTCGGCAACTCGTCGGTGCTGCCGACCTACTACTGCGCGAAGATGGCGGCGGCCGACGGCGTCGACCGCATGCTCGGCGGCGACGGCGGCGACGAGCTGTTCGGCGGCAACAGCCGCTACGCGAAGCAGCGCGTGTTCGACTGGTTCGAGCGGGCGCCGGGCGCGGTGAAGGGCCTGCTGCGGGCGTCGCTCGCACCGTCGGCCTGGGCCTCGGTGCCGGTCGTGAAGAAGGCGAAGAGCTACGTCCAGCAGGCCGACGTGCCGATGCCCGACCGCCTGCAGACGTACAACCTGCTGACGCGCATCGGCCTCGACACGATCTTCGAGCCGGGCTTCCTCGCGCAGGTCGATCCCGACGCGCCGCTGAACGGGATGCGCGCGTGGTACGCGCGCTCGAACGCGAGCAGCCTCGTCAACCGCATGCTCGCGTTCGACCTCAAGTACACGCTGACCGACAACGACCTGCCGAAGGTCGTCACCGCGTGCCGGCTCGCCGGCGTCGACGCCGCGTTCCCGTTCCTCGACGACGCGGTCGTCGCGTTCGCCGAGCGCCTGCGACCCGGACCTGAAGCTGCGCGGCCTCAAGCTGCGCTGGTTCTTCAAGCACGCGCTGCGCGACTTCCTGCCGCCGGAGATCCTGACGAAGACGAAGCACGGCTTCGGCCTGCCGTTCGGCATCTGGCTCGGCCGCGACGCGGCGCTGCACGACCTCGCGTTCTCCAGCCTCGAGTCGCTGAAGGGCCGCGGCATCGTGCGGGCCGCGTTCATCGACCGCCTGCGCGCCGACCTCCTCGCCGACCACGCGACGTACTACGGCGAGCTCGTGTGGGTGCTGATGATGCTGGAGCAGTGGCTGCAGGCGCACGCGGTGCCGGCGCGCGCGGCCGTCGACGACGTCGCGGCCGCGCGTGCTTGACGACGCGACCGGCGGGCAGAAACCACGACGCGACGTCGCGGACACCCGAGCATCGGACCGCCGTTCGATCGCAGCGGCCCGCGTGGACGACCGCGTCGCATCGCTCGGATGCGATGCGGTCGATTCGACAGCCAGGCGCTCACCGGACTCGTCCGTCACGCCTCGCATCGCACACCACAACAACTTCGACTTCGTCCGGCTGTTCGCCGCGCTGCTCGTCCTCGTCAGTCACCAGTTCGCGTTGATGGGGCATGAAGAGCCGATGGCGTTCCAGCTCACCATCGGCGGACTCGGCGTCTGCATCTTCTTCTCGATCAGCGGATATCTCGTCGCGAGGAGCCGGAACCGGTCCCCGAACGTGATCTCGTTCGCGACGAAGCGGCTGGTGCGGATCTGGCCCGGGCTCGCCGCCGTGACGCTGTTATGCACGTTCGTGCTCGGACCGATCGTCACGGCCATCCCGCTCGGCGAATACTTCCGCTCGGGCATGACGTTCGATTTCCTGAACACGCTGCTCCTCCGGGTCCGCGGGCGGCTGCCCGGCGTCTTCGAGACGGGCGCCCTCTCCGCCGTGAACGGCTCGCTGTGGACCATCCCGCTCGAGCTCGACTGGTACGTGATCATCGGATGCCTCGGACTGGCCGGCGTCCTCAAGCGACGCTGGCTGATCGGGGTCGCCGCGCTCGTTGTCGTCGCGTACGTATGCCAGCAGATGTACACCGGGAAGCCCGGGCTTCCGAATCCGCTGTTCATCTTCGGTGGTTGCTTCCTGATCGGCGCTGCCCTGAGCTCGATCCCTCCGAACGTGGTCGCACGACGCGCCGACCTCGTCGTCGTCGCGGCCGTCGCCGCTGCGGTGATGATCCCGCTCGGCTTCGGACTGGCGGCGCTCTACCTGCTCGTCCCACTCGCCGTCATCGTCATCGGCGAAGGGAGTTCCCCGTATGTCCGTCGGGCCGGCCGCTTCGGCGACTTCTCGTACGGCTTCTACCTCTATGCCTTCCCGGTCCAGCAGACGGTTCTTTGGGCGACGAACGACCACATCGGCCTGCCGGCCGCGCTGGCGTTGTCTGCCGGGTGCACGGTGCCGCTGGCTATCGCCTCGTGGACATTCGTCGAGTCGCCGGCGATGAACGCTCGTGGCTCGATCGCCGACCGCATCGCGGGACGCCTGGGAATACGGGTGGCGCCCGTCGACGGCACTCGTCGATGACAGATCGCGGTCGCGCACGGCCGCGCACCCGGCGCTCTCTACCGCAACAGCGCCGTGGCCGCCAGGTGGCGCCAGCCGTCGCGGGACAGCGGCGCGGTACCGACGAGCTTCAGTGCGTACGTCGCGGCATTCGCAAAGCGCCGCTGCTCGCGGTAGTCGTAGCAGAACTTCGAATAGACCTTGCGCAGCCGCTCGTCGATCGGCCGACGGTAGCGACGGAACGCGCGCCGCCGGCGCAACGACCGCAGCATGCGGTCCTCGAAGAAGTACATCGGACGGCCGGAACGCGTCAGGCTGCCGGGACGAACGCGATACACGCCGGCGTCGATCGGTGCCCAGTACAGGTCCTCGACGACGGCGAGCCGCAGCCACAGGTCGTAGTCCTCGGCCGACGGCAGCGACTCGTCGAAGCCGCCGAGCGAACACAGCAGCGCGCGGTCGACCTGCACGCCCATCACCTGGATGCAGCCGCCGCGCAGCAACAGCTCCACGGGTCGTTCGAGACGCGACACGCGCCCGGCGTCGTAATCGTCGCGGACCGTCGCATAGACGACCGGCGAGCGCCGTTCGAGCGGCTGCGGCGACAACGCGTCGGGAACGCCGACCTGGAAATGGGCCGCGCGCCAGCGCGCGTCGGGCAGCGCCTCGAACGCGGCGGCCTGCCGCTGCAGATACTCGGGATACCAGACGTCGTCGGAGTCGAGGAAGCAGACGCATCGACCGGTCGCCGCGAACACGCCGGTGTTGCGGGCGCCGGCGACGCCGCGACGGCGCACGTTCGACAGCACGCGGACGTTCGGCGACAGCGCGACGGCCGCGTGGAGCGCGGCGAGCGTGGCCTCGTCGTCGCTGCCGTCGTCGACGATCAGCACTTCCCAGCCGCCGTCGCCGAGCGTCTCGAACCACGTCTGTCCGACGATCGAGCGGACCGCCGCGAGCAGCAGCGGCCCGGTGTTGTAGACCGGGACGACGACCGACAGGACGGGTTCGCGCGACATGCGGGACTCGGACGGCGTGCGCCCACGCGCACCGGTGCCCGAGTATCGAGTGGCACATCGCCGCGTGCAACGGCTGCAAGATCGGGTGACGCGGCGCGGCGACACCGGCGCGCGCGACGACGTCGCGGCGCCTACGCCGTGGCCATCGCGTCCCGTCGAAGCAGGTTCTGCGCGAGGCGCAGCCCGAAGCGATTCAGCCCCGCATCCCACGGCGTGAAGCGCCGCAGCTGGAAGCGGTCGCTGCGGCGGTCCGACGTGCCCCAGGCGGTCGAGACCGCGGCGTCGAACCCGAGCTCGCGCACCAGCGCGACGTGCGACGCGTCGTAGTCGCGTTGCGGCTTGCCGTTCGGGTACGCGAACACCCGCACCGGCTCGCCGACGATCGACTCGAGCGCGCGGCGGCCGTCGACGATCTCCGCGCGCGCCGCGTCGGCCGACAGCGTCGTGAGGATCGGATGGGTGACGGTGTGCGCGCCGATCGACATCCCGTAGCGGCGCAGCTCGCGCAGCTGCGCGGGCGTCATCATCAGGTCGCTGCGCGCGGGCACCCCGGTCGCCGCCGCGAGCCGGTCGACGCGGGCTTGCCGTTCGGCCTGCGGCAGGTACTTCAGCCTGCCGAGCAAGCCTTCGATCGCGGCCACCTTCTCCGCATCGGTCGACGTCGGCCACGTACCCAGGTCGACCGCGGTCGCGTCGAGCGTGGCGTCGCGATGCGCGCGGACCGTCTCGATCACCGTGTCGTTCCACATGCGGCCGCCGTCGAGGAAGCCGGTCGCGATGAAGAACGTGGCCGGCAGCCGCAGCCGCGACAGGATCGGCGCCGCGACGGTCGCGTTGTCCGCGTAGCCGTCGTCGAACGTGATGCAGGCCGCGTTCGACGGGAGCGTGCCGTCGGCGAGACGGCGCGCGGCCTCGAGCAGCGGCATCACGCGGAACGCGGACGCGAGCCAGCGCATCCGGGCCTCGAACGCGCGCGCGTCGGGCTCGCCGGGCAGCAGCGGATCGGGCGCCGGCAGCACGCGATGGAAGATGAGGATCGACAGCCGTGGGCCGGTCGCCGCGCCGAGCACGCGGCCGAAGCCGTTGACCGCGGCGGCGACGAGGTTCACGGCGACGCGGGCCGGTCGAAGCGGCGCACCTGCAGCTCGTCGCCGCCGAACGTGCGCGGCGCGACGGCGGTCGACGGCACGAGCCGCGGATCGATCGCGACGTCGGACTCGTAATGGTCGTGCGTCACGACCCAGACGTGCGGCGCGTCGCGCGTCGCGTCGAGCGCATCGCCGCCGACGACGTAGCGCACGCCGTCGTGGTCGACGAAGTCGCGGTCGGGCGCGAGGCCGAGACGGTGGGAGTCGAGCCCGGGCCAGCGCGCGAGCCGGGCGCCGAGCGATCGCCACTGCGCGTTCGGCGGCGGCATGACCTCGAGCGGCTGGCCCCAGCGCGGCCCGACCGCGTAGCGCAGGATGCCCCAGTACACGCTGACGTTCGGCATGACGACCACGTCGCCCGGCTGCACGCCGTCGCGCAGCGCGCGCGCCGCCGGCGCATACGGCGTCTCCTGGCGCATCAGCGGCACGAGCGGCCATGCGGCGACGGCGAGCACGACGATGCAGCCGCCGACGGCGAGCGCGGCGGCACGACGGCGGGCGGCGGCGGCCGCGGCGCCGAGCACGACGAACGGCAGCAGGTTCGCGGCGAACACCGGCTGCTTGTAGATCGGCTTCAGCGCGATCGCGATCAGCGTCGCGACGACGAGCGCGCCGACCGGGATCACGACGGTCCGTGCGCGGCTGTCGCGGTCGGTCAGCGCGGCCACGACGAGGATCGCGAAGATCGCGGTGCCCGCGTACCGCAGCTCCGGGATGCTCGACGTCCGCCATCCGGCGACGAGCGACCCGCCGACGGTCAGCAGCGCGCCGAGCGTGCCGGGCGCCGACGCGTCGGAGCTGCGCAGCAGCGCGCTCGCGGCGAGCGGCAGGACCGCGAGTCCGAACAGCACCTGCACGCCGAGCCAAGGCGCGATCGACCGGACGAAGCGGCCGACCGGCGGCCGCGCGTCGCGCGTCCACGCCTCGGCGAGCGAGCCGGCGACGACGAATGCGACGAAGAAGAACTCGACGGCGTGCACGTACGCGAGCAGCACCTCGCCCGCGAGGCACGCGACGAGCCACCGCGCGCGGCGCGTGTCGAACCAGCGGCGGTTCGCCGCGTAGACGGCCACGACGCACGCCGGCAACATCGCGTACATCCGCAGCGTGCCGGCGCTCCAGACGAAGTTCGGCAGCACGGCGAACAGCGCGAGCGCGAACCAGCCGGCGCGCGCGCCGTGCAGTCGACGCGCGACGACGAACACGATCGCGAGCGACAGCGCGGCCCACGCGAGCGAGTTCGCGAGGGCCCAGCGGTCGCCGTCGTTGCCGAGCCCGAGCCAGCCGTCGAGCTGCAGGAAGAACAGCGGCGGATGGATGTCGTTGCGCAGCGTCTCGACGAAGAAGCGCGGCAGCGGCTCGTTCGCGTGCGTGATCGCGATGATCTCGTCTTCCCACAGCGAGCCGCGCGACAGCCAGAAGCGCAGCACGGCGCCGAACCCGAGCGCGAGCGCGAACGCGACGAGCAAGCGCAACGCGAGCGGCATCGACGCGTCGCGCGCGCGCGCGGCGCGCAACTCGCGCGCGGCGAACACGTCGGCCGTCGTCATCGGAACACCACGCGCCGATACGCGACGAAGCTGTACAGCAGCAGCACGATCGTGGCGAGCGCGACCGCGACGAACGGCGGCACGCCGACCGACACGAGCACGCCGTACAGCAGGAAGTTGAAGAACGCGCTCGACAGCGCGACCGCCGCATAGCGCGTCAGCTCGGCGCGGCTCTTCGGCGCCTCGACGCGAAACGTCAGCGTGCGGTTCAGCAGCCACGTCACGACGATCGCCGACGCGAGCGCCGGCACGCGCGCGACGAGCGGCGGCAGCCCGGCGCGCACGAGCAGCCACGTGCCGCCGCCGTCGACGACGAAGCCGAGAACGCCGACGACGACGAAGCGGACGAACGCCGGGCCGGCGAGCGCGGCGGTCACGGCAGCGGACGCTTCAGCTGCGGCAGCCGCAGGTAGGCGAGACGCTTCTGCTCGAGGCGGCCGGCGGCGACGCTGTCCAGGATCAGGCCGGCGAGCGCCGAGATCGCCGCGAGCAGCACGAGGCCGGTCGCGAGGATCGCCGTGGGCAGACGCGGCACGTCGTGCTGCTCGATGAAGCGGACGACGATCGGGTACGCGAGCACGCACGCGAGCGTCACGAGCGCGGTGCCGATCAGGCCGAAGAACAGCGCCGGCCGGATCTCCTTGAACAGCAGTACCTGGGTGCGCAGGATGCGGATCGCGTCGCGGTACGTGTTGAGCTTGCTCGACGAACCCTCCTCGCGCGCGCCGTACTCGGTTTCGATCTCGGCGATCGGCATCCGCAGTTGACTCGCGTGTACGGCCATCTCGGTCTCGATCTCGAAGCCCGACGAGATCGCGGGGAAGCTCTTGATGAAGCGCCGCGAGAACACGCGGTAGCCGGAGAAGATATCGGTGAACAGAGGCCCGAACAGCTGGCGGTAGAAACGGTTGAACAGGCGGTTGCCGAGCGCATGGCCCTTGCGATGCGCGTTCTCGTAGACGTTGCGGCGCGTGCCGACGACCATGTCGAGGTGCTCGGCGACGAGCCGGCGCACCATGGCGGCCGCGACGCCGGGGTCGTACGTCCCGTCGCCGTCGGCCATCAGGTACACGTCGGCGTCGATGTCGGCGAACATGCGGCGCACCACGTTGCCCTTGCCGGGCCACGGCTCCGCCCGGACGATCGCGCCGGCCGCGCGTGCCCGCGCCGACGTGTCGTCGGTCGAGCAGTTGTCGTAGACGAAGATCAGCGCGTTCGGCAACGCCGTGCGGAAGCCGGCCACCACGCGCGCGATCGACAGCGCCTCGTTGTGGCACGGGATCAGGACGGCGACCGACAGTTCGGCGACGAAGTCGTCGAGCTGGCGCGACGTCAGCGGCACGTCGACGGCGGTCGCCGCGCCGCGCGCCGCGTCGGCCGACGTCGCCGCGCGGCCGCGGGTGTCGGCGTCGAGCGCGGCGTCCGCCGCGGGGTCGACGCGCAGGTCGAAGCGGGTGTCGGTCGTGGCGAGCGTCATCGGGGCTCCGTCGGGGTTCGGCGCGCGACGCGGGTCACGGCCGCGAATACGCGTTCTGCCGGCGCCATTCGCCACCGGGCGCGGGTTTCGCCGCGGCGGCCTCGGGCGGCTCGTCCGCGATCTGCACGGTGCCGAAGCGCTCCGCGCGCAGGAACGACTTCGGCCGCTGCGTGGCCATCCGCGTCTTCCAGGCCGGCACGACGAGCTCGCGCGTCGCGACGACGATGACCATCACGTAGTACGGCACGTCGAAGTACGCGAGGCTCAGGAACGCGCCGCCGACGGCGTAGCCGATCATGCTGACCTTGACCATGTCCATCAGCGACCCGACCCACTCGAAGCCGGGGATGCCCTTCGCCTTGCGCTTGCTCTCGCCGGCCGCGCGCCACGTCAGCGCACCGACCGCGATGAACAGGAACAGCCCGATGAAGCCGTGCTCGCCGAGCACCTGGAAGTAGATGCTGTGCGCGGCGTGGATGTCGAGCGGGTTCGGCGCGTAGCGCGCGAAGGTGTCGGGGTCGTAGATGTCGAAGCCGCCGCCGAGCGGACGATCGAGCGCGAGGTGGAACGCCATCCACCACGCGTTGATGCGGCCCATCGCCGACGCGTCCTCGTCGTAGCTGCTGATCGTGTGCATCCGCTCGAACCACTCCTCGGGCATGAACGACAGCACGACGAGGCCGCTCAGGCACAGCGCGATCGCCATCACGAACTTGTTGCGGCTCTTCATCCACAGGAACGCGGCCATCGCCGAGATCGCGACGAGCGCGCCGCGCGAGTGGCTGCCGATGGCGGAGAAGGCCGTCAGCAGCATGACGCCCGTCATCGCCCATTTCTGCCAGCGCTTCTTCAGCGTGATCTGGACGTAGCGCATCAGCGGGATCGTCATCACGAGCGCGAGCGCGAGCTCGTTGTTGCCGTCGATGAACGAGCCGGCCGGGCCCCAGACGAGATAGTTGCCGCCGGTCAGCAACGTGAACACGCCGCCCTTCGCGCCGAAGAAGCCGAGCGACACGACGACGACCCACACGACCGCCTCGATCTGCTTCTTCTCGTGGATCAGCGCCATCGCGACGAAGACCATCAGCATGATCTTCATCACGCGCGACCACATGTCGAAGCCCGAGCCGGGATGGAACGGGAACAGCGCGGTCAGGCACATCCACAACGTGAACGCCATCAGCGCGACGACCGGCGGCGTCATCGGCAGCCGGCGGTCGTCCTTCGTCAGCGCGAGGCCGATGATCGTGACGCCGGCCGTGACCGCCGCGAACTGCAGGTCGTACGCGAAGCCCCACGTCAGCCGGTGCGGGTTCATCACGGACAGCCAGATCCACATGATGACGCCGAGCCACGGCCGCTTCAGCATCAGCGGCACGCAACCCAGGAAGAACAACACCAGTCCGACATCACGCATGGATCTCTCCCCTCGACGCCGTCAGACGGCCGTGGACGCGCCGGCGCGCAGATGCGCGAAGCGGGTCGGGAACAACAGCGTCAGCGCCTCGATCGAGGCCGTCCGGCTCAGCAGCCAGATCCCGCCACAATAGACCGCGGCGCCGGTCGCGACCAGCGCGGCGAAGACGACCGGCGTCGCGACGCCGGCGAGCGCGCCGCGCATCGCCTCGACGGCCGCGAACATCGCGGTCGACACGAGCAGCGGCCGCCAGATCTCCGTCGCGACGCCGGCCATCGACAGTCCGAGGATCGGAAGCGCGCGGAACATGTTGAGCAGGAACATCAGCGGCGCGACGGCGAGCCACGCGTACGCGAGCCCGACGATGCCGTGGTGGGCGCCGTACCAGAACAGCGGCGGCGCGACGAGCGCGCCGACGATCGTCGTGACGAGCGCGACGTCGACGCGCCCGACGCTCATGATCGTCGTCGACACGACGGAGCCGATCATGCGGAACGGGATCGTCAGCGCGACGAGCGTCAGCGGCAGGATCGACGCGTGCCACGTCGGGCCGATCGCGAGTTCGACGAGCTCCGGCGCGACCGCCGCGATGCCCCACAGCACCGGGAACGTCACGAACGCCATCAACCGCACCGCGAGCCGCGTGTTCGCGGCGACGGCGGCCGGGTCGTGCTGGATCTTCGCGAACGCCGCGAACGCCACGCCGTTGATGAGCCCGGCGGTGCGCTGCATCGGCAGCGACGCGAGGTGGACGGCGACGGAGTAGAAGCCGAGCGCCTCCTTGCCGAGCCAACTGGCCCGCGATCAGCACGTCGGCCTGCGACATCCAGTACCAGATCACGCGCGTCGCGAGCACCGTGCCGCCGAAGCGCCACAGCCGCTTCGCGCCGGCGAGCCGGAACGACGGACCGTAGAACGTCGACGCGCTCGCGAACAGCATCGCGGCGCGGATCGGCGTCGCGAGCAGCGTGCCGAGCACGAGCGCCCACGCGCCGAAGCCGGCGAGCGCGAGCCCGAGCGTCAGCGCGTTGCCGACGACGCTCGACGCCATCTCGATCTGCGTCGCGGTCCGGAAGCGCATCTCGCGCTGCAGGAGTCCGGCGTAGACCGGACACGGCGCGAGCGCGAGGAAGCCGAGCGCGGACACGCGCGTCATCGCGATCAGCCGCGGCTCGCCGAAGAACGCGGCGACGGCCGGGGCCGCGGCGACCAGCGCGCCGCAGAACACGACGCCGACGACCAGCGATGCGCCGAGCGCCTGGCGGAACTCGTCGGTCGTCAGCGTCGGCGACTGGATGATCGACGAGTCGAAGCCCATGTCCGCGAGCATCCCGAGGAACACGAACACGACCGTCAGCATCGCCACCAGTCCGTAGTCCTGCGGCGACAGGACGCGGATGACGACGAGCGTCATGCCCCAGTTGACGACCTGCCCGACGAACTTGACGACGGCGGCCGCGCGCAGCGCCGACATGACCTGCGTCGTGAGCCGTTCGCGCGAGGGGCGCAGCGGGATCTCGTTCACGACGGCCGCCCCGCGCGCTTGCGTACGTGCGCGAACAGGATGCCCATCGCGAAGTTCGCGTCGCGCATCGTCTCGACCGACACGACGTCGAACGTCCGCGCGAGGAACGCGCGCAGCGACGCGGCCGTGTACTTGATCACGTGCTCCGGCTCCTCGATCGGGCCGAGACAGTCGTCGGGCACGAAGACGAACGCGCTGCCGCCCGGGACGAGCACGCGCGCGATCTCGCGGACGAAGCGCGTGCGCCGGATCACGTGCTCGAGCACCTGCGACGCGACGACGACGTCGAACGACGCGTCGTCGACCGGCAGGTCCGGCAGGCGACCGTCGACCATGCGGATGCCTTCGTCGCGCAGCCGTGCGATCGCGTAGTCGGAGTGCTCGAGGCCGCAGAGGTCGCGGTAGCCGAGCTCCTTCAGGCGGCGCAGCAGGCTGCCGTTGCCGCAGCCGACGTCGAGGATCGCGTCGTCGGGGTCGGTCAGCGCGCGGATGCGTTCGACCTTCGTCGGCCAGTCGCGCGCGTCCCACGTGCGCGCGAGCCAGTCGTCCCAATGCGCGGTGCTGTTGCCGGACAACCCGCGGTTGACCGCGAGGTGATAGACGAGCGGGAAGCGGTCCGAGATGACCTTGCGGACGCGCCACGGCAGCAGCGGTCTCACCGGAACGCCTCGCGATCCTCGGCGTGCGCTGCGGCCGGCAGCAGCGCCGTGAACAGGCGCTCCTGGCCGCGGCTCGTCTCGTCCCAGCTGAAGCGCTCGGCGTAGCGCCGCGTCGCGGCGCGGTCGGGCGGCGCCGCGAACATGCGGCGCAGCGCGGCCGCGAGCGCGGCCGGCGTCGCGCTGGTCGACGAGCAGCCCCGCCTCGGGCGCCGCGACGATCTCCGGCGTTCCGCCGACGCGTGTCGCGATCACCGGCGTGCTGCAGGCCATCGATTCGAGCAGCACGTTCGGCCAGCCCTCGTTCGACGACGCGAGCACGAGCACGTCGGCGGCGGAGTAGCAGCGTCGACAGGTCGTCGTGCGCCTGGTGCCCGAGGAAGCGCACGCGCGCGGCGACGCCGGCGCTCGCCGCATGCGCCTCGAGCGCCGCGCGCTCCGCGCCGTCGCCGGCGATCAGCAGCGTCGCGTCGGGCAGGCCCGCGAGCGCGTCGATGATGAGGTCGTGGCCCTTCAGGCGATGCAGCCGGCCGACCGACAGGATGACCGCGTCGGACGGCGACAGCCCGTAGCGACGGCGCGCCTCGGCGCGGTCGCGCGGACTGAAGCGGACCGTGTCGACGCCGTTGCGCAGGACGACGATCCGTCCCGCGTCGGCGCCGAGCGAGACGAGCTCCGTCGACAGCGCCTGCGACACGGTGACGAGGCAGGCCGCGCGGTCGGCGGCCCAGCGGATGGCACGTCGCGCGATCGGGTTGCGCGCGATCTCGTTGATGTCGCTGCCGCGCGCGGTGATGACGAGCGGCAGGTCGAACCAGCGCGCGAGCAGCGCGGCGGCCACGCCGTCCGGGAAGAAGTAGTGCGCGTCGATCGCGTCGAAGCGCGCGCCGTCGGCGAGCAGGCGCGCCACCGTGCGCCGCGCACCGAGCGCCATCGACAGCGGAACGGTCAGCGCGCCGACGCCGGGGATCGTGGCGTAGCGCGGATGGTGGACGACGATGCCGCGACGCTCCTCGACCGGCGGGACGCGCGCGAACTCGCCGAAGCGCCCGAAGCGCTGGCTGCCGAACGGGAACCACGGCACGGGCGCGACGACCGTCGACGCGATGCGGCCGCCGGCCACGAGCTCGACGAGGCGGTTCTCGACGAACACGCCGTGGCCCGGCTTGACCGCGTTCGGGTACAGCGACGTGAACGTCAGCAGCTTCACCGCGCGACGCTTTCGGAACCGACGTCGGCCGTCATCGCGATGGCCGCGTCCGGCCGCGCGCGGCGCGTGCCGCGCAGCTCGTCGAACAGCGCCGTGACGCGCTGCGCGTTCGCGGCCCACGTGAACCCGCGCCGCGCGATCGTCGCGCGCGCGCCGGCCGCGAGTCGCTCGCGCAGCGCCGCGTCGTCGCTCAGGCGCTCGATCGCGCCGGTCAGCCCGCCCGGGTCGGACGGATCGAACAGCAGCGCGTTGACGCCGTCGTCGAGCACCTCGCGGATGTTCGGCTGGTCCGGCGCGACGATCGCGCGCCCGAGCGCGAGGTATTCGAACAGCTTCAGCGGCGACGCGTACGCGACGACCGCCGGCTGCAGCGCGACGTCGAACGTCGCGACGTAGGACGGGATCTCGTCGCGCGGCACGACGCCGGTGAAGACGACGCGCGACGCGATGCCGAGCGCCGCGGCCTGCGCCTCGAGCGCGGGACGCGCCGGTCCGTCGCCGACCACGAGCAGCACGCGCTCGCCGGCGGCGCCGTCGCGCGCGATCGCGTCGATGACGCGGTCGAGGCCGTGCCAGTCGCGGACGAAGCCCGTGAAGCCGAGCACGAGCCGGCCGCCGAGGTCCCAGCGACGCCGGACCGCGTCGGCGTCGAACGGCCCGGCGAACTGCGCCGTGTTGATGCCGTTCGGGACGACCTCGATGCGGCGGTCCGGGCCCGCCGTCTCGCGGACGATGGCCGCGAGCGCGTCGGTCACCGGCAGCAGCACGTCGGCGCCGCGCCAGGCCTTGCGTTCGCTGGCCCGTGCGAGGCCGTCGAGCGCGATTCCGTCGAAGCGCTTGCGCTCGGCGAAGATCGGCGCGTTGATCTCGAGCAGCATCGGCAGGCCGAAGCGCCGCTTCGCGCGGACGCCGGCCGTCGAGAACAGGTTGTAGCGCTCGTAGATCACGTCGGGGTCGAAGGCCTCGATCGCCTGCACGAGCCGGCGGTACGCGAGCAGCCCGTAGGCCCACTCGGCGAGCTCGTACAGCGCCTTCGGCAGCCGCTTCTTCGCCCACGCGACGACCCCCGCGTCGGACCCGAACGCCGCATGCCCGACCGCGTCCGGCCCGACGACGCGGACGTCGTGGCCGAGCGCGACGAGCGCGCGGACGAGCTCCTCGAGGTGGACGTACTGGCCGTCCTTCGAGCGGATTCGATGGTGGTAGAGGATCTTCATGGTGCCGCGCGTCGCCGCGCCGCTCGCCCGGTCAGGCGGCCTTCATCAGCGACGCCGGATCGCGCGCCGCGCTCGTCGGCGCGACGCCCTGCTCCACGACGTTCTTCAGGAACGCGTCGAACATCAGCAAGGTCCAGATCGGCGTGCTGTAGTCGCGCGTCGCCGGACTGGTGCTGCTCGACCATCCGCTTCAGCGCGGCGCGGTCGAACCAGCCGGTGTCGGCCAGCCGGGGGCCGAGCAGCGCCGAGCGCACGCGTTCGCGCGAGCGGGCCGCGGAACCAGTCGCGCGAGCGGGATCGCGAAGCCCATCTTCGGGCCGATACAGGATCTCGTGCGGCAGGTACGGCTCCATCGCCTTCTTCAGCAGCCACTTGCCGTTCGCCGCCGCGGATCTTCAGCGCCGACGGCAGCGTCGCCATCCATTCGACCAGCGGATGGTCCATCAGCGGCTCGCGCACCTCGAGCGAGTGCGCCATGCTGGCGCGGTCGACCTTGGTGTTGATGTCGCCGACCAGATAGGTCTTCAGGTCGAGGTACTGGATCAGCGCGAGCGGGTCGTCGGTCGGCGCGCGCGCGGCGTGGCGCCGCATCACCTCGATCGCGTCGTAGCCCGCGAGCTCGCGCTTGAAGCGCCGGGCTGAACAGCGCTGCGCGCATGCGGCGTCGCAGGATCAGCGACATCGTGTGGAAGTACGCCTCGACCGAGTCGCGCGCCGAGCGCCTCGAACGTCGTCTTGGCGCGGAACACGCGCGGCGCCCAGTCGGCCTTCGGATACGCGCGGCCGAGCGCGCCGAACACCGGCCGGCGCACGCCGAGCGGCAGCGTCGAGCGCATGCTGCTCCTCGAGCAGGTGGAAGCGGTAGCGGCGATAGCCGCCGAAGCGTCTCGTCGCCGCCGTCGCCCGACAGCGCCACCGTGACGTGCTTGCGCGCGAGCTGGCAGACGCGGTAGGTCGGGATCGCCGAGCTGTCGGCGATACGGCTCGTCGTACAGGCGGGCCAGCGTGTCGATCAGGTCGAAGTCGTCGCTGCGACGACTTCGCTGCGATGGTGCGGTGCGGTAGCGGTCGGCGACCTGCTGCGCGAAGCGCGGCCTCGTCGAAGTCCGGGTCGTCGAAGCCGATCGAGCAGGTGTTGACCGGGCCGTCCGCCAGCGCCGGCCATCATCGCGACGACCGCGCTCGAATCGACGCCGCCGGACAGGAACGCGCCGAGCGGCACTTCGGAGATCATGCGCAGCCGCACCGACTCGCGCAGCCGCGCGACGCAGCTCGTCGCAGGCGTCGCTCGGCGCCGATCGCGGCTGTCGACGGCGTCGAAGCGCACGTCCCAGTATCGCTGCGGCTCGGCACCGGCTGCGCCGCGCCGCACGGCCAGCGTGTGCGCCGGCGGCAGCTTGCGCGCGTCGCGGAAGATCGTGCGCGGCTCGGGCACGTAGCCGAGGGCGAAATACTCCTCGACCGCGCAGCGGATCGATGTCGCGCGAGCAGGCCGCCATGCGCCAGCAGCGCCTTCAGCTCCGAGCCGAAGATGCAGCGTGCCGTCGGCCAGCAGCGCGTAGTACAGCGGCTTGACGCCGAGCCGGTCGCGCGCGAGGAACAGCGTCTCGCTGGTTGCGATCCCACAGCGCGAACGCGAACATGCCGCGAAAGCGCTGTCACGCACGCCTCGCCCCAGTGCCTCCCAGCGCGTGGACGATGACCTCGGTGTCGCTGCTGGGTGCGGAACACGTGGCCGAGCGCCGGCAGCTCGGCGATCAGCGACTGGTAGTTGTAGATCTCGCCGTTGAAGACGACGACGACGCGTGCCGTCCTCGTTGAACAGCGGCTGCTGGCCGGTCGACGAGGTCGATGATGGACAGGCGGCGATGGCCGAGGCCGACGCCCGGCTCGAGGTGGAAGCCGTCGTCGTCCGGGCCGCGATGCGCGACTGCGCCTCGTTCATGCGCGACGAGGACGCTGCGCGGTCGATCGCGCGCGGCCGCGCGTGTCGAAGATGCCGGTGATTCCGCACATGTCCGTCTCTCCGATCGATCAGTGACTCGCCGCCGGTCGCTCGGGCGCGAGGTCGGCGGGTGCCGTCGCGCCGCGGCGCGGCCGCGCGCGCGCGAGCAGCGTGTCGTACAGCTCGGCGTAGCGCGCGACCATCGCGTCGATGCTGAATTGCGCGACGGCGCGTTGCGCGAGCCGCGCGGCCGTCGCGGCGCAGGCGCTCCGGCGTCGCCAGCGTAGCCGCGCGATCGCGGCGGCCATCGCGTCGACGTCGTCGCTCGGCACGAGCGCGCCGGTCGCGCCGTCGACGACGAGCTCCGCGTTGCCGCCGACGCGCGTCGCGACGACCGGCAGCCCGCTCGCCATCGCCTCGAGGATCGTGTTCGAGATGCCCTCGGCGAGCGACGGCAGCACGAACAGGTCGAAGTCGGCCATCAGCCGCGGCACGTCGTCGCGGTTGCCGAACAGCGCGATGCGGTCGGCGATGCCGCTCGCGGCGACGCGCGCCTCGAGCGCCGCACGGTCGGGCCCGTCGCCGACGATCGCGAGCCGCAGCCGTTCCGCGACCGCGGGCGCATCGACGCGCAGCCGCTCGACCGCCGCGACGAACGCGTCGACGAGCAGCCGTTGATGCTTGACCGGCGACAGGCGGCCGACGGTGCCGACGACGATCGCGTCGGCCGGCGCGAACGACGCGTCGATCGCGGCGCGGTCGCTCGTCGCCCGCGGCACGAAGCGCCCGACGTCGACGCCGTTGCAGATCTGCGCGATGTCGTGCGGCGCGACGCCGACGCGCTGCTCGAGGTAGCGGCGGATCTCGCCCGACAGCGCGACGTGGCGATGCACGAACGGCCGCAGCAGCCGCCGCTGCAGGTGGTGCGCCGGCTTGCCGCCGGCCACGTCCTGCACGTCCCAGCCGTGCTCGCCGTGGACGCGCACCGGCACGCCGGCGAGCGCCGCCGGCACCTGCGCCTCGGACGCCGCGAGGTTGCGCGTGTGGACGATCGCCGGGCGCAGCGTGCGGAACAGTCGGAACAGGTCGCGGTAGATCGCGACGCCGTGACCCGGCGGCTTGCCGAGCGCGTGGAAGCGCGTGCGCTCGCGCAGCGACGCGTCGCCGGAAGTCGGTGACGTCGGTGAGCGCGATCACGACGTGGTCGTAACGCTCGGCCGGCAGATGGTTGATCAGGTTGACGACGCCGTTCTCGAGGCCGCCGGTGTCGAAGCGATAGACGACGTGCGCGACCAGCGGCCGCTCGGCGACGTCGGCGCGCGCCGCGGCCCGCGCGGACGCGCTCATCGCCGCGCCTCGTCGTGGATCGCGGCGAGCCGCGCGGCGATCGTCGGCTCGGCGTCCCGAGCGAACGCCGCGAGCGTGGCCTCGGCCGCCTCGCGGCCGCCGCTGCCGATCGGCGTCGTCAGCACGATCACGGCCGAGTCGTCGCCGCGGCCGGTCAGCTTGTCGATCGCGTTCCATGCCTTCGCGAGGTACTTGCTCGTCGTCGGGCGCCCGTTGATCCAGTACCAGCGCCACGTCAGCAGCCGCTCGCGCGCCGTCGAGCCGACGCCCTTGATCTCGTTCTCGACGACGGCCAGGTCGCGGCCGCCGACCGGGACCGTCGTCGACCGCTGCGCGACCGAGCCCCAGCGCTTGTCGTAGACGATCACGACGTCGTTCTCGTACGTCACGAGCAGGCCGTTGTCGAGCTGGCCGCTGTAGTACGCGACGAACAGGTTGACCTCGCGGTCGCCGGACGCGAACGTGCGGCTCTCCTGCGAGCGCGCGTGCAGGTAGTGCGGCGCGAACGTCGTGAACGGCGGCGCGTCGGCGCGCCAGCCGGCGACGCGATCGATCGCGATCGGCCCGGGACGCGGCGCGTCGGCGAGCCGCTCGAGGACGTCGCCGAGCACCGGCCACGGCGCTGCGACGACGATGAACGCGGCGACCGATCAGCGCGAACGGACGCGCCGCGACCGGGGCCGCGACGACCGGCCCGAGCGCCGTCGGCGTGACGGCCGGCGCCGGCTCGTCGTCGTCGCGCCAGAGGTTGCCGAACGAGAACAGCGCCATCATCACGAGGCCGAAGAACAGCCACCCGTAGATCAGGTGGTCGACGCCGGTCGCGAGCTTGTTGCTCGACAGGTGCGCGAGCATCACGATCATGTACGCGCGCAGCCAGTTCGCGACGATCGGCACGAGGCATCGCCGCGACGATGAACGCGGCGCGGCGCCAGGCCGCGCGATAGTTCAGGTACGCGAACAGCACGCCGAGCGTGATCGACGCGATCAGGTAGCGCAGTCCGCTGCAGGCCTCGACGACCGACCAGTCGCCGCTCGGGATCGAGAAGTAGTTGCCTTCGCGGAACACCGGCACGCCGGTCGCGCGCAGCGCATAGACCGTGAAGTCGGCCGTGTGGTCCATCAACGTCGGCATCAGGAAGTCGCCGGCCGGCACCGCGAAGAACAGGAACGCGAGCGGATAGAGGATGCGCTTCGTGACCTCGTTGCCGAACACGGCCCACACCAGGCACGGGAACATCGCGACGAACGCGTACTGCTCCGGCGCGTGCACGCCGGCCGAATGCGCGGCCAGCCACAGCAGCCCGCAGCCCGCGAGCGGCACGAGCGCCCACGGCTGCGGCTTCGCCGGCACCGAGGCGAGTCGATCGCGCAGCCGCCAGACGAGCCAGGCGCTGATCGGGAAGATGAAGTAGCCGTGCGCGAACGTGCCGGTGTTGCCCCAGCTGTCCCACAGCACGAGCATCGTCTCGAAGTAGATCGCGACGAGCGCGACGAAGCCGAGCGCGAACACGCGCAGCGGCACCGCGAGCGGATGCGCGCCGGCGCGTCGCGGAACGCTCGCGCGCGTCGGGGCCTCGGCGGCCGCCGCGTCGTGCGCGACGACCGGCTCGGTGGTCCGCCGGCCGCGTGGCGCGACGATGGGCGCGTCGGCGATCGAGCCGCTGGCTTCAGGCATGTTCGATATCGGTGGCGATGAACGGTCCGGGCGGCGTCCGGCGCTTCGTGCGCAGGCCCGGGGCGGCGTTCGGGTCGTCCGGACGCGGCTGGATCTCGAAGAGCTGGTCGACGCTGCGATCGAAGCCGGAGTCGAAGCAGCGCTCGATGCGCGCGAGGTTGCGCGACCAGTCGTAGTTCGCGAGCACCGCCGCGCGGCCCGCGTCGCCGAGCCGGCGGCGCGCCGCGCGATCCGCGAGCACGTCGAGCACCTCGCGGGCGAACGATTCGGCGTCGTCGGCGAGGCGGAAGTCCCGGCTCGGCACCGCGTTCAGTGCGGCGGCCGACGTCGTCGACACGATCGTCGGCGCGCCCATCGCCATCGCCTCGAGCGCCTTGTTCTGGATGCCGCGCGCGAGCCGCATCGGCACGACCACGACACCCGCGTGCGCGAGATACGGCCGGACCTCGCGCACCGTGCCGGTCACGTGGATCTCGCCGTCGCGCGCGAGCGAACGGACCTCGGCGGTCGGTCGCGCGCCGACGATCCAGAACGTCGCATCGGGCAGCTGGTGCCGGATCAGCGGCAGCACCTCGCGGCTGAACCACGCGGCCGCGTCGACGTTCGGCCGGTAGTCCATCGCGCCGGTGAACACGATCGCGCGATTCGACGCGTCGTCGCGTCCGGCGGTCCAGCCGTCGGGCAGCGGGATGTTCTCGTGCGAGAAGTAGTCGGCGTCGACGCCGTTCTCGACCGTGATGACCGGCGAGATCAGGTCGCCGGCGAGTCGGCGGAACAGCGCGGACTCGGGCCGCGTGACGAAGATGCTCGCGATCGCGCGCGACGCGGTGTAGCGCTCGAAGTCGAGCAGGCACGCGGCCTCGCGCCGGTACAGCCACGCCATCGCGCGACCGCTGCGTCGCGGCGTACTGGTTCCACTTGTCGGAGTCGACGTCGACGAAGTCGATCAGCCGCTCGACGTCCTCCATGTCGTTGACGTACTGCGCCATCGGCGACGAGAACACGACGACGCGGCGGATCGAGCGACGATGGACGAGGTCGTCGACCCAGCGCGCCATCCGCGTGTCGCGGTAGTACGGGATCGCGAGCGGCTCGCCGGTCAGGAGCCCGAGCGCGCTCTTCAGCCGCGCGCGACGCGGCGACAGCGGCACGCAGAGCGTCTCGCCGCCGGCGACCGCCCTCACCTTCTCGACGTGCCGCCAGTCGTCGGGATCGTCGACGAACGTGCCGACGTGCACGCGGTAGCGCTTCGCGAGGTGCTTCAGTACGTGGTACGAGCGCAGCTTGTCGCCCTTGTTCGGCGGATACGGGATGCGGTGCGCGAGAAACAGGAGATCGTCCATCGCCTACCCCAGACGCCGCGCGAGGAACGGGCCGAGCGCGTTCGCGACCGGCAGCGGCAGCCGCCGCCACGCCGCGATGAACGCCCGGTACTTCGGATTCAGCGGATTGTTCTCGGGCACCTTGGACGCGCGCACGAGCCGGTACTCGTACGGCAGCGGCTGCGGCTCGAAGCCCCAGTTGCGCTTGAAGTCGTACGGGCCGGTGCCGACCTTGCTGCGGCCGTAGTCGAACAGCGTGACGCCGGCGTCGGCCGAGCGCCGCATCAGCTCCCAGTACTTGAAGTCGTTCGCGGCGGTCTCGCGCGACGCGACGCGCGTCGCCGGCGTAGTACGGCAGCACCTCGTCGCGAAAGCGGAACGACAGCACGCTCGACAGCGGCGCGGCCGTCGGGCGACGAGACCGTCAGCACCGAGCAGTCGTCGCCGAACGTGCGCTTCAGCGTCTCGAAGTAGCGCCTCGACTGCGCCGGCGTGCCGTGGCGATGGACGTTGTCGGCATAGAGCGCGAAGAAGCGGTCGAGGTCGTCGTCGACGCGTGCCGACGAGGCCGGCCTTGATGCCCTTGCGGACCATCGCGCGCTGCTTGCGCGGGATCGCGAGCAGGTTCGCGTCGTGGTCCGCCGAGATCGCCTTGCGGAACGTGACGTACAGGTCGGTCGTCGTCCACGACGCGCGCCGGCGGACGTCGCGGTTGCGGCATTCGAGGTGGCCGACGCCGAGTCGCGCGGCGCGGGCCTCGGCCTCGTCGAGCAGCGCGGCGGCCGCGTCGCTCGTCGATCGCCGCGACGCCGCCGTAGACGCAGAACGGCAGCGAGATCAGCGCGTCGCCGAACAGCGCGCTCTTCTGGCGTGCGAGCGGCAGCACGCCGACGACGCGACCGTCGCGCTCGGCGTACAGGAACGTCGTGCGCTGACCGAACGCGTCCTCGACGACGTCGCGCCAGCCGGACGCGGTGGAAGAACGTCGCGTCGGGCGCGGCCTCGACGAACGCGTCCCAGCGCGCACGATCGCCGTCGCCCATCTCGCGGACGACGATCGGCTCGACCGCGCCGATCGGGCGGACGTCCGGTGCGATGTCCGACTCGTTCGCGGCCGTCGCCCCGCCGCCGATCGTCGCGGAAGGCGGCGGCCGGACGGCACGTCGCACGTCGAGGGTCTGCGCGTTCATCGGGCCGCCTTCAGCGCGACTCGTGCAGGAACACGCGATCGACGCGGTCCCAGCGGAAGTCCGCCAGCAGTCGGCCGAGGCGCGCCTCCATGCGGTCGAGGTTCACGTAGTGGCGAAAGCGCGTCTGCGCGTCGATGCCCGCCACGCGCGGCTGGGCCGGGTCGATCTCCCACGGATGGAAATAGAACATGCACGGCTCGCCGTCGACGCAGTTGACGCGCCGGAGCAGCCAGCGCGACACCGCGTACGGCAGCAGCCGGAACCAGCCGCCGCCGCCGGCGGGCCAGTTGCGGTTGAACAGCTCGACGGTCGTCGATCGGCACTTCGAGCAGGTCGGGCCGCGACGCGGTACGCGAAGCGCGGCGCGTCGGGCATGCCGTAGTGATCGTGGCGGATCGGGTAGATGCTCGAGCTGTAGCGATAGCCGGCGTCGCGGCATGCAGTCGAACGCCCACAGGTTGTCGCTGCCGATCGAGAAGCTCGGCGCGCGATAGCCGGTCACGGCGACGCCGCCGATGTCCTCGAGCAGGCCCTTGGCGCGGACGATGTCGTCGCGGAATTCGGTCGCGCGACTGGTCCGACGCGCGCTGGTGGCCGTAGCCGTGGCTGGCGAGCTCGTGGCCGTCGCGCGACGATGCGCGCGGACCATGGCCGGATAGCGCTCGGCGATCCAGCCGAGCGTGAAGAACGTCGCCTTCGCGCCGTGGTCGTCGAGCCAGCCGAGGATGCGCTCGACGTTGCGCCTCGACGCGGCACGGGATGCCGTCCCAGTCGCTCGCGCGCGATGTACGGCGCGAACGCCGAGACCTGGAAGTAGTCCTCGACGTCGATCGTCAGCGCGTTGACGGTGTCCGCGGCCTGCGCAAGGTGCGCGTCGCGCTGCGCCCGCGCCTCGCGGAAGCGCTCGTCGGAACCCGGCGTCGAGACGAGGTACGTGTACACGTCAGGCCGCCTTGCGGATCGCCGGCTGGGCGCGCGTCGTGGCGGCGCGGTCGTCGCGGCGCGCGGCGAGCCAGCCGTCGAGATGCGCCGCGATGCGCTCGGCCGCGTGGCCGTCCCAGAGCTCCGGCGTACGGCCGCGCTTGCCGCCGGTCGCGAGCACGTCGAACGCGGCGTCGACGATGCGCGACGCGGTCGGTGCCGCACAGCGTGTTGGTGCCTTCGGCGATCGTGATCGGCCGCTCGGTGTTCTCGCGCATCGTCAGGCACGGCACGCCGAGCGCGGTCGTCTCCTCCTGCAGGCCGCCGGAGTCGGTCAGCACCAGCGTCGCATCGGCCATCAGGCCGAGCATCTCGAGATAGCCCTGCGGCGGCAGCAGCGCGACGCGCGACGGGTCGAGCCGGTCGACGAGGCCGAACTCGGCGATGCGCGCCTTCGTGCGCGGATGCAGCGCGAGGACGAGCGGCAGCCGCGCCGCGATCGTCGGCCAGCGCGCCGAGCAGGCGCTCGAGCGTCGCGGCGTCGTCGACGTTCGACGGCCGGTGCAGCGTCACGACGCCGTAGCGCGAGCGGCCGTCGACGTGGAACGCCGCCGGCGCGACCGGCAGGCCGGCGAGCGTCGTCGACGACGGGATCGCCGCCGCGCGATTCGCGAGCAGCGTGTCGATCATCACGTTGCCGACGAAGCACGATGCGCTCGTCGCCGATGCCTTCGGCCTGCAGGTTGTCGCGGCCGCCGCGCTCGGTCGTGTACAGCAGGTCGGCGATCTGGTCGGTCAGCACGCGGTTGATCTCTTCGGGCATCGCGCGGTCGTAGCTGCGCAGGCCGGCCTCGACGTGGACGACGGGCACGCCCTTCTTCGCCGCGACCAGCGCGCAGGCGAGCGTCGAGTTGACGTCGCCGACGACGAGCACCGCGGCCGGGTCGTGCGCGTCGAGCACCGGCTCGAACCGCTTCATGATCTCGGCGGTCTGCACCGCATGGCTCGCCGGAGCCGACCTCGAGGTTGACCGCGGGACGCGGCATCCCGAGCGCCGTGAAGAAGCCGTCGTTCATCGCGGCGTCGTAGTGCTGGCCGGTATGCACGAGCACCGGCGGCGTGGCGCCGCCGCGCGCAGCCAGCGCGCGGATGATCGGCGCCATCTTCATGTAGTTCGGACGCGCGCCGACGACGCACAGCACCGGCCGGCGCGCAGCGGCGGCGCCGCTCCGTGGGTCGTTCACGCCGCCGTCGAAACCGCTCACGTCCTACTCCATGCCCCCCGCCTGCGCAGGTCGCTCTTCCGGTTGAGCCGCTGGTGTTGAAGCGACCGCGCGCAGTTGATCGAGCGTGCGCGCGACGCTTGCCACGGACTGCTGCAAAAGGTGTACCTGTTCGGCGAGTCCGTTCAGCAGGACGCCGTCGGCGTTCGCCGGAAGGCTGCGCGGATCGACGGGGCCGCGTCCGCTCACGAGGGAGAGCGTCGGCGCGTAGCCCGGCATCTTCATGTTGCCGGCCTCGGCCGCGTCGGCCTCGGCCTCGGTCAGGCCCCCGCGCAATTCTGTCCGCAACTCCCTGGCCACGTCAGAAACGTCACTTTCCGTCAGGTTGTGCTTCTCGCCGAGGAAAGCGGCCAGCAGCACGCGGTCGCAGAGCACGTTGATCTGGCGCGGAATGCCGTTCGTGGCCTCGTGGATCGCCGCATAGGCCGCGGGCTCGAAGCTCGGGTCGCCCTGCCAGCCGACGAGGCCGAGCCGGTGCTCGATGTAGGCCTGCGTCTCCTCCGCGCCGAGCGGCCCGAGGTGGTACGACGCGATGACGCGCTGGCGCAGCTGTCGCATCTCGGGCTGCTGCATGATCTGCCGGAATTCGGGCTGGCCGAGCAGGAAGCTCTGCAGCAGCGAGCGCTCGTTCGTCTGGAAATTCGACAGCATCCGCAGCTCCTCGACCGCGCGCGGCGTGAGGTTCTGCGCCTCGTCGACGATCAGCAGCGCGCGCTTGCCTTCGAGCTGCAGCCGGCGGAAGTAGCGCTCGAGGCCGAGCAGCAGCCCGGCCTTGTCCGGCAGCTCCGGCTGCACGCCGAAGAACGCGCCGGCCACCATCCGCAGCATGTCGTCGGCATCGAGCTGCGTGCTGACGATCTGCTTGGCGACGAGGTTGCCCGGCGCGAGCGAGCGCAGCAGGTTGCGCACGAGCGTGGTCTTGCCCGCGCCGACGTCGCCGGTGACGACGATGAAGCCCTCGGCCTGATGGACGCCGTAGTCGAGATACGCCATCGCCCGGCCGTGGCCGCGGCTGCGGAAGAAGAAGGCCGGATCCGGGTTGAGCTGGAACGGCTTGCCGGTCAAGCCGTAGAACGATTCGTACATGCCTGCCTCGCTCGGGATCGTCGATCCTCAGAAGTTGACGTGCAGCCCGGCGAGTACCGCGTTCTCGCGGTAGTTGCCGCCGTACAGGCCCGGCGTGCTGACGTCGCTGTCCTGGGCCGTGTTGCGATACATCGCGTTGGCCGACACGTTCTTCGACACCTGGCGGTTGATCGACGCGATCAGCACGCGCTGGCGCGAATCGCCGGCGCCGACCAGCGCGTGGCTGTCGTTCTTCTGCACCGTCCCGTTCAGCGACGTGCGCGGCCCGAGCCGGTAGCTCCAGTTCGCGGTGTAGGTCGTCGTGCGGAACTTCTGCGCCTGATTGAAGATGTCGAAGCCGACGTCGAACGCCGACAGCCCCTGCACGTCGGTGCGCGAGATGTCGAACGTGACGGTGTTGCGCAGCCCGAGCAGTGCGACCGAGAGCTCGGCGCGCTTCTGGATGTAGAGCTGGTTCGAGAAGAACGACGTCGTCGCATAGGGCGACGTCGACAGCCCGGCCTGCGCCAGCACCGACTGGACCGCGGCCGCGCGCGCGGTCGGGTCGGTGATCTGCGACCGCAGGTACTGGTCGAGCAGCTGGTAGTTCGGGTTCGCGACCGCGGCGAGGCCGCTGCCGGACGACGTCGTCTGGTCGCGGCTGTAGATCGCGTTGATCGTGTAGTGCTGCGACGACTCGACCAGCGAGACGTTCGCCGTCGGTCCGAAGTAGCGATGGCCGAACGTCACCGACACCTGCGTGTGATGGCTCGGGTTCCAGTCGAAGCCGGCCGAATACGATGCGCCCGACAGGTCGGCGATCGACGTCGACGGATAGTGGTCGCGGTCGTACCCGATGCTGGCGTGCAGGTGCACCGTCGGCACCAGCACGTAGGTCAGCGTGCCGTTGACCGTCTCCGTGACGAGCTCGTTCGTCTGGTTGTAGACCTGGTCGGTGCGGTCGAACTGGACGCCGACGCCGACGTCGCGGAACGACGTGCTCGTCTGGATGTTGCCGAACTCCTCGTTCGTGTGGCTCGCCGCGTACAGCGCGCTGCCGGCGCTCGACGCGGTGTAGCGATAGCCCAGGGAGTACGTCACGTCCTGCTGCAGACGCGACTGCAGCGTCGGGCCGGCGGAGAACGTCCGCCCCTCGACGCGGTTCTGCGAGCCGTTGTACGTGTTCGCCGCCTGCGTGCCGAACGGCGACACGTTCTGCTGCGCGATGCCGGTCGTGGCATCGAACGACAGCAGGTTCTCGATGACGTTCGAGTGCAGCGTCGCGTTCAGCGAGTTGCGGAGCGCCGCGCCGTTCGTGTGGTTCGCGTACCAGAGGTACGACGGCGTGTAGTCGAGGCTCGTCGACAGCCGCGCGCTGTTGCGCGACATGTGGAACGACGGATTGATGCTCGTGACGAAGTCCGAACGCTGACTTCCCGCCGGCGACAGGTTGATGTTGTCGGACCAGTTCTCGTCGACGTCGAGCGACGACGAGAAGCGCCACGGCGTGTTGAAGCCGCCCGCGAGCGACTGTCCGAGGTCGCCGATCAGCTGGGCGGAGGCGACCGCCGGGGCACCGCAACCGGCGACCGCGACCGCGACCGCGACAATCTTCGAAGAAACAACGAACCGCTCGGCACGACCGCGACTTGACCGTCGTGGGTCAATAACCATAGTAGCCGTAGCTGTCGCCCGGGTTCGAGCGACGTCCCTTGTTCAGGACCATGCCGACGACGTCGCAGGACTCGATCGTCGACAGGGCCTCGCGCAGGGCCTCGTGCGTCGTGTTGTCCGACTCGACGACCATCACGATCTGCCCCATGTTGGCGGCGAGCGTGCGGGCCTCGGTCGTGACCAGCAGCGGCGGCGAGTCGAAGATCACGATGCGGTCGGAGTAGCGCTCGGACAGCTCGGACAGCAGGTTCGCCATCGCCTCGCTCGCGAGCAGCTCGGTCGCCTGACGGTGCGGCCGGCCGGCCGGCAGCAGCGCGAGCTTGTTGACGTTCGTGCGGACGATCGCGTCGGACAGGTTGACGTGCGAGTCGAGCAGCACGTCCATCAGGCCGATGTCCGGCGCGATGCCGAACTTCTGCGGGATCGACGGGCGCGCGACGTCGGCGTCGACCAGCAGCACCGTGCGGTCGCGCTCCATCGCGATCGACATCGCGAGGTTGATCGCGCAGAAGCTCTTGCCCTCGCGCGGGAACGCGCTCGTGACCATGATCAGGTTGCCGTTGCGGATCTGCGAGCCCGCGCCGAACGCGTTCTTCAGCAGCGGCCGCTTGATGACGCGGAACTCCTCCGCGAGCGGCGTCTTGTCGCCGTCGGGCGCGATCATGCCGCCCTCGCGAAGACGCTGCAGATCGATCGTGACCGTCTTGCTGCGGACCGGCGGACGGATCGCGTCGGCCGGCCCGCCGAGCGGCGCCGCCCGGCGTCGCCCAGTCGTCGTCGGACGCCAGCGCGAGCTCGTCCGGGTCGGCGCGCAGCTGCGGCTCGCGCGAAAACTCGGCCACGGCCGGCTGCAGGCGCGGCACCGCGGCGTCGACGAACGGCTCGTCGAGCGCCACCGCGTCGTCGACCGGCGCGGGCACGTACGCCGGATCGGCGCGCAGCGCGGCGGGGACTTCGTCCATGCGCTTGATCGCGCGTTCGATGAGGCTCACTTGGGTCTCCTAGGCGGTGTACGAGCGCGCGACGAAGAAGGCCAGACCGGCGCCGTACACGCAGATCAGGGCCGGCGCTCGCCGCGATGAACCAGGTCAGCTTGCGACGGCGCTGGCGCACCTGTCCGTCCGTCCAGATCATCGTCACCGTCCCGAGAATCGGGAGCCCGGAGATGTCGCGAAGCGCCTTGCGATCGGAGAACGTCGGACGGATCTGGCCCATCAGGAAGGCCACGCCGATGCCGCCGGCGAGACCGCCGAGGAACACCATCGTGACCAGCAGCTGACGGTTCGGCGCGACCGGACGCGGCGACACGCGCGGCGGATCGATCACGCGGAACTCGACGAGGCCGGCCGACGCGTCCATGTCGCTCGACATCTGCGCCGACTCGCGACGGGCGATCAGCTTCTCGTAGTTCTGGCGATTGACCTCGTAGTCGCGATTGAGCTGCTGCAGGTCGGCCTCGATCTTCGGCACGTTGTTCGCGGCGGCCTTGAGCCGGGCGTAGCGCGCCTCGTACGCCGCGACGCGCGTCTTCAGCGCGGCGACCTCCGACTCGGACTGCGCGAGCTGGACCTGCAGTTGCTGGTAGACCGGGTTGCCCGACAGCGGCGAGCGCGTCGGCGAGTTCTTCGCCATCGCGGCCAGCTCCGTCTTCTTCTGCTGCTCGAGCTCGCCGATGATCCGCTTCGTCGAGATGATGTCCGGATACGCGTCGGTGAAGTGCAGGCGCATCTCGTCGAGGTGCTGCTTCAGCGACGCGATGCGGCTGTCGATCTCCGGCACGCGAGCCCTGCGCGTTGTCGCCGGTGTTCAGCAGGATCGGATCCTCGCCGACCATCTGGCGGCGCAGCGCGTCGCGACCGTTCTCGGCCTCGTCGAGCGCGAGCTTCGCGGCGGCGAGCTCGTTGCCGGCGTCCGACATCTGCTGGAAGTAGTCGCGACCGCCGTTCGACATCGTCGCGAGGTTGTTGATCTTGAATTCCTTCAGCGCGTTCTCGGCCTGCGTCAGCTTCTGCTCGTACGCCTTGATCTGGTCGTCGATGAAGCGCCGCGCCGTGTCGGAGTCCTTGCGCTTGTTGCCGAGGTTCGACTCGACGAAGATCGTCAGCAGCGACTGCACGACCTTGCGGGCCGACTCGGGGTTCGAGTTGCGGAACGCGATCGTGTAGAGGTTGATGCCGCCGGCCGACGCGCAGGCTCGATCGCGTGCGACAGGTAGTCGATCTGCGCCGTCGGTCTGCTCCGTGCGTCTTCGCCGCGAGGTTGAGGTCGGACATGCCGACGACCTTCTCGAGGTTCGGCCGGCTGATCAGCGTGCGGCTCATCATCGCGATCTGCTGGTCGAGGTTCGGCTCGACCGTCAGGCCCGACATCAGCGGCTTCAGGACCGACTGCGTGTCGACGTAGACGCGGGCCGACGCCTCGTACTGGTCGGGCATCAGGTACACCGAGATGCGCGCCGACGATGACGATCAGCCACGCCGCGATGAGGCCGATCCAGCGATGCAGCCAGATGTCGCGGACGACGCGGCGGAACTGTTCGACGATCTCATTCATTGCTGTGCTCTCGCATCGGTCGCGGATGGGCCGGTGGCCCGGGCGTGTCGTCGGCCGCGCGTGGCGCGGCCGCGAGTCACGTCGATCAGAAGTAGCTCTCGGGGATGATCAGCACGTCGCCCGGACGCATCGCCGACGTTCGCGCTGACGTCGCCCTTCTGCAGCAGGTCGTTCAGGCGGACGCGGTACTGCGCGTTGCCTTCGCGAGTGCGCAGGATGGTGGCGCGGTTGCCGGCGGCGAAGTCGGTGAGGCCGCCGACGGCGATCATCACGTCGAGCACCGACATGTTCTGGCGGTACGGCAGCGTCTGCGGCCGCGCGGCCTGCCCGACGATGCGCACCTGCTCGCTGTACGGTCCGACGAAGCCCGTGACGATGATCGTGACGATCGGGTCCTGGATGTACTTCGTCAGCGCCTTCTCGACCTCGCGGGCCAGCTGCGTCGGCGTCTTGTTGGTCGCCTTGATGTCCTCGACGAGCGGCGTCGTGATCATGCCGTCCGGACGGACCGGCACGTTGCTCGACAGCTCCGGATTGCGCCAGATGACGATGTTGAGGTTGTCGCCCGGCCCGATCAGGTACGCGTAGTCGCTGTTCGCCTCGACCGTGGCCGGCGCCAGCGGGAACTTGCTCGCGCATCCGGCCAGCAGCACGACCGCGAGCGCCGCGACGACGGTTCCGATGCGGCGCGACGCCGTGCGTGCGCGCGAAGTGTGGTTCGGCATGGCCGACGTCTCCCCTGTCAACGATCGAGATTGTTGTTGTGCCGGGCCGCTCGTGGCCGAACGGCCGTCGAGACGTGTTCGCCGCAGGCGGTCTTCGATTCTATCAGCGCCATCGGCGGGTGGGCCGATCGATATCGGCGCGGGACGCAATCGCAACACGACCGCGTCTCATCGAGCAACATCCATGCCGAAGGGCGGATCGACGCCTCGCCTCGGATCCGGCCGTCGTCGTGGCGCCGCCGTGGTGTCGTCGCGGTCCGTCGATGCGCGAGTCGATCGCGCGCTAGGTCGGTTCGCTCGTTTGCGCTCGGGTTGGGCGAGCGCGCGGACTCGGCAAACGCCACCGTCGCGAGCCGGCTTTCGACGGGGACGCTGTCATTAACTGACGTTTTTTGACAATTCCCTGCAGAAAATGCGCGGCGCCGCACCATCGACTTTCGGCGCGCGGTCGCGCGCCGGGTACGGCCGGTGACGCGCGGTTCGACACGCGCGGCCGAGCGCCGGCGACGCGACGGGCATGTTTCTTGTACGTCCGAACGGCTGCACTTCCGCCGCGCGGCGCGTCACGCGACCGCGGACGCCGAACGGACGCCACGCCACCGAACGCCCGGATGATCCGAGTCTTCAGCCACTACATCTCGATCCGCATCGTGCTGCTGATGCTGATCGAAGGCATGCTGCTGCTCGTCGCGAGCGTCGCGGGCGTCGCGATCCGCTTCTCGACCGACCACGCTGTCCAGCGCGACGTTCGTCTCGCCGGAGGCGTTGCTGTTCACGTTCTTCATGATCGTCGTGATGGCCGCGCTCGGCCTGTACCAGTCCGAGCATCCCGAATCGTTCGTCTCGATCCTGAACCGCACGATCATCGCGTTCGCCGCCGGCAGCGCGCTGATGAGCGTCGTGTTCTACCTCTTCCCCGAGACGTACATCGGCCGCGGCGTGTTCGCGTACACCGCGACGATCGCGTTCGGCTCCCTGCTGATCGTCCGCACCGTGTTCTTCCGCTGGACCGCGTTCGGCGTGCTGAAGAAGCGCGTGCTGATCCTCGGCGCCGGCGAGCAGGCGCGCGGCATCCTCGAGCTCGTCTCGCGCAACGGCCGCAAGGACGCCATCGACGTGATCGGCGTGCATCCGCTGACCACGGCCGACGTCGCCGTGACCGGGACGCGCATCCTGCCGATCACGATGTCGGTCAGCGAGGCCGCGCATCAGTACGGCGTGCACGAGATCATCATCGCGATGCGCGAGCAGCGCGGCGGCGCGCTGCCGGTCAGCCAGCTGCTCGACTGCAAGCTGCGCGGCGTGCAGATCACCGACCTGCAGACGTTCTTCGAACGCGAGCTCGGCCAGATCCGCCTCGACAGCCTGAAGGCGAGCTGGCTCGTGTTCGGCGAAGGCTGCCGCCAGGGCCTGCTGCGCGAGACCGTCAAGCGGCTGTTCGACGTGCTCGTCAGCGGCGTCTTGCTGCTGATCATGCTGCCGGTGATCGCGATCACCGCGTTCCTGATCCACATCGAGGACCGCGGCCCGATCTTCTATCGCCAGGAGCGCGTCGGCCAGGGCGGCCGCGTGTTCGAGATCCTCAAGTTCCGCAGCATGCGGCAGCGACGCCGAGCGCGACGGCAAGCCGAAGTGGGCGAAGAACAACGACGACCGCATCACCCGCATCGGCCGCTTCATCCGTCGCACCCGCATCGACGAGCTGCCGCAGATCATCAACGTGCTGCGCGGCGAGATGAGCTTCGTCGGTCCGCGGCCCGAGCGTCCGTACTTCGTGCGCCAGCTCGTGCAGGACATCCCGTTCTACGCGGCGCGCCACAGCGTCAAGCCGGGCATCACCGGCTGGGCGCAGGTCCGCTACCCGTACGGCGCGTCGCTCGACGACGCGTCGCAGAAGCTGCAGTACGACCTCTACTACGTGAAGAACCACAGCCTGTTCCTCGACC
>CAVPTE010000004.1:0-39490 GCA_963708665.1 uncultured beta proteobacterium | reverse complement strand
CGATGTCCTCCATTCTTGACAGGTCCGCGGTCGGCTCGCCGATGCTGTCGACGTAGGCGGCGGTCCACGGCACGCCGGCCGAGTTGGTCAGCGGCGCGCCCGCGCCGTACAGCACCTGCGTGAGGTGGCTGTCGTTGCCGGCGCCGGTGATGCACGCGGTAGATCTCCGCCTTCGACTCGACGCCTTCGGCGAGGCGGCCCTTGGCGCCCTTGTTGAGCATGCGCGACGATGTTGCCGATCACTTCGAGGTGGCTGAGCTCCTCCGTCGCGATGTCGAACAGCATGTCCTTGCGGCCCGGATCGTCTTCCGCGACGGCCTGCGTGAAATAACGCATGGCCGCGGCCAGCTCGCCTTGCGGGCCGCCGAACTGCTCGAGCATCAGATTGGCGAGACCGGGATTGGTTCCGCTGACGCGGACCGTGTATTGCAGTCGCTTGTTGTGTGCAAACATGGGTCGGGTTCTCCGGAGGGGGGCGACCGAAAAAAGGTCGGAACCCACGGAGCAGCAACCCGCGCGCCTGCGATTGCCGCAGCGCATCGACGCGCGACCGCATGCGCCGCAGTCGCGCGCGTCGATCGCGCGCGGCCCGACGCGCTTCAGTCGCGCGAACGGAATCCTTCGGTGTTGCGAAAGATGTTCGGCTTGCGATAGATCGCGAGGATCACGCAGCCTTCGTCCGACCGCGTCTCGTGCATCGAGCCGGGCTTGCGCCACACGAACTGTCCGGCACGACAGATGCCGTCGTGGTCCGAGAACGACCCTTCGATGACGTAGCTCTGCTCGATCTCCGGATGCCGATGGAACGGCAGCGTCGCGCCCGGCTCCCACTTCAGCAGCACCGTCATCTCGCCCTTCGCCTCGTCGCGATACAGCACCTTCATCGCGATCTTGTCGAACTGGCTCGGCTGCCACTCCATCGACCCCGGGATCGACGTACGTCGAGCCGCCGATCGTGGGTTGCTGCTTGCCGGTGAGGCGGTTGTTCTCGACGACGGCGGCCATGCGTTTGTCTCCTGGCGTTGGATGGTGCGAGATCGTGCGGCGGCCGCGTCGCGCGCGCAAGCGGTATCCACGCGGCCCGTCGTCCCGTGACGCGGTCGGCGCAGGAATCGGCGACTCAATGTTCGCCATGACCCATTCATCCGCGCGCCGACAAGCGCATGAGTCGATCCGTCGGCGGCGACATCGCATGGGCCATCGAAGAATGGGACGCCCCGTGCCGGCATGCCGCCGCGCCGAACGACCAATCCCAGGAGACCGTCCATGCTGGCCATGAACTACCGCGGGCCGTACCGCGTCCGTGCCGACACAAGCCCGAGCCGGTGATCGAGCATCCGAACGACGCGATCGTCCGGGTCACGCGCTCCTGCATCTGCGGATCCGACCTGCACCTGTACCACGGCCTGGTGCCCGACACGCGCGTCGGGCACGACGTTCGGCCACGAGTTCACCGGCGTCGTCGAGGAGGTCGGCCCGTCGGTCCGCAACCTGAAGGTCGGCGACTCGCGTGCTCGTGCCGTTCAACGTCGTTCTGCGGCACCTGCTTCTTCTGCCAGCGCGAGCTGTACGGCAACTGCCACAACACAACCCCGAGGCGACGGCCGTCGGCGGCATCTACGGCTACTCGCACACGGCCGGCGGCTACGACGGCGGGCAGGCCGAGTACGTGCGCGTGCCCTATCGCCGACGTCGGCCCGACGGTGATCCCGGACGACATCGACCTCGACGACGCCGTGCTGCTCACCGACGTCTTCCCGACCGGCTACCAGGCCGCCGAGATGGGCGAATCCAGCAGGGCGACACGGTGGTCGTGTTCGGCGCCGGGCCGGTCGGCCTGTTCGCCGCGAAGTCGGCCTGGCTGTTCGGCGCCGGGCGCGTCATCGTCGTCGACCACGTCGACTACCGGCTCGACTTCGCGCAGCCGCTTCGCCCAGTGCGAGACGGTCGACTTCCGCAGGTCGGCGACATGGCGATGCACATCAAGAAGATGACCGACGGGCTCGGCGCCGACGTCTGCATCGACGCGGTCGGCTGCGAGGCGTCCGGCAACGCGCTGCAGATCCTGACCGGCGTGAAGCTGAAGCTGCAGGCCGGCGCCGCGACCGTGCTGCACTGGGCATCAACTCGGTCCGCAAGGGCGGCAACGTGTCGATCGTCGGCGTCTACGGCCCGACGTTCAACGCGGTGCCGATCGGCAACGCCGTGAACAAGGGCCTCACGCTGCGGATGAACCAGGCCAGCGTGAAGCGCCACCTGCCGCGGCTGATCGAGCACATCCGGGCCGGGCGCATCGAGCCCGAAGCGACATCATCACGCACCGCGTCCCGCTGGAGGACGTGGCCGACGCCTACCACCTCTTCTCGCGCAAGCTCGACGACTGCATCAAGACCGTCCTCGTGCCGCCGCGCGCCGCGCGAAGGCGTCAAGCTCGACTCTGAACGGACGCGCTATCACTGCGACAGGAGCCTCCAGGACACGACGAACCCGGCACCGCGACCGCCGCGCCGTCGACACGCAGTACGCGCCGTCCGCCATCCCGATATCCCCGGCTGGGGCAGCGATCTCGACCGGGCCAACCGGCCCGCTGTGCCGATGGAGCGACGCCGCCTCGTCTGGACCCGCCGGACCACGACGCCGAGCCGCAGCCGGAGACGGTCCGAAGTCTTCCATTCCAGCGAACGCCCAGGCCTGACGCCGGTGTTCGGCACCACCGTGTCCGCCGAGCGGCCCGAGCGGCGCGTTCGCAAGCTGGCGTTCGGCTACAGCGAGAACGACCTCCGGCACTGGCTGATGCTGCTCGCGGCCGACCGCATCAATGTCGTCGAAGGGCTCGTTCCACGACCTGTCGAAGGGCCACGTGCCCGACGTGCTGGGCGAGATGGGGATCCGCGCGGCCTGGAAGCACGACCGCAACGGCGTCATCCGCAAGGCGATCATCGCGACGGTCGTCGTCGGGTTCCTGCTGTCGCGGACGCGTCGCCGGTCACGCGCCTGAACGTCACGGCGGCGTCGTGCGCGTCGACGTCATGGTCGAGATGCGCACGATGACGAATTCGGCCGGCCGCAGCGGCGCGAACCCGACGACCACGTTCAGCACGCCGTGGTCGAGGTCGTCCTCCTGTCGTCGTCGTCGCGTCGCAGCGGGTAACCACGCCTGCACGGCGGTCGTGCCCTGGAACGCGCCGCGCCGGAACAGGCCGTCGAGGTAGGCGCCGACGGCCGACGTCACCTGCACCCACGTCGCCGGCTGGTCGGGCGCCTGCGCGACCCACGCCAGCCCGCGCAGGATGCTGCGTTCGAGATGCATTGCCGTCCGGCGGACCGACACGTAGCGCCACGTCGCGTCGCCCGCGGGGCCGACGCAGCGTGCGGGCGCCCCGGATCACGACGCCGGGCGGGCAGCGAACGCAACGTGTCGACGCCGAGGCCGTCGAGCCGCGTCGCGTCGGCCGACGACAGCGTCGTGGCGAGCGCCGTCGCGCCGACGAGCGGGAGCGCCGCACCGGCCGGCGCCGACCACACGCCGCGTGCCGAGTCGTTGCGGACGATCGCGCCGGCGACGGCGCCGCACGGCGCGACGGCGCGCGTGCCGTCGACCACCAGCCACGGGAAGTACAGCGCCGCGTCGGGCGACGCCGGCACCGCCCCCGACTGCACGAGCCGCGCGATGTCGTCCGCGGTGCGCACCGCCGGCGGCGCGTCGATCAGCAGGAACGCGCGGTGCGCCGTCGCGTATGCGGCCGCGTCGCCGAGCGTCGCCGGTCCGACACGCCGGTCAGCACGATCAGGCCGAAGCCGCCGGACGCGTCGAGCGCATGCAGCCCGGTGCGCTGCGCCGCCGATCCGATCGTCACGGCGCGCACGTCGCCGCCCGCCGACGGCCGCACGACGATCGCCGCGGCGCCGCCGTTCGCGAAGTAGAGCCGCAGCGCGTCGATCGTCGGCGTCGGCCGGTCGAGCGGACCGAACGTCCTCGCGACGTCGGCGAGGCTCGCGACGCGGACCGCCGTGTCGACCGGCCCGCCCGGCGTCGGCCCGACGAACGCGGCGACCGACGTCGCGGGATCGTCGACGATCGGCGGTATTCTCGCGCGCGCCACCGGCAGCGATGGGCGGGCGCGGCAAGCCGGCCATGCGGCCTCCGTCGGCGGCGGTTCGGACGGCCATTGTGGGTGGCGACGCGCCGCCGGTCCATCGCCGCGTCGGCGCCGGTCGAATTCGGTAAGCTGACGGCTCCATCGAGAGACCGCCATGCCGGACGACGCCGCCCCGCAACGTATTCCGATCCGCGTCGGCGAACTCGCCGAACGCGTTCGACCTGCGCCGCGTCGGCGCGCATCCCGATCACTGGTACGCGCTCGCCTGGTCCGACGAGCTGCAGCCGGGCAAGACGCTCGGCCGCCGCTTCGCCGGCGAGCCGATCGTGCTCTACCGCGGCGACAGCGGCCGCGTCGTTCGCGCTCGAGGATCGCTGCGCGCATCGCCAGGTGCCGCTGCATCTCGGCGTCGTCTGCGGGCGACGAGCTCAAGTGCCACTACCACGGCTGGACCTACGACTGCGCCGGCAAGTGCGTCGAGGTCCCGTATCTCGGCAAGGAGCGCCTGCCGAATGGCGTGCAAGCGCTATCCGGCGCGCGAGATCGACGGCCTGATCTTCGTGTTTCCCGGCGACCCGGCGCTGGCCGAGGCGCGGGTGCCGAAGACGCTCGGGCTGTCGCAGCGCAAGGACTACAAGACGCGCCGCCTGAATCGCGAGGTCGCGTGCCACTACACGTTCATGCACGAGAACCTGTTCGACATGAACCACCAGTTCATGCATCGCAAGAACATGGGCTCGATCAAGGCCCGCTGCATCGGCCGCGAGCACGGCGACGACTGGGCGCAGGTCGAGTACACCTTCAGCCGCACCGGCGGCAAGCCGTCGATGGGCGAGAAGGTCATCGTCGACCTCGTGCGCAAGCGCGGCGAGGCGAAGAAGGACTTCTCCGACCACATGCGCATCCGCACCGACTATCCGACGCAGAGCCTGCGCGTCTGGGTCGGCCGCGACATCAAGGACACGCGACGATCCGGTGCTCGACGTCTGGCTGAACTACACGCCGCTCGACGCCGAGCAGAAGACCAACCGCACGTTCGGCTACCTGTCGGTGAAGAAGCCGCCGATCCCCGGCCTGATCCACGTGGTCTGGCCGTTCGTGACCTGGTTCACCGAGCGGATCTTCGCGGAGGACAAGGAGATCGTCGAGTACGAGCAGCGCGCCTACGACGCGCAGGGCGGCGACTGGAACAACGAGGTCTTCCCCGGCGATCCGCGACCTGCGCAGCGTGCTCGCGCGCTGCGGACGGCCGATCGGCGACTGAGGGCGGCGACCGGACGACGTCAGCCGTCGCCGCGTCAACGGCCTTCATCTGCGCCTTCAGCCGCTTGCGCGCCTCGGCGTCGGCGCGCGCCAGGCCTGCAGCGCGAGCGCGAGGAACTGCTGCTCGCCCGGCGTGAGGCCCGCGGCTCGCGCGTTCCTCGTCGAGCCAGCCGGCGGGCTTGCCGCATGCTGCTCGATCTGGCGCGCGAGCTTGTCGCCGATCGGCCGCGCGGACTTGATCTGGCTCCACATGCTGGGCGAGATCTCCACGTCGTGCGGCGAACGCCTGCTCGAGGCCCTTGGGGGCGATGCCGGCGGCATCGCGCCTCGGCGAAGGCCTGGAACAGCGTGACGACGTTGTTGCGGCGGAAGACGGTGGGATCGGACACGAGGCGTTGCTCGAGACGGGACACGCGGAAAAAGATTGTCTCACCCGCTTGACGTCAAATGTGAAGAGTCTTTACTCTTCGTTCCTTCGAAAGATCTGATCCGTCGCCGACGAACGAAAACGTGAAAACCCTTCGACCTCAACTCGACCGCTCGATGCCCGCCCAGGGCCGGGTCGCGCTCGCGCGCCGGTCGTGGACGTCGTTCGGCGGAGCCGTTGCGTCGTGCGGCGTCGAGGGAATCGATCGGCAGCAACCGGGAGAAGGTAGCGCTTGTAGCGCCCCTTCGCACTCGAGTATTCGAGGCCCGGATTTCTGCGAAGGAATCCGGGCTTTTTGCATTTGGAGGTCGCACGCAGCTCGTCCGATGGCGAGTGTGTTCGAACACCACGATCGACCATGCCCCGTCAGCAAGGGGCGATCGTGAATGTGCGCGGCGGCCCGGCGACGGGTCGCAACGTGCGGCGAGGACGCTGGGCAATCCGTTGCACTCGCGTTCGGCACACCCTCGATCGATCGGCAGTGCCAACGGGAAAGGAGGCGGGATGACTCGATACGACGGCGACATCGCAGCCCGCATCCGGCGGCGCCGCGCGATCAACGGCGGGAACCCTCGGGTCGTCCGCACGAAGGAAGGATCATGAACAGGAAGATGAAGCACGTGCTGCACGGTCTCGGCCGCTTCGCTTCGGCGTCGGCCTCGGCCTCGCCGTGACGTCGGCGTACGTCGTCGCGACGGCGCGCCCGATCTGCTCGCGCCGGTTCCGGCCGTCGAGGTCGTCCGACTCGACCCGGTGGTGGTGACGGTCTCGCGCGAATGCTACGACGCGGTCCGCGCGGAACTCGACGTCGAGGCCCGGACCGTCGCGGCGCAGTAGGCGGTCGACGCCGCGCGCCGGGCCGCGTCGACCGGGCGGCGCGCCGGCGACTCGCGGCGGGCCGCCCGCAACCAAGGAACGCCGACCTCGCGGTCGGCGTTTTCGTTTCAGGCGGTGGTCGAGACGACGTTGCCGGTCGCCGGTGCGCCGTCGAGACCCGACGCGAGCTTCTCGAGGAAGGCCGTGAGCTGCCCGCTGCCGCCGGTCGACGCGACGCCGTTCTGCGCGAGCACCGCGTCGAAGTCCTTCTCGAGCGTGTCGAGCGCCGTGTTGCCGGTCGTCGAGGTCGTGGAGGCCACCGTCCCCGGCGTGGCCGTCGTGCTGCCGTCCGACGACTGGAGCTGCGCGATCAGGCTTTTCAGGTCGCTCCCGATGCGGCCGCCGCCACCGTGTCCGTGATGATGATGCGGCGGCGTCGTCCCGTTCGCGGCCGACGTCGCGTCGGTCGTCGCGGCTGGCCGGATCCCGCGGCGGCGGTCGCCGTGGCGGCGCGGTGCCGTCCACCGCGGTCGTCGCGCCGTCGGCGGCCGGGGCGGGCGGCGGCCCGTTCGCGGCGGACTGGCCGTGCAGCGCGGCGAGCAGGCTCTGCAGGAACGACGAGACGGCGTCGCTGGCCGCGGACGCGTCACCGCTCGACGACGACGTGCCCGACGAGGCTCGCGGCGCTGGTCGACGACGTGCCGTCGAGCGAGACGCCGAGGCTCTGGAACGCGTTCTTGATCGCGGAGACGAAGCGGCTCTCGCCGCTGCCGCTCGATACGGTGCCTGGCGTGGCGGCATCGCCGGCGTTCGAGGCGAACGGGTTCGTGGAGATGGGCTGCAGTTGCGACGCGAGCGTGTTCGACGCGTTGCCGAGCGCGGTGATGGACATGGCGAATCCTTTCTGACGAGGGGAGGGCGGACGTCGGACCGTCGACGACGGCGCACGAAGCCTTTGTAGAAGCAGCCGTTCCCGGCCTATCGTCGAAACAGCGGGGCTTTTCAGCGCCAGTCGCGCGACGCGGATAGATTGCGTGACGAAGTCGGCGCCCGCGCGCGACGATTCGTGCGGACTTTCGGGTCGCGGAAGTCACCGCGTCGCGCGCCATCGAGCGCCGTCCGCCGACAAGGCGGCTGAGCCTCGTTCCCACCGTGCGGCCTTGCCCGGCGTCGCCGACCCGCCGACAATCGACGCACCACTCGCTTCCCGAGGATCGATCGTGCGACTGCTGCTGGCTGATCCCGTTCATCGGCCTGTTGTGGGTCCCGTTCTACAACCACGAGCTGCCGGCGCTGTTCGGCTTCCCGTTCTTCTACTGGTACCAGCTCGTCTGGGTGCCGGTCACCGCGTTCCTGATCTGGATCGTCTTCAAGAGCGAACGGAAGCGCGGGGTGAAGTGATGGCGACGACGATCGACTGGACCGCGCTCGCGGTCTTCGTGTTCTTCTTCCGCTCGTCACGGTGATGGGCTTCTGGGCGTCGCGCTGGCAGCGGCCCGAGGTGAAGGAAGCGCATCTCGACGAGTGGGGCCCGGCGCCGCGAACCTGTTCACGCGCACCTTCTGGAAGGCCTACGTCGATCCGGCGGGCACCCGGCCGGCGAGGCGGCGGTCGCGAAGATCGTCTCCCTCGTCGTCAAGGTCGGCGCGCTCGTGTTCATCCTGTTCCTGCCGACGCAGTTCGCGCTCGACCTGCAGCTGCTCGGCGGCGTGTGGATCCTGCAGACGTTCCCGGCGGTCGTCTTCGGCCTGTTCTTCAACTGGTTCCGCGCGCCGGCGCTGCTGATCGGCTGGGCGGTCGGCATCCTCGGCGGGCTCGGCGATCGCGTTCGCCGACGGCGTGAAGCCGGTGCACACGCCGACGATCGGCGGCGACCCTACACGGTCTACACGGGGCTGCTCGCACTCGTGATCAACGTCGTCGTCGCGTTGATCGCGCAGCTCGTGCTCGGCGCGACGAAGCGCGGACCGGCGGTCGCGGTGGCGCGCTGACGGCGCGCGTCGCGCCGCTCAGCGACGGTCGTTCGCCGGCTCGCTCAGGAACGCGTCGATCGCGGCGTTCGCCAGCGCCGGGCGAGCGCCGAGCGTGTCGTGCCCGGCGCCCGGCACGATCAGCAGCTGCCCGTGCGGCAGGCCGCGGAAGATCTCGGCCGTCTCCTCGATCGACGCGAAGTCGTGGTCGCCGGCCATCACCAGGACCGGCGCGTCGATCGTCTTGAGCGCCGACGGCTCGATGACGACCGGCGTCAGCCACAGCCGGTACGACTCGATCAGGAACGCGGACCAGTGCGACGCGCCGTCCGGCGACACGGCCTGGTATCGGTGCGAAACGCGGCGGCAGCTGACGCTGAACGCCTCGAGCTTCGTCGCGACCTGCGCGTCGGTCCACCCGCGCGACGTTCGAGCTCGTCCGGCGGCAGGCCGGCGCGGAGGTTCGCGCCGGCCACGACGACGCGGCGCACGAGGTCCGCATGATCGTGCGCCAGCAGCAGCGCGATGTCGCCCCCGTCGCTGCGCCGACCACGTCGACGGGTCCGACGCCGAGCGTTCGAGACGCCGCGGTGTCGTCGGCCATCCGTGGTACGAGAACGGCCGGCCGTCGTCCGGGCTGTGACCGTGGCCGACCTGGTCGATGCCGACGACGTTCGCGTCGCCGCGAAGTACGCCCGCTGCGCCGGAACGGCCCGCCGAAGTCCTGCAGCGCCGCCGTGCAGGAAGACGATCGGCGGCCCGTGGCCCTCGATCTCGACCCGGACTTCGGCGCCGTCCACGTCGATGAGCCCGGCCCGTCGTCGCCCGCTCGTCGGCGCGCCGGCCGCCGACGCGGCGCCCATCAGGACGATCGGCAAGCGAATCATGGCGAGGCCTGGCGGATGTCCGCACGAAGGCGCCGATCAGACCACCGCTCGCCGGCCGCGACTCAACCGTCGATGCGGCGTCGGCCGCGCCGAGCGGCGCCGCGACGTCCTCCAGCCCTCGCCGCTCCGACGCGACGCCCCACACCGCCTGCACGATCGCCGCGCCGATCATCAGCGCCGCGCCGAGCAGGTAGCCGTCGAACACCGCGCTGCGCGATCCGGTGTCGATCAGCCGGCCGAACACGAGCGGCCCGGCGATGCCGCCGATCGCCGTGCCGATCGCGTAGAAGATCGCGATCGCCAGCGCGCGGATCTCGAGCGGGAACGTCTCGCTGACCGTCAGATAGGCCGAGCTCGCGGCCGCCGAGGCGAAGAAGAAGATGACGCTCCACGCGATCGTCTGCGTCGTCGCGTCGAGCACGCCGGCACGAACAGCCAGCCGCTCAGCGACCAGCAGCACGCCGGAGATGCGCATAGGTCGCGGCGATCATCGTGCGCCGGCCGATCGTGTCGAACAGCGGGCCGAGCAGCAGCGGCCCGAAGAAGTTGCCGACCGCGAACGGCAGCATGTACCAGCCGATGTGGTCGGCCGGCACGCTGATAGAAGTCGGTCGAGCACCAGCGCATAGGTGAAGAAGATCGCGTTGTAGAAGAACGCCTGCGCGGCCATCAGCGCGAGGCCGACCAGCGAGCGGCGGCGGATACGTGCGGAACAGCGCGTCGACGACCGCCGCGAGCGGCGTGTGGTCGCGCGGCGTGAGCCTGCAGCGTCTTCAGACCCGTGGTCGGGATGCGGCTGCTTCGCGCGCGCTCCTCGATCTCGCGCGACGATCGCGTTCGCCTCGTCGAGCCGGCCGCGCAGCATCAGCCAGCGCGGGCTCTCCGGGATCCATGCGCACGCAGCCCGACGATCGACGAGCCCGAGCACGGCGCCGATGCCGAAGCAGACGCGCCAGCCGAGGTCGGGGCCGAGCATCGCGCGGGTCGAGCAGCACGATCGACCCGGCCGCGCCGACCGCCGCGCCGAGCCAGAAGCTGCCGTTGATCGCGAGGTCGGTGCGGCCGCGCACGCGCGCCGGCATCAGCTCCTGGATCGTCGAGTTGATCGCGGTGTATTCGCCGCCGATGCCGGCGCCGGTCAGGAAGCGGAACAGCGCGAAGCTCGCGAGGTCCCACGACAGCGCCGTCGCCGCCGTCGCGGCGATGTAGAGGCCCAGCGTCACGAAGAACAGCCTGCGGCGGCCGATGCGGTCGGTCGCCCAGCCGAAGCCGAGCGCGCCGACGACCGCGCCGGCGAGATAGGCGCTCGCGGCGATGCCGACGTCGGCGTTGTCGAGATGCAGCGTCGGGCTCGCCTTCAGCGCGCCGGCGACCGCGCCGGCGAGCGTGACCTCGAGGCCGTCGAGGATCCACGTGATGCCGAGCGCGACGACGACGAGCGTGTGGAAGCGCGACCACGCGAGGCGGTCGAGCCGCGCGGGGATGTCGGTCTTGATCGTCGCGGACACGGCGGATCAGAGGCCGGTGGGCGCGTTCCGTTCCGCAGCGATGCCGCGGTCGACCGTCGCGGACGCGTCGTCGCGGTCAGGCCGGCGGCCCGGCGTCGTTTCGCGGCGTCGTTACGCGGCGTCGTTACGCGGTGCCGTCGAGCGGCACCGACGTCGACGGACCGCCGCGGAAGACGCCGCGCGGCCGACGGTCGTGGTCCGCTACCGCACCACCGTCGCCGGCACCGCCCTGCCGGACGCGTCCGCCGCGCCCGCGTCGAACTTGCTCTCCGGCTGCATGCGGAACGCGAGCACGACGCCGACGGCCATCAGCAGCATGCTGCCGACGAACGGCAGCTCCCAGTTGCCGAAGCTGGTCGATCAGCAGCCCGCCGACCACCGGGCTGATGATCGCGGCCAGCGCCGAGCCCGTGTTCATCATGCCGCTGGCGGTGCCGGAGTATTCCGGCGCGATGTCCATCGGGATCGCCCACATCGGGCCGATCGTCATCTCGGCGAAGAAGAAGCCGGCCGACAGGCACGCCAGCGACACGTACAGGTTGTGCGTGAACATCAGCGGCAGCAGCGACGAGCAGCGTCAGCACCATGCAGACCGCCACCATCCAGCTGCGCGCCTCTTGCAGGCTGCCGGTGCGCTGAGAGGATGCGGTCGGTGACGATGCCGCCCAGCGTGTCGCCGATCACGCCGGCGAAGAACACGCTCGAGGCGAACAGCGCCGACTTCTTCAGGTCCAGGTTGTAGCTGTGCAGGAAGTATTGCGGAATCCAGCTCAGGAACAGCCACAGCGTCCAGCCGTAGCAGAAGTAGACGATCGTGACCGGCGCCATGCGCTTGAACAGCGGCGCCCCACGGCACCGCGGCGTTCGTCGTGCCTGGGCGGCGGCAGGATCGCCGGTCTCCTCGGCCGTGATGCGCGGATGGTCCTTCGGGTACTCGGTGAACGTCACCGCCCACAGCACGACCCAGACGAAGCTGATCGCCCGCGCAGACGTAGAACGATTCGCGCCAGCCGTAGCGTCGCCATCACCGCGACGATCGACCGCCGGCGCCACCGCATTGCCGATGCGCGCCGCCGCATGCGTGATGCCCTGCGCGAAGCCGCGCTTCTCCTTCGCGACCCAGCGCGACATCGCCGAGGTCGAGGCGGGGAACGTCGCGCCTTCGCCGAGCCCGAGCAGCAGGCGCGCGACCAGCAGCGACGCCAGGCCGCCGGCCAGGCCGGTCAGCATGGTCGCCACGGCCCAGATCGCGCCGCAGGCGATCAGCGTGCGCTCGGCGCCGAAGCGGTCGCTGACCCAGCCGCCGATGATCTGGAAGACCAGGTACGGATAGGCGAAGGCCGAGAACACCAGGCCGATCTGCGTCTTCGACAGGCCGAACTCCTTGCCGAAGCCGGCGGCCGCGGTGCTGACGTTGACGCGGTCGAGGTACGTGATGAAGTACATCAGCGCACAGCAGCAACAGGACGACGTTGCGTGGCGCGGAAGAATCTTCTTCATTGCTTGTCTCCGTTTAGCTGCGGATGCGGCGCGACGCCTCGGTCCGGGCCGTCGCGTGCGGCAGCTCGGTCGCGGTCGTCGACGGCCGCGTCTACGCGGCCTTCTTCAACTGCGTCGGGCGCGCGTGTGCTGCGCGAAGTAGTCCATCGCCGCCTGCACGCCGCTGCCGGCGAGCTCGACGCCGGCCAGCTTCAGCCCCATCTCGCAGCCGGCCAGCGTCGCCGAGCAGCGTCAGGTCGTTGCTGTCGCCCAGGTGGCCGATGCGGAACATGCGGCCCTTGAGCTTGCCGAGGCCGGTGCCGAGCGACATGTCGAAGCGTTCGTGGATGAGCCGGCGCACCGCGTCGGCGTCGACGCCCGCCGGCGTGATCACGCCGGTCAGCACCGGCGAATAGACGGCCGGGTCGGCGCACTGGATCGGCAGGCCCCACGCGTCGACCGCCGGCGCGCACGCCCGCGGCCCAGCGCTCGTGGCGCGCGAAGACGTTGTCCAGCCCTTCGGCCAGCAGCATGTCGAGCGACTCGCTCAGGCCGTACAGCAGGTTGGTGTTGGGCGTGTACGGCCAGTAGCCGGTCCTTGTTCATCTCGACGATCTCGTCCCAGGCCCAGAACGACGCGCGGCAGCTTCGCGGTCTTCGATGCCTCGAGCGCGCGCGGCGACAGCGCGTTGAAGCTGATGCCCGGCGGCAGCATCAGGCCCTTCTGCGAGCCGCTGACCGTCACGTCGACGCCCCATTCGTCGTGCTCGATAGTCGGCGCGCTGGCGAGGCCCGAGATCGTGTCGACGATCAGCAGCGCCGGATGGCCCGCGGCGTCGATGGCCTGGCGCACGGCGGCGATGTCGGAGGTGACGCCGGTCGAGGTCTCGTTGTGGACGACGCAGACGGCCTTGATCCGGTGCTCGCGTATCCTGCGCGCAGGCGCGCCTCGATCAGGTCGGCCTGGACGCCGCGGCGCCAGCCCGGCGCGTTCGGCAGCATGCTCGTCGGTGCCGGCGTAGCTCGAGCACCTCGGTCGACAGGCCCAGGCGCGTCGGCCATCTTCTTCCACAGCGACGCGAAGTGGCCGGTCTCGAACATCAGCACGTGGTCGCCGGGCGCTCAGCGTGTTGGCCAGCGCCGCCTCCCACGCGCCGGTGCCCGAGGCCGGGATAGATGACCACCGGGTGCTGCGTCTTGAAGATCTGCTGGATGCCGCCGAGCACCTTCAGGCCGAGCGCGCCGAACTCCGGGCCGCGGTGGTCGATCGTCGGCAGGCTCATCGCGCGCAGGATGCGGTCGGGCACCGGGCTCGGGCCCGGGGATCTGCAGGAAGTGGCGGCCGGTCGGATGGAAGTCGAGGGTGAGCATGGCGGATCCTTTCGAGTCGGGCATTTTTGCATGCAAAACTCAAAATGGCATGCTGGAAAACCCTGTCGAGCAGCGCTTGACGCGGCGTCGACGTTTTGAATGCAAAATGCGTGACGAGAGGAATCGCATGGCCGAAATCATCGAGATCTCGCGTGTCGCGCTGCATGACCAGGTCGTCGCGCGGCTGCGCACGATGCTGGTCGAAGGGCGCATCGCGCCCGGGCGCCAAGCTCAACGAGCGCGACGCTGAGCGAGCAGCTGCGCGTGTCGCGCACGCCGCTGCGCGAGGCGATCAAGCTGCTCGCGGCCGAAGGGCTGGTCGACCTGCTGCCCAATCGCGGCGCGGTCGCCGTCAAGCTGACCGAGGCCGACGTGCTCAACACGTTCGAGGTGCTGGCCGAGCTCGAAGGCATGTCCGGCGAGCTCGCCGCCAAGCGCATCACCGACGAGGAGCTGCAGCGAGCTGCGCGCGCTGCACTACGAGATGCTGGCCTGCTTCGCGCGCCAGGACCTGTCGGGCTACTACCGGCTCAACGCGCAGATCCACCGCTGATCAACGACGCGGCGAAGAACCCGGTGCTGACGACGCACCTACAAGTCGATCAACGCGCGCGTGCAGTCGCTGCGCTTCCGCACCAACCAGAACGAGGCGAAGTGGAAGCGCAGCGATCAAGGAGCACGAGCGCGATGCTCGAGGCGCTGACGCGCGCGACGCGGGCGGCGATGCGCGCGATCCTCGTGCAGCACCTGAGCACAAGCGCGACACCGTGCTCGGCTGCATGCGCGCCGGCGAGCATCTACCCGCGGTCGCCGCGCGGCCTGATGCGCCATCGATCCGATCCGCCGCGCTGATGCCGCCGGGCACGGCGCTGCGCCGAACGACGTCTCGACGCGCTCGCGCGCCGCCTGCGCGGCCGAGACCGAGGGCGAGGTGCTGTTCGACGCGCCGTCGCGCGGCCGCTATGCGACCGACGCGTCGATCTACCAGATCATGCCGGTCGGCGTGTTCGTGCCGCGCACCGAGCGCGACATCGCGACCGCGCTCGACGATCGCGCGCGAGCTGAAGGTGCCGGTGCTGCCGCGCGGCGCCGGCACCAGCCAGTGCGGCCAGACGACCGGCGCCGCGCTGGTCATCGACAACTCGCAAGCATCTGCGCGCGCGTCCTCGACGTCGACGCCGCGACCGCACGGCGACGGTCGAGCCGGGCCTCGTGCTCGACCATCTCAACGCGCGCGCTGAAGCCGCACGGGCTGTGGTTTCCGGTCGACGTCTCGACCAGCGCGCAGGCCACGCTGGGCGGCATGGCCGGCAACAACTCCTGCGGCTCGCGCTCCATCGCCTACGGCAACATGGTGCACAACGTGCTCGGGCGTCGACGCGTGGCTGTCCGACGGCGCGAGGTCGACGTTCGGGCCGGTCGGCGACGCTCGGCGCGCAGGAGCGCGCGATCGCCGACTTCGTGCGCGACCTCGCGCGCGCGCACCGCGACGAGATCGACGCGCGCTGGCCCAAGGTGCTGCGCCGCGTCGGCGGCTACAACCTCGACATCTTCGACAACCAGAGCGAGCGGCCCTACACCGCCGACGGCAGCGTCAACCTCGCGCACCTGCTGGTCGGCTCCGAAGGCACGCTCGCGCTTCACGCAGAGCCTGACGCTGCAGCTGTCGCGAGCTGCCGCGCGCGAAGGTGCTGGGCGTCGTCAACTTCCCGACGCTTCCACGCGGCGATGGACGCCGCGCAGCACATCGTCAAGCTGGGGCCGACGGCGGTCGAGCTGGTCGACCGCACGATGATCGAGCTCGCGCTGGCCAACCCGGCGTTCCGCGCCGACGATGGAGACGGCGCTGATCGGCGCGCCGGCGGCGATCCTGCTGGTGGAGTTCGCCGGCGACGACAAGGCCGCGCTGCTGCCGAAGCTCGCGCGACCTCGTCGAGCTGATGGGCGACCTCGGCCTGCCCGGCAGCGTCGTGCGAGATGCCCGACGACGCGCCGCAGAAGAACCTGTGGGAAGTGCGCAAGGCCGGCCTCAACATCATGATGAGCCTGAAGGGCGACGGCAAGCCGGTCAGCTTCATCGAGGACTGCGCCGTGCCGCTCGAGCATCTGGCCGAATACACCGACGCGCTGACCGAGGTGTTCGCGCGGCACGGCACGCGCGGCACCTGGTATGCGCACGCCTCGGTCGGCACGCTGCACGTGCGGCCGATCCTCGACATGCGCGCGCGGCGGCGGCGCGCGCAAGATGCGCGCGATCGCCGAGGAAGCGTCGGCGCTGGTGCGCAAGTACAAGGGCGCGTTCAGCGGCGAGCACGGCGACGGCCTGTGCCGCGGCGAATGGATCGCGCTGGCAGTTCGGCCCGGCGCATCAACGAGGCGTTCCGCGCGATCAAGCAGCGAGCTCGACCCGATCGGCCTGTTCAATCCCGGCAAGATCATCGACCCGCCGCGGATGGACGACGGCGCGCTGTTCCGCTTCGCGCCGCCGACGACGCCGAGCGCCGTATCGCACGCATCCCGCTGAAGCCGGTGCTCGACTGGTCGGCCTGGGACGTGCAGAACGATCCGGTCACCGAGGAGATCGACGCGCGCCCGGCACCGGCGGCGACACGACCGGCGGCTTCGCCAAGGCCGTCGAGATGTGCAACAACAACGGCCACTGCCGCAAGTTCGACGCCGGCACGATGTGCCCGAGCTATCGCGTCACGCGCGACGAGCAGCACCTCACGCGCGGCCGCGCCAACACGCTGCGCCTGGCGCTCTCGGGCCAGCTCGGCCCCGACGCGTTCACGAGCGACGCGATGCACGACACGATGGATCTGTGCGTCGGCTGCAAGGGCTGCAAGCGCGAGTGCCCGACCGGCGTCGACATGGCGAAGATGAAGATCGAGTTCCTCGCGCACTACAAGGCGAGGCACGGCTTCACGCTGAAGGACCGGCTGATCGCGCACCTGCCCGACTACGCGCGACGCCGCGAGCCGCGTCGCCGTGGCTGTCAACCTGCGCAACCGCGTGCCGGCGCTGGCCGCGCTCGGCGAGCAGCTGCTCGGGCTGTCGGCGAAGCGCTCGCTGCCGACGTGGCGCCGCGACACCTTCTGGCGCGTCGACGAGCGCGACGCTGTTCGCGACGCGCGACGAGACGCTCGCCGCCGCGGCGGCCGGCGGCCGCGCCGCGGTGCTGTTCGTCGATACGTTCAACGGCATCTTCGAGAGCGAGAACGCGCACGCCGCGGCGCGCGTGCTGCAAGCGCCGCCGGCTACACGCTGCACACGGTCGAGAAGGGCGGCGGCCACCACTGCTGCGGCCGCACCTATCTCGCGGCGGGCATGGTCGACGAGGCGAAGGCGAAGGCCGGCGCGCTGGTCGACGCGCTGCTGCCGTTCGCGGCGGCCGGCATCGCGATCGTCGGCCTCGAGCCGTCGTGCCTGCTCACGCTGCGCGACGAGGCGCTGGTGATGGGCCTCGGCGACAAGGCCGCGACGGTCGCGCGAGCAGGCGCTGCTGTTCGAGGAGTTCGTCGCGCGCGAAGCGAAGGCGGGCCGCTTCGCGCTCGACGCTGAAGCCGGCCGACGCGCCGATCCTGCTGCACGGCCATTGCCACCAGAAGGCGTTCGGCGCGGTGACGCCGATCCTCGAGGTGCTGAGGCTGATCCCCGGCGCGAAGCCCGAGCTGATCGAGAGCTCCTGCTGCGGCATGGCCGGCAGCTTCGGCTACGAGGCCGCGCATCACGACGTCTCGATGCAGATGGCCGAGGCGAGCCTGCTGCCGGCGGTGCGCGCGAGCGCCCGACGCCATCGTCGTCGCCGACGGCACCAGCTGCCGCCACCAGATCGCCGACGGCGCGCAGCGCGAGGCGGTGCATGTGGCGGTGCTGCTCGCGCGGCAACTCGCGTAACGGCGTCGCGGGACGGGCGTCGCGCGTCGTGACGAACTCGATGACCGCCGCGTCGATCGACGACCACCGCGCGTTCTTCGCGCGCTTCGTCGTCGCGAGCGCCGGCTCGTCGGACGAACGGCTCGTCGCCGCGTTCGCCGCGACCGCACGCGAACGCTTCGTCGGGCCGGGGCCGTGGTCGATCTTCGTCAACCCCGGTTACGTGTCGACGCCGTCGGACGACCCGACGTTCCTGTACCAGGACGTCGTCGTCGGGCTCGACGTCGATCGCGGCATCAACACGGTCAGCCGTCGCTGCACGCCCGATGCCTCGCCGCATGCGCGATGCGTCCCGGCGAGACGGTGCTCCACGTCGGCGCCGGCACCGGCTACTACACGGCGATCGTCGCCGCGATGGTCGGCGCGACGGGTCGCGTGGTCGCCTACGAGATCGACGCCGCGCTCGCGGAACGCGCGCGCGCGAACCTCGACGACCTCCCGAACGTCGTCGTTCGCGCGGCGTCGGCCACGGACGGCCCGTTGCCGGACGCCGATGTGGTGTACGTGAACGCCGGCGCGACGCATCCGCCGGCGGCCTGGCTCGACGCGCTGCGACCGGGAGGACGCTTGATGTTCCCGCTGACGCCGGACGGAGGCTTCGGCGTGATGTTGCAGGTGACGCGACGCGGTCCCGACGCGTACGCGGCGACCATCGTCGCGCCGGTCGCCTTCATCCCGTGCGTCGGCGCGCGCGACGCCGCGACGTCGAGCGCGATCGCCGAGTCGTTGCGCACCCGGGCGATCGCGGCCGCGAGGTCGCTTCGTCGCGCGACGCCGCCGGACGCCACGGCGGTCTGCGTCGGCGACGGCTGGTGGCTGTCGAGCGCGCCGCCCGACGAACGGCCCGTCGCGTGAAGCCGCCGGCCGGCCGCCGCGACGGGCGGCGTCCGACCCGTGCCTGGGGCGCGGTCGCCGAGATCCGATCCGGCGGTCGAGCCGTCGATCGCGCCCGGTGCGCCCGGCGATCCACGCATGCTGCCGCCGTCACGATCCGTTCGCCGCGGTGAGCCAGCCCGCGACGTCGACGCCAGGATCGATCGTCCGACGAGCGTGACGCCGGGTCAGGCGTCCAGGAACAGGCCGACGTGCGTGAGGAACAGGTCCGGATACTGGTACATCGGTCCGTGGTTCGAGTCCGGATAGACGACGAGCTGGGCGTTCGGCAGGTGCTGCTGCAAGGTGAAGCCGTTGATCGTCGGGATGATCAGGTCGTCGCTCCCGTGCACGACGAGCGTGGGCTGGCGGATCCCGGCCAGGTAGTCCAGCACGCCCGCGAACCGCACGTTCGACGCGATGATCGCCTCGAACTGGGCCGCGGCCGCGGCGGCCGACACCTCCGGACTGCGGTCCCGGCGCCGGCTCTTCCGTTCGAGGTACGCGAGTCCGGCCGCGCGACCGGCCGGCGACGACGAGAAGTGCGCGGCGATCCACAGATGCTCGGGCGGGTCGTAGCGCGCGGCGAAGATCTCCCCCGAGCGGCTCGCGATGGTGTCCGCGCCGCGCGGTCCGGTGCCGACGAGGACCAGCTTGCGGACCAGCTCGGGCGCCTGGACCGCCATCTCCTGCGCGACCTTGCCGCCGATCGAGTAGCCGAGGACGTCGGCCTTCGCGACGCCGACGGCCCGCACGAACGCGATCGCATCGGTCGCCATGGCCGGGAAGCTCGCCGGCGTCGTGCCCGAACTCGCGCCGATGCCGCGGTTGTCGAACAGGATCACTTCGCGCTGACGCGCCAGGCCGTCGATCACGAGCGGGTCCCAGTGGTCCATCGTGCCTCGGTAGTGGACGTTCAGCACGAGGGGGACGCTGTCGGGCTTCCCGAAGCGGCGGTACGCGAACGTCGCGCCGTTCGCGTCGACGAAGCGCGTCGGGGCGGATTGATGCGTGTCGATCGTCATCGGTACGCTCACGCGGCCGTCTTGCCGCCGTTGACGGCCACGATCTGGCCGGTGATGAAGGACGCCTTGTCCGACGACAGGAACAGCATCGCATCGGCGATCTCGGCGGGCGTGGCGGCGCGTCGCAGCGGAATGCCGGTCAGCAGGTCGGCCTTGCGCTCGCGCGAGCCGGTGAAGCGGTCGAGCATGGCCGTCTCGACGGGCCCGGGCGCGACGGCGTTGACGCGGACGCCGAACGCGGCCGCCTCGAGCGCGGCCGACTTGGTCAATCCCTCGACGGCATGCTTGCTCGCGACGTACAGCGACGCGTTCGGGGCACCGCGGCTGCCCATCGTCGACGAGACGTTGACAACGCTGCCGAAGCCCTGCGCCTGCATGGCGCGCAGTTCGTGCTTCAGGCACAGCAGGACGCCGAGCACGTTCGTCTCGAAGGTCGCGGCGTACGACTTCGGCGTCTGCTCGATCACCGGCCCCGGCGTGCCCTCGGTGCCCGCGTTGTTGACGGCGACGTCGAGTCGACCGAACCGTTCGACGGTCGACTCGACCATCGCGCGGACGTCGGCTTCGTCACGGACGTCCGCACGGATGAAGTCCGCCGTCGAGCCGAGGCCGCGAAGCTGCTCGACGAATTCGTGCCCCGCGTCCTCGCGCCGGCCGGCGACCAGCACGATCGCGCCCTGACGCGCGAACGCCGTCGCGGCGGCTCGCCCGATGCCGGTCAGTCCTCCGGTGACCAATGCGACCTGACCCACCATGTCCACCTCCCTGCGAACCGCCGGTCGAACCGTGGAAGCCGGCGCGCGACGTGGTGGTGATGATCGGTCGGTCGCTCGCCGCGAGTCCCGAAGCGGTGCCGAAAGAGTTCCGAAAGTTCGCCGATCCGGACGACGTCGTCCGCGGGTCGGCTTGCAGGCGGCGGCGCGCCCGGGCAAGCTCGGCGGGAGAAGCACGCTTCCGATCGAGGCCGACGTGGACACCAAGACGCGCGACGTCGCAACCGACCGCCCGCGACCGCCGGAGCTGATCCGGCTCGCCGACCTCACGCTCGACCTGCGGCTCGAGGAGTTGCGCGACGAGCGCGGCACGCGCGTGGACCTGCGCCCGCGATCGTTCGCGGTGCTGCGCTTCCTCGTGCAGAACGCCGGGCGCGTCGTGTCGCGCGACGAACTGCTGACGACCCTCTGGCCCGGCGTCCACGTCACCGAAGATTCGCTGACGCAATGCGTCTCCGATATCCGCCGCCTGCTAGGCGAGAACGGCCGCGATCTCGTCCGGACCGTCGCGCGTCGCGGCTACGTGATGGCGCCGTCGGCAGCGACGGCGACTGCGGCGGGGCGCGTCGCGTCGAGCGGGCCGACCGTGGCCGTCCGGCCGTTCGCGACGGACGCGAGCAGCGCCGGTCTCGAGCACCTGGCCGATGCGTTGACGCAGCAGGTGGTCTCGGGCCTGGGACGCTTCGGCGGATTGCGCGTGCTGAGCCGAAGCGCGACGTGGTCGTCCGACCAGCGGCCGCGCGACCTCGCGGACGTCGACGCCGGCCTCGAACCCGACTACCTCGTCGAAGCGACCTTGCGACGCGACGAGCGGCGCGTCCGGCTCGACGTGCGCCTGGCCGACGCGCGCACGCACGCGCAGGTGTGGAGCAAGACGTTCGAACGCGACGCCGCGGCGGCGCGCCGGCTAGCCACGGTCGACGAGATCGCCGGACAGGCCAGCGCGATGATCGGGAGCTATTGGGGAGCGATCGGCGCGGCCGAGTACCGGCGCATCCGGGACCGGCCGAGTGCGGCGCTGACGCCCTACGAATGCATCGTCCAGGCGGTCATCGGGGTCCCGACGGGCGCGACCGAGCGCGGGCCGGTGGACAAGGCGCGCGAGGGCCTGGAGCGCCTCGTGCGCGAAGAGCCCCGCAACGCCGCGGCGTGGGCGGCTCTCGTGCTCGTCTTCAATCATCAGCGGACCTGGAATCCGACGTCCGCAGGCACGGAGATGGATCGTGCCGCGTACAACGAGCGCCTCGCGTCGCTCGCGCTCGACGTCGCGAACCGGGCCGTCGAGATCGCGCCGGACGATGCCTTCGTGCGCGCCCTGCTGGCACGCGCCGCGTGGATGGCGCGCCAACCCGACCTGCTGCGCATCGAGACGCAGCGCGCGATCGAGCTCAATCCGAACGATCCGCAGACGCTCGGGCCGCTCGGCAACCTGATGGCGTACGCGGGCTTCTGGGACGAGGGCGTCGCGCTCGCCGACCAGGGGATCGCGCTGACGGCCCCCAGCACGCCGCGCTGGTGGTGGTGGGCGAGCGCCAAGCGGCACTTCGCCCGCGACGAATTCCCGGAGGCGTTCGCGGCGTTCCGCCGCTCGTACGTCGAGCAGTTGTGGATCAGCCATCTCCACATGGCGTACGTGCTGCCGTTCCTCGACCGCACGAACGAGGCGAGGGCGCACGTCGCCGCGCTGCTGAGGATTCGGCCCGGCTTCACGGTCCGCGAGGCGGACGCGTGCTACCGGACCTGGTGCTTCGCGCCGTCCTATCGCGAGAAGATGTGCGACGGCCTGCGGATGGCGCGGCTGCCGCGCGGATGACGATGCGTCGCGCGGCCCCGTCGTGTCGTCGTCCGCGTCGCGGGGTCGAGGGAGCCGTCGTGCTGCGACGGCGGCTGGACTGCGCATGTGGCGACCGGCCGCTGCCGCCGTCTTCGACGTGCGCGTTCGACCGCACGGTCCCGCGCGTCGCCGGTCGCGTCTCGCCGAAAGGAAAGCCATGCTGCGTGCCCTGCTGATCGGCGTCGTCGCCGGGCTGCGGTCGATGACGCCGCCTGCGGTGATCGCCGCCGCGCTCCGCCGCGGTCGCCTCGCGGACGCGCCCGCCGCGCTCGCATGGCTCGGCGACGGGCGGGTCGCGGCCGGCGCCGCCGCGCTCGCGGCCGCCGAGATCGCCGGCGACAAGCTGCCGTTCGCGCCGGACCGCACGGTGCCGGCCGGCCTCGCCGCGCGCGTCGTGGTCGGGGCGGTGGCGGCCGCCGCGCTCGCGCCGCGCGGTCGACGCGCCGAGGCGTCGACGATCGGCGCTGCGGTCGCGGTCGGCGCCGCGCATCTCGGCCTCGCGGCGCGCGTCGCCGCGATGCGACGCGACGGCCGGTGGCGCACCGGCCTCGTCGAGGACGCGCTCGCGCTGGCCCTCGCGGTCGCCGTGGTCGAGAGTCGATGCGGGCCGACGCGCGCGCGCTACGCGACACTTCGCGCAGACGACGCACCGACGGAGCAGCGATGAACCCCTGGAGGATGGCGGCGGTCGGCTGGGCATTGTTCGCCGGGGCCGCGCAGGCGCAGACGACGGTCACGCTATACGGCATCGTCGACGGCAACTTCCGCGCCGACCACACCGACGTCGGCACGCTGAAGTCCGTCGGCAGCGGCGGCGAGCAGCAGTCGCGCTGGGGGCTGCGCGGGTCGGAGGACCTCGGCGGCGGGCTGAAGGCGATCGTCAACCTCGAGCAGGGCTTCGACATCGGCAACGACAGCGACCCGCAGGGCAACGTGACGCGCACGACGCCGAGCTCGCCGATCTCGTCGACCGGCTCGCGGATCTTCGGGCGCCGCGCGATCGTCGGGCTCAGCGACTCGACCTGGGGCGAGCTGCGCTTCGGCCGCGACACGACGCCGTACTGGCGCGCGTGGACCGCGGCCGACCCGTGGGGCGGCGGCACCGTGGCGTCGGGCTACGACTACGCGATCGGCAACGTCTCGCGCTTCGACGACGCGGTCGGCTACGACACGCCGTCGATCGCCGGCTTCAAGGGCTCGCTGATGCTGCGGACCGGCAACGCGACGGTGACGACCGCGGAGGCTGGCGGTCCGCTCGACGGCGGCGATGCGCTGAGCGCGTCGCTGACCTACGCGAACGGTCCGCTGTTCGCCGCGGCGAGCTACCTGACGACGCGGCCGAGCGCGTCGTCGAGTCTCGTGCTGACGCGGTCGGGCAACCTCGTCGCGACGTACGACTTCGGCCTCGTGAAGCTGCATGCGCTCGGCTTCTACACGAACCGTTTCAACGAGGACCGGTACTTCAGCTACGCGCTCGGCATGAGCGTGCCGCTCGGCGCGTTCCGCCTGATCGGCGTCGCGGCGCGGATCGACAACCGCGCCGGCAAGGGCGTCCTCGACCAGGGCCAGCCGGTCCACTTCGACGACGCCAACGTGTTCGGCCTCGGCGGCCGCTACACGCTGTCGCCGCGGACCGATCTCTACGCGGCCGCGGCCCGCGTCGTGAACACCGGCAACGCGGCGTTCGTGCTGATGGACAACAGCAACACCGGCCTCTTCACGCCGGCGAACACGCCGGGCGGATCGAATCCCTGGTCGCTGCAGCTCGGCGTCCAGCACCGGTTCTGACGCGAGGCGTGCGCGCGATGCGAGGCGTCGGCACGCGAGCGCCATGAACGGCGCGCGACGTGGCGCGTGGGTCGGTACGCCTCGCGACCCGTCGTATCGCGCGGTATATTTCGCGTCCGATCCGTGCCGCCCGACGTCCCGATGCGCCTCGCGCGTTCCCTCTTCGCCTGCATGCTCGCCGCCGCGTCCGCCGCGTCGGCACCGCGGGCGATCGCCGCCGACCTGACCGTCTCCGCGGCCGCGAGCCTGACGAACGCGTTCGGCGACATCGGCCGCGCGTTCGAGGCGCAGAACGCCGGCACGCACGTGCTGCTGAACTTCGCGGCATCGGGCGCGCTGCTGCAGCAGATCGCGCGCGGCGCGCCGGTCGACGTCTTCGCGAGCGCCGACGTCGAGACGATGGACGAAGCGCGGCGACAGGACCTCGTCGACGCGTCGACGCGCATCGACTTCGCCGGCAACGCGCTCGTCGTCGTCGTGCCGATGGACGCGCCGACGGTGCCGACGTCGCTCGCCGGCGTCGCGAGCCTCGACCGCATCGCGATCGGCCAGACGGCGAGCGTGCCGGTCGGGCGCTACACGAAGGCGGTGCTCGAGCGGGCCGGCCTGTGGACCACGATCGAGCCGAAGACGATCGGCGCCGCGTCGGTCCGGCAGGCGCTCGACTACGTCGCACGCGGCGAGGTCGACGCCGGCTTCGTCTACGCGACCGACGCGGCCGTGATGCGGGACCGCGTGCGCGTCGCGTTCGCGGTCCCGACGACGAAGCCGATCCGCTATCCGATCGCCGTCGTGAAGACAGCCGGCGACCGTGCGCTCGCCGAGCGCTTCGTCCGTTTCGTCGCGTCGCCGCCGGCGCAGGCGATCCTCGCGCGCTACGGCTTCGGGAAGCCGTGACCGCGCGATGACGCGGACGCGCGTGCAGCTTCGTCCGGCGCCGCGCTGATGGAACCCGCGTGGGTCGCGCTCGCGCTGTCGTTGAAGGTCGCGCTGTGGGCCACCGCGATCGACGTCGTGCTCGGCATCGCGGCCGGCTACGCGCTCGCGCGCCGGCGCTTCGTCGGCCGCGACCTGATCGACTCGCTGCTGCTGCTGCCGATGGTGCTGCCGCCGACGGTGCTCGGCTACTACCTGCTCGTCGCTGATCGGCCGTCGCGGCCCGATCGGCGCGCTGGCTGCGGTCCGCGTTCGGCATCGACCTGATCTTCACGTGGCAGGGCGCGGTGATCGCCGCGGCGATCGTGTCGTTCCCGTTCGTCTGCAAGTCGGCGCGCGCCGCGTTCGAGGCGGTCGATCCGCAGTACCAGCAGGCGGCGCGCGTGCTCGGCCTCGACGAGGCGCGCGGTGTTCTTCCGCGTCACGCTGCCGCTCGCGTGGCGCGGCATCCTCGCCGGCACGCTGCTCGCGTTCACGCGCGCGCTCGGCGAGTTCGGCGCGACGCTGATGGTCGCCGGCAGCATCCCGGGCCGCACGCAGACGCTGTCGATCGCGGTCTACGAGGCGGTGCAGGCCGGCCAGGACGACCTCGCGAACCGGCTCGTGCTCGTGATCTCGGCCGTCGCCGTCGCGGTGCTCGTCGCGGCCGGGCGCCTCGCGCCGGCGCGCATCGGGACGCGCTGACGATGCGCTGGGACGTCGCGATCGACGTGCACGCGGGCTCGCGCCGCGGCAAGCATCCGCGCTTCCATCTCGACGTCGCCTTCGCGAGCGACGCGTCGCGGCTCGTGCTGTTCGGCGCGTCTGGCGCCGGCAAGAGCCTGACGCTGCAGGCGATCGCCGGCCTCGTGCGGCCCGACGGCGGCCACGTGCGCGTCGACGGCGACGCGCTGTTCGACGCGGCCGCGGGCGTGTCGGTGCCGCCGCGCGATCGCCGGCTCGGCTACGTGTTCCAGGACTACGCGCTGTTCCCGCATCTGACGGTGCGGCAGAACGTCGCGTTCGGCCTGCGGCGCGGCTGGCGCAATCCGTCGAGGACGTTCGACGACGCGCGCGTCGACGACTGGCTCGCGACGCTCGAGCTCGACCGGCTCGCGGACCGCTACCCCGAGCAGCTGTCGGGCGGCCAGCGGCAGCGGACGGCGCTGGCGCGCGCGCTCGCCGGCGAGCCGCGCGCGCTGCTGCTCGACGAGCCGTTCTCGGCGCTCGACGCTCCGCTGCGGCAACGGCTGCGCGTCGAGCTGCTCGCGCTGCAACGCCGGCTGTCGCTGCCGACGATCCTCATCACGCACGACGCGGCCGACGTCGAGGCGTTCGCGGAAGAGGTCGTCACGATCGACGACGGCGTCGTCGTCGAGGCGCTCGCATGAGCGCGGCGCGCAAGGCGACGGCGCTCGCGCTCGACGGCACCGTGTGGATCACGATCGGCGGCGCGCTGCTCGGCGGCCGTCATCGCATCCAGCTGCTGCGCGCGGTCCACGAGACCGGTTCGATCACGCACGCGGCGCGCGCGACCGGCGTCAGCTACAAGGCGGCGTGGGACGCGGTCGACGCGATGAACAACCTGGCCGGCGCGGCGCTCGTCGAACGCAGCGCCGGCGGCCGCGGCGGCGGACGCACGGCGCTGACGCCGCGCGGGCTCGCGCTCGTGCGGCGCTACGACGAGATCGACGCGATGCATCGCCGCTTCGTCGAGCAGCTCGGCGCGGGCGCGACCGACCTCGCCCGCGACATCGACCTGCTGAGGACGCTCAACATGAAGACCAGCGCACGCAACCACTTCGTCGGCACGGTCCGCGCGGTCCGCCGCGGCGCGGTCAACGACGAGATCGAGCTCGAGATCGCCGGCGGCCATCGGCTCGTCGCGGTCGTGACGCGCGAGAGCACCGAGACGCTCGGCCTCGTCGACGGCGCGACCGCGTTCGCGCTCGTGAAGGCCTCGTCGATCGTGATCGCCGTCGACGTCGAGACGGCGAAGCTGTCGGCGCGCAACCGGCTGTCAGGCACCGTCTCGCACGTCGAGCACGGCGCGGTCAACGACGAGGTCGTGCTGGCGATCGGCGACGGCCGCGACGCGCCGACGATCGCCGCGATCGTGACGAGCGCGAGCGCGCGCGCGCTCGGTCTCGCGCCGGGCACGAAGGCGACCGCGCTGTTCAAGGCGTCCAGCGTGATCGTCGGCGTGCCCGGCTGAAAGGCGCGGACCGCGTCGCGCCGGTCAGTGCCCGCGCGCGATGACGAAGCGCAGCAGCGCGAGCAGCGGGAACGCGCTGCCGACGGCGCACACGGCGATCCAGCCGCCCGACGCGTACAGCGGGCTCGCGACCAGCGAGCCGGCGGCGCCGCCGATGAAGATGCTCGTCATGTAGAGCGCGTTGAGCCGCCCGCGGCTCGCGGGGTCGAGCGCGTAGATCTCGCGCTGGCCGAGCACCATGTTCATCTGCACGCAGAAGTCGAGCAGGACGCCGGTGACGACGAGGCCCGCGGCACCGAGCGACGGGACCAGCGCGACGGGCCAGTAGCCGGCGGCGCCCGCGGCCATCGCGACGAGCGATCCGGTGCGCGTGCGGCCGGCGTCGGCGAGCCGTCCGCCGATCGGCGCCGCGACCGCGCCGAGCGCGCCGATCAGCGCGAACACCGCGATCCGGGACTGCGAGTAGCCGTAGTGCCGCGCGAGCTCGAGCGGCGCGGCGGTCCAGAACAGGCTGAACGACGCGAACATGCAGCCCTGGTAGAACGCGCGACGCCGCAGCACCGGCATCTTCAGCACGAGCGTCTCGAGCGAGCGCAGCAGCTGCGCGTACGTCGCCGAGTGGTCCGGCACGCGCGTCGGGATCAGCAGCGCGACGACGATCGTGATCGCGACGTTCATCGCGGTGGCGATCGCGAACACCGCGTGCCACCCGAGGTGGTCGGCGACGACGCTCGCGAACGGCCGCGACAGCAGGATGCCGAGCATCAGCCCGCCCATCACGTTGCCGACGACGCGGCCGCGCGACGCGTCCGGCGCGAAGTGCGCAGCGAGCGGCACGAGGATCTGCACCGACACCGACGCGAAACCGATGAGGAGCGAGATCGCGAGGAACGCGCCCGGGTTGCGCACGAGCGTCGCGGCCGCGAGGCTCGCGATCGACACGATCGACGTCACGACGAGCAGGCGCCGGTTCTCGACGAGGTCGGCGAGCGGCACGATGAAGAACAGGCCGAGCGCGTAGCCGACCTGCGTCAGCGAGACCGTGAGGCTGGCGGCGCGCGGCGACAGGCCGACGTCGGGCGCGATCAGGTCGATGATCGGCTGCGCGTAGTAGAGGTTCGCGACGATCACGCCGCAGCAGGCCGCGAACAGCACGACCATCGCGCCGCTCAGGCGGAACGCGGCGGGGCGCGACGGCGCGGCGGTGGTCGGTCGGTTCATCGCGGCCGCGATCATCGCACGCGAAGGGCGGGCTCGCCGACGCCGCGTCTTATGATGACGTGCCGCAGCCGACGCACGCATCCATGCCGAACGACCTGAAGCGCTATCGCCTCGTCGACGACCGCAAGGTCGACCTCGATTCGTTCGACACCCGGGCGCCGGTCGTCGACGCCGGCGACCACGACGCGAACGAAGCGGCGCTGAAGTCGTTGCAGAAGGAGATCGCGGCGTACCAGTACAAGCTGTTCGCCGAGCGGACCCGCAGCCTGCTGCTCGTGCTGCAGGGCATGGACACGTCCGGGAAGGACGGCGCGACGATCGCGACGTTCGACCAGACGCATCCGCAAGGGCTCTACGTCGCGTCGTTCAAGGTGCCGAGCGCCGACGAGGCGGCGCACGACTTCCTCTGGCGCGTGCACGCGCGCACGCCGGCGAAGGGAATGATCGCGGTCTTCAATCGCAGCCACTACGAGGCCGTCATCGCCGAGCGCGTGCTCGGGTTCGCCGACAAGGCCGAGTGCCGCCGTCGCTGCCGTCAGATCGTCGACTTCGAGCGGATGCTGGTCGCGCACGGCACCTGCATCGTCAAGTGCTTCCTGCACATCTCGCCGGACGAACAGAAGCAGCGGCTGCAGGCGCGCGTCGACGATCCGACGAAGCAGTGGAAGTTCAATCCCGGCGACCTCGTCGAGCGGAAGCGCTGGGACACGGACCGGGCGGCGTACGAGGACGCGATCCGTCGCACCGCGACGAAGGAAGCGCCGTGGTGGATCGTGCCGTCGGACGCCGAGACGCATCGCAACCTGATGGTCGCGACGATCGTCCGCGACGCGCTCGCGGAGCTCGATCCGCAGTACCCGGCCTTGCCGGCGGACCTGAAGGGTCTGAAGATCGCGTGAGCGGCGGCGCGCGCGGACTCGCGTCGCGCGACGTCGGAACATCGATGCGCCGCGAGGCGCGACGACGCGGCGGCCCGGTTCGACGATGACCGGCCGCCGGCGCCGGCGCGCACGCGCGGCACGGCCCGTGGGAGAGCGACGTGGACGACGACAAGTCATCGGGCGGCTCGAAGGGCACCTCCGGCCTGTGGTGGCTCGCGGTCGTCGCGGCCGGCGCGCTGCTGGTCCACGAGGTGCCGTGGCAGGGCTCGCGGCCGCTGTCGACCGACCCGAAGCCGTACCCGTATCCGTCGCGCCAGGACATCGATGCGCGGCTGTGGCAGGACCCGCTGTCGGCGATCGCGCGCGGCCGCGAGGACCGCCGCAAGCAGGACGCGGCCGCCGGCGGCGCGTCGGTGGAGCGTGTCGCGGCGCGCGAAGCGGAGGACCACGGCTTCGCGAGCCTCGCGCGTTCGATCGGCGAGCGCGGCGCACGGGTCGGCAAGCCGGTCGCGGTGCTCGCCGTGATGGTGCAGGGCGGCTCGTATGCCGAGGCCGCCGAGGCGCGGCGTCGCGCGCGCTACGCCGTGCTCGCCGGCCTGAAGCAGAACCGCTACGCGCCGCGCGACGCGGCCCATCTCGGCTACGTCGTGCCGCCGCCGGCCGACGACCAGGTCCGCCTGCCGGAATTCATCGGCTACGAGTGGTTCGACAGCGAGGCCGGCGGACCGCCGGTGCTGGCGCTGTGGCTCGACGAATACGTCTTCGGGACGCGCACGCTCGAGCGCATCCATCGGCTGCGCGACGCGTTGAAGCCGGCCGCGACGCCAGGTGCCGAGCCGTCGTTCGTCGTCGTCGGACCGACGTACAGCTCGACGCTTCAGGACATGGCCGCGCGCGACGACGATCCGTCGTGGATCGTCGGCGCGCCGGCGTTCTACGCGTACGGCGCGTCGTCGGACGCGGCGCACATCCTGCACGGCGGCAGGCTCGACATCGATCCCTCCGACCCGCGCCACCTCGAAGGCGCGTTCGCCCGGCACGGGCTGCGCGTCCTCCGCACCGTCGGCGACGACGCGTCGCTGGTGCAGGCGCTCGCGCAGGAGCTGCAGCTGCGCGGCACGGATCACGACGGCTGCGGCGAGAGCCTCCAGGGCCACGTCGTCCTCATCGCCGAATGGGACACGCTGTACGGGCGCACGCTGCCCGAGCTGATGACCAAGGCGCTGCGCGGCGCCGATCCCTGTGCGGGCCCGACGGCGCTGCGCATCCATCGCTTCAGCTACCTGCGCGGGCTCGACGGCCAGCTGCCGACGCTCGAGTCGGCGGCGCAGGACACGGCGCGCGCCGACGCCGACGCATCGGCCGACGCGTCGCACGCGACCGACCGCCGCGCGCTGCAGCGGCAGGTCGAGCGCCCCGAAGGACAGGGACAGCTCGACTACCTGCGCCGCATGTCGCAGGACCTGCTGAACCTCGAAGGCACGTGGCGGCGGCTCGGCGAGGGCCCGATCCAGGCGATCGGCGTGCTCGGCAGCGACGTGTTCGACAAGCTGCTCGTCCTGCAGGCGCTGCGGCCGCAGTTCCCGAACGCGATCTTCTTCACGACCGACCTCGACGCGCGGATGCTGCACCCGCAGGAGCAGGACTGGGCGCGCAACCTCGTCGTCGCGTCGAGCTTCGGCCTGTCGCTGCGACCCGACCTGCAGCAGGACCTGCCGCCGTTCCGCGACACGTACCAGACGTCCGCCTACCTCTCGACGCTGATCGCGCTGCACGACGTGCTGCGGCACCCGGACCCGTCGGCGCTGAGCGCGGCGCTCGGTCGCTGGCTCGGCCATCCGCGAATCTTCGAGATCGGTCGCACGCAGGCGTTCGACTTCAGCTTCCCGCGCAACGCGGCCGACCGGAAGGCGGTGCCGAGCACGGTGCCGTGCGCGTTCGAGGCGCTCGACGCGTGCGGCTGGGTCCATCCCGATCCGTCGCCGATGGTGCCGGTCTCGAAGTCCGCGCTGTTCTACAAGAAGGCCGCGCTCGTCGTCGCGGGCTCGCGGTCATGGTCGCGACGATGATCGCGTCGTTCGCGCTGCTCGCCCGTCGCGGCCACGTGCCGGCCGGCTCGCGGCCGCCGCGCGCGACCGGCAACAACGCCGTGTCGCGCTGCGTCTCGCTCGTGCGATCCGGACGGCGTCTGCGCGACGTCGGCGTCGTGCGTCGCGCGTACAAACGCTCGTCGGGTCGCCGCCTCGTCGACACCGACGGCAGCCTGACGCTCGACGACTCGTTCGCCGTGTGGCTCGCCGAGCGCACCGTGCTGTCGGTGCTGGCGTTCGTCGCGAGCGTCGTGCTGCTGCTCGCGTTCGTCGCCTGGTCCGACGTGCTGTGGACGCGCTTCTCGACGTTCGTCACGCAGGACGGCGACGGCGAGCCGATGTCGTTCACCGAAGGGCTCGGCATCTGGCCGAGCGAGCTGATCCGGATCGGCATCGTCGTGCTGTCGGCGTACTTCGTCTATCGCGCGTGGCGGCGCCTGACGGCTAACGTGCGCGACATCTCGCGCACGATGCGCTTCGAGCCCGAGTACGACGCGATGCTGCAGCAGGTGCGCACCGAGTACCGGAGCTGGTGGTGGTGGCAGCGACTGCTGCGGATGTTCTCGTTCCGCCTCGAGGAGCTCGGCGGCGGCCCGCGACTCGCGCGCGTCGGGCTCTCGTGGAGCGCACAGCTGTTCTGGAAGAAGTACCTGTACCAGGGCCGCCTCGTCGCGCGACTGTGCCGCGTGACGCTCGCGGTGGTGCTGTACCTCGCCGCGGCCGCGGTGATCATCAACCACTTCGGGGCGCCGAACGCGCCGATCCGCGGCGCCGTCTCGCTGCGCATCAACGACGCGAGCGTCCTCGCGAGCGTGTCCGCGATGCTGTTCGTGATCTTCTTCGTCGTCGACGCGACGGTCTTCTGCTACCAGATCATCCGCGCGCTGCAGCGCGACGTGCTCGCCGACTACGCGGAGACGCGCTGGGCGGCCGGCACGCTGCGCTACTACCGCGAGAAGCTGCAGATCGCCGGCGAGCACCTGAACGCGTGGGCGCTGATGGACTTCATCCGCATGCGCACCGAGGTCATCGCGCACCTCGTCTACCTGCCGTTCGTGATCATCGCGCTGATGGTCCTGTCGCGCAGCCGCACGATCGACAACTGGACGATGCCGTTCGGCCTCGTGATCGTCTTCGCGAGCAGCGCGCTGATCGTCGTCGCCTGCGCCGTCCTGCTGCGCACGGCGGCCGAGGACGCGCGCAGTCGCGTCGTCGACCTGCTGCAGGAAGACCTGATCCGTCGCCGCGGCCGCGGCGAGTCCACCGGCCAGATCGAGGCGATGATCGCGACAGTGAAGAGCATGGACAGCGGCGCGTTCGCGCCGTATTCGCAGCAGCCGGTGGTGCGCGCGATGCTGCTGCCGCTGACGACGCTCGGCGGCCCCGTGCTGCTCGACTACCTGTCGCTCGTGAACTTCTAGGCGGCCACGGATGGCCGGCGGCGCGGTTGCCGGCGCCGGACGATTCGTCTATGGTCGATTTCCCCTCGGACCGGGGCGTCGCCTCACGAGGGCGCCGCCGCGCCGAGCGATCGTCGGCATCCCGGAGACCGCATGAACGACCTGTCCGTATCGAAGAAGATCGCCGAGCGCGACGCCGCGTGGCGCCCCGTCCACAAGGTCCGCTTCGTGACCGCCGCGTCGCTGTTCGACGGCCACGACGCGTCGATCAACATCATGCGGCGCATCCTGCAGTCGCAGGGCTGCGAGGTCATCCATCTCGGCCACAACCGCTCGGTCGACGAGGTCGTCACGTGCGCGCTGCAGGAGGACGTGCAGGGCATCGCCGTGTCGAGCTACCAGGGCGGCCACGTCGAGTACTTCAAGTACATGGTCGACCTGCTGCGCGAGCGCGGCGGCGCGCACGTCAAGGTGTTCGCCGGCGGCGGCGGCGTCATCGTCGCGTCGGAGATCGCCGAGCTGCAGGCGTACGGCGTCGAACGCATCTACAGCCCCGAGGACGGCCAGCGGATGGGCCTCGCCGGGATGATCCGCGACATGATCGAGCGCTGCGACGTCGACCTCACGACGTACGCGCCGACGAGCCTCGACGGCGTCGTCGCCGGCGACCGTCGCCAGCTCGCGCAGCTGATCACCGCGCTCGAGAACCGCCGCGGCCGGCCCGAGTCGCCGGCGCCAGTCGACGACGCGTTCGCGGCGTTGCGCGAGCAGGTCTATCGCGCGGCCGACCGCACGACCGTGCCGACGCTCGGCATCACCGGCACCGGCGGCGCCGGCAAGTCGTCGCTGACCGACGAGCTGATCCGCCGCATCCGGCTCGACCAGGACGACGCGCTCGACATCGCCGTGATCTCGATCGACCCGTCGCGTCGCAAGTCGGGCGGCGCGCTGCTCGGCGACCGCATCCGCATGAACGCGATCGGTCCGTGGAAGCGGCCCGACGGGAGCGAGCGCGCCTCGGTCTTCATGCGCTCGCTCGCGACGCGCGAGGCCGGCCAGGAGATCAGCGACGCGCTGCCCGACGTGATCGCCGCGTGCAAGGTCGCGGGCTTCGACCTGATCGTCGTCGAGACGTCCGGCATCGGCCAGGGCGACGCGGCGATCGTGCCGCTCGTCGACGCGAGCCTGTACGTGATGACGCCCGAGTTCGGGGCCGCGAGCCAGCTCGAGAAGATCGACATGCTCGACTTCGCCGACTTCGTCGCGATCAACAAGTTCGACCGCAAGGGCGCGGCCGACGCGCTGCGCGACGTCGCGAAGCAGGTCCAGCGCAACCGTGAGGCGTGGACGACGAAGCCGGAAGACCTGCCGGTGTACGGCACGCAGGCGTCGAAGTTCAACGACGACGGCGTGACCGCGTTGTACCAGGGGCTGCTGCCGAAGCTCGCGGCGTTCGGGCTGAAGGTGGGGCCGGGCAGGCTGCCGAAGGTCGCGACGCACCAGTCGACGGCGACGAACGTGATCGTGCCGTCGTCGCGGTCGCGCTACCTCGCGGAGATCGCGGAGACGGTGCGGGCGTACCTGCGGCGGTCGGTGGAGCAGAGCCGCGTCGCGCGCGAGGTGCAGCAGGTGCGGGCGGTACTGGGGATGTTGGGGTCGCGGGGTGCCCCCGCCGCCTCCGCGCATGGGGTCGTCGCCCCGGCGCAGGCCGGGGCCCAAGCTGCAGCCGACGTGGCTTCATCGGCGTTGCACGACCCCTTAGGTCCCGGCCTTCGCCGGGACGACGACCAAGCCACGACGCTGGGTCCCCGCTTTCGCGGGGACGACGCTGCTGCTGCGGCGAGCGCCGAAGCGGAATCCAGCATCACCGCCCGCCACGACGACGAAGCCACCAACCCCGTCGTCCCCGCGCAGGCGGGGACCCAGCGTCGCCCCCCCGACCTCGCCGCCTTGCTCGCCGAGAAGGAATCGAAGCTCCATCCCGACGCCCGCAAGCTCCTCGCGCAGTGGCCCGCGATGCAGAAGGCCTACGCCGGCGACGAATACGTCGTCCGCATCCGCGACAAGGAGATCCGTACCACGCTGACGACGACCACGCTGTCCGGCAACAAGGTCCGCAAGGTCGCGCTGCCGAAGTACGAGGACGACGGCGAGGTCCTGAAGTGGCTGATGCGCGAGAACGTCCCCGGCTCGTTCCCGTTCACCGCCGGCACGTTCGCGTTCAAGCGCGAGAACGAGGACCCGACGCGGATGTTCGCCGGCGAAGGCGACCCGTTCCGCACCAACCGCCGCTTCCGGCTGCTCAGCGAAGGGATGCCCGCGAAGCGCCTGTCGACCGCGTTCGACAGCGTCACGCTTTACGGCCACGAGCCCGACACGCGGCCCGACATCTACGGCAAGGTCGGCAACTCCGGCGTGTCGATCGCGACGCTCGACGACATGAAGGTGCTGTACTCGGGCTTCGACCTGACGAGCCCCTCGACGTCGGTGTCGATGACGATCAACGGCCCGGCGCCGACGATCCTCGCGATGTTCATGAACACCGCGATCGACCAGAACCTCGATAGGTTCAGGGCCGATAACGGCCGCGAGCCGACCGACGACGAGACGCAGAAGATCCGCGCGTGGGTGCTCGCGAACGTGCGCGGCACCGTGCAGGCCGACATCCTGAAGGAGGACCAGGGCCAGAACACCTGCATCTTCTCGACCGAGTTCAGCCTGAAGGTGATGGGCGACATCGCCGAGTGGTTCGTGCGGCACGACGTCCGCAACTTCTACTCGGTCTCGATCTCCGGCTATCACATCGCCGAGGCCGGCGCGAACCCGATCAGCCAGCTCGCGTTCACGCTCTCGAACGGCTTCACGTTCGTCGAGGCCTATCTCGCGCGCGGCATGCACATCGACGACTTCGCGCCGAACCTGTCGTTCTTCTTTTCCAACGGCATGGACCCGGAGTACACGGTGATGGGCCGCGTCGCGCGCCGCATCTGGGCCGTCGCGATGCGCGACCGGTACGGCGCGAACGAGCGCAGCCAGAAGCTCAAGTACCACATCCAGACGTCGGGCCGCTCGCTGCACGCGCAGGAGATCCAGTTCAACGATATCCGCACGACGCTGCAGGCGCTGATCGCGATCTACGACAACTGCAACAGCCTGCACACGAACGCGTTCGACGAGGCGATCACGACGCCGACCGAGGACAGCGTGCGCCGCGCGATGGCGATCCAGCTGATCATCAACCGCGAATGGGGGCTCGCGAAGAACGAGAACCCGAACCAGGGCGCGTTCATCGTCGACGAGCTGACCGACCTCGTCGAGGAAGCGGTGCTGGTCGAGTTCGAGAAGATCGCCGAACGCGGCGGCGTGCTCGGCGCGATGGAGACCGGCTACCAGCGCGGGAAGATCCAGGAAGAGTCGATGCACTACGAGATGCTGAAGCACACCGGCGAGCTGCCGATCATCGGCGTCAACACGTTCCGCAACCCGCACGGCGACCCGGTGCCCGAGAAGCTGGAGCTGATGCGCTCGACGGAGGAAGAGAAGCAGTCGCAGCTGAAGCGCCTCGCGGACTTCCACGCGGCGCACGCGGCGGAGGCGCCGGCGCTGCTGGCGAAGCTGCGTCAGGCGGTGATCGACAACCGCAACGTGTTCGAGGTGCTGATGGAGGCGGTGCGCGGGTGCTCGCTGGGGCAGATCACGGAGGCGTTGTTCGAGGTGGGGGGGCAGTATCGGAGGAGTATGTAGGCGTCAACTGCGTACCTTCTGCTTGAACATCGCGGACCGCAATCCACACGCTCGACGCTGAGTTCGAACGCCCTTCTTCCGCGTAAGATCACATTGTGCCTTCCATCGAGATGGTGCCTAGCTTGCGATAATGTTTCCTATTTTTGAAGTACCAACGGGCTCGGCGCAGACTACTGAGCCGCTCGGCACGAAATACAAGTTTTGGTATCGAGACCGGGATTTCGGGCTCACATTGTTCAAGGAAGGCCGCCCCGGTACAGGTGAAAACTGGGCGGAACGAATCGCATGTAAACTCGCCGAGCTTCTTCAGCTCCCGCACGCCAGTTACGAGTTCGCGACCTACGAAGAACGGCGCGGGGTATTGTCGAGGTCGCTGGTTGATCGGAATGCTCGCATCATCCACGGGAATGAACTACTCGCCTCGCTAATCACTGACTACGTTAGACGAGGCAACCCCTATCGTAATCGAAACCATACGCTTCGGCGAGTTTTGGCGTACCTTCGAGGTGGCGTAGATGAGTTAGGTGCGCCGTTCGGTTGGGATGAATGCCGTTCAAAGGGTATACGCAGCGCATTAGATTTTTTTATAGGATACCTAATGTTCGATGCGTGGATCGCCAACCAGGACCGTCACGATGAGAATTGGGGCGTACTGCGTACTAATGACGGTAAGTTGTACTTGGCACCATCTTATGATCATGGATCAAGTATGGCGCGTAATGAACCGGATGAACAGAGGATGCTCCGCCTGGAGACGAAAGACATGCCCCGTCATATTACCTCGTTCGTTAAGTCTGCCCGAAGCGCATTGTTTCCGAGCGTTTCTACCGCTAATCCGCCGCCCTTATATACACTTGAGGCATTCGTACAAGCGTCAAGCCACAGTCCGCTTGCGTCAACTGAGTGGCGAGAACGCTTGGCGGCAATCAAGCCGGAAGTCGTCCGCTTTGTTATCGAAAGCGTCCCGACCGATTGGATGACGGAGCCCGCGAGGGCGTTTACGGCTGAGCTCCTACGACTGAACCGGGACCGCATCTTGAGCGCGGAGTATCCATGAAGTGCCTCTATGTTGCCGGTCAGGACGCTAATACAAGGGAATGGATTCCGGTTGCAGAACTTCGAGAAGAGCAGGATGGCTATCAGCTACGCTACACACGCGGCGCTTATCGCCTTCCGGGCTTCGCCGGGCTGGGCAGAATGCAGGCACTAGAAAAGGTTTATTACTCAAAGGCGTTATTCCCATTCTTTTCAAATCGAATCATTTCCAAGTCAAGGCCAGAGTATGGTCGATATTTGCGATGGCTTGGACTAGAAGCGCTTCCGACTGATCCTCTCGAGTTGTTAGCTATTACTGGAGGAGTTGGAGCGACGGACAGCTATGAATTAGTTGCGCCTCCGCCACGGGTGGGAGATACGTTACGCTTTGACTTTTTCCCGCGCGGTCTTCGCTATCAGCCGCCGCAAGTTGTTAGTCAAATTGTGGAAGTGCGTGAGCAAAGCCCGCTCTACTTCATGAGAGATGTTCAAAATGAGAAGGATGCAAAGGCGCTTGCAATCCGGGCCGAGCGTCCGCATCCAATGCTTCTGGGATATGTTCCTAGATACTACTGTGCTGGGCTTAGCGACTTACTTGATAATTCTCCGACGCAGGTGAAGGCGCGTGTCAAGCGCATTAACCCAGACGCGCCGCTTGATATGAAGGTTCTTGTGTCGGTTGAAGCCTTGGTGACTCCAGGCTTTGATGTTTTAGCGCCAATGCAAGATTTTCGGCCGATTAACGAGGGACAGGTCATTGAGGTTTTGGCGCAGGCGTAGCCGATTACGCATTTCAGTTGGATTGGAGCGTTCGGAAAAGCTCTAGGCGTGCTCCTATTAACCTCGTTTGCGACGAAACCCATTGACTGATCAGAACAAGAGCCGGGTTAATACCTGTCGATCTCTAACGCTTTATTGCAGTGGAGGCTCGCGCCGTAGAGGTCAGGAAACAAACTTAGATGGTTGATATTCATTGTATTGAGTGTTCTTAGACACTCGGTTCTGCCGAGCTCAGGGATAAGTAGCTTAATTAGCGTCGCATACTGTGACTCTGCCATGTAGTGCTTGCGAACCCAATCGTCGACGCTCTCGCCTATCGGCGCCAGTGTGAATAGTCCAGACTGAGCGACTAGACGAGCGTTTTCATCTTGAGCAGGTCTAACAAGCTGAAGAATCGCGGGATTGCTCGTTGGGACCGGTGTCTGGGCTTTGTGGGTTGCCGAAATCTCCGCGTTCTTTTTCTCAACGTCGCCAAGCGCCCAGACGGTACGCATGCCACTAGCTGGTCGTGTTGGCTTCTCGAAAGCAAAGTACAACGCCGCGAACGGCGACTGCGTCCAATCGAGAAGCGGGGTCGCTAAACCGTGATGCTGGCCGAGGGCCCACCATTCGTTGTCGTCGTGCAGTTGAATCGGATTTGTGCCGCGACGTCCTCGAGTGGCTTGACGAAAGCGATCTAAGTGCCTGCGCGTCTTAGTGGCGAGCATTAACTTATTTTTTAGACTTCGATGCAAACTAGATTCTAATTTCCACTTCGAGCCGCGCTGTCCTCGCCAAACGTAGTGAGAAAAGTTCAGCATCTCTTGTCGCACGTGGTCATAAAAATACTTCCATGAAGTAAATTCTACTTCAAGGACACCATTGTTGATGTCGAATTCTTTCCATCGCGCTGATCTAGACATGAGATAACGTTGTTAATTGGCGCAGCACGCGCGCGTTGTGACATGCGGTCGATATGATTAGCTCTTCTATTGCGAGCGGTCCATGATATGCATTTTTCGCTAACCGTCCAAGATAGATTGGCGGCGGGCGGACGCGCTGCAACCTGCGTTTGGTTCGAGAGCCGCGCGGCAAACAACGAGCGCGCCATCGCGCGATAGAGAACGCGGTGGCGGCGAGCAGTCCGGCGGCGCATCGGCATCAGCTGTCGAAGTAACTC
>CAVPTE010000003.1:0-19149 GCA_963708665.1 uncultured beta proteobacterium | reverse complement strand
ATGTGCGCGTCGCGCGGGACGGGGACCGTCACGCTTCGCTTCGCCGTTCGACTCCGCGGCGTCGGCACCCCCCGGCTTCGCGCCGTCGGCGCCCGCGCCGGGCTGCGCGCCCGACGGCGCCGGGGCGCCGGCGCCAGGCTGCGTCGGCGTCTGTCCCGAGGCCTGGGCCTGCGGCGGATGCGGCGAGACCGCCGCGCCGGGGCGCACCTTCAGGAGGTTGTCGACGATCACGCGGTCGCCGGCGTTCAGCCCCTTCGTGACGACCCACTGGTCGCCCTGCCACGATCCGACGTCGACCGGCCGGACCGTCGCCTTGTCGTCGGAGCCGACGACCATCACCGACTTGCCGTTCGCGTTCGACGACACCGCGGCCTGCGGCACGAGCACGCCGTCGACCTGGCCGATGTAGAGACGCGTCCGGACGAACTGGCCCGGCAGGATCCGCAGCGCCGGGTTCGGCACCTCGGCGCGCAGCTGCACCGTCCCGAGCGTGCGGTCGACGGTCGACGCGGCGAAGTTGAGCTTGCCGCGGTCGGGATACGGCTTGCCGTCGCTCGTCAGCAGGTCGACGGGGGCGCTGTCGCCGTTGTTGGCGCGCAGCCGGTCGTAGTCGCGCACGTCGATCGAGAAGCGCACCCAGATCGGGTCGGTCTGCACGATCGTCGTGAGCAGCGCCGAGTCGGTGTTCGCGGTGACGAGCGAGCCTTCCGAGACGAGGTTGCGGCCGGTGACGCCGCCGATCGGCGCCGTGACCTGCGTGTAGCTCAGGTTCAGCTCGGCGCTGCGCACGTCGGCCTGCCGCGCCATGACCTGCGCGGCCGCGGTCTTCGCGGCCGATTGCGCGTCGTCGTAGTCCTTGCCGCTGACCGCCTGCTCGGCCGCGAGCGGCTTCAGCCGGTTCTGCTCGCGCACCGCCTGCTCGCTCGACGCCTGGGCCTGCGCGAGCGCGGCCTTGGCCTGCGCGAGCGCGATCTGGTACGGCTCGGGATCGATCTGGTACAGCACCGCGCCGGCCTTGACGCGGTCGCCTTCGGTGAAACGCTGCTTCAGGAGGATGCCGGAGACGCGGGCGCGGACCTGGATCTCCTTCGATCCCTCGCTCTGGCCGACCGTCTCGACCGTCACCGGAATCTTCGACGGCCTGGCCTCGACCACGGTCACCGGCAGCGCGGGAGGCGGGCCGCCGGCACCCGGTCCGCCCGGGCCGCCGGCCTGCTGCTCCTTGCGGCCGCACCCGCCGATCGCGAGGCACGCCGCGACGGCGACGACGACGAGACGCCAGTCACGGGACCGCGCCGGAGCCCGGTCGGCGAACAGGCGCGGCACGGCGGGCAAGGCTCGGGAATGGTGTGAGGTCATGGCGGAGACGAAAGGACGAGGGACCGGCGTCGACGGCGCCGCGAGGCGGCCGACGACGGCAGGCGGGCGGACTCGCCGCGACGGCGTGGAACCGCTGCGCACGCGCGAGACCAAGCAAGAATCGACCCGGCCCGAAGTGTAACGGCGCGGCGGCGAGACCGCGTCACGGGACGTCGCGCCCGGCGCCCCGAGTCGCAGCGTCAACGTATCATACAGACACGAATGTATGTAAGTCACGACGGGAGCGGCGCGCCCTGATGGTCCGACGAACGAAGGAGGCGTCGCTGGAGACGCGTCGCGCGATCCTCGACGCGGCGCGCGACGTGTTCTCGCGGCACGGCGTGACGCAGACGTCGCTCGACCAGATCGCGAAGGCCGCCGGCGTGACGCGCGGCGCGATCTACTGGCACTTCGCCGACAAGGTCGCGCTGTTCTACGCGATGCGCGACCAGGTCAAGATCCCGCTCGTCGACCGCTCGGACGTCGCGCTCGCGTGCGACGCGCGGAGCGACCCGCTGGCGCGCATCGAACGCTTCCTGCAGGTGGTGCTCGAACAGATCGCGACCGACGAGGCGACGCGCGAGACGTTCCAGATCATGACGTTCAAGTGCGAATACGTCGGCGAGTTCGCCCGCGACCTCACGGCGTCGGCGGAGAGCCATGTCGAGCTGCGCGACAAGCTCGCGAAGCTGTACCGGCAGGCGAAGCGCCGCGGGCTGCTGCGCGAAGGCGTCGCGCCGCTGTGCGCCGCGGCGGATACCCTGATCTTCCTGTCGGGGCTGATCAAGATCTGGATCGTCGACGACAGCGGCACGCTCGTGCGACGCCACGCCGGGCGCCTCGTGCACGACCACGTCGAAAGCAAGCGCGCGCCGACGACGCGCGACGCGCCGCCGGCCTGACGGCGGTCGCGTCCGGCCGGCCGCGACGGCCCGAGAAGCCAGGGAGCCACGGTTCCGGCGGTCGGACCGCAAGGGCGTCGGCGGCGTCAGTCGAGCCGCAGCGACGTGAAGAACGTCTCGACGGCCTGCCGTCCGGTCGCCGTCGCGAGCGTGTCCGCGGGGCCGATCACGAGGATCTCGACGAGGTGCCGGTCGCGTTCGACGAAGCGCGCGCGCGTCGCCCACGACCGGCCGCCGGCCGTGCCGTGCGCCTCGAACGTGTCGGCCTCGAGCGCCGCGTGGTCCGACGCGTACGTCGTCGCGCGGCCGCGCGCGGCGTCGGCGGCGCCGACGTCGTCGAGCAGCTTGTGCTCGAGCAGCGTGCGCGCCTCCGCCGCGTCGGCGCCCGGCAGGAGGTCGAACGCCGCGACCGCGAAGCGCAGGTCGCCGGCCGACGCGACGTGGATCGTCAGCGGCAGTTGCATGGTGCCGACCGCGACGTCGCGCGTCGCGCTCGTCGCCTTCGCCGGAAAGCTGACGACGAAGCGGCACCATGCGCGCGCGCAGTCGGGACGGTAGTCGCGCCAGTCGTAGCGCGGATAGCATCCCGCCAGCAGCGCGACGACGGCGAGTTTCGCTGCCGCGCGGACGAGCGGTCGTCCGATGCCGTCGCGCGCGCGCTGCGCGACAATCGCGTTTCGCCTCTTCCCCGGGTCAGTCATGCTGGTCACGTTCAAGTCGAAGGCCGCGGCCGACGTACCGATGTACGCCGAGCACGCGAAGCTGCTGCTGTCGATCGTCGGCAAGCCGTTCGAGCCGGAGTCGGCGCCGCGCGGCATCCTGACGGCCGACGAGGTCCCCGGCGCGCTCGCGAAGCTGCAGTCCGCATCCGACGCCGCGCGCCGCGTGGAGAAGGATGCGCCTCGCGACGACGAGCCGGGCCAGGTCCTGCCGGTCGGCCTGTCGCAGCGCGCGTTCCCGCTGATCGACATGCTGCAACGGGCCGCCAAGGACCGGCGCGACGTCGTCTGGGGAGTCTGAATCGTGGACGGTCGGTCGAATGCCCTGCGCCGCGTCGCGATGATCGCGGTCGCCTGTGCGATCGTCGCCGGGTGCGCGTCGCCCGACCTGCTGCGCGTCGGCATGACGCGCGAGCAGCTCGACGCGCGATTCGGGACGCCGAGCTTCGTGCGTCGCGAAGGCGGAGACGAGGTCCGCATCTACACCGCGCAGCCGCTCGGCTTCACCGCGTCCGCCGTTCGCATCGCCCCGGACGGCCGCGTCGTGTCGGTCGAGCCGCTGCTGGACACCGAGCACTTCGCGCGCATCGGCGTGAACACGTGGACGAAGCAGGACGTGCTCGACCGTTTCGGGCCGCCGGCCGAGGTGCGCGGCACGCTGCGCTATCCCGTCGTCTGGTCGTATCGCTATCGCGAGGCCGGCGTCTGGTATTCGCTGTTCAGCATCATGTTCGACGCCGGCGGCGTCGTGCGCGAGACGCAGAACGGGCCCGATCCGATGTACGACCCGACGTACAAGCCGATTCGCTGACCGGCTCACGCGAGCGCGTCCTCCGCCGGCTCGTCGCTCGCGAGGAACGCGGTCAGCCGCGCGACCTCGTCGTCGAACGCCGCGCGGAAGGCTCGCGACGCCGGCCTGCGCTCGGCGTATCCGGCTCGCACGTCGACGCGCCCGTCCGAACGCGCGACGTTGACCCACCCGACCACGCGCGCGTCGTCGCCCGCATCCCACAGCAGCGGCAGCGCGTAGTAGCCGAGGCGCCGCTTCGCGACCGGCGTGTACGCCTCGAAGCGGTACGTCCAGCCCCACAGGTGCTCGAAGCGACGGCGGTCCCAGACCAGTGGATCGAACGGCGCGACGAAGCGCACCCGCGGCTCGGGCGGCGGCTCCGCGACGTCGTCGTCGCATGGCGCGACGTAGTCGACGCCGGCGACCCGCATCGTCGCGAGCACGCCGCGGCGCACGAGCACCGGGATCCGCGCGCGCAACGCGTCGCGGGCGATCGCGCGCTCGCCGAGCATCAGCGTGAGCTGCGTGAGGCTCGCCTTCGGCAGCGGCGCGTAGAGCCGCACGAGCAGTTCGATCAGGCCGTCCGCCCGCTGCGTCGGCGTGCGCTTCTCGTCGTCGGCGAGCGGCTCGGCGATCGAATAGACGCGCACGCCACGCGCGCGACGCGCGACGTGCAGCAGCCCGCGGTAGTGCAGCACGTCGAGCATCCGCGTCGTCGCGTTGGACTGGCCGCCCCACGCGTTGACGATCGACACGCGGCTGCCGCCCGAGGCGACCGCCTGCTCGACGGCGCGCGGATGGCTCGGTCCGTTCGCGGCCACGAAGTCGAGGATCGCGCGGCGGAGGTGCGGATGCTCCTGCTCGACGTGGAAGCGACGGGCGATGCGTCGCGGGTGCAGCAGCGGGCGATGACGTCGATGCACGAAGCCGTAGACGTGCACCATGTCCTCGACGAGCGGCAGCGACGGATACGCGCGTTCGAGGTCGCCGGCGCGATAGCCGGCGACCCGATGGCGCAGGATCAGGTCCTGCGCGCGCGCCGGCGCGCGGATCGGGTCGGCCTGCACGAAGCCGAGGCGTTCGATCGCGGCCTCGAGGCCGGCCGGCGCGAACAGCGTGCGGTCGACGGCCGCGCGCCGCAGCGCGCGCAGGCCGTCCGCCGCCGCGCGCGTCACACGCCGGGGACGACCGGCTCCGATAGCCGATGCACCCGCACGTCGATCGTCATGTCGACGAAGTCGCCGACGCGTCCGGTGAACGAGCCCTGGATCGGCGCGGCCTGGAACGCGTCGCGCGTGACGGCGACGCGGATCAGGTCGGTGCCGCCGTACAGCCGGTTCGTCGGATCGAACGTCAGCCAGCCGGCGCCCGGCACGTAGACCTCGACCCACGCGTGCGTCGCGCCGCCGCCGACGGTGCCCGAGGCCATGCCGTCGATCGCCGGGTCGTAGATGTAGCCGGACACGAAGCGCGACGCGAAGCCGAGCCGGCGCACGGCCTCGATCATCAGCAGCGCGAAGTCGCGGCACGAGCCGGCCCGCAGCGCGAGCGTCTGCGTCGGCGTCTGCGTCCCCTCCACGTCGCGCGACACGTACGCGAAGTCGCTCTTGATGGTCTCGGTGATGTCGGTGAGCATCCGCCGCGTCGGGATGTCGCCGATCGACGGGATGAACATGTTCGCCCAGGCCGTGACGCGGCCGTCCGGATCGCCGTGTTGCGGTACGAGGAACGCGCCGAGGTCGATGCGCTCCTCGCCGCTGTACGCGAACGGATAGATCTCGGCGTGCGGCGCGAGCGGCGACTCGAGGCTGCTGCCGCCGAAGTGCTCGATGCGGAACTTCGCGACGATCTCGAGGCGGTCGGCCTCGTCGCGCGGCGTGACGAGCGTGACCGCGTTCGAGAACACGTCCTGCACCCAGCGCACGTCGGCCTCGGGCCTGACCTCGATCGACAGGTCGAGCACCTGCACGTCATAGCCCGACCGCGGTCGGAACATCACGCGATGCTCGCCGAACTCGACCGGCCGCGCGTAGCGATAGACGGTCGTGTGCTCGACCTCGAGGATGACGGACATGGCCGACGCGTCAGAGGTTCGGCGCGAGCCAGCGCTCGACGTCGTCGAGCGACGCGGCCCGGCGGCGCGCGACGTCGGCGACCTGGTCGGCGCCGATGCGGCCGACCGCGAAGTACTTCGCCTGCGGGTGCGCGAAGTAGAAGCCCGACACCGACGAGGCCGGCAGCATCGCGAAGCTCTCGGTCACCGACATGCCGATGTCGGTCGCGCCGAGCAGTTCGAACAGCGGCGCCTTGACCGTGTGGTCGGGGCACGCCGGATAGCCCGGCGCGGGACGGATGCCGCGATACTTCTCGGCGATCAGCGCCGCGTTGTCGAGCGACTCGTCGGGCGCGTAGCCCCACAGGTCTCGGCGCACGCGCGCGTGCATCGTCTCGGCGAACGCCTCGGCGAGCCGGTCCGCGATCGCCTTCGCCATGATCGACGAGTAGTCGTCGTGCTCGGCCTCGAAGCGCGCCGTCAGCTTGTCGATGCCGAGGCCGGCCGTGACCGCGAACGCGCCGATCCAGTCGTCGACGCCGGAGTCCTTCGGCGCGATGTAGTCGGCGAGCGCGCGATTCGGCGTGCCGTCGGGCTTCGCGGTCTGCTGGCGCAGGCCGGTCCACGTGAGCACCGGCGTCGTCCGCGCCTCGTCGGCGTACAGCACGATGTCCTCGTCGATGCTCGCGGCCGGCCAGAAGCCGACGACCGCGTTCGCGGTCAACCAGCGATTCGACAGGATCTTCTTCAGCATCATCTGGCCGTCGCCGTAGACGCGACGCGCCGACTCGCCGACGACCTCGTCGTTCAGGATCGCGGGGAACGGCCCGTGCAGCTCCCACGTCTGGAAGAACGGACCCCAGTCGATCGCCTGCGCGATCTCGGCGAGGTCGTAGTTGCGGAACACGCGCCGGCCGATGAACTTGGGCTTCGGCGGCGTCTGCGACGACCAATCGATCTTGAGGCGGTTCGCGCGCGCGTCGGCGAGCTTGATCAGCGGCGCCGCCTTCTTCGTCGCGTGCAGGTCGCGCAGCTTCGCGTAGTCGGCCTCGATCTCGGCGACGTACTTGTCGCGACCGTCGTCGGCGAGCAGGCTCTGCGCGACGCGCACCGAGCGGCTCGCGTCGGTCACGTGGACGACCGGACCCTCGTAGTTCGGCGCGATCTTGACCGCCGTGTGCGCGCGCGACGTCGTCGCGCCGCCGATCAGCAGCGGGATCTTCAGCATGCGGAAGTGGTCGTCGCGCTGCATCTCGCGCGCGACGTACGCCATCTCCTCGAGGCTCGGCGTGATCAGCCCCGACAGCCCCACGATGTCGGCGCCCTCGGCCTTCGCCTTCGCGAGGATCTCGGAGCACGGGACCATCACGCCCATGTTCACGACGTCGAAGTTGTTGCACTGGAGGACGACCGTCACGATGTTCTTGCCGATGTCGTGGACGTCGCCCTTCACGGTCGCGATGACGATCTTGCCCTTCGCCTTCGCGTCGCCGCCGGCCGCGACGTGCGCGGCCTTCTCCTCCTCGATGAACGGAATCAGGTGCGCGACCGCCTGCTTCATCACGCGCGCGCTCTTGACGACCTGCGGCAGGAACATCTTGCCGGCGCCGAACAGGTCGCCGACGACGTTCATGCCGTCCATCAGCGGTCCTTCGATGACCTCGATCGGGCGGCCCCCTCGCGCGGCGATCGTCTGGCGCATCTCCTCGGTGTCGTCGACGATCCACTGGTTCAGGCCGTGGACGAGCGCATGCGTGAGCCGCGCCTCGACCGGCTCGTCGCGCCACGCGAGGTTCGCCTCCTCGCGCTTGCCGCCGGACTTCAGCGTCGCCGCGAACTCGATCATCCGCTCCGTCGCGTCGGGCCTGCGGTTCAGCACGACGTCCTCGACGCGTTCCTTCAGTTCGGGATCGAGGTCGTCGTAGACGCCGATCATCCCGGCGTTGACGATGCCCATCGTCAGCCCGGCGCGGATCGCGTGGTACAGGAACACCGTGTGGATCGCCTCGCGCGCCGGGTCGTTGCCGCGGAACGAGAAGCTCACGTTCGAGACGCCGCCCGAGATCTTCGCGTGCGGCAGGTTCGCGCGGATCCAGCGACAAGCCTCGATGAAGTCGACCGCGTAGTTGTTGTGCTCCTCGATGCCGGTCGCGATCGCGAAGATGTTCGGATCGAAGACGATGTCCTCCGGCGCGAAGTCGACGCGCTTCGTCAGCACGTCGTACGCGCGCCGGCAGATCTCGATCTTCCGCTCGTACGTGTCGGCCTGGCCCTTCTCGTCGAACGCCATCACGACGACGGCGGCGCCGTAGCGCTTGCACAGCGTGGCCTGCCGCACGAACTCGGCCTCGCCTTCCTTCATCGAGATCGAGTTGACGATCGACTTGCCCTGCACGCACTTCAGGCCCGCCTCGATCACGTCCCACTTCGACGAGTCGATCATGATCGGCACGCGCGCGATGTCGGGCTCGGACGCGACGAGGTTCAGGAAGCGGACCATCGCCGCCTTCGAGTCCAGCATCGCCTCGTCCATGTTGACGTCGATGATCTGCGCGCCGTTCTCGACCTGCTGGCGCGCGACCGCGAGCGCGTCCTCGAAGCGGTCCTCGAGGATCATCCGCGCGAACGCCTTCGAGCCGGTGACGTTCGTGCGTTCGCCGACATTGACGAACAGCGAGTCGGCGCCGATCGTGAACGGCTCGAGGCCCGACAGCCGCAGCGGCTTGTAGTCCATCACGCGGCCAGCGGCAGCGCCGCGTCGATGCGCCGGGGCGGGACGTCGGCGACCGCCGCGGCGATCGCCGCGATGTGGTCCGGCGTCGTACCGCAGCAGCCGCCGGCGAAGTTCAGGAAGCCCGCCTCGGCGAATTCCCTGATCAGCGACGACGTGATCGCCGGCGTCTCGTCGAAGCCGGTGTCGCTCATCGGGTTCGGCAGTCCGGCGTTCGGATAGACGCTGACGTACGCGTCCGCGACCTTCGCGAGCTCGGCGACGTAAGGCCGCATCAGCGCCGCGCCGAGCGCGCAGTTCAGGCCGATCGACAGCGGCTTCGCGTGGCGCACCGAGTTCCAGAAGGCCTCGACGGTCTGGCCCGACAGGATGCGGCCCGACGCGTCGGTCACGGTGCCGGAGATCATCAGCGGCAGGCGGGCGTGGCCGGTCTCGTCGTAGTACCGCTCGATCGCGAACAGCGCCGCCTTCGCGTTCAGCGTGTCGAAGATCGTCTCGACGAGGAACAGGTCGGCGCCGCCGTCGACGAGGCCGCGGACCTGCTCGCCGTACGCGTCGGCGAGCTCGTCGAACGTGACGTTGCGCGCGCCCGGATCGTTGACGTCCGACGAGATCGACGCGGTCTTCGGCGTCGGGCCGAGCGCGCCGGCGACGAAGCGCGGCTTGTCCGGCGTCGAATAGGCGTCGGCCGCCGCGCGCGCGATCCTCGCGGCCTCGACGTTCATCTCGTACGCGAGGTCCTCGAGGTGATAGTCGGCCTGCGCGATCGAGGTCGCGCCGAACGTGTTCGTCTCGATGAGATCCGCGCCGGCTGCGAGGTACTGCTCGTGGATCTCGCGGATCACGTCGGGCCGCGTCAGCGTCAGCAGCTCGTTGTTGCCCTTCAGATGCACGTCGACGCCCGGCACCGCGAAGTCGCGGAAGCGCTCGCCGCGATACGCGGCCTCGTCGAGACGGTAGCGCTGGATCATCGTGCCCATCGCGCCGTCGATGACGACGATGCGGCGTTGCAGGAGCTCGGGCAGGACGCGGGCGGCATCGATGGGCATGGCGGACTCCGGGCGGGCGAGGCGCCGCCGTTCGACGGTCGAAGGGCCGTCAGGGCGGACGAAGGGGCGAGGCCCGCGACGCGGACGACGTGCGGCGGGCGGTCCGCGATCTTACTGCGGACCCCGCCTGCGCGTGCGGCGGTCACGGGCGCGACGTCGGGCGACGCCGCGCGATGCGGACTTCGGCCGGGTCGGCGGCGCGACCCGGCGACGGATCAGTGCAGCACGAGCGGCTGCTGCATCATCGAGTCGAAGCGCGACAGGTACTCGTCGATCTCCTCGGTCGACGGCTCCGAGTCGATCAGCGACGTCACGTCCTTGCGGAACGTGTCGGCGAGCAGGCCGCCGAGAAAGATCTCGCGCTTGGCGTTCTTGTCCATGATTTCGAACCCGCCGGGTTGCTGATGCCCGTCGCGCGCGGCGAAGCTCGCGAATTCGACCACGCAGTAGTTCGGGCTGTTGTAGATCATGTTCATCGAAAGGCTCCGAAATCAGGTGCGGGGGCGGCGCGTCGACGATTCGGCGCTCGCCCCGGATACGTAGCAAATTCGGGGCCAAACGGTGCGAATCAAGGTGCCCGGGAGCGGTTCCCCCGGGGCCGCGACGCGTCGGTCGACGAACGATTCTTCGGCAGCGCGCGCGCGGGCTTGAGCCGAGCGACAGGAAAATCGACAGTGGGCGGCGCGCGAGGTTCGCGCCGCAGGATCACCGTCGCGGCGACTTGCTGAGCTCGATGCCGAGCTGCTTCAGCTTGCGGTACAGATGCGTGCGTTCGAGGCCGGTCTTCTCGGCGACGCGCGTCATGCTGCCGTTCTCCTGCGCGAGGTGGTACTCGAAGTAGGCGCGCTCGAACGCGTCGCGCGCCTCGCGCAGCGGAAGGTCTAGCGGCACGTTGCCGCGGACCTGGAACGACGACGCGGCGCCGCCGGCGTCGAGGCCTTGCGCGAACGGACCGACCGTCACGCACGGGCCGATCGGCGCGCCGTTCATCGCGGCCGGCGGCGCACCGAACGACAGCCCCGGTCGCACGCCGTTGAGGCCCGCGTCTCCCGGGACGGCGGCCGTCCCGGTGGCCGGGCGGACCGCCATCGCGGCGCTCTGGCCCAACGCCCGCATCGAGCCGCGGTCGAGGCCCTTCTGCACCGCGCGCAGCAGCTTCTGCAGCGCGATCGGCTTCTCGAGGAAGTCCATCGCGCCGATGCGCGTCGCCTCGACGGCCGTGTCGATCGTCGCATGCCCCGACATCATGATGACCGGCATCGTCAGCGCACCGATCGCCGCCCATTCCTTCAGCAGCGTGACACCGTCGGTGTCGGGCATCCAGATGTCGAGCAGCACGAGGTCGAACGGGTCGGCCAGCCGCTTGGCGCGCGCCGCGGCCGCGTTCTCGGCGACCGTGACGACATGGCCCTCGTCTCCGAGGATCTCCGACAGGAGCTCCCGGATCCCGACCTCGTCGTCGACTACCAGAATGTTGGCCATGGGTTGCAGGGAGCAGGTGAGGACGTCGACGCGACGACGCCGGCGGCCGCCTCAGGCGACCTTCGCCGGGCGGTTCACCACCCGCGTAAAGACGATGGCCACGACCGCCCCGCCCTCCTCACGATTCTTCAACTCGATGCGTGCCTGATGCTCGTCGACGATCTTCTTGACGACCGCCAGTCCGAGCCCCGTGCCGCGGGTCTTCGTCGTCACGTACGGTTCGAAGGCACGCGAGAGGATTCTAGCTGGAAAGCCGCTGCCATTGTCCGAGACGGTCAGCCGGACCATCGGCTCGCCGCGCCCGGTGCCGGCGCGTCCTCGCGGCACGACGAGCTCGGTCGCGACGACGATGCGCGGCACCGGCGACTCGCGCGTCGCGTCCTCGGCGTTCTGCACGAGGTTGTGGATCACCTGTCGAAGCCGGGTCGCGTCGCCGAGGATCGGCGGCAGGTCCTCGCCGAGCATCACGATCGGCCGCGCCGGACGCCGCGCCTCGCCGTGCGGCTCGACGGCCTGCAGCGGCGCGCCGCGCTGCTCGTCGGCGTTGACGTCGTACAGCGTCATCACCTCGGCCACGAGCGCGTTCAGGTCGATCGGCGTCGACGTCGCCTGCGGCACGCGCGCGTAGTCGCGGAAGTCGTCGACCATCTGCTTCATCGCGGCGACCTGGTTGACGATCGTCGACACGCCGCGCTCGAGCACCGCGGCCTCGCGCGGCTCGACGTGCCCTTCGAGCTTCATCTTGAGACGCTCCGCCGACAGCTGGATCGGCGTCAGCGGGTTCTTGATCTCGTGCGCGAGGCGTCGCGCGACCTCGGCCCAGGCGACCGAGCGCTGCGCCGCGATCACGTCCGTCATGTCGTCGAAGACCACGAGGTAGCCGTCGCGGCGATCGGCGCCGCTGCCGACCGGGCAACGCGAGCCGCGCGCGAGCACGACGAGCGGTGCGCCGTCGTTGCGCACGTCGAGCTCGATCTGTCGCTGCCAGTCGGTGCCGACGGTGGCCGGGTCGCCGAAGCTCGCCTCGATCGCGTTGCCGAGCGCCTTCAGGCTCGCGTCGCCGGCATTCGTGACCGGCGCCGCGAGGTCGGCGAGGCGATGGCCGAGCCGTGGCGCGAGCGGCGTCGCGAGGATGCGCGCCGCGCCGTCGTTCGCGGTGACGAGGCGGAAGCCGTCGTCGAACACGAGCACGCCGGCGGACAGGTTCGCGAGGATGCTCTCGAGGTACGTGTTCGCCGCGACCAGCGCCGCGCGGTTCTTCTCGACCGCCTCGCGCGCGTCGTCGAGCTGCCGAACCATCGCGTTGAACGACTGCATCAGCGTGCCGAGCTCGTCGTTCGTCGTGATCTCGCGCATCGGCGTGTAGTCGCCGCCGGCCACCGCCTTCGTGCCTTCGGCGAGCAGCAGCAGCGGCTCCGTCAGCCAGCTCGCGAGCAGGAACGCGACGGCCATCGCCGCGCAGATCGACAGCAGCAGCGTCAGCGTCAGCGTGACCGCGTAGATCTTCTGCAGCCCGGTCCGCGACAGCGACAGCTCCTGGTAGTCGCGCATCCCGTTCTGCACGGCCTCGGCATTCGCGGCCAGCGCCGACGGGACGTCCTGCACGAGCTGCACGTAGACCGCCTCGGGACGCAGCAGGAAGGCCTGCGCCGGCACCGGCACGACGACGCGGATGCGCAGCCCGCGCGTCTCGTCCGCGTCGGCCGCGCGCGCGCGCCCGGCGCCCGCGGCATCGCCGTCCGGCAGGACGTTCTCGACGGCCGCGTAGCCGCGCGCGATCCGCAACTGCCGCATCACGTTCGGCGGCGGCAGCACCGGGGCGAGCACGTCGCTGTCGTTGCCGCCGACCGCCTCGCCGATCACGCGTCCGTTCGCGGTGAACAGCAGCGCCTGCTGCGCGCCGCTCTGCTGGCGCAGGCGGTTCAGCGCCTGGCCCTGCTGCGACTCGGGCACGTCGGAGATGCCGAACGCGATCGCGCGCGCCTTGCCGTTGAGGTCGGCCACCATCGCGTCGAGCGTCGTGCGGCCGATCGCGAGACCCGACTCGAGCGCCGCGTCGACGCGCACGTCGAACCACGACTCGATGCTCTTCCCGAGGAACTGGACCGACACGAGGTAGATCAACGCGCCGGGCACGAGACCCATCAGCGCGAACGAGACCGCGAAGCGCGCCATCATCCGCGTGCCGAACTGACCGGCGCGATAGCGTCGCGCGAGACGGACGACGAGCACGACGACGATCAGCAGCAGCGCGCCGGCCGCCGTCGCATTCAGCGCGAGCAGCAGCGGATAGTGACGCTCGAACAGCGGCGTGTTCGACGACGCGGACGCGAGCAGGAACAGCAGCAGCCCGGCAATCGAGGCCGCGAGCGCGATGCCGTAGCGCAGCGTGCGCGACCGCCAGAACGGACGCGAGCTGCGCCGTCGCACCGTCGCGCGGCCCTGCGCGTTCGATCGGGGAGCGTCGCGAGCGGCCATGTCCTATGGTACAGACCGCGCGGACGTCAGCGCGGCTCGAAGGGGAAGCGTTTCCAGTCGGACTCGAGCGTCCAGTCGCGGTTCGCGATCGCGTTGATCTGGAACGGCTTCGGCAGCTGCGTCGTGTCGAGCCGCATGCGGACGGCGGCGGCATAGACCTGGCCCGCCCGAAGCGCGCCGCGCTCGGCGACCTTCCAGTCGCGCACGTGCGTCATCACGCCGAGCGCCTCGGACAGCGTCGGATAGCCGAGCTGGAGGTTGCCGGTCGACACGCGGTACTGGCGCGTCAGCGCGTGGTACGAGAGCCGATACGTCAGCACGGCGTTGACGGCCTTCTCGTCGAACCAGTACCAGCGCGACCGCGTGAGCTCGACCTCGACCACGAAGTACAGCGTCAGCCCGTGCTCGAGCGCATCGGCGATGCGCGGCTTGAGGTCGAAATCGAAGTCGCCTTCGAAGTAGTAGCCGTCGTCGCGCGTCTCGAGCGACGCCTGCACGACCTCGATGCGATCGGACGCGGCGAGCGCGGGCGCGGACAGGAAGACGAGCAGGCACAGCAGCGCGCCTCTCGCCCATCGTCGCACGCAGGACTCGAAGCGGGCGCGGCGGACAGGGGCGGTCGCAGGACTCGGGATCCCCGGCCCCATCACCGCATCTTTTCGAAGAGCGCGAAGAAGAGCCCGTCGTGATCCTGGTCGACGGTCCCGGTGGTCCGGCCGTCGCCGGTCGGGAGGAGCTGCCCCGGCGCGGGCAGGGTCCGGGCGTCCGCATGGGTCGCCGCGAAGCGCGCTGCGTGCCGTGCGGATTCTTCCGGAAAGACGGAGCAGGTCACGAGGAGCAATTTACCACCGGGGTCCAGCAGCGGCCACAAGGCGTCGGTGATCTGTTGCGCGGTTCGCGACAGCGTCGCGATGTCGCGTTCGCGGCGCAGCCAGCGGATGTCCGGATGCCGTCGCAGGATGCCGGACGCGGTGCACGGCACGTCGGCCAGGATGCGATCGAAGCGTCGTCCGTCCCACCACGAGTCCGGCCGGGCCGCGTCGCCGGCGACGAGCGTCGCGACGAGGCCGAGCCGGTCGAGGTTGTCGCGTACGCGCCCGAGGCGCGCGGCGTCGACGTCCAGCGCGACGCAGTCGACGTCGGACCGCTCCAGCAGATGGCCGGTCTTGCCGCCCGGCGCCGCGCACGCGTCGAGCACCCGCATCCCGTCGGCCGCATCGAGCAGCGGCGCCGCGCGCTGCGCGGCCTCGTCCTGGACCGACACGAGCCCGTCCGCGAAGCCCGGGATCCGAGTGACCGGCACCGGACGATCGAGGCGGATCGCGTCGTCGCCGAGCGCGCGGCCGGCGAACCCGGCCTCGGCGAGCCGCGCGAGCTGCGCGTCGCGCGTCGTGCGGCTCTGGTTGACGCGCAACGTCAGCGGCGGCGCGACGAGTCCGCTCGCGGCGACGGCGCGCCACGCGTCCGGGTACGCCGCCTTCAGCCGCGCGACCCACCAGTCCGGAAGCTCGTAGCGTGTCGCATCGGCGTCGAGCACGGCGGCGAGCGTCCCGGGCTCCTGGTCCATTCGGCGCAGCAGCGTGCGCAGCACCGCGTTCACGAAGCCCTTGCCGCGCGCGAGCTCGGGCTGCGACGACGCGGCATGCACGGCCTGGTCGACGAGCGTGAACGGCGCGTACGCGAGCCGCGCCGCGCGCGCGTCGAACGTCGCGTCGTCGGCGTCGTCGACCGGCAGCGCGTCGACGAGCAGCGCGATCGCGACGACGAGCAGCTCGCGCAGCAGCGGCGGGTCGGGCGTGCGCTGGCCGACGTGCGCGAGCAGCGCGTCGGCACGCGCGCGTCGCCGCAGCGTGCGCGCGGCGAGGTCGTGGATCGCCGCGATCGGATCGTTCGTCGCGCGCTCGTCCGGCCGGCCGACGCGACGTTCCGCGTCGAGCCCGTCGCGCAGCGGCCTGCCCGCCCGTACGCCGGCGCAGACGCGCGCCGCGCCGAGCAGCGCGGACGCGAGCGAGTCGGGCGCGAGGCCGCGCACGGCCGGCATCAACGATCGGCGAGCGCGAGCCGGACGCCGATCGCGATGAACGCCGCGCCGATCGACCGGTCGAGCCATGCCTTCACGCGCGGGGCGCCGCGCATGCGGCGCGTGACGCCGGCCGCGAGCCACGCGACGAGCCCGTTGTAGACGGTGCTCATCCCGATCAGCACGACGCCGAGCGCGACGAACGCGAGCGCCTTGCGGTCGCTCGTCGTCGCGACGAACTGCGGGAAGAACGACAGGAAGAACAGCACGACCTTCGGGTTCAGCACGTTCGTCGCGAAGCCCTGCACGAACGCGCGGCGCGGCGACGCAGCGTCGACGGGCGCCGGCGCCGGCGTCGTCGCGCGATGCCCGAGGCTCGCGACGATCAGCCGCGTGCCGAGATACGCGAGGTAGATCGCGCCGACGACCTTGACGACGACGAACGCGCCGGCCGACGCCGCGATCAGCGCGGACAGTCCGAGCGCAAGCGCCGCGGTGTGGACCATGCAGCCGGCCGAGATGCCGAGCACCGACATCAGCCCCATGCGGCGGCCGTGCGCGACGCTCTGTCCGACGATGAACGCGGTGTCCGGACCCGGCGTCAGGTTCAGCAGGAAGACCGCGAGGCAGAAGACGCCGGGATGGACGATCCCGAGCGTGTCGAGGAACGACATCGGTGGTCGCCGCGGCGACGCGGCGTGGCGGATCAGCGCCGCATTCTAGTGGACGCCCGCGTCCCGTCGCCGGTTCACGCGAACGCCGGCGACGGCAGCAACGCGCGCCGCGTGCGCTCCGGCAGGTCCTCGGCGAACAGCCGTCGCGCCGTCGCGTGCGCCGCGGCGCCGACCCGCGCGCGCAAACCCGGATCGGCGCTCAGCGTATCGAGCTGATGCGCCGCCTCGCGCGGGTCGTCGAACAGGAAGCCGTTCTCGCCGTGACGGATCCAGCTCGCGTAGCCGCCGCGCGCCTCCGCGACGACCGGCAGGCCCGACAGCATCGCCTCGAGCACGACGCGGCCGAACGCCTCGAAGTACGACGGATGCGTGCGGTAGTAGAACGCGTCGAGCGTCGACAGAAACGCGGCCGACGGCACGGCGCCCGCCGGCAGCAGCTCCACGTTCGGCTCGCCGGCCAGCGACGCCGACAGCGACGCGCCGCCCATCACGCGCACCCGCATGCCGCGATGCGCGAGCGCGCTGAAGAATCGCGGGTCGCTCGGATGATGCTTGCGCGGGTTGTCGCGCGACAGGCGACCGACGGTGAAGCGGTCGCCGGGGCGGCGATGTCCGGTTCGCAGACGCGCCTCGAAGACCGCGTCGAACGCCGACGGGTCGACGAAGCTCTCGAGCACGACGCCGTCGTCGAGCAGCCGCTGCTGGTCCGGGCCGAAGCGCGGGTCGCGCCGCGTCGCGTCGCCGAGCGCCTGCGACGTGTAGACGATCTGCAGGCCGCGATGGTCGCCGATGCGGCGCAGCGTCTTCTGCAGCCGATCCGGCTGCGACGTGTTGTAGATGACGACGACGCGCCGCGCATCGCTGCGACGGATCCACCAGCCGTTGCGGAAGTACACGCCGACGAGCACGACGGTGCCGCCGCGCGGATGGCGCCACGGACGGATCGTCTCGACGTCGAGATGCCGGAACGCCTCGTCGACGCGGTACTCGCTCCACAGACGCACCGGATGCTCGCTGCCGAGCAGCTTGTAGAGGTCGACGGTGCGCCGGTCGGCGCCGCCGTTCGGATCCCACAGCGGATTGACGAGATGGATCGTCCGGTCGCGCGGCGCGGCGCCGGGAGCGTCCGACGGGCAGGAGACAGGCATCGCGCCATTGGAACGCGGCGCGACCCGGCGGGGTGTCACGCGGACGGCCCGAACGGTCACGGTCCGTCAACATCGTTTCGGAATCTTCAGCCCCCCGGGACGAAGCGAAGTCCCTCGCGGCCATCGAAGTCCGCATGAAACGCGCGCGCCGGAAGCCGGCGACCGCCGGGCTTCTGAAGCTCGGTCAGCGCGACGACGCCGTCGCCGGCCGCGACCGCGACGCCACCGTCGGCCGTCCGGCCGATCACCGCGCCGGGCGGCGCGCCGCCGCTGCTCCCGTCGACGCGCACGGCCGACCAGACCTTGAACGGCGTCGACGCGCCGGCCGCGTCGTCGATCAGCGATGCGCTGCAGCCGGGCCACGGATCGAACGCGCGGACGCGGTCGACGATCGTCTTCGCCGGCCGCGCGAAGTCGAGCGGCGACTCGTCCTTCGACAGCTTCTTCGCGTAGGTGACGGCCGACGCGTCGCCGGGCGGATGCTGAGGAATCGCGACGAGGGCGCCGTCCCTGAGCGCGCGCAGCGCGTCGACGATCGCCTCGCCACCGAGCCGCGCGAGCGCATCGGTCAGCGTGGCCGCGGTCATGCGGTCGTCGATCGCGATCTTTCGCGACGACAGGATGTCGCCGGTATCGAGCCCCGCGTCCATCTGCATGATCGTGATGCCGGTCTCGGCGTCGCCGGCCTCGATCGCGCGCTGGATCGGCGCGGCGCCGCGCCAGCGAGGCAGCAGGCTCGCGTGGATGTTGAGGCAGCCGCGCGGCGGGATCGACAGGATCGACGGCGGCAGGATCAGGCCGTACGCGGCGACCACCATCGCGTCGTGCGGCGTCGACGCGAGTCGCGCGTGCGCCTCGCGTGCGTCGGCGGCATGCCGTCCGTCGGGTCGCAGGCCGAGCGGCTGCGCGACCGGGATGCCGTGGCGCTCGGCGAGCGCCTTGACGGCGCTCGGTTGAATCCTGAGGCCGCGTCCCGACGGCCGATCGGGCTGCGTCAGCGCGAGGACGACGTCGTGGCCGGCGCCGATCAGCGCGTCGAGCGCCCGCGCGGCGAACGGCGGCGTACCCGCGAAGACGATCTTCAAGAGACGAGGCCGGACGCGTTCGGTTCGCGAGGCGTCGGGCGCGCCGGCGTCAGGCGCTGGCGCGATCGAGCTTGCGCATGCGGCTCTTGATGCGCGTCTGCTTCAGCGGCGACAGGTATTCGACGAACACCTTGCCCTTCAGATGATCCATTTCGTGCTGCACGCAGACGGCGAGCAGCCCGTCGGCCGGCAGACGGAACGTCGTGCCGCGCTCGTCCTCGGCCTCGACGGTGACGGCCTCGGGCCGCTCGACCTCGTCGTAGACGCCGGGCACCGACAGGCAGCCCTCCTCGGCGACGCGGCGCGCGTCGCTCGCCTCGACGATCCGCGGGTTGACGAAGACCTGCAGCGTGTCGCGCGCGTCCGACACGTCGATGACGATGACCTGCTCGTGCACGTCGACCTGCGTGGCCGCGAGGCCCACGCCGTTCGCGTCGTACATGGTCTGCGCCATGTTGGCCACGAGCGTCCGCAGACCGTCGTCGAAGCGCGTCACCGGCCTGGCGATTTTCCTTAGACGGGGGTCGGGGTAATGCAGGATGGGAAGTAACGCCATAACAACAGTACCAAACGAAGTGGCCGGAATAATGATTGCGACATCAAACGATTGATCGGAGAATTTCGAGCGAATTAAGAACCGGCGCGCGTTGCCGATCCAT
>CAVPTE010000002.1:0-944862 GCA_963708665.1 uncultured beta proteobacterium | reverse complement strand
CCGAGCAGGCTGATCGTGTCGGCGTCCGAGGTGCCGAGCGATGTTGGGTACTCCCCGTCATGCTGATCCCTCCGCACCAACCACTCACGGATCTCCGCGCCCTGCTCGTCGAGCTCGGGCGGGGCGAGCGGGTAGCTCGCGGGCGTCTTGGAGAAGGTCGACCGGGTGCCGCATCGTCGGCCGGGTCCGTCGCCCGCTCCCCGCGGTGACGATCGGCTCGAGGCCGATCTTCTCGGCGAACGCGATGCCCTTGTCCACCGTGTTGATCGGCCCGCACGGCACGCCGACCGCGATCAGCGCGTCGAACCACTCGCCGGCCGACTTCGCCGCCAGCTTGCTCCGCGAGCAGCGGCCTGCAGCATGTCCCGGTTGGCGGTGCGGCCGGGGTTGCGTGCTGAACCGCGGGTCATCGGCCAGCTCGGGCGCGCCGATCACCTCGCACAGCTTGCGGAACTGCGCGTCGTTGCCCGCCGTGACGATCAGCTCGCCGTCGCCGGTCGGCAGCGGCTCGTAGGGGAACAGGCTCGGGTGCGAGTTGCCCATCCGGTACGGCACCACGCCGCCTGCCGCGTACGCGCTCGTCTGGTTCACCATGCCGGACATCGCCGACGCCATCAGGGACGCTCCAGGTGCTGGCCCTCGCCGGTCGCGCTCCGGTGGTCGAGCGCGGCGAGGATGCCGATCGTCGTGTGCAGCCCGGCGATCACGTCGAACGACCGAGATGCCCGCGCGGTACGGCGGGCCGTCCGGGTCGCCGGTGAGGCTCATCAGCCCGGACATGGCCTGCACCATGAGGTCGTAGCCGGGCAGGTCCTTGCCCCCGCCGCGCCGAACCCGCTGATCGAGGCGTAGATGACCGACGGGTTCACCGGCGCTGACCGCGTCGTAGTCGAGGCCGAACCTGGCCAGCCCGCCCGGCTTGAAGTTCTGCACGAGCACGTCCGCGCGGCGGGCCAGTTCCTGCGCCAGCGCGCGGTCGCCGTCGTCCTTCAGGTCGAGCGCGACCGACCGCTTGTTCCGGTTGATCGCCAGGAAGTAGGTCGATACGCCGTCCTCGGTGACCGGCGGCATCCAGGACCGCGGTGTCGTCGCCGGCCGGGCGACTCCACCTTGATCACGTCCGCGCCGAGGTCGGCGAGCAGCATCGTGCAGTACGGGCCGGCCAGCACCCGGGAGAAGTCGGCGACGAGCAGCCCGGAGAGCGGACCGGGCCGCGCCTGCCGTCCGCTCACTGACCGTCCCCCTCATGGCCGCCCTTCCGTCCAGACGACTGTCCGCCTGACGGACTCAGTCCCGACTGACGGGTTGTCAAGGACTGCCGACGGCCGATCGTAACCTGGGGTGCGCGCCTGGCAAGCGGCCCAGTCGGCGCTGATCGCCCCGGCCGCCTGGAGCAGCAGCGGCAGGTGCTGGCCGGTCAGCACGTCGAGCGGCGTCTCCGCGGCGTGCGAGTTGACGTTGAGCGCGGCGATCACCCGGCCGTCGCCGTCGCGCAGCGGCACGGCGACCGACCGGATGCCCGGGGCGAGCTGCTCGTCGGTGAGCGCCCAGCCGCGCGCCCGCACCTCGCGCAGCGCCGCGGCGCGCTCGGCCGCGTCCGGCTGCCAGCGCGGGGTGATGCCGGACCTGGACGGCTCGGCCAGCACCCGTTCCGCCTCCGCCGGGGGCAGCGCGGCGAGCAGCACCTTGCCGAGCGAGGTCTGCATCGCCGGGAACCGGGTGCCGATCGTCACCGACAGCGTCGACGATCTTGGGCACCGCGACCCGCGCCACGTAGACGATGTCCGAGCCGTCGAGCTGCGCGATCGACGAGGACTCGCGGGTGCGGGCGACCAGCGCCTCCATGTGCGGCCGGGCTACCTCCCACAGGCCGCGGGACAGCACGTAGGACATGCCGAGGTCGAGCACCCGCGGGGTGAGCTCGTAGCCGCCGCGCCTCGGCCTGCCGGACGTAGCCGAGCTGCTCGAGCGTCAGCAGGATGCGGCGGGCCGTGGGCCGCGGCAGCCCGCTCGCGTCGGCCACGGCGGCCAGGGACATGACCGGCTGGCCCGGCCTGAAGGCCCGGATCACGTCGAGGCCGCGGGCGATCGCCTCGATGAAGTCCGGGCTGTCATCCCGACGAGCCACCGCTACCTCCCAACGAGCCGCCTGTCGGCGTCTCCCGCACTGTAGCGCTTCCGGCGCTGTCCGCAGTGCGGACAGCGCAACGTTTGCGCTGTTCGAGCCTGGCAGTTCAGGACTCTTGACACCGGCGTATAAGGGACAGTGTTCCGATCAGTTTCTGGTGACCGACTATCGGACGACCGTCCGTACCTGCGCTCGTGACCAGCGCCTCACCGTGGAGGTTTCCCCATGACTGCACCGCAGCCGGGCCAGCCGGTTGTGTTCCGGAACGCGACCGTGCTGACGATGGACGACGCGCACACGGTCCTCGACCAACGCGGACGTCCTGGTCTCCGGCGAGACGATCGCCGCGGTCGGCCCGCACCTCGAGGTGCCCGAGGGCACCGCGGAGATCGACGCGGCCGGCGGCATCGTCATGCCCGGCATGATCGACACCCACCGGCACATGTGGCAGACGGCCATGCGCGGCTACGGCGCCGACTGGACGCTCACCCAGTACTTCGTCTACTACTACCTGAACTGGGGCAAGATCTTCCGCCCGCAGGACGTCTACGCGGGCAACCTGCTCGCCGCGATCGAGTCGATCGACGCCGGCGTGACCACCACGGTCGACTGGTCGCACGGCCTGCGGACCACCGACCACGCCGAGGCGGCGGTCGACGCGCTCGAGGCGGTGCCTGGCCGGTTCGTGCTCGCCTACGGCAACATCTACGCGGGCGCGTGGGAGTGGACGACCACGCCGGAGTTCCGCGACTTCTACACCCGCCGGTTCGACGGCAAGGGCGACATGCTCGACTTCCAGATCGCCTTCGACCTGCCCGGCATCGAGGGCTTCCCGGAGAAGGCCGCCTTCGAGGTCGCCCGCGACCTCGGCGTCCCGGTGACCACCCACGCCGGCGTGTGGAAGGTGACCGGCGACGCCGGCATCAACCAGATGTACGACGGCGGCTTCATGACCCCGGGCACGATCTACGTGCACGCGGCGTCGCTGTCCCCCGACAGCTACCACAAGATCGCCGCGACCGGCGGGTTCGCCTCGGTCTCCACCGAGAGCGAGTGCAACGCCGGGCCAGGGCTACTCGCCGACCTGGCGGCTGCGCAAGTACGGCATCCCCGTCTCGCTGTCGCAGGACACCAGCGTCTGGTGGAGCGGCGACATCTTCAGCGCGATGCGGGCCACGCTCAACGCCGACCGGGCCAAGGAGCACGACGAGGCGCACGAGCAAGGACGAGACCGTCACCAACCACATCCTGCGGGCCGAGGACGTCGTCGACTACGGCACCCGCGGCGGCGCCAAGGCGCTCGGCCTCGACTCGGTCATCGGCAGCATCGAGGCGGGCAAGAAGGCCGACCTGGTGCTGATCAAGAACGACAACTCGCCGGTCAGCTTCCCGATCCTGCACCCCTACGGCCACGTGGTCTACCAGGCCAGCCGCGGCGACGTGCACACCGTGCTGGTCAACGGCAAGGTCGTCAAGTACGACCACAAGCTGGTCGGCGTGGACCTGGCCAAGGCCAAGGCGTCGATCGAGTCCACGATCGAGTACCTCAAGGCCGAGCACGGCCCGCGAGGAGTGGGCGAAGGGCATGCACCCGGAGATCCCCGAGCACGAGACCCTCAACAACCCGTACACCTACCGCGACGACGTCTCCGCCTGGAAGGAATCCGACGCGGTCTGACGGAACGACGCCGAGTAAAAGCCCACCCGACGCCGAACGGGCGCGTGGTTCCCCGTCGACGGGAACCACGCGGCCCGTTCGGCGGAGCCGCGATTTCGTCCTGGCTTCTGCTACTCGCCCCAGATCTCCTGCGGCGACCTCGACGATCAGGCGGAGCTTGTCCCACTGCTGCTGCTCGGTGAGGTCGTTGCCCTCGCTGGTGGAGGAGAAGCCGCACTGGCGCGGACAGGCAGAGCTGGTCGATGTCGGTGTACTTGGCCGCCTCCTCGATCCGGCGCTTGATGAAGTCCTTGGTCTCGAGCTCGCCGCGCTTGCTGGTGACGACGCCGAGCACCACCCGCTTGCCCTTGGGCAGGTAGCGGAGCGGCTCGAAGCCGCCGGAGCGCTCGTCGTCCCACTCGCAGAAGAAGCCGTCCACGTCGAGCTGGTTGAACAGGGTGTCGGCCACGAAGTCGTAGCCGCCCTCGGCCGCCCACATGGACTGGTTGTTGCCGCGGCACATGTGCGTGGTGACCGCCATGTCGGCCGGGCGGCCGCCAGGGCCTTGTTGATGGTGGCGATGTAGGTCTCGTGCTGGTGCAGCGGGTCGCCGCCGATGCTCTTCGACGTGCTCGCGCTGGGCCGGGTCGTTGACGTAGGCCAGGCTGGTGTCGTCGAGCTGCAGGTACCGGCAGCCGAGGGCGTACAGCTGCTTCATCTCCTGGCCGTAGGCGGCGGCGAGGTCATCCCAGAACTGCGCCAGGTCGGGGTACACGTCCTTGGCGATGGCGTCCCGGCCGCCCCGGTAGTGCACCATCGACGGCGACGGGATGGTCAGCTTCGGCGTCTGGCCCGCCGCCACGTTGTCCCGGACGAACGTGAACGCGTCGGCGAAGATCGTGTCGCGGCAGCGAGATCGGCGCGGTGATGTGAGCCGACGGCGGCGCGTACTCGTAGTTCTTGTCCTTGTTGTGGAAGGCCACCCTGATCGTGTCGTCGTTGACCTGCGTGACGCCGCCGAGCTGGTAGATGAAGTCCATGTGCCACGACTGGCGGCGCAGCTCGCCGTCGGTCGCGGACTTCAGGCCGACCTCGCCCTGCTTCCGGATGATGTCGCGGATCGCGGCGTCCTCGACCTGCGTGAGCTGCTCGGCGCGGATCTCGCCCCCGGCGAACTCCTCGCGGGCCTGCAGCACCTCCTTGGGGCGCAGGAGGCTGCCGACGTGGTCGGCGCGGAAGGGCGGACGGGCGTTGTCGGCCATGCGGGATGCTCCTCTGGCTTGGCAGCGTTTTTATCTGGGCGTTCTTGTCGTGACGCATGCCGCGTTCTGCGGTGTACCGGGCTCATCGTAGATAACTGTGACGAGATTACGGTAACCAGCCCTGGCTTCGGTGACCTTGCCATATACAGATGAACGATATGTATCTGTCCTTGACTATCCGTCCCTGCAGGAGGCTACGCCAGCCACGCCACCGCTGTCTGAAGCCGGGCCAGACGGCGGCGAGCGCCTGATCGACGTCCAGCGCGAGCAGGTGCTCGAGTTGGCCGCTGTCCTCAAGCTCGTAGGCGAAGTCGAGCACCGGTCCCTCGCCGAGCGCCCGCACGCGCCGTCGAACCCGTCGACCAGGCGGGGGTTGCCCCTCCTGAACCGGGAGATCAGCAACCCGAAGACCCCGAGTTCGTCATCACGGGGTCCGATCCGCGCCATGCCCTGCGCCGGCTCCCTCCCGCTCGGCGAGCCTGCCGAAATCGTGATAGCCGTCCCAGTACGCGTCGTGCCCGGCGTACCGCACGGTCCCGATCCGCGCGAGCCTGATGGCCCCGGCGCACTGCAGGCACGGCTGCAGGGTCGTCGTGAGCACCAGGTCCCGGTACCGGCGGAACCCAAGGCGGGAAAGCACGTTGATCTCGGCGTGGGCGACCGACGAGCCGAAGACCTCGCCGTGCGGCCCGTCCCGGTCACTTACCCGGTTGCGGGCCGCGTAAATGACCTCCCCGTCAGAGCGTGGACGCGCAGGCGCCGACCCCGATGTTCCCGCTGCGCACCGCCTCCCAGCCCTGCCGGACGACTCCCGCCACGCCTCATCAATTCCGTCCCAGGCTTGATCAGCAGTACGCATCGAACGATTCTGTCCGCGCCAAAGGCCCTCGGTCCACCGGAAAAACGCCGCGCCTGGCGCGCGGTTTGGTTATTTTGCCCCTGCCTTGGCATCATCGAGTAAACGGAACCGCGCTCCGATGACGTGTTCCGTTACGGCGCAGGGAGCTGGCGGTGAACGAAGGCGACGAGGTCGACGTGGTCGACACCGCGGCGTGGGCACGCGGACCGCGGGCCTGCCGAGCGGGCCGACGCCAGGCGCAACGAGGAGGCGCTGCTCGACGCGGCGGCCGCGGTGTTCGTCACCTCAGGCGTCGACGCGCCGGTGCGCGACATCGCGGCCAAGGCCGGCGTCGGCATGGGCACGATCTACCGCCACTTCCCGACCCGGGCCGACCTCATCATCGCCGTCTACCGCCACCAGGTCGAGGCCTGCGCCGAGGCCGGCCCGGCCCTGCTGGCGAGCAGCAGCACCCCGCACGCCGCGCTGACGCCGTGGGTCGGCCTGTTCGTCGACTTCCTGGTCACCAAGCACGGGCTCGCCGCGGCGCTGCAGTCCGACAGCGCCGGCTTCGAGGCCCTGCACGCCTACTTCCTCGACCGCCTCGTCCCCGTCTGCGCCCAGCTGCTCGACGCCGCCGCCGCGGCGGGCGAGATCCGGCCCGGCATCGACGCCTTCGAGCTGATGCACGGCGTCGGCAACCTCTGCGTCGGCGGCGACAGCGACCCGCGCTACGACGCCCGCCGCATGGTCGGCCTGCTCATCGCCGGCCTGCTCCGGGCCGGGGCCGGCCGTCACCCGGCTGGCCGAGGCGAGCGGTGATCGCCGGCGCCGCCTCGCGCAGCCACGCCTCGGCGCGCGGCAGCACGTCCTTGGCGCCGTCCTCCCATAGCTTGCGGAACACCGGGTCCAGCTCGGCCGAGGCGCGGGAGCCCTCGTGATAGCGGCGCGCCATGTCGACGGCGAACGGCGCCAGCTCCGCGCGATGCCGCGCCGTCATGCCGTAGGCGTCCGCGAACACCGCGACCCGGTGCGGGATGTCGGCGTCCGCGAACGCGGGCGCCCGGTCCCGCGGATCGCGCAGCGGCGCCCAGTACCACAGCGCGTTCGCGATGTCGTAGAGCCGGGTGGTCGGCTTGGCCAGGTCGAAGTCGATCAGCGCGGCCGGCAGCCCGTCGCGGAAGACCACGTTGCCCGGGTAGTAGTCGCGGTGGCTGACCAGCTCGGCCCCTTCGGTGACCGGGCGTCCCGCGCTGGCCGGCGTCCCGCCCCACACCGCGTCGGGCGGCGGCGCCCACCCGGCTGACGCCTCGTGCAGCGCGCGGATCAGCCGGGCCAGGGCGACGAGCACGTCGTCGCCCGCCGTCTCCGGCGGCAGTGGGTTGCGCGGCACGTCACCGGGGACGAACGACAGCACCTCGCGCCCCTGCTCGTCAATGCCGAGCGGACGCGGCGCGCCGGAGCCTAGCCTCCGTTACCCTCAGCCGGCCCACTGATACGCCAGGAACAACAGGGCAACGACGGCCGCGAGCGGCGCGCACACCCAGACGTACACGGTCCGCACCCAAGGGCGGCGCGCCTCAAGCTCGGCGAGCGCGATCCAGATTGGGAACAGCACCAGGAGGGTGCGCATGCTGGTGGTGTACCAGGTCTGCGTGCCGAGCGAGATCGCGGCCAGCGCGCAGTACACGGCCGCGGGCCAGCGGCGAAGCCACAGGAACGCGAGCGTGGCCAAGACGATCAGGGCCAGCGAGGCGAGTCCATCTGGAACTCCCACCCGAACGCGGCGCTGTACGGGTGATCGAACGCCGCCCACCACGAGGTCTTGAACGCCTGGACCGGCGTGACCTGGTGGAGGTCCCAGCCTGCTTGCATGGCCTTGGACCACGCGTTCCATGCGTGAGTGGACGCCCACAGGTAGACCTCGTACGCCGCGGGCCCGGTAAGGGCGAGGCATGCCGTGGCGGCGTTCAAGAGTCGGTCGCCACGCGGGCCCGTGAGCGCCATCACGATCAGGGCGCAGATCAGGAAGACGCCATCCGGTGCACCGACCCCTGCCAGCCCCGCCAGCAGTGCGGCGCGGTACCACCGGCGCATGGCCGCGGCGCGCCAGGCGGGAATGGCGAGGGCCAGGAACAGGCTCTCGGTGTACCCGACCGTGAGGAACACCGCAGCGGGCATCGTCAGCAGGTACAGCACCACCCTGTGGTGCCCTGCGAGCCTGGCAAGCGCGACCACCGCGAAGCAGCCCGCTACGCCGGAGACCACCAGCTCCGACAGTACCCAGTTGCGCAAGACCAGGTGCGCCGCTGCCAGCACCAACGGGTACCCGGGGAAGAACGCCACGTTGTGCGCCACCGAGTGCGCGGAGAAGTACCCGTGCTGCGCGATGTTCCGGTAAAGGCCCGCGTCCCAGTGCTCGAACTCCCCACTCAGCGGCGCATGGCCGGGAGTGGACCGGAACACCCACCCCGCCGCCCAGGCCAGGACGAGGAGAGCCAGGTGCGCGGCTGCCCACATACCGAGCGCGGCCCGGTCGCTGAAGTCCAGGTGCTGCCAGCGCCCGCGCAGCCAGCCAGCAGGCATCACGGACAACTTCGGCCTGCGCCTGGGCGCATCGTGAACAGGCGGAACAGTAAGCTCCGTCATCCCCCCGCCTTCGCTTTGCTGAAAAGTCCCCCACGGACGCGCCGAGCCGGCTCGTCGCCTTCCCGACCTTGGCGTCCCGAACAGAATGGATATCACGCCTGATGGCAAACGTGGAGGTCCAGGTCACGATCATCGGTATGGCGGGCTGACGACGGGGTGGCTATATGTCCCGCGGCTAGGCAGTAGTCCCCTTCCTCCGTCAGGTTTCATAAGTAGATTGACAATGTATCGGCTATCTACTTATTGTCTTCAGCATGACTAGAGGGTGTGCGGCTGGCCACCGGCACGCTCTACACCGCGCTTGACCGCCTCACCGCCGACGGCCACGTCCAGCTGGTCAGCGAGGAGACGGTCGGCGGCCGGATCCGGCGATCCTACGGGCTGACCAAGGACGGCGCGGCGGCGCTGCGCGCCGAGGCGCAGCGGATGGCCGAGGCCGCCCGGATCGTCACCCACCCCGAGACGAAGACCGTGGCCGGCCTGTCCGGCCGGAAGCCGAGGACAGTGTGAGCCAGGCTCCAGGCAAGCTTGAGCGCCGCGCCAGGGCACTGCTGCGCGCTTACCCGGCCGAGTACCGTCACGGCCGGGCGGAGGAGATCATCGGCACCCTGCTTGAGGCGGCACCGCCCGGCGGTCCTTCCCGTCAGCGCGGGAAGCCTGGTCGCTGGTCGCGGGCGGCCGGCACGCGCGCGCCGCCCGCAACCGCCGCCCGGGCGTCAAGGCCAACCTGCGCCTCGCACTGCTCCTCGGCATTTCCATTTACCTAAGCTTTTACTTCGTTCTCTTCGCCGGGAGCGCGCTGGGCTTCCTCCCTGGCGACAGGGCGTCGTGGCTCACGAACACGACGCTGGCGCTCGGCCTCGCCGTGGCACTGGCCCCGTGGCTGGGCAGCCGGGCGGCGGCGACGGCCCTGGCCATCCCCGCGGGCGCGCTCGTCGCTTACGGGGAACTGAGAGGAAGCCACGGCGGCGCGGCGACAATATCGGTCGCCGAACTCCTGATCGTCATGGCGGCGCTCGCCGCCTTGTCCGGGGGCCCGGTGCGATTGCCGCGTTCCTGGCTCTTGCTGCCCGGTGCATTCCCGCTCGCGCTGGTGGCCGGACGCCTGCTGTCTCGCCGGCACGCCTTCGACCCTGACCTTGAGAGTTTCCTGGTGCTGGGCGCGCTGGTGCTGCTGGCGGTCGTTGTGGTCTGCTGGCTCGTCACCGACGCCCGCCCCGCGTTCGCCTTCTGCCTCGCAGTGCTGCTGTGGGTCGTGACAGCCACCGTGCCTCAGCTCGCTTTTGGCGGTTCCCTGTACGCATGCGCTGGAGTTTCCCTGGTGCAGTTCGCGATCATCCTGCCTGTCCTGCTCCCCGCCGCCTGGCTACTGCTCCGCCGCCAGAAGACGCCAGGCCCGCGCCCGTTTCCCGTAAGCAGTCGGCCAGTATGGCTACTGACTTGCTGGGGCGAACGTGACGCGCTGGTCCCCAGGGAAGGTCCCTATCCGAGGCGTGGAACCGAATGCGTCGTTGTTTCGTTTATGTAGTGGAAGGTGCGGGTGCCGAGGGTACCCCGGACCCGCTGCCTAGTGCCTGATCAGCCAGGCGAAGACCTCAACGGGAACGTTGAGAGTCAGGTAGATCACGCACATGCGGGCAGTCCGGTCCCAGCTGGACAGGGCCGTGGCCGCCGCCGAACCGCATCGACGGGCTCGCCGCGGGGCGGGCACCCTGGTCGGGGATCGTCGTCATTCGGACTTGTTGCGGTTCGGCAGCGCCGGGCTCGGCGGCTGCTGCGGCGACGTGTACGGGCCCGGGTGGCCGACCGGCGTCTCGTCGCGCGGCGGCAGGATCGTGCCCGGGCATGTCCGGCAGCACCGGCGAGTGCGGCGCCTGCGCCTCGATCTGCGTCTTGCGCATGGCGTCGTACTTCTCGGCTGAACACGGCCTTGCTCGCCTCGTCGCGGATCACGTGCGGACGCAGGAACACCATCAGGTTGGTGCGCGAGCGCGTCCGCGTCTGGTAGCGGAACAGGGCGCCGAGATAAGGGATGTTGCCGAGCACGGGGACCTGGCTCACGCTGTTCTCGACCTGGTCCTGGATCAGACCCGCCGAGCACGACGAGCTCGTCCTCGTTCGGGCTGGACGACGGTCGAGATCGCACGCTTCGTCGTCGTCGGGCCGCTCGGCGACGAGATCGTCGACGCGAGCACGTTCGAGACCTCCTGGTAGATCAGCAGCTTGACCGTGCCGTTGTCCGAGATCGTCGGCTTGATCTTCAGCGTGATGCCGACGTCGTGACGCTCGATACGTGTTGAACGGCGTGACGCTGGCGGCCGTACCGGTCTGCGCGTACGAGCCGGTGAGGAAGGGGATCTGCTGCGCGACGACGATCTGCGCTTCCTCGTTGTCGAGCGTCAGCAGGTTCGGCGTCGACAGCACGTTCGCGTTGTCGTCGCTCTCGAGCGCCCGCGCGAGCACGCCGAGGTTCACGACCTGCCCGATGCCCGGGATGTTGACCGTGCCGCGCACGAGACCGATGTTGAGACCCTGGCCGACCGAACCCGGCGCCGACGAGGCTCGAGATGATGTTCTGCCCGGCGGCGCCGAAGTTGGTCCCGCCGATGACGGTCGTGCCGGTGCTGTTGAGTCCCTGGAAGTCCTGCCACTGGATGCCGAACTCGGCGGCGAGGCTGGCGGTGACCTCGACGATCAGCGCCTCGATGAAGATCTGCGGTCGCCGCACGTCGAGGCTCTCGATGATCGTGCGCAGGTTGCGATAGACGGGGTCGGGCGCCGTGATGATCAGCGAGTTCGTGCCGACGTCGGCCTGGATGAAGCCGCCGCCGCTCGACGACGCGCCGCTCGACGTGTTCGAGCCGAACGGGTTCGCGATCGTCGACGCCGTGCTGCCGCCGCCGGTGGGACTCTGCGTCGCGCCCGCCGCCCCCGTCGGTTGCGTCCCCGCCGCCCCGCCCTGGCTCGAGCCGCTGATGGAACCGGCGGCGCCGGCCGCGAACGAGCTGGAGCTCGACTGCGACGACCCGGGCGTCAGCGACGACGTCTCGCCGGTCGTGATCGACCGCAGCGTCTGCGCGAGCTTCGTCGCCTCGGCGTTCTTGAGGTAGACGATGTGGATGTTGCCGGCCGTCGGCGTCGGGACGTCGAGCTTCGCGATCAGCGCCTTCGCGGATGCGATGCGCGCCGGGCTCGACGCGCGCAGCACGATCGTGTTGGTCCGCGAGTCGGCGATCACGGTGACGCGCTGCCCGGGATCGGTCGTGCCGCCCTGCGGCGGCTCGAGCACGCGCTGCACGAGCGGCGCGACGTCGACCGCGAGCGCGTATTGCAGCGGCACGACGTCGCCGTCGGCCGACGGCGGCACGTCGACGCCGGCGATGATGCGGCCGATGCGCTGCAGGTTGTCGGCGTAGTCGGTGATGACGAGCGAGTTGTTGCCGGGGTTGACGGTGATCGGGTTGTTCGCCGTCACGAGCGGCCGAAGCATGTTGACCATGTTCGACGCCGACTCGTAGTTGAGCCGGAAGATCTGCGTGACGATCTGGTCGCCGCGGATGCCGTCGCTGCGCGGCGCGCCGCGGCCGATCTGCGTCGGGCCGCCGGCGAACTTCGCCTCGGCCTCGGGCAGCACCTTGTAGATGCCGCCGCTCTCGACGATCGTGAAGCCCTGGAAGCGCAGCGCCGTCGAGCAGCAGGTTGTACGCCTCGCGCGCGCGTCACCGGCTGATCGTTGGTCAGCGTGATCGTGCCCTTGACCCGCGGATCGACGACGAAGTCGCGCTTGAGGAACTGGCCCATCGCGCGGACCACCGACTCGATGTCGGCGTTGACGAAGTTCAGCGAGACGCGGTCCTGCGGCGCGGCCGTGCTCGACCTCGCGGCCGTCTTCGTCTTCGATCGGGTCGCCGCCGGCGCGCCCGATCGCGACGGCGAGACCGAGCGCCGCGCAGGCGATCAGCAGCGATGGCGCCGGTCGACGACGCGTCGCGGCGCACGACGCGCGGCCGGTCGGTTGCTTCGTTCCGTGGGATGCTTCTGCATGATTCCTCTGTGTCCATCGATGCCGCGTCGAAACCGGCGGCATCCTACTGCAACGATCGCGGCCTTCACGGCGCGCCGAGCTGCACCACCGCCTCGTTCGCGCCCGCGCCGTCCGATCATGTCGAGCAGCGGCCGCAGCTGCGCGACCGCGGCCGGCGATGCATCGGGCGCCGGCCGGACCACGACGTGCACCTGCGATCGCGCGCCGGCCAGCACGCCGTTGCCTTCGAGGCGCGAGCGGACCGTGCTCGGTCGCGAGCTGCCAGGTCAACGCCCGCGCGTCGACGGACCAGTGGACGAGATAGTCGCCGAGCGGACGGACCGGACTCACCGCGAGCGCGAGCCCGCCGATCCGCATCGTTCCCTCGCCGATCACGGCGCCCTGCGGGTCGAGGCGCAGGCCGTTCCAGCGCAGTTCGCATCGCCCGTCGGGCATCAGCGTGTTCAGCGGCGCGCCGGCCAGACGCAGGATCGACGCGGGCAGCACCGCGGCGCCGGCGTCCACGGTCCAACCGTGATCGACGCGCTGGATCACGACCGGCTGCGACAGCACCCCATCGTGCGTCAGATGGAGGGCCGGCGCCAGCGCCCCGCCCCATTTCACGCGCCCAGGTGACGCGTCCCGGCAACGCGAGTCGCTCCGTCGTCGGCGCGACCGCGTCGCGGTCCGTCGACGGCACGGCATCGCCCGCCGGCGCGCCGATCGCGACGACCGCCGATCCGGACCAGACGTGACCCCTGCGCATCGGCCAGCAGCACGACGTCGCGCGTGCGGTGCGCGACGTACAGCGCGAGCCAGTTCGCGGGCGCGGCTCGCGACGACGATGGCGACCGCCACGATCGCCGCGGCGACGAGCGTCGCGACCACCGCCCTGCGCGACAACGCGACGCCGTTCATCGGACCGGACGGCGCCGGCGCGCGGGAAGCGCCACGACGTCAGGGACGCGGACCGGCCGCGACCGTCCAGTCGAACAGCGCCTCCGTCTTCACGTGGCCCACCGGTCCGTTCGGCGCGCGTCGACGAGACCGATACGCGGACGGGACGCGCGGCGAGGTCGTTCTCCGCGGCGGCGAGCCAGCCGACCCAGACGCCGTAGTCGATGTCGTCGAAGCGGACGCGGACGCGCTCGCCTTCGGCCGTGACCTCCGGCGCGGAACGCGTGGTCGGCGTCGGCGCGGTGCCGACGGTGGTCGTCGTCGCGCCGTCGACCGACAGCGTGCGGACGCGGCTGCGCGGCGGCCGCGAGCGGAACGGTCGACGAACCGCTCGAGCAGGCCGGCGCGCTCCAGCGAGCGGCGCACGGCGGCGGTCCGGTCGGCCGGCGGCGGCGGCGCCGCCTGCCCCGCGGACGCGCGAAGACGGGCGGCCTCGGCGGCCATCGCCTGCATCGACGCGAGCTGCAGCCGCAGCTGCGGCAGGTCGGCGCGTGCCTTGCGGATGCCGGATGCCGCCGGCTCCCACAACGACACGTAGACGAACACGAGCACGACGACGGCGACGCCGATCGACACGAAGGACCGCTCGCGAGCGGCCAGCCCCTGCCACCAGCGCGTCACGAGGCACCTCCGGACGGCGCGCCGGACGGCCGCAGGCTCGCCAGGGATTCGCCGGCGGCGTTCGCCCGCGCCTCGAAGCGCAGCGCGTAGCCTTCCTGCGCGGCGGCCGCGACGAAGCGGTCGCGCTCGTCGGGCGCGGACGCGTTGCCGGGCGCGAAGCGCAGCCGCAGCGCGCGATTCTCGTAGTCGGCACCGCGCAGCGCGTTCGACGGCAGCGCGGCGAAGATGCGCGCCGACGCGGCGATCATCGCGCTGAAGTCGGCGGGGTCGCTGCGGCCCGCGGACGCGCGCAGCGTCGCGAGGCCGCGCGTCATCTGCAGCGGCGCGTCGAGCACGACCTTCGTCTCGGGGAACGCCGACGTCAGCAGCGCCGTGGACTGGGCGCGCAGCGCCGCAGCCTCGTGGCGCAGCCCCGCCCATTCCCACTGCATGCCGGCGATCTGGACGGCGATCATCGCCAGCACCAGCACGGCGGCGACGCGCCATTGCGACCAGCGCGACCACGCGTTGGCCGCCGAGTCGAACGCGAACAGCGACAGCGGCGGTCCGTAGCCGCCCTGCGGGCCGTCGCCCGCGAGCCAGGCCGCGAACGGATCCTGCGCATGCGTCGCCGCCGGAATCGACAGCGACGCGGCGAGCGACGTGCCGAGCGCGACGCCATCGTCGCGGGCCGCGAAGAGCGCGAGCTGTGCCGGTCGCGGCGACTGGCGGACGAGCGCGCTCGCGATCGCTGCCGCGCTCGCGGCATCGGCCGGCAGCGGCATCGACTGCTGTGCGCCGGTCCGCAGCCAGGCCCGCGCCTGGGCGCCGTCACCGGCGGCGCCGAACGACCAGGCGTCCGACGGCAGCGGCACCGCGAGCGACTCGGGGACGACGGCCGCGACGCGCAGGCCCGCGCGCACGACGTGCACCTGCATCGCGGCGAGCCACGCGCGGTCGACGACGGCGAGCGTCCGGCCGCCGGCCTCGTTCGGCTGCCCGAGCGCGACGTGCAGCGATCCGACCTCGCCGACCGTCTTCTCCTCGACGAGGTTCGGCAGCGCCTCGCGCAGACGCAGGCCCGACAGCGCCGGCACGTCGGCGGTCGTGAACGACACGTCCTCGGCCGCGACGAGCAGCACGACACGGGCGCCGCGCGGCACGCCGGCGGCGAGCCGGTCCCACGGCTGGGTACGCGCCGGCTCCGCCCGCGCCCCGGCGAACGCGATCACCTCGCAGGTCGCGTCCTGGCCGGCGAAGCGGCGCGGCGGAACGCGGATCGCGACGCCGTCGCGGGGCCAGTGCAGGCGGCTGGCGGGCTCACTCATCCGCGAGTCCGATCGTCGTTCGCAGCATCATCGTCCTGTCCGGTCATTGCTGAGTCAGCGAGCGTACACGCGTCGCGCCGTTCTGCTCCCGCTCGATCAGCGCGGCAACCGCGACCTCCGCGCGGCCGACGCGCACCTGCCCTTCGAGCTGGAAGTAGTTCGTCGACACGGCGACGCTGCCCGCCGCCGCGCCGGCGGCCGCGCCGGGCATTCGCGCCTCGACGTCGGCGATCTGCGTGAACCAGGCCTGCTCGCGGGACCGGACCAGCGCGCGCGCCATGTCGATCGGCAGGTTCTCGTAGGCCGCGGCGAGCACTTCGGCCGGCGCGGTGTTCAGGTTGACGGGCGTGGGCGCCGGCAGGATGACGACGAACGGCCGAAGGCGCTCGACGGCGGCGGCCTCGATCGATCCGTCCGCGAGCATCGTCCGCGCGAGGTCGTCGAACGTCGCCGGCCTCGGCGCCATCAGCAGGTGCAGCGCGATCGGCTTGGCCAGGTCCGCCGGCAGGTGCAGGACGTCGAGCAGCCGCTTCAGCATCTCGAAGCGCGGCGCGCCGCCGCCCTGGTCGGTGATCGTCAGCCCCTGCAGGTTGAAGTTCGCCTGCGCGTCGCGCATCCGGCCCGAGATCCAGGCGGAGTCGTTGTCGGAGAACGGCGCCGGCGACGTGCCCGGCGCCACCGCGGCCGAGCGGTCGGCCCCGAGGTCCTCCGTGACTCGCGTCTCGGCCAGCGGGATCGCCCAGATCTCGCCGAGATGGTCGACCGACGAGGTTCGCGCGTCCTGCAGCAGGATGAGCCGCGCCCATTCGATCGCCGACCGCGCGAGCCAGCGCGCCTGGCCGAGCGCCGCCTGGTTCTCGGCCTTGCGGACCGCGATCGATTCGCGCCACATCATCGCGGAGACCGCGACCGTCGCCGCCGCGACGACGACGAGGGCCGTGATGATCGCGACGCCGCGCTGGCTCGACGTCCGCATGGCTCAGGCACCGCCGATCAGGAACGCGCGCACGATCTGCGTCCCGTCGCCGAACGCGATCGTCAGCCGCACGCCGGTCGCGGCCGCGATCGCCGCGGCCGGCGGCGTCGCGCCGCCCGGAGGCACCGGCGGCGTCGTCGACTGCTGCGTCGCGGGCAGCGTGGTGCCGAGCGGCGAGCCTTCGGGCGCCGCCTGCGCGCCGGTCCCCGCCGGAGACGCGGCGCTCGCGGCTCCGCCCGAAGCCGTCGACGTGCCCGCGCCCGGCGCGGCCTGCGGCCTGGTCTGCGGATTCGGCGGCGGCGCCTCGGGTGCGGCCGCCTTCGTCCGCACCCACGCGCCGCCGCGCGGCGACGGCGCCCATGCTTCCATCGCGACCGACGCCACGCCGGTGATCAGCGTCAGCGGGATGCGATCGGCGCCGACGACGGTCCGCGTCAGCGCGCCGTCGTGCACGCGGTACTCGACGGTCGCGGCCTCGTCGCCGTCCACCGACGACGCCGGCCCCGCGCTCATCCGCATCGCACCGTTGCCGTCGAGCTGCACGTCGCGCGCCAGCAGCGCGTCGCGCTCGATCAGCGCGAACGAACGCTGCAGGACGTCGACCGTGCCCTGAGACGACGCGATCGCCTCGCGCTCGCGCAGCAGCGCGTCGAGGCCGCGCCACGAGAACACGGCGATCAGCGCGAGGATCGCCGCGGCGACGATCAGCTCGAGCAGCGTGAAGCCGCCCTCGACCCGACGTCGACGACCGGTCACGGCAGGTTCGCCTGGAACTCGACGCGATGCGCGAGCTGGCGCGTGCGGTCGGCCGCATCGTAGACGCGGACGTCGACGCGACGCATCGCCGGATTCGGCGTGCCGCGGACCTCGACGACGCACGTCAGCGCGACGTCGAGCTGCGGACACGCCGACTCCGACAGCCCGAGCTGCGGGAAGAAGCGCGGCAGCCGCACCGCCGTCAGCGCGTTCTCGGCGCTCCATCCGGCGAGCATCGTCCGTCGCAGCGTGTCCTGCGTGACGATCATCGTGCCGCCCGCGCGCATGGACGCCGCGAGCACGAGCGACACGACGACGAGCGCGATCAGCACCTCGATCAGCGTGAAGCCGCGGGCCGCGCCGCGCTCTTGCGTCACGCGCCCGGCTCGACCTGGTAGTGACCGCCGCCGTCGGCCTTGAGGACGACCGTCTTGCCGTCGGCTTCGAGCGTCAGCTCGAACGCGACCTGGGCGCCGTCGCGGGGAAACTGGATCGCGGTGCTGCCGTCGTCGGCGCCGCCGAAGCCGTTGCCCGCATGTCCGAACGCGCCGGTCGCCCATCGTTCGACGTCGCTCGCGGCGAGCGTGATCCGCATCGGCGCGACGTCCCACGTGCGGGCCTTGAACTCGGCGTCGCGCGACAGCGGCACCCATTCGTTGCGCTCGCGTCGGTAGAACGCGTAGCCCTTCTCGTCACCCCGCCACGCGAGCGGATGCGACGACAGCTGCGCCTCCTCGGCCGCGAGCGCGAACAGCGCCTCGAGGCGCTCGGCGTCGCGCCGCAGCTTCGCGTTCGAGTCCGGCACGATCGACAGCGACACGAGGCCCGAGCATGATCCCGATGACGACCAGCACGACGAGCAGCTCGACGAGCGTGTAGCCCGCCTGCCGTCGTGCCGCCCGCCCGGCGTTCATTGGTCCCACGAACCGATGTCGGCGTCGTTGCCGGTGCCGCCGGGCTGTCCGTCGGCGCCGAACGAGAACACGTCGACCTCGCCGTGGACGCCCGGCTGAAGGTACTGGTACGCGTTGCCCCACGGGTCCTTCGGCAGCTTGTCGAGGTAGCCGCCGGCCTTCCAGTTGTTCGGTACCGGTTCGATCGTCGGCTTCTCGACGAGCGCCTTCAGCCCCTGATCGGTCGTCGGGTAATGCTGGTTGTCGAGGCGATAGAGCTTCAGCGCCGAGACCAGCGTCGCGACGTCCTGCCGCGCCGCGACGACGCGCGCGTCGTCGGAGCGTCCGATGATCTTCGGCACGATCAGCGCGGCGAGGATGCCGAGGATCGCGACCACGACCATCACCTCGACCAGCGTGAAGCCGTGCGCAGGCGATCGCGGGAACCGCGGCAACGGTCGTCTCAAGAGTGTCTCCAGGCAGATGTCGCGGCGCTGCGGCGCCGGTGCGGCCCCGGGCCGCGTTCGTCGCCGATCGTCTCGTCGGGCGACGCGCGATGGGCCTTGTATTATGCAATGTCCGGCCCCGCGTCGTGGGACGCGACGTCTCCCGCGGCCCCACGAAAGCTCTCGCGATGCAACGACTCCCCAGGCTCGTCACGGTGCTGCTGATCGTCGCCCTGTGCGCGCTGGTCGCGTTCTGGATCACGCGCGCGGTCCGCGGCACGCCGATCCCGGTACCGCCGGTCGCGCCGTCGGTCGTCGCGGACGGCGGCGGCCGCGTCGACGCGGTGCTCGCCAGCGCGCGGCTGTTCGGCTCGCGCCGGCCCGGCGTGCTGTCCGACAACGTGCGCCCGCTCGGCATGATCGCCGACGGGTCCGGCCGCGGCAGCGTCATCGTCAGCGTCGACGGCCAGCCGGCGAAGGTCTATCGCGTCGGCGACACGCTCGACGGACGGCTCGTCAGCGCGATCCGCCCCGGCGAGATCGAGCTCGAATCGGGCGGCGCGCGCCAGGTGTTCCGGCTTCCGCCGCCACCGCCGGCGTCGGCCGGCAGCGTGACCGTCGTCGGCACCGGCACCGCGCTTGCCGCCGCAGACGAACCAGCCGCTGCAGTTCGCGCCGCCGTACGGCGCGGCGCCGGCCCCGGAGCCGCCGGCGCGCGCGCCGCGCGTGGCGCCGGTTCGCGGACCGAACGCGACGCCGCCGGACCTCGCCGCACCGCCGCCGGTCAACGGGTGACGCGGCACGCGCCGACCGATCACGCCATCCGCACGCGCTTCGATTGACCGACCGGTCGGTCGAAAGTACCATCCGGCTTCGACCCATCGCACCGACCCGCATGCCGACCGACCCGAAACAGCAGATCGCCGAAGCCGTCCGCGGCGCAGATGTTCGCGAACGATCGCGCAGTCCGCGCGCTCGGCATCGACGTCACGTCGATCGGGCCGGGTCGCGCGGTCACGTCGATGACGGTCCGCGACGACATGCTGAACGGTCACGACATCTGCCACGGCGGGCTGATCGCGACGCTCGCCGACACCGCGTTCGCGTACGCCTGCAACGCGTACGACGAGATCACGATCGCGTCCGGCTTCTCGCTCGACATCCTGGCGCCGGGCCGCCTCGGCGACGTGCTGACCGCGACGGCCGTCGAGGTGTCGAAGGGCGGCCGCACCGGGCTCTACGACGTCGTCGTCACGAACCAGCGCGACGACCGCATCGCGGTGTTCCGCGGCCGCTCGTACACGATGCGCGGCAAGCCGGTCGTGCCGGTCGCGATCGACGGCCGGACCGACGTCGACGTCATGAGCCCGACGATCGACACCGCATCGCATCCCGGGCTCGACCCGATCGAGCACGCGAGCCGCGACGAGATCACCGCGCTGCAGCTCGCCCGGCTGCGCGAGTCGCTCGCCCGCGCGTACCACCACGTGCCGCACTACCGTCGCGCGTTCGACGCGGCCGGCGTCCATCCCGGCGACCTCGTCGAGCTGTCCGACCTCGCGACGCTTTCCGTTCACGACGAAGAAGGACCTGCGCGACAACTACCCGTTCGGGATGTTCGCCGTGCCGCGCGAGGACGTCGTGCGCATCCACGCGTCGTCGGGAACGACCGGCAAGCCGACGGTCGTCGGCTACACGCGCAACGACATCGACGTGTGGGCCGACCTCGTCGCGCGATCGATCTGCGCGGCCGGCGGCCGGCGCGGGCACCTCGTGCACGTCGCGTACGGCTACGGCCTCTTCACCGGCGGCCTCGGCGCGCACTACGGCGCCGAGCGCGCTCGGCTGCACGGTCATCCCGATGTCGGGCGGCCAGACCGAGAAGCAGGTCCAGCTGATCGTCGACTTCGCGCCCGACATCATCATGGTCACGCCGAGCTACATGCAGGTGATCGCCGAGGAGTTCGAGCGGCAGGGGCTCGACCCGGCCGCGAGCTCGCTGTCGATCGGGATCTTCGGCGCCGAGCCGTGGACCGAGGCGATGCGCGCCGACATCGAGCGTCGCGTCGGCCTCGACGCCGTCGACATCTACGGGCTGTCCGAGGTGATGGGCCCGGGCGTCGCGAGCGAGTGCGTCGAGAGCAAGGACGGCCCGGTGATCTGGGAGGACCACTTCTATCCCGAGATCATCGATCCCGAGACCGGCGACGTGCTGCCCGACGGCAGCGAGGGCGAGCTCGTCTTCACGTCGCTGACGAAGGAGGCGCTGCCGATCGTCCGCTACCGCACGCGCGACCTGACGCGGCTGTTGCCGCCGACGTCGCGCGCGTTCCGGCGCATGGGCAAGATCGTCGGACGCAGCGACGACATGCTGATCATCCGCGGCGTGAACGTCTTCCCGACCCAGCTCGAGGAGATCGTGCTGTCGCACGAGCAGCTGTCGGGGCAGTACCAGATCGTCGTCGGCCGCGACGGCCATCTCGACGAGATCGAGCTGCGCTGCGAGCTGCGGTCCGGCTGCGTCGGCCGATCGCGACGAGATCTCGCGCTGGCTGCAGCAACGCATCAAGGCGCTCGTCGGCATCTCGGCGCGCGTGTCGGTCCTGCCGACGAACACGATCGAACGGACGCTGACCGGCAAGGCGAGGCGCGTGATCGACACGCGGCCGCGCTGAAAGGAGAGCGCGATGTACACGCAGGCGATGGACACGATGAAGCTCGACGCGGTCGCGAAGCCGGCGAGCGCCGACGAGACGCGGCTGCAGGAGGCGTTCGACGCGCGCATCGACGCCGGCGAGTTCGTCGAGCCGAAGGACTGGATGCCCGACCACTACCGCAAGACGCTGGTGCGGCAGATCAGCCAGCACGCGCATTCGGAGATCGTCGGGATGCTGCCCGAGGGCAACTGGATCACGCGCGCGCCGACGCTGAAGCGCAAGGCGATCCTGCTCGCGAAGGTGCAGGACGAAGGCGGCCACGGCCTCTACCTGTACGCGGCGGCCGAGACGCTCGGCACGTCGCGCGACCAGATGCTCGACGCGCTGCACGGCGGCCGCGCGAAGTACAGCTCGATCTTCAACTATCCGACGCTGACGTGGGCCGACGTCGGCGCGATCGGCTGGCTCGTCGACGGCGCGGCGATCATGAACCAGGTGCCGATCTGCCGCTGCTCGTACGCGCCGTACGCGCGCGCGATGATCCGCATCTGCCGCGAGGAGAGCTTCCATCAGCGGCAGGGCTACGAGTCGCTGCTGACCATGATGCGCGACGGCACCGACGCGCAGCGCCGCATGGTCCAGGACGCGATCGATCGCTGGTGGTGGCCGAGCGTGATGATGTTCGGGCCGCCCGACGACCAGTCCCCGAACAGCGCGCAGTCGATGCGCTGGGGCATCAAGCGCTTCTCGAACGACGACCTGCGGCAGAAGTTCGTCGACGCGGCGGTCGACCAGGCGAAGGTCCTCGGCGTGACGCTGCCCGACCCGGACCTGCGCTGGAACGAGGAGCGCGGTCACTGGGACTTCGGCGCGATCGACTGGGACGAGTTCAAGGCGGTGATCGCCGGCGACGGACCGTGCAACCGCGAGCGGCTGCAGGCGCGCGTCGACGCGTGGGAAGACGGCGCATGGGTCCGCGAAGCGGCGCTCGCGCACGCGGCGAAGCGCGACGCGGCGATGGCGCAGGCGGCGTGACGCGACGCGCGATGGCGAAGGCGGCGTACGCGACGCGTGATGGCGGGGGGCGGCGTGACGCGACGCGTGATGGCGCAGGCGGCGTGACGCGACGCGTGATGGCGGAGGCTTTACGCTCGTCGTCCCCGCGCAGGCGGGGACCCAGTGGCTTGGCCGTCCGTGCAACGACGCTGGGTTCCCGCCTCCGCGGGAACGACGAGAGGGAATGCGGGGACCGGCGATGAGCGACGCGAACACCGAATGGCCGCTGTGGGAAGTCTTCGTGCGCAGCCGCGCCGGCCTCGACCACAAGCATTGCGGAAGCCTGCACGCCGCCGACGCGAAGATGGCGATGCAGAACGCGCGCGACGTCTACACGCGCCGCCAGGAAGGCGTCAGCATCTGGGTCGTGCGATCCGACCAGATCGTCGCGAGCGACCCGGGCGAGAAGGCGATGTACTTCGACCCGATGGAAGACAAGGTCTACCGGCATCCGACGTTCTACGCGTTGCCGGACGCGGTCGACCACATGTGACCGCGATGACCGACACGCCGAACGCCGACACGCCGACCGCGTTGCCGACCAGCTCCGCCTCCCTCGTCCTCGACCCCTCGCCGGCCGTGCGCTACGTCCTGCGGATCGCCGACACGTGCCTGATCCTCGCGCAGCGGCTCGGCGAGTGGTGCGGTCACGCGCCGGTGCTCGAGGAAGACATCGCGATGGCGAACATCGCGCTCGACCTGCTCGGCCAGGCGCGCGCGCTGCTCGCGCATGCGGGCACGCTCGACGGCCGCGGCCACGACGAGGACCGGCTCGCGTTCCTGCGCGACGAGCGCGACTATCTGAACGTCACGCTCGTCGAACTCCCGAACGGCACCGGCGGACGCCGCGACTTCGCGTTCACGGTGCTGCGCGTCTTCGTCGTCGCGACGTTCCTGAAGCACCTGTGGACGCGGCTCGCCTCGTCGAGCGACCCGGCGCTCGCGGCGATCGCGTCGAAGGCCGTGAAGGAGTCGCGCTACCACCAGCAGCATGCCGGCGAGTGGGTCGTGCGGCTCGGCGACGGCACCGACACGTCGAAGCGTCGGATCGAGGACGCGGTCGCGCGGTCGTGGCGCTACACGGCGGAGCTGTTCGAGTCCGACGCGGTCGACGACGCGGCCGACGCGAGCGGACTCGGCCCGCGCTGGTCGTCGCTGCGCGACGCGTGGCTCGCCGACGTGACCGACGCGTTCGACGGACGCGAGGCTCGCGCCGCCGCGGCCGCCGGAGGCGACCGGCTTCCGCAGCACCGGCAAGTCGGGCCGGCACAGCGAGCACATGGGCTTCCTGCTCGCCGAGATGCAGTCGCTGCAGCGCGCTTATCCGGGCGGCGTGTGGTGACCGACGTCGACGCGTCGGCGATGGCCTCGTCCGCCACGGACCGAGCAGCGGACATGGCCGCGCACCCGGTCGGCGACCGCGCGGCGCGCGCGTGGGCCGTGCTCGGCGACGTCCTCGACCCCGAGGTACCGGCGCTGTCGATCGTCGACCTCGGCATCGTCCGCGACGTCGTCGAGCGCGACGATGGCACGCTCGCGCTGGTGCTGACGCCGACGTATTCGGGCTGCCCCGCGACCGAGGCGATCGAGGCGGCCTCGCGCGCGGCGATCGAGGCCGCGGGACTCGGCCCGATCCGCGTCGAGACTGCGGCTCGCGCCGGCGTGGTCGAGCGACTGGATCAGCGACGCCGGCCGACGCAGGCTCGCCGACTACGGCATCGCGCCGCCGGGCCGCTGCGCGTCCCCGGACGTGCGGCCGCTCCGCTTCGTCCGCGCGTCGCCGCCCTGCCCGCGCTGCGGCAGCCCGCGCACCGAGCGGCTGTCCGCGTTCGGGTCGACCGCGTGCAAGTCGCTGCATCGCTGCCTCGCGTGCCGCGAGCCGTTCGAGCACTTCAAGCCGATCTGAGTGACGCCGCTGTTCCATCCGCTGCGCGTCCGCGCGATCGAGGCCGACACGCCGGAGGCGGTGATCGTCTCGTTCGACGTGCCCGCCGGACCTGCGCGAGACGTTCGGCTTCACGCAGGGCCAGTACCTCACGCTGCGCAAGGAGATCGACGGCGTCGACCTGCGCCGCTCGTATTCGATCTGCGCCGGCGTCGACGACGGCGAGTTGCGCGTCGGCGTCCGCAAGGTGCGCGAGGGCGTCTTCTCGAACTGGATCAACGCGGCGTTGAAGCCGGGCGACACGATCCACGTGATGGCGCCGCAGGGCCGCTTCTTCGTGCCGATCGAACCCGCCGCGCGCCGCCATCACGTCGGCATCGCCGGCGGCAGCGGCATCACGCCGATCCTGTCGATCATGAAGACGGTCCTCGCCCGAGAGCCCGCGAGCCGCTTCACGCTGATCTACGGCAACCGCCATCTGCGCTCGACGATGTTCAAGGAGGAGATCGAGGACCTGAAGAACCGCTACATGCGGCGGCTGTCGCTGCATCACGTGTTCTCCGACGAGTCCACCGACACGCCGCTGAATCACGGCGTGATGAACCGCGAGAAGATCGGCGAGTTCCTCGCGACGGTCGTGCCGGCCGCGTCGATCGGTCACGCGTACGTCTGCGGGCCGTTCCGGATGAACGACGAGGCCGAGGCGGCGTTGCTCGCGGCCGGCGTGCCCGAGGAGCGCATCCACATCGAGCGCTTCGGCGTGCCGACCGCGGGCGCGGCGCCGATCGGCGCGGTGGTCCACGAGGCGAAGCCCGGCGACGCCGAGGCCGCGCGCGTCGTCATCGTGCGCGACGGCCTCGCGCGCGAGATCGAGTTCCGTCGCGACCAGCCGAGCATCCTCGACGCCGCGTCGGCGGCCGGACTCGAGGTGCCGTTCTCGTGCACGTCCGGCGTCTGCGGCACGTGTCGCGCGAAGCTCGTCGAAGGCGAGGTGCGGATGGAACGCAACTTCGCGCTCGATCGCGACGAGGTCGCCGCGGGCTTCGTGCTGACGTGCCAGGCGCATCCGTTGACGGAGCGCGTCGTGCTGTCGTTCGACGAACGCTGAGCCGGAGATGACGACGCGACCGGACGCGATCGACCCGGTGGGCCTCGCCTGATGGCACGGGGCCGCGCGGCGGGCTACGACGACCAGCGCACGGCGATCCTCGCGTCCGCGGCGCACCTCTTCGCGCGGCTCGGCTATCCGTCGACGTCGATGAACGAGGTCGCGAAGGCGTCGGGCCTGTCGAAGCCCGCGGTCTATCACTACTTCCGCGACAAGTACGCGCTCCTCGTCGAAGTCGCCGAGAGCCACGTGTCGATGCTCGAGGCGCTCGTCGCCGAGGTCGCCGCGCAGCCGCTTGCGCCGGACGACCGTGTCCGCACGATGATCGAACGGATCATGAAGGCCTATGCAGGCGCGGAGGACGCGCATCGCGTGCTCACGACGGAGGTCCGCTTCCTCGACCCCGCCGACCGCCGCCGCATCCTGGGCAAGGAGCGCCGCATCGTCGACGGATTCGCCGACGCGATCGGCGCTTGGCGGCCCGAACAGCGTCGCGCCGGGCTGACGAGGCCGCTGACGATGCTGCTGTTCGGCATGATCAACTGGATGCACACGTGGATGCGCGCGGGCGGCCCGCTGACGCGCGAGTCGATGGCGCCGATCGTGACGGCGCTGTTCTTCGGGGGCGTGCCGGCGGTGCCGGCGCCGCGCCGGCCGCGCGAACGGCCGGCCGAATGAACGAGGGCCCGATCGTCCGACCGGGCCCCCGGATCGTGCGACGCGTCGCGCGTCGCGCGGTCTCGTCAGGCGGCGCGGCGCGCGCGGCGCTTGCCGACCGCGAGGCCGACGAGGCCCGCACCGAACAACGCGACGGTCGCCGGCTCCGGAACGCCGCTCGGCGGCGCCGGCGGGACCGCGGTGATGCTCGACGCCTGGATGAACACGGCAGAGTCGAGCACGGTGTCGAGCGCGTCGGCGACGACGAGCGTCAACGTGTAGTCGGCGTTCGGCGTCAAGCCGTTCGCCGTCGCCGTGAACAGCGTCGTGAGACCAGCGTAGTCGAAGTCCGGCCGGCCGGTGCCATTGAGGTTGTCGATGTAGTACTGCGGGTTCGCCGCGGGCTGCGGACCGTTCGAGTTCGGTCCGCCGCCGTTGACGTTGTTGATCGACACCGGCAGGTTCGTGTTCGGCACGAGGGCGATGTTCTGGTTGCCGTTGATGCCGGGCCCGCTGATGAAGAAGTCGAACTCGTCGTTGAACGCGTACACGTAGCCGGTGTATTCGGCCGACGCGAAGAAGTAGTTGAACGAGACGGAAGACGACGTCGTCGTCAGGTGGAACGTCAGCGTCGCCGCGTCGTTCGTGACGCCCGACTTGATCAGCGGCGATCCGGGCGTTCCGAAGCCGGTGCTCGGCACGCCGCCGTTGACCGACCACGGCTGGCCGGCCGACGCCGCGGCGCCGGACGACAGGATGATCCCGGTGTCGATCGCGAGACCGGCCGCGCTGCCGCCGGTGAACGATCCGGCGGCCGTCGGGTCGCCGCTGTAGGTCGCGTTCGAGATGGTGATGCCGCTGCTCGCGCTGTTCAGCGAGTTGGCGAGCGCCGTGGCGCTGAGCCCGGACGTCACCGTGATCGGCGTCGCCGCCGCCAGTCCGGCGGCGAGCGACAGCGCGATGCCGGCCAGCGCCGGCGTAAGCTTGCATTCGATGTGCATGGACGATTCCCTGAGAGTTTTGTACGACGTTTGGACTGCCTGTCTCTCTAGAGCAAGCGGCGCGCCAAGCGGATAAGCCCTTGACCACGAACGTCTTTCGTCGATTTCCCGCACCCGCGGACCGGCGTGCTGTAAAGCGCGTCGTCGGTTACGGGTTCGACCCGTTACCGTCCCCGCGATGACGCATCGGCCGCCGTTCGCTACGGACGCCGCATCGACGGACGCGACGACGGACGCCGCGTCGGTCGCGGCCACGTTCGACCTGCAGCGCCTCGACGCGGCGTTCTACGACGACCCGTATCCGACGTATCGCGCGCTGCGCGAGCACGACCCGGTCAAGCGCTTCGCCGACGGCTCCGTGTTCCTGACGCGCTACGCCGACCTCGTCGCGGTCTACAAGGACACGGCGCGCTTCAGCTCCGACAAGCACGAGGAGTTCCGGCCGAAGTACGGCGACTCGCCGCTCTACGAGCACCACACGACGAGCCTCGTGTTCAACGACCCGCCGCTGCACACGCGCGTGCGACGGCTGATCGCCGGCGCGCTGACGCCGCGTCACATCGCCGCGATGGAGCCGGCGCTGATCGCCCGCGTCGACGCGCTGCTCGACGCGATGGACCGCGAGGCCGCCCGCGGCGCGACGGTCGACCTGATCGACGCGTTCGCGTCCGCGATCCCGGTCGAGATCATCGGCAACCTGCTCGCGATGCCGCACGCCGAGCGCGGCCCGCTGCGCGACTGGTCGCTCGCGATCCTCGGCGCGCTCGAGCCGGTCCTGACGCGACGCGCAGGCCGAGGCCGGCAACCGCGCGGTCGTCGAGTTCATGCGCTACCTCGCGGACCTGATCGCGCGTCGCGAGGCGGCACCGGGCGACCCGGAGGTCGACGTGCTGACGCGGCTGATCCAGGGCGAAGGCGGCGAGCGGCTCGGGCCGGTCGAGCTGATGCACAACTGCATCTTCCTGCTCAACGCCGGCCACGAGACGACGACGAACCTGATCGGCAACGGACTCGTCGCGCTTCTCCGATTGGCCCGACCAGCGCGCGGCTGCTCGCCGACCCGTCGGCGATCAACACGGCGGTCGAGGAATGCCTGCGCGTCGAGAGCTCGAACCAGCTCGGCAACCGCATCACGACGGAGGCGGTCGAGATCGGCGGCGTGCGCTCGCGCCGCGCACGCGCGTGCATCTCTGCATCGGCGCCGCGAATCGCGACCCGGCCCAGTTCCCCGACCCCGACCGCTTCGACGTCGGCGGGCGCCGAACCGACACCTCGCGTTCGGCTCCGGGCCGCACCAGTGCGTCGGCCTCGCGCTCGCCCGACTCGAGGGCCGCGTCGCGCTCGCCCGCTTCCTCGCGCGCTTCCCGGGCTACCGACTCGCCGGCGAGCCGGTCCGCGGCGGACGGGCGCGCTTTCGCGGCTTCCTGCACGTGCCGGTCGCCCTGCGCTGACCTCGCCGCCGCGCGCCGATCGAATTTTGTGACGCGGACGTTGTGAGACACGCGCTGATTCGACGCGCGCGTCTCCCGCTGCGGGCGGAATTCGTTCTACGTTGCGGGGCTCGCGACGGAGAACATCGATGACCGACCCTGCAACGACCGACCGGGACGACGACGACCGCGACCCGCGGCCGCCCGTGGTCGCCGAGTCATTCGGCGGCATGCCGATCACGCGGCGCACGTTCCTGCAGACCGCGGTGGCGACCGCGGGCGTCGTCGGTACGGCCCCGGTCCTCGCCGAGGCCCCGGCGGCCGCCGCGCCGTCCGGCGACGCCTCCGCGGGCGCGAGACCGGTCACGCTCAACGTCAACGGCCGCGACATGACGCTGCGGATCGAGCCGCGCGTCACGCTGCTCGACGCGCTGCGCGAGGTCGTCGGCCTGACCGGCACGAAGAAAGGCTGCGACCGCGGCCAGTGCGGCGCGTGCACCGTCCTCGTCGACGGTCGACGCGTGAACTCGTGCCTGACGCTCGCCGTGATGAACGAAGGCACCCGCATCACGACGATCGAAGGACTCGCGTCGAACGGCCGGCTGTCGGACCTGCAGGCGGCGTTCGTCGGCACGACGCGTTCCAGTGCGGGTTCTGCACGCCGGGTCAGTTGTGTTCGGCGACCGCGCTGATGACGGAGTTCAAGGAAGGCCGCGTCAGCGCGGCGACGCCCGACGTGCGCGCCCGCGGCATCACGATCACCGACGCCGAGCTGCGCGAGCGGATGAGCGGCAACATCTGCCGCTGCGGCGCGTATCCGAACATCGTCGCGGCCGTGCGCGCCGCCATCGCCGAGCAGACCGGCTCGCTGCCGGCGCCGGTCGGCGACGACGCGCCGGGCGCCGGCGCCTGAGGACCGACATGGACGCCTTCGCCTACCAGCGCCCCACCGATCGTCGCCGCCGCCGTCGCCGCGGGCCAGCAGCCCGGCGCGCGTTACATCGGCGGCGGCACGAACCTCCTCGACCTGATGAAGGGCGGCGTCGAGAGGCCGGCGACGCTGATCGACATCACGCGGCTGCCGCTCGCCGCGATCACGGCCACGCCGGACGGCGGCGCGTCGATCGGCGCGCTGGCGCGCAACAGCGACGTCGCCGACCACCCGCTGATCCGCAGCCACTATCCGCTGCTGTCCAGGCGCTGGTCTCCGGCGCGTCGCCGCAGCTGCGCAACATGGCGACGGTCGGCGGCAACCTGCTGCAGCGCACGCGCTGCTACTACTTCGTCGATCCCGCGTTCGGCGCGTGCAACAAGCGCGTGCCCGGCGTCGGGTTGCGCCGCGATCGACGGCCACAACCGCATCCACGCGATCCTCGGCGCGAGCGACGCGTGCATCGCCGTCAATCCGTCGGACATGAACGTCGCGCTGGCCGCGCTCGATGCGACGGTGCGCGTCGTCGGGCCGCGCGGCGAACGCCGCATCGCGTTCGCCGACTTCCATCGGCTGCCCGGCGACACGCCGCAGCGCGACACGACGCTCGAGCCGGGCGAGCTGATCGTCGCCGTCGACCTGCCGCCGGCGCCGCGCCTGTTCGCACGATCGACGTACCTGAAGGTGCGCGACCGCGCGAGCTACGCGTTCGCGCTCGTCTCGGTCGCCGCGGCGCTCGACGTGCAGGACGGCCGCGTCGTCGACGCGCGCCTCGCGCTCGGCGGCGTCGCGCACAAGCCGTGGCGCGCCCGCGAGGCCGAGGCCGCGCTCGTCGGCCAGCCGCTCACGCCGGACCGCGTCGCGAACGCGGCGACGGTCGCCGTGCGCGACGCGCGGGCGTTCCACGACAACCGCTTCAAGGTCGAGCTGGCGCGACGCGCGATCGTCCGCGCGCTCGACACGGCCAACGCGGCCGCCAACGCCTGACGCGCCCACCATGCCCTTCTCCTCGCTCCCGCCGACCGTCGTCGGCCAGCCGTACGACCGCCGCGACGGACCCGCCAAGGTCACCGGCACCGCGCCGTATGCGGCCGACCAGCCGGTCCGCGACGCGCAGTACGCGGTATCTCGTCGTCAGCACGGTCCCGTCGCGGACGGATCGCGGCGATCGACACGTCGGTCGCGGCCCGCATGACCGGCGTGGTCCACGTCATGTGCGCACGGCAACGCGCCGAAGCTGCCGGACGACGGCCGCGCCGGGGTCAACCCGCCGACCGGCCGCGTGCTGACGCTGCTGCAGGACGACCGCGTGCTCTACAACGGCCAGCCGATCGCGGTCGTCGTCGCCGACACGATCGAGCACGCGCGCGCCGGCGCGGCCGCGGTCCGCGTCCGCTACGAGACGACGGCGCCGAAGCTCGACTTCGACGCGTTGAAGCCGTCGGCGACCGCCCGAAGAAGTTCAACAAGGGCCAGGCGGACACGCACGACGGCGACGTCGCGGCGGCGCTCGCTGCCGCGACGTCGCGCGTCGAGGCCGTCTACACGACGCCGATGCAGCACCACAACCCGATGGAGCCGCATGCGACGCTCGCCGTGCTGGGACGGCGACCGCCTGACCGTCTACGACGCGACGCAGGACGTCGTCGGCGACCGCAACACGATCGCGCGCACGCTCGGCATCGACCCGAAGAACGTCCGCGTCGTCTGTCCGTTCGTCGGCGGCGGCTTCGGCTGCAAGGGCTCGACGTGGTCGCACGTCGTGATCGCGGCGATGGCCGCGCGCGCGGTGAAGCGGCCGGTCAAGCTCGTCATCGACCGCACGCAGATGTTCGGGCCGGTCGGCGGGCGACCGATGACCGAGCAGACGATCGCGCTCGCATGCGGCGCCGACGGTCGGCTCGCTGCCACGCGACACGCCGTCGTCTCGCACACGTCGACCTTCGAGGAGTTCGTCGAGCCGTCCGCGCTCCAGACGCGCATGCTGTACGCGAGCGCGACGCGCGAGACGACGCATCGCCTCGTCACGATGAAGGTCGGCACGCCGACGTTCCAGCGCGCGCCGGGCGAGGCGACCGGCATGTTCGCGCTCGAGTCGGCGATGGACGAGATGGCCGCGCGCGTCGGGCTCGATCCGATCGAGTTCCGCCTGCGCAACTACGCGCGAGCAGCAGCGCCGAAGGCGACCGGCCGTTCTCGAGCAAGTCGCTGCGCGAGTGCTACCGCATCGGCGCCGAACGCTTCGGCTGGTCGAAGCGCGCCGCGACGCCGCGCGCGATGCGCGACGGCCACGAGCTGGTCGGCTACGGCATGGCGACGGCGACGTATCCGACGAACCGCTCGAAGGCGTCCGCGACGCGCGACGATCGGTCCGGACGGCATCGCGGTGGTGAAGTCCGGCGACGCAGGACCTCGGCACCGGCACCTACACCGTGATGGCGCAGGTCGCCGCGTCGACGCGCTCGGCTTCCCGCTCGACAAGGTCCGCTTCGAGCTCGGCGACACGCGACCTGCCCGAGGCGCCGGGGTCGGGCGGATCGCAGACGCCGCGAGCGTGTCGCCGGCCGTGCAGGCCGCGTGCGTCGAGGCGCGGGCGCAACTGATCCAGCTCGCGATTCGCGACGCGGCGTCGCCGCTCGCGAACGCGCGTGCCGACGACGTGACGATCGTGAACGGCTGGTTCCAGTCGGTGGCGCAGCCGGAGCGCCGCGAGGCCGTCGCCGCCGTCATGCGGCGCGCGGCAACGACCGGTGTCGACCGAGGCCACGGTCGCGCCGGGCGACGAGACGCGAGGAGTACGCGATGCACGCGTTCGGCGCCGTGTTCGTCGAGGTGCGCGTCGACGAGGACCTCGGGCGCGTTCGCGTGCCGCGGATCGTCGGCGTCTACGGCGTCGGCAATCGGCTCAACGAGAAGACCGCGCACAGCCAGCTGATGGGCGGCATCGTCTGGGGCGTCGGCATGGCGCTGTTCGAGGAGAGCCTGCTCGACGTGCGCAACGGGCGCTTCGTCAACGCCAACCTGTCCGAGTACCACGTGCCGGTCGAACGCCGACATCGGCAAGATCGACATCGTGTTCGTCGACGAGAAGGACGACGCACGTCAATCCGCTCGGCGTCAAGGGCATCGGCGAGATCGGCATCACCGGCGTCGCCGGCGGCCATCGCGAACGCGGTCTATCACGCGACCGGCGTGCGCGTGCGCGACCTGCCGATCACGCTCGACAAGCTGCTGACCGCCTGACCCGCAGTCGCGAGCGCGGGGTCAGCGCTCCGGCGTCTCGTCGACGCCGAACTCGGAGTCGTTCACGCCGTGCGCCTCCTCGTTCGGCGCAATGGGTCGGGCGGGCCGGCGAAGGTAGCTGCCGGCGTCCATGTACTCGGAGCCCATGAACGGCGCCGTCGACGCGTCGCGCGGGACGCGGGGCTTTCGGGGTGTCGCTGCCATCGAGGGTCGTGGATCGCGATGCCGCCGCACGCGGCAGGGACGTTCGAGGCTGCCGTAGCCCGTGCGGAATGCAAGTAGGACGCGCGCCGATGTCGCGCCCCCTCGGGGACGCGGTCGGCGCTTGTCCGACCGCGCTTTCGTCGTGCCGCGCCGGAGCGCGCACGGTTCGCGCGGGCAAGCTGCGACGACCGACCCAGACAATCATCCAGGAGGCGACATGGCAGACAGCACACTCGACCTGACCGGCGAACAGACGCCGGTCACCTCGCGCGGCCACGGCACCGGCGCGCTCGGGCCGAGCGACACGTCGGACAGCGGCAGCGACGTCGTCGGCGGACCCGGCATGGACGAAGGTCTGTCGGACGAGCAGTCGCGCGAGATGCCGATGACGACCCGCGCCACGGCCGGACGCGATCTGGGCGACGAGAACCTGTCGTCGGACTCCGACAGCAGCGGCACCGGCGAGCGCGCCTCGTCGGGCGTCGATGACGCGACGCCCAACGACCTGTCGACGACCGTGCATCCCGGCGTCGAATCCGGCGCCGACGAATTCGACGATCCGGACGCGGTCGCCGACTCCGACGACGCGCTGCAGGACGTCGTCGCCGGCGACGAGGACCTCGACGACGTGCCGGTCTCCGACGGCGCGACCTGACGCGACGGGGCGCGGCTCGACGCGCCGGCGCGCGCGCGGGTTCGCGTCCGGGCAGCGCCTTCCCGCGGCACGGCCGGGCCGGACGACGTCAGGGCGAACCGCCCGTCAGGCCGTCGCGCGCGGAGCCGTCACTTCGGCCGCGGATTCGGCAGCCCCGCGTCGCGCGGAACGTGGCGACCGGCGCGCACGTCGTCGATCGTCCGCGCGACCGCCCGCGCCACGTTGCGGACCTCCTCCTGCACGGCCGTGTCCTCGTCGAGCGTCTCGTGGCTCGTCGCATACGGCTCGTAGTAGCCGATGAAGCGATCGAGCCGCGCGCGGCTCGCCGGCGTCGATCAGCCCCATCCAGTCGAGCCAGTCGCGACAGCGCGCGCCGCGTGCCTTCGATGCCGGCGACGTCGCCGTGCACCACGAGCCCGTAGACGCGGCCGGCCAGGTGCTTCGGATAGTCCCAGCCCGTCGATCTCGATCTCCTTGGCCTCGGCCGCCTTCTTGCCGTGCGTCGACGACGGGTCCGGGTTGCCGCCGTCGGCGCACACGAGACGGTCGATCATCGCCTTCAGCGACCGTCGGCGCCTGGTACCAGTAGACCGGCGTGACGAACACGACGCCGTGCGCCGCGATCAAGCGTTCGTAGATCTCGGCCATCCAGTCGTTGGCCTGGCCGCTCGGCGTGGTTCGGATAGCAGCTGCACGGCCAGTGGCACAGCGGCATCGCGGTCGAGACGCAGCCCTTGCACGGGTGGATGCGCTTCTCGTACTCGGTCGTCTGCTCGGCTCAGGTCGAGGACGTCGGCCCGCATGCCGTCCGCCTCGAGCTGCGCGCGGACGATCTGCACGAGCCGGAACGTCTTCGACATCTCGCCCGGACACCAGCCGTCGTTGCGCGGCGAGCCGCAGACCACCAGCACGCGCGACGGCGTCGAAGGCAGCTTCTGCTCGGCGTCGAGCTCGATCAGGCGGTCGCGGTTCGCCCGCCACTCGACCGACAGGTCGTAGTCGGGGTCGGCGAATCCGGGACCGGCCTTCGCGGTCCGCGGCGACTTGCGGCCTTCGCGATAGCCGTCCCACGCGACGGTCTCGAGCCGTGCGATCGCGTCGCGCAGCCCGTCGAACGCCGGGTCGTCGAAGCTCGCCTCGAAGCGTCGGCGAAAGACCTCGCGCTCGATGAAGTGGACGACCTGCCCTTCGACGACGTGCGGCGTGCCCTTGCGGTCAGCGCCCATCGGCGCGGTCGGCCTCGAACGCCGATCGTTCGAGAACGACGCGCTGCAGCGGGTCCGCGACGCGGCTGAGCCGCTCGGCGACCGCGTGGATCTGTGCGAGATGCGCGTTGTACGTGTTGATCGCGCCGGTCTCGTCGAGGCCGGTCCGGCCCGCGAGGTACTCGAGGGCCTCGCGCGTCAGCAGGAAGTGGTGTTCGCGGCCGTGGAACTCGTGGCCGAAGTCGAGGCCACCGTCGTCGTTGCCCTTCATTCGCTCTCCTTCCGATCAGGCGGCGATGATAGGCTGCCCCGGGCGCGGCACCGTGCGGCGAAACGCTGATATTGCGCGTCCTGCCCGAGCGGGACCGCTCACTGCGCCGGCAGCACGGTCGCGCGGCACGTGCCGAAGCCGATCCGCCGACGGCCGTCCTTCTCGCACCACGCGCGCAGGATCACCGTGTCGCCGTCCTCGAGGAACGTGCGCGTCTCGCCGTTCGGCAGCACGAGCGGCTTCTTGCCGCCCTTCGACGATCTCGATCAGCGCGCCGGCCTCGCTCGCCGTCGGCCCGGACGCGGTGCCGCTGCCGAACAGGTCGCCGGGCATCAGGCGGCAGCCGTTGACCGTGTGATGCGTGACCATCTGGCCGACGGTCCAGTACGCGTGGCGGAAGCTCGTGCGCGACAGCGGCATCGGCGCGTCGCCGGCCGACGCCGACTTCGCGGTCGACAGGGTCGCGTCGAGCACGATGTCGAACGCGCCTTCGCTGCGGACCGACGGTGCGTCGAGGTACGGCAGCGGCTGCGGGTCGCCGGCGACGCGCTCCACGTCGTGCGGAACGGCGCCAGCGCCTCCGTCGTCACGATCCACGGCGAGATCGTCGACGCGAAGTTCTTCGCGAGGAACGGCCCGAGCGGCTGGTACTCCCACGCCTGGATGTCGCGCGCGGACCAGTCGTTGAGCAGGCAGAAGCCGAACACGTGCTCGTCGGCGCGGTCGATCGGGATCGGCTGCCTGCGCGTTGCCGGGCCCGATGAAGATGCCGACCTCGAACTCGTAGTCGAGCCGCTTCGACGGCCCGAACACCGGCTCGCTCGCGCCCGGCGGCATGCGTCTGGCCCTTCGGCCGCTGGAAGTCGCTGCCGCTGACGCCGATCGTCGACGAGCGGCCGTGATAGCCGATCGGCACCCACTTGTAGTTCGGCAGCAGCGGATGGTCGGGACGGAACAGGCTGGCCGATGTTCGTCGCGTGATGGACCGACGCGTAGAAGTCGGTGTAGTCGCCGATCCGCGCCGGCACCGCGTACTCGACGTCCGACTGGTCGAACAGACACGGCGTCAGGTCGCCCTGCTCGTCTGCGCCGGCGCGCAGCGCGCGCGACAGCGCGAGGCGCAGCGCCGACCACGTCGCGGGTCCGCGCGCCATGAAGCCGTTCAGCGTCGTCGCGTCGACGTCGTCGAACGCGTCGCGGATCGCCGACGCGAGCGCGCCGCGCGTGCGCGCGGCCGTCGCGAGGTCGAGCACGCGGTCGCCGATCGCGACGCCGATGCGAAACGCCTCCCCGTCGCGACGGCGCCGGAACGCCGCGAACGGCAGGTTCTGGATCGGGAAGTCGCTGTCGGCGGCGTTCGCGGACGCGACCCAGCTCGTCAGGTCCGGGTCGTGCGTTTCGTTCAGTGCGCTCATCGAGTCGTCCGCCGACGCGCCGGTCACGGCGACGGCGCCTTGAAGTTGTTCTTCAGTCCCTGCCAGCACTCGAAGTAGGTCGACTGCAGCTGCGACGTCTCGAGCGCGTACGGCGTCGGATGCAGGATCGTCGGCGTCTCGAACATGAACGCCATCGTGTCGCGGATGTAGTCGGCCTTCGACGTGTCGGACGCCGACGGCCTTCTCGAACGTCTCCGCGTCCGGGCCGTGTCCCGACATGCAGTTGTGCAGCGACGCGCCGCCCGGCACGAAGCCTTCGGCCTTCGCGTCGTAGGCGCCGTGGATCAGCCCCATGAACTCGCTCGCGAAGTTGCGATGGAACCACGGCGGCCGGAACGTGTCCTGCGCGGCCAGCCAGCGCGGCGGGAAGATCACGAAGTCGAGCGTGTCGACGCCCGGCGTGTCGGTCGGCGACGTGCAGCACGAGGAAGATCGACGGGTCGGGATGGTCGAAGCTGATCGAGCCGATCGTGTTGAAGCGGCGCAGGTCGTACTTGTACGGCGCGTAGTTGCCGTGCCACGCGACGACGTCGAGCGGCGAGTGATCGATCTCGCGCCGACCACAGCCGGCCGCGCGAACTTCGCGACCAGCTCGAACGATCCGTCGACGACCTCGTAGCGCGCCTCGGGCGTCAGGAAGTCGCGCGGGTTCGCGAGGCCGTTCGAGCCGATCGGGCCGAGGTCGGGCAGCCGCAGCAGGGCGCCGTAGTTCTCGCAGACGTAGCCGCGCGCGACGTCGCCGTCGGCCGGCAGCTCGACGCGGAAGCGCACGCCGCGCGGCATGACGACGATCTCCTGCGGCGCGACGTCGAGCGTGCCCAGCTCGGTCGCGACCCGCAGCGCGCCTTCCTGCGGCACGATCAGCAGCTCGCCGTCGGCGTCGTAGAAGAAGCGGTCCTCCATCGAGCGGTTGGCCGCGTACAGGTGGATGCCGCAGCGCCGTCGTTGCCGGCCATCGTCGTCAGCCCGTCGACGAAGTCGCGTCGGCTTCGTCGGCAGCGGCATCGGATCCCAGCGCAGCTGGTTCGGCGGCGTCGCGACCTCGTCGAAGCGGCTGCGCAGCCGCGCCCATCGGCGATCTCGCGGAACGGCCGGTGCACGGCGGCCGGCCGCACCCGATACAGCCACGAGCGCCGGTTGTGGCTGCGCGGCGCGGTGAACGCGGTGCCCGACAGCTGCTCGGCGTAGAGGCCGTACGCGCACGCGCTGCGGCGAGTTGCGCCCGACCGGCAGCGCGCCGGGGACCGCCTCGGTCGCGAATTCGTTGCCGAAGCCCGACATGTACGTCAGCGCCGACGTCACGGACGACGGTTGCAGGACGGTGGCAGTCATCGCGATTCCTTTCGTTCGGCGTCCGGCGACCCGACGCCGTCGCGCGCGCGCGCCATCGCGTCGCGCAGCACGTCGTCGTCGCCGATGTGGTTCGCCAGCAGCAGGATCAGCTTGCAGTTCACGAGTTCACTCTGTTCGCGATCGAGATCGCGATGCATCTCGATCAGGCGTTCGTAGAAGTCGTCGGGGCGCGCGAGGTTCGCGTCGACGTTGAGCGCGCCCATCACGCGCAGCCGTCGTCGCGGCAACACGCGCGATCGAGCGCGGCCCGCACGCGGTCGGGGTCGACGGCGCGCCACCGCGCGCAGACGTGCTGGTCGGGCCGGATCAGGTAGGCCGTGTCCGGGCGTCGCGTCGTAGCGCTGCGCGACCCGGCCGTCGACGTCGCGGACGACGGTCGCGCCGTCGACCGCGGTCGTGTCGCCGGTCGACGCGACGACGATGCAACGCAGCGGCGTGCCGCTCGACGCGGCGCGCGATGCGTCGCGCGCCGCGACGACGCCGGCATCGGCATCGGCGAACGCCAGCAGTGCGAAGTCGGAACCGAGCGCGTCGAGCAGCCAGCCGCCGCTGCCGTCGATCGTCACCGGCGCGTCGGCGCAGCGGCGCGCCGGGCACCATCGCGCCGGCGAAGGCGTCGGCGTCGGGCGTGTTGAGCGGCGAGTCGCGCAGCGTGGCCGGCACCGACAGCCGGCCGCTGTTGACCAGCGTGCGCGCGAACGGATGGTCGCTTCGCGAGCTCGCAGCACCGCGTCGCGGAACAGCCGGCTGACCGTCGCTCTTGGGCGTGATGAAGTCGGTGGCGCGCGTCGAGTGGCGGATGTTCTCGTCGGCGGCGGCCTCGCGCTCGCGCGGCGTAGGTGTCGAGCAGCGCGTCGGGCGCGCGGCCGTCGCAGCACGGCGGCGAGCTTCCAGCCGAGGTTGTCGGCGTCCTGCACGCCGGAGTTCGCGCCGCGCGCGCCGAACGGCGACACGCCGTGCGCCGCGTCGCCGGCGAACAGCACGCGGCCGTGGCGGAAGCGCTCCATGCGCAGGCACGCGAAGGTGTAGACGCTGGCCCATTCGAGCGTGAAGCCGGCGTCCTTCATCGCCGGACGATGCGCGAGCAGCGCGCTGCACGCGCGGGACGATGTTCTCGGGCTTCTCCTCGTGCTACGGGGTCGGCGTCCCAGCCGAGCTGGAAGTCGATGCGCCACACGCCGTCGGGCTGCGCGATGCAGCAGCACGCTCTGGCTCGGATGGAAGGGCGGGTCGAACCAGAACCAGCGCTCGGCCGGCGCGTCGAGCTGGCCATGCGCACGTCGGCGATCAGGAAGCGGTCGCGGAACGACGCGGCCCTGCGCTCTCCAGGCCGAGCATGCGCGCGCAGCGCGCGAGCGCGCGCCGTCGCAGGCGACGACGTAGTCGGCGCGCAGCGAGTACGGCGCCGTCGGGCGTTTCGATCGTCAGCGACGCGTGGTCGTCGTGCGGCTGCGATGCGCGACGACCTCGTTCTTCCAGCGCAGGTCGATCAGCGGCAGCTCGGCGGCGCGCGTCGTACAGGAACGCCCTCGACGTAGTACTGCTGCAGGTTGACGAACGCCGGGCCGCTCGTGGCCGGCTCCTCGGGCAGCAGGTCGAAGCGGTAGACCTGCTCGTCGCGGAAGAAGACCTTGCCGACGTTCCACGACACGCCCTTGGCCACCATGCGCTCGCCGCAGCCGAGCCGGTCGAAGATCTCCAGCGTGCGCTTGGCGAAGCAGATGGCGCGCGAGCCGGTCGACAGCGTGTCGTCGTTGTCGAGCACGCACGACGCGGCATGCCGCGCTGCGCCAGGTCGATCGCCAGCGCCAGGCCGACCGGGCCGGCGCCGACGATCGACGACCGGATGCCGCGCCGGCGTCGCGCGCGTCCTGGTCGGCGTGGCGGCCGGTAGTCGAAGCGCAGCGCCTGGAAGTCGACGGTCGTGCGGCATGGCGACGCCGGCGACTCAGCCTTCCAGCGTCTTCCCACATCTCGCTGGTCGCGCTCGGCGGTCCAGACGCGCGGGTCGGCGATACTGCGTCGCCTCGTCGAAGCAGCGCGTGACGTCGAACGGCATGCAGTGGTCGAAGATCACCCAGTGGCCGTACTTGGGCTTGAGCTTCGCGAAGGTGTCCTTGTAGACCGCGTTGAGGTCCTTGCCCGCGGCCACGCCGGCCTGCACGCTGGCGTACACGTCGGCGATGAAGCGCGCGCGTGCCGGCGAGGCCCTCGGCGACCTGCGCTCGCCGTCTTCAGCGCCGGCGCCGCGGCCCGGCACGAGCGCCTGCGGCTTGCAGCGCGGCGACGTTGTCGAGCGTCTGCGGCCAGTCCTTGAAGTAGGCGTCGCCGGCGTAGGGCGTGGCGTCGAACTCGACCAGGTCGCCGCTGAACAGCATGCGTCTCCTCGCCGGCAGCCAGACGACGGTGTCGCCCTTGGTGTGGCCGCGGCCGAGCTGCAGCAGCTGCACCTCGAGCTTGCCGAGCCACAGCGTCATCTTGCCGTTGAAGGTCATGCGTCGGCCAGGTCATGCCCGGCGGCACGCGTCTCGACGTTGCTGGAACAGGCGCGGGAAGCGGCCGATCTCGCTGGCCTTGTCGGCCTCGCCGCGCTCGACGATCAGGTCGTAGGTGTCCTGGCTGGCGATGATCTGCTGCGCGCCGTAGGCGCGTCGCGCCCAGCACGCGCACCGCGTGGTAGTGCGTCAGCACGACGTACTTGATCGGCTTGTCGGTGACCTCGCGGATGCGGCGGATCACGTCCTGCGCCATCGCCGGGCGTGGCCTGCGTGTCGGCCACCAGCACCGCGTCGTCGCCGATGACGATGCCGGTGTTCGGGTCGCCCTCGGCGGTGTAGGCCCAGGCGTGCTCGGAGAGCTGCGCTGAAGGTGACCTTCTTTTCTCGACAGGTCGGCCTGCGAGGCGAATTTCTTCTCGGCCGTCATCTGGTCTCCTGCGATTCGATTTCGATGCCGTCGAACGACGATGGCACATTGCCGGATCGTATGCGATGATTGGCGAAAGGTCAATCGATTACCAATCAGCCAATCGCGATGAGCAAGCCGCAGCGGGGCATCCAGTCGGTCGAGGTCGGCGGCAAGCTGCTGCTCGCGCTCGCCGCCGCGGGCCGCGCGATGGGGCTCGGCGAGCTCGCGCGCGAATGCGCGATGGACGCGTCGAGCGCGCATCGCTATCTCGTCAGCTTCGGCAAGCTCGGACTCGTGCGGCAGGACGCGACGACCGGGGCATACGACCTCGGGCCATCGGCCGCGCAGCTCGGACTCGCGGCGCTGCAACGGCTGGATCCGCTGCGCGAGGCGACGGCCGTCGCCGCGGCGCTCGTCGCGCGCATCGGGCACACGGTCGCGATCGCGGCGCACGGGCATCTCGGCCCGACGGTCGTGCGCATCGAGGAATCGATCCATCCGCTGCACGTCAACATGCGGACCGGCACCGTCATGTCGCTGCTGAACACGGCGACCGGGCTCGTGTTCGCCGCGTGGCTGCCGCCGGCGACCGTCGCCCCGATGCTCGAACAGGAGGCGGTGCGGCTGTACGGCGACGCGCCCGGCCGCGCGACCGACGCGACGATCGCGCGGACGCTCGCCGAGGTCCGCCGGCACGGCATGGCGCGCGCCGTCGGACGGCCGATCCCCGGCATCAACGCGTGGTCCGCGCCGATCTTCGACTTCAACGGTCGCCTCGTGCTGGCGCTGACGACCCTCGGCCCGTCGGGGACGTTCGACGCGTCGTGGACCGGCGCGCTCGCGACGGCGATCCGCGACGCGGCCGACGACGTGTCGCACCGCCTCGGCTACGTGCCGCCTGCCGGCCGGAACGCGACGCGATGAGCACGAAGCCGCAGCGCGTCCAGCTCAGTCGCCGAAAGGGTTGGCGGCTGCCGCCGGACACCGTCGTCGTCTCGCGGCCCGGTCCGTGGGGCAACCCGTATCGCGTCGGCGATCCGGGACCCGACGGTCGCCCGATCGCGACGCGCGAGGAGGCGGTCGCGCTGTACCGCGCGAACGTCCACGAGGCGCCGCCCGGTCATCGCTACGCCGAGCTGCGCGGTCGACACCTCGCGTGCTGGTGCCCGCTCGACGGCCCGTGCCACGCCGACGTGCTGCTCGAGCGGGCGAACGCCGACTGAGCGTCGCGGCGCCCGCATTCGAGCGCTGACCGAACTTCGCAGCGCCCGGTGTTCGAGCGCCGGCGGAACGATCCGATCGGCAACGCGGGCGATGCGACGCCGGACCACGTCAGCCCGGCGCCGCCACCTTCGCCTCGAGCTCGGCGATGCGCTTGCGTCATCGCGCGGTCTTCGTTGAAGCGCTCGGTCTCGTCGCGGATCACGGCGATCACGGCCGACGACCTTGCCGTCCGCGTCGAACAGCATCGCGACGGTGAAGGCGATCGACATCGCGCGGCCGTCCTTGTGCACGGCCGGCACGCGCAGCATCTCGCCGGCGCCGTAGCGCGTCGTGCCGGTCTCCATCGAATGGTTGAAGCCGGTCCCAGTGACGTGCGCGCAGCCGCTCCGGCGTGATCAGGTCGAGCGACCGGCCGAGCGCCTCGTCCTCGCGCCAGCCGAACATCGCGCTCGGCGGCCGCGTTCCACAGCGAGATCGCGCCGTCGCGATCCGCGACGACGACCGCGTCGCCGATCGCCGCGACGAGCTCGCGGCAGTCCACTTCGGTCTTCATGGCGTTCTCCTTCTTGCGTCGCGACGCGCTCGTCGGCGGTCGTCGTGAAAAGCAAAACGGCGCCCGAAGGCGCCGTTCGTCGGGACCGACTCGCGTCAGACCGCCTGCGCCTGGTGCAGTTGCTTGATCTGCTCCGCCGTGTAGCCGAGGTCGGCCAGCACCTCGTCGGTGTGCTCGCCGAGCAGCGGCGACCCGGTGATCTCCGGCTTCATGTCGGAGAACTTGATCGGGCTGCCGACGGTGAAGTACGAACCCGCGTTCCTTGTGCGGCACCTCGGTGATCGTGCCGCTCTCGCGCAGCGACGGTCGTCGAGGATCTCCTTCATCGTCAGCACCGGCGAGCACGGGATGTCGAACTTGCGCAGGATGTCGACCGCCTCGAACTTGGTCTTGTCCTTCAGCCAATCCTCGATCGTGGCGAAGATCTCCATGATGTGCGGCTGGCGCGCCTTCGCGGTCGTGTAGGCCGGATCGTTGATCCACTCCGGCTTGCCGATCGCGCTTGCAGATCGGCTCCCACGCGTGGCCCTGGATCGTGAAGTAGATGTACGCGTTCGGGTCGGTCTCCCAGCCCTTGCACTTCAGGATCCAGCCCGGCTGGCCGCCGCCGCCGGCGTTGCCGCCGCGCGGCACGACGTCGCTGAACGTGCCGTGCGGATACTGCGGATACTCCTCGAGGTAGCCGATGCGGTCGAGGCGCTGCTGGTCGCGCAGCTTGACGCGGCACAGGTTGATGACGCTGTCCTGCATCGACACGGCGACGCGCTGGCCCTTGCCGGTCTGCATGCGGCCGATCAGCGCGGTCAGGATGCCGATCGCGAGGTGCATGCCGGTGTTGCTGTCGCCGAGCGCGGCGGCGCTGATCGTCGGCGGGCCGTCCCACCAGCCGGTCGTCGACGCCGAGCCGCCGGCGCACTGCGCGACGTTCTCGTAGACCTTCAGGTCGTCGTAGTGGTGGCCGTCGCGAGAAGCCCTTGACCGACGCGACGATCATCTTCGGGTTCAGTTCCTGGATGCGCTCCCACGTGAAGCCCATGCGGTCGAGCGCGCCGGGGCCGAAGTTCTCGACCAGCACGTCGGACTCCTTGATCAGCTTCTCGAGGACTTCCTTGCCTTCCGGCTTCTTCGTGTCGAGCGTCAGCGAGCGCTTGTTGCTGTTGAGCATCGTGAAGTACAGCGCGTCGACGTTCGGGATGTCGCGCAGCTGGCTGCGCGTGACGTCGCCGGCGCCGGGGCGCTCGACCTTGATGACGTCGGCGCCGAACCAGGCGAGCATCTGCGTGCACGCGGGTCCCGCCTGCACGTGCGTGAAGTCGATGATCTTGATGCCCTTCAGCGGAGGTTTCTGTCGACGCAGTGCCCGCTTGCTCGCGGCATCCGGCTTCTGAGTGCTATCCAACGGCGTTCTCCTTCGGTGAACTAGGTTATTTCTTCTTGGCCGCGCTCTGCGGGTTGAGGCTCGTGATGCGGCCGCTCTCGGTGCCGGCCGTCTCGTCGATGATCGCGTTGATCAGCGTCGGCTTGCCCGACGCGATCGCCTCTTCCATCCCGCGCCGCAGCTCCGCCGGCGTCGTCGCGTAGCACGCCGACGCCGCCGAACGCCTCCATCAGCTTCTCGTAGCGCGCGTCCTTGACGAACACCGTCGGCGCGACGTCGGGGCCGCCGCTCGGGTTCTGGTCGGTGCCGCGATAGACGCCGTTGTTGTTCATGATCGACGACGCAGACCGGCAGGTTGTAGCGGCAGATCGTCTCGACCTCCATGCCGGAGAAGCCGAACGCGCTGTCGCCGCAGATCGCGATCACCGGCTCGCCGGTCTCGACCGCCGCCGCGACGGCGAAGCCCATGCCGATGCCCATCACGCCCCACGTGCCGACGTCGAGGCGCTTGCGCGGCTTGTACATGTCGACGATGCTGCGCGCGAAGTCGAGCGCGTTCGCGCCCTCGTTGACGAGCATCGCGTCCGGGTTCGCCTTGACGATGTCGCGGACGACGTTCAGCGCGCTGTGGAAGTTCATCGGCGACGGATCCTTCGCCAGCGTCTCGGCCATCTTCGCGACGTTCTTGCTCTTGCGGCTCGGCGATCGCGCTCGGTCCACTCGGCCGGCGGCTTCGCCCACCCGGCGCCCATGCCGTCGAGCAGCGCCGCGCACGCACGAGCCGATGTCGCCGACCAGCGGCGCGTCGATGCGCACGTTGCTGTCGGCCTCGGTCGGCGAGATGTCGATCTGGATGAACTTCTGTCCGCCCCAGGTCTTGTGTCCTTGCCGCCCCACGTCTTGCCCTTGCCGTGCGACAGCAGCCAGTTCAGGCGCGCGCCGATCAGCATCACGACGTCGGCCTCCGGCAGCACGAACGAACGCGCGGCCGAGGCCGACTGCTCGTGCGTGTCGGGCAGCAGGCCCTTCGCCATCGACATCGGCAGGTACGGGATGCCGGTCGTCTCGACGAGCTGGCGGATGTCGTCGTCGGCGCGCGCGTACGCGGCGCCCTTGCCGAGCACGATCAGCGGCTTCTTCGCCGACTTCAGCAGGTCGAGCGCGCGCGCGACGGCGTCGGGGCCGGGAATCTGCTTCGGCGCCGGATCGACGACCTCGATCAGCGAGTCCTTGCCGGCCGCGGCCGGCATCGTCTGCGCGAACAGCTTGGCCGGCAGGTCGAGATAGACGCCGCCCGGGCGGCCCGACACCGCGGCGCGGATCGCGCGCGCGATGCCGACGCCGATGTCCTCGGCGTGCAGGACGCGGAACGCGGCCTTGCAGACCGGCTTGGCGATCGCGAGCTGGTCCATCTCCTCGTAGTCGCCCTGCTGCAGGTCGACGATCTCGCGCTCCGACGAGCCGCTGATCAGGATCATCGGCAAGCAGTTGGTCGTGGCGTTCGCGAGCGGCACGAGGCCGTTCAGGAAGCCGGGCGCCGACACCGTCAGGCAGATGCCGGGCTTGCCGGTGATGAAGCCGGCGATCGACTGCCGCGTTGCCGGCGTTCTCCTCGTGGCGGAACGAGATCATCCGCATGCCCTCGGCCTGCAGCATGCGGCGTGAGGTCGGTGATCGGGATGCCGGGCAGCCCGTAGATCGTGTTGATGCCGTTGAGCTTCAGCGCGTCGATGACGAGATGGAAGCCGTCGGTCGTCTGCTCTTCGGGCGTCGACGTCGACGTCGGGCAGCGGGGTGTTGAGCACTGCGGACATGGGGGTCTCCTGCGATTCTTGTGCGGGTACGGGGGTGGACGGCGTGCGCCGTCGACCGTCGGGGCCCGGCGGCCGGTGCACGTTCGACCGGTCTTTCGCTCAATATGCGACTATGATTCGGGCCCCTCGCGTCGGCCGTTGACCGCGATCAATTTTTGAAAAACTCGATTCCCGTCGTGAAGGATCTCGAAGGCGCACCGTGACCACCGTAGCGAGCCATCCGGAAAAGAACATCATCCGCCTGCAGCTCAAGCGAAACGAGGTCCTGACGGAACTCGACGATGCGGCCGCGAAGAGCTCGAAGCGCATGCTCGTCGTCGTCGACGCGCAACAAGGGCGACGTCCTGCTGCACCAGGGCGTGCGCGAGATGGAGCAGTACTTCATCCTCGACGGCATGCTCAAGCGCGTCGTCTCCAACGCGCAGGGCAAGGAGATGATCCTGCGCTTCGCCGCCGAGGGCGACATGGAGACGAGCTACGCCGCGTGGCGGATGGGCACGCCGACGCCGTACGGCATCGTCTGCGTGACGAAGGCGCGCGTCGTGCGCACTGCCGATGCCGCAGTGGGTCGCGTTCCTCGAGCGGCATCCGGCCGACGAAGGAGTGGTTCGAGTACCTGCGTGATGCGGCTGATGAGCGAGGTCATGGCCCACACGATCACGCTGCACCTGCTCGACGCGCCGGGCCGCGTGCAGCGCTTCCTGCGCAAGCGACCCGGAGCTGGTCGACCGCATTCCGCAGAAGCAGCTCGCGGCGCACCTGAACCTGTCGGCCGAGACGCTCAGCCGCCTGCGGCACAGCGGCAAGATCTGAACGCGCCGACGGCCGCGCGTGCGGCCGTCGGCGTCCGCCGATCAGGGCGTCGCCGCGCGCGTTCGTCGCGTCGATCGAGCTTGCGTCGCATCGGCGCGAGCACGAACTTCGCGGCCAGGCCCGCGATGATGCTGATCGCCGCGCTGAAGATGAACACGCGGTCCCAGTTGCCGCCGACCGACAGCACCGACGGCGAGCGGCACGAGCAGCGACGCGGTGCCCTTCGCCGTGTACAGCGTGCCGGCGTTCGCCGCCGCGTTCTTGACGCCGAACGTGTCGGCACACAGCGCGGGGAAGATCGAGTAGATCTCGCCCCAGAACAGGAAGATCAGCGCCGCGAACGTCATGAACGAGGTACGGGTTGTGGCCGAACTTCATCAGCCCGAGCAGCGCGAGGCCCTCGCCGACGAAGACCAGCAGCATCGTGTTCTCGCGGCCGATGCGGTCGGAGATGAAGCCGCACAGCGGCCGCGTGAAGCCGTTCGCGAGGTTGTCGATCGCGAGCGTCATCGTCAGCAGCGGCAGGCTGATGCCGAGCAGGCTCACCGGCAGCTTCGCGAGGCCGTAGTCGTTCGCGATCGGGCCGAGCTGCGCCGTCGCGATGAGGCCGCCCGCGGCGACGGCCACGAACAGCGAGGTACGTGAGCCAGAACGTGCCGGTCTTCATCATCTGGCCGACGTTGTAGTCGACCTTCGACATCACGATCCGCGGCGGGATCGGCACGCCCTTCGGCGGCGCGGGCCGCGTCATGAACAGCGCGATCACGAAGATGACGGCGCCCTGCAGGATGCCGAAGAAGAAGAACGTCTGCTCGTAGCCCGACGACTGCGATCATGTTCGCGATCGGGATCACGGTGATCGCCGCGCCGGCGCCGAAGCCCGCCGCCGTCAGTCCGGCCGCGAGGCCGCGACGGTCCGGGAACCACTTCAGCGCGTTGCCGACGCAGGTGCCGTAGACGCAGCCGGCGCCGAGGCCGGAGACGACCGCGGCGAAGTACAGCTCGGGCACGGTCGAGTCGCGTACGAGTTGATGACCCAGCCGATCGCCGCGAGGATGCCGCCGCCGGCGATCGACCGGGCGCGGGCCGAAGCGTGTCGACGAGCCATCCCTCGACCGGCACCAGCCACGTCTCGACGACGACGAAGATCGAGAACGCGAGCTGGATCGCCGACAGCCCCCAGTGGTTCTTCGTCTCCATCGGCTTGACGAACAGCGTCCAGCCGTACTGCAGGTTCGCGATCATGGCCATGCAAAGCACGCCCATGACGAGCTGTCCCCATCGGTAGCCGTTGCTGCGGACGGCAGCGGGCGCCGCCATCATGCCGGCGGTTGCCGTGAGAGGTCGATCCATGGTCATCGTCTCCTGAGTGGGTTCGGCGAACAGGAGCTCGCGTCGCCGTTCGTCGTGCCGGATGGTCGTGGTCCCGACCCCGGTCGTTTCATCGTCGTCACAGTCTAGTCGCCCTCGCGGACGCGCGCGATGCGCCGTGGGGCCGCTCGTTGCGCGCGTGCCGCGAAGCGGATGCGCGCCGGCCGGCCGGCCACGCGCGAGGGGACGCCGGTGCGACTGTGCAACCGGATCGCGCCGCCACCTCTTGATCCGCGTCAACAGTTCGGGTTAGCCCTGACGACGACGCGGCCGGCGGATCGGTGCGCGTCCGACGTCGCGCTCTTGTGCGCCGCACCATAATGACGGTGAACACTGGAAATTCGCCTGTAAAGCCCGATTTGCTGCACTGCAGAAGACGGCCGTGGCGAGTCGCCCGGCCGTGCAGCGACAACATCGACTCTCAGGAGAGAAACATGAGCACCACCATCCTTCGCACCATCGACCGCGGCGCGTGGCGCGTGGCCCCGTCGTCGTTCTGGCGTTCGCTGTGGCAGGCGACGCCGCTGTACCTGTTCGGCACCGGCGTCCGCGCCGCCCTCGCCGACCGCCGTTGACGGTTCAATGCCGCCCGCCGGCGGGCGCGGGCCGGAAGTACTTGCCCTTCGGAAGGATCGCGAACTGGTAGGCCCCGCCCCGCGGCCACTGCACGGCGCTCTCGGCACGCGCGTACGCGTCGGCCGCGCCCGGCGCGCCCACGTCCAAGGCGAGCGACAGCGCCGGCACGATGTCGTCGACGAAGCCCGTCGCGATCGAGTCGAGCGGCGTGTTCTCGTCGTGCTGGCGGAACGATCGGTCGTCCGGTAGCGGCGGCAGCCGCGCGTAGTTCGCGTCGAGCATCGCGCCGCCGTTGTCGAAGTAGTCCCAGAAGCCGTCCGGCCGCAACGTCCCGACCGCCATCGAATACTCGCCGGCGCGCCGCCAGTCGTACGCGCCGGGCGTGTGCGCCGGACCGAACAGCGTCACCGGCCAGCGCGCGACGAACAGCGCGAGGTCGCGGTACGCGCTCTTCGCCGGCTCGCCGAGGTCGAGCCCGAGGCCGTAGCCGAACAGGACGACCTGCGCCTGGAACGCCATCTGGAACGCGCCGATCATCTGGCGCTTGCCGTCGACGCCGTTGCCGTAGCCTGGGTCGCGTCCCTGCAGCAGTCCGAGCGTGTTGCGGAACACCTTCGACGGCCAGTCGTAGTACGGCTTGAACGGACCGTTGTCGTAGTCGCCGCGACGGAAGTTGCCGTCGAGGAACAGGATGTTCTGCTCGACGGAGTACTTCACCGACGGGTACCACGGGTCGTCCTTCGGCAGCACGCGATAGAGCTGCAGCAGCGCGGCGAACGACCACGCGGCCGCGCGCGGCTGCGTCGCGATCGGGTTGAAGATGCCCTTCGCGAAGCCTCGTCCGTGGTCCGTCATCTGCAGGTAGTTCCAGGCGCACCAGTACTTCATCTCCTCGAGCGCCCAGCGGAACTCCGCGTCGTTGCCGCGCGCGCGCATCAGCAGCGCGTAGAAGTAGAGAAAGTGCGGCTCGTGGGCGGTGTCGACGATGATCGCGGGATTGCCGACCGGGTCCGGCTTCACCTGGTCGTCGCCCTTCGTCGACGCGGTGAGCGACTTGTACGGGTTCAGGTCGAACCGCACCGGCCCGCCGTGGACCGGGTCCTGCAGGTGGATCGGGAACCAGCGCGACGACTTCGCGTTCGCGATCATGTTCGCCTCGGCCCGCTTGTCGAACGTGATGGCCCAGCGCGCCGCGGACTTCGTGACGAGGCCGATCTCGTCGCGATAGCCGCCGTCGCGTTCGCTCATCGTCATGTCGCCCGGCTTGCCGTCGGGAAACGACTGCGGCAGGGCCGCGAGTTCCGACTCGGGCACGTCGCCGGGCCGGTAGCCGAAGTGGATGCCCGACAGCTTCTCGAACGTGGCCGGCGTGAGCGCCTCGGGCGCGGGCGCGGCGGCGCGCAGCGGTGTGCAGGCGAGCGCCAGGGCGACGCCGGCCGCGGCGGCGAGACGAAGGATCGGTGGGGTCACGAGGGGTTGGGCGCCGCGGCGCCGCGAATCGACAGTTGATATGATGCTCGATTCGACGCGTTCCGGGCGCCCGCCCGCTCCATCGCCGCCCGCCCGTGCGCGCGCCGCGGCCCCGCAGGACCGACCCCTCATGCTTGACCGCGACCTCACGTGCTGATCGGGATCGTTCGTGTCGCGCTTCGACGACCCTACACGTTCGTCGTCCTCGCCGTCCTGCTGCTGATCGTCGGCCCGCTCGCGGCGCTGCGCACGCCGACCGACATCTTCCCCGAGATCCGCATCCCGGTGATCGCGGTCGCGTGGCAGTACACGGGCCTGCCGCCCGAGCAGTTCGCCGGCCGCATCACGACGCTCTACGAGCGCAGCCTGACGACGACGGTCAACGACATCGAGCACATCGAGGCGAACTCGTACGCCGGCATCGGCATCGTCAAGATCTTCTTCCAGCCGGGCGTCAACGTCGCGCGTCGCGAACGCGCAGGTCACCGCGATCTCGCAGACGGTGCTGAAGCAGATGCCGCCCGGCATCACGCCGCCGCTGATCCTCAACTACAACGCGTCGACGGTGCCGATCCTGCAGCTCGCGCTGTCCGGCAACGGGCTGACGCGAGCAGAACCTGTTCGACCTCGCGGTCAACGCCGTGCGACCGCCGCTCGTCACGGTCGCCGGCGCGGCGATCCCGTTCCCGTACGGCGGCAAGCAGCGCCAGGTCCAGATCGATCTCGACACCGCGGCGATGCAGGCGCGCGGGCTGTCGGCGCAGGACGTCGCGAACGCGCTCGCCGCGCAGAACCTGATCATCCCGGTCGGCACGCAGAAGATCGGCAGCCTCGAGTACACGCTGCAGCTCAACAACGCGCCGTCGGTCATCGCCGAGCTCGGCGACCTGCCGATCAAGGTCGGTCAGACGGGCGCGACGACCGTCTACATCCGCGACGTCGCGAACGTCCACGACGGCAACTCGCCGCAGACGAACATCGTCCACGTCGACGGCGGCCGCTCGGTGCTGATGACGCGTGCTGAAGAACGGCGCGACGTCGACGCTCGCGATCGTCGACGGCATCCGCGCAGAAGCTCGTCGACATCAAGCCGCAGCTGCCCGACAACCTCGTCGTGTCGCCGATCAACGACCAGTCGATCTTCGTGCGCGCCGCGGTCACAGGGCGTCGCGGTCGAGGGCGCGATCGCGGCCGCGTTGACGAGCCTGATGATCCTGCTGTTCCTCGGCAGCTGGCGCTCGACCGTCATCATCGCCGTGTCGATCCCGCTGTCGATCCTCGGCTCGATCATCGCGCTCGCCGCGATCGGCGAGACGCTCAACATCATGACGCTCGGCGGCCTCGCGCTCGCGGTCGGCATCCTCGTCGACGACGCGACGGTGACGATCGAGAACATCAACTGGCACCTCGAGCACGGCAAGGACGTCGAGACCGCGATCATGGACGGCGCGCGCCAGATCGTGACGCCGGCGTTCGTGTCGCTGCTGTGCATCTGCATCGTGTTCGTGCCGATGTTCTTCCTGACGGGCGTCGCGCGCTTCCTGTTCGTGCCGATGGCCGAGGCCGTGATGTTCGCGATGGCGCTGCTCGTTCATCCTGTCGCGCACGCTCGTGCCGACGATGGCGAAGTACCTGCTGAAGCCGCATGCGCCGCACGGCGCACGAGCCGGCCGCCTCGCGCAATCCGCTGGTCCGCTTCCAGCGCGGCTTCGAGGCGCGCTTCGAGCGCGTCCGCGGCGTCTATCGCGGGCTGCTCGTGCTGGCGCTCGGACGCCGACGCGCTGTTCGTCGTCGGCGTTCATGGCCGTCGTCGTGCTGTCGTTCGGCCTCGCGCCGTTCCTCGGCAGCAACTTCTTCCCGTCGGTCGACGGCGGGCAGGTGCTGATGCACGCGCGCGTGCCCGGTCGGCACGCGCGTCGAGGAGACGTCGGCGCGCTTCGCCGACATCGAGGACGCGATCCGGCACGTGATCCCGCCGGTCCGAGATCGAGACGCTGGTCGACAACATCGGCCTGCCGTACTCGAGCATCAACACTGACGTACAACAACACCGGCGTCGTCGGCACGCAGGACGGCGACGTGCAGATCGCGCTGAAGGAAGGCCATCGCGCCGACCGCCGACTACGTCCGCGAGCTGCGCGAGAAGCTGCCGCGCGAGTTCCCCGACACGACGTTCTCGTTCCCGCCGGCCGACATCGTCAGCCAGATCCTGAACTTCGGCGCGCCGGCGCCGATCGAGATCCAGGTCCGCGGCAACGACCTCGACGGCAACTTCGCGTACGCCGGCCGCGCTGCTGAAGGCGCTCCGCGCGATCCCCGGCGTCGCCGACGCGCGCATCCAGCAGTCGCGCCGCAGCCCGGTGTTCGACGTCGCGATCGACCGCACGCGCGCCGCAGGACGTCGGCATCACGACGCGCGACGTGACGAACAGCCTCGTCGTGAATCTCGCCGGCAGCAGCCAGGTCGCGCCGACGTTCTGGCTCAACCCGGCGAACGGCATCTCGTATCCGATCGTGATGCAGTCGCCCGCAATACACGCTCGACTCGCTGTCCGCGCTCGCGAGCCTGCCGATCGCCGGCGCCGCGAACGGCGCAGGCGCGAACGGGCCGCAGGTGCTCGGCGGACTCGCGCGCTTCACGCGCGGCAGCGCGAACGCCGTCGTCAGCCAGTACGACATCCAGTCGATGATCCAGATCAACGCGACGACGCAGGACCGCGACCTCGGCGCCGTCGCGAAGGACATCCGCAAGGTGCTCGCCGAGACGGCGCCGCAGCTGCCGCGCGGCTCGAGCGCCGTGTTGATGGGCCAGGTCCGCACGATGGACAGCGCGTTCTCGGGGCTGATGTTCGGCCTGCTCGGCGCGATCGTGCTGATCTACCTGCTGATCGTCGTCAACTTCCAGTCGTGGAGCGATCCGTTCGTCATCGTCACCGCGCTGCCGGCCGCGCTCGCCGGCATCGTGTGGATGCTGTTCGGCACGCACACGACGCTGTCGGTGCCCGCGCTGACCGGCGCGATCATGTGCATGGGCGTCGCGACGGCGAACAGCGTGCTCGTCATCAGCTTCGCGCGCGAGCGGCTCGAGGCGCTCGCGCATCTGCCGGACGCGTCGGTCGCGCCGCGCTCGAAGCCGGCTTCGTCCGCTTCCGCCCGGTCCTGATGACGGCGCTCGCGATGATGATCGGCATGCTGCCGATGGCGCTCGGCCTCGGCGAGGGCGGCGAGCAGAACGCGCCGCTCGGCCGCGCCGTCATCGGCGGCCTCTTCTTCGCGACGATCGCCACGCTGTTCTTCGTGCCGGTCGTCTTCAGCATCGTCCACGCCCACCATGCCCGCAGGGCCGCCGTCGCGCGGCCCGCGATCGGAGAACCGGATGTCGCCTGATCCCGCCACCGCCGACGCGGCGCCGGCCGCGCCGTCGGCGCGCAAGCTGCGGCTCGCCGCGATCGCGCTCGTCGTCGTCGCGATCGTCGTCGTCGCCGGCGGCGTCGCGACGCGCGCGTCGAACGCGGCGAAGCTCGCCACGCGCGCGTCCGACCAGTCGGTCGCGACCGTCAACGTCGTGCGGCCCGGCAGCCAGAACGCGGCCGGCACGCTCGAGCTGCCCGGCGCGGATCGAGGCGTACGCGCGCGCGCCGATCTACGCGCGCGTCAGCGGCTACCTGAAGAGCTGGAAGGTCGACATCGGCGCCCCGGTCAAGGCCGGCCAGCTGCTCGCCGAGATCGACTCGCCCGACCTCGACCAGCAGCTGCTGCAGGCGCGGGCCGACCTCGCGAGCGCGAAGGCGAACGCGGCGCTGGCCGGCACGACGGCGAAGCGCTGGCAGACGCTGCTCGCCGGCGACTCGGTGTCGCGGCAGGAGGCCGAGGAGAAGGCGAGCGACCTCGACGAACAAGCAGGCGATGGTCAACGCCGCGCAGGCCAACGTCGACCGCTACGTCGCGATGAAGACGTTCACGCGAATCGTCGCGCCGTTCGACGGCATCGTCACGTCGCGCTCGACCGACGTCGGCGCGCTGATCAACGCGGGCTGCGGCGCCGGCCCCGAGCTGTTCACGGTCTCGGACACGAAGCGGCTGCGCGTCTACGTCAACGTGCCGCAGAACGACGTGGCGCTGATCGCGCGCGGATCGAAGGCGAAGCTGATCGTGCCGGAGCATCCCGGCCGGACCTACGACGCGACCGTCGAGACCACGGCCGGCGCAGTCAATGCCGCGTCCGGCAGGATGCTGATCCAGCTCGCCGTCGACAACGCGAACGGCGAGCTGCTGCCGGGCGGCTTCGCGAACGTCCGCTTCGCGTTGCCGGGCAACGCGTCGACGCTCGACGTGCCGCCCGGCGCGCTGATCTTCGACCGCAACGGCACGCGCGTCGCGACCGTCGACGGCAACGATCACGTCGTGCTGAAGCCGGTGACGATCGCGCGCGACCTCGGCCGGGTCGTGCAGATCGCGTCGGGACTGTCGCCGACGATCGCGTGATCGACAGCCCGCCCGAGGGCATCGCGAACGGAGACGTCGTGCGCGTCGCGCGCGCGGACGAGAAGGTCCGTCGCGACGAAGCCGTGAGAGGCCGCACGTCGCACGCCGCGATCGCGGTGGCGGCGCTGCGTCGCCGGCTGTTCGCTCGCGCCGCCCGAGAAGGTGCCCGACGTGCCGACCGCGGTCGCGTGGAAGGAGGTCGCGCCGTGGACGACGGCCGAGCCGGCCGACGCGCTACCGCGCGACGCGTGGTGGACGCTCTACCGCGACCCCGACCTCGACGCGCTCGAGACGACGCTCGTCGCGAACAGTCCCGACCTCGCGGCCGCCCTCGCCCGCTACGACCAGGCGAAGGCGGTCACCGACCAGGCGCGCGCCGGCCTGTTCCCGACGATCACCGCGGCGGGCAACGCGCAGCGCGATCGCCAGGCCGAGCTGCGACCGCTGCGCGTGCTCGGACCGACGTCGCCCGACCGCTACAGCTCGTACACGATCGACGCCGAGCTCGACTACGAGATCGACTTCTGGGGTCGCGTGCGCAACTCGGTCGCCGCCGGCGTCACCGCCGAGCAGGCGGCGCAGGCCGACCTCGAGTCGGCGCGGCTCAGCCTGCAGGCGCAGCTCGCCGACAGCTACCTCGCGCTGCGCGGCCTCGACCGGCAGATCGCGCTGCTCGACATCGCCGTCGACGCGTACGGCAAGGCGCTCGAGCTGACGACGTCGCGTCACGACGGCGGGCTCGCGTCGGGCCTCGACGTCGCGCGCGCGCAGACGCAGCTCGACGCGACGCGCTCGCAACGCCAGCAGACGGCCGCGCAGCGCGCGCTCAACGAGCATGCGATCGCGGCGCTCGTCGGCGACAGCGCGTCGCGCTTCGCGCTCTCGCCGCGCATCGCCGACATCCCGCTGCCCCGGGTGCCGACCGACGTCCCGTCGGTGCTGCTGCAGCGTCGTCCCGACATCGCGGCGGCCGAGCGCCGCGTCGCGTCGGCGAACGCGAGCATCGGCGTCGCGCGCGCCGCGCAGTACCCGTCGATCACGCTGAGCGCGCTGATCGGCTACCAGAGCAGCGAGTTCGGCAACTTCGTCTCCGCGCCGAACACGTACTGGGCCGTCGGACCGTCGCTCGTCGCGCCGCTGTTCGACGCCGGTCGTCGTGCAGCAGAGGTGGCGCGGACGCGGGCCGTGCTCGACGAGCAGAGCGCGCGCTATCGGAGCGTCGTGCTCGGCGCGTTCCAGCAGGTCGAGGACAACCTCGCGCTGCTGAAGCACTACCGCGACGCGGCCGAGTCGGAGCGCTCCGCCGTCGACGCCGCGCAGCGCACGCTCGACTTCGCGTCGCTGCGCTATCGCGAGGGCGCGGTCAACTACCTCGAGGTCGTGACGGCGCAGACGGCGCTGTTGCAGACGCAGCAGACGTCGCTGACGCTCGACACGGCGCAGCAGCGCGCGAGCGTGCAGCTGATCCGCGCGCTCGGCGGCGGCTGGTCGATCGACGATCGACCGCTGGTGCGCCGCGCCGAGGGCTCGTAGCCGGGCGCATCCGGCTCGAAGTTTCCGTCGTAGTTGTGTAAGTTTCGCAGCGCGGTCGCGACCAACGGGCATCGTGCGGCGGGCGGAGGGACGGGGCGACGGGGCGTCGCACCGGCTCCGTCGGCCGTGACGCCCGTGCGAATCGGTCGAGGAGACGCCGCGTGCCGAGGGTCCTGCCGCATACACTGAAGGTCGTCCGCCCGGCCGCGCAGGCCGCGGACGCCCTCGCAGGGAGAGATCCAAGACAACGAGGCGCCCCTCGAGCGGCGCCCGGCGCGCTCATCACGGGACTCATGGACAAGCAGTCGCAACCCATCCGCAAGGCACGAACGATCCTGGCCCAGGCGCTCGGCGCCGGCGACGCGACGACCCGCGCGCTCGTGCCGCCGGTCCACATGTCCGCGACGTTCCTGCGCGACGCCGACAACGGCTACGAGTCCGGCTACGTCTACGGCCGCACCGACAACGCGACGGTCAAGCAGGTCGAGGCGATCCTCACGCATCTCGAAGGCGGCCACGACGCGCTGCGTGTTCAGCTCCGGCATGGCCGCGGCGACCGCGGTGTTCCTCGCGCTCGATCGACCGACGCACATCGTCGCGTGCGAGGTCATCTACTGGGGCTTTCGCGAGTGGCTCGTCGACATCGGCGCGCTACGGGCACTACGGTCACGTTCGTCGACACGTCCGACCTCGACGCGGTCGCGGCCGCGATGCGCCCCGGCGAGACCGGCCTGATCTGGATCGAGACGCCGAGCAATCCGCTGTGGACGCTGACCGACATCGCGGCGATCGCCGAGATCGCGCATGCGGCGGGCGCGCTGGTGTGCGTCGACTCCACCGTGTCGACGCCGATGCTGACGCGACCGATCGAGTTCGGCGCCGACATCGTCGTGCATTCGGCGACGAAGTACCTGAACGGCCATTCCGACGTCATCGCCGGCGCCGTCGTCGTCGCGGCCGACTCGGCGCTGTGGCAAGGCATCCAGAAGATCCGCAGCCACATCGGCTCGATCCTCGGCCCGTTCGAGGCCTGGCTGCTGATGCGCGGCATGCGCACGCTCGACGTCCGCGTCCGCGAGCAGTCGAGGTCGGCGGCGCGGCTCGCCGAGCTGCTGTCGGAACACGATGCCGTGGCCGCGGTGCTGTATCCCGGCCTGCCGACGCATCCCGGCCACGACATCGCGGTCAAGCAGATGCACGGCGGCTTCGGCGGCATGCTGTCGGTCCGCATGAAGGGCGGCGAACGCGCGGCCGTCGCGGCGGCGGCGAAGGTCGAGGTCTGGCGGCGCGCCACGTCGCTCGGCGGCGTCGAGAGCCTGATCGAGCATCGCGCGTCGATCGAGGGCGTCGGCACGCCTTGTCCGCACGACCTGCTGCGGCTGTCGACCGGGCTCGAGGATCCGCACGACCTCTTCCTCGACCTCGTCAAGCGCGTTGACGACGTGACGGCCGATGCACGCGCGACACCGTCGCGGTCGCGATCGTCTGCAAGACACCCGAGGCCGGTCGCTCGAAGACGCGGCTGTCGCCGCCGCTCGCGCCCGACGAATGCGCCGCGCTGTCGGCCTGCTTCATCGAGGACCTCGCGCGCACGATCGACCGGCTCGCCGACGACGGCGACGCGACCGGCTACGCGCTCTACACGCCGGTCGGGTCCGAGGCGGCGCTGCGGCGGCTGCTGCCGGCGCGCTTCGAGATCCATCCGCAGGTCGACGGCGACTTCGGCGAGCGGCTGCTGCACGGCATGCGCGACCTGCTGCGCTCGCACGCCGGCGCGATCCTGATCAACTCCGACAGCCCGACGCTGCCGCTCGCGATCCTGCGCGCGGCCGTCGACGCCGTGAAGTCGGGCGACATCGTCGCGCTCAGCCGCGCGCACGACGGCGGCTACACGCTGATCGGCCTGTCGCGGCCCCACGAGCGGCTGTTCGACGACATCCCGTGGAGCACCGACGCGGTCCATCGGCTGACGATCGAGCGCGCGGCCGAGATCGGCGTGCCGGTCGTCGACGTGTCCGGCTGGTACGACGTCGACGACGCGGCGTCGCTGCGGATGCTCGAGGACGAGTTCGCGGGCCGGCGGCCGGGCTTCGCGACCGACGTCGGCGACGACGCGCCTGCGACGCGGCGCTTCCTGCGCGAGCGCGCCGCGGTCGCGTCGCGGGGCGCGTGATGCGACTCGCGTCCGGTCCCTGTCGCGTCACGGTCGTCGTGCCGTGCCTGAACGAGGCCGACGCGATCGGCGGCGTCGTGGCGGAGGTCCTCGCCGAAGGCGTCGACGAGGTGATCGTCGTCGACAACGGCTCGACCGACGACACGCCGGCCCGCGCGACGGCCGCCGGGGCGCGGGTCGTCGCGCAGCCCGAGCGCGGCTACGGGCGCGCGTGCGCGGCGGGGCTCGCCGCGGTCTCCGACGCCACCGACATCGTCTGCTTCATGGACGGCGACGGCAGCGACGTGCCGGCGTTCATCCGCGCCGTCGTCGAGCCGATCGCGGCCGATCGCGCCGACTTCGTGATGGGCTCGCGGCTGCGCGGGCGGCGCGAGCCCGGCAGCATGACGCCGCAGCAGGTCGTGGCCGGCCATCTCGCGGGCCGGCTGATCCGCGCGGTCTACGGCACGCGCTACACCGACATGTCGCCGCTGCGCGCCGCGCGGCTCGCGCCGCTGCGAGCGCTCGGCATGCGCGAGGCGACGTACGGGTGGAACCTCGAGATGCAGATCCGCGTCGCGGCGGCCGGCTGGCGCGTGCGCGAGGTGCCGGTCGATCATCGCTGTCGTCGCGGCGGCGTGTCGAAGGTCTCGGGCGACCTCGTCGCGGGCCTGTCGGCCGCGTGGAAGATCACGACGACGTTCGTGCGGCTGACGGCCGCGCTGAAGAAGCAGCCGGACGCGCGCGGCGCGGCGCGCGGATGAAGGTCCTGCTGACCGGCGGCGCCGGCTTCATCGGGCAGCACGTGCTCGCCGAGCTCGTCGAGCGCAAGCACGACGTCCGCGTGCTCGACTCGCTGCGTCCCGACGTGCATCACGGCCGCGCGTGGACGCCGCCGTCGTCGGTCGACTTCGTGCAGGGCGACGTGCGCGACGCGGCCGCGGTCGACCGCGCGCTCGGCGGCGTCGAGGCCGTGATCCACCTCGCGGCGAAGGTCGGGCTCGGCGTCGACATCTCGCGACACGCCCGACTACGTCTCGTCGAACGACTACGGGACCGCCGAGCTGCTCGCGGCGATGGCCCGTGCGGACGTCGGCCGGCTCACGCTCGCGAGCTCGATGGTCGTCTACGGCGAGGGGCTCGGCCTGTGCTCCGAGCACGGGCCGGTCGCGCCCGGACCGCGCCGCTCGGAAGACATGGACGGCCGGACAGTTCGAGCCGCCCTGCCCGCGCTGCGGCGCGATCCTCGCGCCGGCGCTCGTGTCGGAGTCCGCGCCGATCGACCCGCGCAACGTCTACGCGAGCACGAAGGCCGCGCAGGAACTGTTCGCCGGCAACTGGGCGCGCGTGACCGGCGGCTCCGTGGCGTCGATGCGCTATCACAACGTCTACGGACCCGGCATGCCGCGCGACACGCCGTACGCCGGCGTCGCGGCGATCTTCCTGTCGTCGCTGCGGCACGGCAAGGCGCCGATGGTCTTCGAGGACGGCGGCCAGCGACGCGACTTCGTCCACGTGCGCGACATCGCGAAGGCGACGGTCGCCGCGGCCGAACGCCACCGCGACGGCACGCGCGCGTTCAACGTCGGCTCGGGCACGCCGCGCACGGTGGGCGAGATGGCGGTCGCGCTCGCGCGGGCGCTCGACGGACCCGAGCCGGTCGTGACCGGGCGGTTCCGTCTCGCCGACGTGCGCCACATCACCGCCGACTCGTCGCGGGTCCGCGACGAGCTCGGCGTGCGCGTGACCGTCGAGTTCCGAGACGGCATGGAAGAGCTGGCACGGACCGCGACGACCTGAGGAGGCTGCGCATGAGCGTGATCGAGCAGTCGATGGACGTGCCCGTCCCGGCGCCGCGTCGCGGCCGTCGGCTGCATCCGCTGCCGGTGCGGGTGATGCACTGGATCAACGCGGTGACGATCTTCGTGATGATCGGGAGCGGCTGGAAGATCTACGACGACGAGGTGATCTTCGGCTGGCTGCACTTCCCCGACGCGCTGACGATCGGACGATGGGCGCAGCACGGGCTGCAATGGCACTTCTTCGGCATGTGGATCCTCGTGCTCAACGGTCTCGCGTATCTCGCGTACGGCTTCGCGACCGGGCGCTTTCGCCGCATGCTGCTGCCGCTGCGCTACGGCGAGCTCGTCGCGACCATCGGCGACGCGTTGCGCTTCCGCCTCGCGCACGACGACACGACCGTCTACAACATGGTCCAGCGCGTCCTGTACATCGGCGTCATCTGCACCGGCGTGCTGATCGTGATCTCCGGACTCGCGCTGTGGAAGCCGATCCAGTTCTCCGAACTGGTCGCGCTGTTCGGCGGCTTCCAGAACGTCCGGCTCGTGCACTTCCTGTGCATGGCCGCGATCGTCGGCTTCGTCGTCGTGCACGTCGCGCTCGCGCTGCTCGTGCCGAAGACGATCGTCGCGATGGTCGTCCGGCGGACCGGTGATCGACGACGCGGTGCCGCGCGAAGCCAGGCCCGTCTCGGCCGCCTGAGGAGAACGACATGACGATCGCCCGACCGCCGTCCGGCTCCGTGTTCCGCCCGAAGGACGGCGTCGACCAGCGGGTGCTCGTCGACGAACGTCGACTCGTCGAGCGCATCGAACGCCGCCGCGTGCTGCGCGGCGCGCTCAGCCTCGGCGCGCTGACGATGCTGTCCGGCTGCGACGTCACCGAGGCGCCGCAGGTGCAGTCGGTGCTGCGGGCCGTCTCGCGCTGGAACGACGGCGTGCAGGCGGCGATCTTCCGGCCGAACCATCTCGCGCCGACGTTCCCCGAATCGCAGGTGCTGAAGCCGCCGCGCTTCAACGCGTTCTACGACGTCGAGGACGTCAAGCCGGTCGACGGCGCGACGTGGAAGCTCGAGCTCGCGGGCCGGATCCGCGACAAGAAGCCGTGGACCGCCGACGCGTTCTACGCGCTGCCCGAGCAGGAGATGATCGTGCGCCACATCTGCGTCGAGGGCTGGGACTACATCGGCCAGTGGTCCGGCGTGAACCTGCGGCGCTTCCTCGAGCTCGTCGGCGCCGACACGTCGGCGAAGTACATCGCGTTCCGGTGCGCCGACGGCTACACCGAGGCGCTCGACATGCCGACCGCGCTGCATCCGCAGACGATGCTCGCGACGAAGTACGCGCGCGAGATCCTCACGGAGCCGTTCGGCTATCCGCTGCGTCTGCGGACCTCGACGAAGCTCGGCTTCAAGAATCCGAAGTGGCTCGTCGCGATGGAGGTCACGAACGAGCGGCCGTCGACGTATTACGAGCAGCAGGGCTTCAACTGGTTCAGCGGCATCTGACCACGGGCGACACGACGATGACGAACGCCACGACGACGGTGCTGGCGCAGGCGCAGCCGGCGGCCTCCTCCAGCCCGGCCCCGGATACGATCGACGCGAAGTACGCGCGCCGCTATCCGCAGAAGGCGCGGGTCGGCGACCTGATCGGCCTGCCGGTCAACGACGACGACGACCGCACGCTCGGCTTCGTGCGGCGCATCGTCCGTGCGCCCGACGGCCACGTGAAGCTGATCGTCTCGTACAGCCGCTGGTTCGGCCGCTTCGGCCGGCCGGTCGCCGTGCCGCTCGAGGCCGTCGCCATCTACGGCCGGCAGCTCGCGTCGCTCGAGATGAAGCCGGACGCGTACGCGCGCGCGCCGACGTGGACCGACGGCGCCGACGTGCGCCTCGGCGACGACGACGTCGTGCGGGTCGCGCTGATGCGGCGCTGACCGCGTCGCGTCGACGCGGCACGACCGGGCCGTCGTCGCGCGGCGCCGGATAAGCTAGCCCCGCGCCCGCGCCGAGCCGCCCCACGTCCCGCGTCGTTCGCGCCGACGCGATCCCCTTTCGTCACTCGTCATGGCATCGACCGTCCACGTCGTCTGCACGGCCGCCGTCGCGCTAGCGTACTGGAGCGCGCTCGGGCATCTCGTGATGCGACGGCTCGTCGGGCCCGCGCTCGCGCCGTTCTGCGCGCCGGCCGCCGGCTGGGCGCTGCACGGCGCGGTCGTGCTGCCGCTGTTCTTCGTGCTGCCGTGGTCCGGCCCGGCGATCGCGATCGTCGCGGCGCTCGCGCTGCCGATCGCGGCGTTCGCGATGCGTCGCGTACGGCCCGAGTCGACGCCCGCGCTCGAGGTCGCGATCCCGAAGACGCCGCTGCTGTTCGCGCTGCTGCTGGCCGCGGTCGTCGCGTCCGCGATCCTGCCGAAGCATCTGGCCGACGGGATCGCGCTGTCGGACCCGATCTTCGACCACGCGAAGGCCGCGCTCGTCGACGAGATCGCGCGTGCCGGGCCGCCGCCGGGCAACCCGTTCCTCGGCGGCGCCGGCGGCGCGGGCCGGCTCGCGTACTACTACCTGTGGCACTTCAGCGCCGGCGAGCTGTCGCGCGTGCTTGGCGTGAACGGCTGGGAGGCCGACGCGGCGATGACGTTCTTCTCGGCATTCGCCTCGCTCGCGACGATGATGGCGCTCGCCGTGCGCATCGGCGGCCGGCCGCGCGCCGCGTGGTGGGTCGTCGCGTTCGCCGCGTCCGCGTCGGCGCGCGTGCTGTTGGTGTGGTTCTTCGGAGAGCCCGGTCTCGACGCGTGGATGCGCAACCCCGGCGGCCTCGACGGCTGGCTCTTCCAGTCGGCGTGGGTCCCGCAGCATCTGGCGGGGACGTCGTGCGCGCTGCTCGCCGCGCTCGTGCTCGCTCGACTCGCCGGCGGCGCCGACGTCGCGACGACGGTCGTCGGCGGGCTGCTGATCGCGGCCGGCTTCGAGACGTCGACGTGGATCGGCGGCGTCGTGTTCGCGGTCGCGGCATTCGCGATCGTGCCGGTCCTGTTCGTCGGGACCGAACGCGCACGACGGCGCGGCTTCGTCGTCGCCGTGCTCGCCGCCGGCGCGATCGCCGCGATCGTCGCGGCGTCGTTCGTGCACGACCAGCTCGTCGCGGCGGCGACGCGGCAGCACGGCGCGCCGATCGTCGTGCAGCCGTACGCGATCGCGGGCGAGGTCTTCCCCGCGGCGTGGCGCCCGCTGCTCGACATCCCCGCGTACTGGCTCGTGCTGCTGCCGATCCAGCTCGCCGCGGTCTACGTGCCGGGGCTGTTCGCGATGAAGCGGCTGCTCGCGGCGCGCGACGCGACACCGCCCGAGCGCCGGCTCGTCGCCGCGCTCGCGGCGCTGTCGCTCGCGTCGCTCGCGGTCGGCGGGTCGCTGACGAGCACGCTCGCCGACAACAACGATCTCGCGTGGCGCGCGGTGCTGATGGCGTCGACGACGCTGATCGTGTTCGCCGCGGCCGGCTTCGCCGCGTGGGTCGCGGAACGACGTCGCTTGGTGGTAACGCTCGTGTCGATCGCGCTGGCGCTCGGCAGCGTCGAGACGGGACGGCTCGCGATCGGCGACCTGCGCGGCACGACGCGGCCCGACGATGCGCGCTTCGCCGGCGAGCCCGCGCTGTGGCAGGCGGTGCGCGATCGCACGGCGCCGGACGAACGGGTCGCGAACGATCCGTACGCGCTGTGGGCGATGACGGCGTGGCCGGTCAACATCGGCTGGAGCCTCCTCGCGAACCGCCGCTCGTGCTATTCGACGTGGGAGCTAGCGCAGGTCTACACGTCGATGCCGCACGATCGCCTGCGCGCGATCGACCGCCAGTTCGACCGCGTGTTCGCCGGCCGGCCGGAGCCCGGCGACCTCGCCGCGCTCGCGACGCACGTACGACTGCGCGGTCGCCGTCGTCACGACGCAGGACGGCGCATGGGAACACGATCCGTTCGCGACGAGCGACCGGTGGACACGCGTCGACGAGCGCGCGGGACGCTGGCGCATCTATCGACGACGCGACAGCGCGCCGCCGGTCCGGTGACCGGCTAGACGATCCGCAGCGCGAACTCGCGGACGATGCCCGGCCCCGGGCCGGGCGCGACGATGCGCACGAGGAATCGATAATCCCCGGGCTGCGCGGCGGCCGCCGGGAACGAGACCACGCCGTCCGTTCCGTTGCCCTGGTTGGCGACGGTCAGTCCCGTCGGATGCGGATGGGCGTCGTCGGGCGGCAGCAGCCGCCAGTGGTACGGCGCCTCGGCCGTCGGCGCCGGCGCGGCCGGCGTCCCGGCGAGCGACAGCGTCTGGCGGTAGTCCTGACCGGCGACGGCATCGGGGAGCCGCTTGAGCAGCGCGTCGGTCAGCGGAAACGGCGGGCACCTGGCCACCGCGCCCTTCGGCACGAGGCGCCCGACGGTCGACTCGAACATCGTCCGGGTCAGCTGCCACGTCTCCGAGTACCGGTCGTAGGCCTGCAGCAGCGCGGCGTCGGTGGGCCAGCTGACGACGTCCGGTCCGGCCAGCGACGTGACGTCGGCCGCGTCGTTGAGCATCTTCAGCCCGCTCTCGGCGTCGCGCAGCTTGCCGATCTGCGCGTCGAGGTCGGAGATCGACGGCGGCGCGACCAACTTGCCGGTCACGTACACGACCTGGCTGAGGCCGAGGATGCCGAGCAGCGCCGCGGGCACCTCGAACGTGCTCAGGTCGTTGATCTGCGCTCCGACGCCGACCAGCGACACGCCGACGACCACCGAGAACCAGACCATCTGGAAGTGATAGACGTCGAACGTGCCGTTCGTCGTGAAGATGTCCTTCCACTTCGCGCTGTTGACCTCCGCGACGCCACCCGGCGGAAGCCAGCCGCGGTTGACGAGCCACGTCCAGTTCTCGAAGCTCAGGCGGTTCTTCGCGAGGTCGGCGCCCGCCGCGGCCGTGCCGCCGATGCCCGAGATGCCCATCAGCAGGACGATCGTCTGCGACAGGCCGGTCAGGTGCCCGGTCATCATCCAGATGTGCGTGACGAGCCCGAAGACGATCAGCGAGAAGAACAGGATCTGGAGGTTCGTCGCGTTGCCGAGGCCGTTGCTGCCGGCGGTCAGCACGACCGGATTGAAGATGTGCGTCCAGATCGTCTTGTAGTTCGTGCCGTCCAGCGGACCGTGTCCCATGTCGATCTGCGCCGCCTGGTTCCGGAAGGACGACTTGAGACGATCGCCGACCTTCGCGGGGACCGCACGAGTCGCGGCGCGCCCGACGGCCGCGGCGGGCGTCCCGGCCGCGCCCGCCACGTTGCCGTCGTCGTCGTAGACGCGGCGCATCCGATGGACGGCGTACGTCGCGAACGCCGCGACCACGTAGGCGACGAAGCAGCCGAAGATCGCGAACGCCGCCGCCCACGGCTTGTTCGCGATGACGGTCTCGAAGGAGCCGATCACGCGAGGCTCGCTGCCGTCCGCACCGGCCGATCCGATGACGAACACCCGCGCGTGACGCCACAGCACCCACGGCATCCGCTCGACGTGCGCGTCGAGGTGCAGCAGCGTCTTGTCCTGCGGCGCCTCGTCCGCCTTGAAGTCGGTGCCGGGCGCCGACGCGGTCCCGCGCGTCGCGCGCTCCGACCACGTCCCCTCGGGCCAGAACACCTGGTACGGACCGTTCGCCTTGACCGCGGTCGATGCGCAGTCGACGGCGCCGTCGCCGACGATCAGCGCCCGATACACGAGGCGCTCCTGCGGCCCGTCCTTCGCCACCGCGTCCTTGTCGACGAACGTCCGGAACACGAGCAGGCTGAACGCGCCGGACGACGGGATGAAGTCGGTCGGGCTCACGATCCGGACGTGCTGGAGCCGCGACGACAGCGCGTCGACGGTCGCGCCGCGTCCATCGCGCCGTCCCAGCGCATCGCGACTCGGACGTCGCGGCGCCGCGGCGGACCGGTCGTCCGCCGGGCCGCAGCCGTGCGCGCGCGGCCGACTCGTCGTCGCACGTCGACGGCGCGAGGCGCGGAACGCCGGCACGCGGTCGCTGGGTCGGCGTCCCGGCCGTTCGCGGTGTCGGCGCCGCGCTCGACCTTCGCGGCGTCGGACTTCGCCGCGTCGGACTTCGTGACCTCGGCCTTCGACGCATCGGCCTTCGCGGCGTCGCCTTTCGCGGCGTCGCTCGTCGCGGCGTCGCCCTTCGGCGCACCGCCGGCCGCCCGATCGGCGACGGTCGCCTCGACCGGCCTGGCCGCCGAGGCCGCGGGTTCGGGCGCCTGCGCGTCGCACGGGCCGGCCAGCGAGACGGCGATGACGACGACAGCGAACGCGACACGCCTCTTCATGGCATCGGCCTCTTCTCGTCGATCGTACGGTGCGGGATCCGTCGGCCGGCGATCATATGTCGAGGTCCCCGCACCGGCAACAACGGGCATGCGCGCGGCGACCGGCATCGCTGGTCGTTCCGTCGGACAATCGCGCGATGAATGCCACGCTCGCGGCGCTCGGCCCGCTCGCCCGCGTCGCCTTGCACGATCTCGTCGATCGCCGTCGCGACGTCGACGACGACGAGCGTCACCTGCTCGAAGCCGAGGCGTGGCTGTGTCGCGCGCACGACGCGTCGAGCGACGGCGGCGTCAGCTACGGCTACTCGTGGCGCGGCGGCTGGCGGCCGTCGTACCCCGAAACGTCGGGCTACATCGCGACGACGTTCCTGCGCCTCGCGCGCGATCGCGACAGCGGCTACGCCGAGCGCGCGCGACGCATCCTGCGCTGGCTGACGTCGATCCAGAAGCCCGACGGCGCGTTCGGCAACCCGCGCTTCGGCGACGGCGGCATCGTGTTCGACACCGGCCAGATCCTGTTCGGCCTCGTCGCCGGCGCGTCGACGTTCGGCGACGAGCAATTTTTTCACGCCGCGCGGCGCGCGGCGGACTGGCTTACCGATGTCGCGGACGACGACGGCCGCTGGACCCGGCACGAGTATCTCGACACGCCGCACGTCTACAACACGCGGACCGCGTGGGCGCTCGCGCGGATGCATGCGGTCGAGCCGACGGAGGCCCGCGAGCGGATCGCGCGCGCCAACCTCGACTGGGCGCTGGCGTGCCAGCGTCCGAACGGGCTGTTCGATCATTGCGCCTTCCGCGACGGCGACGCCCCCTTCACGCACACGATCGCGTACGCCGCCCGCGGCCTGCTCGAGTCCGGTGCATCGCTCGGCGACGCGCGCTACGTCGCCGCGGCGCGACGCGCGGCGTTCGCGGTGCTGGCCCACCTGCGCGACGACGGCCACCTGCCGTCGACGATCGCCGTCGACGGGCGCCCGGCGTCTGCGTCGTGCTGCCTGACCGGCAACTGCCAGTTCGCGATCGTCTGGATGCGGCTCGACGCGATCGAGCCGGACGCGCGGCTTCGACGTGGCGCGGAACTTGCCTTGCGCTACGTCCGGACCCGACAGGACCTGACGGCGCCGGCGTCCGGTGTGCGCGGGGGTATCAAGGGTTCCCACCCGATCTGGGGACGCTACGCGTGCATGACGTATCCGAACTGGGCGACGAAGTTCTTCATCGACGCGATGTGGCTGCGCAAGGCCGCGCGTCGATGACGCCGCGCACGACGGTGCTGAACGGGCGCTTCGACGCGTGGACGTCGCAGCGCACCGTCGACGCGGTGTTCGACGCGCTCGACGAAGGCCGGCGCGGGTGGCTGTGCACCGTCAACGTCGCGACGCTGATGACGATGCGCCGGCAGCCGTGGCTCCAGTCGTTCGTCGATCGCGCGATGATCGTCGTCGCGGACGGCCAGCCGATCGTGTGGACGGCGCCGCTGTTCGGCGGCCGCCTGCCCGAGCGCGTCGCCGGCATCGACCTCGTCGACGCGCTGTGCGCCGAAGCCGCGCGGCGCGGCCGCGGCGTCTATTGCCTCGGCGCGACGCCGACCGTCGTCGCCGGCGCGGTCGCGCGGCTGCGCGACCGTCATCGCGGCCTCGTCGTGGCCGGAAGCGACGGCTACTTCCCGCCGGGCCAGGCCGCCGCGCGCGCCTCGGCGATCCGCGCGACCGGCGCGAGCCTGCTGTTCGTCGGCATGGGCACGCCGCTGCAGGAACGCTTCATCGAGCAGCAATGGGACCGGCTCGGCCCGCTCGTCGCCGTCGGCGTCGGCGGCAGCTTCGACGTGCTCGCGGGCACGCGACGGCGCGCGCATCCGCGCCTGGCCGGACTCGGGCTCGAATGGCTGGTCCGCCTGGCGCAGGAACCGGTGAGACTCATGCCCCGCTATCTCACGACCAACACGCGCTTCTGCGCACTGATCGCCGGCGCTGCGCTGACGCGGCTCGGTCTGCGACGCGCGACGCGATGAGCGGGCCGCCGCTGCGGATCATGATCGTGATCGGCACGCGGCCCGAGGCGATCAAGCTGATGCCGGTGATCGTCAGCGGCCCGCGAACGGCCCGACGAGTTCGTCGTCACGATCGTGCGGACCGGACAGCATCGCGACCTGGTCGACACGCTGATGGACGAGTTCGGGCTCGACGCCGACGTCGACCTCGACCTGATGGAACACGACCAGGGGCTCGCAGCCACGATGGCCGACTGCCTGCGGGGACTGTCCGCGACGATCGCCGACGTGCGGCCCGACTGGGTGATCGTGCAAGGCGACACGACGACGACGCTCGCCGGCGCGCTCGCGGCGTTCTACAACGACGTCCCCGTTGCGCACGTCGAGGCGGGACTGCGGACGAACGATCGTCGCGACCCGTTCCCGGAGGAGATCAACCGCTCGCTGACCGCGCGACTCGCGGACCTGCACTTCGCGCCGACCGAGGCGGCGCGCGACAACCTGCGCCGCGAAGGCATCGCCGACGCGGCGATCGTCGTCAGCGGCAACACGGTCGTCGACGCGTTGAAGCTGACGATCGCGCGGTGCGACGACGCGTGCTCGTCGCCGCGAGGTCGCTACGTGCTCGTCACCGTCCATCGTCGCGAGAACCACGGCGACGCGCTGCATCGCATCTGCGACGGCCTCGCGCAGCTGCTCGAGCGTCAGCCCGCGCTCGCGCTTCGCATCCCGATGCACCCGCATCCGCGCGTCCGCGCGGTCCTCGTCGAACGGCTCGGCGGACATCCGCGGATCGCGCTGCACGACGCACTCGGCCATCGCGCGTTCGTCCGCGCGCTGAACGACGCCGCGCTCGTGCTGACCGACTCCGGCGGCGTGCAGGAGGAATGCGCAGTGCTCGGCAAGCCGGTGCTCGTGCTGCGCGCGGACACCGAACGACCGGAGGTCGTCGACGCGGGCATCGGGGTCGTCGTCGGCACCGACGGCATGCGGATCGCCGACGCCGCGTGCGCGCTGCTCGACGACGACGCGCTCTACGCGCGGATGTCCCGCCGCAGCGATGCATTCGGACGCGGCGACGCGGCGCGGACCATCCTCGATGCCCTCCTGCTCGACCGCGACGGTCGGCGCGTCGACGGGGCTCGATCGGACCCCGCGTTCGCGCCGGAATAATCCGTCGTCGGCGACGGTCTCCTCGACATCGATGACCCGCCCGATCCGTCGAACGGTTCGACGGATGCGGACATCGACCATCGCCATCCATTCGAGGAATCATCATGAAGACATCGACCATCGTCGTGGCGGGTCTGCTCGCCGCGGCCGCCGTTCAGGCGAGTGTGGCGCGGCCCGACGGGCCGGCGCCGCTGCAGGGTTCGTCGGCGTCGCCGTTGACGCGCGCCGAGGTCAGGGCCGAGACGCTGCGCGCGTTGCGAGCCGGCGAGGTGTCGTTCGGCGACGTCGACCGTCCGATCGTCGCGCCGTCGACCGCCGGCAGGACCGGTGCCGACGGAAGCATCCGCGCCTCGTTCGCGGCGCTCGCCCGCCGCTTCCGCGGATCGTCGGGCACGTGATCGCGCCGTGTCGAAGGGCGAGGCGCCGGCCACGAGACTGGAACGGCTTTCGAACGTGACACGACCCGCGGCCTTCGACGAGCGGGCTCGCCACGCGCCACGGTAAGATCGTCGCCGGCTCTCTCGATCCCCACGGTCACCGTATTGCGTCCACGCCGCCGCCGAGGAAGTAACCGCCGATCGATCGCCCGCGACGGCCTCGTCGTCCGCGTCGGCCGGGCGCCACGGTGACGGGACGCGCGATGATCCGGAGACCGGGTCGTCGCGAGGCCCGCTTCGTGTCGGGCGTGATCCTCTTCACGTACGTCGCGTTCCACCTCGTCAACCACGCGCTCGGGCTGATCTCGATCGCCGCGGCGGAGCGCGGGCTGCACGTCGCCGTCGCGGTGTGGCAGAGCGTGCCGGGAACGATCGTGCTGTACGGCGCCGCGGCCGTCCACATCGCGCTCGCCTTCGTCGCGGTCTACGAGCGCCGCACGCTGCGGATGCCGCCGCTCGAGCTGCTGCGGATCGTGCTCGGCTTCACGATGCCGACGCTGTTGATCGGCCACGCGGTCGCGACCCGTCTCGCGTACACGATCTACGGCCATCCGCCCGACTACGCGCACGTGGTCTGGGCGCTGTGGCACTCCGGTCGCCAGGGCCTGCAGATCGCGTTGCTGGTGCCGGGTTGGGTCCACGGATGCCTCGGCCTGAACTTCGCCTTCCGTGCTCGGCAGTGGTTCGCGCGCGTTCGCCTCGTGCTGTTCGGCGCCGCGCTGCTGCTGCCGGTGCTGGCGGTGCTCGGCTTCCTGTCGATGCTGAAGGAGGTGATGGAGCTGGCGAACGATCCGGGCTGGGCGGCGACCATCGACAGCGCGACGACGGCGGCCCAGCGCGCGACGCTGACGATGCTGCGCGGGCGGATGCTCGACGCGTACCTCGCGGCGCTCGTCTTGCTGCTGGCGGCGCGCTGGCTGCGTTCGTTCGTCGAGGTACGTCGCGGCAGCCTCGTCGCCATCGCGTATCCCGACCGCACGATCCGCGTCCCGCGCGGCTGGTCGATCCTCGAGGCGAGCCGCAGCCACCGCATCGCGCACGTGTCGATCTGCGGCGGTCGCGGCCGATGCTCGACGTGCCGCGTGCGGATCGTCGACGGCGACGCGCATTGCCCGCCGCCGTCGCCGGCCGAGTCGAAGACGCTCGCACGCGTCCGCGCCTCGCCCGACACGCGACTGGCCTGCCAGCTGCGCCCGTCGGGCGACGTCGGCGTCGTGCCGCTGCTGTCGGCCCCGCGCCGCGGTTCGGCGGCGACGGAGCACGGCTCGTTCGAACGCGAGCTGGTGGCGATGCAGGTCGCGGCGACGTGGGACGGCACGTACGACCGGCTGCTGCCGCACGACCGGCTGTACGCGACCCAGCGCTTCCACGAGACGGTCGAAGCGGTCGCGGGCCGATTCGGGGGCGTTGCGACCGAGTCCGTCGGCGATCGCGCGGTGATGCTGTTCGGGCTCGACGAGCCGACCGGCGAAGCGGCGCGCCGCGCGCTCGCGTCGGCCCGCAGACTCGTCGTCGACCTCGACCGCATGAACGACGCGCTGTCCGACGCGATCGGCTGTCGCGCCGCCCACGCGATCCATCTGCATGGCGGCACCGTCGCGGTCGCGGATCGTGCGCCTGGGCACGTCCCCCGGGCGGTCGGCGATCCGATCGATACGCTGCGTGCGCTGTCGTACCGGCAGGCACCGCGCGACGGACCGTCGGCCGTCACGCTGTTCGCGTCGCAGGTGCTGCTCCGGATGGCCGGAGAGACCGTGCCCGACGCCGCGGAACCGATCGAGGCGCCGGGCGGATCGCGCGTCGCGTTCGTGCGCCTCACGACGGCGACGCCGTCGCGAGGCCCGGTCGAGGCGGTCAGTACCTGACGACCGCGCGGATCGACTCGCCCTCGTGCATCAGGTCGAAGCCTTCGTTGATGCGCTCGAGCGGCAGCACGTGCGTGATGAGATCGTCGATGTTGATCTTGCCGTCCATGTACCAGTCGACGATCCTCGGCACGTCGGTGCGGCCGCGCGCGCCGCCGAACGCCGTGCCCTTCCACACGCGACCGGTCACGAGCTGGAACGGCCGCGTGCGGATCTCCTGGCCGGCGCCCGCGACGCCGATGATGACCGACACGCCCCAGCCGCGATGGCAGCACTCGAGCGCCTGGCGCATCAGGTCCACGTTGCCGACGCACTCGAAGCTGTAGTCGGCGCCGCCGCCGGTCAGCTCGACGAGGTGCGCGACGAGGTCGCCGCCCACCTCCTTCGGATTCACGAAGTGCGTCATGCCGAACTTGCGGGCGAGCGCCTCGCGCGCCGGGTTCACGTCGACGCCGACGATGCTCTCCGCGCCGACCATCCGCGCGCCCTGCACGACGTTCAGGCCGATGCCGCCGAGCCCGAACACGACGACGTTCGCGCCGGGCTCGACCTTCGCGGTGTTGATGACCGCGCCGATGCCGGTCGTGACGCCGCAGCCGATGTAGCAGACCTTCTCGAACGGCGCGTCGTCGCGGATCTTCGCGAGCGCGATCTCCGGCAGCACGGTGTAGTTCGCGAACGTCGAGCAGCCCATGTAGTGATGGATCGGCTTGCCGCCGAGCGAGAAGCGGCTCGTGCCGTCCGGCATCACGCCGCGGCCCTGCGTCGCGCGGATCGCGGTGCACAGGTTCGTCTTGCGCGACAGGCAGGACTTGCACTGCCGGCACTCGGGCGTGTAGAGCGGAATGACGTGGTCGCCCTTCTTCAGCGTCGTGACGCCGGGGCCGACGTCGACGACGATGCCGGCGCCCTCGTGGCCGAGGATCGCCGGGAACAGGCCCTCGGGATCGGCGCCCGAGCGGGTGAACTCGTCCGTGTGGCAGATGCCGGTCGCCTTGATCTCGACCAGCACCTCGCCGGCCTTCGGGCCGTCGAGCTGGACCGTTTCGACGACCAGCGGCGCCCCCGCTTCGTGCGCGACCGCTGCGCGTACATCCATGCGTGTCCTCCGTGACGTTCGACCGTGACGCCATCGGCGCGGCCGGTCGGGTCCGGTAGCGTACACGTCGTGCGCGCCGCGGCGCGCGGGCCTCAGAGGGCCGACAGTGCCGGCTCGCGCTCGGTCCCGGGCGCCGGCACCGCCAGCTGCAGCAGCGCCGGCACCGCGTCGGAGTCGATCGGCCGCGACAGCAGGTAGCCCTGGCCGTAGTGGACACCGAGCGAACGCAGCATCGCGAGCTGCTCGCCGGTCTCGATGCCTTCGGCGACGATCCTGCGGCCGAGCGCCTGGCCGAGGTTCAGGATCGCCTTCACGATCTCGACGTTGTGCGGCCGTTCCTTCAGCGCGATCACGAACGAGCGGTCGATCTTCAGGCTGTCGATCGGCAGCTTGCTCAGGTACGACAGCGACGAGTAGCCGGTCCCGAAGTCGTCGATGCTGAAGCGCACGCCGAGCGCGCGCAGCGCGTTCATCGTCCCGAGCGCGATGTCGAGCCGATCCATCAGCGTCGTCTCGGTGATCTCGAGCGTGAGGCGCTGCGGTGCGATGCCGTAGCGTCGCAACAGCGCATCGACTTCGCCGACGAGCGCGGGCCGGACGATGTCGCGCCCCGACAGGTTGACGTTCATCGTCAGCCGTCGCGCCTGCGGCGCCGTCGCGTCCCATTCCGCGAGCTGCGCGAGCGACCGCTCGAGTACCCAGCTCGTCAGCGACGACACGTAGCCCGACTCCTCGGCGAGCGCGACGAACACGGCCGGGCTGACGATGCCGCGCTCGGGGTGCACCCAGCGCGCGAGCGCCTCGAAGCCGCCGAGCGAGAACGGCGACAGTTCGTAGATCGGCTGGAATTGCAGCGTCAGCTTGCCGTCGCCGATCGCGCGGCGCAGGTCGCTCTCGAGCGACAGCTTCTCGGCGACGCGTGCGTGCATCGACGTGTCGAAGACCGCGAACTGCCCGCGCCCCGCGTTCTTCGCCTCGTACATCGCGAGGTCGGCGTCGCGAAGGATCTCCTCCACCGTGCGGCGCGGTCCGTCGCTGAACGTCAGTCCGATGCTCGCGCCGGCGACGACCTCCGTCCCGTTGATCGTCAGCGGCTCGGCGAGCGCCTTCAGCACGCGTCTCGGCGACGCCGAGCGCCTCGCTGCTTGTCGTGCAGGTTCTCCATCAGGATCACGAACTCGTCGCCGCCGAGCCGCGCGACGAGGTCGTCGGGCCGGACGCAATCGGTCAGGCGCTTGCCGACCGCGCACAGCAGCTCGTTGCCCGCCGTGTGGCCGAGGCTGTCGTTGACGACCTTGAAGCGGTCGAGGTCGAGGAACAGCACCGCGAACAGCGTCGGGGCGTGCGACGCGGTCGCGGTCAGTGCGAGGCGTTCGATGAAGCAGTTGCGGTTCGCGAGGTCGGTGAGGCCGTCGTGATAGGCGATGTGCTGCAGCCGGCTCTCGGCCACCTGGCGCGACGTGATGTCGTAGAGCTGGTAGATCAGGCAGCGCTCGTCGCCGGCCGAGTCCTCGTACTGGCCGCAATGCAGCGCGACCCAGATCGCGGCGCCCTGCGCGGTGCGGCAGCGCAGTTCCATCGAGAACGCGGTCGTGCGACGTGCCGCGACCTCGGCGGCGCGCTGCGCGTGCAGCGGCGCGTCCTGGTGATGCAGCAGGCTGTTGAACGTGCGGCCTTCGAGATCCTCGCTTCCCTCGCCGAACAGCCCGCACAGCGCGAGGTTGACCTGCACGACGCGACCCGAGCGGTCGACGATCGCCATGCCGATCGCGGCGTGCGTGAACGCGGCCATGAAGCGGCGCTGGTTGCGCTCGGCCTCGTCCTGCGCCGCGCTGATCAGCGCCTCCTGCGCGACGCGTTCGTCCTCGCGGCGCCTCAACGTCACGCGCACGAGCAGCACGAGGCCGAGCACCACGAGCCCGCCGAGCACGAGGACGATCGGGCCGAAGCGATACGCGTTCAACGCGAGCATGCCGGCGACGAACGCGGCCGTCGCGGCCGTGATCATCATCCATGCCGCGTCGCCGATCCACGCGACCGGCTGGATCGGCGTGCGGTTCTTGACGGCGAGCATCGTCAGCAGCGTGAACATCGACAGCACGATCGGCAGCGGCGCGATCGCGACGATGCCGAACGACGACGCGACGTCGTGCGTCAGCCCGAGCTGCTCGAGCAGCCGCACGACGCCCCGGTCCGCCTCCGACGCGAACAGCATGCCGACCATCGCGGCGGCCGGCGTCGACACGCGGCTGCTGACGCGTCGCGACGTCCGCAGCGCGCCGATGAATCCGTCGATGCCGGCCGCGACGATCGCGACCGGCGCCCCGCCGATCGCGAGCAGCAGGAAGATGAAGACGTCCGCGACGCTGATCGAGTACTTCGTCCGCGGAATGCGCGTCGCGAACAGCGCGGCGAGGCCGACGGCGGCGAGCGTCGCCGCGATCGGCCAGCCGTACGACGCCCAGTCGTCGCGGATCCGGCGGAGCGCCCAGCCGAGCGAGCCGCAGCCCGCCGCCAGGACCGCGAGCCAGACCGCGGCGGCGTGGCCGTCGTAGTCGTGCAGGTGACGCTCGCGGAACAGGCCCCAGAGGGTCCGCTTGCCGGATGGTTCGTTCGCGGCGACGGACATGCGGCGAGGGTCGATCGTGGACGGCGATCCCGCTGGTATCGGCGCGAAATCGGAAACACTGAACGCGCGGGCCGGCATCGTCGCGACGACGGGACCGGCGGACCGGTCCCGGGACGCACCGCCGGCGGGAGCCGGCGGTCGGCCCGGGTGGGCCGTGTCCCGCGGTCGCTGTGGCAGGGCAGCCATCGTCGTGTCGCGAGTGCGGCGCTCAGGGCTCGCCGTTCATGCTCGTGTCCTTCGTCGAGCTGACGGTCGTCTGTCCGCTCTCGCTCAGGATGAAGCCCTCGCTGAGGATGAAGCCTTCGCTCAGGATGAACCCTTCGCTGAGGATGAAGCCCTCGCTGAGGATGAACCCTTCGCTGAGGATGAAGCCTTCGCTCAGGATGAAGCCCTCGCTCAGGATGAAGCCCTGGCTCAGCAGCGAGCCGCCGCCGGACGCGAGCGAGCTCGCCAGCGTGCTGGTCCGCATGAACACGCCGGTGCCCGACGCGTACGAGCTCGGCGCGATCAGCGAGCCGGCGGTGAACACGCCCGGCGTGACGAGCGGCTGGTTCGGTGCCGCGGCCTCGACGACCGACTTCACGTAGCGGTTCGCCGGGACGAGCAGGTTCGCGGGCCAGTAGTTCACCGTGCTGCGGCGGACGTTGCCGCGCGCCCAGACCAGTCGCGGGTCCCAGATCGGCTGGTACTGCGTGAACAGCGCGCTGCCGCTCAGGACCTGGTTGCCGCCGGCGTAGATGAAGCCGCTCCACGGCGTCGTCGCGCCGTTGATCATGGTGCGCGGGGCGGGCAGCGACCGACCGTACGCGAGCAGGTTCGCGCCGGGCGCCAGCGTGCCGGCCAGGATCGACGGACCGATGTCGGTGCGCAACGCCTGCGCGAGCGCCACCGCGCCGCCGACGTTGATCATCCCGGCGCCCTGCTGCAGGAGGTTCGCTCCGGCGAGCGGCTGCGCGGAGTACTGCAGCATGGCCTTCACGAGCGGCGGCGTCAGTCCCGGGTTCGCCTGCAGCATCAGCGCGACGGTTCCCGACACGACCGGTGCCGCGATGGAGGTGCCGCTCAGGTTGAACAGCTGCTTCAGGTTCGGCTGCTGCGACGACGAGCCGTAGCCGTTGCTGAGCACCGGGTACGTCTTCGGCAGGTAGCTCCACGCGCCACCCGAGCCCGCCTTGTCCGACGCGAGCGCGCCGACGATGCGGTTGCCCGGCGCGACGAGGTCCGGCTTGAGGAAGTTGTCGATCTGCCGCGTGCCGGCGGTGTCGACGAACGCGCCGCGGGTCGGACCGCGCGAGCTGAAGAAGTTGACGGTGTCGTCGGCCCGCGACGGCGTGCCGTGCGTGTTCGCCGAGCCGACGGTGATGACCGACGGGTCGTTGCCCGGCGAGCCGATCGCGCCGTACTGCTCCTGCCCGGTGGACGTCTGGCCGAAGTTGCCGCCGGCCACGACGACCGTGATGCCGGCCGCGACGGCCGCGCGCGCGGCGCGGCACAGCGGATCGGTCAGGTAGCTCTCGGTCGAGTCGGCCGCGAGGCTGAGGTTCAGCACGCGGATGTTGTAGTCCTTCGCGTGGTAGATGACCCAGTCGATGCCGGCGAGGAAGTCCGACAGCTGGCCGTAGCCGTTGCCGTCGAGCACGCGCACGTCGATCAGGTTCGCGTTCGGCGCGATGCCGGTGGAATCGTTGGTCTGGTATGCGCCGCGTCCCGCCGCGACGCTCGCGACGTGCGTCCCGTGCCCGTAGAGGTCCTCGCGGTCGGTGCCGGTCGCGTTGATGGCCGCCTCGAACGCGATCTCCGTCGCGCTGGCCGGCGCACAACGCGTTCGACAGGTCGATGCCCGGCGTCCAGTCCTTCAGCCCCGGTCCGGGACCCTTCGCGTCGCCGATCTTCTGGAAGTCGACCGCCTTGATCACGCGCGACGTCTTGCCGTCGTTGGCGCGAAAGTTCATGTGGTTCCACGCGATGCCGGAGTCGAGCACGGCGATCGCCACGCCGGTGCCGTCGAGGCCGCTCCACGTCATGCCGGCGCTGGCGCGCACGCCGTTCGCGCCGGTCGCCTGCTCCATCATGCTGAACGTCCGCGTCGTCATGCGGTTCGGCGAGATGCTCTGCACGTCGCTGCGCGCGGCGATCGTCGACACCGCGTTGGCCGGCAGCAGGACCGACAGCGCGCGCACGGACAGGTAGCGCATGTACACCGATCCGCCGGCCGACAGGACGGCGCTGCGCAGGTCGGTGAGATCCGGATCGTCGCTGCCGCTGACGATGATCGCCTTGACGTAGGTCTTCGGACCGATGCTCGTCGCGAAGCTCACCTTCGGCCCCTGATTGCCCGCGATCACGGAGGCCAGGTCCGCGGCGACCTTCGTCGACGGCACCGGCGGTGCGTTCACGCCCGGGCCCGGCGGCGTCTGCGGACCCGGACCGGCGTGCGCTTCGAACACCGGGCTCGCGAGCATCCCGAATAGCGTGACGGTGGCGACGAGTCGCGTGCGCCATCCCGGAGGCGGCGGCCGTCGATCCGGCGGCGCGGCCGTCGCCGGGGGCTCGGCCGGGCGCAGGAAACGTCGGATCGAGTGGTCGCCATGCCGGCTAGGAGTCCTGCTAGGGGTATCGTCGAAAAGAGTCATGTCGGTCGTCGCGTCGTGAAAGGGCTGCCTCCTCGAAGCGGCAACGGCTGTGCCAATCGCGGTGCGGGACGCGGTGCCGCACCGGCACTTCTCCTGCGGCGAACGGTCGTGGTGCGCCCTCGTCGCGCACGTCGCCGGCGCTCGAACCCGTCCGGGCACGGCACGACGCGGCCGACGTTTCTTGTCAGCGAAGTGACGCGATTGGTCCGGCGCGCGCGCCGAACGTCGAAACAGGGCGGGTTCGACCTAGGTATTCGGACGAGCGGAAATCGGCGACGGTGATAAGGCCCGACATCGATCCGTCGGGGCGCCGCCGCCGCCCGCGAACCCCTAGAGCGACGTCGTCGCGCGCACGCGGTCGCGGTCGAGCGGCAGGTCGCGGAGGCGCACGCCGGTCGCGTCGGCGACCGCGTTCGCGATCGCCGCGGCGGTCGGCCCCTGCGCGACCTCGCCGATGCCGAGGAACGGCAGGCCGGGTCGATCGACGATCTGCGACGTCGATGCGCTCCGGGAGCTGCGCGAAGCGGAGGATCGGATAGCCGCCCCAGTCGCGGCTCGTCACGCGCGTCGCGTCGAACGAGACCGACTCCATCGTCGTCCAGCTCGTCGACTGCACGATGCCGCCTTCGACCTGGTTGCGGATGCCGTCCGGGTTGACGACCTCGCCGCCGTCGACGGCGGCCTGTACGCGAACGATGCGGATGACGCCGGTGTCGCGATGCACCTCGACCTCGCAGGCGATCGCGAGATAGCCCGCGAGGTTCTTGTAGCGCGCGAACGCGAAGCCGTGGCCGCGGAGCGGCGCACGCTGCCGTGCCGACCATCCGAAGCGGTCGGCGGCCATCCGGATCACGTCCTTCGCGCGGTCGTCGTCGAGATGACGCAGCCGGAACTCGACCGGGTCGATCGTGCCGCGCGCGCCAGCTCGTCGATGAAGCTCTCGATCGAGAACACGTTCATGTACGCGCCGAGCGAGCGCAGCGCCGAGACGCGCAGCGGCATGTCGGGCAGGAAGCGATGGACGACCTTCGCGTTCGGCAGCGCGTAGAGCGGGATCGCGTTGCGGTCGCCGCCGCCCTCGGGCTGCGGCAGCGGCTTCGGCGGCGGCGGCGCGAACGGCTTCTCGAGCATCGTCGCGGCGAGCAGGTCGCCGGCCTTGCCGGGCCGCGTCGAGTGCGTGTTGCTCGCGACCTCGTACGACCAGTCGACGATCGAGCCGCTCGCGTCGAGCGACGCGCGCGCGTCGACGATCATCGGCGGGCCGTACGGCTCCCAGCCGTGCTCGTCCTCGCGCATCCACTGCACGCGGACCGGCCGACCGGGCAGCGCCCGGGCGAGCAGCGCGGCGTCGGCGGCGACGTCGTCCGCGCCGTTGTGGCCGTAGCAGCCCGAGCCTTCGACGTGGATGCAATGGACCTGCGACGCGTCGACCGCGAGCATCTCCGCGAGCGCCTCGCGCAGCGGATAGACGCCCTGCGTGTGCGTCCAGACGGTGTACCGGCCGTCGTCGCAGGCGCGCGATCGCGCACGACGGACCGATCGAGCCGTGCATCTGGTACGGCCGCCGGTACGTGGCCGTCGAGCGTCGTCACGGCTGCGCCGGCCGTTCGCGCGGCGATCGAGGATCGTCGACCGCTCCGACGGCGCGGCGCGCATCGCTTCGTAGACGCGGTCCGGCGCGGGCAGGCCGCCGCTCGCGCGCCACTGCGCGCCCGCGGCGAGCGTGCGCGCCGCGACGATCGCCTCGTATTCGCGGGCCGCGATCACCGCGACGAAGCGGCCGTCGCGCACGACCTGCAGATCACGCCGGGCAGTCGTTCGGTCGGCCGCGGTCGCGTCGAGGCTCGCGCAGCGTCGCGTGCGGCGACGGCGGCCTCACGACGCGCGCGTGGACCATGCCGTCGGGACGCAGGTCCTGCACGTAGGCGACGCCGCCGGTCACCTTCGCCGGGATGTCGACGCGATGCATCGACCGGCCGACGACGACGTGCGTCTTCGGGTCGCGCGGCGTCGCGTCGGCCGGCGGCGTCGGCGACGCCTCGACGTGCAGCGATCCGTCGGCGAGCAGCTCGCCGTAGCTCGCGCGACGACCGTCGGACGAGACGACGCCGTCGTCGACCCGCAGCCGGTCGATGCCGGTCGACCAGCGCGCCGCCGCGGCGCCGAGCAGCAGCGCGCGCACCTGCGCCGCCGCGTGCACGGATCGCGGTGCCGCTGTCCTGCATCGAATGGCTGCCGGCCGTGTAGCCCTCGTCGGCGGTGCGCTCGGTGTCGGCCGTGACGATCGCGACGCGCGACGGATCGACCGACCAGCTCCTCGGCCGCGACCTGGATCAGCGCGGTCTTGATGCCCTGCCCGAGCTCGGCCTTGCCGGTGAACACGGTGACGCGGTTCTGCGCATCGATGCGGATCCAGCCGTCGAGCCAAGGCCGCTTCTTCAGGCTGCCCGGCAGCGGCGGCACCGCGAAGGGCCCGACGCGCCGGCTTCGCCCTGCGACCGGCCCGTTCGCCAGGCGAACGCGACGACGAGCGCGCCGCCGGCCGACAGGAACGCGCGGCGCTTCACGAGCGCGTCGCCGTGCCGGCCGCGCGCTGCACCGCGCGCACGATCCGCATCTGCGTGCCGCAGCGGCACAGGTTCGTCGACATGTGGCGTGCGGATCTCCGCCTCGGTCGGATGCGGGTTGCGCGCGAGCAGCGCCTCGGCGCGCATCACCATGCCGGCGATGCAGTAGCCGCACTGCGCCGCCTGCTCGTCGATGAACGCCTGCTGCATCCGGCCCGGCCGCTCGACGGTGCCGAGCCCCTCGACGTCGTGACCGCGCGGTCGCCGACCAGCGAGACCGGCATCAGGCACGAGAACGCGGCGTCGCCGTCGATCATCACCGTGCAGGCGCCGCACTGGCCGAGGCCGCAGCCGAACTTCGCGCCGTGCAGCCGAGGTCGTCGCGCAGCACGTACAGCAGCGGCGTCGCCGGGTCGGTATCGACCGTCCGGGCGACGCCGTTCAGTCGCAGCGTGATGCGGGCCATCGGCGAGCTCCTGCGCGCGGGGCGACGTCGCGGTCATCGCGTCGCGGCGACGTCGTGTTCGAGGTGCGGCCACGGCGGCGCGTTCGCGCCCGACGTGCCGCAGGTAGGCCAGCAGCGCGACGAGCTGATCGTCGGAGAGCGTCGTGCCGAACGCCGGCATCCAGCGTCCGCGCTCGCCGGGCGACGGCACGATGCCGTCGCGGACGATGTCGCAGCAGGCTCGCGGGTCGGCGTCGTACAGCGCGACCGCGAGCGGCAGCCGCAACGCGCCGTTCGAGCCGACGTCGCGTCCGCGGTCGTGGCATTCGGCGCAGGCCGTCGCGTAGACCTGCGCGCCGAGCGCCATCGTCGCGGTCGGACGCGTCGACCGGCCGCGCGGCGAGCGGTTGCGCCGCGCGCGCGCGGGCGCCGGCCTCGCGCGCTCGACGCGCGTCGGTCCGGCGTCCCCATCGCCGCGACGATCGCCGCCGCCATCGCCGACACGTCGGCCGCGTCGGCCTTGGCGAGGCTCGCGGTCACCTCCTGCATCGGCCCGCCCGCCATCGCGTGGTCCGGTGCGATCCCGGTCCGCAGGTAGCTGCGTCATCGCGTCGACGGTCCAGACGACCGGCGACGGCGTGTCGGCGTTCAGCGGCGGCGCGTACCAGCCTTCGACCGTCGCGCCGGCGAGCCGTGCGTCGCGCTTCTCCGCCTGCAGCGCATTGCGCGGCGTGTGGCACGCGCCGCAGTGGCCGAGCCCGTCGACGAGATGGCCGCCGCGCGCGACGACGTTCGTCGACGACGAACGTCGCGCCGGGTCGCGCAGGAACAGCGCGTTCCACGCCGCGAGCAGCGGCCGCCAGCCGAGCGGGAACACGAGACGGTTCGCCGGCGGCGTCGACTCGAACGCGTCGCGCGTCATCGAGGAACGCATACAGCGCATGGAGCTCGTCGTCGCTGGCCGCGCGGAAGTGGTCGTACGGGAATGCCGGATACAGCAGGTGCCCGTCGCGCGACACGCCGTCGCGCATCGCGCGCACGAACGCGGCCTCGGGCCAGCGGCCGATGCCGGTCCGCGGCGCCGGCGTGATGTTCGTCCCGTAGATCGTCCCGAGCGGCGTGACGAGCGGCACGCCGCCCGCGAACGGCACGCCGTCGGCCGTCGTGTGGCAGCTCGTGCAGTTGCCGAGCGCCGCGAGCGCCGCGCCGCGCGCGACGAGCGCCGGGTCGGCGGTGCCGGCACGCGCCGGCTCGACGGGTTCGATCGCCGGCTGCCCGGCGAAGGCGGACATCGCGACGACGGCCGCGGCGAATACGGCGAAGGCCGAACGAGCGCCGCGGATCGTCTCTCTCACGCGCACCCGGCCATCGCCGTGGTGGCATGCCGCCGCGTACGACCGTGCGATGCGCGGCGTGCAACCGGTCGGCGAACGAAACTGCTCGGGGCTTTCATGGACGATGCGACGTGGAGGAGAACGTGCATGCCGTCCGCACATCGACGACGCACGCATAGAACGGCCGCGGCCACGCAAGTTCCACCGCCGCCACGAACGTACCCGAGCGAGCATCCGCTCGCGCGTGCGGGCCGAGCGTCTAGAGTACGGCATCGGCACCCCGGAGACTCGCATGAATCGTTATCCCGAGCGCGTCGTCGTGCGCGAGGTCGGCTTGCGCGACGGCCTGCAGAGCATCGCGACGACGCTGCCGACCGCGCAGAAGATCGAATGGATCCGCGACGCGTACGACGCGGGTCAGCGCGAGATCGAGGTCGGCTCGTTCGTGCCGGCGCGCCTGCTGCCGCAGCTCGCCGACACGGCCGAGCTCGTCGCGTTCGCGAAGACGCTGCCCGGCCTTGTTCGCGTCGGTGCTCGTGCCGAACCTGAAGGGCGCCGAGAAGGCGATCGAGACCGGTGCGGACCTGATGGTCGTGCCGCTGTCGGCGAGCCATGCGCACAGCCTGGCGAACCTGCGCAAGACGCCCGACGAGGTCGTCGCGGAGTTCGGCCGCATCCGCGCGGCCCGAGACGCGGCAAGGTCGCCGACGCTGCTCGAAGGCGCGATCAGCACCGCGTTCGGCTGCACGATCCAGGGCGACGTGCCGCGCGCCGAGGTGCTGCGCTGCCTGCATGCGCTGCTCGACGCCGGCGCCGACCGCATCGCCATCGCGGACACGGTCGGCTACGCGGACCCGGCCTCGGTCCGCCGCCTGTTCGAGGACGCGCGTCGCATCGCCGGCGACCGCTTCTGCTGCGGCCACTTCCACGACACGCGCGGGCTCGCACTCGCGAACGTGTATGCCGCGCTCGAGGTCGGCGTCGACCGCTTCGACGCGACGCTCGCCGGCATCGGCGGCTGCCCGCACGCCCCCGGCGCGAGCGGCAACGCGTCGACCGAGGACCTCGCGTTCATGCTCGCGAGCATGGGGATCGAGACCGGGCTCGACCTCGGACGCCTGCTCGCCCTGCGCACGAAGGTCGCCGGCTGGCTGTCCGGCGAGACGCTGCACGGCACGCTGTGGCGCGCGGGGCTGCCGAAGACGTTCGCGGCGAAGCCGTCGCCGGTCGCGGTCGACGGACGATGATCCTCGCGATGCGCGCGATCAGTACAGCCGCACCGCCCCGTCGAAGTACCACGTGCGGCGGACCTCGATGACGTCGTAGTCGCGCGCGAGCGCCGGCGGGAACGGCGGGTAGTGCTCGTTCGCCTGGACGATGCGGCGGATCGCGTCGTCGATCTCCGGCGAACCGCTCGAGCGCTCGAACGTGATCGACTCGACCGACCCGTCGCGACGGATCGCCATCGTCACGAGCGGGTCCGCATGCGGATGCCGCACGACGTCGCGGACCGTGTCGAACGGCGTGTTGAACGCGATGCGACGTTCGAGCGCCTCGGCATAGCGGACGAGTTCCGCGTTCGGGTCGGCACGTCCCCACAGCCGGGCGCGTCGCGCCGTGCTCCACGCGTAGGAAGGCTTGTCCGTTTGCCGCGATGCGGCCGCGGCCGCGGCACGCTGCGCGGCTTCGGCATCGAGCTGCCGGCCGATCGCGCGCAGCACGGCCTCGCGGTGCGCCTCGGCGTCCTTCTTCGCTTGCGCGCGGACGGCCTGCTCGCGATCGGCCTCGGACGTGCCGGCCGCGGCAGTGCCGGCCTCGGCCATGCCGGCCTCGGCGGGCGCGACGTCGCCGTTCGCGGTGGGTCGCGGGCCGGCGTCGCCACCGGCTCGCGTCGGAGTCGGACCGCGGCCGCCGGACGCGTCGTCGCCCGCGACACGCGAATGCGCTGCTTCACCGTTCGCGCCGTCGGCTTGCGCGGACGATCGGGCAGCCCGCGCTTCGGCCTCGAGCCGCGCGGCCTCGAGCCGTGCGGCCTCGAGCCGCGCGGCGTCCCGTGCCGCCGCATCGCGACGCTCGGCATCCTGCCCCGCCGCGCGTTCGGCTTCGCGGCGCTCGGCTTCGTCCGCGGCCTGTCGTTCGACTTCGCGACGTCGCGCGGCTTCCGATGCTCGCGACTCTGCGTCGCGACGTTCGGCGTCCTGTGCAGCCTGCCGCTCGGCGTCGCGACGCCGGGCGCCCTGCGCGGCCTCTCGTTCGGCCTCGCGACGTTCGGCATCCCGAGCCGCTCGTTGTTCTGCGTCGCGACGTCGGGTGTCTTCCGCAGCCTGTCGCTCGGCGTCGCGACGCCGGGCGTCCTGTGCGGCCTCCACTTCGGCTTCGCGTTTCGCGTCTTCGGCGGCCTGTCGTTCGGCTTCGCGACGTTCGCGGTCCTGCGCAGCTTGTCGTTCCGCCTCGAGCCGTCGAGTGTCTTCCGCGCTCTGTCGTTCGGTTTCGCGACGTTCCGCGTCCTGCGCGACCTGTCGCTCCGCTTCGCGACGGTCCGCATCGGCCGCGGCCTGTCGCTCGGCTTCGCGGCGTGCGGCGTCGTCCGCGGCCCGACGCTCCGCATCGAGGCGTCTTGCGAGCTCTGCGGCGCGGCGTTCGGCTTCGCTTCGCTCGGTGGCCTTCGCGGTCTCTCGTTCCGCCTCGCGAAGCTCCGCTTCCCGCCGCTCTGCTTCGCGACGTTCCGCTTCTCGTCGCTCGGCTTCCCGCCGCTCCGCGTCGCGCTGCTCGACGTCGCGGTCGGCTCGCCGACGTTCCTCATCGAGCTGTTCGGCGGCCGCGCGTTCGACCTGCTGCCGCAGCGCCTCCATTCGCTCCCGATCGAGGCGTTCGGCGTCGAGTCGCTCGGCTTCGGCCCGTGCGGCGTCCCGCCGTTCGCCTTCTGCACGCGCCGCCTCGTCGGCCTGCTCGCGTCGAGCCGCCTCGCGTCGTTCGACGTCGATGGCGGCCGCTCGTTGCACGGCCTCCGCCTGTACGACATCGACACGATCCGTGTCGTCTCGCGCCGCGTCCCGATGCTCGGTCTCGACACGGGCGACCTCCGGCGCCCGCGGTCGAACGGCCTTCGCGGACGACGCGGCCGACGGCTCCGGGGGCGGCGGCGGGACGACCAGCGCGGCGTCGTCCGCCCGCTCGACGGCGATCACGGCGCGCTCGGGCATCGCCGCCGCCGGGGCGACGGGCTCGGCATGCGTCGGCCGCACGGCCGCCTGATGCCCGCTCGGGGCCGTCGCCGGAGGCGGCACCGGACGCGCGCCGCGTGTGCCCGCCGCCGCCGGTCGATGCGTCGACGGCGGACGCGCGGGGCGCTCGGTCGCCGCCGCCGTCGCATGCGACGAAGGCCGACGGGCACGCGCCGCGTCGCCAGGCGGTGACGGTTCGTGCGCCGAGCGACGCGACGACGTCGTCGTCGCCGACTGCCGGCGTCCGTCCCCGTTCGCCGCCGCGTCGTTCGCCGCCGACGGGACCGACTCGACGGACGACGGCATCGCGGGCTGCGGCGCGTCGGCCGACGGGGCCGTCAGCACGACGTGCACGTCGGGTTCGAAGCGCCATTCGAGCCAGGACCTCCCGAACGACGACGACCCGGCGTCCGCGCCGGCGAAGTCGACGATCCACAGCAGCGAATGCGCGACGAGCGAGAGCAGCAGCGCGAGCGCGAGACGCCGGCGTTCGCGCGATCCGGGCGGTCGCTGTCGAGGCGAGCGTGCCGCTGGTCGCGCGTCGTCCGAAACGGATGAGGCTGGGCTCCGCACGGGGCCCTAGCGTACAGAGTCGGCGCGCGATGCGGTGAGCGCCGCGCATCGCGCGGTCGCCGGGAATCGAACGCTCGTGTCCGCCGGCGGGACGAGGGCCCCGAGCGCCACGCAGGTCATCCTTCGCGCGAGTGTCGATCGGGCGACCGGACAGCCGCCGCGCATCGCGACGAACGCCGCGAGCGCATGACGCCACGATCGACCGGCAACCGTCTTCCCACGCAACGCGGTTCGACCCCCGTCACGCCGCCGCGGCGCGGTCTGCATCGACCGCCGCGGCGCGCCGATATCCGAAGCGGCGCTTCGGGTCGTACGGGAACACGTCGAGCATGGCCCCGCCCAGGATGCGGTCCTTGTGCCGCGTCCAGTAAGCCGGGTCGAGCAGGTCCGCGTGGTGCGCGAGGAAGGCGGCGCGGACGCGGGCGTTGCCGAGCAGGAAGCGCCCGAACGTCTCGGGGAAGACGTCCTTCGGACCGACGTCGAACCACAGCTCGTCGGAGTCCGGCGCGGCGTCGTCGCGCGGCGGCACGCGACGGAAGTTGCATTCGCTCAGATACTCGATCTCGTCGTAGTCGTAGAACACGACCTGCGACCCTGCCGCGTCATGCCGAAGTTCTTCCACAGCATGTCGCCCGGGAAGATGTCGGCGGCGACGAGATCCTTGATCGCGTTGCCGTACTCGATCGTCACGCGTTCGATCGCCTCGCTCTCGCCGGCGGCCGAGGCGTCCTTCAGGAACAGGTTCAGCGGCGTCATGCGCCGCTCGATGTACGCGTGGTCGATGACGACCTCCGCGACGCCATCGGTCTCGGTGAACTCGAGCAGGCTCGAGCAGTACCGTCGCATCTCGTCGACCAGCTCGGGCTCGAAGCGCGCGAGCGGCAACGCCACCTTGCTGTACTCGAGCGTGTCCGCCATGCGACCGACGCGGTCGTGCCGCTTCACGAGCAGGTACTTGCCCTTGATCTTCTCGCGCGTCGTGTGCTTCTGCTCGGGATAGAAATCCTTGATGACCTTGAAGACGTACGGGAACGACGGCAGGTCGAAGACGAGCATCACCATGCCCTTGATGCCGGGCGCGATGCGGAAGCGGTCGCGGCTGTGGCGCAGATGCGCGAGCAGGTCGCGATAGAAGCTGTTCTTCCCCTGCTTGTGCAGGCCGACCGCGCTGTAGATCTCGGCGCGCGGCTTGCCGGGCATCACGCTGCGCAGGAACTGGATGTATGCGCTCGGCACCGGCATGTCGACGAGGAAGTACGCGCGCGCGTAGCTGAACAGCATCCGCATGTCGTCCTCGCTGTCGAGCACGGTGTCGATCGCGAGCTTTCCGCCCGACGTGTGCAGCAGCGGCAGCGCGACCGGGATCTGCCGGTCGCCGTTGATGATCTTGCCGACGACGTAGGCGCCCTTGTTGCGGAAGAACAGGTTCGCGAGGACCTGCACCTGGAAGTTCGTGCGCGGCGGCATGCGGACGAGATGGGCCTCGAGCGTGCTCGCGACGTCGACCGCGTCGCGTTCGAGGTCCTCGAACTCGAGCGCGAGCCCGAAGTCGCGGACGACCTGCACCCACGTCTCGCGCCACGTCTCGAGGGCCGGGTAGTACACGCGGTACGTCGACCCGGGCGGCTCGTCGAGCTCGATGTACGACGTCGAGATCGCCGGCCGCACGAAGATGAAATCGTTGTGGAAGTAGCTTCGGTGAAGTATCTTCGTCGTGACGGAATTGAAGAAGGTCTCCGCCAGCTCCGGCTGGCGGTGATGGATCAGCAGCCCGATGTAGAGCAGCTTCGTCTGCTGCCACACGTCGAGCGACAACGTGTCGGCGGCGAATTCGGTGAGCAGCCGGTCCTTCGTCTCGCGCACGCGCTGGTCGTAGAACTCGATTCGCTCGCGCATCGCCTGGCGCTGTCCGTGCCAGTCGGCCTGCTCGAAGCGCCGCTTCGCGCCGCGAGCGACTTCGCTGAAGAGCCGGTAGTGCCGGTCGAATCCGTCGAGCAACGCGCGCGCGATCCTGAACGCCGGGGTCTGTCGCGTCAGCGGATCATCGTGCATGCAAGCCCCCTGCGGTTGTTGGCGACGCGAACTTCGAACGACGAGAACGATTCAACCATGACCGTCCACGAACTCCTACAGGTCGGCGCCGACGACGCGGTCGCCATCTCCGCGCCGGACCGCGCACCGCTCGACTATCGGCGCGCTTCGCGCGCTGGTCGCCGCGACGACCGCGTCGCTGAACGCCGCCGGCATCGGCCGCAACGACCGCGTCGCCATCGTCCTGCCGAACGGACCCGAGATGGCGACGTGCTTCCTCGCGGCGCGCGCCGGCCACCGCGAGCGCGCCGCTCAACCCCGGCTACCGCGCCGACGAGTTCGAGTTCTACCTCGACGACCTGAGCGCGAAGGCGCTGATCGTCGAGCGCGGCAGCGCGTCGCCGGCGGTCGCGGTCGCCGACAAGCTCGGCGTCCGCCGTGATCCCGCTCGTCGTCGCGCCGGCGCGCCGGCCGGCGCGTTCCGCTCGACGTCCGCGCACGACGACGCCGGCCCGGCGACGGCCGGCGCGGCCGGAGCCGGCGACATCGCGATGGTGCTGCACACGTCGGGCACGACGTCGCGGCCGAAGATCGTGCCGCTGTCGGCCGGCAACCTGTTCGCTTCGGCGCGCAACATCGCGCGCGACGCTGAGCGCTCGCGCCGGACGACCGCGGCCTCAACATCATGCCGCTGTTCCACATCCACGGCCTCATCGCCGGCGTGCTCGCGCCGCTGTCCGCCGGCTCGCAGGTGTTCTGCACGCCGGGCTTCAACGCGCTGCGGTTCTTCAGCTGGATGGACGAGTCCAGCCCGACCTGGTACACGGCCGTGCCGACGATGCACCAGGCGATCGTCGACGCGCGGCAAGCACAACGCCGAGGTCCTCGCAGCGCCACGCGCTGCGCTTCGTGCGCTCGTCGTCGTCGTCGATGCCGCCGCAGGTGATCGAGCGAGCTCGAGTCGATGTTCAGGGCGCCGCTGATCGAGTCGTACGGCATGACCGAGGCCGCACACCAGATGGCGTCGAACCCGCTGCCGCCGGCCGAGCGCAAGCGCGGCACCGTCGGCCGCGCGGCCGGCCCGGAGGTCGCGATCCGCGGCGAGGACGGCGACGCTGCTGCCGCACGGCGAACCGGGCGAGGTCGTGATCCGCGGCCCGAACGTCACGGCGGGCTACGAGAACAACCCGAAGGCGAACGACGAAGCGTTCGTCGACGGCTGGTTCCGCACCGGCGACCAGGGCTTCATGGACGCCGACGGCTACCTCACGATCACCGGCCGGCTGAAGGAGATCATCAACCGCGGCGGCGAGAAGGTCAGCCCGCGCGAGATCGACGAGATCCTGCTCGACCACGTCTCCGTCGCGCAGGTCATCGTGTTCGGCGCGCCGCACAAGCGGCTCGGCGAGGAAGTCGCGGCGATGGTCGTGCTGCACGAGGACCACGAATGCACCGAGCGCGAGCTGCAGCAGTTCGTCGCGGCGCGCGTCGCCGGCTACAAGGTGCCGAAGAAGATCCTGTTCGTCGACGAGTTGCCGAAGGGCGCGACCGGCAAGCTGCAGCGCATCGGGCTCGCGCAGCGCATCGGCCTCGGCTTCGGCTCGTACGTGTCGGGCGAGTTCAAGTGACCGAAGCGATGGCCGACCGCTCATGAAGATCGCGATCGTCGGCGCCGGCGCCATCGGCGGCTATCTCGGCGCGAAGCTGTCGCTCGCGGGCGACGACGTCACCTTCATCGCGCGCAACCGCAACCTCGCGGCGATCGCCGCGAACGGCTTCCGCCTCGAGCTGCCCGACGGCACGACGCAGCACGCGCCCGGCGTGCGCGCCGTGCAGGACCCGGCGGACGCCGGCCCGCAGGACGCGGTGCTGCTGACGACGAAGGCGCATCAGGTCCGCGACCTGCTGCCCGGCCTGCGCGCGATGTTCGGGCCCGAGACCATGGTCGTCACGATGATCAACGGCGTGCCGTGGTGGTACTTCCAGCGGCTCGGCGGCCCGTACGACGGCCGCACGCTGACGAGCGTCGACCCGGACGGCGCGCTCGCCGCCGGCATCGAGGTCGAACGGATCATCGGCAGCATCGTCTATCCCGCGGCCGAACTCGTCGAGCCCGGCGTCGTCCGCGTCGTCGAAGGCAATCGCTTCTCCGCTCGGCGAGCTCGACGGCCGGCGCACGCCGCGCATCGAGGCGCTCGCGCGCTCGTTGATGGCCGCCGGCTTCAAGGCGCCGGTGTCGCGCGACATCCGCAGCGAGCTGTGGGTCAAGCTGTGGGGCAACCTCAGCTTCAACCCGATCAGCGCGCTCACCGCACGCGACGCTCGAGGACATCTGCCGCTTCCCGCCGGGCCGCGACCTCGCGGCGCGGATGATGCAGGAGGCGCAGGCGGTCGGCCAGAAGCTCGGCGTCGAGTTCAAGATCTCGCTCGAGCAGCGCATCGCCGGCGCCGAGAGCGTCGGCGCGCACAAGACGTCGATGCTGCAGGACGTCGAGGCCGGCCGCGCGCTGGAACTCGAGGCGCTCGTCGGCAGCGTCGTCGAGCTCGCCCGCATCACCGACACGCCGACGCCGACGATCGACGCGATCTACGCCGCGACGTCGCTGCTGTCGCGGACGCTGGCCGCGCAGGGGGCGAGGCTCGCGCCGGTGGCGGTCTGATCGATCGGACGCCGACGCGGCGCGTCCGCGGACCGTCGCGTCGTCCGTGGGTCACGGGTGCGCCTTCGGCCCCGTGCGGCCGGATGCACGCAACGCGTGCGTCGTGATCGCGAGTCGCGCGCCGCGCGACCGACCGGCTCGCCCGGCGCGACGCGCGAAACGACCGCGGCGACGATCGGGGTCGGCATGCACACTGCGGACCGATCACCGCATCGGCGGTTCTTCAGCGGAGTCACGGCATGTCGATCGCGGCGCGCGCACTCCCCATCGTTCTGGCGCTGTCGCTCGCGACGCGCGTCGCGCCGGCGGCGACGACCATCGAATACGAGTTCACCAGCGAGCAGACCCAGGCCGGCCGAGCGCCGATCCTCGGCCGCGCGCACGTGGCGTCGACGATCGACGGCCCGTACTTTCGCAATGTCTCGCGTCTGGCCGGCGCCGTCGAATCCTCCGACGACGACGGCCGCACGACCTACTTCGGTGCCTTCCGTTCCGCGCCCGCCAATACGCCGCTCGCACCCGAGCACGCCGATCCGCTCGCGCCGATCGTCGGCACCATCGAAGACGAGAAGCTGGTCCTCGGTGACTCGCAGCCGGGGCCGACGATGTTCGGGCTCCCGACGCGCGTCTACACGGTCGACTACACGTATGTGATCGCGTCGCGCGTCGCCTACGTGATCCGCAACAGGACGCCCGCTCGCGCGCACTTCACGTTCACGGTCGCCGACATCGGCGTGTCGGCCGCCGCATTGCGCGTCGCGTTCTCTCGCGGCTACGGCTATGCGTTGTGTCAACGCGCCGACGCGTTCACGGGCCTGCCGCTGTTGATCGACGGCACGATCGAATCGCCCGGCAGCGTGGCGAAGGTCCGCGTCGAGGCGGTGACCTTCGAACGATGATCCGAGACGCCGAGCGGGTCATGCGTCACGACCCGAGACCATCCGACGGCACGCGAGCCTGCTCGGGAGGTTCAGATCGCTGGCGCGCCTCGCTTCCCCCGAAAAGCAAAACGCCGCAAGCGCGGAGCGCTGGCGGCGTTTTTCGGAATGGTTGCGGGGACAGGATTTGAACCTGTGACCTTCGGGTTATGAGCCCGACGAGCTGCCAGACTGCTCCACCCCGCGGGCCGGATTGTACGCGATCGACTCGGGTCATACAAATCGGCGCGCCTCGCCGGCACGTGTGCACAACCACCCCCCTCCGAACCATCCGCCGGCCTCGCCGTCCGGACCATCCGCCACCGCCGCCTCGTCGCAGGCGTCCGCGCGCCGCCTCGCCGACCCTGCCGACCCTTGCGGTATAGTCCCCGCGATGACTCCGGCGTTGAACTTCTGCTCGGTCTGCGGCCATGCGATCACGCGACGCGTCCCGCCGGACGACAACCGCGAGCGCGCCTGCTGCGATGCCTGCGGCGCCATCCACTACGTCAATCCGAAGATCGTCGTCGGCACCGTGCCGGTGTGGAACGATCGCGTGCTGCTGTGCCGTCGCGCGATCGAGCCGCGCTACGGCTTCTGGACGTTGCCCGGCGGCTTCCTCGAGACCGACGAGACGACGGCGACCGGCGCGCTGCGCGAGACGCTCGAGGAGGCCGGCGCGCGCGTCCGGCTGACGTCGCTGTTCACGATGCTCGACGTCGTCCACGTCCACCAGGTCCACCTGTTCTATCTCGCGGACCTGCTCGACATCGAGTTCCTCGCAGGCATCGAGAGCCTCGAGGTGCAGGCTGTTCGACGAGGCGGAGATCCCGTGGGACGAGCTCGCGTTCCGCACGGTGTCGACGACGCTGCGCCACTTCTTCGACGACCGTCGGCGCGGCCGCTTCGAGCTGCACACCGGCACGATCGAATGGTCCGCGCGCGCGCCGATCGGACCCGCGCCGGTCGCGGTCGCCGCCGCGAGCGCGAGCCCGGGCCGTTGATCCCCTGGCTCGGACCGGACGACCCGTTCCCGCCGGTCTCCCGCGCGTCGCGCAACCCCGCCGGCCTGCTCGCCGCCGGCGCCGACCTGTCGGTGCCGCGCCTGGTCGACGCGTACCGGCACGGCATCTTCCCGTGGTTCAGCGACGGCGATCCGATCCTGTGGTGGAGCACGGACCCGCGGATGGTCCTGTTCACCGACGAGTTCCGCGTCTCGCATTCGCTGCGCAAGCGCCTCGTCCGCGCGCACGACGACGACGCGGTGGTCGTGCGCTGCGACTCGGCGTTCGAGGACGTGATCGCCGCGTGCGCGGCGCCGCGGGACGCCGACGGCGGGACGTGGATCGTCGACGAGATGATCGCCGCCTACGTCGCACTGCATCGCCGCGGCCACGCGCACTCGGTCGAGACGTGGATCGACGGCCGCCTCGCGGGCGGCCTCTACGGCGTCGCGATCGGGCGGATGTTCTTCGGCGAGTCGATGTTCACGCGCGTCACCGACGCGTCGAAGGTCGCGCTCGCGCACCTCGTGTCGTTCGCGCGTGGCGAGGACATGCCGATGCTAGACTGCCAGCAGCAGACGAGGCACCTCGCGTCGATGGGCGCACGCCCGATCCCGCGCGCCGATTTCTGCCGGCGGGTCGCCGAACTGGTCGAGCGGCCGCCGGTCGCGTGGCCGGACCGGCTCACCTGGTCGCGCGACGCCGCGGCCGCCCGCTGACCGACCGCGCCGAGACGGACGCCACCGCGCATGACGCAACTGAAAGACCTGCCGTTCGCCACGCTGCAGTTCTACGCGACGGCGACCTATCCGTGCAGCTACCTGTCGCTGCGCCAGGCCCGCTCGCAGGTCGCGACGCCGGGCCACCTGATCAACGCCGACGTCTACAGCGAGCTCGTTCGTTCGGGCTTCCGGCGCTCGGGGCTGTTCACGTACCGGCCGCATTGCGACGGCTGCCGCGCGTGCGTGCCGGTGCGCGTCTGCGTCGATCGCTTCGAGCCGAACCGCAGCCAGCGCCGCGCGACGCGTCGACACGACGACCTGTCGGCGCGCATCTGCGCGCTCGCGTTCGACCCCGAGCACTACGGGCTGTACCTCGACTACCAGACGACGCGCCACGCCGGCGGCGGCATGGACCACGACAGCCGCGACCAGTACAGCCAGTTCCTGCTGCAGAGCAAGGTCAACACGCGGCTCGTCGAGTTCCGCGACGCCGAGCGGCACGCTGCGGATGGTCAGCATCATCGACGTGCTCGACGACGGCCTGTCGTCGGTCTACACGTTCTACGACACGCGCGTGCCGCAGGCGAGCTTCGGCACGTACAACGTGCTGTGGCAGATCGCGCAGGCGGCGCAGCTGCGGCTGCCGTACGTCTATCTCGGCTACTGGATCCCGGGCAGCGACAGCATGGCCTACAAGGCGAACTTCCGGCCGATCGAGGCCTGCGCGCCGGCCGCTGGCACCACCTGTCCGACGCCGAAGCCGGCCGCTGATCGCGGGTCGCCGGGACGCCGGGTCCACCACGGGCGCCGCCTGATGCCGACGCTCGATCGTCTCTACCCGTTCGCGCGAAACGCGCTGTTCGCGCTGGATGCCGAGGCCGCGCATCGCGTCGCGCTGACGAACCTGCGTCGCGCCGTCGCGTTCGGGCTCGGCCCGCTGATTGCCCCGTCGGTGCCCGACGCGCCGGTCATGGCGATGGGCCTGCGGTTCCGCAACCCGGTCGGGCTCGCGGCCGGTCTCGACAAGGACGGCGCGTACATCGACGCGCTCGCGACGTTCGGCTTCGGCTTCATCGAGGTCGGCACCGTGACGCCGCTGCCGCAGCCGGGCAACCCGACGCCGCGAATGTTCCGCATCCCGTCCGCGCGCGCGCTCGTCAACCGCATGGGTTTCAACAACGCGGGCCTCGACGCCTTCGTCGCGAACGTCGCGCGCTCGACGTTCCGCCGTCGCGGCGGCGTGCTCGGGCTCAACATCGGGAAGAACGCGGCGACGCCGATCGAGCGCGCCGTCGACGACTACCTGACCTGCCTCGACGGCGTCTATCCGCACGCCGACTACGTGACCGTCAACATCTCGTCGCCGAACACGAAGCAGCTGCGCGAGCTGCAGGGCGGCGACCAGCTCGGCGGCCTGCTCGGCCGGCTGAAGCGCCGGCAGTCCGAGCTCGCCGAGCGTCACGGGCGCTACGTACCGCTCGCCGTGAAGATCGCGCCGGACCTCGACCTCGCGCAGATCGACGTGATCGCCGACGCGCTGATCGCGCATCGCATCGACGGCGTCGTGGCGACGAACACGACGCTGTCGCGCGAGGCCGTGAAGGGCCTGCCGAACGCGACCGAGGACGGCGGCCTGTCGGGCGCGCCGCTCGCCGCCGCGTCGACGCGCGTCGTCGAGGCGCTGCGACGCCGCCTCGGCGACGACCTGCCGATCATCGGCGTCGGCGGGATCCTGAGCGGCGACGACGCGCGCGCGAAGCGCGCGGCGGGCGCGCGCCTCGTGCAGCTCTACACCGGGCTCATCTATCGCGGGCCGGGGCTCGTCGCCGAATGCGCGCGCGCACTGCGTGGGTGAGGCGGCTCAGATCCGCTGCAGCGTGCCGTCGCGCGTGATGCGCACGCGGTCGCCCTGATGGAAGCCCGGATCGCTCGCGTAGTCGACGTCCTGCGTGTCGCCGCGGTCCATCTTGACCTGGACCGACCAGATCTTCTTCGACGACAGCTTGCGGCCGATCACGTTGCCGGCGACCGCGCCGCCGACGCCGCCGAGCACGGTCGACGCCGTGCTGTGGCCGAGCACGTTGCCGGCCACCGCGCCGCCGACGCCGCCGACGACGGTGCCCGCCGTGCCGCTGCCGCGCTCGTCCTTCCGGTTCGTCGTGACGACGGTGCCGCAGCGATCGCAGCGGTCGCCGCCGCGCGCGACCGCGGGCGCCGCGACGACGCCGAGCGACAGCGCGAGCAGCACGGACAGCATCCATCGCGGCAACTTCATGACCGACGTCCGGTCGAGTGTTCGCATCATCGTCGTCTCCTCGGGGCATCGACGCCGCCCGGGCGGGCGCGTCGCGGGTGCCAAGCGTACTCCGTCGATCGACGACGGCGATAAGATGGAATCGGACTCGCCCGCATGGAAACGAACCCCCTGCCCGCGCTGCGCGCACCGACGATCCAGGTCATCGAGCGCATCGAGACGCTGATCGACGCGCTCGCGCACGAGCGCGACCCGGTCACGCTGAAGCATCTCGCCGCGGTCGCCGGCCTGCACCCGTCGACGGCGCATCGCATCCTCAACGACCTCGTGCTCGCGCGCTTCGTCGATCGCATCGAGCCGGGCCGCTACCGGCTCGGCATGCGACTGCTGGAGCTCGGCAACATCGTGAAGTCGCGGCTGTCGGTGCGCGACGCCGCGCTCGACCCGATGCGCGCGCTGCATCAAGCACCGACCAGCCGGTCAACCTGTCGGTGCGCCAGGGCGACGAGATCGTCTACGTCGAGCGCGCCTACAACGAGTTCTCCGGGATGCAGGTCGTGCGCGCGATCGGCGGTCGTGCGCCGCTGCACCTGACGTCGGTCGGCAAGCTGTTCCTGTCGACCGACGATCCGCGGCAGGTCCGCGGCTACGCGATGCGCACCGGCCTCGTCGCGCACACGCCGAACAGCATCACGGAGCTCGTCGCGTCTCGAACGCGAGCTCGCGCTCGTCCGCACGCACGGCTATTCGCGAGACGACGAGGAGCTGGAGGTCGGCGTGCGCTGCATCGCGGCCGCGATCCGCGACGAGACCGGGAAGCTCGTCGCGGGCCTGTCGCTGACGGCGCCGGCCGATCGGCTCGACGACGGATGGATCGACGACCTCACCGGCACCGCCGCGCGCATCACCGCGGCGATCGGCGGTCGCTGATCAGGATTCGGGCGGCGCCGCGCGGCGCGGCCGGATCGCGACCGCGAGGACCGCGAGCGCGATGAAGACCAGCGCGACGCTGGCCGATTCGGGAAGCTCCGCGAACCAGCCGGCCTCGGCGCTGGCGGTGCCGGTCAGCAACGCGACGGCGACGATGAGTTTCCTGGTGATCATGGAGAAGGAAGCGGGCGACGATCCCGGGATGGGCGCAACAAGCGTGCCGTGTGCACTGCCGGGGGAAGCGTCTCGTGGCGATGAAGCCGGGGCGACGCGCGCCGTCCGGCCCGGTCGAAACGCGTCGCGATCGGACGAATCGCGGCAGCCGCGACTCAGACCTTCGGCATCGTCTCGCGGAACGATGCGCGCTCGTGCAGCTTGTCGAGCAGCCTCGCGAGGTTCGGGTAGTCGTCGCGCCAGGCGATGTCGGGGAAGCGGAACTCGACCCACGCCACGGCGCAGCCGACCGCGATGTCGGCCAGCGAATAGTGGTTGCCGTTGCACCACGGCCCGTCGGCGAGTCCGGCCGACATCGCGCGGAACGCGCCGTCGACCTTCGCGCGCTGGCGCGCCACCCACTTCTCGTTGCGCTGGCTCTCGGTGCGCTGCGTCGACTCGAGCCGGATCAGCGTCGCCGCTTCGGCCATGCCGTCGGCGAGCGCCTCCCAGCACTTGACCTCGGCGCGCTCGCGACCGCTGGCCGGCAACAGCTTGCCGACCGGCGTCAGCGTGTCGAGATACTCGACGATGACGCGCGAATCGAAGACGGCGCCGCCGTCTTCCATGATCAGGCACGGGACCTTGCCGAGCGGATTCGAGTCGGCGATCTTCGTGTCGTCGCTCCACACGTCCTCGAGAACGAACTGGTAGTCCAGCTTCTTCTCGGTCATGACGATGCGCACCTTGCGCACGTAGGGGCTGGTGGTCGACCCGATCAACTTCATTCGTTATGGGGGTGCCGCGTGAGGGTTTCGACGCGACGGGCAGGTCCGGAATGCCGTCGCAAAGCCTGCGGAGTATAGCATCGGCCATGCCAGGCTTCGGACCGCGTCCGCGTCCAAGAGCCTGATCGCACGCGCCTTTCGAAGCTTGCGATGCTAGACTCCGCGGCTGCCCTCGCCGTCCGGACCGCTCCGCGACGACCGCCTGTTCCGACCCCGCCGATTCCGATGCAAGCCGCCGTCCGGCCCGCGCCCGAGAGCGCCGATCCGTCCGCCCTCGACGCCCTGTCCCCGCTCGACGGACGCTACGCCGCGAAGGTCGACGCGGCTGCGCCCGCTGCTGTCCGAGGCGGGCTTCATGGCGCACCGCGTTCGTGTCGAGCTCGCCTGGCTGGTCGCGCTGTCCGATGCGGGCTTCGCCGAGCTGCCGCCGTTCTCGGCCGCGACGCGCGAATGGATCCGCGCGCTGCAGGACGGCTTCGCGCGCGACGACGCGGCGCGCATCAAGGCGATCGAGGCCGTCACGAACCACGACGTGAAGGCCGTCGAGTACTGGCTGAAGGAACGCATCGCCGACGCGCCGCCGGACGTCGCGGCGGAGCTCGCGGCGGCCAGCGAGTTCATCCACTTCGCGTGCACGTCGGAAGACATCAACAACACGTCGCACGGCCTGATGATCAAGGCCGCGCGCGACGACGTCCTGCTGCCGGCGCTCGCGCGCGATCCGCGCCCGCCTCGTCGAGTTCGCGCATCGGCACGCGGACGTCGCGATGATGTCGCGCACGCACGGCCAGACGGCGAGCCCGACGACGGTCGGCAAGGAGTTCGCGAACGTCGCCGCCCGCCTCGGCCGCGCGATCGAGCGCATCGCGGGCGTCGAGGTGCTCGCGAAGATGAACGGCGCGGTCGGCAACTACAACGCGCATCGCACGGCGTATCCGGACTTCGACTGGGAGTCGTTCGCGCGGCGCGTCGTCGAGCGCGACCTCGGCCTCGTCTTCAATCCGTACACGATCCAGATCGAGCCGCACGACTGGATGGCCGAGCTGTTCGACGCGGTCGCTCGCGCGAACGCGATCCTGATCGACCTCGACCGCGACCTGTGGGGCTACATCTCGCTCGGCTACTTCGGCCAGCGCATCAAGGCCGGCGAGATCGGGTCGTCGACGATGCCGCACAAGGTCAACCCGATCGACTTCGAGAACTCCGAAGGCAACCTCGGGCTCGCCGACGCGCTGCTCGCGCATCTGTCGCAGAAGCTGCCGGTGTCGCGCTGGCAGCGCGACCTGACCGACTCGACGGTGCTGCGCAACGTCGGCGTCGCGTTCGGCTACTGCGTCGTCGCGTACGACGCCTGCCTGCGCGGACTCGACAAGCTCGAGCTGCGCGTCGACCGCGTGGCGGCCGACCTCGACGACGCGTGGGAGGTGCTCGCCGAGCCGGTGCAGACGGTGATGCGCCGCTACGGGATCGAGAATCCGTACGAGCAGCTGAAGGCGCTGACGCGCGGCACCGGCATCTCGCGCGAGGCGATGCAGGGTTTCATCGCCGGGCTCGCCGTTCCGCCGGACGAGCGCGACCGGCTGCTCGCGCTGACGCCGGCGACGTACGTCGGCGACGCCGAGCGCCTCGCGTCGTCGATCCGCTGACGACCGCCTCGAAGGCACGGTCCGCGCCGCGCGGCGCGCCAAAAAAAACGCGAAGGCGCGAGCCTTCGCGTCAAAAAGCGGCGGCCTGAGCCGCCCCTCCTCCTCCTGGTGCCCGATCCGATGGATCGCGCCGTGCGCGGTGCGCGTTCCGAACGCGCGAGTGGGCCGGGATGTTATGCCCGCGCCGGACGTTTGTCATCGGTAGATGCACCGATGCGGCGCCCGCAAGAATCAGCCGTCGCCCGGTCGAGGTGCCTCGCCCGCCGCGCGGACGCAGTAGTCGGCGAGCGCGTCGAGCACCGCCGGGTCGTCGCCGAGCGCGCCGGCCACGGTGACGTCGAGCGCCGGATGCGCGGCGCGCAGCGCATCGACGCGCGCCGGCAGGTCGCGACGCAGATGGCCGCCCTGCCCGAGGAACACCGGCACGATCGCGATGCGACGGCAGCCGTCGGCGGCGAGCGCGGCGGCCGCCTCGGCGAGGTCGGGACGCATCAGCTCGAGGAAGGCGAGCGTCACGCGCGCGCCCGGCTCGCGCGCGGCGACGACGTCGCGCAGCCGCTCGAACGGCTCGGCCCAGCGCGCGTCGCGTGCGCCGTGCGCGAACAGGACGATGCCGCGCGACGGCGACGGTTCGCTCATCGTCGCTCGACCCGTCGCAGCGCGACGAGCGCCGCGGCCAGCACGACGATGCTCGGCATCGCCGCCGACAGCAGCGGCGGCCACGTGTTGAGCATGCCGACGTGCGAGAACAGGTTGTTGAGCAGGTAGAAGCCGATGCCGAGCATGATGCCGGCGAAGATCTTGAAGCTGATGCCGCCGCTTCGGAAGTGCAGGTACGCGAACGGCAGCGCGAGCGCCATCATCACGAGCACCGCGAACGGATAGATGATCTTCTTCCAGAACGCGATCTGGTACCGCTCGGCGGTCTGCTTGTTCTCCTCGAGATGCCGGATGTAGGTCTCGAGGTTGCGCGCGGCCATCCGCTCCGGGGTGACCGTCAGCACCGACAGCAGTTGCGGGCTGAGTTCGGTCTGCCACATCCGTTCGGGTTCGCGGACGACGTTCACCTGGTCGGGCGCGTCGCTGCCGCCGAGGTTCACGAAGCGCGTCTCGGTGACGTTCGAGAGGCGCCAGGCGTGCGGCGGCGCGAACTTCGCGCGGTCGGCGAACACGATGTCCTGCAGCCGCAGCGCGTCGTCGTACTCGTAGATGCGGATGTCGTTCAGGCTGTTGTCGGTGCCGACCCGCGCGATGTTGACGAAGCGCACGAGCTGCCGGCCGTCCGGCGTGCGCGCGTTGTCCTTCACCCACAGGCCGCTCTTGAAGCCGCGCGCGACCGGGCCCGCGCCGGGCTTCAGCGCGAGCTTCTGCGTGAACGCTTCGACGCGCGGCGTGACGAGCTCGCCGAGCAGGCCGGTGAGCACGACGAGGACGAGGCCCGGGACCAGGACGAGCCGGACGGCGCCGCCGGTCGACAGCCCCGCGACGCGCAGGATCGTGAACTCCGAATGCGACGCGAGCTGCGCGAGCGCGTAGATCGTGCCGATCAGCGCCGCGATCGGCAGCAGCTCGTACGCGCGCGCCGGCAGCTGCAGCAGCACGAACAGCGCGGCCTGCTCGATGCGATAGCCGTTCTTGCCGACGTCGTTGATCTCGTTGATGAAGTCGAACGACGTGTACAGCACGAGCAGCGCGGCCAGCACCAGCGCGACGGCGAGCAGGATCTCGCGCGCGAGGTAGCGCTGGACGATCCGCATGTCAGGCCGCGGCCGGCGCGCGGCCGGGCAGCCACCCGCGCAGCCGCGCGCGCCACGACGACGGCACGCGGTTGCGCCACGCGAGCATCGCGATCGCGAGCAGGACGACGACGGCGTGCACGACCCACCAGGCGATGCCGAACGGCACGCGGCCGCGGCTCGTCCAGCTCTGCACGATGTTCATCATGTTGTTGTAGAAGAAGTAGACGAGCAGCGCGACGAGCAGGTTCGCGGAGCGGCCGGCGCGCGCGTTCAGGAACGACAGCGGGATCGCGAGGATCGCGAGCGCGAGCACCGACAGCGCGACGCCGATCCGCCAGACGAGCTCGCCCTTCGCGCGCGGCGTCGGGTCGACGAACAGGTCGTACGTGCTGCGGATGCGCGCCGAGTCGTCGTTCGAGAAGTCGGGCGAATGATTCTCGATGCGCACGCCGTAGCGGGCGAACTCCATGATCCGGTAGTCGGGCTTGCCGGGCTCGCCTTCGTAGCGCCGCCCGTTGTTCATCACCATGAACTCGTCGTCGTTCGCGGCGCGCTCGACTCGCCCGGTCTTCGAGACGATGACGCTGACCCGGCCGTTGCGGATCGTCGCGACGAACACGTTGCGCACCGACGCGGTCGACGGATCGAAGTCCTCGACGAAGAACACGCGCGATCCGTCGGCCGACTCGCGGAACTGGCCCGGCGCGACGCGCGAGACCTCGGTGCGCTGCTCGAAGCGAGCCTTGAACTCGCTCGCCTGCCGATTCGCCCACGGCGCGACGAAGAGGCTCGCGAATCCGACGACGAGCGTGACCGGCACGACGAAGCGCATCACCGGCCGCAGCCAGCGCGTGAGCCCGAGGCCCGACGACTGCCACACGACCATCTCCGAGTCGCGGTAGCTGCGCGTCATCGTCAGCAGGATCGTGACGAAGACCGTGAGCTGCAGCAGCACCGGCAGGTTGTTGAGCGCCGCGAACATGATCAGCGCGAGCACCGCGCCGTTGTCGACCTGGCCCGCGGCCGCCTGACCGAGCACGCGCACGAGCGCGATCGTCAGCACGATCGTCAGCAACGCGATGAAGATGGCGCTCGCCGTGCTGACGAGCTCGCGAACCAGGGAGCGTTCGAAGATCATCGGGAGTCGGAGGGACCGCGCGGCATCGACCGTCGAGCGACGATCGCATCGTCGACCGCGACGCGGCATGCGGTGGAATGCCGCGTGCCCGTTTTGACGAACGAGGCCCGCGCTCTGATAATCGCGGGTCGGCCGGCGTCGCCATCAACAACAAGGAAAAACTCGAATGGAATTTAGCACGAAAGCCGGCACGCCGGACCGCATCAAGAGCGGCTGCGTGGTCGTCGGCGCGTACGCCGATCGCAAGCTGACGCCGTCGGCGAGCGCGATCGACGCGGCGTCGAACGGGGCGCTGTCGGCGGCGGCCAAGCGCGGCGACCTGCCGACGAAGCGCGGCGGCGTGCTGCTGATGAGCGACGTGACCGGACTGTCTTCCGAACGCGTCCTCGTCGTCGGTCTCGGCAAGCAGGACGAGTTGAAGGCGAAGGGCTTCGCCGAGTCCGTGCGCGCCGCGGTCAAGACGCTCGACGCGACCGGCGCGGGCAACGCGGTGTTCACGCTCGCCGACGCGTGGGTCGCGGACATGACGGTCGCCGAGAAGGTCCGCGCGATCGTGATCGCGGCGCGCGAGGCCGTCTATCGCAGCGACGAGCTGAAGAGCCAGAAGGACGACGACGGCAGGCTCGACCGCATCGTGTTCCCGGTCGACAAGGGCGCGGGCGACGACGTCGATCGGGCCATCGCGCTGGCCGTCGCGCTCGCGAACGGCACCGAGCTGACGAAGCGCCTCGGCGACCTGCCGTCGAACATCTGCACGCCGACGTTCCTCGCCGACACCGCGAAGCAGATCGCGAAGGACTGGAAGCTGAAGGTCGAGATCCTCGAGCGCAAGGACATGGAAGCGCTGAAGATGGGCTCGATGCTGTGCGTGACGAAGGGATCGGCCGAGCCGCCGAAGCTGATCGTGCTGACGTATGCCGGCGCGAAGGGGAAGGACGGCGCGAAGGAGCCGCCGGTCGTGCTCGTCGGCAAGGGCATCACGTTCGACACCGGCGGCATCTCGCTGAAGCCGGGCGAGGCGATGGACGAGATGAAGTACGACATGTGCGGCGCGGGCTCGGTGCTCGGCACGCTGCGCGCGATCGCGGAGATGGGCCTGAAGATCAACGTCGTCGGCATCGTTCCCGCCTGCGAGAACATGCCGTCGGGCACCGCGACGAAGCCCGGCGACATCGTGACCAGCATGTCGGGCCAGACGATCGAGGTCCTGAACACCGACGCCGAAGGCCGCCTCGTCCTCTGCGACGCGCTGACCTACGCCGAGCGCTTCAAGCCGTCGGCCGTCATCGACGTCGCGACGCTGACGGGCGCGTGCGTCATCGCGCTCGGCCACGTCAACTCGGGGCTGTTCTCGCCCGACGACGAGCTCGCCGACGAGCTGCTCGTGGCGTCGCGACGCGCCGGCGACGCCGCGTGGCGGATGCCGGTCCAGGAGGACTATCAGGACCAGCTCAAGTCGAACTTCGCCGACATGGCGAACATCGGCGGCCGGCCGGGCGGCAGCGTCACCGCGGCCTGCTTCCTGTCGCGCTACACGAAGGCCTACCGCTGGGCGCACCTCGACATCGCCGGGACCGCGTGGAAGAGCGGGCCCGCGAAGGGCGCCACCGGCCGCCCGGTGCCGCTGCTGACGGCGTTCCTCGAGGCGCGGGCCGGCTGACGCGGGCCGGGGCGCACGGCGCGTGACGACGAACGCCGCGGCGTCCGCCTTGCGCGACGACGCGTCCTGCGCGATGCTCGCCCGATGACCCGCATCGACTTCCACGTCAACGCGCCGTCGAAGCTCGCGTACGCGTGCCGGCTGGCGCGCAAGGCGTACGGCGCCGGCGCGCGGATGGTGTTCTACGCGGCCGACCCCCGCGTCCTCGGCGAGTTCGACCGGCTGCTGTGGACGTTCTCGGCGCTCGACTTCATCCCGCATTGCCGGGTCGTCGACCGGCTCGCCGACGTGACGCCGATCCACCTCGCGGGGCCCGACGACGCCGACCGCTGCCGGCACCACGAGCTGCTCGTCCACGTCGAGCGCGAGCAGCCGTCGTTCTTCAGCCGCTTCGAGCGGCTGATCGAGGTCGTCGCCGCCGACGGCGACGACCTCGACGCGGCCCGCGGCCGGTGGAAGTTCTACAAGGACCGCGGCTACCCGCTCGCCCGCCACGACGTCGCCGGCGCGTCCGCATGACGCGGCCCGCGCGAGACGCCGGGCCCGGCTGTCCGTCCGACGACACCCGATGATGGACGACGACGACCTGCCGCTCCTCACGCACGTGCTGCGGACCGCCGACGGCCACGCGCCGAGCACGCTGCCGCGGTCGGGCCATCTCGGGCACGACGACTTCGACTTCGACATCCACGCCTTCGACGAGACGCCGCCGGCCGATCCGCGGATCGTCATCGGCAACGACGGCGCGCCGGCGACGCGCGACGCAACGGGCGCCGACGGCGCGCGGAGCGAAGGCGCGGCCGCGATCGGCTCGCCGGCCGACGCGCCGATCGTCGCCGATCCGCGCCATCAGGCGCCCGATGCGTTCCGGCTCGTGCAGGACGTCGACGATCACGGCGCGCCGCCGCCGATGCCGATCGACGAGCCCGCATTCGTGCCGTCGCGGACGTCGCTCGGCCTCGACGCGGCGGCGCCGGACGTCGACGGATCGATCGACTTCTCGCTGCCGACCGTCGCCGAGCGCGTCCGCGAGGCCGTCCTCGAACGCGTCTCGCAGCGCATCGACACCGAGCTCGACGCGCGCATCGCGCAGGCGATCCACGCCGAGGTCGAGACGGCGCTGGCGCAGCTGCAGCACAGCCTGCGGCTGCATCTCGGCGACGCGCTGCGCGACGTCGTCGCGAAGGCGGTCGACGAGGAGGTCGCGCGGATCGGCGCGACGCGGCCCGGCCTGCACTGAGCACACGCGGGCGAACCGGTGACGCGCCTGTCCGCCCGCTTCTCGTCGTTCTCGACGCGCGACCTCGCGACGATCTACGCGCCGGCCGTCGTGATCGTCGGCGGCCTGCTGTGGGTCGCGTACCTGCTGATCGATCCGACGCCGCCCAGGCACGTCGTCATGGCCGCCGGCATCGAGGGCAGCGCCTATCAGGACTTCGCGCAGAAGTACCGCGCCGTCCTCGCGCGCCACGGCATCGACCTCGAGATCCGCACGAGCGAAGGCTCGATGCAGAACCTGCACGGACTCAACACGCCGCGCTCCGACGCCGACGTGGCCTTCGTGCAGAGCGGCACGACGAACGAGGACCAGATCGCGGACCGACGCGGCCTCGTGTCGCTCGGCAGCCTGTTCGTCGAGCCGGTGTGGATCTTCTATCGCGAGGCCGCGCTGTCGAAGGTCCGGGCGCCGCGGCCGGTCGAGACGTCGCCGCGCGTGCCGCAGGCGATCGATCGCGCGACGCTCGTCGTGCCGTCGCGCGACTCGCGGCCGCGTGCCGACCTCGATCACGCAACTCGCGGAGCTGCGCGGGCTGACGCTCAACGTCGGACCGAAGGGAAGCGGCGGGCCGCGGCTCGCGAAGGAGCTGCTCGACGTCAATCGCGTCGACCCCGGCGAGCTGACGATGACGGAGCTCGACGACACGCACGCCGCGATGAAGCTGCTCGACGGCTCGCTGGACGCGGCGATGTTCGTGACCGCGCCGGAGGAGCCGCTCGTTCGCATGCTGCTGCAGACGCCGGGCATCGCGCTGTTCGACTTCGAGCAGGCCGAGGCGTACGCGCGGCGCCTGCCGTACCTGACGCACGTCGTGCTTCCGCGCGGCATCGTCGCGCTCGACCGCGACATCCCGCACCGCGACGTCGGCCTGATCGCGCCGACGGCGACGCTGCTCGCGAAGTCGACCACCCATCCGGCCATCGTCGAGCTGCTCGTGCAGGCGGCGACGGAGATCCACGGCGGCGCCGGCTGGTTCCGGCGCGCCGGCGAGTTCCCGAACGACCAGTACACCGAGGTGCCGCTGTCGCCGGTCGCCGAGCGCTACTACAAGTCGGGGCCGCCGTTCCTGCAGCGCTGGCTGCCGTTCTGGCTCGCGAACCTGATCGAGCGGATGGGCGTGATCCTCGTGCCGGCCGTCGCGCTGCTGATCCCGCTGTCGCGCGTGCTGCCGCCGCTGTACGCGTGGCGCGTGCGGTCGCGGGTCTATCGCTGGTACGGGCTGCTGCGCGACGTCGAGCACGACGTCGACGCGACGACCGACGACCCGCGCGCGCCCCGCGTCGGCAAGACGCGCGGCTCTCGGTCGCGACAGATCGCACGGCTCGACGACATCGAGCGCCACGTCGACCGGCTTGTCGTCCCGCTGTCCTACGCGAACGAGCTGTACGCGCTGAAGCTGCACATCGATCGCGTGCGCGACAAGCTGAAGGCGCGCGTCGACGAAGCGGCGGGCGGCGCGGCGAAACCCGGCTCGCGCGTCGACGAGCCGACGGAGGACACGGGAGAGCGAGGGCCGGGTCACGACGCGTCCGCAACGGAAGGATCGAGCGACGGCGCGAGAAGCGGCGTCGAGTCGGCGACGGAGTTGCCGGACGACGGTGCGCGAAGCGACGCCGCGCTCGACGACACGGCCGCCGCGGTCGCGCGCGTCGCCGAGCGTCGCTGACGACGTCGCCCGTCCGGGTCCGTCGAACGATGGTCGCGTCGCGTCGGCGGATCGGCGACGATGGCGGCTCCGAACGCCTCGATCGCACCGCCTTCATGCCCATGACGACCGCCGACCCCGCGCTGCCGCGTTGCCGCTGGGCCGACCCCGCGAATCCGGCGTACCTGCGCTACCACGACGACGAGTGGGGCGTGCCGAGCGGCGACGAGACGCACCTCTTCGAGATGCTCAATCTCGAAGGCGCGCAGGCCGGGCTGTCGTGGTCGACCGTGCTCGCGAAGCGCGACGCCTATCGCGACGCGTTCGACGGGTGGGACGCGTCGAAGGTCGCGCGCTACGGCGATCGCGACGTCGCGCGGCTGATGGGCGACGCGCGCATCATCCGCAACCGCCTGAAGATCGGTGCGGCGATCGCGAACGCGCAGGCGGTCCTCCGATTGCGCGACGACATTCGGCGGCCTCGTGCCGTATCTGTGGAGCTGGGTCGGCGGCGAGCCGATCGTCGCGCGACGCGGCCCGGCCGTGCCGCCGGCGTCGCGGTCGCCGCTGTCGGAGGCGCTGTCGAAGGACCTCGCGGCGCGCGGCTTCCGCTTCGTCGGGCCGACCATCGTCTACGCGTACCTGCAGGCGATCGGCATCGTCGACGACCACGACGCGCGCTGTTTCCGGCACGTGTCGCGGCGCTGACGCGGGCGTCGCGCCGGGCGGTCGACGATGCGGCGCGGCGACGTCCGTGGTGCAATGGGCAGCGGGTCGGCGGCCCTGCGGCGCCGGACCCGCAGTCGATCGCGACGCCGTGCGACCGGACGCCGACGACTCAGTCGCCGAGGAACTCCGAGACCGCCTTCAACGACTCGACGTGGTCGGACACGACCTTGACGACGACGACGATGGGCACGCTCAGCAGCACGCCCCAGACGCCCCAGATCCAGCCGAACAGCAAGAGGCCGATGAACACGGCGACCGTGTTCATCTTCGCGATGCGGCCGGCCATCCACGTCGTCAGCACGACGCCGACGAGCGCGGCGATCACGATCGCGATGCCGCCGACCAGCAGCGCCGCGCTCAACGAGCCGAACTGCATCAGCGCGGCGACGCAGGTCAGCACCGCCGTCACGACCGGTCCGAAGTACGGCACGATGTGCAGCACGCCGGCGACGATGGCCCAGGTCCCGGCATTCTCGAGGCCGACGATCCGGTAGGCGGCCCAGCTCGTCACCGCGACCACGATGTTCGTGACGAGCAGCATGCCCATGAAACGCTGCACCGACAGGTCGATCTGGTCGAACATCTGCACGGTGATCTTCTTCGACGACAGCGACGGTCCCGCGATCTTCACGAACTTGCGCTTGAACTTGTCGCCGGTCAGCAGGATGAAGTACGTGAGGAACACGATCATCGTCAGCTGACCGACGAGCGCGAGCGCGCCCTTGCCGCCCGACAGGAACATGTCCTTGACGCGCAGCCCCGGCTGCTGCACGACCACGACGGTGCCGGCCTTCGGGTTCGTGCCGGTCGCCTGGTCCGTGGCCTTCTGCAGCGCGTCCGCCGCACGGCGCAGGTTGTCGAAGCCGGAACTGCTTCCCGAGTCAAGGACGTCGGCGAGGTGCTGCAGCTTGGAGACGACCGCCGGCACCTGGCTGACGATCGACTCGGCCTGATGGCGTAGCCCGTACATGCCGCCGAAGATGACGCCGAGCATGATGACGAGCACGACGAACGCACCGAGGTAGCGCGGCACGTGCCAGCGGGCGAGCCCGGTCACGAGCGGATCGAGCGCATACGACAGCAGGACGGCCGCGACGATCGGGATGACGAAGTCGCCAGCGGCCTGCAGCGCGAACAGCATGGCGAGCACCGCGAGCGTGATGGCCGCCCACCCGCCCGCCCCGATCGGCCGTCGATCGTCGGTCTCGAGGACGACCGGCTTCTCGTCCGGGACGGGAATGGCGACCGACGCGAGCACGCTCGACCCGCTGTCGGACACCGAAGACGATCCGAGCTGCGCCGCCATCAGGCCCCCATCCGTTGCAGATTCGCTTTCAGTGCGTCGTCGAGCGTCGCCGCGCATTCGCGCAGGTGCGCCCGGGCTTCCGGCGAAAGCGACGACGGCGCACCGAGCGCGCGGCCGATCGCGGACCGGAGCGCGATCGCGTTGTCGCGCTGCAGGCTGCGCGCGTCGGCGAGCGTCGCGCTGCTCGGCTTCAGCAGCACGGCCACCATGCGCCTGAGGTGTTCGCGTTGCAGGTTGCGCCGCATCCGCGTGATGTCGCGGCCGCTCGCGAGCTCGCTCCAGACCGCGCGCTGCACCGTGCCGTAGAGCTGCGACAGGGTCAGCAGGTCGTGCGGCCGCGTCCCGATGTTCTCCGCGTCGCCGATGCGCCGCGCGACGGGCTCGGACATCAGGTGGTCGAGCGCCATGGTCTGGATCGACAGCACGCGGCCCGGCAGGTAGAACGCGGTCTTGTTGCTGCCGTTCGCGTCGTCGCGCTCGAGATAGTCGATGCCGAGCCGGCTGACGAACTCCGGCTTGAACCGGAAGCTGTCGACCGAGAAGACCTGCGTCGCCAGCAGGTCGAGCGCTTCCTTCTGTCGCGCCGCATCGACCGGCACGTACAGCGGGCCGCCACTGGCGAGCGCCGCGTTGCCCGTCTCGACGGCCGGCGCGTGGCCGCGGTTGGTCCGCACGCCGCCGACGTACTTCGCGATCAGCGGCGTGGCGCGTGCGATCTCGTTGAAGCCGCGCTCGACGTTGCGGCGCAGGACGAGATAACTCTCGTCCGGCTGCATCGGCCGAGCCTGCAGCCGCTCCCACAGCTCGTGCGACAGCGCGAAGCGCTTGCGGTACCAGGCGAGCGGGTCGCTTCCGAGGTCGAAGCGGTTGACGTCCGGGTCCATGCCGTCCGGTCCCGCGTCGGCGTCCTCGTCCGTCGCGAACGCGAGCGCAGGCTCGCCGCTGCGCGCCGCGATCCGCGCGAGCGCGGGCCGCTCGGCTTCGGGCGTCGGCGCGTCGATGGGCCGGTACGCGTACTCGATCGCCCAGTAATCGTACGGCCCGAGGCCGCTCATCACGTACTCGCCCTGACGCTCGTCGCGCGTCGCGATGTTGAACGGCGTGTAGTCCATCACCGAGCCGGCGAGCCCGCTGGCGCGCGTGAACGCCGCGTCCTGCAGCTGCTGCGGCGTGCGGATCGTCGACGCGTGGAAGTTGTGCCGCAGCCCGAGCGTGTGGCCGACCTCGTGCGTGACGACGTCGCGCAGGTAGGCCCGCGCGAACGCGTCCGCCTGCGCGCCGTCGGCAGGCGCCTCGCCGCGCGCGTCGAGCAGCCCGAGCGCGAACGACGCCTCGGCGACCGCCTCGACCGCATAGTCGCAGCGCGCCCGACCGTCCGCGTCGTACGACACGGCCTCGTCGGCCGCGTGGACCGGCTGCGGCAGCGCCTCGGTCACGAGCGTCTTCGCGCTGCGCGTGAAGACGTCGGGGATCGCGATGTCGGCGTCGAGGATCTCGCCGGTGCGCGGGTCGGTGTGCGACGGGCCGATCGCGAATCCGATGTCGGCACCGAGGAACCAGCGCACCGACGCATGCCGTGCGTCGAGCGTGTCGAAGTCCGCGTCGTCGGGCTGCACCTTCGACGACGATCGCGTTCCTGAAGCCGATCCGCTCGAACGCCTTGTTCCACTGGAGGATGCCCTCGGCGACCGTGTCGCGATACGCGACCGGCACGTTGCGGTCGATCCAGAAGACGATCGGCTGCTTCGGCTCGGACATCGCGGCGGTCGGGTCCTTCTTCTCGAGTCGCCAGCGGTTCACGAAGAACTTGCGCGGCGTCGGCGACGCATCGCCGTCGTAGTCGACGATCTCCGTCGTGAAGTAGCCGACGCGGTCGTCGGCGTAGCGCGGCCGCATCGGCTCGGGCAGCGCGACGAAGTTGTAGACGAAGCCGACGAAGACGCTGCGGGCGTCGGGCGGCGTCGACGGCGGCGTCGGCAGGATCGGGTTCGTCGGCGGCAGCACGCCGGGCAGCCGCGGCGTCGAGAAATGATCGCGCACCGACAGGCTCGCGCCGCGCGCGTCGGCCTCGGTCCGCACGAAGCTCGAGTTCGCGCGGTCGAGCGAGTAGTTGATGTGGAACGCCGCCTCGAGCGTCGTCGAGTAGCCGGGGATGTCGGTCATCAGCAGCGCCGCCGCGTCGATCAGCACCGACCTGCGCGCGCCGTCCGGCTGCGACAGGACCGGCGCGCTGCCGAGCAGGCTGTCGGGGAAGCTCTGGCGCACCGCCCGCTCGACCGGCGACCCGGGCGCGCCGAAGAAGCGCGTGTTCTTCGCGATCAGCTGCATCGCGTTGCCGACCCGATGGAAGACGACGACATGGCGGCGGCCCATCTGGCTCGCGTAGGCGCCGCGCTCGCCGACCGAGTCGCTGACGTTGTACGAGAAGAACAGCGGCCGGTCGAGCAGGTCGGTCGGGATCTCGATCCAGACGCGGTCGTCCTTCTGCCACAGCGGCAGCAGCCCCTTCTTCTCGGTCGCGCCGGCGATCACTTCGCGAAACGGCTTCAGCGTCGCGTTGTCCGGCCGCGAGCCGGTCGCGGCGGCGGGCGCCGTCGGCCCGGCCGCCGACGCGGCGGGCGCCGATCCGGGCGGCGAGCCGATCGGCCCGGCCGCGCCACGGGCCGCCGGAGCCGCGGCCGACGGCGCTCCCGTCGGTCCGCGCGTCGCGCACGCGGTCAGCGCGACGGCCGCCGGACAGCGCCGCGAGCACCAGGCGTCGCAAGGGCGATCGCCCGCGGCGAGGCCGCCGTCCTTCGGTCATCCGGTCGTTCTCCGCACCCGCGAGACGTGGCCGGCCGAGGCGCGCGGCACGTCTCCATTAAACTTCGACAAGTTGCGAGTCTGCCAGAGAACGAGCCGTCGATGCCCCTCGAAAACCCTGTGAACCCCGATCCCGCCGCCCCGGCGGCGAGCGCCGCGCTGGCGAAGAGCTTCGAGCCTGCCGCCATCGAGGCCCACTGGTATCCGGTCTGGGAGTCGCGGGGCTACTTCCGTCACCGCGCCGACGAGCACGACCCGTCGAACGCCTACTGCATCCAGCTGCCGCCGCCGAACGTCACCGGCACGCTGCACATGGGCCACGCGTTCCAGCAGACGCTGATGGACATCCTGGTGCGCTACCACCGCATGCGCGGCTTCAACACGAACTGGGTCGTCGGCACCGACCACGCCGGCATCGCGACGCAGGTCGTCGTCGAGCGGCAGCTCGAGGCACGGGGCATCACGCGGCAGTCGCTCGGCCGCGAGGGCTTCGTCGCGAAGGTCCGCGAATGGAAGCAGCGGTCCGGCTCGACGATCACGCGCCAGATGCGACGGCTCGGCGACTCGGCGAACTGGCAGTACGCCGACGCCGACGGCCAGGACGCCGGCTACTACACGATGGACGCGCGCATGAACCGCGCGGTGATCGAGGCGTTCGTGCGGCTGCACGCCGACGGCCTGATCTACCGCGGGCAAAGGCTCGTGAACTGGGACCCGGTCATGAAGACCGCGGTGTCGGACCTCGAGGTCGAGACCGTCGAGACGAGCGGCACGATGTGGTACATCGTCTATCCGTTCGTCGACGGGCCGCAGGAGATCGTGGATGCCGACGCCGACGGCATCACGCGGACCACGACGTTGCGCGGCGTCACGATCGCCACGACGCGGCCCGAGACGATGCTCGCCGACGGCGCGCGTCGCCGTGCATCCGGACGATCCGCGCTATCGCCACCTCGTCGGGCGGCAGGTCGTCCTGCCGCTGTGCGACCGCACGATCCCGATCGTCGCCGACCCGATGGTCGACATGGCGTTCGGCTCGGGCTGCGTGAAGATCACCGGCGCGCACGACTTCAACGACTACGGCGCCGCGCTGCGCCACCACCTGCCGCTGATCGTCATCTTCACGCTCGACGCGAAGATCAACGACAACGGGCCGGCCGAGTTCCGCGGCCTCGACCGCTACGCGGCCCGCGAGGCCGTCGTCGCGCGGCTGCGGGCCGAGGGCTATCTCGTCGACGAGAAGCCGCACACGATGGCGCAGCCGCGGTCGGGACGGACCGGCACGGTCATCGAGCCGATGCTGACGGACCAGTGGTTCATGAAGATGGAAGGCCTCGCCGCGCGCGCGCTCGATGCCGTCGAACGCGGCGACGTGCGCTTCTTCCCCGATCACTGGAAGGCGACCTACGACCACTGGCTGTCGAACATCCAGGACTGGTGCATCTCGCGACAGCTCTGGTGGGGCCACCAGATCCCGGCATGGCACACCGACGGCACGCTGGTCGACGGCGTGCCGTTCGTCGTCGCGCGCGACGCCGACGAGGCGCGCGCGATCGCGACCGCCGCCGGCTACGCGGGCCCGCTGACGCAGGAGGTCGACGTCCTCGACACGTGGTTCTCGTCGCAGCTCGTGCCGTTCACGACGCTCGGCTGGCCCGACCCGGACCCCGACCTCGACACGTTCCTGCCGTCCGACGTGCTGGTCACCGGCAACGACATCATCTTCTTCTGGGTCGCCCGGATGATCATGATGACGCTGCACTTCACCGGCAAGGTCCCGTTCCGCGACGTCTACATCAACGCGATGGTCCGCGACGCCGACGGCAACAAGATGTCGAAGTCGCAGGGCAACACGCTCGACCCGCTCGACCTGATCGACGGCATCGGCTTCGACGCGCTGCTCGACAAGTCGCTGTCGGGCCTGATGCTCGAGGGCCACAAGCAGCGTGCCGCCGTCTACATCCGTGCGCATTTCGCCGACGGCATCCCCGCGTTCGGCGCCGACGCGCTGCGCTTCACGTTCGCGGCGCTCGCCCCGTTGTCGATGACGCTGAACTTCGACCTGTCGCGCTGCGAGGGCTATCGCAACTTCTGCAACAAGCTGTGGAACGCGACGCGCTTCGTGCTGATGAACGTCGAGGGACTCGACGCGGTCGAGCGCGGCGTCGCCGGCGACGAGGCCGCGCTCGACGCGGCGCGTTCGCTGCCGGACCGCTGGATCGTCGGCCGGCTGCAGCGGGCCGAGGCCGACGTCGCGAAGGGGTTCGGCGAATACCGCTTCGACCAGGCGGCCGCCGCGGTCTATCAGTTCGTCTGGGACGAGTACTGCGACTGGTACCTCGAGCTCGCGAAGGTCGCGCTGCAGACCGGCAACGAGGTCGAGCGGCGCGCGACGCGACGCACGCTGCTGCGCGTGCTCGAGGCGACGCTGCGGCTCGCCCATCCGATCATCCCGTTCATCACCGAGGAGCTGTGGCAGAAGGTCGCGCCGCTCGCCGGCAAGATGGTCGACGGCGAGGTCACGAGCGTGATGATCCAGCCGTACCCGGTCGCGCAGCCGGACCGGATCGACCCCGTCGCCGACCGGTGGGTGGCCGAGCTCAAGGCGTCCGTCGATGCCGTCCGCAACCTGCGCGGCACGATGCGGATGCCGCCGGGCGAGCGCGTCCCGCTGGTCGCGGCGGCACGCGACGCGGCCGTCCGCGAGCGACTCGCGGCCGGCGCGCCGTATCTCAAGTGGCTCGCACGGCTGTCCGACGTGACCGTCGTCGAGGCGCTCGACCCGGCGTCGTCGAACGCGGTCCAGGTCGTCGGCGACGCGCTGCTGATGCTCGACGTGAAGATCGACGTCGCGGCCGAGCGCGAGCGCGTGGCGAAGGAGGAGCAGCGCGTCGCCGGCGAGATCACCAAGTCGCGCGGCAAGCTCGCGAACCAGAGCTTCGTCGGCAAGGCGCCGCCGGAGATCGTCGCGCAGGAGCGCGAGCGGCTCGCGCGCTTCGAGCGGACGCTCGAGGAGCTGCGCGAGCAGGCGATGCAGCTCGCGGCGGCCGACGCCTAGTCGGGCGCGGCCGTCGTCGTCGCCCGAGCCGACGTCGCGGCCGCCGTCGGGTCGGCGCCAGGTGCGCTCGGCGCCGGCCCGGGCACCGAGGCGCTCGACGCCGGGTCGCGCGTTCCGGTGTTCGACGGGGATCGGACGCGAGCACGGCCGGCCGATACTTGCCGCGCGGCGCCTGGTCCGTCGCGACGGCGAAGCGCCATGAATTGCCGCCGCCGCCCTTGCTCTCGTACATCGCGAGGTCGGCGGCCAGCATCAGCGTCTCGACCGCATCGCCGTGGTCCGGGAACAGCGCGATGCCGATGCTCGCGCCGACCGACAGCTCGTGTCCGCCGTACGTGATCGGCTCCGACAGCCGCGCGATGACGCGCTTCACGGTCTCCTCGACGATCGCGCGGGACTCGATCTCGCGCAGCACGAGGACGAATTCGTCGCCGCCCCATCGCCCGACCGTGTCGAGCTCGCGGACGATCGTCGACAGGCGCCGCGCGACCTCCTCGAGCACCGCGTCGCCGAAGCGATGACCGTACGTGTCGTTGACGAGCTTGAACCCGTCGAGGTCGAGCTCGACCGCCGCGACGCGCCGGCCGTCGCGGCGCGCCGACGCGATCGCCTGGTCGAGCCGGTCCTGCAGGAAGCGGCGGTTCGGCAGACCCGTCATCACGTCGTGGTTCGCGTGATGCCAGTTCTCGGCCTCCTTCTGCTTCTGCAGCGACAGGTCGGCGAGGATCCAGATCGAGCAGTGCTCGGCCGCGGAGCCGGCCGCGGCGTCGGCCGGCGGATCGACGAAGCGACCCGTCACGCTGACCCAGATCGCGCGGCCGTCCGAACGCAGGATGCGCCGCTCGAGCTTCATCGTCTTGCGCAGCCGCTCGAAGCGGCTCTCGATCTCCGCCCAGCCGGCCGGGTCCTCGAAGATCGTCCGCAGCGGACGGGCCACGAGCTGGCTCGTCGACAGGCCGACGAGGTCGGCGAGCGCCTGGTTCGCCTGCTCGATGACGCCGTCGTTGATGATGGCGATGCCTTCGCCGGCGCTCTCGAACACGAGGCGCTGCATCCGCAGCGCGTAGCGATAGCTCTCCTCGACCGCGAGGCGCTCGGTGACGTCCTCGTAGAGCCCGATGAACTCGAGCTCGCCGCTCGCGGTCTTCACCGCCGCGATCTTCAGCAGCACCTCGATGCGCGACCCGTCGGCCTTGCGCTGGCGCACGACGCGCGGCGGCGACCGACCCGTGGACGGAGGCGCGCGACATGTCGAGGATCTCCTGCCACGTCGCGTCGTCCGGCATCAGCGTGCGCGCGCTGACGCCCAGCAGCTGGTCCTTGCGCGAATAGCCGAACAGCTTCAGCACGGCGTCGTTGCACACGGCCACGAACCCGCCGCGGATGACGAGGATGCCGAGCGGCGCGCTCTCGATCAGCGCGGTCTGCTCCGACGCGCGCCGCTCGTGCTCGATCTGTACGTCGATGCTCGTTCGCAGCAGCGAAGACGTCTTGCGCTTGACGGTGAACAGCATCCCCGCGATCAGGAGCCACAGGATCGGCAGCAGCGCGCCGTGCTGCAGGGGCCGCGTCATCACGAGGCGCACGAGGTGGAACTCCTGCGCCGCGACGATCGGCGTGATGAACAGGATCTGCGCGAGCCGGTTCCCGGTCGACGACGTGCTGGCGACGACGAGCGCGAGCGTCAGGACCAGCGTCGACGGAAGGGCGAGTTCCTCGATCTCGAGCGTCGTCAGCGCGAGCGAGCTCCACGCGATGCCGCTCAGCAGCGCGCTCCCCGCGTACGCGAGCTCCCAGACGCGCAGGCGCCGGGCGATGCCGGCAGCCGTGACGACCACGGTGGGGCGGACGCGCCGCCAGGCGAACGACAGCACCGCGCGGATCACGGCCGCCGCCGCGATGCCGGCGATCCAGCGGTCGAGCAGCACCCGCGGCATCGCGTTCGCGAGCAGCACGCCGACGAACGCGATCAGCGACAGCGTCATGATGCCGCCGACCTGCGCGTCCTTGGCGCTGACGTCGAGCAGCGCCAGCCGTCGCAAGATCGCGCCTCTGCCGTCCGACGATCGCCTCGGAAGGGACGAATCGACTGGTTCTGGCGAAGGCATCGATCGGGTTCGGTCGTTACGCCCGGCCGGAGGGTGGCCGGGCGGTCTCGTCGTTTGCGCGGCTGACCGCGCCGACGGCACGGGGACCGCGTGCAAGAATGACTGGATGGCACGCATTATCGCAAGCGGCACCCCGTTTGGCGCACTGCGACAGAAATTCACCGGGCTGCGTCGCGCGGACCCGACGCCCGGCGTCTTCTCGAGGCGGGATTTCGTGAGACCGACGTGACGTCAAGTGGCGGCGACGTCGTCGGGCGCTTCGCCCCGTCGCCGACCGGTCCGTTGCACGCGGGGTCGCTCGTCGCGGCGATGGCGAGCCGTCTCGACGTCCTCGCGGCCGGCGGTCGCTGGCTCGTGCGCATCGAGGACGTCGACCGGCCCCGCGAGGTCGCCGGCGCGGCCGAGGACATCCTGCGGACGCTGCAGGCGTTCGGCTTTCGCTGGGACGGTCCCGTCGTCCGGCAGAGCGCGCGCGGCGCGCTGTACGAACGGGCCTTCGCGTCGCTTCGGAATGCGAAGCTCGTCTATCCGTGCGGCTGTTCGCGCAAGGAGCTCGCCGCGAGCGCCGCCGTCGGATCGGCGACCGACGGGCCGGGCGTCTATCCGGGGACCTGTCGCGACGGTCTCGCGCCGGGCCGGCAGCCGCGCGCATGGCGGATGCGCGTGCCCGACCGCGCCGTCTGCATCGACGACCGCGCGGTGGGGACGTACTGCCAGAACCTCGCGCGCGACGTCGGCGACTTCGTGGTGCGGCGCGCCGACGGATGGTGGGCGTACCAGCTCGCCGTGGTCGTCGACGACGCGGCACAGGGCGTGACGGACGTCGTGCGGGGCATCGACCTGCTCGACTCGACGCCGCGCCAGCGGCTGCTGCAGGAGGCACTCGACTACCGGGCGCCGCGCACGCTGCACGTGCCGCTCGTCGTCGATCGCGACGGCGTCAAGCTCTCGAAGGGCCACGGCGCCGTGCCGCTCGACCGCGCGGATCCGTTGCCGGCGCTGCTCGACGCCGCACGGCACCTCGGGCTTCCGGTCGGCCGGCCGGGCGGGCTCGACGACTTCTGGGAGCGCGCGACCGCCGCGTGGGCGGCGAAGTGGCCGGCGCGTTAGCGGCGCGTCGCGCGCCCGGCGTCGCCGGCGCGTTCGTCGCGCGACGCCTGCCCGGACGTCGTCGTCCGGCGCCGCGTCAACCCGACTTTTTCGACCCGCCGAGCAGCGCGGCGAGCCTCGGCGCGGGCCGCCCGTTCGGCGCCGGCGGCGCCGTCTCCGCAGCGGGCGCGGCGGCCTGCGGCTCGGACGACGGCTCGTAGGGGCGAAGGAAGAACTCGTCGACGGCCTCGTGGTGGCCGCGTGCGCGCGACGCGTAGCGCGGCGCCCGCGGGCCGGCCTGCTGCCCGTAGCCCTGCTCGTCGCGGTCGCGGCGGCCGGAGCCGCCGCGCTCGGACGGCCGGGCGTCGCGTTCGCGACGCGGCCGCTCGTGCGGCCGGAACCCCGACAGCTCGGAGCGCTCGAGCGGACGCTTCGTGAGCTTCTCGATCTCGAGCAGCAGGCGCTCTTCTTCCGGCGCCATCAGCGAGATCGCGATGCCCGACGCCCCGGCGCGACCGGTTCGCCCGATGCGGTGGACGTAGTCCTCGGGCGCGTACGGCAGGTCGTAGTTGATGACCGCCGGCAGCTCGACGATGTCGAGGCCGCGCGCCGCGACGTCGGTCGCGACCAGCACGTCGATCTCGCCTTTCTTGAACGCGTCGAGCGCGATCATGCGGTCCTTCTGGCTCTTGTCGCCGTGGATCGCGTCGGCGTTGATGCCTTCGTTCTTCAGCTCGCGCGCGAGGCGGCCCGTGCCGATCTTCGTGTTGGAGAAGACCAGCACCTGCTTCAGCTCGCGCTCGCGGATGATGTGCGCGACCGCCGCGCGCTTCTGGTCGGCGGGCATCGCATACAGGATCTGCTGAACGAGCTCGGTCGTCGCGTTGCGACGGTCGACCTCGATGACGACCGGGTCGGTCTGGAAGCTCTGCGCGAGCCGCTTGATGTCGTTGCTGAACGTCGCCGAGAACAGCAGGTTCTGCCGCTTCGCGGGCAGCAGGTTGATGATGCGCTGCAGGTCCGGCAGGAAGCCCATGTCGAGCATCCGGTCGGCCTCGTCGAGGACCAGCACCTGGACCTGCGACAGGTTCAGCGTCTTCTGCTGGACGTGGTCGAGCAGGCGGCCCGGCGTCGCGATCAGCATCTCGACGCCGGCGCGCAGCGCAGCCGTCTGCGGCGCCATGTCGACGCCGCCGAAGACGACGGTCGAGCGCAGCGGCGTGTGCTTCGCGTACGTCGCGACGTTCGCGGCGACCTGGTCGGCCAGCTCGCGGGTCGGCGTCAGCATCAGCGCGCGCACCGGGTGGCGCGCCGGCGACGCGCTCGTGTTTGCGAGCGGCAGCAGGTTCTGGATGATCGGCAACGAGAAGCCGGCCGTCTTGCCGGTGCCGGTCTGCGCGGCACCCATCACGTCGCGGCCGCTGATGACGACGGGGATCGCCTGCGCCTGGATCGGTGTCGGCTTCGTGTAGCCCTGCTCGGCCAGTGCGCGCAGGATGCTCGGATCGAGCCCGAAGCTGGCGAAGTCCGCTTCGGGCGCCGCGCCGGCAGGCGCGGTATCTCGTGCTTCTGGATCGGTCAACGGGGGGAACGCCGCAAGAGGGAGAACGGCGGATTATCGCAGACCGGCGCGGCGCACGCAGCCCCGCGCCGCAGCCCTCGATCCGGACGGATCATGCGACGGTGTCGAGGACGTCGCCGACCGTCGTGCAGAGCTGCTCGAGTTGCGCGCGATTCGCGATCAGCGGCGGCGACAACGCGACGATGTCGCCGGTGACGCGGATCATGATGCCGGCGGCGTACGCCTTCTTGAACACCTCGAGCCCGCGCGCGCCGGGCCGGCCGTCGCGCGGCCGCAGCTCGATGCCGCCGACGAGGCCGAGGTTGCGGACGTCGACGACATGCGGCCTGCCGCGCAGCGCGTGCAGCATGTCCTCGAACGCCGGGGCGAGCGACGCCGCGTTGTCGAACGCGCCGGTCTCGTCGTAGACGTCGAGCGTCGCGAGCGCCGCGGCGCAGGCCAGCGGATGGCCCGAGTACGTGTAGCCGTGGAAGAACTCGATCGAGCCTTCGGGCTGCTGCATGAACGCGTCGTGCACGTGCGGCTTCACCAGCACGGCACCCATCGGCACGCAGCCGTTCGTGATGCCCTTCGCGACCGCCATGAGGTCGGGCTCGACGCCGAAGAAGTCGCTCGCGAAAGGCGTGCCGAGCCTGCCGAAGCCGGTGATGACCTCGTCGAAGATCAGCAGGATCCCGTGCTTCGTGCAGATCTCGCGCAACCGTTGCAGATAGCCCTTCGGCGGCAGCAGCACGCCGGTCGACCCCGCGACCGGCTCGACGATGACCGCGGCGATCGTCGACGCGTCGTGCAGCGCGACGAGCCGTTCGAGGGCGTCGGCCAGCTCGGCGCCGTGCTCGGGCACGCCGCGGCTGAACGCGTTCCTCGCAGGATCGTGCGTGTGCGGCAGGTGGTCGACGCCGGCGAGCAGCGCGCCGAACCACTTGCGGTTGTTGACCATGCCGCCGACCGAGATGCCGCCGAAGCCGACGCCGTGATATCCGCGCTCCCGGCCGATCAGCCGCGTCCGCGATCCGTCGCCGCGGACGCGGTGATAGGCCAGCGCCATCTTCAGCGCCGTATCGACCGCCTCGGACCCCGAGTTGACGTAGAAGACCTGCGAGAAGCGTCCGTCGGTGAGGTCGACGAGGCGCTCCGCGAGCTCGAACGCCGACGGATGGCCCATCTGGAACGACGGAGCGAAGTCGAGCGTGCGCGCACTGTCGGCGATCGCGTGTACGATCCGGGGTTGGGAGTGCCCCGCGTTGACGCACCACAGGCCGGCAGCGCCGTCCAGGATCGTGCGTCCATCGTGGGTTCGGTAATGCATGCCCTCGGCTGCCACGAGCAGCCGCGGCGCCGCCTTGAAGTCGCGATTGGCGGTGAAGGGCATCCACCATGCGGACAGCGCGTCGGTTTCGGCCATGTCGCCTCTCAGGTTACCGTCGGCCGCGCCGATGTGGACGGATAGGCGGTCCGCCGATGGCAAATTTCGGTGTGCTAGCATAACCAAAAAGGCTCCGCACCCCCGCGCAACTTGCTCGTTCGCGTGTTTCGGGAGGGAGGGCGGAAGATGTCTTGCGGAGCAACGCGTGAAGAGTCGGAGGCCTGAGTCGGACACTGCGAGCGGCATGCGACCCGACGCCTACACGGTCCCCGATGATCTCGGCGGCCGAACGATCGTCGGGGTGCCGTACGATGTTCCGCGCCCGCTGACGTCGCTGGTCGTCGACCAGCCCGACAAGGATGGCCACGGCGAGCTCGCGCTCAACCAGACGCTGTTCAAGGTCCGCCTCGCCGACAGCGACGGCCGCCGCAACACGGCGAGCATGCTGGTCAACAAGATGTACGCGTGGCGCGGCTACAAGATCGCGTGGCATGCCCGGCAGCAACCCAACCGCATCACGCTCGTCGCGTCGCACGGCACGTCGCCGATGGCGACGATCAGCATCGGCTTCGACTCCGACGAGGGTCTGCTCGTCGACGCGCTCTACAAGGCCGAGATCGACGTGCTGCGGGCCGGCGGCGCGCGCGTCTGCGAATTCACGAAGCTCGCGGTGGACGGCGCGATCCGCTCGAAGCGCGTGCTCGCGACGCTGTTCCACATCGCCTACATCTACTCGCACAAGATGAACGGGTACACGGACCTGTTCATCGAGGTCAACCCGCGACACGTGCGGTTCTACGAGCAGATGCTCGGCTTCACGCAGTTCGGACCCGAGCGGCTCAACACGCGGGTCAACGCGCCCGCGGTCCTGCTGCGACTCGAGTTCAGGCACCTCGCGGAGCAGCTCGCGCGCTTCGGCGGCCGGCCCGACCTCGCGCGCACCGAGAAGTCGCTCTACCCGTACGGCTTCTCGCAGGCCGAAGAGCGCGGCGTGATGGGTCGCCTGACGAAGCTCAGTTGAGCACGCGGCCGGCGTCACCGAGGGCGGGCGACCCGCCGGCGTTCCGATACGACGAGGCGTTCGCCCGCAACCTCGGCTGGGTCACCGAAGCCGAGCAACGCCGGCTGCGCGGGAGCCGCATCGCGATCGCGGGACTCGGCGGCGTCGGCGGCAGCCACCTGCTGACGCTCGTGCGACTCGGCATCGGCCGCTTCCACATCGCCGACTTCGACCGCTTCGCGCTCGCGAACTTCAACCGCCAGGCGGGCGCGAACATGCGGACGCTCGACCGGCCGAAGATCGACGCGATCGCCGAGATGGCGCTCGACATCAATCCGGAGCTCGAGATCCGCCGCTTCCCCGACGGCGTCGTCGCGACCGAGATCGACGCGTTCCTCGACGGCGTCGACCTGTACCTCGACGGGCTCGACTACTTCGCGGTCGACATCCGGCGCGCCGTGTTCGCGCGCTGCGCCGAGCGCGGCATCCCCGCCGTGACCGCCGCGCCGCTCGGCATGGGCGTCGCGCTCCTGAACTTCCTGCCGGGCGGGATGACGTTCGAGGACTACTTCCGGCTCGACGGCTGCAGCCCCGACGAGCAGGCGATCCGTTTCCTGCTCGGCCTGTCGCCGAGCCTGCTGCAGCGTCGCTACCTCGTCGACCCGTCGCGCGTCGACCTGTCGGCACGGCGCGGTCCGTCGACGGCGATGGCATGCGAGCTGTGCGCGGGTTTCGCAGCGACCGAGTGCCTGAAGATCCTGCTCGGCCGCGGTCCGCTGCGCGCCGCGCCGCACGGCATCCACTTCGACGCCTATCGGTACCGGCTGTCGCGCACGTGGCGGCCGGGCGGCAACCGCAATCCGCTGCAGAAGCTGATGCTGTCGGTCGCGCGCCGGCAGCTCGCGCGAGGCGCGCCGTCGCGATGACCGGCGTCGCCGAGCGCGACCGCATCGACGCCGTGCTCGACCTCGCGCGCTGGGCGCCGAGCGGAGACAACGAGCAGCCGTGGCGCTTCGAGCGCGTCGCGTCCGATCGCATCGTCGTCCACGGCTACGACACGCGGGCGACCTGCGTCTACGACCTCGACGGCGTCGCGAGCCAGATCGCGCTCGGCGCGCTGCTCGAGACGATGGCGATCGGCGCCTCGCGGCACGGGATGCGCGTCGAGGCGTCGCGTCGTCCCGATTCGCCGATCGAGCGGCCGCTGATCGACGTCCGCTTCGTCGACGATCCGTCGCTCGTCGTCGACCCGCTGCACGCCGTGATCGAGACCCGCAGCGTCTATCGCCGCGCGTTGAGGACGCGGCCGCTGTCGGCGGACGAGCGCTCGGCGCTGTCGGCGTCGGTCGGCGCCGGCTACTCGGTCGTCTGGCGCGCGAGCCGCCGCGAGCGCGTGCGGATGGCGGGACTGCTGTTTCGCAGCGCCCGGCTGCGGCTGACGATTCCCGAGGCGTATCGCGTGCACCGCGACGCGATCGAGTGGGGCGCGCGCTTCAGCGAGGATCGCGTGCCGGAGCGGGCCGTCGGGATGGACCCGGTCAGCGCCGCGATGATGCGATGGGTGATGCGGAGCTGGTCGCGCGTGTCCTTCTTCAACCGCTTCCTCGCGGGCACGTGGCTGCCCCGGATCCAGCTCGACGTGCTTCCGGGGCTCGCGTGCGCCGCGCACTTCGTGCTGGTCGCCGACCGGCCGGCCGCCGGCATCGACGACGTCATCGAAGGGGGCCGTCGCATGCAGCGGCTGTGGCTGACCGCGACGGCGCTCGGCCTGCAGCTGCAGCCCGAACTGACGCCGCTGATCTTCGCGCGCTACGACCGCACCGGCGTCGCGTTCTCGACGATGCCCGGTGCCGCGCGGGCGGCGGCCGAGATCGCGGCCGACCTGGCGGACGCGGTCGGCGGCGACGTCCTCCCGCGCGCCGTCTTCATGGGCCGCGTCGGCGAGGGACCGGCCGCGACGTCGCGATCGTTGCGGCTATCGCTCGAGCGGCTGCGCTTCGGCGACGACGATCAGAAGCTGCGGCGCACCTCGGCGTAGAGCCGGTCCTGGCGGTCGTACTCGCCGAACAGTCCGGTCGGCCGGCCGCCGAAGACGTCGACACCGAACGCCGCCCGCCAGTTCTTCGCGACGTTCCAGACGATGCGCGGGCGCACCAGGTAGTCGTTGCGGTTCAGGCTGCGGATCGCGAGGATCTCCGGCGCGAAGTGCTCGCCGAGCTTCCCGCTCAGGTACACGCTGACGCCGTCCTCGCGCGCGTTCGGCAGGATGCCGGGATCGTGATGGTTGTAGCGACGCTCGAAGAATTGCAGGTTGAAGCGCGCGTCGTTCGGCAGCGGCCACTCGGCGCTCACGATGTAGTCGAGGTAGTTCTGCTTCACGACGCCGTCGGCGTCGGTGAGGTCGACCGTGTTGAAGTTCGTGCCGACGGCATAGACGACCTCCGTCTTCAGGACGAAGTCGGAGAAGTCCTTCGCGCCGGTGAAGCCGTATTGCGTGATGCGGTCGTGCCGCGGCGTGTAGACGAGCGTCGGGAACGGCGTGGTGACGATCTGGCGATAGAACGTCGGCGCCGAGTTGACGCTGTTGTAGACGAACGCTGCCATGTCGTAGCCGCCGACGAGCGTCGACACGCGCATGCCGACGTTCTCGCGGCCGGCCCCGTGCGGCTTCTGCTCGGTCTGGATGTTGTAGCCGTAGCCGGCCGCGGCCGGCGGATAAGGATAGAAGTTGGCGCCGGGCTTGCCGATCTGGTCGACCGTCGGGAACGGAATCCAGATGGCCTCGACGTGGGTGTCGCCGCGGAAGTATTCGGCCCGCGCCGCGTATTGCGGGATGCGGATCTGTTCGAAGTCCGGCAGCACCGACTGGCGCAGGTCCTTCGCGGAGACCACGTCGGCGAAGAACAGGCCGACGACCTCGCCCCACACGATCTGCTGCCGCCCGACGCGGAAGTCGAAGTCGCCCATCCCGTAGTCGACGAAGGTCTCGCGGATCTCCGGATCGAACCGCTGGTTGCGACGCACGTCGTCGGGATAGAAGTGGCTGAGGCTGTAGATCGCGTCGTAGTCGATGCGCACGCCGGCGCGCCACTTGAGGACGCTCGACAGCGCGCCCTGCGCGTCGAGCTCGAAGCGGTTCAGCAGCTTCGACCAGTGCCCCGGCGACGGATACGTGTACGCGGCCTCGAACTGGTCGTAGCCGTGCAGCCCGACGCCGCTCGGCACGTCGTCGGACGGCAGGTCCTCGTCGAGCAGCGCGTCGGCGCGATCGCGCGCGTCGCGCGTCTTCTCGCCGGGCGGCGCCTGCGCCACGAGTCCGGTGCCCGAGATCGGGACGGCGTCGTCGGCACGCGCCGTCGTCGAGGCGCCGAGCAACGCGAGCACGCCGACCGCACCCCGGATCCACATGCCGTTCGAAACCAGTGCCATCGTCGTTCCTCGCTCAGGCGACCTTCATCTCGCGATCGGGGTTGTCCGCGTACAGCCAGGTCCGGTCGACCTTGATCCCGAGCCGCTTGATCTCGCCGTCCTCGATGCGGATCAGGCGGTCGGCCATGTTGATCACCTTCTGGTCGTGCGTCGAGAAGATGAACGTCGTCTTCGTCGACTGGTTGATCTTCTTCATCAGCCGGAGGATCCCCTCGCCGGTCTTGTGGTCGAGATTGGCGGTGGGCTCGTCGGCCAGGATGATCTTCGGATGGATCGCGAGCGCACGCGCGATCGCGACGCGCTGGCGCTGGCCGCCGCTCAGCTGGTTCGGCCGATGATGGGCGAACTTGCCGATGCCGACGACGTTCAGATAGTGGTTGACGCGTTCCGCCCGGGCGGCCTTCGTCAGCTTGTCGAGCTGCAGCAGCGGGTACTCCACGTTCTCCGCGGCCGACAGCACCGGCAGCAGGTTGAAGGTCTGGAAGATGAAGCCGATGGTGCGGGCGCGCAGATCGGCGAGCTGGTCCGGCGTGCGGCTCGTCACGTCGTGGCCGTTGATCTTGATCGTCCCTTCGGTCGCCTGGTCGATGCAGCCGATGAGGTTCAGCAGCGTGGTCTTGCCGCTGCCGGACGGGCCCGCGATCGCGAGGAACACGCCCGACTCGATGCTCAACGTCACCTTCTTCAGCGCCTGGACCGATTGCGAGCCGAGCTGGTACTCCTTCGTGACGTTCTCGAGCCGGATCAATTCCATGTAAGCTGAAGGCCGAACTTGCGGATGGTTATGATAAGGGCGCGCCGCATGCCCGACCCCCGCCGCCGTCGACTCGCACGGCGCGCTGTTGCAAAAATGCGCCGACCCGATCGACGGGTCCCGCGTCGCAGACCCGCCCGCGACGATCGATGCGCTCGCCGCTTCCCCTGCCCCGATGACGACATCCCGCCTCCTCCCGCGCTTCCTTTCGCTCCTGCCGTCGCCGAACGCGCTGCGCCTCGCCGTGCTGCCGCCTCTGTTCGCGTCGTGCCTGCTCGCCGCGCCGCCGCCGGCCCGCGCGCAGGACGCGGTGGAGGACCTGCTCGAGAAGTCCGATGCGATCCGTTTTCCGCGCGAGGGCTTCCAGGTCGACGTGACGATCGCCAACACGGCGCCCGACAAGGAGCAGGAAAACCGCAAGTACCGGATCCTGCAGAAGGGCAACGAGAACACCGTCGTCATCACGATGGAGCCCGCGTCCGAGAAGGGCCAGGTGCTGCTGATGAAGAGCCGCGACCTGTGGGTCTTCCTGCCGAACATCTCGCAGCCGGTGCGGCTGTCGCTCAGCCAGCGGCTCACCGGCGAGGTGTCGAACGGCGACCTCGCGCGCGCCAATTTCTCGGGCGACTACACGCCGCAGCTCGCGCGGACCGAGACGATCGACGGCGAGGCCTACCAGGTGCTCGAGCTGACCGCGGTCGACCGCGGCGTGACCTATCACCGCGTCGTCTACTGGGTCCGCCAGTCCGACGGCCGTCCGTACAAGGCCGAGTTCTATTCGCTGTCCGACAAGCTGCTCAAGACCTGCCGCTATACCGACTACAAGAAGGTGGCGGGCCAGATGCGACCGACGAAGCTCGTGATGCAGGACGCGTTGCGGGCGAACGAGGAGTCGGTGCTCGAGTACAGCAACATGAAGCTGCGCGACCTGCCGGACAAGGTCTTCACGAAGGACTACCTGAAGAAGCTCGAGTGAGCGCCGCCGACGTCAAGCCTGCCGCAGCGCGTCGACGACCGGGATGCGCGCGATGCGCCGCGACGGCAGCCACGCCGCGGCGACCGTCGCGACGAAGCCGATGATGCAGGCGACCGCGACGGTCGTCGCGTCGAGGTGGATCGCCGCGACGTAGCCGGCACTCGAGTTCGGCGGCGGCGGCATCGGGATGCCGATCGCCGAGATCGCCACCGCGAGCGCGAGACCGACGATCGTGCCGGCGACGCTGCCGAACAGGCCGAGCAGCGCGTTCTCCTTCAGCACGAGGCTCGACACCGCGCCGCGATGCGTCCCGAGCGCCATCAGCGTGCCGAACTCGCTGGTGCGCTCGTAGACGCTCATGTTGACGGCGTTGATGACGCTCAGCAGGACGGCGAGCAGGATGATCGCCTCGAGGACGAGGAACTGCCGCTCGTAGAGGCTCGCGGTCTTGTCGTAGAAGTCGGCGAGCTCGCGCCACGTCTTGACCTCGTAGCGCGCGGGGTCGAGCGCGCGCGTCAGCGCCGCGGCCGCCGCGTCGGTCGATTCGGTCTTCGACAGCAGCACGACGACCGCGTTGACCGACGAGAGCGACATGAGCTGCTGCGCGGCCGGCAGCGTGACCCGGATCGCGCGCGCGTCGTAGTCCTTCGAGGCGCTTCTGAAGATGCCGACGACCTCGAAGTCGTCGTTGTTGAGCGCGCCCTCGACCGTGTTCAGCAGGATCGTCGCGTGATCGCCGACGTGCAGCTTCAGCGCCGACGCGACGCCCTCGCCGATGAAGATGCCGCTCGCGTCCTTCGCCGTCAGGTTGCGGCCGTCGACGACGTGCAGCAGGCTGCCGAGCTTCGCCTCCTTGTCGGGCTCGACGCCCTCGCCGAGCACCGGGAAGTCGGAGTGCCCGTTGTTCAGCACCGCGGCGAACGAGAGCCGCGCCATGCCCTCCTCGAAGTCGGGCACCTTGCGCGCGAGATCGACGATGCGTCGCGGGTCGTCGATGAGGTAGTTCTGCGGCGACCGCGAGCCGCTCTCGTAGAACCCCTTGCGATAGATCTGCAGGTGGCCGAGCTGCGAATGGATCGTCGCCTCGCGAAGCTGCAGCAGCGCGTCCTGGATGAAGCCGCCGCACAGGATCAGCCCCGCGACGCCGGCGCCGATCACGGTCAGCGTCAGCGACGTGCGGGCCTTGTTGCGGAAGACGTTGCGGAGGGCGAGCGCGAACATCGTCGTCGATTCAGCGGTTCTGGCGCAGCGCGTCGACGATCACGAGCCGCGACGCCTTCCACGACGGGTAGAGGCTCGCGAGCAGCGTCGCGACGACCGCGAGACCGAACGTCGTCAGCGCGAGCGGCCAGTCGAGCATGATGCCGGCCGAGTAGCCGACGCTGCGCCCGGGCGGCGGCGGCATCGGAATGCCGACGAACGAGATCAGATGCGCGAGCAGGTAACCGATGCCGAGCCCCACGAGCCCGCCGACGAGGCCGAGCAGCATCCCTTCCCCGAGGAACAGCTTGACGATGCGTCCGGGCCGGCCGCCGAGCGCCATCAGCGTGCCGACCTCGCCGGTGCGTTCGAGCACGTTCATGACGAGCATGTTCGAGATCCCGAGCACGATGATGAGCCCGATCATCAGCCGCACGATGTCCATCTGGCTCGACAGCAGCTGGACGGTCTTGACGTAGAAGTCCGCGAGCGCCGGCCATTCGACGAACTCCAGCTTCTCGCCGGCGAACTCTCGTCGAAACGCGAGCGTCCGCTCGTGCGTCGCCTCGACGTCGTCGAGCGCGATCACCCAGACGTGCGAGCCGTCGACCTTCATCAACCGGCGCGCCGCGGACAGCGGCATCCGCAGCGCCGCGTCGTCGTACGCCTTGACCTGCGTCGAGAACAGGCCGCGGACCGTCAGCTCGAGCGCGCTGACGCCGCCGCGCTCGGGCGTCATCAGCAGCACGACCGTCTCGCCGACCGCGACGCCGAGGTTGCGTGCGAGGCCGACGCCGAGGATGACGCCGTGATCGTCGCCGGGCGCGAGGTTCGCGCCCTCGACGATCGGCAGCGCCTTGCTGACGATCGCCTCCTTCTGCGGGTCGACGCCGGTGCCGATGAACGACAGCGTCGACTCGTGATAGCTGATCAGTCCGTTGACGTTGAGCCGCGGCGCGACGGCCTTCACGTGGTCGTTCTGCTCGATCCTCGACAATACGGGCGACGAACGAGGCAACAGGAACGCGAATGGATCCGACGCGCCGTTTTCGAGGAAGCCGGGACGCATCACCTGCACGTGTCCGAGACCCGTCTCGGTCGCGGCCTCGCGCATCGCCCAGAAGATCCAGTCGACGAAGCCGCCGGCAAGCATCAGCACGATGACCGCGAACGAGATCGCCGACAGCGCGACCGCCGACCGCACGCGATGGCGAAAGACGTTGCGGATCGCGAGCTTGAACGTCAGCATCGAGGAGCCGGGCGTCGCCCGGCGCGTCCTGGGGAAGAAGCGGGTCGCCGCGAAACGGCGCGTCGCCCCACGCATCGTAGAGGAAAGACGCGCGGGTCGATGCGGGCTCGGCGGAAAGCGCGGCACGCATGAGCGCGACTGAAACCTCGGCGGCGCGCGACGACGGCGGCCCCGGCACGGGGCGTCGACGTGCCCGCGTCCTGTTCGTCGCCGAGGCGGTGACGCTCGCGCACGTCGCCCGCGTCCACGCGCTCGCGCAACGGCTCGACCCCGCCGCGTACGACGTCTGCATCGCCGCCGACCCGCGATACGACCGCCTCGTCGGCCCGCATCCGTTCGCGACGCTTCCGATCCGTTCGATCGCGTCGGACACGTTCGCCGCGGCGCTGCGGTCCGGCCGTCGCATCTACGACGAGTCGACGCTGGAGCGCTACGTCGCGGCCGACCGGGACGCCATCGAGGCGTTCGACGCCGATGTCGTCGTCGGCGACTTCCGGCTGTCGCTGCCGGTGGCCGCGGCCGCGACCGGCCGTCGTTGCGTCGCGATCGCGAACGCGGGCTGGAGTCCGTTCGCGGACGCAGGCTTCCCCGTGCCGGACCTGCCGATGGTGCGATGGCTCGGCGTGCCGATCGCGCAGCGCCTCTTCGACCTCGGCCGGCCCGCCGCCTTCCGCCGACACGCGGCGCCGCTGAATGCGGTGCGTCGGCGCCACGGGCTCGCCGCGTTGCCCGCGGACCTTCGCGCGACGTATACCGACGGCGACGACGTCGTCTATGCCGACGTCCCCGAGCTCTTCCCGATGCGCGACCTGCCGCCGACGCACCGCTTCGTCGGCGCCGTCCTGTGGGACCCGCGCGTCGCGCTGCCGGACTGGTGGGACGCGTTGCCGGTCGACCGGCCGCTCGTCTACGTCACGCTCGGCAGCTCCGGCGACGCGACGGCGCTGCGCGCGATCGTCGACGGCGTCGCGACGCTGCCGGTCACGGTCGTCGCGGCGACGGCCGGACGCGTCGCCGGGTTCGCCGTGCCGGACCGCGTCTTCGTCGCCGACTTCCTGCCCGGCTCCGCTCTCTGCCGGCGCGCGGCCGTCGTGGTCTGCAACGGCGGCAGTCCGACCTGCTACCAGGCGTTCGCCGAAGGCGTTCCGGTGCTCGGCATCCCGAGCAACCTCGATCAGTTCCTCAACATGGCCGCGGTCGAGCGCTTCGGCGCCGGGCGCCTGCTGCGGACGGGGCGGGCGTCCCGCGACGCGGTCGCCTCGATCGTTCGCGAGCTGATCGAGCGACCGGCCGCGCGGGACGCCGCCGCCGTGCTGCGGCGCGCGATCGAACGGCATCGCGTCGAGGACGCGTTCTCGTCGACGATCGACGCGGCGGTCGTCGCGGGCGGTCGTGCGCCCGACGACGAGCAGTCGCGATGAGTCCGCGCCGGACATGTCGATGCTAGGCCGATGCGCCGGGGCCGCCGTCGGCCGGCGGTGCCGCCCGGATGAGTCGCGCCGGGACGCCACCCCACACTTCGCCGGCACCGATCCGCGTCCGCTTGCCGACGACCGCGCCCGCGGACACGATCGCACGATCGCCGATCTCGACGCCCGACATGACGACGGCGTTCGCCCCGATCGTCACGCCGTCGCCGATCACGATCCGCTCGAGCGCGAAGCGCCGGCCCTCGATCGCGTGCGCGTACAGCACCGCGTTGTGTCCGATGAGGCAATTCGCGCCGGCCGTCGTCAGCGGCGGGTCGAGCAGCACGCCGCCGTACGTGTTCGGGCCGAGCTTCGCGCCGAGCGACAGGTACAGCATCCGCAGCAGCGGGACCGGCAGCACGTTCGAGCGGATCAGCGGGTAGAACAGCATCAGGTAGAAGAGCGTGTTCACCTGCGCGACCGCTTCGGCGCGCGAGCCTTCGACGAGGTCGCCCTCTGGCAGCGGACTGACGGCGAGGAACACGCGATACGCGACGATCGCGAAAACCTCGATCAGGATCACGGCGACCACCATCACCGTCACCCCGCGGAAGTCGCCGCGGGGCAGCCACGCGGCGAGCGCGAGACAGGCGACCGCGGCCGACGCCACCGCGACCGCCGCGTAGACCGCGAACTCGACGATTTGAAGCGGCGTGATCGAACGCATGGCGGAAATTCCGGGGGACCTCGACGACGTGGGTCGCCCGCTTGGCGAAGACCGGCCCCGATACCGCATCGGGCGAATGTCGAGAAACTTTACAGACCGCGTCGGCGAGGCGCTTTCATCGCCGTAACCCGCCCGCTAAGTCATTGAATTCCAGTCTCTTCGCACGCATGGCACACGTGTTGCTCTGTATCGGACAGGAAGCAAGCGTTTGAGCGTACCGGATCAACCACGGAGCAAGAAATGAAACTCAAGTCTATCGCAGCAGCCCTCGCCGCATCGGCCGCCGCTTATGCCGGAGCCGGCGTCGCGGCGCTGACCCCGACGATCTACAACCCGGACAATCCGACCGGCGCGAGCTTCGTGAACTTCGACGAAGCCAGCAACGGCACGGCATTCACGACGGGCTTCGCCCCGGTCGCCGGCACGAACTTCACGCTGACGTACTTCGCGGACGTGGCGCAGGTCACCGGCGGAACGGCGTCGTTCGCGCACATCGACGGTGACGCCAGCAAGTCGATCGCCGGCTCGACGTACGAGTACACGGTCGTCGCGACGCTGAACGAGACGGTGACGAGCTGCTCGTCGGCAACGGTGTGCAACTTCCACATCAACGGCGGCAACTTCAACGTCTACTTCGACAACAACACCGGCACGTTCGCGAACAACGCGGGCGGAACGGGCTTCAACGACGGTCTGCTGCAGTTGTCGGGCACGATCGCGGCGAGCACCGCCGATCAGACGTTCAACACGGCGGCCGGTTTCAACGTGACCGCGGTCATCGCGAACGTCAGCTACACCGACACGAACCCTGCCGACCCGGCGCACATCACGCCGAACCTGGCGTCCGCGACGACGGTGTCGACGCTGCAGATCGGCGCGTTCCAGACCGCGCCGCCGGCCACCGGCTACAACGGTACCGCGTTCACGTCGAGCAACGTCGTGTTCCAGGCGGACGGCAACACGGCGTTCGCGACGGCGGTTCCGGAGCCGGGTTCGCTCGCGCTGCTGGGCCTCGGCGCTGCCGCGCTCGGCCTGCGTCTGCGCCGCCGCAAGACCGCCTGATTCAAGTCGGTCTGCGTGAAAAAGCCCCTTCGGGGGCTTTTTTCATGGGCGGACGAAACGCCTGGGGCGCTGGCGGCGAAAGAGCGATGCCGCGAAGCGGCAGGCGGCGCGCGACGATGGGGGACGACTTGGCGGTGCACCGCCGAAGGAGTCTGGGCGGCTGAAGCGGGTCCGTGTCGATCGTCATGCTGCCGAGCGGCAGCCTGAGGGCCGACGCCCCGCGAACGACGGCGCGTCGATGGGCGACGACGACATGAATCGACGAACCGCGACGGTCGTCGCGGTCGACGGTGGGCCGTGCTGGGCTCGAACCAGCGACCAAGGGATTATGAGTCCCCTGCTCTGACCAACTGAGCTAACGGCCCGCGAGCGGCATTCTCGCCGATCCGGCCGGACCGGTGCCGAGCCCCGCGCGATGCCACGATGGCACGAGGCCGATGGCGAATAAAAAAAGCCCGCTCGCGCGGGCTTTTCCGTTTGGCACTCGTCGTCGCGATCAGCTGCCTTCGAGGAACGACTTCAGCTTGTCGCTGCGGCTCGGGTGACGCAGCTTGCGCAGCGCCTTCGCCTCGATCTGGCGGATCCGCTCGCGCGTGACGTCGAACTGCTTGCCGACCTCTTCGAGCGTGTGGTCGGTGCTCATCTCGATGCCGAAGCGCATCCGCAGCACCTTCGCCTCGCGCGGCGTCAGGCTGTCGAGCACGTCCTTCGTCACGTCGCGCAGGCTCGCGTAGAGCGCCGCGTCGGCCGGGGCCAGCGTGTTCTGATCCTCGATGAAGTCGCCGAGATGCGAGTCGTCGTCGTCGCCGATCGGCGTCTCCATCGAGATCGGCTCCTTCGAGATCTTCATGATCTTGCGGATCTTGTCCTCCGGCATCTCCATCTTCTCGGCCAGCGTCGCCGGATCGGGCTCCGCGCCGGTCTCCTGCAGGATCTGCCGGCTGATCCGGTTCATCTTGTTGATCGTCTCGATCATGTGGACCGGGATGCGGATCGTGCGCGCCTGGTCGGCGATCGACCGCGTGATGGCCTGACGGATCCACCACGTCGCGTACGTCGAGAACTTGTAGCCGCGGCGGTATTCGAACTTGTCGACCGCCTTCATCAGGCCGATGTTGCCTTCCTGGATCAGGTCGAGGAACTGCAGGCCGCGGTTCGTGTACTTCTTCGCGATCGAGATCACGAGGCGCAGGTTCGCCTCGGTCATCTCGCGCTTCGCCTTGCGGGCCTTCGCCTCGCCGGTCGCCATCTGCTTGTTGATGTCGCGCAGCACCTTCAGCGGCAGCAGCACGCGCAGCTCGAGGTCGGCCAGCTTCTGCTGCAGCTCCTGGATCGCCGGCACGTTGCGGGCGAGCGTGGCGCTGTACGGATGGCCGGCGTTGACCTCGCCGACGACCCACTTGCAGATCGGTCTCGTGACCCGGCCACGAGCGGATGAAGTGCGCGCGCGGCATGCCGGCCTTGTTGACCGAGATATCGAGGATCTGCCGCTCGATCGAACGCGCCTCGTCGACCTGCGAACGCAGCGTGTCGCACAGCTTCTCGACGATCTTCGCGGTGAAGCGGATCGTCATCAGCTCGGCGCTGATCGCTTCCTGCGCCTTCACGTACGGGCGCGTGCCGATGTCGCGTTCCTTCTCGAACGCGCGACGCATCTTGTCGAACTGCTGGGCCACGACGTCGAACTTCTCGAGCGCGCCGCGCTTGAGTTCCTCGAGCGCCTTCGCGTTGACGGCCGCGACGTCCTCCTCGGTCTCCTCCTCCTCGTCGGCCTCGTCCTCGGCGGCGTCGTCGTCGCCTTCGGCCGCGACGGCCGCGGCGGCCGCCGCCTTGCCGAAGGTCTCGGGCTCCGGCGGCGCGTTCGGGTCGATCAGGCCGTCGACGATCTCGTCGATGCGCATTTCGTCGAGGCGCACCTTCGCGGCCATGCCGAGGATCTCGGCGATCGTCGTCGGGCAGGCCGAGATCGACATGACCATGTGCTTCAGGCCGTCCTCGATGCGCTTGGCGATCTCGATCTCGCCTTCGCGGGTCAGCAGCTCGACCGAGCCCATCTCGCGCATGTACATGCGGACCGGGTCGGTGGTGCGGCCGAACTCGGAGTCGACCGTCGACAGCGCCGCCTCGGCTTCTTCTTCGGCGTCGTCGTCGCTCGTCGCGACCGGCGCGTTGTCGTTGATCAGCAGCGTCTCGGCATCGGGCGCCTGGTCGTAGACCGCGATGCCCATGTCGTTGAAGGTGCCGATGATGCCTTCGATCGCTTCCGCGTCGACGATGTCGTCGGGCAGGTGGTCGTTGATCTCGGCGTAGGTGAGGAAGCCGCGCTCCTTGCCGAGCTTGATCAGGGTCTTCAGCTTCGTGCGGCGGCCTCGAGCTCTTCCTCGGTGCCCGGCTGGCGGGCGGCCAGCGCCTCGCGCAGGAACGCCTTTTCCTTGGCCTTGCGCTCGCGCGCCTTGAGCTTGTCGTTCGGCGCGGAGACCTTGACCGCCGGCTTCGGCGGCGTCGCGCCGTTGCCGTGGGCGGCGCCGTTCGCGCCGTTGGTCTTCGCGACCGGCGCGGCGGGCGCGGCGGCCTCGGGCGGGGCCGGCGGTGCGACCGCGGCCTTGACGACGCGGCGCGTCTGCGTCGTCGACGCGAGCGCGACGGCCGGCTTGGCCGACGTCGGACGCGGTTTCGCGGCGGCCGGGGCCTTCGCGGGGAGAGCGGACTTTCTAGCGGACTGCGACATGGATTTCCTCGTTCACGACACCGTCACGCAGGAGCGGCGACACCTTCCGAACATGGGGACGCGTTGCCGCCTTTCATCGGGCAGCGGTCGGGTCCGGCACGGAGCGGGCGTACGACGACTGGGACGGCTGCACAAGTAGCGGCAAGACAATCACGCGGCAAGCCGCGTGGATCGCGTTCTCGCTGATATGCGACACGGTGCGCGCAGCGAGAGACGGGCCGGATTTGAGCGTTCGGGCATTCGGTGCCTGCGAAAGAGGCGACGCGGTCGGCCGAAGAGTCCGGTAGGACAGCCCGCCACTATATCACTCCGTTTCGGTGCGGGAAAGCCCCGCCCGCGGGCTCAGGCGCGGCGCAGACGGTCGCGTTCCGCGACGAGGCGGGCCAGCTCCTCGCGCGCCTCCGGATCGCCGCCGCCGGGGACCGACAGCGCGACTGTCAGCGTCGCGAGCCTTGCTTCGACGTCCTGCAGCCGGAGGCGGTGGACGACGTCGGCGAGCTCCTGGGCCGCCGCCTCGACCTGCTCGGCGCGACGCGCCGCCTGCCGCTCGTCGTCGCCGCCGTCGGGCCCGACCAGCAGGTCGCGCTTCGTCTCGTCGTCCGACAGCACGTCCTGCATCAGCGCCTCGTAGACCTCGCGATTCGCCGACTCGCGAAGCGCATCCGACATCGCCAGGAAGTCGACGTCGTGGCCGGCGCCCTTCGCCGCCTCGACGATCTCGACGATCAGGTCGCGTGCGTCGCCGGCGCCGTGCTCCAGCGTCGCGAGGTCCGACGCCGTCAGCGTGCGCGCGTGGACCGGATACTTGATCAGCGCGGTGATCGCGCGCTGCGCGAGGCCCTGCGGCGGCTGACGCTCGACGCGACGCGGACGCGCGCGCCGCGGCGACGACGATGCCGTCCGGATCTGGAACGACTCGAGGATCTCCTCGACCGCTGCACCGGTCGCCGTGGCGAGCGAGCGGACGATCTGGAGCCGCAGCGCGCCGGCCGGCAGCGCCTTGACGAGCGGCCGCGCGTCGAACAGCGCCTTCGCACGCGCCTCGGCGGTCGCGAGTTCGCCGGGACGGGCGACCTCGCGCAGCAGGTATTGCGACAGCGGCGTGGCGGCCTTGACCGCCGCGAGGAACGCGTCGCGTCCGAGCGCGCGGACGTAGCTGTCGGGGTCGTGCTCCGGCGGCAGGAACAGGAACGACAGCGCCTTGTCGTCGGATGCGAACGGCAGCGACGCCTCGAGCGCCCGCCAGGCGGCCTTGCGGCCCGCCGCGTCCCCGTCGAAGCCGAACGTCACGCGATCGGTCTGGCGCAGCAGTTTCTGCACGTGGTGCGGCGTGCACGCGGTCCCCAGCGTCGCGACGACGTTCGCGACGCCGTGCTGGGCGAGCGCCACGACGTCCATGTAGCCCTCGACGACGAGCGCGAAGCCCTGCTCGCGGATCGCCTGTCGCGCCTCGAACAACCCGTAGAGCTCCTGCCCCTTCTGGAACAGCGGCGTCTCGGGCGAGTTGAGGTACTTCGGCTCGCCGGCGTCGATGACGCGGCCGCCGAAGCCGATCACGCGTCCGCGCGTATTCCGGATCGGGAACATCACGCGATCGCGGAAGCGGTCGTAGACGCGGTCGGGCGCGCCGCCGGCCGCGCCGTCGCCGCCCTTCGCGACGACGAGGCCCGCCTCGACCAGCACCGCCGACCGGTAGTCGTCGAACGCCGCCTGAAGCGCGTTCCAGCCCTCCGGCGCGTAGCCGAGCCCGAAGCGCCCCGCCACCTCGCCGGTGAGCCCGCGCTGCTTCAGGTAGTCGATCGCCCGCGTCGACCCGCGCAGCGCGGTCCGGTAGAACGCGCCGGCCGTCTCGAGCGCGTCGATCATGGCCGTCGTCGACACGGCCGGCCGCGACGGATCGAACGGCTCGCCGTCGTCCGCATGATCGATCGACACGCGACGGGCCTCGGCGCGCGTGTCCGGGACCCTCATCCCGACCGACTGCGCGAGCTCGCGCACCGCCTCCGGAAACGTCAGGCCGCTGTACTCGATCAGGAAGCCGAGCGCGCTGCCGTGCGCGCCGCAGCCGAAGCAGTGATAGAACTGCTTCGTCGGGCTGACCGAGAACGACGGGGACTTCTCGTTGTGGAACGGGCAGAGCCCGACGTAGTTCGCGCCGCCCTTGCGCAGCTTGACGTGACGGCCGACGACCTCGACGACGTCGATCCGCTGCAGCAGGTCGTCGATGAACGCCTGCGGGATCAACGCGGCCGCCTCGCGCGCCGGGGAGCGGCGCCCGCGATCAACGCGACAGCGCCGCCTTGACGAGCCCGGAGACGCGCGTCATGTCGGCGCGCCCGGCGAGCTTCGGCTTCAGGTCGGCCATCACCTTGCCCATCGCCTGCGGACCCGACACGCCGAGGGCGGCGATCGACCGGTCGATCTCGGCCGAGACCTCGTCGTCGGTCAGCGCCTGCGGCAGGTAGGCCGACAGGATCGAGATCTCGGCCTGCTCCTTCTCGACGAGGTCCGGCCGCGCCGCCTTCTCGAACGCCGCGACCGAGTCGCGGCGCTGCTTCACGAGCTTGTCGACGATCGCGAGCACGTCGGCGTCGGTCAGCGGGTCGTCGCCGCCGCGACGCTCGTCCACCTCCTTCTGCTTCAGCGCCGCCGTCAGCATGCGGATCGTCGTCAGGCGCGCCGCGTCCTTCGCGCGCATCGCGCCCTTCATGTCTTCGGTGATCCGTTCCTGCAGGGTCATGCCGCCTCCGGACGATTCGTCAATATCAATGCAAAAGCCCGCTGCGGCAAGACCGGAGCGGGCTTCGGATCGAATGCGATGCGCGTCGCTCGCCGGCCAGCCGCCGGCGGCGCGTCAGTACATCTTCTTCGGGAGCTGCTGGCTGCGAAGGCGCTTGTAGTGACGCTTCACCGCGGCGGCGAGCTTGCGCTTGCGCTCGGCGGTGGGCTTCTCGTAGAACTCGCGGGCGCGCAGTTCGGTGAGCAGGCCGGTCTTCTCGATCGTGCGCTTGAAACGGCGCAGGGCGACTTCGAAAGGCTCGTTTTCCTTCAGACGGACAGTCGGCATTGATGGATCAGGTTCGGGGTCGGATTCGGGCGAATGCCCGCTCGCACGAAGCGAAGCCCGCGATGGTAGCGCAGTTTTGCGTCAATGAGAAGTCCCGGGCGCATGCCGGCACGTCGCCGACGCGACGGACCCGTCCCTTCGTCGCGATGCACGCCGCGGATTCCCCAGCCGCGCGCTCGTCGCGACGCGGCCGGCGGATCCCCGCCCGCCCGGCCGTCGCGACTGCGCCGCTCTGTCAGACGGCGAGGCCCGCGGCGACGCCGGACGACCAGGCCCACTGGAAGTTGTAGCCGCCGAGCCAGCCGGTCACGTCGACCGCCTCGCCGACGAAATGCAGCCCGGGGACGCGACGCGACGCGAGCGTGTCCGGCGACAGCTCCGCCGTGTCGATGCCCCCGGCCGTGACCTCGGCCTTGCGAAACCCCTCGGTCCCGGACGGTACGACGCGCCAGCGCCGCAGCCCGCTCGCGAGCGCGGCGAGCGCCGCGTTCGGGCACTCGGCGAGGCGGCGGTCGGGGATCTGCCGCGTCTCGAGCCACCGGTCGGCGAGGCGGCGTGGGACGAATTCGCCGAGCACCGTCGACAGGTTCTGCCGCGACGTCTCCTTGCGCGCGAGCAGGCCGGCGCGGACGTCGACGCCTGGCGCGAGGTCGATGTCGAGCGCCGCACCCGGCCGCCAGCCGGTCGAGATCTGCAGGACCGCCGGGCCCGACAGGCCGCGATGCGTGAACAGCAGGTCCTCGCGAAAGCGCATCGACGGGTCCGACTCGATGCCGACGTCGACCTCGAGCGAGACGCCGGCGAGCGCCGCGAACGGCGCCCACGCGTCGGCCGCGAACGTCAGCGGCACGAGCGCGGGCCGCGGCTCGACGACGCGGAGGCCGAAGCGGCGCGCGAGCCGGTACGCGAAGTCGGTCGCACCGATCTTCGGGATCGACAGCCCGCCGGTCGCGACGACGACGCGGTCCGCGACGAGCTCCTGCCCTTCGATCGCGATCCGGAAGCGACCGCCTTCCGGGACGATGTCGGCGACGCGGACCGGCCGCCGCCACGCGACGCGCGCCGCGTCGCATTCGGCGACGAGCATCGCGATGATCCGCTCGCTCGAGTCGTCGCAGAACAGCTGGCCGCGATGCTTCTCGTGCCAGCCGATGCGATGGCGATCGACGAGCGCGATGAAGTCGCGCGGCGTGTAGCGCGCGAGCGCCGGCGCGGCGAACGCCGGGTCGCCGGAGACGAAGTTCGCCGGCGTCGACCTCGCGGTTCGTGAAGTTGCAGCGGCCGCCGCCGGAGATCCGGATCTTCTCGGCGAGCTTCGCCGCATGGTCGATCAGCACGACGCGGCGGCCGCGCCGGCCCGCGACCGCGGCGCACATCATGCCGGCCGCGCCGGCCCCGACGACCGCCACGTCGCAGCGGTCGCTCATCGGATCGATGCGTACCGGCTCAAGAGCCGAGCCGGTCGCGACAGTACGTGGCGAGGAACACGTCCATCGCGAACGCGGACGGCTCCCACGGATGGCCTTCGAGCCGCTCGAGCGGCAGGTAGACGTACGTGTCGCCGTCGCGGGGCACGCCGTCGGCGCACGCGAGCGTCACGGTCTCGCGACGGTAATCGTCGCCTTCGAAGCGGTCGAGCGCGTCGACGTCGGCGTCGTCGACGTCGAGATACAGCACGCCGTCGACCGACGATCCGTCCTGCCGGACCATGCCCGGATAGGTCTCGCCGACGACCGCGAAGCGCGCATGGCCGGCGCAGCGTCGCGGCGATCGACGCGTAGCGACCGGCGACGACGCGCGTCCAGACGTCGTCGAACATCAGCGAGCCGTACGTGAAGACGTGGCGGCTCATGCGGCGGCGGCGTGGCGCACGTGCCAGCAGCGATGGACCTTGCGGTCGCGGAAGTCCGGCGGGACCGTCCTCGCGCTGATCTCGACGAAGCGCGCGCGCGTCGCGACGAGCGGATCGAGCGCGAAGCTGCGCAGGTTCGTCGAGAAGTACAGCTCGCCGCCCGGCGACAGCAGCGCGAGGCATTGACGGATCAGCCACGGATGGTCGCGCTGCACGTCGAGCACGCCCTGCATCGACTTCGAGTTCGAGAACGTCGGCGGGTCGAGCACGATCAGGTCGACGCGCGTCGCGGTCCCCGGCCTCGAACGCCGCGACCGCGTCGCGCAGCCACGCGAACACGTCGGCGCGGATCACGCGATGGCGCGACGCGTCGACGTCGTTGAGCGCGAGGTTGCGCTCGGCCCACTGGCAGTACGTGTTCGACAGGTCGACGCTCTCGGACGTCGATGCGCCGCCGCGGGCCGCGTAGACCGTGAAGCTCGCCGTGTACGCGAACAGGTTCAGGAAGCGCCGCCCCGATGCCGATGCGCCCGACCATCCCGCGCGTGATGCGATGGTCGAGGAACAGTCCGGTATCGAGATAGCCGTGCAGGTCGATGCGGAAGCGATGGCCGCCTTCGAGCACGATCAGGTCGTCGCCGGCGACCCCGGTCGGCAGATGCTGCGACGACTTGTCGCCGCCGACGCGCTGGCGCGCACGGTGCTTCACGACGACCCGTTCGCCGGGGACGTCGAACACGTCGGCCGCGACGCCCGCCACGTGGTCGATCCACTCGCGATGCTCGGCGTCGCTCTGCTGCCAGCCGGTGTCGACCTCCTGGACCTGCAGCCAGGCGTCGCCGTCCGGATGCGTCTCGAAGCAATCGACGATCACCGGGAACTCCGGGACGTCGCGGTCGTAGACGCGATAGGCATGGACGTCGGCGCGGCGCGCCCAGCGCCGCAGGTGACGCGCGTTCTTCGCGAGGCGATGATGGAAATCGGCGAGGTCGGTCACGGCGGCGATTGTACGAAACGCGTCGCGACGCTTCGGTCGACGACGAACCGTCGGCGCGGACGCTGCGGCACACTGGCGCCCCGGATCGCGCACGACGCCTCGACCACGACCGGCGGCGCTCGCATCGTCGCCGCCTCGACCCCATGACCGCTTCTGCCGAACCCCGCTTCGCGCGGATCGCCGCGATGATCGGCGACCCGACGCGTGCCCGGATGCTCGTCGCGCTGCTCGACGGCTCGATGCGCACCGCCGGCGAGATGGCACGCGGGGCCGGCGTCGCGCCGGCGACGGCGAGCGCGCATCTCGCGAAGCTGATGGATACCGGACTCGTCGCCGTCCGCGATCAGGGCCGGCATCGCTACTTCCGGCTCGCGGACGCCGACGTCGCGCACGCGATCGAGGCGCTCGCCATCGTCGCCGAACCGCGCGACGCGGCCGACGCGCGACTCGCGCGCTGGACGCGCCCGTCGATGCGACCGCTGCGGCACGCGCGGAGCTGCTACGGGCACCTCGCCGGCGAGCTCGGCGTGCGGCTGCACGACGCGCTCGTCGCGCACCACGTGGTGCGGATCGACGACGGCCGCTGCGTCGTCGACGACGCCGGACGCGAACGGCTGCGACGGCTCGGTTTCGACGCCGACGCGATCACGGCGTCGCGCCGCGGCCTCGTCTATCCGTGCGTCGACTGGTCGGAGCGCCGCGACCACTTCGCGGGGCCGCTCGCCGTCGCGCTGCTCGAGCACTTCGTCGACGCGCGCTGGATGACGCGCCTGCCGGGGTCGCGCGCGCTCGCCGTGAACCCGGCGACGCGAGAACGTCTCGACCGCTTCCTGTCGCCGCCGCGCCGCTGACGCGACGGCGTCGCGGTCAGCCCATGTGCAGGCCGCCGTTCAGCGAGAAGTCGGCGCCGGTCGCGTAGCCGCCCTCGTCGGACGCGATCCACGACACGATCGAGCCGATCTCCTCGGGCAGTCCGAGCCGCTTGACCGGGATGCCGGCGACGATCTTGTCGAGCACGTCCTGACGGATCGCACGGACCATGTCGGTCCCGACGTAGCCCGGCGAGACCGTGTTGACGGTCACGCCCTTCGACGCGACCTCCTGCGCGAGCGCCATCGTGAAGCCGTGGATGCCGGCCTTCGCGGTCGAGTAGTTGGTCTGCCCGAACTGTCCCTTCTGGCCGTTGATCGAGCTGATGTTGACGATGCGGCCCCAGCCGCGCTCGACCATGCCGTCGATGACCTGCTTCGTGACGTTGAACAGCGAATTCAGGTTCGTCTCGATGACCGCGTGCCAGTCGTCCTTGCGACATCTTGCGGAACATGCCGTCGCGCGTGATGCCGGCGTTGTTGACGAGCACGTCGATCGGGCCGACCTCGGACTTGACCTTGTCGAACGCGGCGACCGTCGAGTCCCAGTCGCCGACGTTGCCGACCGACGCGTGGAACGTGTAGCCGGCGGCCTTCTGTTCGTCGAGCCACTTCTGCGCGTCGCGGCTCGGGCCGCAGCCGGCGACGACGTTGTAGCCGTCCTTCGCGAGTCGCTGGCAGATGGCGGTGCCGATGCCACCCATGCCGCCGGTCACGTATGCGATGCGTTGTGCCATGTCGTCGTCTCCTGGTTATCGTTTTTCCGGATGTCGCTTCAGGCGCGCTCCACGCACAGCGCCACGCCCATGCCGCCGCCGATGCACAGCGACGCGAGCCCCTTCTTCGCGTCGCGCCGCTTCATCTCGTAGAGCAGCGACACGAGGATGCGGCATCCGGACGCGCCGATCGGATGGCCGATCGCGATCGCGCCGCCGTTGACGTTGATCTTCGACGTGTCCCAGCCCATCTCCTGGTTCACGGCGCACGCCTGCGCGGCGAACGCCTCGTTGATCTCCATCAGGTCGAGCTGGTCCGGCGTCCAGCCGGCCTTCTGCAGCGCGCGCTTCGACGCGCCGACCGGGCCCATGCCCATGATCTTCGGCTCGAGGCCGGTGGTCGCGAACGCCGTGATCCGCGCGAGCGGCTCGAGACCGCGCTGCTTCGCCATCGCGCCGGTCATGACGACGACGGCGGCCGCGCCGTCGTTGATGCCCGACGCGTTCGCGGCGGTGACGCTGCCGTCCTTCGAGAACGCCGGACGCAGGCCGCTCAGCGCCTCGGCGGTGACGCCGTGACGGACGAACTCGTCGGTCTTGAACGGCGACCGGGTCGCCCTTCTTCTGCGGGATCGGGAACGGCAGGATCTCGTCGTCGAAGCGACCCGCCTTCTGCGCCGCCTCCGCCTTGTTCTGCGACGCGGCGGCGAACTCGTCCTGCGTCTGGCGCGACGACGTCGTACTGCTTCGCGACGTTCTCGGCCGTCGTGCCCATGTGGTACTGGTTGTAGACGTCCCACAGGCCGTCGACGATCATGCTGTCGATCAGCTTCGCGTCGCCCATGCGGAAGCCGTCGCGCGAGCCCGGCAGCACGTGCGGCGCGGCCGTCATGTTCTCCTGGCCGCCGGCGACGACGATCTCCGAGTCGCCGTGCGCGATCGCCTGCGCCGCGAGCATCACGGCCTTCAGGCCCGAGCCGCAGACGACGTTGATCGTCATCGCCGGGACGGCGACCGGGATGCCGGACTTGATCAGCGGCCTGGCGCGCCGGGTTCTGTCCCGCGCCGGCCGTCAGCACCTGGCCCATGATCACTTCGGAGACCTGGTCGGGCGCGACGCCCGCGCGCTCGAGCACGCCTCGGATGACGTGCGCGCCGAGCTCCGGCGCCGGGATCTTGGCGAGCGAGCCGCCGAACTTGCCGACGGCGGTGCGGCCGGCCGCGACGATGACGATGTCGTCCATGGTTGTTTTCCTTCTTCGTTGAGCGTCGATGCCGTCAGGTGGCGCGGACCGCGACGTAGCGGCCCGGCGCCGGTTCGATCGGCCGGTAGCGCGCGTTGCCGTAGTTCGCACGCGCCTTGACCTTCTTGCCGGCCTGTTCGGCGAGCCAGCGCGTGCCACTCGGTCCACCAGCTGCCCGGCACCTCGGTCGCCTTGCGCGAACCATTCGTCGGCGTCGGCGGGGAAGCGGTTGCGCGCCGGTCGGTACGTCCAGTGGCTGCGCTTCTTCTTCGCCGGCGGGTTGATGACGCCGGCGATGTGGCCCGACGCGCCGAGCACGAAGCGCTTCGGGCCCTTCAGCAGCTGCGTGCTCGCGTACGCCGACGGCCACGGCACGATGTGGTCGTCGCGCGAGCGCGTAGATGAAGACCGGCGACGCGATCCGGCCGAGGTCGACCGGCACGCCGCGCACCGACGTCGCGCCCGGCCGCATCAGCTTGTTCTCGAGATACGTGTTGCGCAGGTACCAGACGAAGTACGGGCCCGGCAGGTTGGTGCTGTCCGCGTTCCAGTACAGCAGGTCGAACGGCGGCGGCGGCTCGCCCTTGAGGTAGTTGCTGACGACGTAGTTCCAGACCAGCTCGTTCGGACGCAGGAACGAGAACGACGTCGCGAGGTCGCGCGCCGGCATCAGCCCGACGCCGCAGCCGGGACCGCCGCCGATCGTGCGCCTCGCGCTGGCGGACCGACGACTCGTCGACGAAGACGTCGAGGATGCCGGTGTCGGAGAAGTCGAGCAGCGTCGTCAGCAGCGTCAGCGACGCGGCCGGCTGCGCGTCGGCGCCCTTCTCGCGCGCGGCGACGCACCGCGAGCGCCGTCGCGAGCATCGTGCCGCCGACGCAGAAGCCGAGCACGTTGATCGTCCGCTGCTGCGCGATGTCGCGCACGACGTCGATCGCCTTGACGATGCCGTCCTCGATGTAGTCGTCCCACGTCAGCGACGCCTGATCCATCGTCGGGTTGCGCCACGAGATCAGGAACGTCGTGTGGCCCTCGGACACCGCGTTGCGGACCAGCGAGTTCTCCGGCTGCAGGTCGAGGATGTAGAACTTGTTGATGCAAGGCGGCACGATCAGCAGCGGCTTCTCGAACACCGTGTCGGTCAGCGGCTTGTACTGGATCAGCTGGAAGAGCTCGTTCTCGAAGACGACCTCGCCTTCGCTCGTCGCGACGTTGCGGCCGATCTCGAAGGCGCTCTCGTCGGTCATCGAGATGCGTCCCTTCGCCGCGTCGGCGAGGAACAGCGAGATGCCGGCGCGCAGGCTCTCGCCTTTCGTCTCGACGATCTTCTGCGAGCGCGTCGGGATTCAGCGCGAGGTAGTTCGACGGCGCCATCGCGTCGATCCACTGCTGCGTCGCGAAGCGGATCTTCGCGCGCGTCTTCGCGTCCGCCTCGCACGGCGTCGGCGAGCCCGTAGATGAAGCGGGCGTTGAGCAGATACAGGTCGGCGACGAAGCCGTGCGGACCCGTCCAGGTCTCGGCCTTGAAGCGACGGTCCGACGTCGCGACCGGACGTCCCTGGCGCCACGCGTCCCACAGCGCGGTCCAGTCGCGCACGTAGTCGTTCTGCAGTTCGACGAGCTTCGCGGGATCGAGGCGGATCGGCGCGGCGCCGTCGCCCGGAACGGTGGGAAGATGGAACGGGAGGCTGCCGGCGAACGCCTTCATCCACTGCGTCGGATCCGGCAGCGCGAGGTCCGGTGGCGATGCCGGCATTCGACGCAGGAGCGAACGACGGGCTGTTCATGCGGTCTCCTCGCGTTGGCGTTTTCTTGTCGAAGCCCCCGAAGGCGGGTGCCTGACCGAGGGCGGTCGATTCTGAGGCGCCCTCATGACAGTGTCAAACCGCGAGGCGCGCCTCGCGCATCGGACGAAACACGATGTACCTCGTCGCGATCGGTTGGATGTTCGTGGTCGTCTGCATGGCCGCCGTCGAGGCGGCCGGCGGCGGGCTCGTCGGCGCGCTGACGACGCTGCTCGGCTACGGGGTGCTGCCGCTCGCGCTGTTCCTGTGGCTCGTCGGCACGCCGCAGCGCCGTCGCGATCGCGCGGGGCCGAGGACGCGCGTCGCCGGCGCGAGCTTCACGCCGCGTCGCCGGCCCGGCGACGCCGGCGACGACGACGAACGCGTTAGGGCTCGATCCAGACGACTGCGGCCATCCGACCCGTGACGCCGGTCGCGTCGATACGAATAGAAGCGGCGCGCATCGGACGCCGTGCAGAGGCCGCTCGCGGTCACGTCGCGACACGCCGCACGACGCGAGCCGCAGCGTCGCGAGCCGCGGGAGGTCCGCGAGCCACTTGCCGTCCGGCTGCGGCGCGAACGCGGCGGCGACCGCGTCCGCGTTCGTGGGCGCCGCCTCGACGAACGCGTCGCGGACGTCGTCGCCGACCTCGAAGCGATCGGGGCCGATCGCGGGCCCGAGCCAGGCGAGCGTCTCTGCGGGCTCGAAGCCGCCGGCCGCGACGGTCGCTTCGAGGACGCCGGCGGCCAGGCCGCGCCAGCCGGCGTGCGCGACCGCGACGCGCGTCCCGGCGCGGTCGGCGAGGAGCACCGGCATGCAGTCGGCGACGAGCACCGAGCAGACGACGTCCGGCGCCGTCGCGAACGACGCGTCGGCGTCGACCGGCGCCGACACCGTCGCCGCGTCGACGACGGCCGCGCCGTGGATCTGCCGTAGCCAGGCCGGCTCGGCCGGCAGGCTCGCCCGGAGGCGCGTGCGATTCGCGAGGACGTCGTCGCGGTCGTCGCCGCTGCCGAGCCCGAGGTTCATGCCGCCGCCGTCGGCACCCGACCACGGTCCGCGGCTCGACGCCGCCGTCGCGCGTCGTGACGAACGCGCGGACGCGCGGCCGGCGCCGGCCACGACGGCACGATCCACCGCGCGTCGGGCGGGGCGCGATCAGGCATCGCTCGCGGCCGGCGGTTCCTCGGGCAGTCCGAGCGAGCGGGCGAGCGCCGCGAGATCGGGCGGCGGCGCGACCTGCCACGACATCGCGTCGCCGCTCGACGGATGGACGAGCGACAGCCGCCACGCGTGCAGCGCCTGGCGACCGAACGCCGGCGCCGCGCCGCCGCCGTAGGTCGCGTCGCCGACCAGCGGATGGCCGATCGACTGCAGGTGGACGCGGATCTGGTGCGTGCGGCCGGTCTCGAGCCGGCAGACGACGAGCGACGCCGTCCTGCCGCCGCCGACGCCGACCGACGCGATCGTCGTCGAAGCGCGTCGCGGCCGGCTTCGCGCCGGCCGCGGGCCGGCTCGTCGCCGCGCGGCGGATCGAACGACGCCATCCGCGTCCGCTCGCGCGGGTCGCGGCCGATCGGCCGGTCGATGCGCCCGGCCGCCGGCGGCGTGCCGTGGACGATCGCGACGTAGGTGCGGCCGACGCTGCGCCGCTGCAGCTGACGCACGAGATCGGTCTGCGCGACGACCGTCTTCGCGACGACCATCAGCCCGCTCGTGTCCTTGTCGAGTCGATGGACGATGCCGGCGCGCGGCACGCCGGCCAGCGACGGCACGCGATGCAGCAGACCGTTGAGCACCGTGCCGCGCCAGTTGCCCGCGGCCGGATGCACGACGAGCCCGGGCGGCTTGTCGATCACGAGCAGCGCGTCGTCCTCGAACACGACGTCGAGCGCGATGTCCTCGGCGACGAAGGCCGTCTCGTCGTCGGCCGGCTGCGGATCGACCCGGACCTCGTCGCCGGACCAGACCGCGTCGCGCGTCGCGGCGACGCGCGCGCCGATCGTCACGTGCCCGTCGCCGATCCAGCGCTGGATGCGGCCCCGCGAATACGCGGGCAAGCGCGAGGCGAGCCACTTGTCGAGTCGCCCGCCGTCGGCCTCGGCGCCGGCGACGACGGTGATCGCGGCGGACGCTTCGTGCGGCTCGTCGCGGTCCGTCCCGGCATCGTCGCCGTCGAGGTCGGCCTCGGGCCATCCGCTATAATCGCGCGCTTCGATCGAGGCGGGTGGCGGCATGGATTCTCGAGGGTTTTCGGACGGCGCGACCGGGCGCGAATCGATCGGCGGGGCGCGTGCGCGTCTCGGCGCCGCGTTCGCGACGCTGGCGCTCGCCGCGGGCCTCGGCGGCTGCGGCCTGTTCGAAGGCAAGGACGCCGACAAGACCGCGAACTGGACCGTCCAGCGATTATATTCAGAGGCCGAGGACGAGATGTCCACCGGCGCGTACGGGACGGCGATCAAGTACTTCGAGCAGATCGAGTCGCGCTTCCCGTTCGGCCGCTACGCGCAGCAGGCGCAGATGGAGCTCGCGTACGCGCAGTACCGCGACGGCGAGAAGGAGCTCGCGCTGCAGGCCGCGGACCGCTTCATCAAGCAGTACCCGAACAGCCCGAACGTGGACTACGTCTACTACCTCAAGGGCCTCGATCAACTTCAACGACAACCTCGGCTTCCTCAGCACGCCTCACGGCGCAGGACCTGACCGAGCGCGACCCGAAGGCGCTGCGCGATTCGTTCGACGCCTTCCGGCTCCTCGTCGTCAAGTTTCCCGAGAGCAAGTACGCCCCGGACGCGATCCTCCGGCTCAAGTACCTCGTCAACGCGATGGCCGCGCACGAGATCCACGTCGCGCGGTACTACATGCGGCGTGGCGCCTACGTGGCCGCGGCGAACCGCGCCGAGATCGTCGTCCAGCAATACCAGCAGGCGCCGGCGGTCCGCGACGCGCTGGAGATCATGGTCGCGGCCTACGACGGCCTGCACCTGCCGCAGCTGCGCGACGACGCGAGCCGTGTGCTGAAGGAGAACTTCCCGGCGCGGCACGAACCTGGATGCGGTCCGCGAGAAGAAGCCCTGGTGGGTGTTCTGGTGATCTCCGCCGCCCGTCGCTGAACCTCAGCCGCGCTCGTCGGCGGCCGTCTCGCGCGGCGTCGGGGCCGACGTCGACATCGCATCGAAGAACGACGTCGCGACGACCGCGTCGCGCGTGCGCCTGAACGGCGGCAGGCTCTGCCAGATGCGGCGACCGTACGGCTTCGTGACGAGCCGCTGGTCGCAGATCATCAGCACGCCGCGATCCGTCTCGTCGCGGATCAGCCGGCCGGCGCCCTGCTTCAGGCTGATCACCGCGGCTCGGCAGCTGATGGTCCATGAACGGGTTGCCGCCGCGGCGCGCGAGCGCGTCGAGCCGCGCGGCGAGCACCGGATCGTCGGGCGGCGCGAACGGCAGCTTGTCGATGACGACGAGCGACAGCGCGCGGCCGCGGACGTCGATGCCTTCCCAGAAGCTCTGGCTGCCGACGAGCACCGCGTTGCCGGCGCGACGGAAGCGTTCGAGCAGCTCGCTGCGGCTGCCCTCGCCCTGCATGCAGCAGCGGGAAGTCGACGCCCTCGGCGTCGATGCGCGCGCGCAGCAGGTCGCCCGCGAGCCGCACGGCGCGCAGCGTCGTGCACAGCACGAACGTCCGGCCGCCGGCCGCGCGGATCACCGGCCACGCCGCGTCGACGACCGCCTCCGTGTAGCGCGACGACAGCGGATCGGGCAGCCCCTCGGGCAGGTACAGCAGCCCCTGCGTGCCGTAGTCGAACGGGCTCGCCCAGCTCTTCGCGTCGAGCTGCGACAGGCCGAGCTGCGACGTGAAGTGGTCGAAGTCGTTCTTCACGCGCGAGCGTGGCCGACGTGAAGATCCACGCGCGCGGCGTGCCGGCCCGCTCGCGATCGAAGACCTCGGCGACCGACAGCGGCGTGCGATGCATCTGCATCGAATGCGCGAACGTCTCGAGCCAGCGGATCGTCGGCGGTCGCGTCGTCGCCGTCGCCCGCCTGCCGCCAGCGCGCGAGACGATCGACGAGCGCGGCGGCGCGACGCCAGCACTGCTCGATCGCGTCGGCCCGCTCGGCCTGCCGTTCGAGCACGGACGTCAGCGCGCGCAGCGCGCGCTCGACCTCGTCGAGCGCCGCGTGGAACGGCGACGACGGCGGCAGCTGGTCGATCGCGATCTTCTGCGCGTCGGCGCCGAACGCGAGCCGCAGGTCGCGCGTCGCCTTCTCGAACGGCGCGACCGCATCGGACCAGACCAGCGCGTCGCGAGCGTGCGCGAGCCCGGACGTCAGCGCGTCGCGCGCGAGCTCGAGCATCTGCGCGGTCGACGTCGTCTCGCCGAAGAACGCGGTCGCGGTCTCGGGGAGCTGGTGCGCCTCGTCGAACACGATCGTGTTCGCGGCCGGCAGCAGGTCGGTGATGCCCTCGTCGCGCAGCACGAGGTCCGCGAAGAAGAGGTGATGATTGACGACGACGACGTCGGCGTCCTGCGCCGCGCGCCGCGCCTTCATCACGAAGCACTGCGCATGATGCGGGCAGTCGCCGCCGAGGCAGTTCTCGCGCGTCGACGTGACGAGGTTCCAGACGGGCGCGTCCTCGGGCACGGCGGCGAGCTCCGCGCGGTCGCCGCTGCCCGTCGACAGCGCGAAGCGCTCGATCGCCCGCAGGTGCACGGCGTCCTGCCGCGTCGCGAGCCGGCCGTGCTCGCGCGTGCGGCCGAGATGCTCCTGGCACAGGTAGTTCGCGCGGCCCTTCAGCAACGCCACCGTCAGCGACGTCCGCAGCGCCGCGCGCACGAGCGGAATGTCCTTCCTGAACAGCTGGTCCTGCAGCGTCTTCGTCCCCGTCGAGACGATCGCCTTGCCGCCCCACAGCAGCGCGGGCACGAGGTACGCGAACGTCTTGCCGGTGCCGGTGCCGGCCTCGGCGATCAGCGTGCCGCTGCGGTCGATCGCGTCGGCCACCGCCTCGGCCATCTCGAGCTGGCCGGCGCGCGGCCGATAGCCGTCGATCTCGCCGGCGAGCGGCCCGTCGGCGGCGAAGATGCGCGCCAGCGCGGCGCGGCGGTCGGAGGCGGACGAGGACAAGCGGGTTCGGGGGTCGAGGCCGGCGCGCCTCGCGGTCGAGGCGCTCGCCGTCAGGCGGGGATGTCCGGCACGAGCCGGTACTGCAGCTGGAGGATCTCGTCCTTGAGTTGCAGCTTCTTCTTCTTCAGTCGGCGCAACCGCAGCTCGTCGTGGACGGGGACGGTCGCCAGACGCGCCGATGACGACGTCGAGGTCGCGATGCTCGACCTGCAACTCGACGATGCGGCGCCGGATGCTGTCGTCTTCCATGCGGCGGGCGGGCCTTTCCTGCATGCCATAATGCGGTGCCGTGCATTGTAAAGCCCGATCTTGATGCCAGAGCATCCACAATCCGGGGGCCGCTCCGCGATCGCGAAGACTGCGCCACCGCTGCGGATTTCCGCCTGTACCGGACAACACATCGGGGACCGCCTGGAGCAGCAGGACCGCGTCGGGATCTTCACTTCACGACGGCTTCCCGACGCGGCGCTGTTCGTGCTCGCAGACGGAATGGGCGGCAAGACCGGCGGCGCGATGGCCGCGCAGCAGGTCATGAGCACGGCGAAGAACCTGTTCGCCGAATATTCCGTCGGCGACTCGATCCAGTCGCTGCTGACGGAGATCGTCAACGAGGCGCATCTCGTCATCCGGCTGTCGGCGCTGTCGACCGAGAAGGAGCCGCACAGCACGCTCGCGGCGCTCGTCGTGCAGCCGCATCGCGCCGACTGGGCGCACGTCGGCGACAGCCGCATCTACCGCTTCTCGCACGGCAAGCTCGCCGGCCGCACGACCGACCACTCGTACGTCGAGCAGCTCGTCAGCGAAGGCAAGCTCGACCGGCGCGGCGCGAACTCGCATCGGCTGTCGAACCTGCTGACGCACGCGCTCGGCACGAACAAGCAGCCGTCGATCGACTTCGGACACTGCGAGTCGCTGTCGGCCGGCGACACGTTCCTGCTGTGCAGCGACGGCCTCTGGCACTACTTCACCGACAACGAGCTGGCCGTCGTCCTGACGACCTATCCGGTGCGGCGCGCGTCGGAGCGGCTGATCCAGATTGCGCGCGAGCGGGCCGACGGCGGCGGCGACAACTGCACGCTCGCGATCGTGCGGATGGCGCCGGTCGATCCGCGCACCGTCGGCACCGGCGGCGAGATGCCGGGGCTGTTCATGGAACGCGAGCCGCGTCCCTGACGCCACGCGCGGCCGCGACCGCGCCGCGCCTCACGGCACGCCGGACCGCGCCGCGTCGATCGCCGCCTGCGCCGCGGCAGCGGTCTTCGCGTCCTTCGCCGCCTTCGCCTCGTCGCGACGCTTGCGGTCCGCCGCCTTCTCGGCGACGCGGCGATCGATGTCCTTCGCGTGCGACGCCGCGGCCTGCCGACGCTTCGCGAGGTCGGCGGCGTTCTTCTCGCGCTGCGCCGGCGTCAGCTCGCCGCCGAGCGGCCCGAGCTTGACCGGCGGACCGTGCGGCTTGGCGGCCGACGCCGCCCGCGTCGCGTCGGAGCGCGCCCGGTCGGCGGCCGAGCGCGACGCCTCGGCCTGCTTGTCCTCGTACGCCTTGCGGTTGCGCTCGCGGAGCGCCGCGTCGGCCGGCGCGTTCGCCTCGCGGTCGGCGTCGCGCTTCGCGCGGTCCGCGTCGGCGCGCGCCGCGCGATCGTGCCGCTTGAAGCGGTTCGCCTCGAGCTCCACCGCGTCGATGTCGGCATTGCGGCGCCGCCGCTCGGCGCGGGCCTCGTCCACGCATGCATTGACGAGGATCTTCGCGATGCAGGCTCGCGCGGCGTCCTTGTAGTCCTTCTCGACGCGCGCCTTCTGGCCGCTCGTCGCGGCGAGCGCGGCGTCGGCCTTCTCGATCGAGTCGATCGACCCGGCCGGGAAGCGTTGCCGCAGCGTGTCCACCGCCACGGCCGCCGAGCCGGTCGCAGCGCTCGCGCCAGTTGCGGCGGTCGCGGCGCTCCCGGCGGTCGGCTCGGCCGCGCGCGCGACGCCGCCAACGCCGGCGAGCGAGGCGACGGCGATCAGCGACGAGACGACGAGACGGGCGAGCATCGTCCGATTATCGCGTCTCAGAGGTCGATGCGTGCCGCGCGACGTTCGAGGCGCAGATACTCGACCGACTGCATCTCGCGCAGCCGGCTCACCGTGCGCTGGAATTCGTTCGACAGCGCGCCTGCCGTGTACAGCTCCTCGGGCTGGACGGCCGCCGACAGGATCAGCTTGACGCGCCGGTCGTAGCAGACGTCGACGAGCCACGTGAAGCGGCGCGCCTCCGACGACAGCGCGGCGCTCATCTGCGGGACGCCCGACACGACGATCGTGTGGAAGCGGTTCGCGAGCTCGAGGTAGTCGTTCTGCGAGCGCGGGCCGCCGCACAGCGTCGCGAAGTCGAACCAGACGACGCCGCCCGCGCGTCGCAGCGCGCGGACCGTGCGGTTCTCGATCGTCAGCCGCGGGTCCTCGTCGGCGGACTCGGCGATCGCGTCGAACGCGTGCCGCAACGCCTTGTCGGCCGCGGCGCCGAGCGGCGTGACGTAGGTCGGCGTGCGCTCGAGCGTGCGCGTGCGATAGTCGACGCCCGCGTCGACGTTCAGGATGTCGAGCTTCGCCTCGAGCAGCTCGATCGCCGGCAGCACGCGGTCGCGATGCAGCCCTTCGGGATAGAGCGTGTCGGGCCGGTAGTTCGACGTCATCACGAACACGATGCCGAGGTCGAACAGCGCGGACAGCAGGCGATGCAGGATCATCGCGTCGGCGATGTCGCTGACGTGGAACTCGTCGAAGCAGACGAGCCGGTACTTCCTGCGCGACGCGCCGCGCGACCTCGTCGAGCGGATCGACCGTGCCCTTCAGCTCGTCGAGCTGCGCGGTGCACGCCGCGCATGAACTCGTGGAAGTGGATGCGCGTCTTGCGGCGCACGTCGACGACCGAGTAGAACGCGTCCATCAGGAAGCTCTTGCCGCGTCCGACGCCGCCCCACAGGTACACGCCTCGCGGCGGCCGCGAGTGGACGATCGACTCGTCGAGCACCTTCAGGAACGCGTTCGCGCGCTTCTTCTTGAACGCGACGAAGTCGTCGTCGAGCCGCTGCAGCCGGTCGACCGCGCGCTGCTGCGCGGGGTCGTCCGTGAAGCCGCGACGCGCGACCGCATCCTCGTAGAACTCGCGGACGTTCATCGAACCCGACCGACCGCCGGGCGAGTGACGGCGGCGACGGGCACGCTCAGAAGTTCAGCGCGCGCTTGTCGACCGCGAGGGCCGCTTCCTTCGTCGCCTCGGACAGCGACGGATGCGCGTGGCAGATGCGCGCGATGTCCTCGGACGCCGCCTTGAACTCCATCGCGACGACCGCTTCGGCGATCAGCTCCGAGACGCCGGGCCCGACCATGTGGACGCCGAGGATCTCGTCGGTCTCGGCATCGGCGATGACCTTGACGAGCCCGGTCGTGTCGCCGAGCGCACGCGCGCGGCCGTTCGCGAGGAACGGGAACGTGCCCGCCTTGAACTCGCGACCGACCGACTTCAGCGACTGCTCGGTCTGGCCGACCCATGCGATCTCGGGGTGCGTGTAGATCACCCACGGGATCGTGTTGAAGTCGATGTGCGGCTTCTGGCCGACGATGCGCTCGGCGACGGCGACGCCCTCTTCCTCGGCCTTGTGCGCGAGCATCGGGCCGCGCACGACGTCGCCGATGCCCCAGACGTTCTCGACGTTCGTGCGGCAGTCGCCGTCGACGACGACGAAGCCGCGCGCGTCGCGCTCGAGGCCGATCGCGTCCGCGTTCAGCCCGTCGGTGTTCGGGATGCGCCCGATCGACACGATCAGGCGGTCGAACGTCCCGCGCTGCGCGGCGCCCGACGCGTCGGTCCACTCGACCGTCACGTCGTCCGCGCCGGCCGTGACGCTCGTGATCTTCACGCCGAGCGTGATCGCGAGGCCCTGCTTGTCGAACGCCTTCTTCGCCTCCTTCGCGACCTGCGTGTCGACCGCCGCGAGGAAGTCCGGCAGCGCCTCGAGCACCGTCACGTCGGCGCCGAGCCGACGCCACACGCTGCCCATCTCGAGCCCGATGACGCCGGCGCCGATCAGGCAGAGCTTCTTCGGCACGCGGTCGATCGCGAGCGCGCCGGTGTTCGACAGGATCAGCCGCTCGTCGAACGGCGCGCCGGGGAGTGCGCGCGGCACCGAGCCGGTCGCGACGATGACGTGCTTCGCGATCAGCGACTCGTCGTTCGCACCGTCGCGCGAGACCTTGATCTCGAACCCGCCGTCGACGCGGCCGACGAACGAGCCGAGCCCGAGGTACGACGCGACCTTGTTCTTCTTGAACAGGTAGGTGATGCCGTCGTTGTTCTGCTGGACGACCTTGTCCTTGCGCCGGAGCATCTGGGCGAGGTCGAGCGCGAGGCCGTTGACCTGGATGCCGTGTTCGGCGAACTCGTGGCCCGCCTTCTCGAAGTTTTCCGACGACTGCAACAACGCCTTCGACGGGATGCACCCGACGTTCGTGCACGTGCCGCCGAGCGCCGGGCCGCCCTTCGCGTTCTGCCACGCGTCGATGCAGGCGACGGACAGGCCGAGTTGTCCGGCGCGGATCGCGGCGACGTAGCCGCCCGGCCCGCCGCCGATCACGACGACGTCGAAGTTCTTGCTCATGGTGTGGGTTCGGTTGAGCCGCGCATCGCGGCGAGGAAGCAGGTGCGGGCGCTCTCGCGCGAAGCAACCCGCCGGACGCGGAGGATCACGCGCCGTCCGGCGGCACGAAGATCCACAGCAGCAGGTACGGCAAGAGGCCGATGCCGGCGAAGAGCGTCGCGACGACGAACGTCAGCCGCACGATCCAGCTGTCGACGCCGGCCATCCGCGCGATGCCGCCACAGACGCCGCCGAACCAGCGATCGGTCCGCGAACGGCGCAGCTTCTGCACCGACGCGTTCGCGGCGTCGAACGCGGCGTACGGCGGCGCACCGCCGCCCAGCACGCGCGCTTTCGCGGCCTCGAACTCCGCGTCGGTGAGGCGGCCGGCGGCGTGCTGGGCCGCGAGGCGGTCGATCTCGTCGGCGATCGACATGGCGATCAGGCCGCGGTCACAGGTCGAGCAGGATGCGCGCCGGATCCTCGAGCGCTTCCTTGATCGCGACCAGCGACAGCACCGCCTCGCGGCCGTCGATGATGCGATGGTCGTACGACATCGCGAGGTAGTTGACCGGGCGGATCACGATCTGGCCGTTCTCGACCCACGGCCGGTCCTTCGTCGCGTGGATGCCGAGGATCGCGGACTGCGGCGGATTGATGATCGGCGTCGACAGCATCGATCCGAACGTGCCGCCGTTGCTGATCGAGAACGTGCCGCCGGTGAGGTCCTCGATCGTCAGCTTGCCGTCCTTCGCCTTGCCGGCGAAGTCGGCGATCTTCTTCTCGATGTCGGCGAAGCTCATCTGGTCGACGTCGCGCAGGATCGGCACCACGAGGCCGCGCGGCGAGCTGACCGCGATGCCGATGTCGAAGTAGCCGTGATAGACGATGTCGGTGCCGTCGACCGACGCGTTGACGATCGGGTACTTCTTCAGCGCGTACGTCGCCGCCTTCACGAAGAACGACATGAAGCCGAGCTTGACGCCGTGCTCCTTCTCGAACTTGTCCTTGAAGCGGTTGCGCATCTCGATGACCGGCGCCATGTTGACCTCGTTGAAGGTCGTGAGGATGGCGGCGGTCGACTGCGACTGCACGAGGCGCTCGGCGACGCGCTGGCGCAGCCGCGACATCGGGACGCGCTGCTCGCTGCGCCCGTCGACGATCTCGCTCGCGACGTTCGGCAGCGGCGACCGGGTCGACGTCAGGTTCGCGGCCGGCTGCGGCTTCGCGGCGCCGGACGCGACGGCGCCGAGCGCATCGCCCTTCGTCATGCGGCCACCGCGGCCGGTGCCCGCGACGTCGCCGGCCTGAAGGTCGTTCTCGGCGAGGATCTTCGCGGCCGACGGCATCGCCGTCGGCGCCGGTGCGGCCGGGCGCGCGGGCGCGGGTGCGGCCGGTGCCGGCGGAGGCGCGGACGTCGCAGCGGCGGGTGCCGGCGGGGCCGCGGGCGGCGGGGACGCGGCCGGCAGCGCACTGCCCTTCGCGTCGGTGTCGATCTTCGCGATGACCTGGTCCGACATGACGGTGCTGCCGTCCGGCATCACGATCTCGCTCATGACGCCGGCGGACGACGCCGGCACCTCGAGCACGACCTTGTCGGTCTCGATCTCGACGAGCACTTCGTCGCGCGCCACCGCGTCGCCGGCCTTCTTCTTCCACTGCAGCAGCGTCGCTTCGGAGACCGACTCCGACAGCTGCGGGACTTTCACTTCGACGAGGGCCATCGTTGCTCCGTTTTCGTTGTGGGCTGCGTGCCGGCCGATCGCCGGCTGCCGTTCATGCGATCGGCCGCGGTTCGGCCGCGCGATCCGGCGCGGGCGGGGGACGGGCGTCGCTCGCTCATCGGCGACGCGCGGCGACGACGCCCTCCCGCGCGGGACGGGTGCGTTGCGCTACCTGCTCAGCACCAGTCCGCGCGCGCGCCCGAATGCGGCCTGGATCAGCGCCTTCTGCTGTTCGTTGTGCTTCGCGTAGTAGCCGACCGCGGGCGACGCCGACGCCGGACGGCCGGCGTACGACAGCTTCTGTTCGTCGTCCAGGTTCTCGAGCAGGTTGTGCTGGATCTGGAACCACGCGCCCTGGTTCTGCGGCTCGTCCTGGCACCACACGACCTCGGTCGCGTGCGGATACTTCTTCAGTTCGGTCGCGAACGCCTTGTGCGGGAACGGATAGAGCTGCTCGAGCCGCAGGATCGCCGTGTCCTCGCGGTCGCCGCGCGCCGTGCGCAGGTCGTAGTAGACCTTGCCGGAGCAGACGATCACGCGCTTGACCTTCTTCGGCTCGAGGTCCGCCGTCTCGCCGATGACGGTCTGGAAGCCGCCCTTCGCGAGGTCGTGCAGATCCGAGACGGCTTCCTTGTGCCGCAGCAGCGACTTCGGCGTCAGGATGACGAGCGGCTTGCGGAACAGCCGGATCATCTGCCGACGCAGCAGGTGGAAGATCTGCGCCGGCGTGGTCGGCTGGCAGACCTGCATGTTGTTGTCGGCGCACAGCTGCAGGAAGCGCTCGGGACGGGCCGACGAATGCTCGGGCCCCTGCCCTTCGTAGCCGTGCGGCAGCAGCATCACGAGGCCCGACACGCGGCCCCACTTGACCTCGCCCGACGAGATGAACTGGTCGATCACGACCTGCGCGCCGTTGACGAAGTCGCCGAACTGCGCCTCCCAGACGACGAGCGTGTTCGGCTCGGCCGACGAGATAGCCGTACTCGAAGCCGAGCACCGCCTCCTCGGACAGCACCGAGTCGATGACCGTGAACGGCGCCTGGCCGTCCGACACGTTCTGCAGCGGGATGTAGGTGCCGGCGTCCCAGCGCTCGCGCGTCCTGCGAGTGCAGCACCGCGTGGCGGTGCGTGAACGTGCCGCGGCCCGAGTCCTGGCCGGTGATGCGCACCGCGAAGCCCGAGGCGAGCAGCGACGCGAACGCGAGATGCTCGCCCATGCCCCAGTCGAGCGGCTGCTCGCCGCGCGCCATCTTCGCGCGATCGGCGATCACCTTCTCGACGAGCGGATGCGGCTTGAAGCCTTCCGGCAGCGTCGTGATGCGCTGGCCGATCCGCTTCAGCTCGGCGATCGGCACCGCGGTGTCGGCGTTGTCGGTCCACTTGCGGTTCAGGAACGGCAGCCAGTCGACGGCGTACTTGCTCTTGAAGTTCGACAGCACCGGATCGACGGTCAGCCGGCCCGCGTCCATCGCGGCGCGGAAGTCGGCGACGTACTGGTCGGCCTCGGCCTCCGTGATCACGCCCTGCGCGACGAGCCGGTCCGCGTAGACCTTGCGGGTGCCGGGATGCTGGCGCGATCTTCTTGTACATCAGCGGCTGCGTCAGCGCCGGCGTGTCCTGCTCGTTGTGGCCGAGCTTGCGGAAGCAGACGATGTCGATGACGACGTCGCGCTTGAACTGCATCCGGTAGTCGACGGCGATCTGCGTCGCGAGGATGACCGCGTCGGGATCGTCGCCGTTCACGTGCAGCACCGGCGCCTCGATCATCTTCACGACGTCGGTGCAGTACAGCGTCGAGCGCGAGTCGCGCGGGTCGCTGCGTCGTGAAGCCGATCTGGTTGTTGATGACGATGTGGATCGTGCCGTGCGTGCCGTAGCCGCGCGTCTGCGCGAGGTTCAGCGTCTCCATCACGACGCCCTGACCCGCGAACGCGGCGTCGCCGTGGACGAGGATCGGCACGACCTGGTTGCCGTCGGCGTCGCCGCGACGCTCCATCCGCGCCTTCGCGCGAGCCCTCGACGACCGGATTGACGATCTCCAGGTGCGACGGGTTGAACGCGAGCGACAGGTGCACCGGTCCGCCCGGCGTCGACACGTCCGACGAGAAGCCCTTGTGGTACTTGACGTCGCCCGACGGCAGGTCGTCGACGTGCTTGCCCTCGAACTCGGCGAACAGGTCGCTCGGCATCTTGCCGAGGACGTTGACCAGCACGTTCAGCCGGCCGCGGTGGGCCATGCCGATGACGATCTCCTGGACGCCCTGGCTGCCGAGCCGCTGCACGCATTCGTCGATCGACGGGATGAAGCTCTCGCCGCCTTCGAGCGAGAAGCGCTTCTGGCCGACGTACTTCGTCGCGAGATAGCGCTCGAGGCCCTCGGCGGCCGTCAGCCGGTCGAGGATGTGCTTGCGGCGTGGCGGGGTCGTAGTGCGCGTTCGCGCGGATCGACTCGAGCCGCTCCTGCATCCAGCGCTTCTCCTGCGGGTCGCTGACGTACATGAACTCGGCGCCGATCGAGCCGCAATAGGTCTCGCGCAGCGCCTTGACGATCTCGCGCAGCGACGCCTCCTCGAAGCCGAAGTACGTGTTCGGCGCCGGGTAGATGGTCGCCATGTCGGCTTCGGTGAAGTCGTAGAACGCCGGCTCCAGCTCCGGGATCGACGGACGCTCCTGGCGCTTCAGCGGATCGAGGTTGGCCCAGCGCGCGCCGAGGAAGCGGTAGGCGGCGATCAGCTGCTGGACGTAGACCTGCTTCGTCGCGAGGCGCATCGGCCGCGGCGTTCGGCGGCGTGAGGCGGCGGTCGCGCGCGCGCTGCGCGAACGACGTGACGATCGGCGCGTGCGACACGTCGATCGTGTTGCGCCCGTCCGGTGCCGGCGAATGCTGCAGCTGGTCGAAGTACGTCGCGCCAGTGCTCGGGAACCGATCCCGGATTGTCGAGATAGGCCTCGTAGAGCTCCTCGACATACGGCGCGTTGCCGCCGAAGAGATACGAATCGAGACGCGATTCCTGCATCATGACGCTGCACCTTTCACCGGGCACCCCGGATGTGAGTGGGTGATGCGACGCCCGGCGCGGACCGGCGACACGTCGCGATCGACCTCCGCCTCACGGCCATGCCGATCGGCGGATCGCTGCCGCGGACCGGCGAGGCCGGCGCGGCAAAGACCGCTAGGATAGCATCGCGAGGCGTCGCCCGCCACCGCGGGACCGGACAGTGGCGCGCGCGGCGCGTCGATCGTCGCGCGCGACGCGGTCCGGCGGGCGGACCGGCCGCGCGAGACGGGGCGGCTGCAGTCGGCGGGTCAGCGCCGCTCGATCGGCACGACGTCGCGGCGCGGCGCGCCGACGTACAGCTGGCGCGGACGGCCGATCTTCTGCTCCGGGTCCGCGATCATCTCGTTCCACTGCGCGATCCAGCCGACCGTGCGCGCCAGCGCGAAGATCGCCGTGAACAGCGTCGTCGGGATGCCGAGCGCGCTCTGCACGATGCCCGAGTAGAAGTCGACGTTCGGATAGAGCTTGCGGCTGACGAAGTACTCGTCCTCGAGCGCGACCTTCTCGAGCGCCATCGCGAGCTTGAACAGCGGGTCGTCGTGCAGGCCGAGCTCGTCGAGCACCTCGTGGCAGGTCTCGCGCATCAGCTTCGCGCGCGGATCGTAGTTCTTGTAGACGCGGTGGCCGAAGCCCATCAGCTTGACGTTCGAGTTCTTGTCCTTGACCTTCGCGATGAACTCGCCGAGCTTCGCCTCGCCGCCCTGCGCCTGCAGGTCCTTCAGCATGTTCAGCGCCGCCTCGTTCGCGCCGCCGTGCGCCGGGCCCCACAGGCACGCGATGCCGGCCGCGATGCAGGCGAACGGATTGGCGCCCGACGAGCCGGCGAGGCGCACCGTCGACGTCGACGCGTTCTGCTCGTGGTCGGCGTGCAGGATCAGGATGCGGTCGAGCGCGCGCACCAGCACGTCGTTCGATCTTGTATTCCTCGGCCGGCACCGCGAACATCATCCGCATGAAGTTCGCGCTGTACGACAGGTCGTTGCGCGGATACACGAACGGCTGGCCGATCGTGTACTTGTAGGCCATCGCGACCAGCGTCGGCAGCTTCGCGATCAGGCGGATCGCCGAGACCTCGCGATGATGCGGATCGTTGATGTCGAGCGAGTCGTGATAGAACGCCGACAGCGCGCCGACCGTCCCGACGAGCACCGCCATCGGATGCGAGTCGCGACGGAAGCCGCGATAGAAGAACGTCATCTGCTCGTGGACCATCGTGTGGTTCGTCACGACCTTCACGAAGTCGTCCTTCTGCTGCTGGTTCGGCAGCTCGCCGTTCAGGATCAGGTAGCAGGTCTCGAGGAAGTCGCCGGTGGTCGCGAGCTGCTCGATCGGGTAGCCGCGATACAGCAGCTCGCCCTTGTCGCCGTCGATGTACGTGATCGTCGAATTGCACGCCGCCGTCGACATGAAGCCGGGGTCGTACGTGAACATGCCCGGTCTGCCCGTACAGCTTGCGGATGTCGATGACCTCCGGTCCGATGGTGCCCTTGAACACCGGAAGGTCGACGTCGCTGCCCGACGACAGCGAAAGCTTGGCCTTGACTTCGGAGGATTGCATTGTTTTGTCCTTCGTTGAGCGTCCTGAACCGGAAACGGGAATGCGGGACCGCGCGGCCGACCGCGCGTCGTGCGCCGCGCCACCGGCGCGACGCGTCCTACGCGCTGCGAAGCAGTTCGACGACCCTGCGCGCCGCCGGATGATCGAGGTCGGCGCCCGGCTCGCAGCGGGCCAGCAGCAGGTCCATCAGCTCGTTGTCCGACAGGTCCAGCAGCTGCGTCAGCGCGCCGACGTCGTCGTCGCTGAGCGTCGCCTCGTGGCGATCGAGGAAGCGCGTCAGGATGAGGTCGTTCTCGAGCAGCCCGCGGCGCGCGCGCCAGCGCAGTCGCGCCCGGCGCGTCGGGTCGGCCTGATGCGAGTCGGAACTGCCGGACGCGGTCATCGCGACGGAGTCACACCGCGCGCCGGACCATCAGCTCCTTGATCTTGCCGATCGCCTTCGCCGGATTCAGCCCCTTCGGGCAGACGTCGACGCAGTTCATGATCGTGTGGCAGCGGAACAGGCGGTACGGGTCCTGCAGGTTGTCGAGCCGCTCGCCGGTCGCGAGGTCGCGGCTGTCGGCGATGAAGCGATACGCCTGCAGCAGCCCCGCCGGGCCGACGAACTTGTCGGGGTTCCACCAGAAGCTCGGGCACGACGTCGAGCAGCACGCGCACAGGATGCATTCGTACAGGCCGTCGAGCTCCTCGCGCTCGGCCGGCGACTGGTAGCGCTCCTTCTCGGGCGGCGGCTCGTCGTTGACGAGGTACGGCTTGATCGAGTGGTACTGCTTGAAGAACTGCGACATGTCGACGATCAGGTCGCGGATCACCGGCAGCCCGGGCAGCGGCTTCAGCACGACCGGCTGCTTCAGCTCGCGCAGGTTGGTCGTGCACGCGAGGCCGTTCTTGCCGTTGATGTTCATCGCGTCGGATCCGCAGACGCCTTCGCGGCACGAGCGGCGGATCGAGACGGAGTCGTCGACGTCGGCCTTGATGCGCAGGATCGCGTCGAGCAGCATCTTGTCGGTGTCGTACAGCTGCACCTCGAGCTTCTGCATGTACGGCGGGCGGCCGCTGTCGGGATCGTAGCGATAGATCTCGAAGCGCATCGTGCGCGTCGGGTGTCGCGTTGCCGTGACTCGGCTGCCGACCGACTGGCTGGACGGCGGACAGCTCGGCGGGGGTGGTGGCGGTCATGCTTACCTCGTGCTCGCGGCGATCGCGGAATCGCGGTCGGATCGGTGGTCGGGTCTCGCGGTCAGAACGTGCGCTTCTTCGGCTGGAACGTCTCGACCGTCATCGGCTTCAGGTTGACCGGCTTGTAGTCGAGGCGGTTGCCGTCGGAATAGAACAGCGAGTGGCGCATCCATTCGGCGTCGTTGCGCTCGGGGAAGTCCTCGCGCGCGTGCGCGCCGCGCGACTCGGTGCGGTGCTTCGGCCGCGACGATCGTCGCCTTCGCGACCTCGACCAGGTTCGCGAGTTCGAGCGCCTCGATGCGCGCCGTGTTGAAGACCTTCGACTTGTCGGTGATCGCGACGCGATTCGGCGCGCTCGCGAGCTCCATGATCTTCGTCACGCCTTCGGCGAGCAGCCGCTCGGTGCGGAACACGCCGCAGTGCGTCTGCATGTTCGTGCGGATGTCGTTCGCGACGTCCTGCGTCCGCTCGCCGCTCGGTGCGAGCTCTCGAGCGCGGCGAGCCGCGCGCGTCGTGGCCTCGGCCGCGTCGGCCGGCAGCGACTTCCACGGCTGGTCCTTCAGCTTCGACGCGACGATGTGGTTGCCGGCGGCGCGGCCGAACACCAGCAGGTCGAGCAGCGAGTTGGTGCCGAGGCGGTTCGCGCCGTGCACCGACACGCACGCGCACTCGCCGATCGCGTAGAGGCCGTTGACGATCGTGTTCGGGTCGCCGGCCTTCGGCACGACGACCTGGCCGTGGATAGTTGGTCGGGATGCCGCCCATCTGGTAGTGGATCGTCGGCACCACCGGGATCGGCTCCTTGATCGGGTCGACGTTCGCGAACTTCATGCGCGATCTCGCGGATCGACGGCAGCCGCTTCATGATCGTCTCGGCGCCGAGGTGGTCGAGCTTCAGCAGCACGTAGTCCTTCTTCGGACCGCAGCCGCGCCCTTCCTTGATCTCCTGGTCCATCGACCGCGACACGAAGTCGCGCGGCGCGAGGTCCTTCAGCGTCGGCGCGTAGCGTTCCATGAAGCGCTCGCCCTGGAGTTGAGCAGGATGCCGCCCTCGCCGCGCACGCCTTCGGTGATCAGCACGCCGGCGCCGGCGACGCCGGTCGGATGGAACTGCCAGAACTCCATGTCCTCGAGCGGAATGCCGGCGCGCGCCGCCATGCCCATGCCGTCGCCGGTGTTGATGAACGCGTTGGTCGACGCCGCCCAGATGCGGCCGGCGCCGCCGGTGGCGAGCACCGTCGTCTTCGCCTCCAGGATCATCGCGTCGCCGGTCTCCATCTCGAGCGCGACGACGCCGACGCACGTCGCCGTCGGCGTCGCGGATCAGGTCGAGCGCCATCCACTCGACGAAGAACTGCGTGCGCGCGCGGACGTTGCGCTGGTACAGCGTGTGCAGCATCGCGTGGCCGGTGCGGTCGGCCGCGGCGCAGGCGCGCGCACCGGCTTCTCGCCGAAGTTGGCCGAGTGGCCGCCGAACGGACGCTGGTAGATCGTGCCGTCGGGGTTGCGGTCGAACGGCATGCCGAAGTGCTCGAGCTCGTAGACCACGTTCGGCGCTTCGCGGCACATGAATTCGATCGCGTCCTGGTCGCCCAGATAGTCCGAGCCCTTGACGGTGTCGAACATGTGCCAGTACCAGTTGTCCTCGCTCATGTTGCCGAGCGAGGCGCCGATGCCGCCCTGCGCCGCGACGGTGTGCGAGCGGGTCGGGAAGACCTTCGACAGCACCGCGACCGACAGGCCGGCCTCGGCGAGTTGCAGCGACGCGCGCATGCCGGAACCGCCGGCGCCGACGATGACGGCGTCGAAGCGGCGCGCGGCAGCTTGCTTGGATCGAGACGATCGGTTGACTGTTCGGAGTCTCCCGGATCGTCGGCCACGGTCAAACCCTCCACAGGATCTGACGGCGTAGCACGCGCAGGCGAACAGCCAGATGATCGTCGCGATCTGCAGCATCAGGCGCATGCCGGTCGGCTTGACGTAGTCCATCCAGATGTCGCGCATGCCGACCCAGGCGTGATAGACGAGCGCCGACGAACGTCGACGAGCGTCGCGACCTTCATCCACGGCCGCGCGAACAGCGCCGGCCCAGCCGTCGTACGAGAAGTTGCGCGCGCCGAAGAACGCGACCAGCAGGATGATGGTGTAGACCGCCATCACGACGGCCGTGAAGCGCTGGGCGAGCCAGTCGCCCAGGCCGTAGTGCGCGCCGACGACGAGGCGCTTCGAGCCGATCGTTCGGTCGTACGGTGCGTCGGCCATCAGAACGCTCCGAACGTCTTGAGCGCGAACGCGACCCAGCAGCACGAGGCTGACGACGAGCACCGCGATCGGCCGTCTGACGCCCGATGTCCTTGTCGACGCCGAGGTGCACGTCCATGAACAGGTGGCGCATGCCGGCGACGAAGTGATGCAGGTACGCCCAGATCAGCACGAGCAGGACGAGCTTCGCGAGCCAGAACGACGTGATCGACTTGAACGCGTCGAACGTGCCGACTCGGACGTCAGGCTGCGATCGAACAGATACAGCAGGAACGGCAGCGCGAGGAACAGCAGCGCACCGCTGATCCGGTGCAGGATCGAGACCCAGCCGGCCGCCGGCAGCCGATAGGCGACGAGTTGACCCACATGGATGTTGCGATAGATCGGCCTCGTCGGCCGCGTCAGGTCGGACATGCTTCCCTCGTGATGGGATGCGTTGCCGTCGGTGAGCGGCACCGGGCGCACGACGAGGCGCGGGCGCGCGGGACAACGCTTCATTTTCGCCGATTTCGTGCGCAGCATCCAAACGGACCTTCGGTGCCGCGCGTGCGTGGACGCGCGTCGACGTCGCTCATCACCAGCGTGTTGCGGTAGTGATGGCGCGTCGTCGCGTAGAGGCCGCGACGCAGCTCCACCGGTCGCTCGCCGTACGTCATCGAGACGCGCTCGACGGACAGCAACGGGGCGTCCGTCGCGACCTGCAGGATGGCCGCCGCCTCCGGTTCGGCGGCCACGGCGCGGATGCGTTCCTCGGCGCGCGTCATCGGCGTCGCGAACTCGGACTCGAACAGCCCGTACAGCGGGCCTCGGTACGCGGCGATGCGCTCGGCCGTCAGCCCGCGGAACACGAGGCCGTTCAGCCAGATGTCGTCGAGGATCGTCGGCACGCCGTCGAACGACAGCACGCGACGGATCGCGACGACGCCGTCGCCGGCCTTCAGCTGCAGCCGGCGCGCGATGTCGGCCGACGCGCGCGTGCGCCGGCACGACAGGACGCGGCTCTCCGACGTCTCGTCGCGGTCGTCGTCGGGCACGAGCCGCAGGAAGCGGTACTGCGCGCGCGCCTCGTGATGCGTGGCGACGAACGTGCCCTTGCCCTGGCGCCGGACGAGCAGGTTGCCGGCGGCCATCGCGTCGATCGCCTTGCGCACGGTGCCCTGGCTCACGCCGTAGCGCTTCGCGAGCTCCGCCTCGCTCGGGATCGCGGCGCCCGGCTTCCATTCGCCGCTCTGCAGCCCGGCCGTGATCAGCGTCTGGATCTGCGAGTACAGCGGGCTGAACGTCGCGCCCTGCGCGATCGGATGCGGGGCCGCGAGGCGTCGCCGGTAGCCGTGCGTGCTCATGCGCTTCGTGATTCGTCCGGTGCTCGCGATCGGCCGGCGCGGCCGACGCGGCGCGGTGGGCCCGCGCCGCGATCGATGCGGCCGTGCGCCACATTCGTGATCTTATATAAGAGATCGAATCGATGCGCGGCGCGGCCGGCTCGCCCTTCGACGCGGCCGCATTCGGCGTAAACTCCGGGCCCTGTCGCGGCGCGGCCCGCGGCCGTTTCGCGGACGGTCCGGGCGACCGTCCGCCGCCAGATTCCATCACGGAGAAACATCCATGACTCAAGACGCCAAGCGTGTCGCCGTCACCGGCGCCGCGGGCCAGATCGGCTATGCCCTGCTGTTCCGCATCGCGAACGGCGACCTGCTCGGGCCCGACCAGCCGGTCATCCTGCAACTGCTCGAGATTCCCGACGAGAAGGCGCAGAAGGCGCTCGCCGGCGTCATCATGGAGCTCGAGGACTGCGCGTTCCCGCTGCTCGAAGGCGTCGTCGCGACCGGCGACCCGAAGGTCGCGTTCAAGGACGCCGACGTCGCGCTGCTCGTCGGCGCGCGCCCGCGCGGTCCGGGCATGGAACGCAAGGACCTGCTGTCGGCGAACGCGCAGATCTTCACCGCGCAGGGTCAGCGCGCTGAACGAGGTCGCGAAGCGCGACGTCAAGGTGCTCGTCGTCGGCAATCCGGCGAACACGAACGCGTACATCGCGATGAAGTCGGCGCCGGACCTGCCGAAGGAGAACTTCACGGCGATGCTCCGGCTCGACCACAACCGCGCGCTGTCGCAGCTCGCCGCGAAGACCGGAACGAAGGTCGGCGACATCGAGAAGCTGGTCGTCTGGGGCAACCACTCGCCGACGATGTATCCCGACTACCGGTTCGCGACGGTCGGCGGCAAGAGCATGAAGGACCTCGTGAACGACGACGCGTGGAACCGCGACACGTTCATCCCGAAGGTCGGCAAGCGCGGCGCCGCGATCATCGAGGCGCGCGGCCTGTCGTCGGCCGCGTCGGCGGCGAACGCGGCGATCGACCACGTCCACGACTGGCTGCTCGGCAGCGACGGCAAGTGGGTCACGATGGGCGTCCCGTCCGACGGCAGCTACGGCATCCCCGAGGACGTCGATCTACGGCTTCCCGGTCGTCACGCGCAACGGCAAGTACGAGATCGTCAAGGGTCTCGAGATCGATGCGTTCAGCCGCGAGAAGATGGACTTCACGCTCAAGGAACTGCACCGAGGAACAGGACGGCGTGAAGCACCTGCTGTCCTGACCGGCGCGGCGCGCCACCCCGGGCCCGGCCGCGCCGGGCCGCGACTGGAGACATCATGGCCGAAGCGCAACAGCGAAGCACCGGCGTTCAAGCCGAAGAAGTCCGTCGCGCTGTCGGGCGTCACGGCGGGCAACACCGCGCTGTGCACGGTCGGCCGCACCGGCAACGACCTGCACTACCGCGGCTACGACATCCTCGACGTCGCCGAGCACGAGCGAGTTCGAGGAGATCGCGTACCTGCTCGTGCACGGCAAGCTGCCGACGACGGTCGAGCTGGCCGCGTACAAGAAGAAGCTGAAGTCGCTGCGCGGCCTGCCGGTCGACGTGATGGACGCGCTTGAGACGCTGCCCGCGTCGGCGCATCCGATGGACGTGATGCGGACCGGCGCGTCGGTGCTCGGCTGCGTGCTGCCGGAGAAGGACGACCACAACCACCCGGGCGCGCGCGACATCGCCGACCGCCTGATGGCGTCGTTCGGCTCGATGCTGCTGTACTGGTACCACTACGCGTTCAACGGCGCGCGAGATCGACGTCGAGACCGACGACGACTCGATCGGCGGACACTTCCTGCACCTGCTGCACGGCGAGGAGCCGCCCGACGCGTGGGTCGAGGCGATGCACACGTCGCTGATCCTGTACGCCGAGCACGAGTTCAACGCGTCGACGTTCACGGCGCGCGTGATCGCCGGCACCGGCTCCGACATCTACTCGGCGATCACCGGCGCCATCGGCGCGTTGCGCGGGCCGAAGCACGGCGGCGCGAACGAGGCCGCGTTCGAGATCCAGAAGCGCTACGACACGCCCGACGAGGCGGAGGCCGACATCCGGCGCCGCGTCGAGGCCAAGGAAGTCGTGATCGGCTTCGGCCATCCGGTCTACACGATCGCCGACCCGCGCAACAAGGTCATCAAGGACCTCGCGCGGCGGCTGTCGCAGGACGCGAACGACCTGCGCATGTTCGACGTCGCCGAGCGCATCGAGTCGGTGATGGGCGAGACGAAGAAGATGTTCGCGAACCTCGACTGGTTCTCCGCCGTCAGCTATCACCTGATGGGCGTCCCGACCGCGATGTTCACGCCGTTGTTCGTGATCGCGCGCACGTCGGGCTGGTCCGCGCACGTGATCGAGCAGCGCATCGACGGGAAGATCATCCGGCCGACCGCGAACTACGTCGGCCCGGAAGACCTGACGTTCGTGCCGCTGGCCGGGCGCGGCTAGCGGCGACGCTCCGGCTTCTCCCGGTCGGCCGCTCCGACCGGGGGAAGTGGGTCTCCTCGCGCCGTCGCCGCGGCGGCGACTCGCGGCGCCCGGACCCGCGCCTGTTGCGTCCTTGCCGCACGCGGCGCCGCACGGCTCATGCTTCGCGGGTTTCGGCCGATAATCGGTGGTTACCCTCGAGCAGCAGGTCATGGCCGCCGCCGCGATGCACGACGCCGACATCTACGTGAAGACCGACGCGGGACGCGACGAGATCAAGTCGCGCACGCTCGGCTTGCCGATGTCGATCCGGGCCATCCTGCTGATGATCGACGGGCAGCGGACCGTGTCCGCGATGCGCGGCATCATCGCCGGCTCGAAGGCGCCGCCCGACGTGCTCGACAGCCTGGTCGCGCAGGGGCTGATCGAACGCGCCTCCGCGGCGGCGGCGCCGCCGCCCGCGGTCCCGGCGCCCGCGCCGGTCCCCGTGCCTTCCCCGCCGGTCGCGCCGCCCGCCCCGCTCCCGGCGGCGCCGGTCGCCGTCCCCGCGAACCCGGTCGCGCGCGCGGCGCCGGTCGCGTCGACGCCGCTGTTCGACGGCCCGCTCGACCTGACGCTGCCGACCATCTTCGAGGCGGAGTTCGACGCCCCGGCGCCGGTCCAGGCGCCGTCGCCGTCGCCGGTGCAGCCCGCGCCGGTCGCCGCCGCGATGCCTGCGCCGGTCGTCGCATCGCCGCCGCCGCCGGCGGTCGCGCCGGCCGCGCCGGTCCAGAGCCGCTACGAGCACCTCTACGCGATGATGAACGAGATCGTCCGCGACTTCCTCGCGCCGCATCGGCGCTACTTCTTCCAGCTCAAGATCGAACGCTGCACGACGGCCGACGAACTGCTCGAGCTGCTGCACGACCTGCAGACGTCGCTCGCGAAGTCGCGCGGCGACGCGTTCGCGTCCGACGTCATCGCGCGACTGCGCGGCGCGGCGACCTGAGCCGCCGCCGGCCGCGGCCGGCCTGCCGTCGTCCGCGCGACGACCGGCGTATCCTCTCCCGCTCGCCGCGTGACGTCGTCACGCCCCGCACGTCCCGCCCCACGACGCCATGTCCGCACCCATCTCGAACGTCCGGCCCGAGCCGGACCAAGTCCTCGTCGACATCGTCGACTACGTCGTCGACTACCGGATCGACAGCGACCTCGCCTACGAGACCGCCCGGCAACTGCCTGATCGACACGCTCGGCTGCGGCCTCGAGGCGCTCGAGTACCCGGCCTGCACGAAGCTGCTCGGACCGATCGTCCCCGGCACCGTCGTCCCGAACGGCGCGAAGGTCCCCGGCACGCAGTTCCAGCTCGACCCGGTCCAGGCCGCGTTCAACATCGGCGCGATGATCCGCTGGCTCGACTTCAACGACACCTGGCTCGCGGCCGAATGGGGCCACCCGTCGGACAACCTCGGCGGCATCCTCGCGACGGCCGACTGGCTGTAGCCGCAACGCGGTCGCGGCCGGCAAGCGCCGCTGACGATGAAGGACGTGCTGACCGCGATGATCAAGGCGCACGAGATCCAGGGCTGCATCGCGCTCGAGAACTCGTTCAACAAGGTCGGCCTCGACCACGTCGTGCTCGTCAAGGTCGCGTCGACCGCCGTCGTCGCGCAGATGCTCGGCCTGACGCGCGACGAGATCGTCAACGCGGTGTCGCTGGCGTGGGTCGACGGCCAGTCGCTGCGCACCTATCGCCACGCGCCGAACACCGGCATCGCGCAAGAGCTGGGCGGCCGGCGACGCGACGAGCCGCGCGGTGCGGCTCGCGCTGATCGCGAAGACCGGCGAGATGGGCTATCCGTCGGTGCTGACCGCGAAGACCTGGGGCTTCTACGACGTGCTGTTCAAGGGGCAGCCGTTCACGCTTCCAGCGGCCGTACGGCAGCTACGTGATGGAGAACGTGCTGTTCAAGATCAGCTTCCCGGCCGAGTTCCATTCGCAGACGGCGGTCGAGGCGGCGATGACGCTGTGGGGCGAGCTGGTCCGCGCTCGGCAAGACGGCCGCCGACATCGCGAAGGTCACGATCCGCACGCACGAGGCGTGCATCCGCATCATCGACAAGAAGGGGCCGCTCGACGAACCCGGCCGACCGCGACCACTGCATCCAGTACATGGTCGCGGTGCCGCTGATCTTCGGCCGGCTCACGGCCGGCGACTACGAGGACGCGATCGCGCTCGGGCCGGTGTGGGGCCCGCGCATCGACGCGCTGCGCGACCGCATCGTCTGCGTCGAGGATCCGCAGTTCACGAAGGACTACCACGACCCGGACAAGCGTTCGATCGCGAACGCGCTGACGGTCGAGTTCACCGACGGCACCGTGCTGCCCGAGGTGGTGGTCGAGTATCCGATCGGCCACAAGCGGCGGCGCGCCGACGGCATCCCGCTGCTCGAGGCGAAGTTCCGCACCAATCTCGCGCGCCGCTTCCCGACGAAGCAGCAGAACGCGATCCTCGACGTCTCGCTCGACCAGGCGCGGCTCGAGGCGATGCCGGTGCACGAATACGTCGACCTGTACGTGATCTGATGCGCGAGGTACGCCCGACGGAATCCGACGGATAAGGTACGCGAGGATCGATACGTACGAAAAAGTATGTATAATTCGTCCGTACCGCGCGATCCATGCGTGCGCGGGTCCGGACCGGAGGAATCGCGATGGAAGCCATCGTCGCCGAACGCGGGCAGATCACGCTGCCGAAGACCGTGCGCGACGCGCTCGGCCTGACCAAGGGGACGCAGCTGCGCGTCGAGCTCGACGGATCGCGCATCGTGCTGTCGAAGAACGTCGACGACGCGATCTCGCGCGTCCGCGGCCGCTTCAAGCTCGCGCCCGAGTTCAAGCGACACCGACGACGCGATGCGCGCGATCCGCGGCCGCGCCCCCGGCGACCCGGTCGATCCCTGAACCGGCGCATGATCGCGCTCGACTCGTCCGTGCTCGTCGACATCCTCACCGACCAGCCCGACTCCGCCGCGTCCGACGAGGCGCTGCGGGCGGCGCTCGCGGCGGGGCCGGTCGTCGCGTGCGACGTCGTCGTCGCCGAGGTCTGCAGTTCGGTCGTCAACAGCGACGACCTGTTCGACGCGCTCGCCGATCTCGGCGTCGCGTATTCGCCGGTCGAGATGAAGTCGGCCGTGCGCGCCGGCGAGATGCAGCGCCGCTACCGTCAGCGCGGCGGCGCCCGCGACCGCACCGTTCCCGACTTCATCGTCGGCGCGCACGCGCTGCTTCAGTGCGACGGCCTCATCACCCGCGACAAGGGCTTCTTCCGCGACTACTTCAAGGGCCTCAAGGTCATCGTGCCGAAAGCACGATGACCGCGCCCGTCATCTCACCGAGACTCCCATGCCCACCACGCCCGACAACTCGTTCAAGACCCGTCAATCGTTCAAGGCCGGCCGCAAGACCGGCCAGTTCCACTCGCTGCCGGCGCTCGGCAAGTCGCTCGGCATCGACGTGTCGCGACTGCCGGTCTCGATCCGGCTCGTGCTCGAGTCGGTGCTGCGCAACTGCGACGGCAAGAAGGTGACCGAGGAGCACGTCCGCGAGCTGGCGAACTGGAAGCCGAACGCGGAGCGCACCGAGGAGATCCCGTTCGTCGTCGCGCGCATCGTGCTGCAGGACTTCACCGGCGTGCCGCTGCTCGCGGACCTCGCCGCGATGCGCAACGTCGCCGACAAGATGGGCCAGAACCCGAAGAAGATCGAGCCGCTGGTGCCGGTCGACCTCGTCGTCGACCACTCGGTGCAGATCGACTACTACCGCCAGCCGGACGCGCTCGATCTCAACATGAAGCTCGAGTTCCAGCGCAACAAGGAGCGCTACCAGTTCATGAAGTGGGGCATGCAGGCGTTCGACACGTTCAAGGTCGTCCCGCCCGGCATCGGCATCGTCCACCAGGTCAACCTCGAGTACCTCGCGCGCGGCGTCCACGAGAAGGACGGCGTGTACTACCCCGACACGCTCGTCGGCACCGACAGCCACACCACGATGATCAACGGGATCGGCGTCGTCGGCTGGGGCGTCGGCGGCATCGAGGCCGAGGCCGGCATGCTCGGCCAGCCGGTCTACTTCCTGACGCCGGACGTCGTCGGCGTCAACCTCACCGGCAAGCTGCGCGGCGGCGTCACGGCGACCGACCTCGTGCTGACGATCACGCAGATGCTGCGTAGGGCGAAGGTCGTCGGCAAGTTCGTCGAGTTCTACGGCGAAGGCACGGCGTCGCTGTCGGTGCCGGACCGCGCGACGATCGCGAACATGGCGCCCGAGTACGGCGCGACGATGGGCTTCTTCCCGGTCGACGAGAAGACGATCGACTACTTCCGCGGCACCGGCCGCACGGCCGACGAGATCGCCGCGTTCGAGGCGTACTTCAAGGCGCAGGAGCTGTTCGGCGTTCCCGCCGACGGCGACATCGACTTCTCGTCGAACCTGTCGCTCGACCTCGGCACCGTCGCGCCGTCGCTCGCCGGGCCGAAGCGCCCGCAGGACCGCATCGAGCTCGGGGACGTCGCGTCGACGTTCGACACGCTGTTCAGCAAGCCGAACGCCGAGAACGGCTTCAACAAGCCGAAGGACGAGCTCGACCGCGAGTACACCGCGTCCGACGGCACGACGGTGAAGAACGGCGACATCCTGATCGCCGCGATCACGAGCTGCACGAACACGTCGAACCCGAGCGTGCTGCTCGCGGCCGGCCTGCTCGCGAAGAAGGCGGTCGAGCGCGGTCTCACGGTCGCGCCGAAGATCAAGAGCTCGCTCGCGCCCGGCAGTCGCGTCGTCACCGACTACCTGACGAAGACCGGCCTGCTGCCCTACCTGACCAAGCTCGGCTTCGGCGTGACCGCGTACGGCTGCACGACCTGCATCGGCAACGCCGGCGACCTGACGCCGGCGCTGAACGAGGCGATCGTGACGAACGACCTCGTCTGCGCCGCCGTCCTGTCCGGCAATCGCAACTTCGAGGCCCGCATCCATCCGAACATCAAGGCGAACTTCCTCGCGTCGCCGCCGCTCGTCGTCGCGTACGCGATCGCCGGGACGATGCGGATCGACCCGATGAAGGATCCGATCGGCCGCGACAAGAAGGGTCGCGACGTCTACATCGGCGACATCTGGCCGACGACCGAGGAAGTGCAGGCGCTGCTGCCGGCCGCGATGAACGGCACGACGTTCCAGAAGCTCTACAGCTCGCTGACGAAGAAGGGCGACCTCTGGAGCCAGGTGTCGACGTCGTCGGGGCAGGTCTACAACTGGCCGGCCTCGACGTACATCGCCGAGCCGCCGTTCTTCGAGGACTTCAGCATGGAGCCGAAGGCGGCGAAGGCGGGCGAGGTCGGCACCGTGCGCGGCGCGCGCGCGCTCGGCCTGTTCGGCGACTCGGTCACGACCGACCACATCTCGCCGGCCGGCTCGATCAAGGACACGTCGCCGGCCGGCCAGTACCTGATCGACCACAACGTCACGAAGATCGACTTCAACAGCTACGGCGCGCGTCGCGGCAATCACGAGGTGATGATGCGCGGCACGTTCGCGAACGTCCGCATCAAGAACCTGATGATCCCGCCGGACGCGAACGGCTCGCGCGTCGAAGGCGGCATCACGCTGCACCAGCCGGACGGCGAGCGGATGCCGATCTACGACGCGGCGATGAAGTACATCGCCGAGGGCACGCCGACCGTCGTGTTCGGCGGCGAGGAGTACGGCACCGGCTCGTCGCGCGACTGGGCGGCGAAGGGCACGCAGCTGCTCGGCATCAAGGCGGTCGTCGCGCGCAGCTTCGAGCGGATCCATCGCTCGAACCTCGTCGGCATGGGCGTGCTGCCGCTGCAGTTCAAGAACGACGAATCGATCGACTCGCTCGGCATCCAGGGCGACGAGACGTTCGACATCGTCGTCGACGGGGCGTTGAAGCCGCTGATGGACGTCAAGCTGGTGATCACCGGCAAGGACGGCCGGAAGAAGGAGACGACGCTGCTGCTGCGGATCGACACGCCGATCGAGGTCGACTACTACCTGCACGGCGGCATCCTGCCGTTCGTGCTGCGGCAGCTGCTCGCGGCCTGAACGGAGCGGCGTCGAGCCGGCCTCGGCGGCAGGCAACGACGCTGGGTCCCCGCCTTCGCGGGGACGACGATGGAAGGGGCCAGTGCCGCTCCGGCGTCGGAGCGTCGTGTGCTCGAGGGGTGAACGCCGCGTGGTTCGTCGTTCCCGCGAAGGCGGGAACCCAGCGTCGTCCGTGCGGGCGTGAGAGCGCAACGGCGCGTAGTCACCGCTGTCGCCGGGACGACCGTGAACCGGCCGAGCCACCCTGCCCCGCCGGACGCGCCGACCGTCCGTGCGCGGCGCGCCACGTCGATTTGCTATCCTTGCAATCCCCCTGAAGTCGCGCCGCGGCCCCCGCCGTTTCGCCGCACGCCCCCATGGCCAGCAAACGACCCCGCACGAAATCCGCCCTGCCTCGGCTGTCGAGGGACGGCGAGCGGCTGGTCGCGTTCGCGCAGAGCCTGTCCGCGTCCGGTAGCCGCGTCGAGGACGTGTACTGGGAAGACCTGCTCGGACGCGACGTCGAACGCCTGCTCGACCACGGCGCCGACGCCGCGGTCGACGCGGCGCTCGACCATCTCGACGCGACGCTGCCGGCGGCGTTCGACGCGCTGATCGAGGTCGTCGAGACGCGCGCCGAGACGGCGACGGTGACCGTCGACGGCGACGACTGGCAGGTGCTGCTCGTTGCCGCACCGATCCTCGCGTGGTCGCGCTACGAGGTCCCGTCCGGCCCGATCAAGGCCGATGCGGCCGAGGCGCTCGAGACGCAGCTGCGCGCGCATTGCGGCGCCGCCGACACGCGCGTCGCGCTCGCGCCGTACCTGTATTCGATCGACCAGCTGCCGCGCGACTTCTCCGACGTCCATGCGCTCGCGCGCGCGCTCGGGCAGCGCGCGCTCGGCCGCGACGAGCGCAGGCCGTCGACGAAGCGGATGCCCGAGACGGCGCCGCTGCTCGCGGACACGCGCTACCTGCTCGCCGCGTTCGTCGGCCGGCCCGGCGCGCCGCTGTTCCGCTGGCAGGAGTCGCCGGACGCGCGCGCGAGCGAGCGGCGCGAGTTCACGCGCGAGCACGTGCTCGAGCGCTGGCGCGATCAGGGGCTGCCGACGCTGAAGACGCTGCTGGCCGGCTGCGCGCTCGACGTCATGATTCCCGACGGCTACCACGTCGCGTCGCGCGACTCCGACCGCGAGATCCGCCCGTACGCGATCCGCGCGGCGATCGCCTTCCTCGAGAGCGCGATGGAGGTCCAGCCATCGCAGCTGCGCGCGGTCGTCGCCGGCTTCGGCAGCGAACAGCCCGAGGAATACCGGGTCGGCTTCACGCTGTCGCGCAGCCCCGACGTGGTCCACGGCGTCGTGTGGCCGCTGTTCGGCCGCGAGGAAGGACCCGAGGCCGGCGGCCCCGAGGAACAGATCGCCGAGCTGCTGCGCGAGAACGGCATCACCGACGTCGTCGTCCTCGAGCAGGCGTTCCCGCTCGAGTTCTGCGACGACTGCGGCGCGCCGCTGTTCGCCGATCCGGTCGGCGATCTCGTGCACGCCGAATTGCCCGAGGAAACCGAAGCGCCGCGCGCGCATCTGCATTGAGCGAGCCGAGCCGGGCCGGCGCCTCGCAGGTCGAAGCGGCGGAGGCCGACGCGATCTCGCCGACGCCCGTCGCGACGACGACGAGGTCCACGTCCGTCGATCCGTCGACGCGCTTCAGCCACGACGAACGCCGCAACATCGTCGTCGGGCTGATGCTCGCGATCCTGCTGGGCGGCCTCGACCAGACGATCGTCGCGGTCGCGCTGCCGCGGATGGCGGCGGAGCTGCAGGGCTTCTCGCTGATCGCGTGGGTCGTGTCGGGCTATCTCGTCGCGTCGACCGTCGTCACGCCGATCTACGGGAAGCTCGGCGACCTGTTCGGCCGCCGCATGCTGCTGTCGATCGCGATCCTGGTGTTCCTCGTCTCGTCGATCGGCTGCGCGCTCGCGCAATCGATGCCGGAGCTGATCGTCGGCCGCGTGCTGCAGGGCCTCGGCGGCGGCGGCCTGATCTCGATCTCGCAGACGATCGTCGCCGACGTCGTGCCGATCCGCGAACGCGGCCGGTACCAGGGCTACATCAGCGGCGTCTATGCGGTCGCGAGCGTCGCCGGACCGGTCGTCGGCGGCCTGCTGACGCATTACCTGTCGTGGCGCTGGATCTTCTGGATCAACCTGCCGCTCGGCGCCGCGGCGTTCCTGGTCTCGCGGCGTGCGCTCGTCCACCTGCCGGTCGCCGGCATCCGCCGTCGCATCGACTACATCGGCGCGATCCTGCTGATGCTCGGGCTGACCGCGCTGCTGATCCCGATCACGCGGATCGGCCAGGGCGTCGACTGGCACGACGTGCCGAACCTCGAACTGTTCGTCGGCGCGCTGGTGATCCTCGGCCTGTGCCTGTGGCACGAGAGCCGCACGCCGGAGCCGATGATCCCGATCAACCTGTACCGGCTGCCGGTCGTCGCGGCGTCGTGCGGCATCCTGTTCCTCTGCTTCTTCCAGCTCGTCGCGATCTCGTCGCTGTCGCCGCTGCGTTTCCAGCTCGTCGCGAACGTGACGGCCGACTCGGCGGCGTTGCGGCTGCTGCCGCTGACCTTCATGATCCCGTTCGCCGCGTTCCTCTCGGGGCGGCTGATGCTGAAGACCGCGCGCACGCGTCCTCAGCAGCTCGTCGGCACGGCGTGCATGCCGTTCGGGCTGCTCGGCCTCGCATTCACGTCGCCGGTCCATTCGACGCTGACCGCGTGCCTGATGACGTGGGTCGGCCTGTCGATCGGCATCGTGATGCCGTCGTCGCTGCTCGCCGTGCAGAACGCGGTCCCGCGCGCGCAGATGGGCGTCGCGACGGCCGGCACGTCGTTCTCGCGATCCCTCGGCGGCGCGATCGGCGTCGCGTTGCTGTCCGCGGTCCTGCTCGCGTCGTTGCGTGCCGGCGAGGCGCCGGCCTCGGCGACGCCTCCGCCTGCCGGCGAGCTGGCGCCGCGACTGTCGGCGCTGTCGTCGTCGTCGCCGGCCGAGGTCGACGACGCGTTTCGCAAGCTGTTCCTGATCGCCGCGGGTTTCGCGGCGCTCGCGTTCCCGATGGCCTGGTCGATTCCCGACCGCCGCCTCGGCGCGTCCGGCCCGGCCTGACGCCCGTCGCCGCGCCGCGGCGATCGCACTTCCCCGGAGGTCCCCGATGTCGCTGAACACTGTCCTGCGCGCCGTCGTCGCCGTCGTCGCGTTCGTCGCGGGCCTCTCGATCGGCCACGCGCAGACGCTGTCGATCGGGCTGTCGTCCGACGTCACGTCGATCGATCCGCACTGGAACAACTCGGGCCCGAACGTCTCGCTGTCGACGCACGTCTTCGAGCCGCTGACGCTGACCGACCGCAACGGCCGGCTCATCCCGGGCCTCGCGACGCGCTGGCGCGCCGTCGACCCGACGACCTGGGAGTTCACGCTGCGGCCGAACGTGAAGTTCCACGACGGCAGCCCGCTGACGCCCGACGACGTGATCTTCTCGATCGAGCGCGCACGCACGCTGCAGGGCAGCCCGGCGTCGTTCGCGAGCTTCGTGCGGCCGATCGTCTCGGTGACGGCGGTCGGCAGCGACACCGTGCGCATCAGGACCGCCGAGCCGCACGTGCTCGTGCCGTACGATCTGAACTCGATCTTCATCGTCTCGCGGAAGGCGGCGACCGGCGCGACGAACGCCGACTTCGACTCCGGCAAGGCGGCGATCGGCACCGGCCCGTTCAAGCGTCGCGTCGTTCAAGCGCGGCGACCGCGTCGAGCTCGTCCGCAACGACGCGTGGTGGGGTGGCAAGGTCCCGTGGGAGCGCGTCGTGTTCCGCATGATGTCGAACGACGCGGCGCGGATCGCCGGGCTCCTGTCGGGCGACGTCGACGGCATCGAGAACGTGCCGACGGCCGACGTCGCGAAGATCGCGGGCGACGCGCGGTTCGCGGTCGTGCGGCAGACGTCGTGGCGCACGATCTTCTGGCACATGGACCAGTACCGCGACGTGACGCCGTTCGCGACCGACCGGTCCGGCAAGCCGCTGCCGAAGAACCCGTTCAAGGACCCGCGCGTGCGTCTCGCCGTGTCGAAGGCGATCAACCGGGACGCGCTCGTGTCGCGGGTCATGGAAGGGCTCGCAGTGCCCGCGTCGAACCTCGTGTCGCCGGGCATCTTCGGCTACAACGCCGCGATCCCCGTCGAGCCGTACGACCCGGCCGGCGCGAAGAAGCTGCTCGCCGACGCGGGCTATCCGGACGGCTTCCAGCTGACGATCCATGCGCCGAACAACCGCTACGTCAACGACGGCCGCATCGCCGAGACCGTCGCGGCGTTCCTGTCGCGCATCGGCATCGCGACGAAGGTCGAGACGCAGCCGTGGACGAGCTACCTGCCGCACGCGCGCAACGGTGAGTACACGATGGCGCTGGTCGGCTGGGGGTCGTCGCTCGGCGACAACACGATCAAGAACCACCTCGGCACCGTCGACGAGAAGAAGGGCTACGGCGCCTGGAACTTCGGGCGCTACAGCAATCCCGAGGTCGACCGTCGTCTCGATCACGACTTCACGCTGTTCGACGACCATGCGCGCGAGGACGAGGCGAAGGCGATCGCGGCGCTCGCGCTGAAGGACCACCCCGTCATCCCGATCCATCACGAGGTCGTGACGTGGGCCTTTCGCAAGGGCTTCGCGTATCCGGGTCGCGTCGATCAGTTCACGTTCGCATGGCAGGTGACGAAGACGCCGTAGCCTGCAGGTTCCACAGGATCGGCAGCAGCACCGCGGCGCCGAGCCGCTTGCTGCGTGCGCCGTTCCATCCGACGCGCGGATCGGGCGCGTCGGCGTTGTCCTTGAACGGCATCTCGAGCGTCAGCGACAGGCAGCCGAAGCGGTGGCCGACCCACTTCGACGCGAGCTTCAGCGCGTCGCTCGAGTACTTGCTCGCCGCGTAGCCGTGGACGTGCTGGAAGTCGGGACTCGCGGCGCGGAAGCCGGCGACGAACGCGGCCTGCTCCGCGCGCTGACGTTCGGTGAAGTCCGGCAGCATCTCGCTGCCGGCGATGAAGACGTACGGCAGCGCCTCGTCGCCGTGCGCGTCGATGAACAGGTCGACGCCGGTCCGCTCCATCCGCGCCCGCACGAGATGCACCTCGGGACTCGTCTCCATCGACGGCGCGAGCCATTCGCGGTTCAGATTGGCGCCGGCGGCGTTCGTCCGCAGGTTGCCGCGCACGGCGCCGTCGGGGTTCATGTTCGGCACGACGTGGAAGTCGGCGAGCGCGAGCGCGGCGCGCGCGACCGGGTCGCTGTCGTCGATCAGGCGCTCGACGAGGCCCTCGGCGAACCATTCGGCCATCGTCTCGCCCGGATGCTGCCGCGCGATGATCCACACGCGGCGACGCGCACCGGCGTCGCCCTGCGCGTCGTGCAGGCGGATGTCGATGCAGTCGAGGTCGCGGCCGTCGCGCGTGACGCCGAGCGCGGCGATGCGCACCCGCGGCGATGCCGACGCGCGGCCGACGAGGGCGAGGTGGCGCTCCCAGTCGTACGGCTCGAAATACGCGAACCACATCGCGTCGCGTGCCGGCGTCAGCTCGACCTGCATGACGCCGTCGCGATACGTCGTCGGCACGCGGAACCAGTCGACGCGGTCGTACGACGCGACGACCGAATACCCGTTCCAGCCGTCGGGGTACGTGCATTGGCCGGCATTCACGAAGCGGATCGCGCACGCACGCTCGCGCGCGCCGCCGAGGCGGAAATGGAACCACTGCGTGAAGTCCTGATGGCTGTCGCGACGGATGCGCAGGTCGACGCGCGCGACGCCGGGAGCGTCGTCGATCGACGCGACGTCGATCGCGCCGGAATCGAAGCTGCTGGTGATGACGATCATGGATTCGACCCGTCGGCCGGTCTGCACGGAACGCGCACGATAGCGATCGATCGAACCAGCGGCAAATCGGCCGCGGCGGCGACGGGCGACGACACGCTACGATCGGGGCTGCCCTTTCCGCTTCCCGCGCGACGATCCGCCGGTCGCATCGCACCCTTCCCCACGAATCGATGATCAAGAGTCGCCTGCCGAACGTCGGCACCACCATCTTCACGCTGATGTCGTCGCTCGCCGCCGAGCACGACGCCGTCAATCTCGGACAGGGATTCCCGGACTTTCCCTGCGATCCGCGACTCGTCGATGCGGTCGACGAGGCGATGCGCAGCGGCCACAACCAGTATCCGCCGATGACCGGCTGGCGCCCGTTGCGACAGGCGGTCGTCCGAGAAGATCGAGCGGCTCTACGGCCGCCGCTACGATCCCGACCAGGAGATCACCGTGACGGCCGGCGCCACGCAGGCGATCCTCACGGCGATGCTCGCGCTGATCCAGCCGGGCGACGAGGTGATCGTCATCGAACCGGCGTACGACTCGTATGCGCCGGCCACGCTGATGGCCGGCGGCATTCCGCGATTCGTCGCGATGGAACGCACCGCCGACGGTTTCGCGATTCCGTGGGACCGATTGGAAGGCGCATTGAACGAACGCACGCGGATGATCGTGATCAATTCGCCGAACAATCCGACCGGCACCACGGTGAGCGCCGACGACATGCGCACGCTGGAACGCATCGCGGTCGAGCGCGACCTGTACGTGTTGTCCGACGAGGTGTACGAACACATGCTGTTCGACGGACGCCGGCACGAGAGCGCCGCCCGTCATCAGGCGCTCGCGGAGCGCAGCGTGGTCGTGTCGAGCTTCGGCAAGACGTTCCACGTGACCGGATGGAAGATCGGCACGGTCGCCGCACCGGCGGCGATCATGGCCGAATTCCGCAAGGTGCATCAGTTCAACGTCTTCACGGTCAATACGCCGATGCAGGTCGCGATCGCGCACTACCTCGCCGATCCCGAGCCGTATCTGCAGCTCGGCGCGTTCTATCAGCGCAAGCGCGATCTGTTCCTCGACGGCCTCGCGCGTACGCGACTGCGTCCGTTGACGTCCGGCGGGACTTACTTCGTGCTGGCCGATTATCGCGACGTCCGCGACGACCTGTCGGAATCGGCGTTCTGCGAATGGCTGACGACCGACATCGGCGTCGCCGCCATTCCGTTATCCGCGTTCTACGACAACCCGGTACAGGCGCATTTGATTCGCTTTTGCTTCGCGAAGAAAGACGAAACGCTGGCGCTCGCGCTCGATCGGCTTGTCGCGTCTTTGATACCGGAAGTGACGGTTCCGTCAATCCACCGATCGAATCACGTTGCGCCATTCGATTTGCCATTCGGCAATCGCTGCGTATAATCCGCGCACGACGACCATTCGAGGCGATCCATGGCGACTTATAAAGATCTGCAATCCCAGATTGAAAAGCTGCAGAAGCAGGCCGACCAGGCCCGTGAAAAAGAAATCTCCGCGGTCGTCGCGCAGATTCGCGGCATGATGAACGACTACGGCATTCAGGCGTCCGATCTCGGCATCTCGTCGCGCCGCAAGCGCAAGAGCGGCACGCCGGCGGCGCCGAAGTTCCAGAATCCGCAGACCGGCGAAACGTGGACCGGTCGCGGCCGCGCGCCGAAGTGGATCGAAGGCAAGGATCGCGCGAAGTTCGCGATCAAGGCGTAAGAAAAAGGCCGGCATCGCCGGCCTTTCTGTTTTCGGCGATCGCGCGCGCCGCCGCGTCACTGCAGCCGCGAGAAGTCCACCGGCACGCCGGTCTTCGACGGCACCTCGTCGCGGCGTCACGCCGTCGGCCAGCTCGACGGCCGCGATGCCGTCCGGCGTCACCTCGAACGCGCCGAGGTCGGTGATGATCTCGTTGACGACGCCGACGCCGGTCAGCGGCAGCGTGCACTGTCGGCAGGATCTTCAGGTCGATCGCTGCCGTCCTTCTTGCGCGCGGTGTGCTCCATCAGCACGATCACGCGCTTGACGCCGGCGACGAGGTCCATCGCGCCGCCCATCCCCTTGACCATCTTGCCGGGGATCATCCAGTTCGCGAGATCGCCCTTCTCGCTGACCTGCATCGCGCCGAGGATCGCGAGGTTGATCTTGCCGCCGCGGATCATGCCGAACGAATCGGCCGACGAGAAGATCGACGAGCCGGGGATCGTCGTCACGGTCTGCTTGCCGGCGTTGATGAGGTCGGCGTCGACCTCGTCGTCGGTCGGGAACGGACCGATGCCGAGCAGCCCGTTCTCCGACTGCAGCCAGACCTCGATGCCCGGCGGCACGTGGTTGGCGACGAGCGTCGGCAGGCCGATGCCGAGGTTCACGTAGAAGCCGTCCTGCAGTTCCTTCGCCGCGCGCGCGGCCATCTGGTTGCGGTCCCAGGCCATGTCGACTCTCCTTATGCGTTGACGTCGCGGCGACCGGCCGGGCGCCGACTTCGTCGCCGCCGGCCGCGCTCGGCGCCGGCGACCGCCTTCGGGCGCACCGTGCGCTGCTCGATGCGCTTCTCGGGCGTGCGCGTTGAGCACGAGGCGATGGACGAAGATGCCGGGCGTGTGGATGTCGTCCGGGTCGAGCGCGCCGTTCTCGACGATCTCCTCGACCTCGGCGACCGTGATCCGTCCCGACGACGGCGACGTTCGGATTGAAGTTGCGCGACGTGCGGCGATAGATCAGGTTGCCGGAGCGGTCGGCCTTCCACGCCTTGACGAGCGCGATGTCGGCGACCAGCGCGCGCTCCATCACGTACGGCTCGCCGTCGAACTCGCTCGATCTCCTTGCCTTCGGCGACGATCGTGCCGTAGCCGGTCTTCGTGAAGAACGCCGGGATGCCGGCGCCGCCGGCGCGCAGCTTCTCGGCGAGCGTGCCCTGCGGCGTGAACTCGAGCTCGAGCTCGCCGGCGAGGTACTGGCGCTCGAACTCCTTGTTCTCGCCGACGTACGACGCGATCATCTTGCTTGATCTGCCGCGTCTCGAGCAGCAGGCCGAGGCCGAAGCCGTCGACGCCGGCGTTGTTCGAGATCGCCGTCAGGTCCTTCACGCCGAGCTCGCGCATCGCGGCGATCAGCGCCTCGGGAATGCCGCACAGCCCGAAGCCGCCGACCGCGTACGATCTGGCCGTCCTTCGCGATGTCGGCCAGCGCGTCGCGGGCCGACGGATACAGCTTGTTCATGGATGTCCCCTTCGTCGTCTTGTCGTTCGTCGGTTCGGCCGGCACGCGGCCGCATCGTCGCCGAGCGCGTCCCGCAGCCGCGCCGGCCACGGCACGGACTTGCCGCTGCCGTAGTCCATCCACACGAGCACGTTGCGGCCCTTCGCATACAGCACCGGCGGCTGCTCGTCGCCTTCGATCGTCACGTCGAGGTCCATGCTCGACCGCCCGACGCGCACGACCGTCTGCGTCACGAGCGCGTCGGCCGGATACGTCATCGGCTTGACGAAGTCGCACGACGCGAACGCCAGGATCGGGCCTTCGGCGGATGCGGACCGCGATGTCGACCATCATGCCGTTCTCGACGAACCACGAGATGCGCGCCTCCTCCATCAGCCGGAAGTACAGCGTGTTGTTGAGGTGGTTCATCGCGTCGAGGTCGCCCCAGCGCAGCGGGATGGTCTTGCGGTAGACGCGCATCGAGCGGGAAGCGGCGACGACCGGCTCAGAGCGCCGAGTGGCCGTCGTCGGCGGTGATGATCGAGCCGTTGATGAATCGCGACTCGTCGGCCGCGAGGATCAGCAGCAGCCCGTCGAGATCGGACGGCTCGCCGACGCGGCGGCGCGGCAGCATCTGGACGAGCTTCTGGCCCGCCTCGCTGTCGAACTGGGCCTCGTTGATCTCGGTGCGGATGTAGCCCGGGCAGATCGCATTGACGTTGATGCCGTAGCGGCCCCACTCGACCGCCATCGCGCGCGTCATGTGGACGACCGCGGCCTTGCTCATGCAGTACACGCCGATCTGCGGCATGCACGCGCAGCCCGGCGACCGACGCGATGTTGATGATCCGCGCCGCCTTCTCGGGCAGCCCGTTCTTCTCGTTGCCCTTCGCGCGCGCGATCATCCGCTTCGCGACTTCCTGCGCGACGAAGAACGCGCCTTCGGTGTTCGTGTCGCATCACGAAGTCGTAGTCGTCGGGCGTGACGTCGACGAGGCGCTGCGTGTTCGCGACGCCGGAGTTGTTGACGAGGATGTCGATCGGGCCGGCCTCGGTCTCGGCGTGCGCGACGGCGGCCTTGATGCTCGCGTGGTCCGTGACGTCGAGCGCGACGGCGTGTGCCTGGCCGCCGTCGGCCTCGATCTCGGCGCGCAGCTCCTTCAGCCGGTCCATCCGCCGCGCGGCGAGCACGACGCTCGCGCCCGCCTTCGACAGCACGCGCGCGAAGCGGTCGCCGAGCCCGCTCGACGCGCCGGTGACGAACGCGATCTTGCCTTCGAGATTGACTTCGATGCCCATGCGCGGTCCGGTCGGTTCTCGCGCGCGTCGGACGGCGTGCGCGGTGCCGGTCGCATCGACGACGGCGGTCGTGCTGCCTCGCCTCGTTTGCGGCACCGTTCGTTCTCGCCGAGAATCACGGTGCGCCGGAGGCCGCGCGTCGCGCCGGACCTCGATCCGACCCGCTGCGGCCGAACCGAGTCTATCAGGAACCGCCATGGATCCAAGCCGCGAACAACGTCTCGTCGAACAGTACGGGCCGCGAGAAGCGATGGAGTACGACGTCGTCGTCGTCGGCGCGGGACCGGCCGGCCTGTCCGCGGCGATCCGCCTGAAGCAGCTCGCGGCCGAGCACGGCGGGGAAGTCAACGTCTGCGTGCTCGAGAAGGGCTCCGAGGTCGGCGCGCACATCCTGTCGGGCGCGGTGATGGACCCGCGCGCGATGAACGAGCTGTTCCCCGACTGGAAGACGCTCGGCGCGCCGCTCGACGTCCCCGTCACCGAGGACCGCTTCCTGTTCCTGTCGGAGACCGGCTCGCGCCGCACGCCGGACTGGATGCTGCCCGGCATCTTCCAGCAACCACGGCAACTACGTCGTCAGCCTCGCGAACGTGGTCCGCTGGCTCGGCCAGCAGGCCGAGGCGCTCGGCGTCGAGATCTTCCCGGGCTTCCCGGCAGCGCAGGTGCTGTACGCCGACGACGGCGCGGTGCGCGGCGTCGTCACCGGCGACATGGGCATCGGGAAGGACGGCGAGCCGACGGGCGAGTTCCAGCTCGGCATGGAGCTGCGCGCGAAGTACGTGCTGTTCGCCGAAGGCTCGCGCGGCAGCCTCGGCAAGCTGCTGATCGAGCGCTTCGGGCTCGCGGACGGTCGCGATCCGCAGAGCTACGGCATCGGCATCAAGGAGCTGTGGGAGATCGATCCGGCGAAGCACGAGCCGGGGCTCGTGATGCACACCGCGGGCTGGCCGCTCGACACCGAGACGTACGGCGGCTCGTTCCTGTACCACCTCGACGCGAACCAGGTCGTCGTCGGCTTCGTCGTCGGGCTGTCGTATCGCAACCCGTACCTGTCGCCGTTCGAGGAGTTCCAGCGCTACAAGACGCACCCGGCGATCCGTCCGTTCCTCGAAGGCGGTCGAGCGCATCTCGTACGGCGCGCGCGCGATCACGGCCGGCGGCCCGGTGTCGCTGCCGAAGCTCGTGTTCCCCGGCGGCGCGCTGATCGGCTGCGACGCGGGCTTCCTCAACGCGGCACGGATCAAGGGCAGCCACACCGCGATGAAGAGCGGCATGCTCGCGGCCGAGGCGGCGTACCAGGCGCTCGGCGCGGGACGCGCGCACGACGAGCTGTCGGCGTATCCGGCCGCATACCGCGCGTCGTGGCTGCACGACGAGCTGCACAGGACGCGGAATTTCAAGCAGTGGATGTCGAAGGGGCTCCGTCTCGGCACGATGATGGTCGGCGTCGAGCAGAAGGTGCTCGGCGGCAACGTGCCGTGGACGCTGCACCACCGGCACGCCGACCACGAGTGTCTGCGGCCCGCGGCCGAATGCACGCCGATCGCGTACCCGAAGCCCGACGGGAAGCTGACGTTCGACCGGCTGTCGTCGGTGTTCATCTCGAACACGAACCATTCGGAGAACCAGCCGAGCCACCTGACGCTGCGCGACCCGACGGTGCCCGAGCGCATCAACCTGCCGATCTACGCCGGACCGGAGAGCCGCTACTGCCCGGCCGCGGTCTACGAGTACGTCCCGGTCGACGCGGCGGCCGGCGACGGCGGCCCGATGCGGCTGCAGATCAACGCGCAGAACTGCGTCCACTGCAAGACCTGCGACATCAAGGACCCGACGCAGAACATCGTGTGGGTGACCCCCGAAGGCGGCGGCGGACCGAACTATCCGAATATGTGACGCGCAGGAGCGCCGTAGCGCCTGTCGAGGGGCCCCGACGCAGTCGGGGATCGACACTCGCGGAGGCGCTCCGCATCGAAGGCGGGCTCGATGCCCGCCTTCGATCGACGTGCGACCCCTCGGTGCGCGCCGTAGCGCCTGTCGAGGGGCCCCGACGCAGTCGGGGATCGGCACTCGCGGAGGCGCTCCGCATCGAAGGCGGGCTCGATGCCCGCCTTCGATCGACGTGCGACCCCGCGGTGAGCGCCGCAGCGCCTGTCGAGGGGCCCCGACGCAGTCGGGGATCGGCACTCGCGGAGGCGCTCCGCATCGAAGGCGGGCTCGATGCCCGCCTTCGATCGACGTGCGACCCCGCGGTGAGCGCCGCAGCACCTGCCGGGGGCCGCCGACGCAGTCGGGGATCGGCACTCGCGGAGGCGCTCCGCATCGAAGGCGGGCTCGATGCCCGCCTTCGCCCGACGTGCGACCGCGCGCGTCTACCCGCGTCAGTACCCCGCCGCCAGTCCCGTCCCGCGCCGCGGATCGTTCGCGCCGTAGAAGCGCGCGCGGCCGACCGGCTTGCCGCCGAGCGACGGCGCGCCGACCAGGATCGCGGCGACGTGGTTCGCCGGCTGCGGGCCGGCGAAATGGTGGCCCATCGCCTCGAGCATCCGCTGCGTGTCGGGGCTGAGCGCGAAGGGCTCGAGGTTGGTCGTCTCCGGCAGCCACTGCTGGTGGAAGCGCGGCGCGTCGACCGCCTCCTGGATGTCCATGCCGTAGTCGACGACGTTGATGATCGTCAGCGCGACGACGGTGGTGATGCGGCTGCCGCCCGGCGTGCCGACCACCATCACCGGCTTGCCGTCCTGCGTCACGATCGTCGGGCTCATCGAGCGACAGCGGCGTCTTGCCCGGCGCGATCGCGTTGGCCTCGCCCTGCACCAGGCCGTACAGGTTCGGCACGCCGACCTTCGACGGTGAAGTCGTCCATCTCGTCGTTCAGCAGGACGCCGGTGCCGGCGGCCGTGACGCGCGGCGCCGAACCAGTCGTTGAGCGTGTAGGTCACCGAGACCGCGTTGCCCGCGCTCGTCGACGATCGAGTAGTGCGTCGTGTTCGCTGCCCTCGTGCGGCGGCACGCCGGGCTTCATCGCGCTCGACACGCCGGCGCGGCTCGGATCGATCGCCGCGCGGATCTGCGCCGCGTAGCCCTTGTCGAGCAGATGCTCGATCGGGTTCTTCACGAAGTCCGGATCGCCGAGGTAGCTGTTGCGGTCGAGGTAGGCGTGGCGCATCGCCTCGATCTGCACGTGCATCGCCTGCGGCCGAGCGGAAGCCCAGGTCCTTCAGCGGATAGCCTTCGAGCGACGTTCAGGATCTCGCAGACCACGACGCCGCCGGAGCTCGGCGGCGGCGCCGAGACGACGTGGTAGCCGCGGTAGTCGCACTCGACCGGCGCCAGCTCGCGGACGCGGTAGCTGCTCGAGGTCGGCCTGCGTCAGCAGCCCCTTGCCGGCCCGGCTCGACGCGACGATCGCGGTCGCGCGACCGGGCCCTTGTAGAAGCCGTCCGGCCCGTCGTCGCTGATCGCGCGCAGCGTCCGCGGCGAGGTCCGTCTGCACCAGCGCGTCGCCGGCGCGCGTAGGGCTCGCCGTGCTTCAGGAAGATCGCGGCGGTGGCGGGGTCCTCGCGGAAGTCGTTCGGTCGCCGTCCCGAGCAGCGTCGACGTCGCCCTCCTCGAGCACGAAGCCGCGTTCGGCGAACGCGGATCGCCGGCGCGATCAGCGCGGCGCGCGTCATGCGTGCCGTACTTCGCGCGCGCCGTCTCCAGGCCGGCGACCGTGCCGGGCACGCCGACCGCGAGGTGGCCGTTCGTGCTCGCGCCCTTGACGACGTTGCCCGCCGCGTCGAGGTACATGTCCGCCGTCGCGGCGAGCGGCGCCTTCTCGCGGAAGTCGAGGAAGGTCTTGCGGCCGTCGGCGAGCTGGATGGTCATGAAGCCGCCGCCGCCGAGGTTGCCGGCCGCCGGATAGACGACCGCGAGCGCGTAGCCGACCGCGACCGCCGCATCGATCGCGTTGCCGCCGCGGCGGAGCACGTCGACGCCGACGTGCGTCGCCAGCGTGCTGCGCGGTGACGACCATGCCGTGCTCGGCCGCGACCGGCGCGACCGACGCCGCGCGGCCGGACGGTGCGGCACAGAAGGCCGCGACGACGAACGACAGCGTGGCGACGACGGTGCGGCGCACGCCGCGAGGATGCACTGCATTCATGGAGGACCTCCCGATCGACGCGCCGCGCGATGCCGCACGGCACCGCGCAGGAGTCTACGCCGCGTCGCGGCCGGCGCTCAGCGCGGGGTACCACGCGCCCGACAGGAACTTCTCGAGCCAGAACGCGCCGATGATCGTCTTCACGTCGGTGATCGTGCCGTCGCGGACCCAGTCGAGCACCTGCGACGGCGCGACCGTGAACACGTCGAGGAACTCGCCGTCGTCGAGCTTCGCCTCGCCGGCGGTCAGCCCTTCGGCGAGGTAGAGGTCGATGTGCTCGTTCGAGTACGAGATCGCGTTGTTGATCGTCGCGAGGAACGTGAAGCGCTCGGCCGCATAGCCGGTCTCCTCGCGAAGCTCGCGGTCCGCCGTCGCGAGCGGCGACTCGCCGACGTCGATCTTGCCGGCCGGGAACTCGATGAACGCGCGCGCCAGCGGATGGCGCCACTGCCGCTCCATCACGACCTGCCCGTCGTCGAGCAGCGGGATCATCATCACCGCGCCCGGGTGCAGGATGTACTCGCGATGCGTCTCGCGGCCGTCCGGCAGCCGCACGATGTCGCGGTTCGCGTGCAGGAAACGGCCGTCGAACACCCGCTCCGACGAGACCGTCTGCTCGCGCAGGTGCGCGTCGTCCGGCATCCGCGGCGTCAGGTCGCGAGCGTGCGCGTGATCGCCGAGACGCAGGCCTGCATCACGGCGCCGGGCAGGATGCCGAGCAGGACGATCGCGGCGCCGTTGACGATCAGCAGCACGCGCGCGTCGAGCCGCCCGCTGCCGGCGCCGGCGATGATCGATCCCTCGACCGGCGCGTCGAAGTACATCAGCTTCACGATGCGCAGGTAGTAGTACGCGCCGACCAGCGACATCATCACGGCGAACACGACGAGCCAGACGGAGCCGGTCGCGAACGCCGCCGACAGCACCGAGAACTTCGCGTAGAAGCCCACCGTCGGCGGCACGCCGGCGAGCGAGAACATCGTCACGAGCATCACGAGCGCGGCCCACGGGTTGCGGTGGAACAGGCCCTTGAAGTCGTCGATGTGGTCGGCCTCGTAGCCGTTGCGCGACATCACGAGCAGCACGCCGAACGCGGCGCACGTCGTCAGCGCGTAGACCACCGCGTAGAACAGCGCGGAGCTGTACGCGTTCGCCGCCGAATACGCGTTGCCGTTGATGATCCCCGCGAGCATCCCGAGCAGCAGGAAGCCCATGTGCGAGATCGTCGAGTAGCCGAGCATCCGCTTGACGCTCGTCTGCGCGATCGCGGCGAGGTTGCCGAGCGCGAGCGACAGCACGGCGAGGATCGTCAGCATCTGCTGCCAGTCGAGCGCGAGCGCGATCATCCCTTCGACGAGCAGTCGCAGCACGATCGCGAACGCGGCGAGCTTCGGCGCACCGCCGACGACGAGCGTGATCGCCGACGGCGCGCCCTGGTAGACGTCGGGGATCCACATGTGGAACGGCACCGCGCCGAGCTTGAAGCCGAGGCCGGCGACGACGAACACGAGGCCGAACACGAGGATCGTGCGGTTCGCGACGCCGGCGTCGAGCTGCTTCGCGAGCACCGTCAGGTCGAGCGTGCCGGTGGCGCCGTACAGCATCGACATGCCGTACAGCAGGAAGCCGGACGACAGCGCGCCGAGGATGAAGTACTTCATCGCCGCCTCGGTCGACGCGGTATGGTCGCGGCGCAGCGCGACGAGCGCGTAGAACGCGAGCGACATCAGCTCGAGCCCGAGGTAGATCGAGAGGAAGTTGTTGGCCGAGATCATCACGAACTGGCCGAGCACCGCGAACATCACGAGCGGATAGAACTCGCCGCCGCGCCCGCCGGACACGATGCCGCGATCGACGAGGTAGTCGTGCGAGTACACGAGCGTCGCGATCATCGCGATCGAGGTCGCGAGCTTCAGCAGGTTCGACATCGGGTCGCCGACGAACAGGTTGCCGAACGTGTAGACCGTCGTGCCGCCGTACAGGTACAGGCCGTTCAGCACCGCGCAGACCGCGAGCGCGCCGATGCTGAGCCAGTACGACGTCGTGCGGCGGCGGTCGGCCAGGAACATGTCGACGAGCAGGATCACCGAGCCCGCGACGAGCAGGAAGATCTCCGGATACGCCGGGACGAGATTGAGGGCGGGGGCGGCGATGGATTCATCAGAGCTTGGACTGCGCGACGTGCTGCAGCAGGTTGGCGACCGAGGCGTGCATCACGTCGGTGAACGGCCGCGGGACGATGCCCATCCACAGCGACGCGATCGCGAGCACGGCCAGCATGCCGAACTCGCGCGCGCCGATGTCCTTCAGCGCGGCGACGTGCGCGTTCGCGACGGCGCCGAACGACACGCGCTTGTACATCCACAGCGAATAGGCGGCGCCGAGGATCAGCGCGACCGCCGCGAGCAGGCCGATCCAGAAGTCGAACTGCACGGCCGCGAGGATGACCATGAACTCGCCGACGAAGCCCGACGTCGCCGGCAGCCCGCAGTTCGCCATCGAGAAGAACAGGAAGAACGCCGCGAACTTCGGCATCGTGTTGACCACGCCGCCGTAGTCGGCGATGAGCGCGCGTGTGCATGCGGTCGTACAGCACGCCGATGCACAGGAACATCGCGCCCGACACGAAGCCGTGCGAGATCATCTGCGCGATCGCCCCTTCGACGCCGAGCTCGCTGAAGATGAAGAAGCCGAGCGTCACGAAGCCCATGTGCGCGATCGACGAGTACGCGACGAGCTTCTTCATGTCGGTCTGCACCATCGCGACGAAGCCGACGTAGATGACGGCGATCAGCGACAGCGTGATCACGAACGGCGCGAGCTGGTGGCTCGCGTCGGGCGCGATCGGCAGCGAGAAACGCACGAAGCCGTACGCGCCGAGCTTCAGCATGATCGCGGCCAGCACGACCGAGCCGCCGGTCGGCGCCTCGACGTGCGCGTCGGGCAGCCACGTGTGCACCGGCCACATCGGCACCTTGACCGCGAACGCCATGAAGAAGGCGAAGAAGATCAGCGTCTGCGCCTCGATCGACAGCGGCATCCGCTGCCACGTCGCGATGTCGAAGCTGCCGCCGGCCTTGTACCAGAGGTAGATGATCGCGACGAGCGTCAGCAGCGAGCCGAGGAACGTGTAGAGGAAGAACTTGATCGACGCGTAGACGCGGTTCGGGCCGCCCCAGATGCCGATGATCAGGTACATCGGGATCAGCGTCGCCTCGAAGAACACGTAGAACAGCAGGCCGTCGGTGGCGGAGAACACGCCGATCATCAGGCCCGACAGGATCAGGAACGAGGCCATGTAGCCGGCGACGTTCTCGCGCACGACGTCCCACGCCGCGACGACGACGATGACGGTGATGAACGCCGTGAGCAGCACGAACCACAGCGCGATGCCGTCGACGCCGAGCGCGTAGTTGACCGCGTAGCGCTCGATCCACGGCGCGTGCTCGACGAACTGCATGCCGGGCGTCGCGTCGTCGAAGCCCGTGTACAGCGGGATCGTGACGACGAACGAGACGACCGACGCGATCAGCGCGAGCCAGCGGATCAGCGGCGCCCGGTCGTCGCGGCCGATCGCGAGCAGCACGAGCCCGGACACGACGGGAATCCAGATCGCGAGGCTGAGGTAAGGAACGGTCGATTGCATTTGTTGTTATGGACGATGCGGGACCGGGATGTCGGCTCCACCGCTCGTGCGGCGAACCGTCGAGCCGTTCATCCGTCGTTCCCGCGAAGGCGGAAACCCAGTGTCGTCCCCGACACGCCGCTGGGTCCCCGCCTTCGCGGGGACGACGATTCCTCGATCAGACACGGGGGCTGCGAGCGTCGCGGTCACCGAAGCGGCTGCCGCAGCACGAAATACGACATCAGCGCGAGCACCCCGATGATCATCGCGAACGCATAGTGATAGATGTAGCCCGACTGCGCCGTGCGGACCACCGACGCGAACCAGCCGACGAGCCGCGCGCTGCCGTTGACGACGATGCCGTCGATCACCGACTGGTCGCCGCGGCGCCACAGCCCGCGGCCGAGCCTGCGCGCGCCGCCGGCGAACACGATCTCGTTGATGCGGTCGAGGTAGTACTTGTTGTCGAGCAGCCGATACAGCCACGCCGTCTTCGCCTCGATGCGGTCGGGCAGCGCCGGGCGCACGAGATAGAGATACCAGGCGACGACGACGCCGGCCAGCGCGAGCCAGAACGGCAGGCTGACGAATCCGTGCAGGCCCATCGACACCGCGCCGTGGAATTCCTCGGCGAGCCGCTCCATCGCGTGATGGTTCTCGCCGACGACGATCGCGCCGTCGAACCAGTGGCCGAACAGCATCGGCCCGATCGTGAAGAAGCCGATCGCGAGCGACGGGATCGCCAGCAGGATCAGCGGCACCGTGATGACCAGCCCGGTCTCGTGCGGCTTCTCGCCGGGCGCGAGACCGTGATGCTCCTCGTGCGGGTCGTCGTGCGTCTGGTCCTGCGCGATCTCGTCGTGGCTCGCGCTCGCCTCGTGCGTCGTCAGCTTGACCGCCGCGTCGTGGCTCGCGCGCGCGTGCGGATCGTTGAACGCATGCGCTGCCGCGTGCGACGTGTCCTGCGCGACGGCGCGTGTCGTCGTCGCGGTCGCGGTGGCCGCGCCGTGGGCGTCGTGATGCGCGCCGTCGTGCGCGTGCGCGAGTCCGAAGCGCTCCTTGCCGTGGAACACGAGGAAGAACATCCGGAACGAATACAGCGCGGTCACGAACACGCTGACGACCACCGCGAAGTAGGCGAACCGCGATCCCGCGATGTGCGACTCGGCGACTGCTTCGATGATCGAGTCCTTCGAGTAGAAGCCCGAGAAGAACGGCGTGCCGATCAGCGCGAGCGAGCCGATCAGCGACGTGATCCACGTGATCGGCATGTACTTCTTCACGCCGCCCATGTTGCGGATGTCCTGGTCGTGATGCATCCCGATGATGACCGAGCCGGCCGCGAGGAACAGCAGCGCCTTGAAGAACGCGTGCGTCATCAGGTGGAAGATCGCGGCCGAATACGCGGACGCGCCGAGCGCGACCGTCATGTAGCCGAGCTGCGACAGCGTCGAGTACGCGACGACGCGCTTGATGTCGTTCTGGATGACGCCGAGGAAACCCATGAACAGCGCCGTGATCGCGCCGATCACGATCACGAACGACAGCGCGGCGTCGGACAGCTCGAACAGCGGCGAGAAGCGCGCGACCATGAAGATGCCGGCCGTCACCATCGTCGCCGCGTGGATCAGTGCGGAGATCGGCGTCGGGCCCTCCATCGAGTCGGGCAGCCAGACGTGCAGCGGGAACTGCGCCGACTTGCCCATCGCGCCGATGAACAGGCAGATGCAGGCCGGCGTCAGCAGCATCCAGTCCGGTGCCCGGGCAGCGTCTGCTTCGCGAGTTCGTCGCCCTGCGCGAACACGTCGGCGTAGTGCATCGTGCCGGTGTACGCGAGCAGCAGCCCGATGCCGAGGATGAAGCCGAAGTCGCCGACGCGGTTGACGAGGAACGCCTTGAGGTTCGCGTAGATCGCGGTCGGTCGCGTGTACCAGAAGCCGATCAGCAGGTACGAGACCAGGCCCACCGCCTCCCAGCCGAAGAACAGCTGGAGCATGTTGTTGGCCATGACCAGCATCAGCATCGAGAACGTGAACAGCGAGATGTACGCGAAGAAGCGCTGGTAGCCGGGGTCGTCGGCCATGTAGCCGATCGTGTAGATGTGGACCATCAGCGACACGAACGTGACGACCAGCATCATCGTCGCGGTCAGCGAGTCGATCAGGAAGCCGATCTCGAAGCTGCAGGTCGCCGATCCGCGCCCATGTGTAGAGCGTCTCGTCGACGTGCGCGCCGTCGCGTACCGCGAGGAACACGACGACCGACAGCGCGAATGCGACCGCGACGCCGAGGATGCAGACGCTGTGCGCGCCGCGCCGGCCGATCGCCTTGCCGAACAGCCCGGCGAGGATCGCGCCGACCAGCGGCGCGAGCGGGACGGCGGCCAGCATCGCGAGGGATACCGCGTGGGTCGATGCGTCCATCGTCAGCCCTGGAGCTCGTCGAGGTCCTCGACGTTGATCGTGTCGAGGTTGCGGAACAGCAGCACGAGGATCGCGAGGCCGATCGCCGACTCCGCCGCGGCCACGGTGAGGATGAAGAACACGAACACCTGCCCGCCGTAGTCGCCGAGGTAGTTCGAGAACGCGATGAAGTTCGTGTTGACGGCGAGCAGCATCAGCTCGATCGCCATCAGCAGCACGATGACGTTGCGCCGGTTCAGGAAGATGCCGATGACGCTGATCGCGAACAGGATCGCGCCGAAGACGAGGTAATGGGCGAGGCTCAGCATGGCGCGATGCTCGATCGATCGAGTAGGCCGTCGTCCCGGCGAAGATCGAGTAGGCCGTCGTCCCCGCGAAAGCGGGGACCCAGCGTCGTTGCGCGGTTCGAGAAGACGACGCTGGGTTCCCGCCTTCGCGGGAACGACGGACGGTCGAGATCGACGCTCGGCGCTCGCTTTCGGGGGAACGACGAGCGGGCAAAGTCCTCGATGGATTCCCGCCTTCGCGGGAACGACGAGAGGGCGATCGCCGCTGCAACGCCCGCCGTCACGGCGTCACCTTCTCGCGCTTCTCGGGCGCCATCTTCACCATCCGCACGCGGTCGTTGCGCTTCACCATCACCTGCCGGTTCGGGTCCTGGCCCTTCGTGTCCTTGCGCGCGCGCAACGTCAGCGCGACCGCCGCGACGATCGCGACCAGCAGCACGACGGCCGCGACCTCGAAGCCGTAGACGTAGTCGGTGAAGATCAGCCTGCCGAGCTCCCGCGTGTTGCTGCTGCCCGCCGGGATCGGCAGCGTGTTCGCCGCGGTCTCGGGGATGATGAACGTCTTCAGCAGGACGAACGCCATCTCGAGCACGATGACGATGCCGACGGCGGCCGCGGCCGGCAGGTGCGTCCAGAACCCCTCGCGCAGCTTGTCGAAGTTGATGTCGACCATCATCACGACGAAGATGAACAGCACCATCACCGCGCCGACGTAGACGAGCACCAGCGCGATCGCGAGGAACTCGGCCTTCAGCAGCATCCAGATGGCCGCCGACGTGAAGAACGCGAGGACGAGATGCAGCGCCGCGTGCACCGGGTTCTTCGCGGTCACGACGCGCAGGCCCGCATACACGGCGATCGCCGCGAACAGGTAGAACAGGATGGCCTTGATGTCCATTGGTCGTCAGGTGCCGCGCCCGATGCGCCAAGCCCCGTTCGTCGCCCGACGCGCCGCGCGCGACGGCGTCGTCATCGGTACGGCGCATCGGCCGCCCGGGCCTCCGCGATCTGCTTCTCGTAGCGGTCGCCGATCGCGAGCAGCATCGGCTTCGTGAACTGCAGGTCGCCGCGCTTCTCGCCGTGGTACTCGAGAATGTCCGTCTCGACGATCGAGTCGACCGGGCAGCTCTCCTCGCAGAAGCCGCAGAAGATGCACTTGACGAGGTCGATGTCGTAGCGCGTCGTGCGGCGCGTGCCGTCGGCGCGTTCCTCCGACTCGATCGTGATCGCGAGCGCGGGGCAGACCGCCTCGCACAGCTTGCACGCGATGCAGCGCTCCTCGCCGTTCGGATAGCGGCGCAGCGCGTGCAGCCCGCGGAAGCGCGGCGACTTCGGCGTCTTCTCCTCCGGGAACTGGATCGTGATCTTGCGCGCGAACATGTAGCGACCGGTCAGCGCCATGCCCTTCAGCAGCTCGCCGAGCAGCAGGCTGCCGAAGAAGTCCTTGATCGCGGTGAACGTGCCGCGGCCGGCTTCGCGCTCGACCTGGATGCGGGTGGTGGGTTCGACGAGCATGGTCCTACTTCCAGATGTTCCAGGGCGTCTGCATCCACAGACCGACGATCATCAGCCACGCGAGCGACAGCGGGATGAAGACCTTCCAGCCGAGACGCATGATCTGGTCGTAGCGGTAGCGCGGGAACGTCGCGCGGAACCAGATGAAGAACGTGACGAGGACGACGGTCTTGCCGAACAACCAGACCCAGCTCCAGAACGTCATCGAGTCGGCGATCCACTGCGGCGTCTGCATCCCGAACAGGCCGAACGAGATGGGCGCCGACCAGCCGCCGAAGAACATGATCGCGGCCAGCGCCGAGATCAGGATCATGTTCATGTACTCGGCGAGGAAGAACATCGCGAAGCCCATGCCCGAGTACTCGACCATGTGGCCGGCGACGATCTCGGACTCGCCTTCGACGACGTCGAACGGATGGCGGTTCGTCTCCGCGACGCCCGACACGAAGTAGACGACGAGGATCGGCAGCAGCGGCAACCAGTTCCACGACAGGAAGTTCAGGCCGATGCCGTTGAAGCGTCCCTGCTGCTGACCGGCGACGATGTCGCTGAAGTTCATGCTGCCCGTGACCATCAGGACGACGACGAGCGCGAAGCCCATCGCGATCTCGTAGCTGACCATCTGCGCCGACGCGCGCATCGCGCCGAGGAACGCGTACTTCGAGTTCGACGCCCAGCCGGCGATGATGATGCCGTACACCTCGACCGACGTGATCGCCATGATGTACAGCAGCCCGGCGTTGACGTTGCCGACCGCGTCGTTCGGACCGAACGGCACGACGGCCCACGCGGCGACGGCCGGCATGATCGCCATCATCGGCGCGATCAAGAACAGTCCCTTGCTCGCGTTCGCCGGGACGATGATCTCCTTCAGCAGCAGCTTCAGGACGTCGGCGAACGGCTGCAGCAGCCCGAGCGGGCCGACACGGTTCGGCCCCATCCGCAGGTGCATCCAGCCGATCACCTTGCGCTCCCACAGCGTCAGGTAGGCGACGCAGAGGATCAGCGGCAGCACGACGCAGACGATCTTGACGAGGTTCCAGACGAGCGGCCACACGACGCCGAGCGTCGCCTGACCGTTCGTCGTGATCCAGTCGATCATGCGTGCACCGTCGGCTCGTTCAGCGTCTTCGCCACGGCGACCTTCTCGAGCGACACCGGGCCGAACGACGCCGGGAGCGCCGCGGTCGACGGATGCGCGACGGAGATCGCGACGCAGCCGTCGGCGACGCGCTCGTCGAGTCGACAGACCAGCTCGCAGCTCGCGCCGCCCATCGCGACGCGGACCGTGTCGCCGGACTCGAGGCCGTGCGCGGCGAGCGCCCGGCCGTTCGCGCGCACGCGCGGCGGCGCGGCGTCGTGCGTCTCCTGCAGCGGCGCCGAACGACGGACGAGTGGGTCGGTGAAGTAGATCGGCACGTCGGCGATCCGTTCGAGCGCGCCGTCGACGACATCGGCGACCGTCGGTGCCGGCGCGGCCGCGACGGCGCGCGGCGCGAAGCGCGACGACAGGTCGGTGGCCCCGCCGGTGATCTCGGTGCGCACGGCCTCCGACGACTCGAAGTCGAAGCCGTCGAGCCCGAGCAGGTTGCCGAGCACGCGCAGCACCTTCCAGGCGGGGCGCGTCTCGCCGCGCGGCTTGACGCAGCCGTTGAAGCTCTGCGCGCGGCCCTCGGCGTTGACGAACGTGCCCGACGTCTCGGTGAACGGCGCGATCGGCAGCATCACCGTCGCGTGTCGATCGACGGCGCTGCGGAACGACGTCAGCGCGACGACGAGTTCGGCGGCGGCGAACGCGGCGCGTGCCGCCGGCGGATTCGCGACGTCGAGCTCGGGCTCGACGCCGAGCAACAGGTACGCGCGGCGCGGCTCGTCGAGCATCGCGGCCGCGTTCAGGCCGCCCGCCGTCGGGAACGCGCCGACGACATGCGCACCGACGGTGTTCGCGGCCTCGGTCAGGAAGCCGAGCGTCGCGCCGGTCGCGTCGGCGAGCGCGCGCGCCGACGCGAGCAGCGCCGCGTAGCGCGGGTGCCGCGTGACGGCGCTGCCGATCAGGATCGCCTTCTTCGCGCCCGACGCGAAGCTGCGCGCGATGCTCGCAGCCGCCTCGTTCGACGGGTCCGGCGACTCGCTGCCGACCGCGGCGGCGATCGCGTCGAGCGACGCCTGCCAGCGCGACGGCGGCGCGATCAGCTTGTTCGCGACCGGCATCAGCAGGTCGTCGTCGACCGCGTGCACGACCGACAGCAGCGCGCCGCGCTTCGTCGCCTGCCGCAGTCGCTGCGACAGCAGCGGCTGGTCCTTGCGCAGGGACGACCCGATCACGAGCACGCGGTCGAGCTCGGCGAACTGCGCGATCGACATCCCGAGCCACTGCGGCGCGACGGTGTCGCCGCTGAAGTCGGCCTGGCGCAGGCGCGTGTCGACGTGGTCGGAGCCGATGCCGCGCATCACCTTCGCGAGCAGGTGCAGCTCCTCGAGCGTGGCGTGCGGCGACGCGAGCGCGCCGATCTGCGACGGCCCGTCGTTCGCGGCGATCCGCTTCAGGCTCGACGACACGTACTCGAGCGCCTCGGCCCAGTCGACGTCGCGCCAGCCCGACTCGCCCTTGATCATCGGCTTCGTGAGCCGGTCGTCGACGCCGAGCCCCTCGTACGAGAAGCGGTCCTTGTCGGACAGCCAGCACTCGTTGATCGCCTCGTTCTCGAGCGGCAGCACGCGCTTCACGTCCGCGTTCTTGACCTGCACGATGAGGTTCGACCCGAGCCCGTCGTGCGGGCTGATCGAGCGGCGACGCGACAGCTCCCACGTCCGCGCCGAGTAGCGGAACGGCTTCGACAGCAGCGCGCCGACCGGGCACAGGTCGATCATGTTGCCCGACAGCTCGGAGTCGACCGTCTTGCCGACGAACGTCGTGATCTCCGCGTGCTCGCCGCGGTTCAGCATCCCGAACTCCATCACGCCGGCGATCTCCTGGCCGAAGCGGACGCAGCGCGTGCAGTGGATGCAGCGCGTCATCTCCTTCATCGAGATCAGCGGGCCGACGTTCTTCTCGAACACGACGCGCTTCTCCTCGGCGTAGCGCGAGTTCGATCCGCCGTAGCCGACGGCGAGATCCTGCAGCTGGCACTCGCCGCCCTGGTCGCAGATCGGGCAGTCGAGCGGATGGTTGATCAGCAGGAACTCCATCACGCCCTTCTGCGCCTGCACCGCCTTGGCCGAATGGGTGCGCACGATCATGCCCGCCGTGACCGGCGTGGCGCAGGCCGGCATCGGCTTCGGCGCCTTCTCGACCTCCACGAGGCACATGCGGCAGTTCGCCGCGATCGTCAGCTTCTTGTGATAGCAGAAGTGCGGGATGTAGACGCCGAGCTCGTTCGCGGCGTCCATCACCATGCTGCCCTCTTTGACCTCGACGGGCTTCCCGTCGATCTCGAGTTGGATCATGTTCGTCGCGTGGCTAGGCGTGGATCGATTCGGGATGCCGCGGCACGCGGTCCGCCGGGATCGACTCGTTGTGCTGCGACCGCTCGAGCGGCGTCTCGTGCGGGCGGTGCGCGTGCGCGCCGGGCCCGACGAGGCAGCACTTGTTCCTGATGTGGTACTCGAACTCGTCGCGATAGTTCTTCACGAACGCGCGGACCGGCATCGCGGCCGCGTCGCCGAGCGCGCAGATCGTGCGGCCCTGGATGTTGTCGGCGACCGACAGCAGCAGGTCGAGGTCCTCCATGCGACCTTCGCCGTGCTCGATGCGATGGATCACGCGATACATCCAGCCGGTGCCCTCGCGGCACGGCGTGCACTGGCCGCACGACTCCTCGAAGTAGAAGTACGCGAGCCTCAGCAGCGACGCGACGGCGCAGCGCGTCTCGTCCATCACGATGACCGCGCCGGAGCCGAGCATCGACCCCGCCTTCGCGATCGCGTCGTAGTCCATGTCGGTATTCATCATCACGTCGCCCTTGACGACGGGCGCCGACGAGCCGCCGGGGATGACCATCTTCAGCTTCTTGCCGCCGCGCATGCCGCCGGCGAGCTCGAGCAGCTTCGCGAACGGCGTGCCGAGCGGGATCTCGTAGTTGCCGGGCATCTCGACGTCGCCCGAGACCGAGAACAGCTTCGTGCCGCCGTTGTTCGGCCGACCGACCGCGAGGAACGCCTCGGGGCCGTTGCGGATGATCCACGGCACCGCCGCGAACGTCTCGGTGTTGTTGATCGTCGTCGGCTTGCCGTACAGCCCGAAGCTCGCGGGGAACGGCGGCTTGAAGCGCGGCTGGCCCTTCTTGCCTTCGAGCGACTCCAGCAGCGCCGTCTCCTCGCCGCAGATGTACGCGCCGTAGCCGTGGAAGCCGTGCAGCTGGAACGAGAAGCCCGAGCCGAGGATGTCCTCGCCGAGATAGCCGGCCGCGCGTGCCTCGTCGAGCGCCTCCTCGAAGCGCTCGTACTCGGCCCAGATCTCGCCGTGGATGTAGTTGTAGCCGACCGGGATGCCCATCGCGTAGCCGGCGATGATCATCCCCTCGATCAGGATGTGCGGGTTGTAGCGCAGGATGTCGCGGTCCTTGAACGTGCCCGGCTCGCCCTCGTCGGAATTGCAGACGAGGTACTTCGGTCCCGGGAACTGGCGCGGCATGAAGCTCCACTTGAGGCCCGTCGGGAAGCCCGCGCCGCCGCGGCCGCGCAGCGCCGACGCCTTGACCATCGCGATCACCTGCTCCGGTGCGATCTTCTCGTCGAGGATCTTGCGCAGCGCCCGGTAGCCGTCGCGCGCCTCGTAGTCGGCGAGGCGCCAGTCGTGGCCGTTCAGCCCCGCCATGATCTGCGGAGACAGATGCCGGTCGTGGATCGACGTGTCGCGCGCCGTGATCGGCTGCGGCGTCTCGTTCGGGCGCACCTCGGGGGATCGGTCTCGGCCGTACGGTTCCATGGCGTTCTTCAGGTGCGGGCCGCGACGTCGCCGCGCGCCGACGACAGCTCTTCGAGCAACGCGTCGAGCTTGTCCTCGGTCATCCAGCTCAGCATCCGCTTGTTGTTGACGAGCAGGACCGGCGCGTCGCCGCACGCGCCCATGCACTCGCCTTCCTGCAGCGTGAACTCGCCGTCGTCGGTCGTCTGGCGGTAGTCGATGCCGAGCTGCGCCTTGAGGTATTCGCCGGCGCGGGCGCCGCCGGACAGCGCGCACGGCAGGTTCGTGCAGATCGTGATCTTGTGGCGCCCGACCGGCCGCGTGTTGTACATGTTGTAGAACGTCGCGACCTCCTGCACCGCGATCGCCGGCATCGCGAGGTAGTCGGCGACGTCGGCCATCGTCTCGACCGACAGCCAGCCCTTCTCGTCCTGCGCGATGCCGAGCGCGGCCATCACGGCCGAGTCCTTGCCTTCGGGCGGAAACTTCGCGACCTCGCGATCGATGCGGCGGTATGCCTCGTCCGACAGCACGCGCGACGGCCGCGCCGGATGCGACTCGTGCAGCGCGGACGGGATGTTCGATTCGGCGTTGTTCATGCGACGCGATCAGCGCAGGAAGTAGCCGACGGCGCGGTACACGCCGTCCGGGCCCTTCACCATCGGCAACGTCTCGGTGTACGGCTTGCCCTGCGACGCGAACACCGTCTTGTAGGTCATCAGCAGGTAGTCGCCGGCCGGCGCACCCTGCGGATCCTTCTCGGGCATCGCGTCCATCAGCGTGCGCTGCGCGACCTCGCCGATCGGGTCGCGCGTCTTGACCATCTGCTGGATCCACTCGGCGCGCGAGACGGACTGCTTGCAGAGGTCCGACGACGCGTCCCACGCCTCGCCGTACTTCTTCTGGTCGAGCAGGCGCAGGAACGCGTCGCCGGCGTGCGGGTCGCCGGGCGGCCGTTGCTGCGGCGGGGCGTCCTGCGCCGACGGCGTCGGCGGCGACGGCTGCTGCGCGCGGACGCCGGCGGCGCCGAGCGCGAACGCGAACGCGACCACGAGACAGGTGACGACGCGACTCATCGATCGATCTCCCCGAAGACGATGTCCTGCGTGCCGATGATGGTCACGACGTCGGCGAGCATGTGGCCGCGCGACATCTCGTCGAGCGCCTGCAGATGCGGAAAGCCCGGCGCCCGGATCTTCAGCCGGTACGGCTTGTTCGCGCCGTCGGACACGATGTAGACGCCGAACTCGCCCTTCGGATGCTCGAGCGCCGCGTACGCCTCGCCGGGCGGCACGCGCATGCCTTCGGTGAACAGCTTGAAGTGGTGGATCAGCTCTTCCATGTTGGTCTTCATCTCGACGCGCGACGGCGGCGCGACCTTGTGGTTGTCGATCATCACCGGACCGGGATGATTGCGCAGCCACTCGATGCACTGCTTGATGATCCGGTTCGACTGACGCATCTCCTCGATGCGCACCAGGTAGCGGTCGTAGCAGTCGCCGTTGACGCCGACCGGGATGTCGAAGTCGAGCAGGTCGTACACCTCGTACGGCTGCTTCTTGCGCAGGTCCCATTCGATGCCCGACCCGCGCAGCATCGGACCGGTGAAGCCGAGCGCCCTCGCGCGCTCCGGCGACACGACGCCGATGCCGACCAGCCGCTGCTTCCAGATGCGGTTGTCGGTCAGCAGCGTCTCGTATTCGTCGACGTAGCGCGGAAAGCGGTTCGAGAAGTCCTCGATGAAGTCGAGCAGCGACCCCTGGCGGTTGTCGTTGAGGTCCTTGACCGCCCGCGCGTTCTTCCACTTCGACGCGCGGTACTGCGGCATCGCGTCGGGCAGGTCGCGATAGACGCCGCCCGGGCGGTAGTACGCCGCGTGCATGCGCGCGCCCGGACACCGCCTCGTACATGTCGAACAGGTCCTCGCGTTCGCGGAACGCGTACAGGAAGACCGCCATCGCGCCGACGTCGAGCGCGTGCGCGCCGAGCCACATCAGGTGGTTCATCAGCCGCGTGATCTCGTCGAACATGACGCGGATGTACTGCGCGCGCAGCGGCACCTCGATGTCGAGCAGCTGCTCGATCGCCATCACGTAGCCGTGCTCGTTGCACATCATCGAGACGTAGTCGAGCCGGTCCATGTACGGCACCGACTGCAGGTACGTCCGCGTCTCGGCGAGCTTCTCGGTCGCCCGATGCAGCAGGCCGATGTGCGGGTCGGCGCGCTGGACGACCTCGCCGTCGAGCTCGAGCACGAGCCGCAGCACGCCGTGCGCGGCCGGATGCTGCGGGCCGAAGTTGAGCGTGTAGTTCTTGATCTCAGCCATGGCTTCGACGGTTGTTCATCTCGCCGATGACGGCGGCGACTTGCAGGCAGCCGTCGCCCGGGAAGGCGACGGTCCTGCGACGTCGCTTCCGCGTCGAACGCCGCTGGGTTCCCGCCTGCGCGGGAACGACGAAATCGGCGAAGCCTCACCTCAAGCCTCCGTAGCCCGGCTCGCGGATCACGCGCGGCACGATCTCGCGCGGCTCGATCGTCACCGGCTGGTAGATCACGCGCTTCTGTTCGGGGTCGTAGCGCATCTCGACGTTGCCCGACACCGGGAAGTCCTTGCGGAACGGATGCCCGACGAAGCCGTAGTCGGTGAGGATGCGGCGCAGGTCGGTGTGGCCTTCGAACACGATGCCGTACAGGTCGAACGCCTCGCGCTCGTACCAGTTCGCCGCGTTCCAGACGCCGGTGATCGACGGCAGGACCGGGAAGTCGTCGTCGGGCGCGAACACGCGCAGCCGCACGCGCCAGTTGTTCGTCAGCGACAGCAGGTGCGACACCGCCGCGAAGCGCAGGCCCTCCCACGTGCCAGCGCCGTAGTCCTGGTAGTCGACGCCGCAGAGGTCGAGCAGCTGGTCGAACCCCAGCTCCGGGCGGTCGCGCAACGCGGTCGCCGTCTCGAGATAGCGGGCCGACGGGACGACCATCGTCAGCTCGCCACCGGCCGCGACGAGCGTCGTGATGCCGTCGCCAAACGCGGCGCGCAGCCCGGCTTCGAGCGACTCGAGTCGCGTCTGCGTCTTCGGCGCCTCGACCACGGGCGCGGATTCCGGCGGGGGCGAGGGAGTGTCTGCCATCAGGAGCGGGCGATCGTGGTCTCGCGCTTGATCTTGTTCATCAGCTGCAGGATCCCGTACATCAGCGCCTCGGCCGTCGGCGGGCAGCCCGGCACGTAGATGTCGACCGGCACGATGCGGTCGCAGCCGCGCACGACCGAATACGAGTAGTGGTAGTAGCCGCCGCCGTTCGCGCAGCTGCCCATCGAGATGACCCAGCGCGGCTCCGTCATCTGGTCGTAGACCTTGCGCAGCGCCGGCGCCATCTTGTTGCACAGCGTGCCGGCGACGATCATCACGTCCGATTGCCGCGGGCTCGGACGGAACACGACGCCGAAGCGGTCGAGGTCGTAGCGCGACGCGCCGGCATGCATCATCTCGACGGCGCAGCACGCGAGGCCGAACGTCATCGGCCACAGCGAGCCCGTACGGACCCAGTTGATCACGTTGTCCAGCTTCGTCGTGACGAAGCCTTCGGAGAGGACGCCCTCGATGCTCACGATTCGGACTCTTTACGTTGCGGAGCGCTCATTCCCAGTCGAGCGCGCCCTTCTTCCAGATGTACCAGAAGCCCACCAGGAATTCGACGACGAACACGACCATCGTCGAGTAGCCGTACAGCCCGAGGTCGCGCAGCGACACGGCCCACGGGAAGAAGAACGCCGTCTCGAGGTCGAACAGGATGAACAGGATCGCGACCAGGTAGTAGCGCACGTCGAACTTCATCCGCGCGTCCTCGAACGCCTCGAAGCCGCATTCGTACGGGGCGAGCTTCTCGCTGTCCGGCCGGTTCGGCGCCACGAAGTTGCCGAGCGTCACCGCCGCGAGCCCGACGACGGACCCGACGAGGATGAACAGCAGGACCGGGAAATAGTTTTCTAGCGACAAGGGGCGGCCTCGCGACGCGGGCGTCGGCGGGCCGACCATGAAGGCGGCCCGGCGGCGACGACCGGATGAAGGGTGCATTGTAAGAGACTTCGCCCCCCCTCTGCAGGCGCGCGCCCCGCGGCCGACCAAAAACAGGCATGCGCCGACCCCCGCACCGGCCGCCCGCGCGCTTGGAGACAGGGCGCCGAGCGCGACGATCGGACGATGAACGCGACGGTGCGCATCGGCATCTCCGGCTGGACCTACGACCGCTGGCGCGGAACGTTCTTTCCGCCGAAGCTCGCGCGGCGCGCGCAGCTGCGCTACGCGGCCGGGCGCTTCGACTCGATCGAGATCAACGGCACGTTCTACGGATTGCTCGCGCCGGACGACTTCGCGAAGTTCCACGACGAGACGCCCGACGACTTCGTGTTCGCCGTCAAGGCGCCGCGCTTCATCACCCACATGCTGCGGGCCCGCGACCTCGGCACGCCGCTCGTCGAACTTCCTCGCGTCCGGCGTGCTGCGGCTCGGCGCGAAGCTGCGGCCCGCTGCTGTGGCAGTTCCCCGAGCGCCACGCGTTCGATGCCGCCGCCTTCGCGCGGCTTCCTCGCGCGCGTTGCCGCGCGACATGGACCAGGCCGCGCGACCTCGCCGCGCCGGCACGACGACCGCCCGAGGAAGGGACGTGGACCGAGAAGCGCGTCGACGGCCCGCTGCGCCACGCCGTCGAGATCCGCAGCGCGTCGTTCGAGGTCCGCGGCTTCGTCGACCTGCTGCGCGAGCACGACGTCGCGCTCGTCGTCGCCGACGCCGTCGACTGGCCGCTGCTGTTCGACGTGACGAGCGACTTCGTCTACTGCCGCCTGCACGGCTCCGAGGAGCTCTACGTCAGCGGCTACGACGACGAGGCGCTCGACGTCTGGGCGCGACGCGTCGCGGCGTGGGCGACCGGGCGCGAGCCGCGCGGCGGCCGACGCGTCGGCTCGCCGCCGGTCCGGCGACCGCGCGACGTCTACGTCTACTTCGACAACGACGCGAAGGTGCGCGCGCCGGTCGACGCGGCCCGGCTGCAGCAGCTCGTCGCACGGCGGCTCGGACGCGGGCCGGGTTCCCCGACGGCGGGCCCGGGAGAAGAATGCCGTGCGACGTTCGCCGGCTCGCGCGCCGAATGAGCCTCGGCCGGGGATCCGACGATCGGCGGTTTTGGCGACCGCCATGAAAAAAGCCCGCCGAAGCGGGCTTTCCAGAACGCGCCGGACCGGGCCTGACGCCGGCCGGCCGGAGCGCACTCGAATCGATGGTGCCGACGGCGAGACTCGAACTCGCACAGCTTTCGCCACTACCCCCTCAAGATAGCGTGTCTACCAATTTCACCACGTCGGCACGTGGGACGACGCGATGCACCGCGCCGCCGGAACCGCATTGTCGCACTGCTCGCGCGTCGCGGCGAACCGCGACGACGAACGCGCGACGGCTTACTTCGGGATCTCGCCCGGCTTCGGCGCGCTCGGCGCCTGACCGGTCGGTGCCGCCGGCGCGGCGCCGCTCGCGGGGCGATCGGCCGGCGCCGGCGCGGTCTGCGCCGGCAGGTTCTGCATGACGCTTCCGCTCGTCCGCGGACGATTCGTCGCGAAGTACGACAGCGCGAGCGTCGTGATGAAGAAGATCGCGGCGAGGAACTTCGTCGTGCGGCTGAGGAAGTTGGCCGAGCCGCTCGCGCCGAACAAGCTTCCCGATGCACCGGCGCCGAAGCCGGTGCCCATGTCCGCGCCCTTGCCGTGCTGAAGCAGCACGAGGACGATCACGCCGAGCGCCGAGAGCAGCATCAGCACGTAGACGATCCTGCTGAGGATTTCCATATCGTTTCCGTTGTGTCGCGTCAGGCGGCCGCGGGGACGCCGTCGAGCGCCTGCGCCGCCCCGGCGCCGTTCGCTGCATCGACGATCGCGAGGAAGTCCATCGCGACGAGCGATGCGCCGCCGACCAGCGCGCCGTCGATGTCCGGCGCAGCCGAACAGCGCTCCCGCGTTGGACCCCTTCACGCTACCGCCGTAAAGAATCTTCACTTCCCTCGCGACGCCCGCATCGGACGCCGCGACGTGCTTGCGGATCGACGCATGCATCGCCTGCGCCTCGTTCGGCGTCGCAGTCTTGCCGGTGCCGATCGCCCATACCGGCTCGTAGGCCAGCACCGCGTCGGCCAGCCGAGCGGCGCCGAGTCCGCTGCAGCACCGCGTCGAGCTGCCGCGCCACGACCACCTCGGCCCGTCCCTGCTCGCGTTCCTGCAACGTCTCGCCGACGCAGACGATCGGCGTCAGGCCGGCACCGATCGCGCGCTCCGCCTTGAGGCCGACGCGCTCGTCGGTGTCGCCGAACAGCGTGCGTCGCTCCGAGTGCCCGACGATCGCGTAGCGGCAGCCGAACTCGCGCAGCATCGACGACGCGACCTCGCCGGTGTAGGCGCCCGACGCGTGCTCGCTGACGTCCTGCGAACCGAGCGCGACCGGCGATCCGCTCAACGCCGCCTGCGCCTGCGCGAGGTACGGGAACGGCACGCACACCGCGACGTCGCACGCCGACGGTCGCGCCGCGAGGCCGCCGACGATCGCGTCGAGCAGCGCCGCGTTCGTCGACAGCGCGCCGTTCATCTTCCAGTTGCCGACGACGACTCGGGAGCGGGGCGGCATGGGCGGTGGACGGGGCGACGAATCGAGCGAAGGGAACCCGCGATTGTACGCAATGCCCGCGCGACGGGTCAAACCGCGTCAGACCTCGAGCACGATCTTGCCGACGTGCGTGCTGCTCTCCATCAGCCGGTGCGCCTCTGCGGCCTCGGCGAGCGGGAACGCGCGGAACACGACCGGCTTGACCGCGCCCGATTCGAGCAGCGGCCACACGTGCTCGCGCAGGTCGTCGGCGATGCGCCCCTTGAACCCGACGTCGCGCGGCCGCAGCGTCGAGCCGGTCACCGTCAGGCGTCGGCGCAGGATCTGGCCGAGGTCGACCTCGGCCTTCGAGCCGCCGAGCAGCGCGATGACGACGAGGCGGCCGTCGTCCGCGAGCGCCTGCAGCTCGCGCGGGACGTACGTCGCCGGCGACCATGTCGAGGACCACGTCGACGCCGCGGCCGCCGGTCAGCTCCTTGACGACCGCGACGAAGTCCTCGGTGCGGTAGTTGATGCCGCGCTCGGCGCCGAGCGCCTCGCAGGCACGGGCCTTGTCGTCCGACCCGGCGGTGGCGAACACGCGATGGCCGTGCGCCTTCGCGAGCTGGATCGCGGTGACGCCGATGCCGCTCGTCCCGCCCTGCACGAGCAGCGTCTCCAGGTGCCCGGCCGCGTCGCGACCGAGGCCCGCGCGGATCGAACACGTTGCTCCACACCGTGAAGAACGTCTCGGGCAGCGACGCCGCCTCGACCATCGACAGGCCCTGCGGGACCGGCAGGCACTGCGCGGCGGGCGCCGTGCAGTACTCGGCGTAGCCGCCGCCCTGCACCAGCGCGCAGACCGGGTCGCCGACCGTCAGGTGCAGGTCCGACAGCGCGGCGCCGTCGCCGACGTCCGCGATCATGCCCGCGACCTCGAGCCCCGGCAGGTCCGACGCGCCGGGCGGCACCGGGTAGTGCCCCATCCGCTGCAGGACGTCGGGACGGTTGATCGCCCGCGGCGCGCACGTGGATCAGCACCTCGCCGGGCTTCGGGACGGGCTTCTCGCGCTCGCACGAGCGTCAGGACTTCGGGGCCGCCGAAGCGGGCGATCTCGATGGCTTTCATGGGCGTGCGACTCCGGAACGGGGGACGGCGGACGGTCGGATCGTCTGAGCGCGACGGCGCGTCATGGTTCGCGCGACGCGGGCGCGGCATCCGGTCCGCAGAACGGAAAAGCGCGCCGAAGCGCGCTTTTCGTTCACCGGCGGGCGAGCGTCAGACGACCTCGCTCGCGACGGCCGGCTGCTGCGCCTGCGCCGCTTCGGCCGCGGCCGCCTTCATCGACAGGCGCAGCCGACCCTTGTCGTCGGCCTCGAGCACCTTGACGCGTGACCGTCTGGCCTTCCTTCAGGTAGTCGGTGACCGCGTTGACGCGCTCGTTCGCGATCTGGCTGATGTGCAGCAGCCCGTCCTTGCCCGGCAGGACCTGGACGATCGCGCCGAAGTCGAGCAGCTTCAGCACCGTGCCTTCGTAGATCGTGCCGACTGCGACCTCGGCCGTGAGGTCCTCGATGCGCTTCTTCGCGAGCTGGCCCGCGGCCGCGTCGACCGACGCGATCGTGACGATGCCTTCGTCGTTGATGTCGATCTGCGTCTTCGGTCTCTTCGGTCAGCGCGCGGATCGTCGCGCCGCCCTTGCCGATCACGTCGCGGATCTTCTCCGGATTGATCTTGACGGTGATCAGGCGCGGCGCGAAGTCCGACAGCTCGGTCTTCGTGTGCGGCATCGCTTCCTGCATCTTGCCGAGGATGTGCATGCGGGCCTCCTGCGCCTGCGCGAGCGCGACCTGCATGATCTCCTTCGTGATGCCCTGGATCTTGATGTCCATCTGCAGCGCCGTGATGCCGGTCGTCGTGCCCGCGACCTTGAAGTCCATGTCGCCGAGGTGATCCTCGTCGCCCAGGATGTCGGTCAGGACCGCGAACTTGTTGCCTTCCTTGATCAGGCCCATCGCGATGCCGGCGACGTGCGCCTTCATCGGCACGCCGGCGTCCATCAGCGCGAGGCAGCCGCCGCACACCGACGCCATCGACGACGAGCCGTTCGACTCGGTGATCTCGGAGACCACGCGGATCGAGTAGCTGAACTCTTCGGTCGGCGGCAGGCACGCGAGCAGCGCGCGCTTGGCGAGACGGCCGTGGCCGATCTCGCGGCGCTTCGGCGTGCCGACGCGGCCGGTCTCGCCGGTCGCGAACGGCGGCATGTTGTAGTGGAGCATGAAGCGGTCGGTGTACTCGCCCATCAGCGCGTCGATGCGCTGCTCGTCGCGCGCCGTGCCGAGCGTGGCCACGACCAGCGCCTGCGTCTCGCCGCGCGTGAACAGCGCCGAGCCGTGGGTACGCGGCAGCACGCCGGTGCGGATCTAGATCGGACGCACGGTGCGCGTGTCGCGACCGTCGATGCGCGGCTCGCCGTCGAGGATCTGGCTGCGGACGATCTTCGACTCGAGCGTCGAACATGATGTTGCCGACGTCGATCTTGTCCGGCACCTCGCCGCCGATCGACGTCGCTTCTTCCGCGAGCTTGCTCATCACCGACGCGCTGATGCGCTTGAGCATCTGGCTGCGTTCCTGCTTCGAGCGGATCTGGTACGCCGCGCGCAGGTCGGCCTCGGCGAAGTGCTTGACGCGGGCGATCAGCGCCTCGTTCTTCGCCGGCGGCTGCCAGTCCCACTCGGGCTTGCCGCCGTCGCGCACGAGTTCGTGGATCGCGTCGATCGCCTTCTGCATCTCGGTGTGGCCGAACACGACGGCGCCGAGCATCACGTCTTCGGGCAGCTGGTCGGCTTCGGACTCGACCATCAGCACGGCCGCTTCGGTGCCGGCGACGACGAGGTTGAGCTTCGACGTCGTCAGCGCGGTCTTCGACGGGTTGAGGAGGTACTGGCCGTTCGCGTAGCCGACGCGCGCGGCGCCGATCGGGCCGGCGAACGGGACGCCGGAGATCGCGAGCGCGGCGGACGCGCCGATCATCGCCGGGATGTCGGGATCGATCTCGGGATTGACCGACAGCACGTGGATGATGACCTGGACCTCGTTGTAGAAGTCCTCGGGAAACAGCGGACGGATCGGGCGATCGATCAGCCGCGACGTCAGCGTCTCCTTCTCGCTCGGCTTGCCTTCGCGCTTGAAGAAGCCGCCGGGGATCTTGCCGGCCGCGTAGGTCTTCTCGATGTAGTCGACGGTCAGCGGGAAGAAGTCCTGACCCGGCTTCGGCGTTCTTCGATGCGACGACGGTCGCGAGGATCACCGTGTCGTCGACGGTGACGACGACGGCGCCGCCGGCCTGGCGGGCGATCTCGCCGGTTTCGAGCGTGACCTGGTGGTCGCCGTACTGGAAGCTCTTCGATACCTTGTTGAACATGGACATGTGCATTCCTTCTGGGCGAACGCCCGGCACCCATCTCCCGATGGAGGCCGGACCCGATCTTCCCCGGTGGATCGGTACACCTCGACTGGCCGGGCCGGTCGCCGCGCGACCGGTTCAACCCGCAGTCTCGGGCCGTACTTCGGATTCAATTCCGTCGCCGCGCGTGGCCCACGCGCGCGGCGCACCGACAACAAACCTGTGAACGACAACGCCGAAAGCCCGCGACAGACGCCTGGCGCGGGCTCTCGAGCTCTATGCGTGAATGGACCGGCCAAGCGGCGCGGTTCGGACGACGTGCTGCCTATTTCCGCAGACCCAGCTTCTCGATCAGCGCGCGATAACGGTCGGCGTCCTTGCCCTTCAGGTAATCGAGCAGCTTGCGGCGACGGCTCACCATCCGCAGCAGACCGCGGCGCGAGTGGTGATCCTTGACGTGTTCCTTGAAGTGAGGCGTCAGCTCGTTGATGCGAGCGGTCAGCAACGCGACCTGGACCTCGGGGGAGCCGGTGTCGTTCTGTGCGCGCGCATGCGCGGTGACGATATCGGCCTTGTTGATGTTGGCGAATGCCATATCCGGACTCCTCGGAGCGCATCGCCGAACGACGGCCCCTGACTGGCGGTGACAGCTGGATGGGCCGTCCCGTGATGGATCGAGCCCGCGAGTGTACTACGAAGCGTGGCGCCGGGCGAGCCCGCCGGACGAGGCGCTGCGGTATCGTCTCGCCTCCGCCACGACACCGAATCGCCATGCTCCGTCCGATCGCCGCCCTCGTTCTCGGCTCGACCGCGGTCGTGGCGCCGTCGCTCGCGTCCGCCGTCGGGCTGCCGGTCGACGACGGCGCCCGCGCGCAGGCGATCGTCGCGGCCGTCGATGCGAACGCGCTGCGCGCGACGATCGAGCGGCTCGTGTCGTTCGGCACGCGGCACACGATGTCGGACACCGCGTCCGACACGCGCGGCATCGGCGCGGCGCGGCGCTGGGTGCAGGCGCGGTTCGGCGAGATCGCGCGCGACTGCGGCGGATGCCTCGAGATCGTCACGCCGTCGCAGCGCTTCACCGGACCGAGGCTGCCGACCGAGACCGAGGTCGTCGACGTGCTCGCGATCCAGCGCGGCACGAGCGACCCCGAGCGCGTCGTGCTGATCGCCGGCCACCTCGACTCGCGCAACAGCGACGGCATGGACGCGGTCGGCGACGCGCCCGGCGCGAACGACGACGCCTCGGGTGTCGCGGCCGCCATCGAGTCGGCACGCGTCCTGTCGAAGCACCGCTTCGCCGCGACGATCGTCTATGCGGCACTGTCCGGCGAGGAACAGGGGCTGTACGGCGGCCGCGTGCTCGCGGACTACGCGAAGGCGCGCGGCTGGCGCGTCGAAGGCGACCTCAACAACGACATCGTCGGCAACGCGTACGGCGAGGACGGCGTCCACGACAGCAGCACCGTGCGCGTGTTCTCCGAAGGCACGAAGGCGGTCGAGACGCCGAAGCAGGCCGACGACCGGCGCTACCACGGCGGCGAGATCGACTCGCCGTCACGCAACCTCGCGCGCTACATGGCCCGCATCGCCGACGACGACATGGTCGGCTTCCACGTGAAGATGGTCTATCGCACGGACCGCTTCGGCCGCGGCGGCGACCAGGTGCCGATGCTCGAGGCCGGCATCCCCGCGGTCCGCGTCACCGAGGCGCACGAGCACTACGACCGCCAGCACCAGAACGTGCGCGTCGAGAACGGCCGCCGCTACGGCGACGTCATCGAGTGGGTCGACTTCGGCTATCTCGCGCAGGTCACGCGGCTGAACGCGCTGACGCTGGCCGCGATGGCCGCCGCGCCGGCGCCGCCGACCGGCGTCGCGATCGAAGGCGCGCTGAAGCACGACACCACGGTCGCGTGGAACGCGGTGCCGGGCGCGATCGGCTATCGCGTGTGGTGGCGCGACACGACGGCCGCGCAGTGGCAGCACCATCGCGACGTCCGCGTGCCGGACGGCGCGGCGCCGAAGGTCGTGCTCGCCGGCATCGTGATCGACGACTGGGCGTTCGGCGTCTCGTCGGTCGCGGCGGACGGCAGCGAGTCGCCGATCGTCTACCCGGGCGACGCCGGCGCGTTCTGACCCGGGCCCGCGCGTCGCGTCGACCTCCGGTCGAACGGCACGCAGCGACCGTCCGCGGCGCAGCGCCCCCGGGCGGCGGTGCCGTCTAGCGCGATGCCGCGCGCCGCTGACGCACGGTCTCGTACAGGCAGATGCCGCTCGCGACCGACACGTTCAGGCTCTCGACCGCCCCGCCCATCGGAATGTGGACGAGCCGGTCGCAGGTCTCGCGCGTCAGCCGCCGCATCCCCTCGCCTTCGGCGCCGAGCACCCAGGCGATCGGACCGCGCAGGTCGACGTCGTACAGCGTGTCGGGCGCATCGTCGCTCGTGCCGACGATCTCGATCCCGCGCTCCTTAAGCTCGCGCAGCGTGCGCGCGAGATTCGTGACCGTGACGTACGGGACCGTCTCGGCCGCGCCGCTCGCCACCTTCTCGACCGTGGCGCCGATCCCGGCCGCGCGGTCCTTCGGCGCGACGACCGCGTGCGCGCCGGCGCCGTCCGCGACGCGCAGGCACGCGCCGAGGTTGTGCGGATCGGTGATGCCGTCGAGGACCAGCAGCAGCGGCGCGACGCCGGTCGGCAGCGCGTCGAGCACGTCGTCGAGACTCGTCGCGACCCGCAGCGGCCGCGCGATCGCGACGACGCCCTGATGCGATGCGCCGCCCGACAGGCCGTCGAGCCGGCGGCCGTCGACCGGGATCGTCCGCACGCCGGCCTCTTCCGCCCGCGTGAGCAGCGTGCGCATCCGCGCATCGCGGCGCGCCGCGTCGACGTACAGCTCGTCGATCGTCGACGCGTCGTGACGCAGGCGCGCCGCCACCGCGTGGAAGCCGAACAGCGGCCGCGACCGCGCCATGTCAGCGCTTCTTCGTGCGCTTGACCTTCGCCATCGCCGCCTTGCGCGCGGCGCGGGCCTGCAGCGCCGGGGGCGCGTCGCCGCGCGGCGCCGCGTCGTGCGTCGCGGCCGCGCGACCCGTCGTGCGCGGCTTCGCGGCGCGCTTGCCGGCGGTCCGCGGCGGTCCCTTGCGGACGTCGTCGGGCAGCACGCCGCGCATCAGCTCCTGGTAGCTGCTGCCCCGCACGAGCCGGAACTCGATCTTCCGCGCCTCGAGGTCGACGCGCGCGACCTGCACGGTGACCGGGTCGGTCAGCCGGAAGCGCTGGCCGGTGCGTTCGCCGCGCAGCTCGTGCATCGCCTCGTTGAACTGGAAGTAGTCGGTGCCGAGCTCGGAGACGTGGACGAGCCCCTCGACGAACAGGCCGTCGAGGGTGACGAAGATGCCGAACGGCGCGACGCCGGTGACGGTGCCGCGGAACTGCTCGCCGACCTTCTCGCGCATGAAATAGCACTTGAGCCACGCGAGCACGTCGCGACTCGCCTCGTCGGCACGACGCTCGTTCGCCGAGCACTGCAGGCCGAACTGTTCCCAGACGCCGTGGACGTGCTGCCGGTCCACCGGGGCGCCGCCGCGTGGGTCGTCGTCGCCGTCGCGGTCCGGCAGGCGCGGCACGTAGGTCGTGTTCGCGATCAGCGCCTTCAGCACGCGATGCACGAGCAGGTCGGGATAGCGACGGATCGGCGACGTGAAGTGCGCGTACGCCGGATACGCGAGTCCGAAGTGCCCGCCGTTGTCGGGCGAGTAGATCGCCTGCTGCATCGAACGCAGCAGCATCGTCTGCAGCAGCGGCGCGTCGGGCCGGTGACGGATGCGCTCGATCACGGCCGCGTAGTCGCTCGCGTGCGGATCGTCGCCGCCGGCGAGCGAGAGGCCGAGCGTCTTCAGGAACGCGCGCAGGTTCGCAAGCTTTTCCGGCGTCGGGCCGTCGTGGACGCGATACAGGCCCTCGTGCTTCTTGCGCACCATCAGGTCGGCGGCGCAGACGTTCGCGGCGAGCATGCATTCCTCGATCAGCTTGTGCGCGTCGTTGCGCGTGCGCGGCAGGATCTCCGCGATGCGTCCCTGCGCGTCGGCGACGATGTACGTCTCGACCGTCTCGAAGTCGATCGCCCCACGCACCCGCCGCGCCTCCGCGAACGCGTGATAGACCGCGTACAGCTGCCGGAGCATCGGCAGCATCGCGAGCTTGCCGGTCGCCGCAGCGGGCGCGCCGTCGTCGGCGACCGACGACAGCATCCCCCATACCTCGTCGTACGTCAGCCGCGCGGCCGAATGGATCACCGCGTTGAAGAACTGGTACGCGGTGACCTCGCCGTCGAGTCCGACGACCATGTCGCACACGAGCGCGAGACGATCGACGTGCGGATTCAGCGAGCAGAGCCCGTTCGAGATCTTCTCCGGCAGCATCGGGATCACGCGCCGCGGGAAGTACACCGACGTGCTGCGCTCGAACGCCTCGCGGTCGAGCGCGCTGCCGGCGCCGACGTAGTGGCTCACGTCGGCGATCGCGACCAGCAGCCGCCAGCCCTTCTTGCGTCCGTCGAGCGGCTCGCAATAGACCGCGTCGTCGAAGTCGCGCGCATCCTGGCCGTCGATGGTGACGAACGGGACGTCGGTCAGGTCGACCCGTCCGACCGCGTCGACGACGCGGACCGTGTCGGGCAGCGCCTCGGCCTCGGCGACGACCTCCGACGAGAACACGTGCGGCACGTCGAACTTGCGGACCGCGATCTCGATCTCCATCCCCGGGTCGTCGATCTCCCCGAGCACCTCGTCGATGCGTCCGATCGGCTGCGTGTAGCGCGACGGCTGCTCGACGATCTCGACGGTCACGACCTGCCCGGGGTTCGCCTTCTTCGTCTCGCCGGGCGGGATCAGGATGTCGTGCTTGATGCGCTGGTCCTCCGGCACGACGACGAACACGCCGCGTTCGGACAGCAGCCGGCCGACGAGGCGCTTCGTGCGCCGCTCGGTGACCTCGACGATCGTGCCTTCGGGCTTGCCGCGGTAGTCGGTGCCGGTCGGCTTGACCAGCACGCGGTCGCCGTGCAGCACCTTCAGCATCTCCTTCGGCGCGAGCCAGATGTCGGGGCTGCTCCGGTCGTCGCGGACCAGGAAGCCGTAGCCGTCGCGATGGCCGACGACGCGACCGGCGATGAAGTCGAGCTTGTTCGCGAGCAGCAGCACGCCCTTGCGGTTCGGCATCAGCTGGCCGTCGCGCTCCATCGCGGCGAGGCGACGCTCGAAGCCGGGCATCTGGTCGGCGCCGACGCCGAGCCGCGACGCGAGCTCGTCGGGCATCAGCGGCATGTTGCTCGACCGCAGCTCGGCGAGGATCGCCTCGCGCTCGGGGATCGGATAGTCGAAGCGCCCGACGGCCGGATCGACCGCGGGCGACCGGCGCGACGGCGGTGCGATCGGCGTCGGGGCGTCGGGGGTCGCGACGATCGTCGCGACGTCGGCGACGGCCGGATGCGCCTCGGGCTCGACCGGCGGCGGGGCCGCGGTCGACGGCTTCTTCGTCTCGACCTGGCGGGCCGGGGATGCGGCGCTCAGCAGCGCCGCGGTGGCTCGCGCACGAAGGCTGCGAGCCGGTTTCTCGTTTGACAAATCGGTCTTTCTCTTTAAACTGCGCTGCTCGTCGAAACGGGCAGATCGCTTGCTGTTTCGCCGCGCCCAGATGGCGGAATTGGTAGACGCACTAGGTTCAGGTCCTAGCGCCGGCAACGGTGTGGAGGTTCGAGTCCTCTTCTGGGCACCAAATAGAATGGGTCGCGTATGCGGCCCATTTTATTTGGTGCCCAGAAAGGGAAGCGCCTGCGCGCTTCCGGCGAGGGACTCGAAAGGCATCGCTTGCAAGCGATGCCGGGGTCGCGCGCAGCGTGACCGGGTCCTCTTCGAAGCTCGTGTCACGTTTGCGTCAGCGAACGTCATTCTAAAGCTTGTCCGTCGGGGCACCCCGGACAATTCAGTTTGGGCCGCCCCGCGCGTTCCCAACCCCTACCGCACCCCGCGCCGGATCCACGCCTCCAGCTGCTGCGGCCGCAACGAGTCGTATTCCTCGAACGGCTGGTGGATCCACGGGTTGTTCGGCAGGTGCTCGACGAAGTAATCGGGCTTGAACTTCGACGAGCCCTTCCACCAGATCACCGCGGTACGCACCTCGTCGACCTCGGGGAAGCGCCGCTTCAGGTGCTCGCTGACCTTCTCCAGCGTCACGCCCGAGTCGACGAGGTCGTCCGCGAGCAGCACGCGGCCGCCGAACGAGCCGCGACTGATCGTGATGTACTTCGCGATGTCGAGCTCGCCCTTCGTCGTGCCGCCGTCCTCGCGATACGAGCTCGTCGACAGGATCGCGAGCGGCAGGTCGAAGATCCGCGAGATCACGTCGCCGACGCGCATGCCGCCGCGCGCGAGGCACAGGATCTGGTCGAACTTCCAGCCCGACTCGTGGATCTGCAGGCAAAGCCGCTCGATCAGGCGGTAGTACTCGTCGTAGCCCAGCCAGAGGTCGGCGTCGGTCGATGCGGGAACGGGCATGGCAGGCGTCGCTAGTCGAAGGGATGGCGAAGCACGATCGTCTCGTCGCGATCGGGGCCGGTCGAGATCATGTCGATCGGCACGCCGCACACCTCCGCGAGCCGGTCGAGGTAGCCGCGCGCCTGCACCGGCAGGCGATCGAGGTCGCGGACGCCGAACGTGCTGTCGGTCCAGCCGGGCAGCTCCTCGTAGATCGCCTCGAGGCCGTCGACGTCGGCCGCGCCGAACGGCAGCAGGTCCGTCGTGCTGCCGTCGCGGCAGCGATAGCCGACGCCGAGCTTGATCGACTCGACGCCGTCGAGCACGTCGAGCTTCGTGATGCACAGGCCGGACACGCCGTTGATCTGCACCGAGCGCTTCAGCGCGGCCGCGTCGAACCAGCCGCAGCGGCGCGCCCGTCCGGTCACCGAGCCGAACTCCTTGCCCTTCTCGGCGAGATGGCGGCCGACCTCGTCGAACAGCTCGGTCGGGAACGGCCCCGAGCCGACGCGCGTCGTGTACGCCTTCGTGATGCCGAGCACGTACTGCAGGCTCTGCGGCCCGACCCCCGCGCCGGCCGACGCCGCGCCGGCCACGCAGTTGCTCGACGTGACGAACGGATAGGTGCCGTGGTCGACGTCGAGCAGCGTGCCCTGCGCGCCCTCGAACAGCAGGTTCGCGCCGCCGGCCTGCAGCCGCGCGAGCTCGCGCGGCACGTCGGCCACCATCGGCTTGACGCGCGGCGCGAGCGCCATCGCCTGGTCGAACACCTCGTCGGCGACGACGGCGTCGCAGCCGAGATACTTCGTCAGCACGAAGTTGTGGAAGTCGAGGACCTCGTCGAGACGCGCGCGGAAACGGTCCGGCGTGAACAGGTCCTGCAGGCGGATCGCGCGTCGCGCGACCTTGTCCTCGTAGGCCGGGCCGATGCCGCGGCCGGTCGTGCCGATCTTCGCCTCGCCGCGCTTCGCCTCGCGACCCTGGTCGATCGCGACGTGGTACGCGCAGGATCAGCGGGCACGCCTCGCTGATCGACAGCCGCGCCGCGACGTCGACGCCGGCCGCCTCGAGCTCGTCGATCTCCTTCAGCAGCGCCTCGGGCGACAGCACGACGCCGTTGCCGATGAAGCACGGCGTGTCGGGCCGCATGATCCCCGACGGGATCAGCCGCAGCACGGTCTTCTTGCCGCCGACGATCAGCGTGTGGCCGGCGTTGTGGCCGCCCTGGAAGCGCACGACGGCGTGCGCGTGGTCGGTCAGCCAGTCGACGACCTTGCCCTTGCCTTCGTCGCCCCACTGGGTGCCGATCACGACGACGTTCTTGCTCATGTTCGAACCGGGTGAGGAGGTTGGTCGGAGCCGCGCGCGACGCACGACCCATTCGTCGCCGCGCGCGACCAGCGTCGCGCGCCGCGTCGTCCGTGCCGGCGTCGGTGCCGGCGAGTCCCTGCACGACCGTCTCGCCGCGCGCGCGCAGCGCCGCGATCGCGGCGCGCAACGACGCGCTGTCGTCCCACGGCGCGACGATCGGCGCCGGCGCGTCGGCGACGACCGCGACGCGCGTCAGCTCGCGCAGGTCGAGGCTGAAGCCGGTCGCGGGCCGCGAGCGGCCGAACGCGAGGCCGACCTCGTCGTAGCGCCCGCCCTGCGCGACCGCGTTCGGCAGGCCGGCGCAGTACGCCGCGAACATCGTGCCGCTGTGATAGTGGTAGCCGCGCAGGTCCGCGAGGTCGATCGAGACGCGCGACGGGTCGAGCGCCGCCGGCGAGCCGCTCGAGGACGTCGAGCGCGGCGGCGATCCGCGGCAGCGCCGGCAGCCGCTCGCGCGCGCGCGCCAGCGTCTCGACGCCGCCGTGCAGGTCGTTCAGCGCGACGCAGCGCGTCGCAGGTCGACGGGTCGAGGTCGCCGGCGAGCGCGAGCAGGCCGTCCTTCGCCTTCGTCTGCAGCAGCGGATCGACGCGCTCCGCGACGATGAAGCCGCGCGGATCGGCGGCGAGGATCGCGCGCAGGATCTCGGCGTGACCGAGGTCGAGCGCGCACGTCGACGACGCCCGCGGCCGCGAGCGTGGCGAGCAGCAGCGCCTGGATCTCGAGGTCCGCCTCGATGCCGGCGTGGCCGTACAGCTCGGCGCCGACGACGAACGGCTCGCGCGTGCCGGTCAGCGAGCGCGGCCGCGTGTACAGCACGCTGCCGGCGTAGCAGAGCCGCGTCACGCCCGGCCGGTTCAGCAGGTGCGCGTCGATCCGCGCGACCTGCGGCGTGATGTCGGCGCGCAGACCCATCGTGCGGCCGGACATCTGGTCGACGAGCTTGAACATCCGCAGGTCGAGGTCGCGGCCGGTGCCCGACAGCAGCGACTCGACGTACTCGAGCATCGGCGGCATCACGAGCTCGTAGCCGTAGCGCGCGAACAGGTCGAGCAGCGCGCGCCGCAACGTCTCGATGCGATGCGCCTCGGCCGGCAGGATGTCGGCAATCGCTTCGGGCAGCGACCAGGCGGGCATGGTGATGGGGTCTCGCGAACGGCCGGCTCGCCGGCGCGTTCGGCGTTCGGCGTCAGAACGCGTGCATCGCCAGCAGCACGACGACGCCGCAGACGACGGCCATCAGGCCGATGAAGCGCAGCTGCCCGTCCTCGAGCGGCGTGATGCGCCGGAACGTGTCCTTCCAGACCGCCGGGAACACGAGCGGGACGATGCCTTCGAGGATCAGCACGAGACCCAGCGCGATGATGAACGACGCCCCCACGACGGCCTCCGCCCGACGGTCAGCGGCGCCGCGCGGCGCGGCGCGCGACGACGCGTCGGGATCGCTGCAGGTACTTGAAGAAGTCGCGTCGACGGGTCGACGACGAAGACGTCGCTCTTGCCGCGGAAGCTGCGGCGATACGCGTCGAGGCTGCGATAGAACGCGTAGAACTCGGGGTTCGAGCCGAACGCCTGCGCGTAGATCGCCGACGCGCTGCGCGTCGCCCTCGCCCTTCGTGCGCTCGGCGTCGCGATACGCCTCGGCGATGATGACCTCGCGCTGGCGGTCGGCATCGGCCTTGATCTTCTCGGACTCGGCCGCACCGGTCGATCGCAGCTCGTTGGCGACGCGCCGCCGCTCGGCCTCCATGCGGCGATAGATCGAGTCGGCTGATCTCCGGCAGCAGGTCGACGCGCTTCAGCCGCACGTCGACGATCTCGCACGCCGATCTGCTTCGCCTCCTCGGCGACCTTCTGCTTGATCGCCGCCATCACCTGTTCGCGCTCGCCCGACACGACGTCGTGCGTCGTCCGCTTCGTGATCTCCTCGTTCAGCGCGGCCTTGACGATCTGGCCCATGCGGATCACCGCGCGTTCCGTGTCGGCGCCGATGCTGATGTAGTACTGGCGCGGGTCGACGATGCGCCACTTCACGTACGTGTCGACGAGCACGTTGCGCTTCTCGGACGTGATGAAGCGCTCGGCCTCCGGCGTGTCGATCGTCTGGATGCGCTTGTCGAGGAACACGACGTTCTGGAACGGCGGCGGCAGCTTGAAGTGCAGGCCCGGCTCGCGGATCACGTCCTTGATCTCGCCGAACGCGAACAGGATCGCGAAGCGGCGCTGGTCGACGACGTAGAACGTCGACGACAGGATCATCAGCGCGATCACGACGCCGAGGACGACGACGATGATGCGGTTGATCATCGCGCGGCATCCCGGTCGCGGCTGCGCAGCGCGTCGCGCGAGCGGCCCTCGCGGGCGGAGTCGTCGGTGCTCGACATCGACGGCGGCGGCGATGCCGACGACGGCGCGGACGACGGCGACGCCTGGGACGTCGGCGCCACCGCGTTCGCGCGCGCGTTGTCCTGCGCGGCCTGCACGAGCTTGTCGAGCGGAAGCATCAGCAGGTTGCCCGACGCGTGCGCGTCGACCATGACCTTGACGACGTTCGAGTAGATCGTCCTGCATCGCGTCGATGTACATGCGCTCGCGCGTCACGGCCGGAGCCTTCGCGTACTCGCGCGACCACCTGCTCGAAGCGGCTCGCATCGCCTTCGGCCGTCGCGATGACGCGCTGCTTGTAGCCGTCGGCCTCCTGCAGCAGGCGCGACGCGTTGCCGCGGGCGCGCGGGATGACGTCGTTCGCGTACGCCTGCCCCTCGTTCTTCGAGCGCTCGCGGTCCTGTCCGGCCTTGACGGCGTCGTCGAACGCGGCCTGCACCTGCTCCGGCGGCTGCGCGTTCTGCAGCGTGACGCTCGTGATCAGGATGCCGGTGCGGTAGCGGTCGAGGATCTGCTGCATCAGCGTGTTGACCTGGATCGCGACCTGCTCGCGTCCCTCGTACAGCACCGTGTCCATCTTGCTGCGTCCGACGACCTCGCGGATCGCCGTCTCCGCGGCCTGCTTGACCGTGTCGTCGGGATCGCGGTTGTTGAACAGGTACTCGGGCGCGTCCTTCAGCCGGTACTGCACCGCCATCTGCACGTCGATGATGTTCTCGTCGTCGGTCAGCATCAGCGACTCGCGCGGCACCTTCGTCCGCAGGCTGCCGCTATAGCCGACCTCGACCGTGCGGACGCCCGACACGTTGACGATCTCGTCGGCTCTGGATCGGATACGGCAGGCGCCACTGGATGCCGGCGCCGGTCATCGACTTGTAGCGACCGAACTGCAGGATCACGCCGGTCTGGCCCTCCTGCACGATGAAGAAGCCGCTCGCGAGCCAGATCGCGAACACGATCGCGACGACGATGCCGACGAGCGCGAGCGTGCTGCGGCCGTTGACCGGCGACGGGCTCGGGCCGCCCTGCGGCTCGCGCCCGGGACGCACGCGGCGGCCGAGCAGGCCCGAGATGCGGCGATTCAGGTCGCGCCAGAGCTCCTCGAGATCGGGCGGACCGTCGCGCCGGCCCGGACGCCGGTTGTCGGGTCCGCCTTCGGAATGGGCGAGCGGATCGAACGCCTCGAGGGAAGTCTGCACCGACGTCGGCTTGGAACGAATGAGTGTGGACGGAACGGATCGTAGCGCGGGCGACGCGCGCATCGCGAGGCGCCATCGACGGACAGCTTCACGCGCCGCGACGCCGGCGCCTTCGGGCGGAGGATTCTACGCGTTCAACGCGTCGACGCCGCCCGGGTCGAGGCGGTGCCGATCGTCGGCGAGAGGCGTTCCGTCGGGAAGCTCCGCCTGCCGGCTCTCGCGGATGCCGGCCGCGGCTTCGACGAGCGCGCCGCGCAACTCCGGCAGGCCCGCGCCGGTCCTCGCGCTCAACGAAACGCGGCGGATGTTATCACGCGGCGTCCCGCTCGACCGCCGGCGGAAGATCGGCCGCGTCGATCTTGTTGAACACGACGATCTGCGGAATGTCGGCGGCGCCGATCTCGGCCAGCACGGCGTTGACCTGCGCGATCTGCTCGGCGCGCTGAGGACTCGCGACGTCGACGACGTGCAGCAGCAGGTCGGCGTGGATCGTCTCCTCGAGCGTCGCCTTGAACGCCTCGACCAGCGAGTGCGGCAGCTCGCGGATGAAGCCGACCGTGTCGGACAGCACGATCTGCCCCGCCCCTTCGAGCTAGAGCCGGCGCGACGTCGTGTCGAGCGTCGCGAACAGCTGGTCGGCCGCGTACGCGTCGGCGTGCGTGAGCGCGTTGAACAGCGTCGACTTGCCGGCGTTCGTGTAGCCGACCAGCGACACCGACACGGCGTTGCCGCGGCCGCGCGAGCGACGCTGCGTCGCGCGCTGGCGACCGAAGCGCTCGAGCTTCGTCTTCAGCATCCGCACGCGGTCGCCGATCAGCCGACGGTCGGTCTCGAGCTGCGTCTCGCCCGGGCCGCGCAGCCCGATGCCGCCCTTCTGGCGCTCGAGGTGGGTCCAGCCGCGCACGAGGCGCGTCGACAAGTGGCTGAGCTGCGCGAGCTCGACCTGCACCTTGCCTTCGTGGCTCTTCGCGCGCTGCGCGAAGATGTCGAGGATCAGCGCGGTGCGGTCGACGACGTTGATGTCGAGGCGCCGTTCGAGGTTGCGCTGCTGCGCGCCCGACAGCGCGTGGTCGAACACGACGAGATCGATCGCGTCGGACGCGATGCGCCCCGCGATCTCGTCGACCTTGCCGGAGCCGATGAACGTCGTCGCGTCGGGCGCGCGTCGCCGCCCGGAGACGACGACGATCGGCTCGGCGCCGGCCGACGACGTCAGCAGTTCGAGCTCGGCGAGACTCGCCTGCGCGTCGCCGTGGCCGAAGTCGACCGAGACCAGCAGCGCGCGAGGCGCGCCGGTCGCCGACGCGACGCGGCGGGACGGCTGCGGCGCCTCGAGCCCTGCGCCGGATCGGGAAACGATGTCGATCGGGTCGTCGACGACGGTCGACGGGACGAGACGGGCGGACGCTCTCACCGGGCGCTCATTCGGCCGGCTGCTCCACCGAGAAGTTGACGGCGCGGGCCGGGACGACCGTCGAGATGGCGTGCTTGTAGACCATCTGCGTGACGGTGTTGCGCAGCAGGACGACGTACTGGTCGAACGATTCGATCTGACCCTGCAACTTGATGCCGTTGACGAGGTAGATCGACACGGGAATGTGTTCCTTGCGCAAGGCGTTCAGGAACGGGTCCTGCAACAGCTGCCCCTTGTTACTCATGGTGATGCTCCGGGAGGTCTTGGTTTGATTGGAATGCGTCGAGACGTGCGGGCTCTGGCCATCCGTAGGTGAGGTGCGGCCGACGATCTTCAACGGGAGGCGCCCGACGTATCGTCGTCGGGGAATCCGACGCGGCCGGACCACGGCCGGTCGGAAATTCAATGTAATCGATTTCCCGCTCGCTCGCCATGCGCGCCGCGACGGGACCGATTGCCGGAAAGCGGGCGGCCGGCGAACCGACTCATCGCGCGTCGTGCGCCGCGTATGGATTGCGCGTGGAGCGGAACTCGACGCGAAGTGGAGTTCCCTGCAACGAAAAAGTTTCTCGGAAGGTCGTCTCGAGATAGCGTCGATACGTCTCGGGGACCTGGTCGAGCCCGTTGCCGTGGATCACGATCACCGGCGGGTTCTGCCCGCCCTGGTGCGCGTAGCGCAGCTTCGGCCGCGACAGCCCGCGACGCGGCGGCGTCTGGCGATCGACCGCCGCGATCAGCGCGCGCGTGAGCTTCGGCGTCGGCAGCTTCGCGAAAGCCGCGGCCGCGGCGCGCGTCGACCGACTTCATCAGCGCGGCGATGCCCTGCCCCTTCAGCGCCGAGATGTGATGCGTGCGGGCGAACGCGAGGAACTGCAGCTTGCGCGCCGCGTCGCGCTTGATGCGCTCGCGCTCGTAGTCGTCGAGCCCGTCCCACTTGTTGATCGCGACGACGACGGCGCGTCCGGACTCGACGACGAAGCCCGCGATGTGCGCGTCCTGGTCCGAGATCTCCTGGCGCGCGTCGAGCACGAGCACGACGACGTTCGCGTCGGACGACCGACTGCAGCGTCTTGACGACCGAGAACTTCTCGACGGCCTCGAACACCTTGCCGCGGCGTCGCAGCCCGGCCGTGTCGATCAGCGTGTACGGCTTGCCGGCGCGATCGAAGTCGATGTGGATGCTGTCGCGCGTCGTGCCCGGCTTGTCGAACGCGATCATGCGTTCCTCGCCGAGCAGCGCGTTGACGAGCGTCGACTTGCCGACGTTCGGCCGTCCGACGATCGCGATCTTGATGCGTCGCGGGCCGTCGTCGTCCTCGGTCTCGTCGTCGTCTTCCGACGCCGGCGGCGCGATGCGGTCGAGCAGCTCGTCGACCAGCTCGCGGACGCCGTCGCCGTGGGCCGACGAGATCGCGACCGGGTCGCCGAGGCCGAGCTCGTGGAACTCCGCCGTCACGGTGCCGTGCCGCATGCCCTCGGCCTTGTTGACCGACGAGCGATCAGCGGCCGACCGGCGCGTCGCAGGTCGTCGGCGATCGCCTGGTCGCGCGCCGGTCAGCCCCTGGCGGCCGTCGACGAGGAACAGCGAGCGCGTCGGCCTCGGCGATCGCCTGGCGCGTCTGCTTCGCCATCTCGTGGACGATGCCTTCCTTCGCGACCGGCTCGAAGCCGCCGGTGTCGATGACGAGGAACGGCCGCTCGCCGACGCGACCCGTGCCGTAGTGACGGTCGCGCGTCAGCCCCGGCAGGTCGGCGACGAGCGCGTCGCGCGAGCGGGTCAGCCGGTTGAACAGCGTCGACTTGCCGACGTTCGGCCGGCCGACGATCGCGATCACCGGCAGCGGCTTGCCGGTCGTCATGCCGGCCCGCGAACGGACGGTCGCCCGAGGGCGATGCGGCGGGCGGTCATCGCGGGCGCGCGGGTCATCGGCTCAATCGGTGACGAACGCGTAGAGGTTGCCGTCGGGCGTCTGGAACAGGACCGCCGGCGCGCTGCCGGCCGAGAACGCGACCGGCGCGATCACGAGCGTCGATCCGTCGGTCGCGGTGCGCGCGATCAGCGTCCCGTCCTCGCGCGACAGCCAGTGCACGAAGCCGCGATAGTCGCCGACGACGATCGCGCGACCGACCGACGCAGGCGCGGTCATGCGGCGATAGCCCATCTTGTCGTTCTTCCAGATCGTCGCGCCGTTCGTGCGCGTCAACGCGGTGACCGTCGAGTTCGAGTCGGTCAGGTACGCGAAGCGCCCGTCGATCGCGACGCCGGTCGACGTCGACAGGTCGCGGCTCCAGATCACGTTGCCGTTCGTGACGTCGAAGCATCCGACGCGGCCCTGGAACGCCCCCGCGCAGACCTCGCGGCCGACGACGACCGGCGTGCCGACGACGTCGGCGACGCGTTCGAGCTCGGTCGCGCCCTTCGGCACCGCGACCGACGCCTCCCATCGCAACGTGCCGCTCGCGGTCGTCAGCGCGACGAGGCGCCCGCCGGGGAAGCCCGCGTAGACGAGCGACCCCTCGATCGCGATGCCGGCATTCGTGTGCAGCGTCAGCGGCTGCGTCGTGCGCGTGTACGTCCAGCGCCGGTGACCGTCCTCCGCGTCGTACGCGATCATGCGGTTGTCGGTGGTGCGGACGATGACGAGGCCCTGCCCGACCGCCGGCGCGCTCAGCACCTCGGTATTCGTCGGCACGCGCCAGCGCGGCTTGCCGTCGGCGTCGAGCGCGATGACGTCGCCGGTCGCGGTCACGACCGCCGTCGTGTTCGCGTCGGAGCCGACGCCGGCCGCGAGCGGCACGTCGAGATCGGTACGCCAGACGACGAGTCCCGGTCGCGAGCACGCGACGCTCGACGACGCCCTTGCCGCCGGCCGCGACGACGTCCGGTCCGATCACCGCCGGCGAGAAGAAGTAGCGGCCGGCCTTGCCGACGTTCGCGTTCCACAGCGGCTTGACCGTCAGCGTGGCCGTGAACGGCTCGAGCTTCTCCGGCTTGTGCTTCGGCTCCGACGAGAAGATGTAGACGTCGTCCCACCACGCGCAGCCGGCGAGCAGCAGCGCCGCCGCGAACGCGCCGGCGCGGGCGCACATCGCGAGGCGGCTCAAGGCTTCGCTCCCGGCGTCGCGGGCGTCGACGACGGCGGCGCGGGCGACGGGGCGGGCCGCGCGCCGGGCGGCGAGGCGGTCGACGGCGCGGACGGCGGAGTCGTGGATGCCGCCGCCGCGGCCGACGAGCCGCCGGTCGCGGCCGTTGTCGGCGGCGTACCGGCCGTCGCGGCCGCTGCCGGAGCCGGGTTCGTCGCGCCGGTCGTGGCGGCCGGCGGCGGACTCGCCGCGGCGATGCCGCCCATCAGCCCGTCGAGCTTGAGCTGCACGACGCTCGTGTACGAACGGCCTTCGGGCCGCGATTCGAGCAGCGACAGCGCCGACGTGTATTCGCGCTTCGCGTCGTCGACCTTGCCCTGCGCGAGCAAGATGTCGCCGCGCCGGTCGGCGAACGCCGCCTGGAACGGCACCGACAGTTCGCCGTTGCCGGCGGCGTCGACCTCCTTCATGGCGCCGGCGTAATCGCGCTCGTCGAGCAGCACGCCGGCGATGCGGATGCGCGCGATCGCGCGGTACTCGGGATCGATCGCGTGGTCGATCGTCCACTGCAACTGCGCCTTCGCGGTCTTCGCGTCGCCGGCGTCGACGTTCGCCTTCGCGGCGAGCAGCGCGCCCATCTCCGCGTACGCCGTCGACCCGTAGCGGTCGAGCAGCACCCCGGTGATGTCCCGGACCTGCGCCGCGTCCTTCGCGACGACGGCCCGCTGCAGCTCCTCGTAGGCGCCGGCCGCCTTCGCGGTGCGGTCGCGTTGGTACCACTGCCAGACGTTGTAGCCCGCGACGGCGACCGCGACGCCGAGCACGAGGCTCGTCAGCGCATTGCCGTAACGGTCCCACCACGCCTTCAGCGAAGCGATTTGCTCCTGTTCTTCCAGATCGTAGGCCACTCGGTCTCCGTGTCGTCAGTGCTGTCGTTCGCGCGCGCCGACGCCGTCGGCTGCGGCACCCGGGCGCGCGTCGTCCGTGCGCGGATCGTCGTCCGCAGTCGGGTCGTCGTCTTCGTCGTCCGCGTCGTCGTCCGCGTCGTCGTCCGCGCCATCGTCACTCCCGACGAGCGCCTCGACGAGCGCCGTCGTCAGCGCGTCGAGGCCGACGCGCCACTGCTCGCGCGGCGCTCCGCCGTCGCGCATCAGCGGCTTGACGGTCGCCTCGTTCGCGGCGACTTCGTCGTCGCCGAGGATGACGGCGAACGCGGCGCCGCTCGCGTCGGCCTTCTTCATCTGCGACTTGAAGCTGCCGATGCCGGCGGCCGTCGCGCAGTGCAGGACGACATCGAGGCCGACGGTGCGCAAGCCCTCGGCGACCTTCATCGCGAGCCTGCGACGCGGCGTCGCCCTGATGGACGACGTAGACGTCGCACCACGCCTCGTCGGCCGCCGCGTCGGCGGGCATCAGTTCGATCAGGCGCTCGATGCCGACGGCGAAACCGCAGGCCGGCGTCGGCTTGCCGCCGAGCATCGCGACGAGCGGATCGTAGCGGCCGCCGCCGCACACGGTGCCCTGCGCGCCGAGCGCGTCGGTGACCCACTCGAACACGGTGAGGTTGTAGTAGTCGAGGCCGCGCACCAGCCGCGGGTTGACGCGATACGCGACGCCGGCGTCGTCGAGCCGCGCCTTGCACGCCGTCGAAGTGCGCGCGCGACGCGTCGCCGAGGAACGCCCACAGCGGCGGCGCGGACTCGACCAGCGCCTGCATCGCCGGGTTCTTCGTGTCGAGGATGCGCAGCGGGTTGCTGTGCAGGCGCCGCTGGGCTTCGTCGTCGAGCAGCTGCTCGTTCGCCTCGAAGTACTCGATCAGCGCGACGCGGTGCGCGCGCGCGCTCGTCGAGCTGGCCGATGCGAGTTGAGCTCGAGCCGCATGTCGTCGAGGCCGAGGTCGTCGAACAGCCGCTTCGCGAGCAGGATCACCTCGGCGTCGACGTCCGGCCCCGCGAAGCCGAGCGCCTCGACGCCGAACTGATGGAACTGCCGCGTGCGTCCGCGCTGCGGACGCTCGCGACGGAACATCGGACCGACGTACCACAGCCGCTGCGGTCCGTCGTACAGCAGGTTGTGTTCGATCGACGCGCGCACGACCGACGCCGTGTTCTCGGGTCGCAGCGCGAGCTGCTCGCGGTGGCCGTCCTTGTCCGCGCGGTCGTCGAACGCGTACATCTCCTTCTCGACGATGTCGGTGACGTGCGCCGATGCCGCGCGCGAACAGCGCCGCGTGCTCGACGATCGGCGTGCGGATGCGGCGGTAGCCGTACGCGCGCGCGACCGCCCGCGGCCGCGTCCTCGAAGCGCTCCCACAGCGGCGCGTCGCCCGGCAGCATGTCGTTCATGCCCTTGCACGGCGCGCAGCGCGATCGTGAGTCGGAATGCTCGCCATCGTCAGGCCGGCACGCGCGGGCGTCGACGCGGCCGTAGCGGCGCTCGACGTACCGCGCGACGATCGCCTGGAATTCCTCGGCGATGCGGTCGCCCTTCAGCGTGACGTCGCGCGCGCCGTCGATGAACACCGGCGCGACCGGACTCTCGCCGGACCCGGGCAGGCTGATGCCGATGTCGGCGTGCTTCGATTCGCCCGGCCCGTTGACGATGCAGCCCATCACCGCGACGTGCATGTTCTCGACGCCCGGCGTAGCGCGTCTTCCAGACCGGCATCTGCTCGCGCAGCCAGCCCTGGATGCTCGCGGCCAGTTCCTGGAACACGGTGCTCGGTCGTGCGGCCGCAACCCGGGCACGCGATCACCATCGGCGCGAACGCGCGCAGGCCCATCGTCTGCAGGATCTCCTGCGCGACGACGACTTCCTTCGTGCGGTCGCCGCCCGGCTCCGGCGTCAGCGAGATGCGGATCGTGTCGCCGATGCCCTCCTGCAGCAGCACCGCGAGCGCGGCCGTCGACGCGACGATGCCCTTGCTGCCCATGCCCGCCTCGGTCAGGCCGAGGTGCAGCGGATAGTCGCAGCGCGCGCGCGAGCTCGCGGTAGACGGCGATCAGGTCCTGCACGCCGGAGACCTTGCACGACAGGATGATCGCGTCGCGCGGCAGGCCGATCTCCTCGGCGCGCGTCGGCGCTCTCGATCGCCGACGTGACGAGCGCCTCGACCATCACGGCCTGCGCGTCGAGCGGCTCGGCGCGCCGCGCGTTCTCGTCCATCACGCGCGCGAGCAGCGCCTGGTCGAGGCTGCCCCAGTTGACGCCGATGCGCACCGGCTTGTCGTAGCGCGACAGGCCACCTCGATCATCTGCGCGAAGTTGTCGTCGTGCTTGCTGCCGGCGCCCGCGCCCGAGCCGACGTTGCCCGGATTGATGCGGTACTTCGACAGCGCCGCCGCGCAGTCCGGGATACTGCGTCAGCAGCTTGTGGCCGTTGTAGTGGAAGTCGCCGACCAGCGGCACGTCGATGCCCATGCGGTCGAGCTGGTCGCGGATCGCGCGCGACCTCGCGCGCCGCCTCCGGCGAGTTGACGGTGATGCGCACGAGCTCCGAGCCGGCCTGCGCCAGCTCCTTGACCTGGATCGCGGTCGCGATCGGCGTCGGCGGTGTCGGTGTTCGTCATCGACTGCACGACGATCGGCGCGTCGCCGCCGACCTGGACGACGCGGCCGCCGTGGCGGATCAGCACGCCGCGCGTCGCATGACGACGCGCCGGCCCGCGAAGCGCGGCGGCGGGAGCGGAAGTCGAACGTTCGAGCAAGGCAGCCATGTGAGGGGATTCCGAGTTGAGCGGCGCGACGCGCCACGCGGCACGCGCGGCGCCGCGGCGTCAGGACAGCGTGAGCCGCGCGACCTGGTCGCGCGTGTACGGCCCGAGGTCGACCGGCTGGCCGTGGAAGCGCAACGCGACGCCCTTCGCGTTGCCGACGATCAGCGAGTACGGCGCCTCGCCGTCGATCTCCTGGTCGGAGCCCGCCGCGTTGAGCCGGTGCATCAGCACGCGGCCCGTCGCCGACTTGACCTCGACCCACGAGTCTTCGTTGAAATGGAACGCGAGCGGCGCCGTCGCTCGACGGCGACGGCCGGCGTCGCGCCGGACGACGGCCCCGCGGTCGTCGCCGACGGCGCAGGAGTCGCGGACGACGGCGACGTCGACACTGCGGCGACCAGCGACGCGGCGTTCGACGCATCGCCCGTCGGCGCGGCCGTCGCCGCGCCCGGTGCGTCGTGGACGGCGGCGGCGGGCCGGCTCGCGATTCGCGACGGCGGCCGGTCACCGCGGCGCCGCGACGCGCGAACAGGCGGTCGAACGAGTCGGTGCCGGACCAGGCGATCAATGCGGCCACGATCGCGAACGCGAACGCCGCCGAGCACGAACGCGCGGCCGCCGTGGCGATCGGCCAGCGGCCCGCTGCGGCGCGGCAGCGTGACCGCGCGCCGCGACCGGCGGCACGAGGATGCTGTCCGGGTTGCGGGCGCGCATCAGCGAGTCGTCGACGCGGTCCATCAGCGTGGTCGCGTCGAGGTCGAGCGCGCGCGCGCACGTTGCGCAGGAAACCGCGCAGGAACGGTCCGTCGGGCAGCTCGCCCCAGCGCTCGTCCTCGAGCGCCTCGATGCGGCGCGGCGGCAGCTTGACGACGTTCGCGATGTCGCGCGTGCGTGAGCCCGAGCGCGAGCCGGCGCGCACGCAGGTACGCGCCGACGCCTTCCGGCTCCGCGCCCGAGGCCGTCGTGCCGAGGATGCCGTCGTCCGGCTCGCATCGCGTCAGTCGTTGTAGGCGCCGCGACGGTGCAGCTGCGCCTCGCGCGAATCGGCGAACTGGCGGTCGAGCTGGTTCTCGAGCGCGATCTCGTTCGTCTTGTTGCCGAGCCGGCGCTCGACGCGGATGCCGAGCCACAGGCTCGCCGCGGTCGGCGCGCGGGCCGTTGTTGACCTGCGCCGACGTAGAACCGAGCGCGCGAGTAATCCTGGCGATCGTAGAAGATCAGCGCGAGGTTGTACGCGGCGACCGGGCCGCCCGGATCCATCTCGAACGACCGGCGGAAGTACGTCTCGGCGAGCGCCATGTCGCCCATCTTCTTCGCACACACGCCGGCGTTCTGCAGCGGCTTGGCCTTCTGCGGGTACAGCGGGTCCTTCAGCGCCGTCTCGAAGTAGCCGAGCGACTCCTTCTCGTGGCCGTGCTGGCAGAGGTACCAGCCGTAGTTGTTGTCGACGTCGGGATTCTGCGGCTCGAGCTGCAGCGCGCGCTGGAAGCCCTGCTGCGCGCGCGCGTCGTCGCCGAGCTCGTTGTAGACCATCCCGACCATCATGTGCGCCTCGGCGAAGGACGGGTCGAGCGCGAGCGCCTGGTTCAGCTCGTCGAGCGCGACGGCGAACTTGCCGTCCTGGTAGTAGCCGACCGCGAGCTGCAGCCGGATCGCGGCGCGCTTGCGCGGGTCGCTCGGCGTCTCGCGCTTCGCGACGTCGGCCTGCGTGGTGTTCGGCGTCGGCGTCTTCGTCGACGTCGTCGAGCAGGCCGCGAGCGCCGCGCCGAGCGCGATCGCGGCGACGACGCGGATCGCCGTCACGGATGCACCGCGGCGGCCTCGGCCGCGATCGGGACGGTCCGCCGGCCGCGCGCGTCGCGCTCCGCCAGCCGCGTGCGGTCGCGCACGGCGCCGGCGAGCTGGCCGCAGGCCGCGTCGATGTCGTCGCCGCGCGTCTTGCGGATCGTCGTCACGATGCCGGCCTCGAGCAGGATCTCGCCGAACGCGTGGATGCGCGTGCGCGACGAGCCGTCGAGCCCGGCGCCCGGGAACGGGTTGAACGGGATCAGGTTGAACTTGCACGGCGTGTCGCGGACCAGCGCGACCAGCTCGCGCGCGTGCGCGTCGCTGTCGTTGATGCCGGCGAGCATCACGTATTCGAACGTCACGAAGTCGCGCGGCGCGCGCTCGAGGTAGCGGTTGCAGGCGGCGAGCAGCTCGCGCAGCGGGTACTTGCGGTTCAGCGGGACGAGCTCGTCGCGCAGCGCGTCGTTCGACGCGTGCAGCGACACCGCGAGCGCGACCGGCAATCGTCGCGCAGCCGATCCATCATCGGCACGACGCCGGACGTCGACAGCGTGACGCGGCGGCGCGACAGGCCGTAGGCGTTGTCGTCGAGCATCAGCCGCAGCGCGGCGACGACCGGCTCGTAGTTCAGCAGCGGCTCGCCCATGCCCATCATCACGACGTTGCTGATCACGCGCTCGCCGGCTTCGTCGCCGGCTCGGCGCCGACCGCGCCGAGCTTGCGATTCGGCCAGCCACAGCTGGCCGATGATCTCGCCGATCGTCAGGTTGCGGTTGAAGCCCTGCTTGCCGGTCGAGCAGAAGCGGCAGTTGACCGCGCAGCCGGCCTGGGTGGAGATGCACAGCGTGCCGCGCCGCGTCTCGGGGATGAAGACCGTCTCGACCGCGTTGCCCTGCCCGACGTCGAGCAGCCACTTGCGCGTGCCGTCGGCGGACGTGTGGTCGCTCAGCGCCGGCAGCTCGCGGACCTCGGCCGCGGCGTCGAGACGCTCGCGCAGGCTCTTCGCGAGCGTCGTCATCGCGCGGAAGTCGCCCTCGCCGGATCGATGGATCCATTGCAGCAGCTGCTTCGCCCGGAACGGCTTCTCGCCGTGCGCGACGCACCATGCGGCGAGCGCGTCGGCGTCGAGGTCGAGCAGGTTGGTACGGGGTTGCATCGCGGGCGTGGACGGCTCAGCGCGGGTAGACGTTCAGCGCCGGGAAGAAGTACGCGATCTCGGTCGCCGCGGTCTCCGGGGCGTCGCTGCCGTGCACGGCATTCGCGTCGATGCTGTCGGCGAAGTCGGCGCGGATCGTGCCGGCCGCGGCCTTCTTCGGATCGGTCGCGCCCATCAGGTCGCGGTTCTTCTGGATGGCGCCGTCGCCCTCCAGCACCTGGACGACGACCGGCCCGGAGATCATGAAGTCGACGAGATCCTTGAAGAACGGACGCTCGCGGTGCACGGCGTAGAAGCCCTCGGCTTCGGTTCGCGACAGCTGCGTCATGCGGCAGGCCGCGATCTTCAGGCCGGCGTCCTCGAAGCGCGACAGGATCTTGCCGACGACGTTCTTCGCCACCGCGTCCGGCTTGATGATCGAGAGGGTGCGCTCGCTTGCCATGTGGTTGTTTCCTCAGGTGCAATTGTTGGTTTTGTCAACCCTCGATAGTTACCACGGCACCGAGACGCAACGCCGTTTTCCACGGGCTGCGGACGGGCGTCGGCGGCCGTGTCGCACTGCAACTTTCGCCACGCCGTCCCGTCTCAGTCCAGTATGATCGGCCACGGTCGTCTCGAAGTGCCCTTCGCCGGCGCCTTCGGGCGGGCGCCCTTGAAATCCGGGCGGCGCACGCGATCTTCGTGCCGGTGTCTTCAGCTTGAATCGGGAGTCTCGATGGACAACGATCTGAATCGGAACCTGCAGCGGGTCAACCCGTACGCGTACGGCGCGACGACGACGTCCGGCTCGCTGCTCGCGCGCAACGCGGTGTTGCGCAACACGTACTGGCTGCTCGCGCTGTCGATGATCCCGACGGTGCTCGGCGCCTGGGCCGGCATCGCGTTCAACTTCGCCGGCGTCATGGGCGCGCGTCCCGGGCATGACCGCGATCGTCTTCCTGGTCGGCGCGTTCGGCCTGATGTTCGCGATCGAACGGAACAAGAACAGCGGCCTCGGCGTCGCCCTGCTGCTCGCCTTCACGTTCTTCATGGGCCTGATGCTGTCGCGGCTGCTGGCGTTCGTGCTCGGCTTCTCGAACGGCCTGTCGCTGATCACGATGGCGTTCGGCGGCACCGCGATCATCTTCGGCGCGATGGCGACGATCGCGACGGTCAGCAAGCGCGACTTCTCGGGCATGGGCCGCTGGCTGCTGATGGGCGCGGTCGTGATCCTCATCGCGGCGCTCGCGAACATCTTCCTGCAGCTGCCGGCGATGATGCTCGCGATCTCGGTGCTCGCGATCGTGATCTTCTCGGCGTTCATGCTGTACGACGTCCAGCGCGTCGTCAACGGCGGCGAGACGAACTACATCAGCGCCACGCTCGCGATCTACCTGGACCTGTACAACGTGTTCAGCAACCTGCTCGCGATCCTCGGCATCTTCGGCGGCAACCGCGACTGAGTCGGCGCCGACGCATCGCGAAAGGCCCGCTTCGGCGGGCCTTTTTCATGGGCCTTCGCCGACGCGGTCGAACACCGCGATCGACTCGACGTGCGACGTCTGCGGGAACATGTTGACGATGCCGGCCTGCGCGAGCACGTAGCCGGCCTCGTGCGTCGAGCACCGCCGCGTCGCGCGCCAGCGTCGACGGGTTGCACGACACGTAGACGATGCGCTGCGGCAGCAGCTCGCGATGCGCCGACTGCGCGCGCGACGCCAGCGCCTTCGCGACCGCGACGGCGCCTTCGCGCGGCGGGTCGATCAGCATGCGGTCGAACTTGTCCGAGCGCGTCGAGGAACGCGGCGTCGACCTCGAACAGGTTCGCGACGTCGAGAACGACGTCTTCGCGGCGAGGCCGTTGCGCTCGGCGTTGTCGCAGCGCGCGCCGGTCATCGCGGCGCTGCCTTCGATGCCGACCACCTCGCGCGCCCGCGTCGCGAGCGGCAGCGTGAAGTTGCCGAGCCCGCAGAACAGGTCGGCGACGCGGTCGTCGGGCTGCACGTCGAGCAGCCGCAGCGCGCGGCCGACCAGCACGCGGTTGATCGACGCGTTGACCTGCGTGAAGTCGGTCGGCGTGAAGCGCATGCGCACGCCGAACTCCGGCAGGTCGTAGTGCAGCTCGGGCCGGCGAGCCGGGCGACAGCGGCCGGGCGGTGTCGGGGCCCTTCGGCTGCACCCACATCTCGACGCGATGCGCGGCCGCGAACGCCGCCAGCGTCGCCTCGTCGTCCGCCGACAGCGGCTCGAGGATGCGCAGCACGAGCACGGTCACGAGCTCGCGCGGCGCGTCGCCCTCGCCGATCGCGAGCTCGATCTGCGGCAGCCGCCGCGCGATGGTCAGCGACGCGACCAGCGCGCGCAACGGCATCAGCAGCGCGCCGACGTGCGGCGGCACGACGTGGCACTCGCGCATGTCGGCGACGTAGCTGCTGCGCTTCTCGTGGAAGCCGACCAGCACGCCGCCCTTCTTCTCGACGACGCGGACCGACAGCCGCGCGCGATGGCGGTAGCCCCACGCCGGCCCGTGGATCGGCGGCAGCATTCGCTCGGGGCGCACGCGGCCGATGTGCCAGAGGCTGTCCTCGAGCACGCGCTGCTTGACCGCGACCTGCGCCGCCGCGTCGAGGTGCTGCATCGAGCAGCCGCCGCAGACGCCGAAATGCGGGCAGCGCGGCACGACGCGCGACGGGCTCTCGCGGATCACGCGGCCGACGTCGGCGATCTCGTAGCTCGGCTTGCGACGGCGGCTCGCATAGCCGACGCGCTCGCCGGCGAGCGCGCCCTCGACGAAGATCACCTTGCCGTCGACGTGCGCGACGCCGCGACCTTCGTGGTCGAGCGATTCGACGGTCAGCACCGGCGCGTCGGACGCGACCGGCTCGGGAAGCGGCGGGCGCGCGCGCGTCAAGCGTCGTGGCCCTTCCACGCGTCGAGATACTCGCGCCAGTGCGCGCCGGGCAGCGACGACAGCAGCGCCTTCGCGAGCGCGACCTCGGCCTCGTACGCGGCGTGCGTGTGGACGCCGCGCATCGCCTGGAAGCGGCAGAACATCAGCCACGTGTTCATCGCGTCGGTCTCGCAGTACGCGCGGATCTCGTCGACGCGGCCGTCGAGATAGGCCGGCCACACCTGGCTGCCGTCCATGCCGAGCTTGCCGGGGAAGCCGCACAGCTTCGCCAGCGCGTCGAGCGGCGCCGCCGCACGCGGCTGGTACATCGACAGCAGGTCCATCAGGTCGCAGTGACGCATGTGGTAGCGACCGATGTAATTGTTCCACTTGAACTCGCGATCGTCGTCGCCGAGGTCCCAGTAGCGGCTCGCCGCGATGCCGTGCACGAGGCCGCGGTAGTGCAGCACCGGCAGGTCGAAGCCGCCGCCGTTCCACGACACGATCTGCGGCGTGTAGCGCTCGACCGTCTTGAAGAAGTCGCCGACGAGCTTCGCCTCGCCGTCGCCGGGCTCGCCGAGCGACCGCACGCGCAGCCCGTCGTCGTCGCGGAAGACGCACGCGATCGCGACGACGCGCTGCAGGTAGTGCGGCAGGAACGCGCGGCCGGTCGCGGCCTCGCGGTCGGCGAGCGCCCGCGTGGCGACGTCGGCGTCGGAGAGGTCGGAGGCCCAGCCGTGCAGCCGCCGCAGGCCGGCCGCGTCGGGGACCGTCTCGATGTCGAAGACGAGGACCGGCGTCATGCGCGGACGCGGCCGCGCGACCGGTTCGACGGCCGCATCAGCGCGGCGGCAGGTATTGCAGCGGATCGACCGGCTTGCTGTCGCGGCGGATCTCGAAGTGCAGCTTCACGGCGTCGGCGTCGGTGTTGCCCATCTCCGCGATCTTCTGGCCCTTCACGACGGTCGCGCCCTCCTTCACGAGGTTGGCGCGGTTGTGCGCGTAGACCGACAGCAGGTCCGGCGAGTGCTGGACGATGACGAAGTTGCCGTAGCCGCGCACGCCGGTGCCCGCGAACGTGACGCGCCCGTCGGCCGCGGCGAGGACCGGGTCGCCAGACTTGCCGGCGAAGTCGATGCCCTTCGCCTTCTCGTCGAATCCGCCGGCCGGGCGGGCTGCCGTCGGCCAGCCCCACGTCACGCCGGACGTCGCGGCGGCGGCCGGGGGCGTGGCGGGCGGCGGCGAGATCGACGCGACCGGCGGCGGCGCGCCCTCGACATCCGAGCGCGACAACTCCGCGAGCGTCGCGTCGGCGTAGGGCCGGCGCACGCCGAGCGGTCCGGTCTTCAGCGGCGCGTTCGACGACGCGACCGACGCGGCGGCCGACGAGGCCGACGGCAACGCGCTCGACGTGGCGTCGGGCTGGCCGATCGGCCGCGCCTCGACGCCTTCGTTGCCGATCGGCTGCGGCGTCGCGACCGGCGCGCTGTCGGGCGGCGGTGGCGGCGGACCGACGCGCAGCACCTGGTCGGGCCGGACGCGCGTGTTCGGCGCGAGGGCGTTCCACGCGGCGAGTTGCGCCGGCGTCGTGCCGAAACGCTGCGCGATCGACGCGAGCGTGTCGTCGCGTCGCACGACATAGGTCGGGGCGCTGGCGACGGGCGCCTCGGACGGCGACACCTGCGTCACCGACGGCGGCGCGCCGGTCGACCAGTCGACGACCTGCGGCTGGTTCAGGCTGACGGTCGTGCATCCGGCGAGCACGGCAAGCGCGCACGCCGCGACGGGTGCGAGCGGTCCGGACGAGGGCTTGCGGGGCGTCATGGCGATGGCTTCCGGAACGGGGCGGCGCCGGCGCGTTGCGCCGCCGGCGACCGCGGGCCGCGAGTTTAGCGTACGGACCCCGGACCGATCAGGCCGTTCCCGGCTTCAGCGGCACGAACCGGACCGCGTCGAGCAACGTCGTCGACCACGTCGCGCGGCCGGTGCGGACGAACAGGCACAGCGTCTGATCGCCGGCCCGCGAGCGACCCGTGGCGAGCGGGGCGAGCACGCGCCCGCCGACCCGCAGCTGGTCGAGCAGTGCGTCGGGCAACGCGTCGCCGGCCGCCGCGATCAGCATCGCGTCGAACGGCGCCGCGCCCGGCAGCCCGGCGAGGCCGTCGCCGTGGACGAGCCGCAGGTTCGGCATCCGCAGCGCGCGCAGGTTGTCGCGCGCCCGGTCGTGCAGCGCGCGGATGCGTTCGATCGAATAGACCTCGCCGACGACCTCCGCGAGCACCGCGGCCTGGTAGCCGCAGCCGGTCCCGATCTCCAGCACCCGCGCCGACCGCGCCGGCACCGGCAGGTCGACGACCACGAGCTCCGTCATGCGCGCGACGACGTACGGCTGCGAGATCGTCTGCGCGTGCCCGATCGGCAGCGCCGTGTCCTCGTAGGCGTGGCTCGCGAGGCCTTCGTCGACGAAGCGATGACGCGGCGTCTTGGCCATCGCGGCGAGCACGGCCGGGTGACGGATGCCCGACGCCCGCAGGCGCTCGACCATCCGCTCGCGCAGCCGATCGGGGTTCAGCGATGCCCGCGCGTGAGCGGCGCCCTGCGTGCGCTCGCGCCGGTCGCGTTCGGCCTGCTCGCGCGGGTCGACGGCCGGCACGCGCGCCGGCGCCGCGGCCGGCTTCTGCTTCGGCTTCATCGCGGCCGTGGCCGCGGCCGGCTTGCCGGGACGCGCCTTCGCGCTCGCCGCAGTCGGCATCGCGACCATCCACGGCTTGCGTGGCGACGTCATCGGGGCTCGCGTCGCGTCAGGCGCCGAGCCAGCCGCGCACCTCGTCGAGCCGATCCGCGTGCGTGAGGTCGATCTGCAGCGGCGTGACGGCGACCATCCCGCTCGCGACGGCGTAGAAGTCGGTGCCCGGCCCGGCGTCGCGCGCCGCGCCGGCCGCGCCGATCCAGTAGATGCGGCCGCCGCGCGGGCTCTCCATCACGTGGACCGGCTCCGACGGGTGCCGCTTGCCGAGGCGCGCCACGACGACGGGCACCTCGTCCGCGTCGGCGCGGTTCGGGATGTTGACGTTCAGCAGGAACGGGGCCGACCGGCTTCGCGGCCATCGTCCGCGCGACGATCCTGGCCGCGACCCGCGCGGCCGCGTCGAGATGCGTCCAGTCCTTGTCGACGAGCGAGAACGCGAACGACGGGACGCCGAACAGGAAGCCTTCCATCGCGGCCGCGACGGTCCCCGAGTAGATCGTGTCGTCGCCCATGTTCAGGCCGTTGTTGATGCCGGACACGACGACGTCGGGGAGATGGTCGAGCAGGCCCGTCATCGCGACGTGGACGCAGTCGGTCGGCGTGCCGTTGACGGAGCGGAAGCCGCGCTCCGTCTCGTTGACCGACAGCGGGCGGTTCAGCGTCAGCGAATGCGAGGCGCCGCTCTGGTTCTGCTCGGGGGCGACGACCGTGACGTCGCCGAGCTCGGCCATCGCGCCGGCGAGCGCGATCAGGCCCGGCGCGAAATAGCCGTCGTCGTTCGAGACGAGGATGTGCATGCGGAGGTCGGTTCGGCCACGAAGACGACGGAAAAACAGCCGGGCTCGGTCGAGCGCGGCTGTCGTTGCGGACGGACGTGCCGCCGACGCTACGCGCCCGATCGCCGGCCGCCTCGCGGGCCCGTGGAGGGACGCGGCGAGATTAACACGCGGTCACGGCCGCTCCGGCCGTGGCCGGACGACGACGACGGCACCACGTCTCGAACAGGCCACGCTCCATCGGTCGCGCGAAGAAATAGCCCTGCCCGGTCTGGCAGCCGAGCGACGCGAGCCAGCGCCGCTGCTCCTCGTTGTCGATGCCCTCGGCCACGGTCTTCAGCTTCAGCTTCCGTGCGAGGTCGAGCGTCGACTCGATGATCGACTGCGCCTTGCTGTTCGACTTCAGCCGGCGCACGAACGACCGGTCGAGCTTGAGCTCCGTGATCGGGGTGCGATGCAGCTGCTGCAGCGACGAGTAGCCGGTGCCAAAGTCGTCGACCGCGACGCCGCAGCCGCGCATCCGCAGCCTGAGGACGTTCTCGAGGACGGTCGCCGTGTCGCGCGCGAACGCCTTCTCGGTGATCTCGATCGTGAACTGCGTCGGCTGCGCGCCGGTCCGCGCGATCGTCTCGAGCAGCTGCTTCGCGCAGTTGGGCTTCTCGAGCGTCAGCGGCGACACGTTGACGGCGACCTGCATGTCGAGGCCGCGCTGACCCCACGCGACGACGTCGCGCCCGGCCTGCTCGAGCACGAGGTGCGTGAGCGGCTCGATCAGGCCGCTGCTTTCGGTGAGGTCGACGAAGTGCGTCGGCGCGAGGAGCCCCAGCTCCGGATGCTCCCAGCGCACCAGCGCCTCGGCGCCGCGCACGGCGCCGGTCGTCAGGCAGACCTTCGGCTGGTAGTGCGGCACGAACTGCCGCAGCGACAGCGCCATCTCGATCTCGTCGATCGCGCGCTGGTCGCCGACCGGCATGCCGGACCCGACGACGTCGGAGTAGACGGTGAGGTTGCCGTGCAGCCGCTCGACGAGCGGCGCGAGCGCTTCCTTGTCGATCGGCGCCCGCAGCGCACCGAGCAGCGGCGCGTCGTACGCGCGCGCCATCCATTCGGCGGACGACAGCACCGCTTCGTCGTGTTCGGAGAACAGGATCAGCCCGCCGACGCCGAGACGCGCGGCATGCCGCACGAATTCGAGGCCGTCCATGCCGGCCATGTCGAGGTTGCACATCAGCAGGTCGTAGGCGAGCTCGCCGGACTCGAGCATGACGAGACCGTCGCGGCCGTCCTCGGCCTCCTCGGCCCGCGGACAGCCGAGCTCGCGCAGCATCTCGACGATGCGGCGCCGTCGACCGGCCTCCTCCTCGACGATCAGCACCCGCAGTTGGCTCATGCCCGCCATCGTGTCTTGTCCTTGGTCGGGCGTTTTCCGCGCCCCGGGCACGAACGATCGCCCGGAGGCGGTCCGCCCCGGCATACAGGGTCCATATCGGCGGTGCGTCGGCAAGCTTGAGCCGATCCGGAGAACCGTCGGGCGTCCGCACGTTCCAACGGCGGACCGTTGCGGTGGACCGCGACGCCCCCAGATGCCCCGACATGACCACCTATTCCGTTCTCGACCTGTCCCCGATCGCCGAAGGCAGCGACGCGGCGCAGTCGTTCCGCAACACGCTCGACCTCGCGCGACACGCCGAGCGCTGGGGATTTCGTCGCTACTGGCTCGCCGAGCATCACGGCATGCCCGGCGTCGCGAGCGCCGCGACGGCCGTGCTGATCGCGCACGTCGCGGGCGGCACGTCGACGATCCGCGTCGGCGCGGGCGGCATCATGCTGCCGAACCACGCGCCGCTCGTCATCGCCGAACAGTTCGGCACGCTCGCGTCGCTGTTCCCCGGCCGCATCGACCTCGGCCTCGGCCGTGCGCCCGGCGCCGACCAGCGGACGGCCCGCGCGCTGCGGCGCACGCTGGACAGCGACCCCGACGCGTTCCCGCGCGACGTCCTCGAGCTGATGGACTACTTCTCGCCGTCGCCGCGGCAGCCGGTGCGTGCGGTGCCCGGCACCGGCCTCGAGGTGCCGATCTGGATCCTCGGGTCGAGCCTGTTCGGCGCGCAGCTCGCCGCGGCGCTCGGCCTGCCGTTCGCGTTCGCGTCGCACTTCGCGCCGGCGCAGATGATGGACGCGATCGAGATCTACCGCGCCCGGTTCCAGCCGTCGAAGCAGCAGGCGACGCCGTACGTGATGCTCGGCTTCAACGTCTTCGCCGCCGACACGCACGACGAGGCGGTGTTCCGCGCGTCGTCGAGCCAGCAGGCGTTCCTCAACCTGCGCAGCGGCCGCCCCACGCCGCTGCCGCGGCCGGTCGAGGGATTCCTGGACGGCGTCGGGCCCGACGCGAAGGCGCTGCTCGCGCAGGTGCTGACGTGTTCGGCGATCGGCACCGTCGACGAGGTGCGCGCGTCGATCGGGCGCTTCGTGGAACGCACCGGCGCGAACGAGTTGATGCTGACGTCGCAGATCCACGACCATCGGGCGCGGCTGCGGTCGTACGAGCTCGCCGCCGAGGCGATGTCCGCCGAGCGCGCCGCGGCCTGACGGTCACCACGGCAGTCGCGTGCCGTCGTATGCGACGAACGAGCCGCTGTCGGTCGCGGCGAGGCCGTCCATCACGCCGAGGAGTTCACCGGCGGCGACGGCGGGCGGACGCCCGATCCGATCGCCGCCGAACGGCCGCGACAACGCGGTGTCGACGGTCCCCGGATGCAGCGCGACGACGACCGACGCCGGTCGCGCGCGCGCGAACTCGATCGCCGCGTTGCGCGCGATCATGTTCAGCGCGGCCTTGGACGCGCGGTACGCGGTCCAGCCGCCGAGTCGGTCGTCGCCGATGCTGCCGACCTTCGCCGACAGCAGGCCGACCAGCGACCGCCCGCGGGCGAGCAGCGGACCGAAGTGACGCAGTACCAGTGCGGGGCCGATCGCGTTGACTCGAAAGACGGCCGCGAGATGCGCGCCGTCGAGATCCGCGAACCGCTTGTCGGGCACGAAGGCGTCGCTGTGCAGCACGCCCGTGGCGACGATCAGCAGGTCGATCGGACCGCCGCCCGCGATCAGCGCCGCGGCATGGCCGATGCCGGCCTCGTCGTCGAAGTCGATGGCCGGCGCCGATCGGCGATGCAGCGCTTCGACGATTCGGCAGCGCGGGTCCTCGCGCAGCGCCTCGACGAACGCGCGGCCGAGACCGCCGGACGCACCGACGACGACGGCGCGGTAGCCGTCAGGCAGCGAGTTCAACGCCCGCTCACCAGCCTTCGCTGCCCGCCTCGCCCTTGAACGGGCCGGCGAGGTCCGGCGTCACCCAGCCGCCGTAGAAGCCGCCCGGCTGCGGCCGCGCGCGGATGCCGTCGACGGTGCAGGTCAGCGTCGAGGCGTAGAAGGCGACGTGCGCCGCGAGCCGTTCGGCCCCGGCGAGCGGCGACGGGTAGCTCCACGCGACGCGCGACCAGGCACGATCGCCGACGCGGACCGTCCAGTACGACGCCGGTCCCTTCCACTCGCAGAACGAGCCGCCGCCGGCCGGTTCGACGAAGCGATGGTCGACGGCGTCGGGCGGCAGGTAGAACGTCGGCGGATGCCCCGTCTCGCAGACGGCCACCGCGCGTCGCGTTCGCGCGATCTCGACGTCGCCGGCGCGCACGACGATCTCGCGCGCGTCGTCGACGATCGCCGGCGGCCGAGGAAAGTCCCAGACCGATCGCTGTCCAGGGCCGGGCGTCGCCGCGAACGGCGGACGTTCGCCGCCGCGCCAGCGCCAGTGGTCGCGGGCGGCGGCGAGCCAGTCGGGGAGATCGGACACGGGGCGGAGGCTTCGATCGGCGGGGTGCGAGCTTATCGCGATCGAACGCATCGCGCGCAGATGCGACCCTTCCCTCTCGCGCCTCGGCGTCGGACGGTCAGGGCCGCTTCGACACGCTCACGCCGGCGTCGCGGTCGAGCCGGAGCGTCATCGCGGCGGCCACGAACATCAGCAGCGCGACCGCGAACCAGACGTGCCGGAAGTCGACGAGCGCGAGGTGCGCGGCGCCGCGCAGCGACTGCGACGTCGCGAGCGCCATCGTCGCGAGCGCGACCGCGAGCACCATCGCGACCTGCTGCGCAAGCGTCGACAGCGCGCTCGCGCCGGCGCGCTGCGTGTCGGGCACGTCGGCGAACGCGAGCGTCGTGACCGCGGTGAAGTTCATCGAGCGGGTCATGCCGGCCACGAACAGCAGCGGCCCGGTGAGCAGCAGCGACTGCCCCGGCGACAGCAGGCCGCAGCCGAACAGCGTGAGCGCGCACAGGCCGCCGTTGATCCAGAGAACGTTGCGGAAGCCGAAGCGCCGCAGAACCGGCGTCGTCGCGCTCTTCATCACGAGGTTGCCGGCCATGTAGATCAGCAGCATCGAGCCCGCCTGGAACGCGTCCATGCCGAAGCCGATCTGGAACATCAGCGGCAGCAGGAACGGCGACGTGTTGATCGCGACGCGAGACAGGAAGCCGGCACTGCCGATCGCGACGTTGAAGGTCGGAATCGCGAACGCGCGCAGGTCGAGCATCGGGTCGCGCGCGCGCCGTGCGTGGCGGACCGACGCGATGCCCGCGGCGACCGCGACGGCGAGGACCGCGATATTCGCGACGTCGCGGCCGCGATGCTCGGTCAGGGCGGTGAGCCCCTCGACCATCGCGGCGAGCGCGACGGCGGTGAGGCCGAAGCCGAGCGCGTCGAAGCGCGTCCTGCCGACGTCGGCCCGACGCGGGAACACGCGCCGGATCAGGAACAGCCCGACCACGCCGAGCGGCACGTTCAGCAGGAAGATCCAGCGCCACGAGCCGTGCGTCGCGATCAGTCCGCCGAGCGGCGGCCCCACCACCGGCGCGATCAGGCCCGGCCACGTGATCGTCCCGATCGCCTCGATGATCCGGTGCTTCGGCGTCTCGCGCAGCACGACGAGCCGCCCGACCGGCGACATGAACGCGGCGGCGCTGCCCTGCACGACGCGCGCGGCGATGAACGCGCCGAACGTCGGCGCGAGGCCGCACAGCAGCGACGCGACCGTGAACGTGCCGACGGCGAGCGCGAATGCCTTGCGCGCGCCGAGGCGCTCGGCGACCCACCCCGCCGCCGGCACGAACATCGCCATCGCCACGAGATACACGGTGACGCCGAGACTCGCGTCGAGCGTCGTGATGCCGAAGCCGGCCGCGATCGCGGGGAGCGCCGTGACGATGATCGTCGCGTCGAGCGTCTCCATGAAGAACGCCGACGCGACGGTCAGCGCGATCGGCGACGCGCCGGCGTGGTCGACGTCCGGAGGCGGGACCTCGGCGGTCATGTCGGCGAAGCGCTCATGGTCGACGGGGTGATCGCGCCGGGCCGCGCCACGACCGCTGCGATGCCGGCTTCGGGCACGGCGCGGCGCATGCGGACGGTCTGGCGAAGGAAGGGGACGTCGGGAGGCGGTCGTCGTCCGGCGCGCACTCGATCGCGCTCGAGTGCGATCGGCTCGACGGCTCGGACGCGAGAGCATCGCGACGATCCGATGCCGGACCGACTGGTCGGGGCGAGAGGATTTGAACCTCCGACCACCTGCACCCCATGCAGGTACGCTACCAGGCTGCGCTACGCCCCGATCGGGCCATTATACGTGCGGTCACGGCTTGAGCAGCGCGGCGATCTCGACGAGCTCGCGGCGCAGGTCCGCGAAGTCCGGCGTCGCGTCGGCCCTCGCCGTCGTCTCCGACGCGGACGCGTCGTGCCCGTTGCGCCACGACGCGGACGCGTCGGACGATGCCTCGCTCGCGCGCTCGTCGGCCTTCGCGGATCGTGCGTCGGCCCGCGCGTCGAGCCGGTTGCGCGCGCCGCTGATCGTGAAGCCCTGCTCGTACAGCAGCTCGCGGATGCGGCGGATCAGCAGCACCTCGTGGTGCTGGTAGTAGCGCCGGTTGCCGCGCCGCTTGACCGGCTTGAGCTGCGTGAATTCCTGCTCCCAGTAGCGCAGCACGTGCGGCTTGACGCCGCACAGCTCGCTCACCTCGCCGATCGTGAAGTAGCGCTTCGCCGGGATCGGCGGCAACGGCGGCGCGTGCGATCGTCTTTGAGCACGAGTGCGATCGTGCATCGGAGCGAAGCGCAGCGGTCACCGCGTCAGGCGGCGGCGCGTTCCTCGGCGGCATGTGCTCGCCTTCGACGATGCGCCTTGAGCTTCTGGCTCGCGTGGAAGGTCACGACGCGCCGCGCCGTGATCGGGATCGCCTCGCCGGTCTTCGGATTGCGGCCCGGACGCTGCGGCTTGTCGCGCAGCTGGAAGTTGCCGAAGCCCGACAGCTTGACGCTGTCGCCCCGCTGCAGCGCGTAGCGGATCTCCTCGAAGAAGGTCTCGACCATGTCCTTGGCCTCGCGCTTGTTCAGGCCGACGCGCTCGAACAGCAGCTCGGCCAGCTCGGCCTTGGTCAGCGTCGGCGCGGCCGGACGACGTCCGACGCGGCTTGGCCGTGGGGAGGGACTGGGGCTGCTGCATGCGCGTGCGTCTTTCGAATCCGGAACGGAGAGTCGTCGCCCGATGGCGTGGCGTTTGAACGGGTCCGGGGCAGCGGCGCAAGCCCCGGCTCGGCTCTTCGGGAACGCGGCGCCGCTACGAACGCAGTCGGGCGCCGACGCTTCCGCGCGAGCGACGCGACGATGTCGATTCATCGCGGCCTCGATCGCGGCCTCGTCCAGGGTCTGACGAGTATCTTGCAACCAGAACCGGAAGGCAAGACTCTTTTCGTTTTCTTTCAAGCCTTTGCCGCGATATTGGTCGAACAACTCGACGCGCGCGCACCAGCGTCGTGCGCGCCGCCGCGCGTCGCCTCGATCGCGTCGAGCACTCGGCCCGCCGGAAGCGACGCGTCGACGACCAGCGCGAGGTCGCGCTGCACGGCCGGGTAGCGCGGCATCGGCTCGAGCGCCGGCAGATCGGCCCGCATCAGCGCCGACGGCGTCGATCTCGAACGACGATCGGCGGCGCTCGGCAGCTCGTAGGTCTGGCAGCCAGCGCGGATGCAGCTCGCCGATGAAGCCGACGACGCGCGCCGCGGCTCGCGATCGTCGCGCTGCGGCCCGGATGCAGCGCCGGATGCGGCGCGCCGTCGACGCGCGCGAACGTCGGCGCGGCCGCCGGACCGAGCGCGCGAACAGCGCCTCGACGTCGGCCTTGACGTCGAAGAAGTCGACCGCGCGCGGCGGATCGGCAGCGCCCCATTGCATCGCGCGCCGCCGCGCCCCACGCGATGCGCGCCGACGCTTCAGCGGCTGCGCGACGCCGGCGACCGACGGCGGGCCGTCGGCGACCGACGCGTCGCGCGCGAACACCTTCGCCGATCTCGAACATCGCGCACGCGCGGCGCCTTGCGGTCCAGGTTGAAGCGCACGTTCGCGACGAGGCTGCCGACGAGCGACGAGCGCATCACGGCCAGCTGGCGCGGCGATCGGGTTCAGCAGCTCGGATCGGGTCGTCGTTGCCGGCGAAGTCGCGCTCCCAGCGCGTCGTCGACGAAGCTGAAGTTGATCGTCTCCTGGTAGTCGAGGGCCGCGAGCGCGTCGGCGATCGCGTGGACGCTGCGTCGCGCCTCGGGCTGCGCGCGCATCACCGTGCCGCGCGACCGGCAGCCGCGCCGGGATCCGCTCGTAGCCGTAGCCGCGCGCGACCTCCTCGATCAGGTCTTCCTCGATCTCGAGGTCGAAGCGCCACGGCGGCGGCGTGACCGCGAAGACCTCGTCGTCGCCGCGGCCGCGCGCTCGTACGGCAGCGAGAAGCGCGTCGATCACGCCGGCGCATCTCGTCGGCCGTGATCGGCATGCCGATGACCTTGCGCGCGCGCGCGACGCGCATCGTGACCGGCTCGCGCTTCGGCAGCGTTCGACGACTGGTCGTCGACCGGGCCGACGCGTCGTCGCGCGGTGCCGCAGATGTCGACGACCAGCTGCGTGATGCGCTCGATGTGCTCGACCGTCGTCGTCGGATCGACGCCGCGCTCGAAGCGGTGGCCGGCGTCGGTCGAGAAGTTGAAGCGGCGCGAGCGGCCGGCGACGGCGTCGGGCCACCAGAACGCGGCCTCGACGTAGACGTTGGTCGTGTCGTCCGACACGGCGGTCGCGTCGCCGCCCATGATGCCGGCGAGCGATCTCGATGCCTGCGTCGTCGGCGATCACGCCGACCTTCGTCGTCGAGCGTCGACCGTGTTGCCGTTCAGCAGCTTCAGCGTCTCGCCGGCGCGCGCCCAGCGCACCGTGCAGGCCGCCGTGGATCTTGGCGAGGTCGAAGATGTGCGACGGACGGCCGAGCTCGAACATCACGTAGTTCGAGATGTCGACCAGCGCCGACACGCTGCGCTGGCCGCAGCGCGCCAGGCGCTCGACTCATCCAGGCCGGCGTCGCGGCCCGCGCGTCGAGGCCGCGCACGACGCGGCCGGAGAAGCGGCCGCACAGGTCGGGCGCCTCGATGCGCACCGGCAGCGCTTCGTCGTCGTTGCCGGCGACCGGCGCGGACGACGGCACGACGAGCGGCGCGCCGGTCAGCGCGACACCTCGCGCGCGACGCCGAGCACCGACAGGCAGTCGCCCTTGTTCGGCGTGAGCTTGATCGTGAACACGCGGTCGTCGAGCTCGAGCGCGTCGCGCAGCGGCGGCGCCGACCGGCGCGTCGTCGGCAGCATCGAGCAGGCCGCCGTGGTCGTCGGACAGCTTCAGCTCGCGCGCCGAGCACAGCATGCCCTGCGCTCTCGACGCCGCGCATCTTCGCGCCGACCTTGATCTCGAACGGCGCGTCGCCGTCCTTCGGCCGGCGGCAGCACGGCGCCGACCAGCGCGCAGCGGCACCTTGATGCCGGCGCGCGACGTTCGGCGCGCCGCAGACGATCTTCAGCGGCGCGGCCGGCGCCGACGTCGACCTGGCAGACGCTCAGCCGGTCGGCGTTCGGATGCTTCGCGACCGTCGAGCACCTGGCCGACGACGACGCCGGTGAACGGCGGCGCGACCGGCGCGACGTCCTCGACCTCGAGGCCGCACATCGTCAGCGCTGCGGCGAGCGCGTCCGTCGTCAGGTCGGGGTCGACGAACGTGCGCAGCCAGGATTCGGACAATTGCATGGCGAGGTCGGCGCGGGTCGGCGGGCGGCGACGATGGGCTCGCCGCCGCACGCGCTCAGCGGAACTGTTCGAGGAAGCGCAGGTCGCCTTCGAAGAACAGGCGCAGGTCGTCGATGCCGTAGCGCAGCATCGCCAGGCGCTCGATGCCGCTGCCGAACGCGAAGCCGATGTAGCGCTCCGGGTCGAGGCCGAAGTTGCGCGACGACCTGTCGGATGCACCTGGCCCGAGCCCGAGATCTCGAGCCAGCGGCCCGCGAGCGGACCGGTCTCGAAGCGCATGTCGATCTCGGCCGACGGCTCCGTGAACGGGAAGTACGACGGCCGGAAGCGCACCGACAGCGCGTCGGTCTCGAAGAACGCGTTGCAGGAAGTCGTGTAGACGCCCTTCAGGTCGGCGAACGAGATGTCCTCGCCGAGCCACAGGCCTTCGACCTGGTGGAACATCGGCGAGTGCGTCGCGTCGCTGTCGACGCGATACGTGCGGCCCGGCGCGATGACGCGGATGTCGGTCGATCGTGCCGGCCGTGCACGGCGGCTCGCGTGCATCCGCGCGTAGCGGACCTGCATCGGGCTCGGTGTGCGGGCGCAGGTTCAGCGGTCGGCCTTCGGCGTCCTTCACGTCGACGTAGAACGTGTCCTGCATCGAACGCGCCGGATGGTTCTCCGGGTTGTTCAGCGCGGTGAAGCTGTTCCAGTCGGTCTCGATCTCGGGACCGTCGGCGACGTCGAAGCCGATCGACGCGGAAGATCTCCTCGATGCGCTGCCACGTGCGGCATCACCGGATGGATGCCGCCGCCGCCGCGGCCGCGGCCCGGCAGCGTCACGTCGATCGCCTCGGCCGACAGCTGCGCGTCGAGCTCGGCGTCGGCCAGCGCGCGACGGCGCGCGGTCAGCAGCGCCTCGATCGCCTCCTTCGCGGCGTTGATGCGGCGCCGCGCGCTCTTCTTCTGCGTCGGGGTCGAGCTTGCCGAGGCCTTTCAGCAGTTCGGTGACGGCGCCGCTGCTTGCCGAGGAAGCGCGCCTTCGCGTTCTCGAGCGCCGTACCGTCGGCGGCCGCGGCGAAGCGCCCGCGCGCGTCGGCGACGAGCGCGTCGAGGTCGGCGGCGACGGGCTCGATCAGGTCGGTCATCGGCGGATCATCGGGCATGCGGGCGGGAGCGACGGAGGGTAGCGTCGGCGAGCGAGGCGATGGAACGAACGACACGGACGGCGGACGTGCAACGGGGCCATCGTCTGGCCCCGCCGCACCGCGACCGCCTGCCCGGACGACTCAGGCGGACGCGGACGAGCCTTCGGTCGCCGACGTACCGACGGCCGACTTGACCTGCCCGACGATCGCGGCGAACGCGGGCTTGTCCATCACGGCCATGTCGGCCAGCACCTTGCGGTCGAGCTCGATCGACGCCTTCTTCAGGCCGGCGATGAACACGCTGTACGTCATGCCGTGCTCGCGGCACGCCGCGTTGATCCGCGCGATCCACAGCGCGCGGAAGACGCGCTTCTTGTTGCGGCGATCGCGATAGGCGTATTGCCCGGCGCGCATGACCGCTTCCTTGGCGATGCGGAAGACCGTGCTGCGACGGCCGCGGAAACCCTTGGCGAGCGTCGAGAACCTTCTTGTGGCGGGCGTGCGCGGTGACGCCACGTTTGACGCGAGGCATGTCGTTTCTCCTTGAGTCGGTGTGGGATCAGGCGTGACGGCATCATGGCGCCGGACGCGTTCATGTTGGTCTCATGAACGGCCGTCGAGCCACGCAGCTGGCGCTTGTTCTTGGTGGTCTTCTTCGTGAGGATGTGGCGCTTGAAGGCCTGGCCGCGCTTGACGGTGCCGCCGGCCCGCACCACGAAGCGCTTCGCAGCGCTCTTCTTCGTCTTCATCTTGGGCATGACTGCTCCTGTTCTTCGATGCCGGAAGGTGGTCGCACCGCGCGACGCTTGGAAACCCGATGGCACTTGTGATCGGCGGGCTTTCGCCCGTCGTTGTCGGATGCACTCGCGCGCATCGCGTTTTCGATGCGCTCCTGCGCATCGGGTGGACGAAGCTCGATCACTTCGTCGTCCCGGCGAAGGCCGGGACCCGGTTCAGCGGCCTTGCAACGGCGCCGGACCTGGATCCCGGCCTTCGCCGGGATGACGATGAAGCGCCAGGCGCTTCATCGTCACTTCTTCTTCTTCGGCCCGATGACCATGATCATCTGGCGGCCTTCCATCTTCGGGAACTGCTCGACGACGCCGACCGGCTCCAGCTCCGCCTTGACCTGCTCGAGCAGCCGCATGCCGATGTCCTGGTGCGCCATCTCGCGGCCGCGGAAGCGCAGCGTGATCTTGCGTCTTGTCGCCTTCTTCCAGGAAGCGCGTCAGGTTGCGCATCTTGATGTTGTAGTCGCCTTCGTCGGTGCCCGGCCGGAACTTCACTTCCTTGACCTGGATGACCTTCTGCTTCGCTTGGCCTCGTGCGCCTTCTTCTGCTCCTGGTACTTGAACTTGCCGTAGTCCATCAGCCGGCAGACCGGCGGATCGGCCTGCGGCGCGATCTCGACCAGATCGACGTCGCGCTCTTCCGACATCCGCATGGCGTCGGCGATCTTCACGATGCCCAGCGGTTCGTTGTCGATGCCGACCAGGCGGACTTCCGGCGCGTTGATTTCGCCGTTCAGGCGGTGTTGCGATTTGTCCGTGAGCGATTGCGTAGCTCCAGTAGCGATGGATCGAAGCCTTCGGCGATGCGCGCGACGCGCGAGCGCCCACAAGCTCAGAGCGCACCGAGCCCGGTCGACTGCGCTTGCAGGACCTCGTCGGCGAGCCGTCGGCCGAAGCTCGGCATGCGGCATCACGCCCAGGTCCGTGCCGCCCCGGGCGCGCACGGCAACGGTGCCCGCTTGCCTTTTCCTTGTCGCCGACGACGAGGATGTACGGCACCTTCTGCAAGCTGAATGCTCGCGGATTTTATAGGTGATCTTCTCGTTGCGCAAATCCGACTCGACCCTAAAGCCTTGTTTTTGCAAAGTTTTGGCGACGCTCTTCGGCGTAGTCCGCCTGCGCGTCCGAGATGTTGCAGCACGCCGACCTGCACCGGCGCCAGCCAGGCCGGCATCGCGCCGGCGTAATGCTCGATCAGCATGCCGATGAAGCGCTCGAGCGATGCCGACGATCGCCCGGTGCAGCATCACCGGCACGCGCGCGGCCGCTTGTCGTCCGCGACGTACTCGGCGCCGAGCCGCTCCGGCATCGATGAAGTCGACCTGCATCGTGCCGCACTGCCACTGGCGGCCGAGCGCGTCCTGCAGCGTGTATTCGATCTTCGGGCCGTAGAACGCGCCGTCGCCGGGCGCGAGCGTCGAACTCGCAGCCGGAGCGCGCGCAGCGCCTCCATCAGCGCGTGCTCGGCCTTGTCCCAGAGCTCGTCGGAGCCGATCCGCTTCGTCGGGCCGCAGTCGCGACCTTGTAGATGATGTCGGTGAAGCCGAAGTCCGCGTAGACCTTCTGCAGCAGCGCCGTGTAGGCCGACGCATTCCGTCGAGGATCTGGTCCTCGGTGCAGAAGATGTGGCCGTCGTCCTGCGTGAAGCCGCGCACGCGCATGATGCCGTGCAGGCGCGCCGCTCGGCTCGTTGCGGTGGCACTGGCCGAACTCGCCGTAGCGCAGCGGCAGGTCGCGGTAGCTGCGCATGCTCGACTTGAAGATCAGCACGTGGCCCGGGCAGTTCATCGGCTTCAGCGCGTAGTCGCGCTTCTCCGACTCCGTCGTGAACATGTCGTCCTTGTAGTTCTCCCAGTGGCCGGTCTTCTCCCACAGCGCGCTTGTCGAGGATCTGCGGGCCCTTGACCTCCTGGTAGCCGTTGTCGCTGGTAGACCTGCGCGCATGTACTGCTCGACCTGCTGCCAGATCGCCCAGCCCTTCGGGTGCCAGAACACCAGGCCGGGCGCCTCGTCCTCGATGTGGAACAGGTCGAGCTCGCGTGCCGAGCTTGCGGTGGTCGCGCTTCTCGGCCTCCTCGAGCATGTGCAGGTACTGCGTCCAGCTCCTCCTTCGTCGCCCAGGCCGTGCCGTAGATGCGCTGCAGCATCTCGTTGCGGTGAGTCGCCGCGCCAGTAGGCGCCGGCCACCTTCATCAGCTTGAAGACCTTCAGCTTGCCGGTGCGACGGCACGTGCGGGCCGCGGCACAGGTCGACGAAGTCGCCCTCGCGGTACAGCGAGACGTCCTGGTCGGCGGGGATCGCGCCGATGATCTCGGCCTTGTAGTCCTCGCCGATCGACTTGAAGATACGTCGACCGCCTCGTCGCGCGGCAGCACCTCGCGCGTGACCGGCTCGTCGCTGCTTCGCGATCTCGGCCATCTCGCTTCTCGATCGCGGCCAGGTCCTCGGGCGTGAAGGGGCGCTTGTACGAGAAGTCGTAGTAGAAGCCGTTGTCGATCACCGGGCCGATCGTGACCTGCGCGTCGGGGAACAGCTCCTTGACGGCGTAGGCCAGCAGGTGCGCCGTCGAGTGGCGGATCACGTCGAGGCCGTCGGCGTCCTTCGTCGGTGACGATCGGCGAGGTCGGCGTCGTGGTCGATCACGGCCGACGTGTCGACGAGCTTCGGCTCGTCGCCGTCGACCGACGCCTGCCGCCGAGCGCGGCCTTGGCCAGGCCCGGGCCGATCGACGCGGCGACGTCGGCGACGGTGACCGGATGATCGTAGGAGCGGACGGCGCCGTCGGGGAGTCGGATGTTCGGCATGGCGATGTTCGGAGCGTGGAAACGAAAAAAGCGCGGGAGCGCCGCGCTTTCCATCGGACGGCCGGACGGATCCGGCCTGCGAGCGGCTGCTTCAGTCGATGGGAGTTCCCTGCGTTCGCGGTGCCATAACCTGGTTCGGCTTTCGCCCGGCCCTTTCTCTCGCCTGCTCGCTGCGACGGCGCGGCGTCCGTCGTGTCGCTGTCCGTCTTCGAATCGTTGGTAGGCGCGATTGGACTCGAACCAACGACCCCCACCATGTCAAGGTGGTGCTCTAACCAGCTGAGCTACGCGCCTGCGAAAAGAGGCGGGAATATAGCACAGGCCGCCCGCCGGAAGCGGTCGCGATGCGTCGCCGCAACGCCTCGCGCGTCGTCGTGACCTCGCGTCCCCACGGCCTCGCGGGCGTCGACGACCGCGAGCGTCGACGCCATGGTCATCGAACGTTCACGGATCCGTCACGGCCGCGTCACCGCCCGACGATTCAATGCGGGCTCAGCATGAATGCCCCGCTGATCTCCGCGCCGCTGTCCACCCGTCCCGCGTCGGCCGCCCTCTTCGCGCCGCGGCGCTCGCCGCCGGACGACGAGCCGACCCATCGGCACCGGACGATCTGGATCTCCGACGTCCACCTCGGCACGGCCGGCTGCAAGGCCGACCTGCTGCTCGACTTCCTGAAGTCGCACGAGTCCGAGACGCTGTATCTCGTCGGCGACATCATCGACGGCTGGCAGCTGAAGAAGGGCTGGACCTGGCGCCAGTCGCACAACGACGTCGTCCAGAAGATCCTGCGCAAGGCGCGCAAGGGCACGCGGGTGATCTACGTGCCCGGCAACCACGACGAGTTCGCGCGCGGCTACGTCGGCCACGCGTTCGGCGGCATCGACGTCGTCGACGAGGCGACGCACGTCACCGCCGACGGCCGCCGGCTGCTCGTCACGCACGGCGACCTGTTCGACGGCGTCATCCACTACGCGAAGTGGCTCGCGCACCTCGGCGACACGCTGTACACGTTCGTCGCTCGCGCTGAACCACTGGCTTCAATCGCATCCGCGGACGACTCGGCTTCGGCTACTGGTCGCTGTCGCAGTACCTGAAGCACAAGGTCAAGAACGCGGTCGCGTTCATCGCCGACTACGAGCAGGCGCTGGTCGCCGAGGCGAAGCGGCGCGGCTTCGACGGCGTCGTCTGCGGCCACATCCACAAGGCCGAGATCCGCGACGATCGACGGCATCGTCTACTGCAACGACGGCGACTGGGTCGAGAGCCTGACCGCGCTCGTCGAGGATCACGCCGGTCGGCTCGAGATCGTCGAGTGGCGTCCCGGCGTCGCGAACGCGCGCCGGGTCGCGCTGGCCGGGGCCGCCGCGTGAAGATCCTCATCGTCACCGACGCGTGGGAGCCGCAGGTCAACGGCGTCGTGCGCACGCTGAAGTCGACGCGGCGCGAGCTCGAGAAGACGGGCCACGTCGTCGACCTGCTGACGCCGCTCGAATTCCGGACGATTCCCTGTCCGACGTATCCCGAGATCCGGCTGTCGTTGATGCCGCGCCGGCGCACGGCCGAACGCATCCGCGCCTCGGCGCCGGACGCCATCCACATCGCGACCGAGGGACCGCTCGGGCTCGCGGCGCGCCGTCATGCGATCCGCGAAGGCCTGCCGTTCACGACCGCGTATCACACGCGCTTCCCGGAATACGTGCAGGCGCGCTTTCGGCATCCCGTTGACGGTCACTTACCGCTTCCTGCGCTGGTTCCACGGCCGTGCGCGGGCCGTGATGGTCCCGACCCGCGTCGTCCGCGACGACCTGCTGCGCCACGGCTTCGAGCCGTCGCGCGTCGTGCTGTGGTCGCGCGGCGTCGAGCTCGACGTCTTCAAGCCGGGCCCGCCGATGCCGCACGACCTCGAGAAGCCGATCTTCCTGTACGTCGGGCGCGTCGCGGTCGAGAAGAACATCGAGGCGTTCCTCGCGCTCGACCTGCCGGGCAGCAAGTGGGTCGCCGGCGAGGGGCCGCTGCTCGCTCGACTGAAGGCCGAGCATCCGGGGGTCCGCTTCACCGGCGTCCTCGGCCAGGCCGAGCTCGCGTCGCTCTACAATGCCGCGGATGTCTTCGTGTTCCCGAGCCGCACCGACACCTTCGGCCTCGTGCTGCTCGAGGCGCTCGCCTGCGGCTGCCCGGTCGCGGCCTATCCGGTCACCGGGCCGATCGACGTGATCGGACTCGACGCGCCGGCCGGCGCTCTCGACGACGACCTGCGCGCCGCGGCGCTGCGGGCGCTCGCCATCCCGCGTCCGGTCGCGCGGGCGCACGCGGAGCGCTACTCGTGGGAGGCCTGCACGCGCGAGTTCGCCCGGCACCTGCATCCGGTCGCTGCCGTGCCGACCCCGGCCGACGCGCTCGCGGCGCGCGGATGACGCCGCCGGACGGCCGCGACGGCGCCGCGCCGCGCGTCGTCGTCGAGAAGGTCGAGCCTCGAGAGTCCGTACAAGAGCAGCGGCGGCCCGCGACGCATCTGGAACGCGCTGCGCTACTCGATGCGCGGCCTCGCGCTGGCGCTGCGCGTCGAGAGCGCGTTCCGGCAGGAGCTGATCCTCGCCGCGGTCCTCGTGCCGGTCGCGATCGCGCTGCGGCTGCCGGCGCTCGAGACGCTCGCGCTGATCGCCTCGGTCGTGCTGGTGCTGATCGTCGAGCTGATCAACTCGAGCATCGAGGCGGCGGTCGACCGCATCTCGCTGGACCACCACCGTCTCGCCGGCCGCGCGAAGGACCTCGGCAGCGCCGCGGTCTTCCTCGCGCTGATGCTGTGCCTCGTCGCGTGGCTGCTGGTCGCGGGGCCGGTCGTCGCGGCGCGGATCGGGCAGGCGCTGACGCGCTAGACTGCCCGCGCCGGGTCGAGCGACGGGGCCGCATGCCGAACATCCATCTCTTCATCTGGCGTCACGCCGAGGCCGCCGACGGGTATCCCGACATCGCGCGTCCGCTGACGCCCCGAGGGCATCGCGACGCCGCGCGCATCGCGAAGGCGCTCGCGAAGCACGTCGACGAGCGCGCGCGCATCGTCTCGAGCCCCGCGACCCGCACGCGCGAGACGGTCGCGCCGCTGACCGCGCGCACCCGCATCGAGCCCGACGTCGACGACCGTCTCGGGCCCGGCAGCCGAACTCGCCCTCGTCTGCGACGCGCTCGACGACGCCATCGCGAAGTGCGGCGACGACGGCACGATCGTGATGGTCGGACACCAGCCGTGGGTCGGCCAGCTCGCGCGCCGGCTGCTGACGCGCACGGCCGGCGACATGAGCTTCAAGAAGGCGGCCGCGTGGTGGCTCGTGCGCCGCTCGCGCGACGGCAGCAGCGAGTGGTCGATGAAGTCGGTGCTGGATCCCGACCTGGTCTGACGGTCTGCCGTCGACCGCGGGGTGCGACGCCCCGCGCGCCGCTAGCGCGCCTCGTCGCCGGTCGGTCGCAGCTCCAGCGAGACGCCGACCTTCGCCCACTCCGCCGCCTCCTGACGCAGGTTGAACTCGGTCAGCGGATGCTCGGCGAGCCAGTCCGCGTCGGCGTCGAGCACGAAGCCTCGGCCGTTACGTCGCAGCGCCAGGCCCGACACGTCGAGCTCGGCGCGACGGCGGTGGACGAGCGCCGCGATCCGCAGGCACAGCACCGCGAGCCGTTCGTTCGGCTCCGCGACCGCATCGGCGACCTTCGACAGCTTGCCGGTGTGGCCGAGCACGATCAGCGCGATCTTCGCCTGGTCCATCCGCGAGAAGCCCGGCATGTCGGCGTTCGACAGGATGTACGACGAATGCTTGTGATAGCCCGCGTGCGAGATCGACAGCCCGATCTCGTGCAGCGTCGCCGCCCAGCCGAGGCGCCGCTCGATGTCGGCGTCGGCCTCGTCGTCGTCGGCGAGCAGCGGCCGGATGAGGTCGAGCGCGAGCGTCGCGACGCGCGTCGCCTGCGCGCGATCGACGCCGTAGCGATGCGTGAACTGCCCGATCGTCACGTCGCGCGTGTCGTGATGCTCGCTGCGGCCGAGCAGGTCGTACAGCACGCCCTGCCGCAGCGCGGCGTCGGTCACCTCGAGCGCCTCGAGGTCGAGCATCTTGAACACCGCCGACATGATCGCGAAGCCCCCGGGCAGCACCGGGATGCGGTCCGGCTTGAGGCCTTCGAGCTTGAGGCGATCGGCGTGCCCGGCCTTGATCAGCAGCTCGCGCAACGCCGCGAGCCCGTCGCGCGTGATGCCGCCGGCCGACAGCCCGTTGTGTTCGAGCAGGTCGCCGAGCGCGCGCGCCGTGCCCGACGAGCCGATCGCGTTCTGCCAGCCCTCGTCGAGATAGTCGGCGGCGATGACCTCGAGTTCCTTCTGCGCCGCGAGCTCGGCCTGCTTCATCGACGACTTGTCGATCTCGCCGTCCGGGAAGAAGCGCAGGCTGTAGCTGACGCAGCCCATGAACAACGACTCCATCAGCTTCGGCTCGCGTCCCTCGCCGATGATGAACTCGGTCGAGCCGCCGCCGATGTCGACGACCAGCGTCGAGCCGTCCTTCAGCGACGCCGCGTTCGCGACGCCGGTGTAGATCAGGCGCGCCTCCTCGCGGCCGGCGATGACCTCGATCGGGAAGCCGAGCGCCGCCTCGGCCTTCACGAGGAACGCGCGCGCGTTCTTCGCGACGCGCAGCGTGTTCGTCGCGACGGCGCGCACGGCGTGCGGCGGGAAGGCGCGCAGCCGGTCGCCGAACCGTTCGAGCACCGCGACGGCGCGCGCCTGCGACTCGGCGTCGAGCGTCTTCTCGCGCGTCAGACCCGACGCGAGGCGGACCGTTTCCTTGAGGCTGTCCAGAGGATAGACTTGCGTCCCCGCGGGTGTCCTGACGACGCGGCCGATCAACAGCCGGAAGCTGTTCGATCCGAGGTCGACGGCGGCGAGCAGCGTGTCGTTGGCGGGCATGGAGGCGGCGTTCTCGTCGTGCGATCGTCTTCGTCGCGATGAAGGGCTGATGCGGATGTTAACCAACGACGTCCGCATCATCGAATCGGGGCCGCTCGCGCCGCTGTCTCGCTGCTGAAACATTCGCCGGCCATGGTCGCCGGCTCCCTCATCACGTGAACAAGCGCTTGCCCGCTCACGATTTCCTCAACCGCGAGCTGTCGTTGCTCGCGTTCAACGAGCGCGTGCTCGCGCAGGCCGAGGACGCGGCGCTGCCGCTGCTCGAGCGGCTGCGCTTCCTGTGCATCGCGGCCAGCAACCTCGACGAGTTCTTCGAGGTCCGCGTCGCGGGGCTGAAGGCGCAGCTGCGGCTCAACCCGTCGCACGGCGACGTCGACGGCATGCCGGTCGACGAGACGCTGCGGCTCGTCGCGCGGCGCGCGCACGCGCTCGTCGACCGGCAGTACGCGCTGCTCAACGACACGCTGCTGCCGCTACTCGCGGCGCAAGGCATCCGCCTCGCGCTGACGGCCGACTGGGACGAGCGCCTCGACGGCTGGGCGCGCGCGTACTTCCGGCAGTCGATCCTGCCGGTGCTGACGCCGATCGGGCTCGACCCGGCGCATCCGTTCCCGCGCGTGCTGAACAAGAGCCTGAACTTCGCGGTCGAGCTCGGCGGACGCGACGCGTTCGGCCGCAAGTCGGGCGTCGCGATCGTGCAGGCGCCGCGCGCGCTGCCGCGGCTGATCCGCCCGCCCGACGCGCTGTCGGACCAGCCGTACACGATCGTCATGCTGACGACGATCATGCAGGCGTACGTGGCCGAGCTGTTCGCCGGCATGGAGATCCACGGCTGCCACCCGTTCCGCGTCACGCGCAACTCGGACCTGTTCGTCGACGACGAGGAGATCACGAACCTGCGCGTCGCGCTGCAGGGCGAGCTGCCGCAGCGGCACTACGGCGACGCCGTCCGGCTCGAGATCGCCGAGAACTGCCCCGACGGGATGGCGCAGCTGCTCAAGCGCGAGTTCGCGCTCGACGACGCCGACGTCTACCGCGTCGACGGACCGGTCAACCTCGTGCGGCTGATCCAGCTGCCCGACATGGTCGCGCGGCCCGACCTGAAGTTCCCGCAGTTCCACCCGTCGCTGCCGCCGGAGATCCGGCGCGCGAACATCCGCAACACCGACCTGTTCGCGACGATCGCGAAGCGCGACGTCCTGGTCCATCACCCGTACCAGTCGTTCATGCCGGTGCTCGACTTCCTCGACGCGGCCGCGACCGATCCCGACGTCGTCGCGATCAAGCAGACGATCTACCGCACCGGCAGCGACTCGGCGCTGATGCAGTCGCTGCTGAAGGCGGCGCGTAGCGGCAAGGAGGTGACGGCCGTCGTCGAGCTGATGGCGCGCTTCGACGAGGAGACGAACATCAACTGGGCGTCGCAACTGGAGGAGATCGGCGCGCACGTCGTGTACGGCGTCGTCGGCCACAAGACGCACGCGAAGATGGTGCTCGTCGTGCGGCAGGAGGTGACGGCCGACGGCAGCGCGCGTGCTGAAGCGCTACGCGCACCTCGGCACCGGCAACTACCACTCCGGGCACCGCGCGCCAGTACACCGACTTCGGCCTGTTCACCGCCGACGAGGACCTGACGTCGGACGTGCACGAGATCTTCCAGCAGCTGACCGGGCTCGGCAGCGCGAAGAAGATGAAGCGCATCTGGCAGGCGCCGTTCAGCCTGCACGCGAACACGATCGCCGCGATCCGCCACGAGGCGGCGAACGCATCGGCCGGCAAGCGCGCGCGGATCATGGCGCGGATGAACGCGCTGCTCGAACCGGAGGTCATCCGCGAGCTGTACGCGGCGAGCGCGGCCGGCGTGAAGATCGACCTCATCGTGCGCGGCGTCTGCACGCTGCGCCCCGGCGTGAAGGGACTGTCCGACAACATCACGGTGCGCTCGATCGTCGGCCGCTTCCTCGAGCACAGCCGCATCTTCTGCTTCCACAACGGCGGCGCCGACGACGTCTACCTGTCGAGCGCCGACTGGATGGATCGCAACTTCTTCCGACGCGTCGAGGTCGCGTTCCCGGTGCGCGATCCGAAGCTGCGCCGCCGCGTCATCGACGAAGGGCTGCGCGTCCACCTGCGCGACAACGCGCTCGCGTGGGTGATGGACAGCGACGGGGTCTATCACCGCAAGCGGCACCGCAAGGCCCGCTTCTCGGGGCAGCAGTGGCTGCTCGAGAAGGCGACGAGCGGCTGAGGTGGCAGGCGGCAGGCGGCAGGCGGTCGTGTCGCGCGACGGCCCGCGGTGCGCGCGGCGTCCGATCCTCGCGCGCCGCGCGGTCCTCGATGCCGACTACCGGGACGGCCTCTTCGTCGCGGCCGGTCTCTTCGAGGCGGTCTTTCGGGACGTCGTACTCGCGGTCGTCTTCTTCGGCGCAGCCTTCTTCGCGGATGTCTTCTTCGCCGCGACTCTCTTCGCGGTCTTCCTGGTCGTCGTCTTCCCCGCCGGGGTCTTGCGCGCAGGCGTCTTCCTCGAGACCGTCTTCTTCGCGGCGCTCTTCCCGGATGCCGTCTTCCTCGATGCCGCCTTCTTCGCCGCCGTCTTCTTCGACGCCGCCGCGGCGGTCGTGGTCTTCCTCGCGGCCTTCTTCGCCGCGGCCGAGCGGCGGGCCTTCTTCGCGGCCGTCGACGTCTTCTCGGACTCGCGGAACGCGTCGCCGCCCGGCGCGCCCTGCTGGCCCGGCTTGCGCATCTTCTCGCCGCTGCCGTGCGCGATGCGCTCGCGCTTGGCCTGGATGTTCGCGTACAAGCCCTTCTTCGCTGCAGCCATCGTCACGCTCCGGAGGTGGTCGGGCCGGCGACGATCGCCTGCGTGCGGCGGCCGCGCCATCGGCCATCGGACGAATCGGCCGCGATGGGTCCGTCTCCCGCACGCCGTCGCGACGTCGACGCATCGATCGACGACTCGTCGCGGACGCGACCGTCGCGCTCGTGACGGCCCGTCGCGGACGCGAGGCGTCGCGTCGCGGTCAGCGGCGCCGCGCCTCGACGACGCCGGCCACGTCGCCGATCGCCGTCAGCGCCTTCGCGAGCTGCCGCGCGTCGCCGACCTCGGCCGTGAACGCCATGCGGGCCATCCCGCGTCGGCTCTCGGTCTGCACGCCGACGACGTTGATCTTCTCGCGCGAGAAGACCTCGGAGATGTCGCGCAGCAGCCCCTGGCGGTCCTGCGCCGTGACCTGGACGTCGACCGGATAGACCGCGTCCGCACGCGCGCCGGCGTCGCCCCACTCGACGTCGATCATCCGTTCCGGATCGCGCAGTCGCATCGCGGCGAGGTTGCTGCAGTCGGTGCGATGGATCGACACGCCGCGTCCGCGCGTCACGAAGCCCGCGATCGGATCGGGCGGCGCCGGCTTGCAGCACTTCGCGAGCTGCGTCATCAGCGCGTCGACGCCGACGACGAGCACGCCGCCGCGACGCCCGTCCGCCGCGGCGGGACCGCGCGTGCGGAACGTCTCCGGCTCGGCGCGCCCGGCCTTCGCCTCGTCGGGCGCGATGGCCTCGGCCACGTGGCGCAGCGGCACCTCGTCCTTCGCGACCGCGGCGAACAGCTCGTCGGCGCGCGCGAACCCGAGTCGCGACGCGACGTCGTCGAGCGACGGCATCGCGCGTCCGCTGCCGCGCACCGCCTGCTGCATCGTCTTCTCGACGAGCGCGCGGCCGGCCGCGAGCGTCGCCTCGAGCGCGCGCGCGTTGAACCATTGCCGCACCTTCGCGCGGGCGCGCGGGCTGTGCAGGAAGCCGAGCTGCGGATTGAGCCAGTCGCGCGACGGGCCGAGCGCCTCGAGCGGCGTCGTCGGCGACGGCTTCGCGGTGATGATCTCGACGGTCTGCCCGGTCGCGAGCGGCGTGTTCAGCGCGACGAGGACGCCGTCGACGCGCGCGCCGCGGCAGCGATGGCCGAGCTCGGAATGGACGTGGTACGCGAAGTCGATCGGCGTCGATCCGGCCGGCAGCTCGATCACGCGCGCCTCGGGCGTCAGCACGTAGACGCGATCGTCGATCGGCGCGTCGCCGGGGTCCGGCGCGTTCGCGTCGCGCTGCAGGTCGCCGGCGACCTCGGACCGCCACGCGAACAGCTGCCGCAGCCACGCGATGCGCTGGTCGAAGCGATCGCCGGGACGCGTCGACGCGCCGCCCTCCTTGTAGCGCCAGTGCGCCGCGACGCCGTACTCGGCGAAGCGATGCATGTCGCGCGTGCGGATCTGCACCTCGAACGGCCGGCCCTCCTCGTCGCGCACGACGGTGTGGATCGACCGGTAGCCGTTCGGCTTCGGCTTCGCGATGTAGTCGTCGAACTCGGTCGGCAGCGACTGCCAGCGCGCGTGGACGATGCCGAGCGCCGCGTAGCACGACGGCTCGTCGGCCACGATCACGCGCAGGCCGCGGACGTCGTACAGGTTCTCGAACGACAGCTTCTTCGCCTGCATCTTGCCGACGATGCTGTACAGATGCTTCGGCCGCCCGGTGACGGTCGACTCGATGCCGGCCGCGAGCAGCGCGTCGTGCAGCTCGCGCGTCTTGCGCACGATGAACGACTCGCGCTCGACGCGCTTCTCGTCGAGCATCCGCGCGGTGCGCTTGTACGTCTCGGGGTCGAGGAAGCGGAACGCGAGGTCCTCGAGCTCCCACTTGATCTGCCACACGCCGAGCCGGTTCGCGAGCGGCGCGTAGAGCTCGAGCGACTCGCGCGCGACCTCGGGATCGGTCCACTCGGCGAGCGGCTGCTTCGTGCCGGCGTACCAGCGCAGCGTCTGCAGCCGCGACGCGAGCCGGACGAGCACGACGCGCACGTCGGTCGAGAACGCGAGCAGCATCTTGCGCAGCGTCTCGGCCTGCCGTTCGCGCGACCTCGCGTCGGGCGACGCGCCGTCGCGCGCGCCGGGCAGAAGCGACGACGGATGCACCCGCGTCGCGGCGCTGCCCGAGCGCGCGAGCTTCGCGAGCTGCCGCACGCCGATGACGATCGTCGCGATCTCCTCGCCGAAGTTCTCGGTGAGCTGCTCGGCCGGATTCGCGAGCCGTTCCGCCGCGGCGAACAGCAGCCCCGCCGATCGCGCGGCCGCGTCGGCGCGCACCGCGTCGAGGATGCGGACGACGCCGAGCGCGTGGGCGACGATGCTCTCGCCGCTCGACAGCCGGCCGGTGCCGTACAACGCGTCGGCGAAGTCCCACGCCTTGCGCACGGCCTGCGCGTCGGCCGCGTCGAGATGATCGATCAGCGCGTCGATCGCATGGGCGTGCGTGGCACCCGCGTCGTCCGCATCGAGCGTCACCACGCGACGCTCCCGGCCGCCGGAGCGGCGGCATCGCGGAAGGCGTTCGGCGGACGACGACCCATCGACCGATTATAGGGAACGGCCCGCCCGCCGGTCCCCGTGCGCCGCGTCATGCGGCGCGGACGCCGGCGCGGTTCGTGCGGCGTCAGGCCGGCGCCGCGACGAGCGCGCGCACCGGCTTCTTCTCCTTGATCGGCAGGTTGATCAGCGCAGCCGCGGTGGCGAGCGCGATGTCGGCGTACCACATCCACAGATAGTCGCGATTGCGCGCGAACGCGATGCCGCCGAGCCACGCGCCGAGGAAGCCGCCGACCTGGTGCGACAGCAGCGTCAGGCCGAACAGCGTGCCGAGGTAGCGCGTGCCGAACAGCTTGCCGACGAGCCCGGCCGTCGGCGGCACCGTCGCGAGCCACGTGAAGCCGAGGCACGCCGCGAACACGTAGAACGTGAGCGGCGTTTTCGGCGCGAGCAGGTACAGCAGGATCAGCGCCGCCCGGCTCGCGTACATCAGCGCGAGCAGCATCTTCATGCGATAGCGCTGGCCGAGCCATCCGATCGTCAGGCTGCCGGCGATGTTGAACAGGCCGATCAGCGCGAGCGAGTTCGCGGCGACCTGCGGCGACAGGTTGCACAGCGCGACCTCGCCGGGCAGGTGCGTGACGAGGAACGCGATGTGGAAGCCGCACGTGAAGAAGCCCGCGTGCAGGTACAGGTAGCTCGGATCGCGGAACGCCGCGCGCAGCTGGCGCTTCAGGCCGACGTCGTCGACGACGGACGCGACCCTCGGATGCGCCGGGACGTCCTTCGGCACGAGGTCGTGACGACGGCGCAGCGGCCACGACAGCGGGATCGTCAGCAGCGTGACGCAGGCCATCGTCCACATCGCCGCGATCCATCCGAAGCCGGCGATGATCGCCTGCATGAGCGGCGCGAACACGAACTGGCCGAACGAACCGCCGGCATTGACGAAGCCGGCCGCGAACGATCGCTTGTCGGGCGCGATCCGCTGCGCGGTCGCGCCGATCAGGATCGAGAAGCTGCCCGCGCCCGCACCGGCCGCCGTCAGCAGGCCCATCGTGACGATCAGCCCGGTCTCCGACCGCATCAGCGGCGTCAGCGCCATGCCGCCGGCGAGCAGGAACGCGCCGAACACGATGACACGCGACGCGCCGAACTTGTCCGCGACCGCGCCGAACACCGGCTGCGCCGCGCCCCAGACGAACTGGCCGACGGCGAAGGCGAAGCTGATCGACACGATGCCGAGGCCGGTCGCCGTGTTGATCGGCGACAGGAACAGTCCGGTCGACTGCCGCGCGCCCATCGTGATCATCATGATCGCGGCCGACGCGACCAGCAGCGGCCACGTCGAGCGGTGATGCGACTCGTGCGTGTGGTTCATGGACCCTCCGTCAGGCGCGGTGCGCCTCGTCGTTGATGCGGTCGATCAGTCCGTCGACCAGCGTGTGCAGCGACGCGACCTGCGCGTCGCCCCAGGTCCGGTTGACCGCGTCCTGCGCGCGTCGCCACAGCCGCTTCGCCTCGTCGTGGCGACGCCGGCCGGCCGGCGTCAGGCTGACCTCGCGCACCCGCGCGTCGTCACGGTTCGAGCCGAGCGCGACGAGCTTCGCGTCGACGAGCGGCTTCAGGTTGCGCGTCAGCGTCGTGCGGTCCATGTCCAGCGAGTCGGCGAGCGGCCCGATCGCCATCGATGGGCGTTGCCGCAGGTTCGACAGCAGCGCGTACTGCGTCACGCGCAGCCCCGACGGCGCGAGCATCCGATCGTAATGCTGCGTGACGCGGCGCGCGAGGCGGCGGATGCGGGTGCAGGTGCAGCCGACGATCCGCACCGACGCGGCGGCGCCGTCCGCTTCGCTCGGCGACTCGGCAGGGGACACGACGGTCCGGCGGACACGATTCATCGCGTCGGAATATAGTGTAGATACACCTAACCGGCAATGGCGGCGTCGAACGACGGCGCTCGAAAGGAGACTCATGAACGACCAGCCGACTGCCGTCGCCGATCGGGCCGACCTGTGGCGCGACGAGGAGGCGCGCGTGCGCGAGACGATCGGCGGACCGGGCATCATCGACCGCGAACGGCTGCGCGCGATGTCGGGGATGGAGCTCTTCGCGGCGATCCGCCGCGGCGAGCTGCCGACGCCGCCGATCGGGCGTCTGCTCGACTTCGTCGCCATCGACTTCGAGCCCGGCCGCTTCGTCTTCCAGGGCACGCCGCGCGTCGACCACTACAACCCGATCGGCATGGTGCACGGCGGCTATGCCGCGACGTTGCTCGACTCGTGCGTCGGCTGCGCGGTGCACACGATGCTGCCGGCCGGCACCGGCTACACGACGCTCGAGCTGAAGGTCAACTACATCCGCGCGATGACCGACCGCACCGGCCCGGTCCGCGCCGAGGGCCGCACGCTCTCGGTCGGTCGGCAGGCCGCGGTCGCCGAGGGTCGGCTCACCGACAGTGCCGGCCGCCTGCTGGCGTACGCGACCACGACCTGCCTCGTGTTCCCGATCTAGCCGGCGCGCGGCGCCGCGACGGTCGCGCCCGCGATCGCCGCGTTCGCCGCAACGCGCGTCGCCCGCCGCGCGTCGGCCGCGACGAGCCACCGCCAGATCGCGTAGCCGGCCAGCGCGCCGACGATCGACGCCGCGTCCGCGAGCCGCTCGCCGGGAAACGCGGGCTCGACCATCGACACGACGCCGCGGACCAGCGCGAGGCAGAGCAGCGTCGGCGCGACGATCCACGGTCGCTCGCGGATCAGCGTCCGGAAGATCGCCCACGCGAGCGCGCCGCCGACGCCGGACGCGACGACCGCGGCGGCCGTCGGCTCGGGCGACGACGCCCGCGCGAGCATCGCGACCACGACGAGGCCGACCGCGACGACGGCCTCGGTCGACCGGCGGCGCGACGACAGCAGCGCGAGCACGACCAGGAACAGCGACGCGGTCACCGGGAACGAGAGCTGACCGAGCAGAGCGCCGAGCGCCGGCGACGACGCATCGACCGCGCCGACGGCGGGGACGCGCGGCGACGAGGCCGGGCCGAACAGCCGCGCGTAGCCGGCGATGCCGGCGACGAGCATCGCGAGCGCGGCAGGCGGCAGCCAGCGTCGCATCGACGGTGCTGCCGCGAGCCCGACCGTGTCGGCTCGGCTCGCGAGGCGGACGCCGACCGCCGCGAACAGCGCGCCGAACACGGCCGCCGCCGCGACGACGCCGGTCCACTGCATCGCGACGCGCAGCATCTGCGCGTCGAACGGCTCGGCGACGGTGAATCCGAACTGCGTCGCGTCGAGCTCGAGCAGCACGCCGCTCGCGACCGCGACCACCATCGTGATCGCCGCGACGGCCGCGCCGCGCTTCGAGGCCTCGCCGCGCGCGAGCCGCTTGACGAGCGAGACGACGAGCGCGACCGTGAACGCGAGGCCGACGATCGCGAGCGCGATGCGCGGTAGCCGCAGCGCCGCGTCGCGTTCGCGCTCGGCGCGCTCCCACGCGTCCGGCACGAACAGCGAGCGCCCGACGACCGCGACCTCGTCGCCGTCGACCGCCGCGACGATGCGGGCCTCGCCGCCGGCCGGCAACGCGACCGAGGGATCGGCGTAGACGAACGTCCAGTCGACGCGCGCCGGACGCTCGGCCGCCTGGGCCGCCACGGGGCGCAGCGCGGCCGGCGGCCGCTTCACCCAGTCGGCGATCGCGGCGTTCGCGACCGCGCGCGCATCGGCTTCGGCGAGCCGCTTGCCGGGCCGCGACTCGGGGATGTCGTGCTCGATCAGCCGCACGCCGTCGGGCGCCGGCCGGTCGCCGACGACGACGACGCGCCACGCCTCGCGCAGCGCGACGTCGCCGTCGAAGCGCGCGAAGCGCACCTCCCAGTGCGGCGGCGGCAGCCAGGTGCCGATCAGCCGGCCGTACAGCGCCGCGCCGCCCTCGCGCCACGCGAAGCGCGCGCCGGTCGGATCGCTGACGGCGACGGCCTTCGCCGAGCGGTGCCAGTTCGCGTCGAGTGCCACGCCGCGCGTCGCGAGCGCATGCTGCGCGATCGCGAGCGCCTGGTCGCGGTCGATCGCGAGCGGCGGCGCGTCGAGCGGCGTGCCGAGCCGCAGCCCGAGACCGACCGCGCCGACGAGCGCGAGCGCGACCCACGGCAGCGCGTCGCGCCGGCGGATGCGCGCACCGGCGGGCAGCGCCGGCGACGGCGCCGCCTCGCCGACCGCGTCGACGACCGCGTCCTGCGCGACCCGCGCCTCGGGCGGCACGACCTGCGCCGCGGCGTTGCGCTCGCTGTCCGGCAGGTCGACGAGCCGTCCGGCGCGCAGCCGCTGCACGACGATCACGATCAGCGGCACCGCGAGGATCCCGATCACCATCGCGCGGTCGACGACGATGCCAGGCGCGTCGGTGACGAACAGCGGGATCGACATCAGCACGAGGTCGAACCCGAAGTGGAACAGCATGCCCGGCACGAGACCGTAGCGCAGGTACACGAAGCCCCAGACCAGCGACGGCACGAACAGCTCGACCGGGCGCGCGTACGCCGGCTGGCCCGGATAGTTCGCGTGCGCGCAGCCGAACACGACCGCCTGCAGCACGAGCGCGACGACGATGAACGCCTTCTCGTGGCCGAAGCGGCGACCGAGCAGCGCGGCGCCCGCGAGCGGCACCGCGCGGAACAGCGACTCCTCCATCATCCCGGCCTGCAGCGCCATCGACACCGGCGCCGAGCCACGGCAGCGGCCGTCCGAGGATGTTGGGGTCGACGAGCGAATCGGACGGCGACCACCAGCCGAGGTAGCGCTGCACGAGGAAGTAGAAGGTCGCGATGAACGCGAGGTCGAAGCCGATCCACGCGTAGCCGGCGAGCGTGCGACCCCAGACCGGGCGCGACGACGCGGCCGGCAGGCGCCACACGCGCCACAGCTGCGGGTGGCTTCCGAACGCGAGGCGGCCGAGCCCTTCGGCCGTCGCGAACACGACCGTGAGCAGCAGCCACGTCACGACGCCGCCGACGAGCGCGCCGACGATGCCGGTGATGCGATGCGTGCTCGCCGACGTCGCCGTGTCGTAGCCGAGCCAGCTGTTCGCGACCGCCGACAGCGCGGCGCCGGTGATGAACAGCGCGACGACGGCGGCCCACTTCGACGACGGCGCCCAGCGCACCGCGTGGCGCCGCATCAGCCAGATCAGCCCGACGAGGCAGCCGCCGAGGCCGTAGACGAGGCCGGCGACGATGCTCGCGGCGGCCGCGATGTTGTTGTTCGCCGACCGCATCGTCTCGTAGCGCCGCGTGAACGCCTCGGGCACGAAGACGTAGCGCTGGAGCTGCACGAGGCGATCGCCGGCGACGAGCAGCCGCAGGCGGAGACGGCCCTCGCCGATCGACGGCGCGCTGTCGAGCCTGCGCTCGTAGACGAACTCGTGATCGACGCGCTTGCCGGGCTGCGTCTGCGCCGACGCGGTCAGCGGCCGATAGCGCGCGAAGTCGACGCCCCAGTCGCGCGTCGCGGTCGTCGTCGCGATCGTGCGCGCCTCGTCCTCCGACAACGCGGCGCCGGGCTCGGCCTCGGGCACCTTGCTGAAGAAGCCGATCGGCCGGCCGGCCGGCGTGAACGCGATCTGCACCTCGCGCTCGACGCCCGGCGAGAACAGCCGCACGCGCCAGCGATACAAGGTGAACTCGTCGTCGAACCCGGCCGACGACGACCCGCCGATGAACGGCTTGAGCGCCGGCTTGCCGCCGCCCTCGAGCTCGATGAACGTCTGGGCGGCCGCGTTGCCGTCGAAGCTCGCGGCCGACCGCGTCAGGTCCGCCGTCGTCAGGCGACGCTCCGCCGCGATGCGCTTCGCTTCGTCGATCGCGGTCGCACGCGACATCCGGACGTCGAGGTCGAGGACCGGGAACGCGTCGCCGAACCAGCGCAGCACGGCGAACAGGCAGAGCACGGACGCGACCAGCACGGCGATCCAGAACGCGGGCTGGCGGGCGAATCTCGAGGTCACGGCTTCCTTTCGGGACACGGCGCGTCGCACGCGTCGTGCGGGCCGGCGTCGCGCATCATAGCGAGCGGGCCCAGTCGGCCGCGAGCAGCGGCGCCATCAGGCAGCCGCGCGATCCGAACGCGGTCAGCGTCGCGACGCCGCGCAGCGCGCGCGTCGCGGACGTCGACAGTCGCGCGAGCCGCACCCCGCGCCATGCCGGTCGCAACGCGATCGTCGAACCGAAGACGCGCGCGACGCGATCCTCCAGTTGGCGGACGACGTCGTCGGAGAGCGCGTCGTCGGCGAAGCGCGCACGCGGGCTCTCCCGGGTCGGCCCGACCAGCATCCCGCCGTCGCGCGGCACCGCGTACGTGCCGAACGTGGCCGCCGCGCCGGTCGGCGACGTGTCCGCGCGCAGCAGGCTGCCGGGCTCGTAGCGGCCGTCGTCCGCGGCGGCGTGCGGGATGTCGCCGGCGAGACGGCCCGCGGCGGCGGCGCCGTCGTCGTCCAGCAGCGCGGCGCCCCACGCGCCGCCGCACCAGACGACGTCGCGCGCGCGGATCGTGCGGCCGTCGGCGAGCAGCGCGTGGTCCGGCCCGACGCGGTCGACCCGCGCGTCGACGCGCGTCGCACGCGACGCCGCCGCGAGCGCGGCGAGCAGCCCGGCCGGCTCGAGCCAGCCGGCGTCGCGCAGCAGCAGCGCCGGGACCGGCTCGGCGAGCCCGAGCACGGCCGGCGCGCGCGGATGCCAGTCGAACGCGAGCCGCGAGCCGATCGCCGCGCGCCAGTACGCCTCCGTCGCGCCGTCGTCGTGCCGGTCGATCAGCGGCCGATACAGGCCGCGCTCGACGACGATCGGATGCCCGTCGGCGCGCAGCGCATCGATCAGCGCGAACGTCGCGTGCATGCCGTCGACGCCGCGCGCGACGAGGCGGCCGTGCCGCCCGCGCAGCGGATTGACGAGCGCCGCCGGCAGGTCGCTCGCGCGGTGCACGCCTTCGTCGACGACCGTGACGGAGCGCCCGCGTCGCGCCGCGGACCACGCGGCGCACCAGCCGGCGATGCCGCCGCCGACGACCAGCACGTCGGCGTCGGTCACGCGGCGCGTCGCGTCACTTCGCGTAGTCGTACAGCGGCGCGCCCTTGTCGACGATGTGGACGGTGAACAGCTTCAGCGGCGTGTCGCCGACGATCGTGTAGCCGCCGTGCTTCGCGTCGCGCAGGTTCATCAGCACCGTCCCGGTCGGCTGCATCACCGGGTCCTTGCCGGGAACCTGGATCATCGCGCCCTGCACGACGTACGCGGCTTCGATGCCGTGGTGGAAGTGCGACTCGACCCGGTCGCCCTTCTTGTACTCGGCGGTCGACTCGATCACCTCCATGCTCGGCGCGCCGCTCAGGTCGGCGCGACGGACCTCGACGCGTTGCGGCGAATCGGCGTACGTCTGCGCGATCAGGCTCGTCGCGTAGCCGAGGCCGAACAGGGCGAGACCGCAGGCGGTCGCGCGGATCGTGGGTGCCTTCATGTCGTCTCCTCGTGGGTGCCGGTGCCGGGCGGTCGCCGGTCGGCGGCGCCCGCATCTTCGCAGCGTTCGACGGACGCGAACAGCGCGTCGCCGGCGTCACGGCCGCGGCGCGAACAGCGCCGCGAGCTGCTCGACCGCCGCGTCGGCCGCGCCGCGGTCCGGCGTCGTGTCGTCGTTGCCGAAGTCGCCGGCGGCCTGCGCCTGCACGAGGATGCCGTCGCGACGCGGCACGACGAGCAGGTTGTGCCCGCGATACGCGATGCCGTACGTCACGGCCGGTTGCGGGACGAGCCGCGCCGTCTGCCCGCGCACCGGCACGATCGACTCGTCGCCGAGCAGCGCGCGTGCGCCGTAGCCGGTCGCGTTGACGATCGTGCGTTCCGGCAACGAGCCGAACTGCCGCGGATGGTCGAACGTGCGGATCTCGATCGTCGCCGCCGGCGCGCACGAAGTCGTCGATCAGCAGCCGCTGGTACGCGCTGACGTTGAACACGAGCTGGGTGTAGCGGCGCACGAACGGCACCGGGAACGGGTTCTCGCCGTCGGCCAGCGCCTCGCTCTGCGGCCGGATGTCGCCGAGCAGTCGCGCCTCGAGCGCCGGATAGGCGGGCTCGCCCGACTCGGGCGGTTGCGCCGACCGGTCGAACGGCACGTCCGACAGCACGTAGCCGTCGCGCCACTCGATCGGATCGCCGGGCAGCCCGAGCAGGTTCTGATACATGCGGAACGACCGCCGCGCCATCGCCTCCCAGCGGCGCTCGAACTCGGGCGTCGACTGCTCGAGCGTGCATACGCGCGAGTCGGGCGACCACACGCCGGACGCGTTCGACGACCGCACGTCGGGCGGCAGCTCGCTCGCGTAGATGCGCACGCGGTAGCCGGCGCGCTGCGCCGTCAGCGCCGTCGTCAGGCCGATCGCGCCGCAGCCGATCACCGCGATGCGGCTGCCCGGGGCGGCGTCGACGAGCTGCAGCGCCGCCGCGGCCGACCCCCACGACAGCGACCAGCCGCTGCCGCCGTGGCCGTAGTGGTGGACGACGCGACGGCCGGCGATCCGCTCGGCCTCGATGCGCGGCCCGGCCGCGCGGAACGGCCGCGTGCAGACGTTGACGGCGACGATGCGGTCGGGACGCGCGTCGATCGGGACGAGCGCGGGCCGGGCCGCGAAGCGCGCCGACGCGACGTGTCCCGTCGGCTCGACGTCGGGCGTCGCGGCCCGCAGCGCCGACGACGCGGCGACCGTCGCCGGCAGCAGCAGCGCGCCGCCGACGAATCGCCGCCGCGTCGGCGACGGCGGACCGCCGGGTAGGGAGGACGTCACGACCCGAGCGACGACGACCGACGGCGCCGGTCAGTCTTCCTTTCGCATGTGCGGGAACAGGATCACGTCGCGGATGTTCGGCGAGTCGGTCAGCAGCATCACGAGCCGGTCGATGCCGACGCCGCACCCGCCGGTCGGCGGCATGCCGTACTCGAGCGCGCGGATGTAGTCGGCGTCGTAGAACATCGCCTCCTCGTCGCCGGCCTCCTTCGCCTCGGCCTGCGCGCGGAAGCGCGCCGCCTGGTCCTCGGCGTCGTTGAGCTCCGAGAAGCCGTTCGCGATCTCGCGGCCGGTGATGAACAGCTCGAAGCGCTCGGTCACGCCCGGCCGCGCGTCGGACTCGCGCGCGAGCGGCGAGACCTCGACCGGATAGTCGACGATGTACGTCGGGTCCCACAGCAGGCTCTCGGCCGTCTCCTCGAACAGCGCGAGCTGCAGCGCGCCGAGGCCGGCGTTCGCGAGCGGCGGCCGGTCGACCGCGACACCCTGCGTTCGCGAGCTCCGCGCGCAGCCACGCGCGTCGGCGACGTCGGCCTCGCGATAGTCGAGGCGAATGCCTCAATATGGCGTCGACGATCGTGAGCCGCTCGAACGGCTTCGACAGGTCGAGCGTACGGCCCTGGTAGGTCGGCGTCGCGCTGCCGGTCGCCTTCACCGCGGCGTCGCGGATCAGCGACTCGGTGAAGTCCATCAGCCAGCGGTAGTCGGTGTACGCGGCGTAGAACTCGAGCATCGTGAACTCGGGGTTGTGCCGCGGGCTCACGCCTTCGTTGCGGAAGTTGCGGTTGATCTCGAACACGCGCTCGAAGCCGCCGACGACGAGCCGCTTCAGGTAGAGCTCCGGCGCGATGCGCAGGAACATCGGCATGTCGAGCGCGTTGTGATGCGTCGCGAACGGCTTCGCGGCCGCGCCGCCGGGGATCGGATGCAGCATCGGCGTCTCGACCTCGAGGAAGCCGTGGCCGCTCATGAAGTCGCGGATCGCCGCGACCGCGCGGCTGCGCGCGACGAACGTCGCGCGCGTCTCGTCGCTGACGATCAGGTCGACGTAGCGCTGCCGGTACTTCACCTCCTGGTCGGCGAGCCCGTGGAACTTGTCGGGCAGCGGCCGCAGCGACTTCGTCAGGAGGCGGATCGACGTCGCCTTGACGGACAGCTCGCCGGTCCGCGTCTTGAACAGCGTCCCCGTCGCCGCGACGATGTCGCCGAGGTCGAGGCGCTTGAAGTCGGCGTACGCGTCGGCGCCGACGGCGTCGGTCGCGACGTAGAGCTGGATCGAGCCGGTCCCGTCCCGGATCGTCGCGAAGCTGGCCTTGCCCATCACGCGCTTGAGCATCATGCGGCCCGCGACCGACACCGTCGCGGCCTCGGCTTCGAGGTCGGCCGCGTCGCGCGCGTCGTGCGCGTCGTGCAGGTCGCGCGCGCGATGCGACGGCGCGAAGTCGTTCGGAAACGCGACGCCGGCCGCGCGGATCTCCGCGAGCTTCGCGCGACGCTCCGCGACGATCTGGTTCGTGTCGACGGCGGGCGGGGTCGGCGGGACGGTCGGGTTCATGCGGGGTCCGGAAGGGAATCGGTCGGGGCTCGCGTCACGCGTTGCGGATGTCGTCGATCTCGGTCGCGCCGAAGTCGTCGCGGTCGAGATAGCGGACGATCTTCGCGGCGACGTCGGCGGGCGCGGCGAGCCGCCCTTCGGCCTTCATGCCGGCGAAGTGGCGGCCTTCGGGGAACGTCGCCGGATCCTGGCCGCGCATGACGACCTGCATGCCGGTGTCGATGACGCCGGGGGCGAGCGACACCGCCCGTGCCTTGCGTGCAGCGCGCGCCGGATCGTCGGGCTCCGCGTTGATGCAGCGCGCGAACATGTCCATGCCGGCCTTGCTGACGCAGTACGTCGCGGTGCCGTCCATCGGCCGGCGCCCCAGCCCCGACGAGATGTTCAGCACGCGCCGGTCCGCGTCGAGCGGCGCGGTCGCGGCGAGGAAGCGCGCCGTCAGGATCATGGCGGCGGTCAGGTTCGCGTCGATCGCCCGCGCGATGACGGCCGGATCGATCCGCGCGATCGGGCCGATCGGCTCGGCGAGCGCCGCGTTGTTGACGAGCACGTAGCGGCGCGCGTCGCGCGGCAGGTCGTCGCAGATCGATCGGGCGAGCGCGTCGGTCGCGTCGGTGTCCGACAGATCCTGCAGGTACCAGTCGAGCCACGCGCCGCTGGCGCGCGCCGACGCCGCGAGCGCGTCGTTCGCCGACCGCGCGATGCCGATCACGCGGCGCTCCGCCGACAGCAGCCGTTCGACGAGGGCGGCGCCGAGACCCTTCGATGCGCCGGTGACGATGACGACGTCCATGCGATTTCCCGTTCTCGTCCCGGACGACGATGCCTCGACGTCGACGATCGCGCGGGTCGGCCGTCCGGGGCGCCGATCATAGCGAACCCCGGGCGTCGGACCGGCCGCTCAGGCGGGAACGCGATACAGCGCGCACAGCTTGTTGCCGTCCGGGTCGCGCAGATACGCGAGGTAGAGGCGGTTGCGGCCGAGTTCGCGGACACCGGGCGGATCCTCGACGGCGGTGCCGCCGTGCGCGACGCCGGCCGCCTGCCACGCGTCGACGGCGGCCGCGTCGTCGACCGCGAACCCGATCGTCCCGCCGTTCGCCGGCGTCGCCGGTCCGCCGTCGATCGGCTTCGTGATCATCAGCAAGCTGCCGCGATGCGGATAGACGAGCCGTCCCTTCGGATCGTCGACGGCCGTCCGGCCCCCGATCGCGGCGAACAGCGCGTCGTAGAATCGCCTCGATCGGTCGAGGTCGTTGCTGCCGAGCATCACGTGGCTGAACATGTCCGGTCTCCGTTCGGTTCGTCGGCGCGACGCGCCGCGGTCCGCGCGTGCGGACGGACCGGATCATCCCAGGAACGATGCACGCGTCGACGGTCCGCGTGCGGCCGTTCTGCGGCAAGATGGGCGCCGCTCCTGCTCCTTCGGTCTCACGCGGTGATGGACGACGATTCGACCCCCTTCCTCTCGGACGACGAGCGTCCGGCCCTCCTCACGTGCCTGTCCGTCGTCCGCTCGCTGCGCACGAACATCGGCATCGACGACGACGACAAGACGGACGCCGAGCTGGTGCACGCGTTCTTCGCGCTGGACGCGGCGGACTGGGTCGACGACCCGACGGTCGACTGGTCGATCGTGTTCCGCGCCATCGCCCGGCCGGAGGCGGTCGCGATCGCGGCGACGTTCGCGCAGGCCCGCGAGAGCCTGCGTGCGCTCGTCCACGAGCTGTCGGCGGACCGGCGCTCGGACGACGCGGAACTGCTGCGCCGCGCCTACGCGCTGTAGCGGCGGCCCGGTCGCGACCGGCTCATCGGGCCGCGCGGTCAAGGTCGCGCAGGTCGCGGCCGCGCGTCTCGACGCAGTACCGCGCGATCAAGGGCAACGACAGCGCGAGCGGCACGAGGACCAGCAGCGACGTCGTGAACAGCGCCGGCACGAGGCCGAGCAGGCCGAGCAGCTGCGCGACGAGCCCGCCGCGCCTTCGTGCACGCCGCGATCCAGCCGGTGGCGCGCGCCGCGGATCGCGAGCGGATAGTTCTCGGCGGCGTACGGCAGCAGCATCGCGATGATGCCGTTGATGCCGACGATCAGCAGCGCGATCGGCCAGACCGGGTCGGCGCCGCCGACCGGGACGAGCTCGAGCCGCATCAGCCCGACGAGTCCGGCGCCGGCGATCGCGATCGACGCCATCAGCGCGCCCTTGCTGCTCCAGCGGCTGTACGCGAGTGCCGCGACGAACACGGTCGGGATCGCGATCAGCGCCGACGACGAGAGCAGCCGGCTCGACACGGCCATGCTGTAGCCGCGTTCGACGAGATGGGCCGGCATCCACAGCAGCAGCCCGAAGTTGATCAGGCCCCACGACACCGCGGCGATGCTCAGCGCCCAGGTGCTGCCGACGACGCGCGAGCCCGGCGACGATGGCTTCGGACGGCGCATCGTCCGGAAGAGACGCGATGGCATCGTCGGCTCGCGCGACCGCAGCCGAAGCGCGCGCAGCGTGCGGTTCGCCTCGGCGATCGCGGCCCATGCGCGAGCAGGAACTTCGGCGACTCGGGGATGAACGCGTTCAGGAAGATCAGCACGAGCCCGGTCGGCAGGTTCAGGAACCACAGGATGCGCCAGCTGAAGATCGGCTCCAGCCACGCCGCGCAGCCGCTGGCGGCGAGGTAGCCGCCGACCGCGCCGAGTGCCGCCGACGAGCACCAGCACCCAGCCGCGATGCCGCGACGGCATCGTCTCGGCGAGCAGCGCGTAGGTGACCGGCAGCATGCCGCCGGCGGCCGCGCCCATCAGGAAGCACATGCCCGACGTTCCACCAGAACGACGGCATCGCGCCGCAGATCGAGGTGCCGACGAACATCACCGCCGACAGCAGGATCGACGCGCGCCGCCCGTAGAGGTCGGCGAGCCAGCCCCACACCACCGAGCCGACGACGGTGCCCGCACAGCGCCGCGAACGGCAGCCAGGCGACCGTCGCCTTGCGAGACGGCGTACTCGGCGCGCATGCCGGGCACGACGAAGCCGAGGCTCGCCGGCTTCATCACGTCGATGACGAGCGCGACGGTCAGCACGACCATCAGGCGCCAGTGCGCGGCGCCGAGCGGCGCGTCCTCGGGCGCCGTGTACGTCAGCGTGCGGCGTCCGTCGCGCCGTGCGTGCGTCGCGCGGCAGCAGTCCGTAGCCGGCGACGCCGATGCCGCGCGACGATCAGCGCCATGCCCCACGAGCATGCGCGGCGTCCATCGGCATGCCGGCCAGGCGGAACCCCATGTCGCGGCCCATCCAGAACATCGGCAGGTGCAGCACGACGCCGGCCGTCACCGCGACGCAACCGGCGACGAAGAACCAGAAGTGCGGACGGCCCGCGCGGATCGGCGCGGCGGCGGCCGGGACCGTCATGCGCGCGTCGCGTCGCGCCCGTCGCGACCGTCGTCGGGTCCGATGTCCGCCGCCGTGCGGCGCACGCGCTCCATCGTCACGGTCGAACGGCGGAAGCCGAGCTTCTCGTAGAACGCGGACAGGCCCGGCCGTTCGGCGCGCAGCACCCACGTCATGTCCGGCTCGTCGCCCATCAGGGCGGCCACGAGCGACCGCGCGACCCCGCGACGGCGATGACTCTCGGCGACGACGAGCGTGCAGAGATAGCCGTTCGACACGCCGTCGCTGACCGACCGCGCGAAGCCGACGACGACGCCGCCGTCGACCGCGACGAGCGATTCGTAGGAGCCCGCGACCATCTCGCCGAACGGCGCGGGCTCGAAGCGCCGGCCGGTCCAGCCGTTGGCGAGCAGCAGCCGACGCGCGGCGTCGAGTTCCGATTCTTCGATGGGTCGGATGTCGATCGTCATGCGTCGTTCGAGCCTGTCCTCCCGACGAAGGCCGGGACCGAAATATCCGACGCGGCGACGCGACCGCCGCTCGCCCGCGGCAGGCGACGCGCCGACACGCGGCGCGCTACACGCCCTGCTTCAGGCTCGCCTCGATGAACGGGTCGAGGTCGCCGTCGAGCACTTTCTGCGTGTTGCTGATCTCGACGTTCGTCCGCAGGTCCTTGATGCGCGACTGGTCGAGCACGTAAGAGCGGATCTGGTGGCCCCAGCCGACGTCGGTCTTCGACGCCTCGAGCTTGTCCTGCTCGGCCTGCCGCTTGCGCAGCTCGGCTTCGTAGAGCCGCGACTTCAGCATCGCCATCGCCTCGGCGCGGTTGCGGTGCTGGCTGCGATCGTTCTGGCACTGCACGACGATGCCGGTCGGCAGGTGCGTGATGCGGATCGCGCGAGTCGGTCTTGTTGATGTGCTGGCCGCCGGCGCCCGACGCGCGGAACGTGTCGATGCGCAGGTCGGCCGGGTTGATGTCGACCTCGATCGAGTCGTCGACCTCCGGATAGACGAACACGCTGGCGAACGACGTGTGCCGGCCGCCGGACGAGTCGAACGGGCTCTTGCGCACGAGCCGGTGCACGCCGGTCTCGGTGCGCAGGAAGCCGTACGCGTAGTCGCCCTCGATCTTGATCGTGGCGCTCTTGATGCCGGCCGTCTCGCCTTCGGACTCCTCGAGCAGCTCGGCCTTGAAGCCCTTGCGCTCGGCGTACTTCAGGTACTGGCGCTCCAGCATCTGCGCCCAGTCCTGCGCCTCGGTGCCGCCGGCGCCGGCCTGGATGTCGAGGAAGCAGTTGAACGCGTCGGCCTCGTTCGAGAACATGCGACGGAACTCCATCGCCTCGACGACCTTCTTCGCGGCGTCGATGTCGGCTCTCGATCGATGCGAGCGTCGCGTCGTCGCCCTCGTCCTTGGCCATCTCGAACAGCTCGGCGGTGTCGGCGAGGTCGGTGTCGAGCTTCGTCAGCGTCGCGACGACGTCCTCGAGCGACTTCTTCTCGCGGCCGAGTTCCTGCGCGCGCTTCGGGTCGTCCCAGACCTTCGGGTCCTCGAGCGCGCGGTTGACTTCGTTCAGCCGATTCGACTTGGCATCGAAGTCAAAGATACCTCCGCGCCTCGTCCGCGCGGGCGCGCAGGTCGGCGATGGTCGAGGCGATCTGGTTCAGGCGTTCGGCTTCCATGGCGCTCGCGAAGGCGGGTCGGTCGGGGGCGCGATTGTACGTGACGCCCGCATCGAGCCCGACGCGCGGACCGCGCGGTCAGGCGGCGGGCGCGCCGGCCAACCCGCCGTCCGCGGCCCCGCCGGCCGCCGCCGACAGCCGGTGCCGGACCATCTCGATGTGGGCGCGCAGCAGGTGGACCTCGTGATAGAACGAGAGCGGGATCTTGAGCCGGTTGACCGCGGCCTCGATCGCGTCGAGCCGATCGGCCTCGGCGCGACGCGCGTCGTCGTCCTCGTGCCCGTCGAGCGCGCGCTGCTCGATCTCGCGCACCTCGCCGTACCAGCGGAACACCTTCGAGCGCACGCGCCAGCTGTACAGCGCGGGCACGATGCGCATCAGCGGGATCGTCAGCGCGACGACCGGCACGATCACGACGAGCAGCCGTTCGATCAGGTTCGCGAGCCAGAACGGCAGGTAGCGCTGCAGCAGCGGCCGGCCCGACTGGAACCATCGCGTCGCCTGCTCCGACAGCGGGAAGTCCTGCACCTGCGCCGACGGAAACTCGCCGCGTCGCTGGAACAGGCCCGGCCCGTGGTGGACCTCGTTCGCCGCCTCGAGCAGCAGGTAGACGAGCGCCGGATGCAGGTCGTCGCGGCATACGAGCAGCGACGTCGCGGCGACCAGCTTCACCTCGTGCGGCGGCCGGTCGTCGGCGAGGTCGATCGCGCCCGGCGGCAGGAGCAGCGGCGTCAGCGTCGGGAAGAAGCGCGCGACCGCGTCCGACTGCACGAGGCTGACGACGTGCAGGTGGCCCTTGAACAGCTCCTGCAGCAGCGGCGACTCGGGCGCCCCGATGATGAACGCGAGGTCGAGGGTGCCGTCGTCGAGCGCCTTCTCGGCGTCGGTGCCGGCGATGTCGACGAGCGTCGCGTTGCGGCCGTCGACGCCCGCCGCCGACAGGATCTGCGTCGCGAGCCGCCGCAGGCCGCTGCCGGGGATGCCGATCCCGATCCGCTTGCCGGCGAGGTCGGACAGCCGCGTCAGGCGATCGATGCGCGGCGCGAACAGCCACACCGGCTCGTAGTAGACGCCGGCGATCGTCTGCAGATGCGGCGCGTCGGCGGCGCTGCCGATCCCGCTCTGCACGAAGCCGACGTCGTAGCGGACGCCGTCCACCTCGTCGGCCTTCAGCCGCTCGTAGTTCTCGACCGCGCCCGACGACGGGTGCAGCTCGAGCGTGATGCCGTTCCGCGCGAGGATCGCCTGGTAGCGCTTCGCGAACGCGTCGTAGGCGCCGCCGGCCGTGCCGACCGTCATCACGACGGTCTTCGGCGGCGCCGGACGGACGAAGCGCTGCGCGACGTACCCGACGACGATCAGCAGCAGCGCGACCGGGATCAGCGTGGCGATCGAGTCGCGCACCGACAGATGGAAGCGGTCCCCGAAACGCTCGATGAGGTTGCGACGCTTCGGAGCGAGGGGCGCGGCGTCGCGCTTCGGCGATGCGATGGGCCGGTTCGGCATCGGGCGATGTTCGCACAGCGCACCGCCGCATCGCGGTCGGGACGCGGGGCGAACGTGTATGGTCCGGGGTTCGGCCGTCCGCGCCGGTCACGCCTTCTCACGAACGATGCCCACGAGACTCCGTCGCCTGCGTCCGCCGCCGATCCCGATGAATCGGCGATCGCGGAAGATCTCGCGCCAGATGTTCTTCTCGCGGTCGATCTGGAGCCGGCGTCTGTGGTTCCTCGGCGGCGCGGTGATCGTCGGCGGCGTGTCGGTGCTGTTCGCGCAGGCGGCGAACGTCGCGAACGACCTGTTCCACCGCGCCACCGCGTACGGTCCGTGGGTGCCGTTCGTGGTCGCGCCGCTCGGCTTCGCGGCGATCCGCTGGCTGACGATCCATTGGGCGCCCGGCTCGCAGGGCAGCGGCATCCCGCAGGCGATCGCCGCGCTCGCGTTGCCGGAGTCGGCGCGCCGCAGCCTGCTGTCGCTTCGCGTCGCGTTCGCGAAGATCGTGCTGACGGTGCTCGGCCTGCTGTGCGGCGCGTCCATCGGACGCGAGGGTCCGTCGGTGCAGGTCGGCGCGACGATCATGTTCGCGCTGTCGCGTTCGAGCGCGTTCCCGTTCGAGGGGATGCAGCGCGGGCTGATCCTCTGCGGCGGCGCGGCCGGCATCGCGGCCGCGTTCAACGCGCCGCTCGCGGGGATCGTCTTCGCGATCGAGGAGATGGCGCGCTCGTTCGAGCAGCGCACGATCAGCATCGTCGTCACCGCCGTCATCGTCTCGGGCGTCGTGTCGCTCGCGCTGCAGGGCAACTACGCGTACTTCGGACGCACCGCGGCCACGCTCGACCTGCCGTCCGGGCTGCCGGCGGTGCTGACGTGCGGCCTCGTCTGCGGCCTCGTCGGCGGCCTGTTCAGCCGGATGCTGCTGTGGCTCGGCCAGCCGAGCGCGCGCCGCTGGTCGACGTGGGCGCAGCGGCGGCCGGTCGCGTTCGCCGCGGTCTGCGGCCTCGGACTCGCGATCGTCGGCGCCGTGTCCGGCGGTCTCGTCTTCGGCACCGGCTACGAGGAGACGCATGCGATCCTGAAGGGCGGCGAGGAGCACGCCGGCTTCGGCTTCGCGAAGCTCGCGGCGACGCTCATCTCGTATCTGTCGGGCATCCCGGGCGGCATCTTCGCGCCGTCGCTCGCGGTCGGCGCCGGTCTCGGCCACGACATTGCGCGCCTGTTCCCGGAGCAGCCGGCCGGCGCACTGCTGCTGCTCGGCATGGGCAGCTACTTCTCCGGCGTCGTGCAGGCGCCGCTGACGGCGTTCGTCATCGTGCTCGAGATGACGCAGAACGCCGAGCTCGCGCTGCCGCTGATGGCCGCGACGCTGATCGCGCACGCCGTGTCGCGGACCGTCTGTCCGAGGTCGCTCTACAAGCAGCTCGCGCGCGGATTCAAGACAGCCCACTGACCGGCCGCCGCGGCCTCCGATCCCCGCGTCGCGCCGTTGCCCGTACCTGCGCGTTGACACGGCGGGCGAACCTACGATGACGTAGGGCGTTCGGCCGGTCGACTTTCTGGATCGGACCGCGGATCGCCGTGCGTCGATCGCGCGCGCGTGCGTCCAGTCGTTCACGACATCATCGAACCCGAAGAGGTCGAGGGAGGATCGCGGCGTCGTCTCGACGGCGCGACCGCTGCCACGAGAACCGCGAGCGGGTCGCACCCGAGGAGACACGAGCATGTGGAGCTTTGCACAAGGCGAAAGCCATGGACTGTGGTATCGCACGACGGGCGCCCCGACGCTCGGGCGGCTGCTTCGATCGTTCCTGTTCGTCTTCGCGGTCGCCGTCGGCGCCGCGTTCGCCACGACGGACGCCGGGGCGGCGAAGAACAACGGACCGCACTGGGTGACGACGTGGGCGACGTCGCCGGCCGCGTCCTTCGTCTACGTCGCGCCGGTGCCACCGGTCTATCCGCCGGGCGCACCGACGAACTTCGCGCCGGCCAACATCCAGCCCGACCTGTCGTTCCCGTTCCCCAACGCGAACACCTCCGGCGCGTCGGACCAGACCTTCCGCTCGATCGTCAAGCCCGACCTGTGGGGCAGCCAGATGCGCTTCCGGCTGACGAATGTCTTCGGCACGCAGGTCGTGAAATTCTCCGCGGTGACGGTCGGCCTTCAGGAATACTCGGCCAACATCGTCCCGGGGACGATGACGAAGATCACGTTCAACGGCAAGGGCGCCGTGTCGATCCCCGCGGGTCAGGAGGTGTGGAGCGACCCGGTGACGCTGTCGTGGGTGGCCGGACCCGATGATGCGTCGGTCCAGGGCCGCAACCTCGCGATTAGCTACGCCGTCGAGGGCATCAGCGGTCCGATGACCTACCACCCGAGCGCGTTCACGACGTCGTACATCACCGCGCCCGACAGCGGCAACCACGTGAAGGACATGGACGCATTCGCGTTCGAGTTCACCACCACGTCGTGGTTCTTCGTCGACGGGGTCGACGTGATGGCGCCGGCGAACACCGTGCTCGTCTGCGTGTTCGGCGACTCGATCACCGACGGCACGCATTCGACGCTGAACGGCAACGATCGCTGGATGAACGTGCTGTCCCGCCGGCTGCACGACCAGTACGGCAACACGGTCAGCGTCGTCGACGAAGCCATCTCCGGCAACCGCGTCGTCAACCCGGCCGTCGTGAACGGCACCTCGGGACCGGCCGCGACCGATCGTCTGAACCGCGACGTGCTCGGCCTGTCCGGCCTGACCGACGTGATCTGGCTCGAAGGCATCAACGACCTCGGGGCGGGCCACACGACGGCGTCGATCATCGCCGGCTACCAGCAGATCGTGTCGACGCTTCACTCGCAGGGCATCGGCGTCTACGGCGCGACGCTGACGTCGGCGCTCGGCCTGCTCAACCCCGCCGAAGGCTGGTATCCGGGCTACACCGGCGGTGGCGACAACGGACCGACGGTCGACGCGGGCCGGCAGGTGCTGAACGCGTTCATCCGCACGTCGGGCCTCTTCGACGGCGTCGAGGACTTCGACACCGCGACGCTCGATCCGCAGACCGGCAACATGAAGGCCGAGTACCTGCCGAACAGCACGCTGACGCAGCTGCCGTGGGACTACCTGCATCCGAACCACGCGGGCTACACGGCGATGGGACTCGCGGTCGACATCCGTCCGTTCAAGCCGAAGAAGTAACCGAACGAGGCGACGCGCCGCCGCCGGGGTCGCGGCGGCGCGTCCGCGTCGACGACGCCGAGTTCTGATAGCGTCGCGACGTGGTCCGCGATGGTCGCGGACGCCTTCGATCCCGACCGATGACGACCGAGCCATCGCGCCTGTCCCTCGCCTCGCCCGGCCTGTCGGTCGAGGTCGCGACGCTGGGCGCCGAGCTGCAGGACCTGTGCGACGCCGACGGCCGTCGCGTGCAATGGGACGGCGACCCGGCCGTCTGGGCGGGCCGCGCGCCGCTGCTCTTCCCGATCGTCGGCATGCTGCGCGACGATGCGTACCGCCTCGACGGACGCACGTACACGATGCACAAGCACGGCTTCGCGCGGCGCTCGCGCTTCGACGTCGTGTCGCACGACGCGTCGTCGGCGCTGCTGCGGCTGACGCCGAACGACGAGACGCGGGCGTGCTATCCGTTCGACTTCCGCCTCGACGTGCGTTACGCGCTGCGCGACGCGACGCTCGAGGTCGTCGCGACCGTCGCGAACGACGGCGACCGGCCGATGCCGGCGAGTTTCGGCTTCCATCCGGCGTTCCGCTGGCCGCTGCCGTACGACCAGCCGCGCGACGAGCACACGATCCGCTTCGAGCACGACGAGCCCGCGCCGATCCGGCGAATCGACGGCGACGGGTTGTTGACCCCCGAGCCGCATCCGACGCCGGTGGTCGGCCGCGTGCTCACGCTGCGCGACGCGTACTTCGACGACGACGCGCTGATCTTCGACCGGCTCACGAGCCGCCGCGTCAGCTACGGCGCCGCGCGCGGTCCGCGCATCGACGTGCGCTTCGACGGCTTCACGACGCTCGGCGTCTGGACGAAGCCGGGCGGCGCGCGCTTCATCTGCATCGAGCCGTGGCACGGTCGGGCCGATCCCGTCGGCTTCGACGGCGACCTGTGGCAGAAGCCGGGGATCCTGACGATCGAGCCGGGCGGCGAGCGGCGCTTCGTGGTCGCCGTCTCGGTCGTGCCGCAGGCGGCGGCCTGACGGCGGCACCCGCCGTTGTAGTCCTCGGCGCCGCCGCGTTTTGGACGAGCGTCCGACAGGTCGGGACCCCACGCTTCGGCATCCTCGCGGCTTCGGCGCCGTCACGGCGCCACCGACGACGGGTACCTGGATGAACGACGAGAAGAGCTACTCGCGACGCGACGCCGTCCGCACGATCGCGGCCGGCATCGGCGCCGCCACCGCGACGGTCGCGACCGCGGGTCGCGCCGCACCGACCACCGGCCAGAACGCGGCGACCGCCGCGCCGCTCGTCGACCCGAAGGACCGCTACGTCAAGCCGCCGTTCAAGGGCCAGTCGCAGCCGTGGCCGGGCCTCGCGAGCAGGATGGAACCGCCGCCCGACCACGGCGAGCGGTCGTATCGCGGCTCGGGTCGCCTCGCCGGCCGCAAGGCGCTGATCACCGGCGGAGACAGCGGCATGGGCCGCGCGGCGGCGATCGCATACGCGCGCGAAGGCGCCGACGTCGCGATCGCGTACTACCCGACCGAGGAGCCCGACGCGCAGGAGGTCATCGCGCTGATCCGCGCCGAGGGCCGCCGCGCGGTCGCGCTGCCCGGCGACCTGCGCGACGAGGCGTACTGCACGAAGCTCGTGGCCGATGCGGTCGCCCAGCTCGGCGGCCTCGACATCGTCGTCAGCAACGCGGGCCGTCAGCAGGCGCGCGAGTCGATCCTCGACCTCACGACCGAGGAGTTCGACGCGACGATGAAGACGAACATCTACGCGCCGTTCTGGATCATCAAGGCCGCGATCCCGCACCTGCCGCCGGGCTCGACGATCATCGGCACGACCTCCGAGCAGGCGACGGATCCGTCGGCCGATCTGTACCACTACGCGATGACGAAGGCCGCGACGACGAACTACGTCCGCTCGCTCGCGAAGCAGCTCGCGCCGAAGGGCATCCGCGTCAACGGCGTCGCCCCCGGACCGATCTGGACGCCGCTGCAGGTCTCGGGCGGCGCGACGCAGGAGAAGCTGAAGACCTTCGGCAGCATGACGCCGCTGAAGCGGCCCGGCCAGCCGGCGGAGCTCGCGTCGATCTACGTGCAGCTCGCGGCGGCGGACGCGAGCTACGCGACCGGCCAGGTGTACGGCGCGGCCGGCGGCAGCGGCCAGCCCTGAACAGCGCCACGCGGCGCCGTCCGTCGATCGGGCCTGAGTCGAGGCCGACCGCACCTCGACGGCACGTCGATCGACGCAGACCCGTGCTGGCCGGGCGGCGCGCGCTCGTCGACCGGCGCTTGAGCACGCTCGCCCCACGAAGCGCGGTCTCGTCGCCCGGGACGTGACCGCGGCCCGCGGCGTCCGCGCCGCGGCCGTTGCGTATCATCGGCGCCACCCGCGCCATGAACCGCACGACCCGCCTCCACGTCGTACCCCCGATCGGGTCCGGTTCGCCTCGCGCGACGGCGGCCCCGTACCAGCCGTTCGCCGGCCATCCCGCCGCGCTCGTCGAGGGCGCGCTCGAACGCATCGTCGAGAGCCGCACGTTCCGGCGCTCGGAACGACACCGCGCCTTCCTGCGCCACGTCGTGCGCGCGGCGCTCGACGGCCGCCTCGACGAGCTCAAGGAAGTCGTCATCGGCCTGCAGGTCTACGGCCGCGACGTCGCGCACTACGACCCGAGCCGCGACCCGATCGTGCGCGTCGAGGCCGGCCGCGTTCGCGAGAAGCTCGCCCGCTACTACGCCGACGAAGGCGGCGGCGACGCGTTCGAGATCCAGCTGCCGGTCGGCGGCTACCTGCCGCGGATCGCGCGACGCACCGCGTCGCGGGCGCCTCGCCACCTCGGCTCGTTCGCCGTGCTGCCGTTCGCGAGCCTGTCGTCGAACCCGGACGACGCGATGTTCTGCGAGGCGCTCGTCGACCAGCTCGTCGACGGGCTGGCCCGCGTCGGCGGGGCCCGCGTCGTCGGGCGGGCGTCGGCCGCGAGGGCCCGTCGCGAGACCGTCGACCTGAAGGCGGTCGCGCGACTGCTCGGCGTGACGCACGTCGTCGAAGGCAGCGTGCAGCGCGCCGGCACGCGGCTGCGCTGCTTCGCGCAGCTGTTCCGCGCACGCGACCGCGTGTGCCTGTGGTCGCAGCGCTTCGACCTCGACGAGCGCGGCGACCTGTTCGAGCTGCAGGATCGCGTCGCCGACGCCGTGCTGGCGGCGATCGCGCCGCCGGACGATCGCGACGCGGCGCGACCGGCGCCGCCGCGCGTCGTCGCGACCGGCGATCCGAAGGCGCGCGACCTGTACGAGCGTGCGCGCTACCTCGTCCAGCAGCGCAGCAACGAGGGACTCGAGAAGGGCATGGCTCTGCTGGAACGATCGATCGCGCTCGATCCGTCGTTCGCGCCGGCCCACACGCAGCTCGGCATCGCGCGCAGTACGTATTACGGGATCATGGCGCGCCCGACGCTGCCGGCGTTCCGCGAGGTCGAGCAGTGCGCGCGGCGCGCGCTCGAGCTCGATCCGCTCGACGGCGACGCGCGGGCGCTGATCGCGAACATCGCGTTCCGCGTCGACCGCGACTGGCCGCGCGCCGAGTCGCTGTTCCGCGAAGCGCTGCAGGTCGCGCCGAACTGCGCCGGCGCGCATCAGAGCTACGCGGCCGCGCTCGTGTTCAACGGGCGCTACCCGGAGGCGCTCGAGCATGCGCGGATCGCGCTCGACCTCGACCCGCTGAACCTCACGGTACGCATCCACTTCGCGGTCGTCAGCGCCTACGCGCGCGACTACCGGTCGGCGATCGACGAGTTCCGCGCCGTGATCGACCTCGACCCGGATCACTTCTACGGCCACGTGATGCTGGGCTCGACGCTGCTGTGGGCCGGCGCGAGCGGCGAGGCGATGGCGCACTTCGACCACGCGATCCGCGTCGCGCCCGACCATCCGATCCCGCGCTTCGACGTGATCTTCGCGCACGGCCACGACGGACGGCGCGCGGAGGCCCGCGCGATGCTCGACGCGCTGATCGATCGGCTCGAATCCACCGGCGCGCCGTACCAGCGCTACAACCGCGCGATGGCCGAGGCGTTCCTCGGCGACGTGCCCGCGCTCTGCGCGACGCTGCGTCGCGTCGCCGAGGCGCACGAGCTGCTGTTCGTCAGCCTGCCGGCCGACCCGAGCTTCGACCCGCATCGCGACGATCCCGCGTTCGTCGCGTTGATGGACGAGTACGGGCTGCCGCGCCTGCCGCCGTCGCCGTTCGCGACGACGTACCGCGCCGCCGGATGACGCGTCAGGCTGCGTCGAACGCGTCGAGCTTCTTCGGGACCGCCTCGTTGCGCAGCGTGACGAAGCGCGGCATGCCGTCCTCGTAGTCGGGATAGTCCTCGCCCTGGATCAGCGGCGCGAGATAGCGCGCGGCACGTGTCGGTGATGCCGAAGCCGTCGTCGCTGATGAAGTCGCGCGGCATGAACTTCTCGACGTTGGCGACGTCGGCCGAGTTCGGCGACGCCGATGCGGTACGCGTACGGATCGTCGGACAGCGCGCTCGATCGTCGGCATGACCGCGTTGCGGCCTTCGAGCGCCAGCTCGACCGCGTGCTCGCCGAGCTCGTAGGCCTGCGTCACGTCGGTCTTCGAGGCGATGTGGCGCGCCGCGCGCTGCAGGTAGTCGGCGACGGCCCAGTGGAACTTGTAGCCGAGCGCCTCGGCGACCATGCTGCGCGACGACCGGCGCGGCGCCGCCGAGCTGCGCGTGGCCGAACGCGTCCTTGCGTGCCCTGCTCGGCGAGGAAGGTGCCGTCGGCGTGGTGGCAGCCTTCGGACACGACGACCGTGCAGTAGCCGTGCTGCTTGCACCAGCGCGTCGACGCGGGCGATGAAGGTCGTCGCGGTCGAAGGGGATCTCGGGGAACAGGATGACGACCGGGATGCCGTGCGCCTCGATCAGGCCGCCGGCCGCCGCGATCCAGCCGGCGTGGCGGCCCATCACCTCCAGCACGAACACCTTGGTCGACGTCTTCGCCATCGAGCGCACGTCGAACGAGGCCTCGAGCGCCGACACCGCGACGTACTTCGCGACCGAGCCGAAGCCGGGGCAGCAGTCGGTGATCGGCAGGTCGTTGTCGACGGTCTTCGGCACGTGGATCGCCTGCAGCGGGTAGCCCATCGACTGCCGACAGCTGGCTCACCTTGAAGCAGGTGTCGGCCGAGTCGCCGCCGCCGTTGTAGAAGAAGTAGCCGATGTCGTGCGCGCTGAAGACCTCGATCAGCCGCTCGTACTCGCGCCGGTTCGTCGTCGAGCGACTTGAGCTTGTAGCGGCACGAGCCGAACGCGCCGGCCGGCGTCGAGCGCAGCGCGCGCGATCGTCGTCGTCGACTCTCGCGCGCGTGTCGATCAGGTCTTCGGCCAGCGCGCCGAGGATGCCGTTGCGGCCGGCGAAGACCGTGCCGATGCGGTCCGGGTGCCGGCGCGCCGTCTCGATGACGCCGCAGGCCGACGCGTTGATGACGGCGGTGACGCCGCCGGACTGCGCATAGAACGCGTTTCTCCGATTCATCGTCGCTCCCCTTCGGTGTCGTCGTGATGCCGGCGATCGGTCGTCGGTCGGCCGATCGCCGCCCGCTCACCGCGTCCCGCGAAGCCGCCGGTACAACGCCGCATAGTCGCGCGCCGACGCCGACCAGCCGACGTCCGCCGCCATCCCTGCGCGCTGCATCGTGCGCCACGCGTCCGGTCGCGCCCGGACCGCCGCCATCCGCGCGAGCGCGTCGACGACGCCGGCGGCCGTGAGCTCGTCGAACTGGAAGCCGGTCGCGACGCCGGCCTTCAGCGCGGCATCGTTCGCGTCGACGACCGTGTCGGCGAGACCGCCGACACGCGCGACGACCGGCACGCAGCCGTAACGCAGCCCGTACAGCTGCGTCAGTCCGCACGGCTCGAAGCGGCTCGGCACGAGGATCGCATCGCAGCCGCCCTGCAGCCGGTGCGACATCGCGTCGTCGTACGCGATCATGACGCCGACGCGCTCGGGCCAGCGCGCGTTCGCGTCGCGCAGCGCGTCCTCGAAGCGAGGGTCGCCGCTGCCGAGCACCGCGAGGCGGATGCCCGACGCGACGATCGCGTCCAGCGCGTCGACGACGAGGTCGATGCCCTTCTGCTCGGTCAGCCGCGTGACCATGCAGACCAAAGGCCCGTCGTCGGGCGCGAGACCGAAGCGCGCCTCGACGTCGCGCCTGTTCGCGACGCGCGCGTCGAGCCGGTCGCGGTCGTAGCGCGCCGCGAGCGCCGCGTCGGTCGCCGGGTTCCATGTCGCCGTGTCGATGCCGTTGACGATGCCGACCACGGCGCCCGCCTCGCGCTCGCCGCGCCAGCGCAGCATCGCGTCCATCCCCATCCCGTCGCGCGGCGTGCGGATCTCGCGGGCGTAGGTCGGGCTTACCGTCGTCACCGCGTCGGCGAGCAGGATGCCGGCCTTCAGGAAGCCGACGCGTCCGTGGTACTCCAGCGCGTCGGGCGCGAACGCCTCCCGCGGCAGCGCGAGCCGGTCGAACGCGTCCGCGTCGAACAGCCCCTGGAACGCGAGGTTGTGGATCGTCAGCACCGTGGCCGGCGCGCGCCCGGACGACTCGGCGAAGCGCAGGTACGCCGGCGCCAGCGCGGCCTGCCAGTCGTGCGCATGGACGACGTCCGGCGCGAAGCCGTCGACCCCGCGACGTCCGATCCACGCCGCGGCCGCCGCGAGCGCCGCGAAACGCACGGCGTTGTCGGGCCAGTCGCGACCGTCGGGGCCGAGATACGGGTTGCCGGGACGCGCGTAGAGATGCGGCGCATCGACGACGAGCAGGTCGAGCGCGCCGTGCGTCGCGGCGAGCAGCCGCGCCGGTCCGCCGAACCACGACGGCCAGTCGGCGACGACGGTCGCATCGACGAGCGCGTTCGACGACCGACGGGATAGCCCGGCAGCAGCGTCCGCATCGCGACGCGCTCGGCCGCGAGCGCCGCCGGCAGCGCGCCGGCGACGTCGGCGAGGCCGCCGGTCTTGACGAGCGGGACCATCTCGGACGCGACCGACAGCACCGCCACCGGCGCGTCGACGGTGCGCGCTTGTCGGCGATCGCGTCGATCATCGCGTCAGACCGACAGCCGATCGATCATCGGCTGCGTGATCAGGCACACGCCGCGATCGGTGCGCCGGAAGCGCGTCGCGTCGAGCTCCGGGTCCTCGCCGACGACGAGGCCGTCGGGGATGACGACGCTGCGGTCGACGACGACCTTGCGCAGCCGCACGTGGCGACCGACCCGCACGTACGGCAGGATCACCGCCTCGTCGATCCGCGACCACGAGTTCGTCCGCACGCCGGTGAACAGCAGCGAGCGCCGCACGTCGGTGCCCGACACGATGCAGCCGCCGGACACGAGCGACGAGATCGCGACGCCGCGTCGGTTCGATCTCGTCGTGGACGAACTTCGCGGGCGGCGTCAGCTCCTGGTACGTCCAGATCGGCCAGCTGTTGTCGTACAGGTCCAGCGCCGGCGTGATCGCGGTCAGGTCGATGTTCGATTCCCAGTACGCGTCGACGGTCCCGACGTCGCGCCAGTAGTCGGCCGCTTCGCTCGACGACTTGACGCACGACGCGCTGAAGCGATGCGCGACCGCCTTGCCTTCGCGGACGATCAGCGGGATCAGGTCCTTGCCGAAGTCGTTGCTCGACTCTGGATTCGCGGCGTCGCGTTCGAGCAGGTCGAACAGGAAGCGCGTCTCGAAGACGTAGATGCCCATCGACGCGAGCGCGCACGTCCGGTCGATCGGGGATGCCGGGCGGGTCGGCCGGCTTCTCGAGGAACGTGACGATGCGGTCGTCGGCGTCGACGTGCATCACGCCGAAGCCGGTGGCCTCCATCCGCGGCACCTCGACGCAGCCGACCGTGACGTCCGCGCCGGTGTCGCACGTGCTGCTGCAGCATCAGCTCGTAGTCCATCTTGTAGATGTGGTCGCCGGCGAGGACCACGATGTAGCGCGGGCCGTAGCTCTGGACGATGTCGATGTTCTGGTAGACCGCGTCGGCGGTCCCGCGATACCAGAGGTCCTCGGAGACGCGCTGGCTCGCCGGCAGGATGTCGAACGTCTCGTTGCGTTCGGGCCTGAGGAACGTCCAGCCGCGCGTGAGGTGCCGGATCAGGCTGTGCGCCTTGTACTGCGTCGCGACACCGATGCGGCGGATGCCGGAGTTGAGCGCGTTCGACAGCGCGAAGTCGATGATCCGCGTCTTGCCGGCGAAGTAGACCGCCGGCTTCGCGCGCGTGTCGGTCAGCTCCATCAGCCGGCTGCCGCGACCGCCGGCCAGCACGAACGCCATCGTGTCGCGGGCCAGCCGCCCGCGGATCTGCTCAGCGCTCATCGTTGCTTCCGGTGGATGGACGTGCGACGCGTCCCGGGCCGTGACCGCCGCTATGGTAACGATCCGCGCGACGCGGGTCGGACCGGGTCCGCGACGTACCGACACGATGCCGACACGTCGTATCGTGCCGCGCTAGGCCACGTCGTCGCCGAGGCCGGCGCGACGCCGGGCGATCCGCGCGAGGATCGACCAGTCCTTCGAGCCGAGTCCTTCGTCGACGCCTTTCGTCATGTTCTCGCGGACGATCTCGGCGGCCGGCAGCACCGTGTTCTTCGCCTGCGCCGCCTCGAGCGCGAGGTTCACGTCCTTCAGCCCGAGCGTCAGCTTGAAGCCGGGATCGTAGGTCCCGTTCGCGATGAAGCCGCCGTAGCGCTGGTAGCTCGGCGACGCGAACAGCGTGTTCGTCATGATGTCGAGGAAGTCGCGCGCCGACACGCCGTAGCTCTCGGTCAGCGCCGACGCCTCGCCCATCGCCTCGATCGCGAGCGTGATCATCAGGTTGCCGGCGATCTTCGCGACGTTCGCGCGCTTCGGGTCGTCGCCGAGCCGCCAGGTCCGACGGCCGATCGCGTCGAGCGCGGGAAGGACCTTGTCGACCGCCGCCGGATCGCCGGCGACGACGACGTTGAGCTCGCCCTTCGCGGCCGCGGCCGGCACCCCGAAGACCGGCGCGGCGACGTACGCGATGCCGGCCTCGCGATGCAGTGCCCGCAGCTCGTCGACGAGCGCGAGCGAGATCGTCGCCATCATCACGTGCACGCAGTCGGGTCGTGCCGAGCGCAGCGCGCCCGAATCGACGATGACGCTGCGCACGGCGCGATCGTCGGCCAGCATCGTCATCACGACGTCGTTGTCGCGGAACGCGTCGACCGGCGAGTCGAGCACCGTGACGCCTTCCAGCGCGCGCGCCGCGTCGGCGGTGCGGTTCCAGACCGAGACGCGATGGCCGGCGCGAACGAGGTTCGGGACCATAGCCGCGCCCATGCTGCCGATGCCGATGAAGCCGATGTCCATGATGGCGTTCCGTCGCGTGGTGCGCGCCGGCACTCAGGCCGGCGCCGCGTTGAGCAGCGCGAACGCGTCGGCGACCTGTTTCTTCGAACGGACCGCGACGATCGCGAGCGGCGCCGCAGTCGGCGGCGCGCGCGAGCGCGACGGCCTTCTTCGGACAGAGGCCGAGGCAGCTCGTCGAGACGACGCGGCTGCGAAGCGTCGTCGCGCGCGCCTCGCGGCGCACGAGCGCCACGAGCTGCTTCGGCGTCAGCTTCTTCGCCCCGTTGCCGCGATCGCCGCAGGCCTTGCAGACCAGGTACACGGCCTGGAAGCGCGGCCGCCGCGGCGGATCGCCGGACGGCGTCATCGACGCGCGTCGGTCGGCATCATCACTTCGTCGGCTCGCCGGCCTTCGTCGGCGCCGGATAGGTCGGCACCTCGCCGGTCGCCGGAGCGTCCTTCGCGGGCGTGCCCTTCGTCATCTTCGACTTGCCCGACCGGGTCGAGCTCTTGCCCGGCAGCGAGCCGCTCGGATTGGTCGCGTCGGGCGACGTCGCGGTCGTGCGCGGCGCGGTGCTGCCCGGCGGGTTCTTCGTCTGGTCGAGCGGCGTGCCGGTCGACGTCTCGCCGCCCGGCGTGTTCGCGGTCTGGGCCGCGACGACCAGCGGTACGGCGGCGACGAGCAAGCCGAGCGACGTGAGGATTCGATTCATGGATGGTCTCCTGTGGGTGATCGTTCGACGAACGGCATCGACCCCGACGGTCGAACGGTGCGTGCACTGTACGGAGCGGCCATGCGCCGGATCGCGGCGTCGCGTCCGATTGCGTTATAGGCGCAACCCGTGCGCCGACGTCGATGGCGTAATGTTTCGTCGTCGACGACGACGAATCGACGCGGCCCGGCACGAGACATGTGCCGCCGGCCCACGCGGAGGACCCATGCCCACCGACACGCCTTCCCCCGCCCGCCTGCGCATCCGGCTCGTCCTGCTGCGCTTCTGGCAACCGACGTCCGCCTGCCTCACGTGCATGCCGGGCAACCTCGCGAACGTCGTCAGCCTGCCGCACTGGGAGATCGCGCTGCGGACCGGCCTCGCGACCGGGCTGCTCGTGCTGCTGCTGAGCTTCACGCCGCTGCTGCGGCTGTTCCGACATCCGGCCGGCAACGCGGCGATGGTCGGCGTACTGACCGCGCTCGGCGACGCGTACTCGCATCCCGACCACTACGGGCACGGGGCGGTCGAGCCGATCCTGACGGGCTTCGTGTCGGCCCTGTTCGCGCTGATCGCCGGCCTGCTGCTCGAGGATCGCGCGCGGCGCCTGCGCCACGCGTGGTCGCGGCTGCGCGGCACGGCCTGACCTGCGTCGACGTCTACTCGGCGTCCTCGACGATGAACTGGATCTTCGCCGCGCCGTTGTAGACGTTCGTCGCGAGTCGATAGACGACGTGCGCGCGGTCCGGCAGCGTCGCCACGCGGTTGAACCAGATCGCGTCGAAGACCCGGCGGTCGCGACGCAGCGTCAGCCGCAGATGCTTCTCCTTGACGATGCGCTGGCTCTCGACGTCGAACGCGTCGACGAACACCGGCGCCGCGAAGCCCTGCCCCCACACCTGCGCGTCGAGCGCGAGCACGTTCGCGATCGTCGCCTCCGATGCGTCGAGCGAGCCGTCGGTCTCGATCGTGCGCGCGAGCGACGCGGGGTCGAGCAGCGCCTGCACGGCGGTCTCGAACGCGGCCTCGAAGCGCGCGAGGTCGTCGCGCGCGATCGTCAGGCCGGCGGCCATCGCGTGGCCGCCGAAGCGCGCGATCAGGCCGGGCTGGCGCTTCGTCACGAGGTCGAGCGCGTCGCGCAGGTGGAAGCCGGCGATCGAACGGCCGGACCCGCGCAGCGTGCCGTCGGCGTCGATCGCGAACACGATCGTCGGCCGATGGAAGCGATCCTTCAGGCGCGACGGCGACGATGCCGACGACGCCCTGGTGCCAGTCTCGTCGAACAGCACGATGGTCGCCGGCGCGCGCGCTCCCGGCTCGACGACCCGCGCGCGCTGCGCGTCGATCGCGGCGAGCGCGTCGTCCTGCATCGCCGCCTCGATGTCGCGCCGCTCGCGGTTGATCGCGTCGAGCTGCGCGGCGATCGACGCGGCGCGCTCCGCGTCGTCGGTGAGCAGGCATTCGATGCCGAGCGTCATGTCGGCGAGGCGGCCGGCCGCGTTGATGCGCGGACCGAGCGCGAAGCCGAAGTCGAACGCGCCGGCGCTGCGCGACTCGCGGCCGGCGACGCGGAACAGCGCGGCGATGCCGGGCTGCATGCGCCCGGCGCGGATGCGTTCGAGCCCCTGCGCGACGAGGCAGCCGGTTGTTCGCGTCGAGCCGGACGACGTCGGCCACCGTGCCGAGCGCGACGAGGTCGAGCAGCGGGTCGAGCCGCGGCTGCGGGTTCGCGGAGCCCGGCGCGTCGAACGCGCCGCGGCGACGCAGCTCCGCGCGCAACGCGAGCAGCACGTAGAACATCACGCCGACGCCGGCGAGGTGCTTGCTCGGGAACGCGCAGCCCGGCTGGTTCGGGTTGACGATGCACGTCGGCGTCCGGCAGCCGGCGCGCGCCGGCAGGTGGTGGTCGGTGACGAGCGACGTCGATGCCGAGCGCGTTCGCCGCCGCGACGCCGTCGACGCTCGCGATGCCGTTGTCGACCGTGACGATCACGTCCGGCCGCTTCGTCTCGCGCGCGATCGTCGACGATCGCCGGCGTCAGGCCGTAGCCGTCGTCGAAGCGGTTCGGCACGACGTAGTCGACGTCGGTCGCGCCGAGCATGCGCAGGCCGCGCAGCGCGACCGCGCAGGCGGTGGCGCCGTCGCAGTCGTAGTCGGCGACGATGCAGATGCGGCGTCGGGCGGCGATCGCGTCGGCGAGCAGTCGCGCGGCCGCATCGGCACGTGCCAGCAGCGACGGCGGCAGCAGCCGCGACAGGTCGCCGTCGAGCTCGCGCGGATGCTTGACGCCGCGCGCGGCGTAGAGTCGCGCGAAGAACGGCGCCACGCCCGCGGCGACGAGCGCGTCGTGCGCGGCCGCATCGACCCGGCGCTGCGCGAGCTTCATGCGGCCGCCGCGAACAGCGTCGACGGCGACGGCTTGCGGCCCCAGCGACGCCAGAACCCGCCGGCGCGGTCGGGCGCGACCGGCACGGCGCGCGCCTCGCGATCGCCGCACAGGACCATCGTGATCGTGCCGATCCGCTTCGCGGCCTGCGCGCGCAGCAGTTCGCCGATGCGCTCGTCGAGCCGGACGAGCTCGTCGCGCCACCGGCCCCAGTCCTCGGCGCGCGCCGGCTCGACGAGGCGCGTGTCGCCCTCGAGCGTCCGCGGCGCCGACGGCTCGATCTCGATCGCGGCCAGCAGCGGCATCGTCGCATCGACCGCGGCGTAGCGCGGCTGCGGACCGCGCGGCCCGCCGTTGCCGGACAGCCAGAGCGTGTTGATCGTCGGACGGCCGGTCGCCTCGCGCGCCTCGTTGACCGGATGCGCGAACCACACCATCTGGATCTCGTTGACGCAGCGGCGCCACGCGAGCGCCGCATCGACGCCGGACGACGATGCGTGGACCATCCGCGGCTGCCACGCGGCGACGTTGTCGCCGACCGCGCGATCGATCGCGGGCGCGACGAGCGCAGCACCGTCGCGGCGCGAGACCGGCCAGTGCGTCACCGTCGCCGGCTCGATCGGATCGAGATGCCAGCCCGCGTCGGCCAGGATCGGCTCGACCGACTCGGCGAGCGCACGCGCCTCGACGAGCGTGACGTCGAGGGCGCGCGGGTCGTCGAGCCGCAGATGGTCGCGGGCGATCGCGAAGTGGGCCGGCTCGACGAGATAGCGTCCGTCGCGCGGCGCCGGCGGCAGCCCGCAGGCGGCGCACCACAGCTCCGCGACGTTGACCTGCTCGAACGGCAGCCCGGCGCGCATCCCGAAGACCCACGCCTGCCAGCTCGTCAGCACGGCATCGAACGGCAGCGACAGCGCGTCGATCGGCGCCGCTCGCGCGGCGACGCGCGACAGGTTCGGCAGCAACACGTCCCGGAACAGCTCCGTCGCGATCGCCGGATCGACGAGCGCGGCGAGCACGAGGAGGTCGAGGTCTGCCATGAGCCTCGATTCTAGCGGTCGGGTCGTCGACGCGACGTCCGCGCCACGCGCGTCGCGGGCCGGAGCGGCGACGCGTCGCCCGTGACCTCGACGCGCCCGCCCGCGGCGACGCGCGGCCGTGCCGGCCGGCCCGCGTGCCGCTCGTATGGCACACTGCCGCCTCTCCGCGGCCGTCGCGCCCGTGACGCGGCCCCGTCGCTCGCGACGCCGCACCGGCCGCGTCGCCGCGTCGTGCGGCCGCGGTCCTCGCGTCCCTCTTCGTTCGCCCCGTCCCCGTGAACCTTCCGTACGAATGGCAGGTCGGCCTGCGCTACACGCGGGCCGGCAAGCGCCGCGGCGAGGTCGACCGAACCGGCCAGGCCGGCGACGGCTTCATCTCGTTCATCTCCGCGATCTCGATGGCCGGCATCGCGCTCGGCGTCGCGGCGCTGATCATCGTGCTGTCGGTGATGAACGGCTTCCAGAAGGAAGTCCGCGACCGCATGCTGTCGGTGCTCGCGCACGTCGAGGTCTTCAATCCGGACGACCGGCATCAAGCCGACTGGCAGGCGCTCGCGGCCGAGGCCGAGCGGCTGCCCGAGGTCCGCGCCGCCGCGCCGTACGTGCAGAGCGCAGGCGATGCTGACGCGCGGCGACGGCATGCGCGGCGCGCTGATCCGCGGCGTCGAGCCCGACGCCGAGGCGAAGGTCACCGACCTCGCCGGCCGAGATGCGCGCCGGCACGACTGTCGGACCTCGTGCCCGGCAGCTTCGGACATCGTGCTCGGCGGCGAGCTGGCGCGCTCGCTCGGCGTGCGCGTCGGCGACCAGGTCACCGTGCTCGCGCCGCGGCGCGCAGGTCACGCCGGCCGGCGTGCATGCCGCGGCTCAAGTCGTTCACCGTCGTCGGCGTGTTCGAGGTCGGCCACTACGAATACGACAGCGCGCTCGCGCTGGTCGACATCGACGACGCCGCCAAGCTCTACCGCGCTCGACGGCCCGACCGGCGTGCAGCTGCGGCTGGCCGACATGCAGCGAGGCGCGCGAGGTCGCGCGCCAGCTCGCGTCGACGCTCGGCGACGACGTGCGCGTGCGCGACTGGACGCGCACCAACGCAGCTGGTTCGCGGCCGTGCAGATCGAGAAGAGGATGATGTTCATCATCCTCACGCTGATCGTCGCGGTCGCCGCGTTCAACCTCGTGTCGACGCTGGTGATGACGCGTCACCGACAAGCAGGCCGACATCGCGATCCTGCGCACGCTCGGCGCGAGCCCGCGCTCGGTCATGGCGATCTTCATGGTGCAGGGCGCGCTGTCGGGCATCGCCGGCACGCTCGGCGGCGTCGTGCTCGGCGCTGCTGCGTCGCCTACAACATCGACGCCATCGTGCCGGCTTCATCGAGCACGTGCTGCACGTCAGCTTCCTGCCCGCAGAACATCTACCTGATCAGCCAGCATGCCGAGCGACCCGCAGCGCGGCGACATCGTGCCGATCGCGTCTTCTCGCTGCTGCTCGTCGTTCGTCGCGACGCTCTATCCGAGCTGGCGCGCCAGCCGCGTCGAGCCGGCGGAGGCCCTGCGCTATGAGTGAGCCGCGCGACCGTCGACGCCGGTCACGGCCGCATCGGCGCGTGCTCGAGGCGCGCCGGCCTCGGCCGCGCGCTTCGCACGAAGGCGGCGCTCGACGTGCAGGTGCTGCGCGGCGTCGACCTCGACGGTGCATGCCGGCGAGACGCTGGCCGTCGTCGGCGCGTCCGGGCTCCGGCAAGAGCACGCTGCTGCACCTGCTGGGCGGCCTCGACGCGCCGACGCAGGGCCGCGTCGCGCTGCACGGGCCGCGACTTCACGTCGCTGCGGCGCGGCCGCAGCAGGGCGACGTGCCGCAACGAGCACCTCGGCTTCGTCTACCAGTTCCATCACCTGCTGCCCGAGTTCTCGCGCGCTCGACAACGTGGCGATGCCGCTGCTGATCCGGCGCGCGAGACGGCCGAGGCGCACGCGCCGCGGCGCGCGGCGATGCTCGATCGCGTCGGCCTCGGCGCAGCGCGCTGCAGCATCGGCCGGGCGAGCTGTCCGGCGGCGAGCGCCAGCGCGTCGCGATCGCGCGCGCGCTCGTCACGCGACCCGCGTGCGTGCTCGCCGACGAGCCCACCGGCAACCTCGACCGCGACACCGCCGACGAGCGTCTTCGAGCTGATGCTCGAGCTGCACGCGAACTTCGCGACGAGCTTCGTCGTCGTGACGCACGATCCTTCGCTCGCCGCGCGGATGGATCGCCGCATGACGCTGACCGACGGCGTGCTCGACCCGACCTGACGTCGCGTACGGCCGCATCGTCCGAACGGTCGATGCGGGGCGCTCGGATCGCGGCGACGCTGCGTCATGCGCGCCGCCTGCGTGGCCTTCGTCGCCGGTGCGCTGGCGGTCCAGCATCGCGCGGCGTTGCCGGATGCGGCTGTGAGCGCGTCGATCGCCGTCGTCGGCGCGGTCGCGGCCGCCGCCGTCGCGTTCGCGTCGGCACGCGTACGAGGCGCGCCCGGACGACGCTCAGCGGGCGCGTCGACCCGCAGTGCGTTGCAACGGCCCGCCAGCGGGGCGGGCACGACGCTGTCGAGCGACGTGGCAGCGAGCCTGTCGAGCCGACTGACTGCGACCGTGACGAGCGGGATGGCCGCGGCCAGTGCAATCGTCTTGGCCGCGATGATCGCGAGCGTCGTCGCCGCGTTCGCGGTCGGCTTCGGCTGGGCCGCATGGCGCGCCGAGACGCGGCTCGCCGACGCGTTGCCGCATGCGCTCGAGAACCGCGACGTCGTGGTCGTTGGCACCGTCGCCGTGCTGCCGTCGATCGATCCGCGCGGCACGCGCTTCGAGTTCTCCGTCGAGTCGGTGGTCTCGCGCGATGCGCATGGCCGGCCGCTCGAGGTGCCGGCGCATCTCGCGCTCGGCTGGTACCGGCCGATGCGCGCGCCACCGGGCAGCGCCAGCGGCGTGCCGGACCTGCGGCCGGGCCAGCGATGGCGGCTGACGGTGCGGCTGAAGCGCCCGCACGGGTCGGCGAACCCGTCCGGTTTCGACTACGAATACTGGCTGCTCGAGGAAGGGTTGCGCGCGACCGGCTACGTGCGTCCGGGCATCGATCCGGTCGCCGGCGACCCCGACGACGACGACGCGCCGGACGCCGACCCCGAGCCGACGTCGACGCGCCGGCTCGACGACTTCGTGTGGACCGTCGGCCACGTCGTCGAACGCACGCGCGCGCACCTGCGCGACCGCGTGCTGACGGTGCTCGCCGACGGCGGTCCGGTCCGCGTCAACGCGCCGTACGCGGGCGTGATCGTCGCGCTCGTCGTCGGCGACCAGCGCGCGATCGCGCAGTCCGACTGGACCGTGTTCAACCGCACCGGCATCGGCCACCTCGTGTCGATCTCGGGCCTGCACGTCAGCATGCTCGCGGCGCTCGGGTCGTGGCTCGTCTTCGCGGCGTGGCGACGCCGACCCGCGTGGTGCGCGCGGCTCCCGGCGCACAAGGCGGCCGCGCTGGCCGGCACGTCGGTCGCGTTCGCGTACTGCCTGCTCGCGGGCTTCGGCGTGCCGGCGCAACGGACGGTCTACATGATCGGCGTCGTCGGCTTCGCGCTGTGGACGAACCGGCTGACGTCGATCTCGCGGGTCCTCGCGATCGCGCTCGCGATCGTCGTTGCGATCGACCCGTGGGCCGTGACCGGCTCCGGCTTCTGGCTGTCGTTCACGGCCGTCGCGTCGATCTTCTACGTCGCGTCGGGCCGGCTCGAGATCGACCGGTCGCAGCAGCCGTGGTGGCGGCGCGCCGCCCATGCGCTGCGGGTCGCCGCGACGGTCCAGTGGGCGGTGACGCTCGCGCTGACGCCGCTGACGCTGCTGTTCTTCGACCAGGTGTCGGTCGTCAGCCCGCTCGCGAACGCCGTCGCGATTCCGCTCGTCAGCTTCGTCGTGACGCCGCTCGCGCTCGCGGGCGCGGCGCTGCCCGGCGTCGTCGGTGCGCTGCTGCTGCACGCGTCGCACGGACTCGTCGCGCTGCTCGCGCGCTGGCTCGACTGGCTGAGCGCGTCGCCGGTCGCGGTGTGGAGCGGCGCGGCGCCCGGCGCGTGGGCATTCGTCGCGGGGATGATCGGCGTCGCGTGGTGGCTCGCGCCGCGCGGACTCGCCTGGCGGTGGACCGGCGCGCTGTGGATGGTGCCGCTGTTCGCCGCGCCGCTCGACCGGCCGGCCGACGGCACCGTGCGGCTGACGGCGCTCGACATCGGCCAGGGCACGTCGGTGATGATCGAGACGCGGCGCACGAACACGCTGTACGACACGGGCCCGCAGTACGCGCCGCCGGTCGACGGCGACGACGGGAACGACGCCGGCAACCGCATCATCGTGCCGTTCCTGCGGGCGCGCGGCATCGACCGCCTGGACCGCATGATCGTGTCGCACAACGACCTGGACCATTCGGGCGGCGCGCTGTCGGTGCTGCATGCGATGCCGGTCGACGAGACGCTGAGCTCGCTCGCGTTCGACGTGCCGATCGTGCGAGCGTCGCCGTATCACGTGCGCTGCCGTCCGGGCCGCTCGTGGACCGCCGACGGCGTTCGCTTCGACCTGATCGCGCCGTCGCCCGACGTCTACCTGCTGCGCGACGGCAAGGCCGCCGCGAAGCCGAACGCGAAGAGCTGCGTGCTGCGCGTCTCGGCGGCCGGCCACGCGATGCTGCTGACGGCGGACATCGAGCGGCCGCAGGAGGCCGCGCTGATCGAGCGGTCGAAGGATCTGCTCCCGGCCGACGTGCTGCTCGTGCCGCATCACGGAAGCCGCACGTCGTCGAGCGACGCGTTCCTCGACGCGGTCGCGCCGCGCGCCGCGATCGTGCAGGCCGGCTACCTGAACCGCTTCGGCCATCCGCGACCCGACGTCCTCGCGCGCTACGCGGCGCGCGACATCGCGGTGCTGCGCAACGACCGCGACGGCGCGATCACGGTGACGATGGGTCCGCACGGCGTCGACGTCGAGCGGTATCGCGACGTCGAGCGGCGCTACTGGTTCGGACGTTGACCCGCGAGGTGCGCCATCGACGCGACCGATGGCTGCGATGCGAATGACCACGAGATGCCGACGCTGCCGACGCCGCGAACGCCGCGTGCGATGCGTGCGATGCGTGCGATGCGTGCGATGCGTGCGATGCGTGCGATGCGTGCGATGCGTGCGATGCGTGCGATGCGTGCGATGCGTGCGATGCGTGCGATGCGTGCGATGGGGACCGTCACGACCGGCCGCGCGTTCAGGCGACCGACGCACGTCGAGATCCCCTCACCGCATCGGACGAACGACGAACGGCGTCTCCGGCTCCGCCGTCATGCCCTGCCAGCGCTGCAACGCCGGAACGACGATGCCGACGAGATCGAGCGCGCGCGCGACGGTCGCGTCGACGAGCTCGTCGATCGTCCGCGGCCGCTGATAGAACGCCGGCACCGGCGGCATCACGATGCCGCCCATCTCGGTCACGGCGACCATGTTGCGCAGGTGCGCGAGGTTGAGCGGCGTCTCGCGCGCGAGCAGCACGAGGCGGCGACGCTCCTTCAGCATCACGTCGGCGGCGCGCGCGACGAGGTTGTCGGCAAGGCCGTGCGCGATCGCGGCGAGCGTCTTCATCGAGCACGGCGCGACGATCATGCCGTCGGCGTCGAACGAGCCGCTCGCGATCGACGCGCCGATGTCGCGGACGCCGTGCGCGACGGAGGCCATCGCCTCGATGTCGGCACGCTTCAGGTCGAGCTCCTGCGACGCGGTGAGCGCGCCCGACGACGACACGACGACGTGCGTCTCGACGTCGTCGACCCGCTGCAGCGCCTGCAGCATCCGCACGCCGTAGATCGCGCCGCTCGCGCCGGTGATCGCCACCACGATCCGTCTCATCGCCGGTCCTCCGTCGACACGTTAGGTGCGCGCCGTCGTCGCCGCGTCGGACCGCGCATCCGTGCGCGCGCCGGTCCGCACGTCGGCGCGCACGTCGAAGCGCACGTCGACGCGCGTGCCGTCGAACTCGGGTCGCGACACGATCGACACGACGCCGCGATAACGGTCCGCGATCTCCTTGACGATCGCGAGGCCGAGTCCCGCGCCGTCGCCGCTCGACGCGTCCGATCGCCAGAAGCGCCGGAACACCTGCGCGCGCTGGTCGGCCGACAGCCCGACGCCGTCGTCCGCCACGCCGAGCAGCACGGAGCCGTCGCCGCTCTCGAGCGTGACCGTGACCTGACCGCCGTCGCGGCCGTGTCGCAACGAATTGTCGACGAGGTTCGCGATCAGCTCGCCGGCGAGCACGCGGTTCGCGACGATGATGCCCGGCGCGCCGTCGTGCTCGAAGCCGAGGTCGATGCCGCGTGCGATCGCGTCGGGCAGGCGCCGCTCGATGACGTCGGCGGCGACGTCGGCGAGCGAGCACGGCGTCGCGGGCAGGACCTCCGGCCCCGCGTCGGCGCGCGCCAGCGTCAGCAGCTGCTCGATCAGATGCGCGCTGTGCGCGGCGCGTCGCTCGACCTCGCGCATGCTCGCCTGCGCCGGTCCGTCGGGATCGGCCTTCAGCGCGAGCTGCGCCTGGAGCCGCAGGCCGGCGATCGGCGTCTTCAGCTGATGCGCCGCGTTGGCGAGGAACTGCCGCTGCACGTCGACGGCCTCGACGACGCGGCCGATCATGTGGTTGATCGCGACGATCAGACCGCGGACCTCGGCCGGCGCACTCGACGGGTCGAGCGCCTGCAGGTCGCCGGCCGAGCGGCGCGCGACCTCGGCCTCGAGATCGCGCAGCGGCGCGAGCGCCTTGCCGACGCCGCTGCGCACGAGCAGCACCGCGGTCGCGCCGATCAGCGCCATCAACGACACGGTGCCGACGAGGATGCCGCGGGCGACGTTCTCGCGCTTGCGGAGCGTCTCGCCGATCTCGACGAGCACCGGTTCGTCGCGAGGGCCGACGCGATGGCGCACGTAGGCCACGCGCAGCCGCTCGGCACCGACGACGACCGAACGGAAGTACGACTCGTCGTCGACGAGCGCCGGCTCGGGCAGCGGCCCGAGGTCGCCGTTGCCGGTCAGCGTGCGGCCGGTCGCGAGGTCGGTCACGCGATACGTCACGTCCTCGCCCTCGTCGGTGAGCAGCCAGGGCACGACGTCCGGCGACAGCGCGATCTCCGTCGCGCCGTCGCGCCAGCGCACCTGCTTCGCGAGCATCTGGACCGAGTCGAACAGCGACCGGTCGTACGCGCGCGTCGCGAAGTGCGTGGCACCGGCGTACGCGACGATCGCGCCGAGCAGTCCGATCGACGCGAGCCCGATCCCGAGCCGGCGCGTCAGCGCGCGCTTCAGCGACGGCCCGGCGGCCGTCGCGACGGGACGCGACGAGAGCGACGCGGGCCGGCCCGACGCGGGGAGCGACGCCGATGCATCGCCGTCGCGCGCCGCGAGCGTCGCCGACGCGACCGCGCCGTCGAGGACCGCCGGCTCGGCGCGCGCGTTCAAGGCGACGGGCCTTCGGTCACGCGCAGCACGTAGCCGAGCCCGCGGACGTTGCGAACCTCGACGCCGGCGTCGACGAGCTTGCGGCGCAGCCGATGGATGTAGACCTCGACCTTGTTGTCCGCCGACCGGCCGTCGTCGCCGATCAGCATGGCGAGCGAGGCCTTCGAGACGATGCGGCCGAGCTTGCGCACCAGCGACTCGAGCACGGCCGTCTCGTGCGGCGACAGCGCGAGCGGGCGCCCGTCGATCGACGCGAGCCGCGCGTCGCTGTCCCACTGCAGCCGCGCCGCGACGAGCACCGACGACCGGCCGCGCCGGAGCAGCGCGCGCACGCGCGCCTCGAACTCGGGCAGGTCGAACGGCTTCGTGAGGTAGTCGTCGGCGCCGCCGTCGAGGCCGCGCACGCGCGCCTCGGTGCTGTCGCGCGCCGAGAGGATCAGTACCGGCAGTTCGCGGTTCGCGGCGTCGCGGCGGCCGCGCAGCCGCGCCAGCACGTCGAGCCCGTCCATCCGCGGCAGCCCGAGATCGAGCACGAGCAGGTCGAAGTCCTCGGTCGCGAGCAGCGTGTCGGCGTGCGCGCCGTCGGCCGCGCCGACGGCGTCGTGTCCCGCATGCGCGAGCGCCTGGACCAGGCCGTGGCGCAACGTCGGGTCGTCTTCGGCGAGCAGCACGCGCATCGATGTTCAGCGTTCGTTCAGGTTGCGTCCCTATTATGAGCCGCACGCCGAGCCGTGATCGCGGTCCGGCGCCCCCGCCTGAGGACCCGTCGTCGATGAAGCACAGCGACCCGCTACCGACCCTCGTCCTGATCCACGACCTGCTCGGATGCGCCGGCGAGTTCGACCTCGTCGCGCCGATCCTGTCGGCTCGCGAGGTCCGCATCGACTGCCTGTCGATCGACGGCTACTCGCACGGCGTCGGGCGTCCGTCGTTCGCGTGGCGCGACTGGGTCGCCGCCGCGGGCCGCGCGCTCGACGACCGGCATGCGGGCGGCGCGCCGGTGCTGCTGGGCGGCGTCGGGACCGGCGCCGCGCTCGCGGCCGCGCTCGCGCTGCAGCCGCGCCGCCAGCGCGTGACCGGGGTCGCGCTGCTCGCGTGCGCGTTCGACGGCTGCGAGCGGCTGTCGGCGCGACACCGCACGGCCGCGCGGGTCGGCCTCGACCGGTGGATCGAGATCCCGTGCGAGGAGCCGTTCGGCATCAAGAATCCGAAGACGCGCAGGGCGATCGCCCGACAGCTGGCCGAGGACGGCTTCGCGCCGATCGGTCCCTCGCGCCTGCCGCTGCGCGCCATTCACGAGAGCGACCGGCTGCATGCGCACGTCCGTGCGTCGCTCGCCGCGCTGACCGTGCCGCTGCTCGCGCTCCATGCGCGCGAGGACGCCGAGACGCCGCTCGAAGCGATCGAGCGGCTCGTCGCGGCGATGACGGACCGCGGCCAGCCCGCGCGGCTGATTCCGCTCGAGCACAGCTTCCGCCGCATCACGGTGGACAACGATCGGCAGCGCGTCGCGCACGAGCTCGCGGACTTCCTCGGCGCGCCGAAGCGACGCGCCGCGGCCCCGCCCGCCTCGGCGCGCGCGAAGCCGACCGCCGTGGCGGCGAGCTAAGGCCGCGGGGACGCGGCGAGCGGCGGCGGCGACGCGGCGCGCCGGTACGCGAACACGACGACCGCGATGCCGGCGACGATCATCGGGATCGACAGCCACTGCCCCATCGACAGCCCGAGCGCGAGCAGGCCGAGGAAGTCGTCCGGCTCTCGCGTGAACTCGACGACGAAGCGCGCGAGCCCGTAGCCGATCAGGAAGACGCCGGACACCGCGCCCTCGGGTCGCGGCTTGCGCGCATACCACCACACGACGCAGAACAGCAGGACGCCCTCGCCGGCGACCTCGTAGAGCTGCGACGGATGGCGCGGTACCTGTCGCGGGTCGTGCTCGAACAGCATCCCCCACGGCACGTCGGTCGGCCGGCCCCACAGCTCGCCGTTGATGAAGTTGCCCATGCGGCCCGCCGCGAGCCCGGTCGGCACGAGCGGCGCGACGAAGTCGGCGATGTGCCAGAACGTGAAGCCGCGCCGCCTCGCGAACAGCGCCATCGCGACGATCACGCCGATCAGCCCGCCGTGGAACGACATGCCGCCTTCCCAGACCTTGAGGACGTCGAGCGGATGCTGCGCGTAGAAGCCGGCCTTGTAGAACAGCACGTAGCCGAGCCGGCCGCCGACGATCGTGCCCAGCATGCCGAAGAACAGCAGGTCGTCGAGGTCGCGGGCGGTCAGCTTCGTGAGCCCGCGCGCGATGCGCCAGCGGCCGAGCACGACGACCAGCGCGAACGCGAGCAGGTACATCAGCCCGTACCAGCGCACGGCGAGCGGCCCGACCTGCAAGGCGATCGGGTTGAAGTGCGGATGGACGAGCATGATGGGCTGCGGCGGTCGGCTAAGATCGGGAGTTTAGCCAACGCGGCGCACGCGACCGGTCCGCGCCGCCGGGCCGCACCACGAAGGAGACGCAGGATGCCGCACAACGAACGATCGAGGCACGTCACCGAGGGCGACGTCCGCGCCCCGAACCGATCGATGTACTACCCGATGGGCTACACGCGGGCCGACTTCGACAAGCCGATGATCGGCGTCGCGAACGGCCACTCGACGATCACGCCGTGCAACGCGGGGCTGCAGAAGCTCGCCGATGCGGCGGTCGACGCGATCGAGGCCGCGGGCGGCAAGGCGCAGATCTTCGGCACGCCGACGGTGTCCGACGCGGTGTCGATGGGCACCGAGGGCATGAAGTACTCGCTCGTGTCGCGCGAGGTCATCGCCGACTCGATCGAGGTCGCCGTGATGGGCCAGTGGATGGACGGCTGCGTCGTCGTCGGCGGCTGCGACAAGAACATGCCCGGCGGCATGATCGCGATGGCTCGCACGAACGTACCGTCGATCTACGTCTACGGCGGCACCATCAAGCCGGGCCGTCACGACGGCCGCGACCTGACCGTCGTGTCGGTGTTCGAGGCCGTCGGCGAGTTCGCGGCGGGTCGGCTGTCGCGGCCCGACTTCGAGGCGATCGAGGAGAAGGCGTGCCCGACGGCAGGCTCGTGCGGCGGCATGTACACGGCGAACACGATGAGCTCGGCGTTCGAGGCGCTCGGCCTGTCGCTGATGGGCTCGTCGTCGATGGCGAATCCCGATCGCGAGAAGACCGACTCCGCCGCGCAGTCTGCGCGCGTGCTGATCGAGGCCGTGAAGGCGAACCGGCGCCCGCGCGACATCATCACCCGCCGGTCGATCGAGAACGCCGTATCGCTGATCATGGCGACCGGCGGCTCGACGAACGCCGTGCTGCACTTCCTCGCGATCGCGCACGCGGCCGAGGTCGAGTGGACGATCGACGACTTCGAGCGCGTGCGCCAGCGCGTGCCGGTGCTGTGCGACCTGAAGCCGTCGGGACGCTTCGTCGCGACCGACCTGCATCGTGCCGGCGGCGTGCCACAGGTGCTGCAGCATGCTGCTCGACGCGGGGCTGCTGCACGGCGACTGCATGACGATCACCGGCCGCACGATCGCCGAGGAGCTCGCCGACGTGCCGTCGCAGCCGCGCGCCGATCAGGAAGTGATCCGTCCGTTCGACCGGCCGATGTACGCGCACGGCCACCTCGCGATCCTCAAGGGCAACCTGTCGACCGAAGGCTGCGTCGCGAAGATCACCGGCCTCAAGAACCCCGTGATGACGGGACCGGCGCGCGTATTCGACTCCGAGGACGACGCGATGGCGGCGATCATGGCGCGGGCGATCGTCGCCGGCGACGTCGTCGTGATCCGCTACGAGGGGCCGAAGGGCGGCCCCGGCATGCGCGAGATGCTCGCGCCGACGTCGGCGCTCGTCGGTCAGGGCCTCGGCGAGTCGGTCGGGCTGATCACCGACGGCCGCTTCTCCGGCGGCACGTGGGGCATGGTCGTCGGGCACGTCTCGCCGGAGGCCTACGTCGGCGGAACGATCGCGCTGATCGAGGAAGGCGACTCGATCACGATCGACGCGAACCGGCTGCTGCTGCAGCTCGACGTCGACGACGCCGAGATCGCGGCGCGGCGGGCGCGCTGGACGGCGCCGGCCCCGCGCTACGCGCGCGGCGTGCTGGCGAAGTTCGCGAGGCTCGCGTCGACCGCGAGCCGCGGGGCGGTCACCGACGCGTGAGACGCACGAGGCGCGCGCTCAACGCCGATGCGGCGTGCGCGCCTCGAGGCCCTTGCGGATGCGCTCCTGCTTGACCTTCTCGAGGTCGTTGTGCGCTTTCTTCTTGTCCAGTCCGAAGAACGGCTCGACGACTTCGAACCAGAGCAGTGCCAGGCCGAACGGCAACAGCACGATCCACCAGGACCAGTGGCCCACCGGACCGAGCTCGAAGAACTTCATCATCAGCAGCACGACGCCGACCGCCAGGAACCACATGCGCATTCCCTTCGGAAACAGTCGTCGACTATATACGATGGTTCGGTCGCGGCGTAGTGCCGTTCATGCACCCGCGCAACACCATGCGGCGGCCGCTTCTGCCCGGCGCGAGCCCGTCGATCCGGCCGCGGAAGTCCGGGAGTCGCCGGTGGACGGGCCGGCGCGAAGCGGCGCGGGCGACGCCACGGCGCGGCCCTGCCGCCGCGCAGCGGTCGCCGCGTCGATCGCGATCGCGGCATTCGTCGCGCCGCTCGCCGCGCGGGCGGCGGGCGACGCGGCGCTCGCGAAGGCGAAGAAGTGCATGAACTGCCATGCGCTCGACGAGAAGCTCGTCGGTCCGCCGTTCAAGGCCGTCGCCGCGCGCGACGCGAACGACGCCGGCGCGCCGGACCGCCTCGCGAAGAAGATCCGCCTCGGCGGCGCGGGCGCGTGGGGCGTCGTGCCGATGCCGGCGAACGATGTCACGCCCGACGAGGCCGAGCGGCTCGCGCGCTGGGTGCTCCAGCAGAAGTGACGGTGCGCCGCCTCCCGCGCGACGGGACGCGCGGCAGGCGCGGCCACGCGCGTCGGGCACGACGCCACGCCTCCGCAAGAAAAAGGCCGCCCTCGGGCGGCCTTTCTCGTTCGCGTCGCCGACACTCAGTGCACGACCTCGAGCAGGTCCTTCTTGCCGTTGTTGTACGTGTACAGCGTCAGCGCGCCGTTCTTGATGTCGCCCTTCGCGTCGAACGAGATGTGACCGGTCACGCCGTCGTAGTCTTCCTTCGACAGGTACGGCAGGTACTTCGCGGGATCGGCCGACTTTGCCTTCTTCATCGCGTCGACCATCACCATCACGGCGTCGTACGTGTACGGCGCGTAGATCTGCACGTCCATGCCGTACTTCTGCTTGTACTTTTCCTTGAAGTCGTTCATCGCGGCCTTCCTTGTCCTTCGTCACGCCGCCGGCCTCGGCGCAGATCACCTGGCCGTTGCCGATGCTGTCGCCGGCGAGCTTCGAGAGTTCGGTCGAGCAGATGCCGTCGCCGCCCATGAACTTGGAGTTGATCGCGAGCTGCTTCATCTGACGCAGCATCGGGCCGGCCTGCGCATCCATGCCGCCGTAGAACACGACGTCCGGGTTCTTGCCCTTGACGTTCGTCAGGATCGCCTGGAAGTCGGTCGCCTTGTCGTTCGTGTGCTCGGTGTCGACGACTTTCGCCCCGGCCGCGATCGCCGCCTTGCGGAACTCGGCGGCGACGCCTTCGCCGTACGCGGTCGTGTCGTCGAGCACCGCGACCGTCTTGCCCTTCAGGTTCGTCGCGGCGTACTTGCCGAGGACGCTGCCGAGCTGCGCGTCGTTCGCGCAGACGCGGAACGCCGTCTTGAAGCCCTGCTGCGTGTACTTCGGATTCGTGGCCGACGGCGAGATCTGCGGGACGCCGGCGTCGCTGTAGATCTTCGACGCGGGGATCGTCGTGCCGGAGTTGAGGTGGCCGACGACGCCGTTGACGTGCGCGTCGACGAGCTTCTGCGCGGCTGCGGCGCCCTGCTTCGGGTCGGCCGCGTCGTCTTCCTTGACGAGCTCGAACTTCACCTTCTTGCCGCCGATCATCGTGCCCTTGGCGTTGAGCTCGTCGACCGCCATCTGCGCGCCGTTCTCGTTGTCCTTGCCGAGGTGCGACTGCGGCCCGGAGATCGGCGCGACGTGGCCGATCCGGACGATCTCCTCGTCGGCGGCGCGCGCAGGCCCCGCGGCGACGAATGCGGCCGCGACGGCCGCACAGAGTACGGTGTGCTGGGTCTTCATTGATTCAGCTCCAATGGATAGGGTTATGGTCCGGCGCCTCGCCTCGCCGCGACCGCACGGGCAGCGATCGCGTCGCGGCGCCGGCAAGAACGTGCAAATTACACGAAACGCCCAGTCAATCATAGAGAGCGTCCGAACGCGACGGCGGCGGCATTGTGCGCGGGTCGACGGCGCCTTGGCATCGGGATCGACCCGCGTCCGCGCGCTTACACTGCCGCCGACATGACCGACTTCGACTTCGCGATCGACGCCGGGCCGCGGCCGCCGATGCGCGCCGCGATCGATGCGCTGACGCGCGCGCCGGAGGCGCCGTGCGTCGGCGCGCTGCTCGCCGCCGCGACGCTCCCCGACGACGCGCTCGCCCGCGTCCGTGCCGACGCGACGGGGCTCGTCGAGACGCTCCGGCACCGCCGCGTCAAGGCGGGCGGCGTCGACGCGCTGATGCGCGAGTTCTCGCTGTCGTCCGACGAAGGCGTCGCGCTGATGTGCCTCGCCGAGGCGCTGCTGCGCATCCCCGACGCCGCGACGCGCGACGCGCTGATCCGCGACAAGATCGGCGGCGGCGACTGGAACGCGCACGTCGGGCAGAGTCCGTCGCTGTTCGTCAACGCGGCGGCGTGGGGGCTCGTCGTGACCGGCCGACTCGTCTCGACGCACAGCGCGCGCGGGCTGTCGGCGTCGCTGACGCGACTCGTGGCACGCGGCGGCGAACCGCTGATCCGCAAGGGCGTCGACCTCGCGATGCGGATGCTCGGGCGCCAGTTCGTGACCGGCGAGACGATCGAGAACGCGATCGAGAACGGTCGCGACAACCGGCGCCGCGGCTACCGCTACTCGTACGACATGCTCGGCGAGGCCGCGCTGACGGCCGCCGACGCCGAGCGCTACCTCGCGTCGTACCGCCACGCGATCGAGACGATCGGCCGCCACGCCGGCGACGGCGGCGCCGTCGACGTCCGCACGCGGCCCGGCATCTCGATCAAGCTGTCGGCGCTGCATCCGCGCTACGCCCGCTCGACGCGCGAGCGCGTGATGCGCGAGCTGCTGCCGATCGTCGCGTCGCTCGCGGCCGCGGCGCGCCGCCACGGCATCGGCCTGAACATCGACGCCGAGGAGTCGGAGCGGCTCGACCTGTCGCTCGACCTGCTCGAGGCGCTCGCGTACGACCCGTCGCTCGACGGCTGGGACGGCCTCGGCTTCGTCGATCCAGGCGTACTCGAAGCGCGCGCCGGCCGTGATCGCGTTCGTCGCCGACCTGTCGCGCCGCAGGATCGCGCGCGCCGGACGCGGCGAGCCGGTCGATGGTGCGGCTCGTCAAGGGCGCGTACTGGGACAGCGAGATCAAGCGCGCGCAGGTCGAGGGGCAGGCCGACTACCCGGTCTACACGCGCAAGGCCCACACCGACGTCGCGTACCAGGCCTGCGCGCGCGCGCTGCTCGAGGCCTCCGACGCGATCTATCCGCAGTTCGCGACGCACAACGCGTACACCCTCGCGTGGGTCCGCGAGACGGCGCGGTCGCTCGACGTGGCCGAGACGGACTACGAGTTCCAGTGCCTGCACGGCATGGGCGAGACGCTGTACGACCAGGTCGTCGGCGACGGGTCGCCGCTGTCGTGCCGCATCTACGCGCCGGTCGGCAGCCACGAGACGCTGCTCGCGTACCTCGTGCGCCGGCTGCTCGAGAACGGCGCGAACACGTCGTTCGTCAACCGCATCGTCGACCCGCGCGTGCCGGTCGCGTCGCTCGTCGCGGACCCGGTCGTTCGCGCGCGGCAGACCGGCGGCGCGCCGCATCCCGCGATCCCGCTGCCGTCGGCCATGTTCCCCGACGGCCGCGTCAACTCGCGCGGCTTCGACGCGTCGAACGAGAGCGCCATCGTCGCGATGGCCGCAGCGCTCGCGCCGTTCGCGGCTCATCGATGGACGTTCGACGACGGCGACGGCGCGCGTCGCGTCGCGAATCCGGCCGACGGCGACGACGAGGTCGGACGCATCGCCGACGCGACGCGGGCGGACCTCGACGCCGCGATCGCGCGCGCGCACGGCGCATCGTCGGCGTGGCGGCGCGAGCTCCCGGCGACGCGCGCCGCGATCCTCGACCGCTGCGCCGACGCGCTCGAGACCCATCGCGTCGAGCTGATCGCGCTCGCGGTCCGCGAGGCCGGCAAGACGTTCGGCAACGCGCTCGGCGAGGTGCGCGAGGCCGTCGACTTCTGCCGCTACTACGCGAAGCAGATCGAGGACGATCCGCCGTCGGACGCGACCGACCCGCGCGGCCCGATCGTCTGCATCTCGCCGTGGAACTTCCCGCTCGCGATCTTCACGGGGCAGGTCGTCGCCGCGCTGGCGGCCGGCCACACGGTCGTCGCGAAGCCGGCCGAGCAGACGCCGCTGATCGCCGCGCGTGCGGTCGCGCTGTTCCACGCGTCCGGGCGTGCCCGCGCGACGTGCTGCAGCTCGCGATCGGCGACGGCGAGTCGGTCGGCGCGCCGCTCGTCGCCGATCCGCGCATCGCCGGAGTCCTGTTCACCGGATCGACCGACGTCGCCCGATCGATCGCCGCCACGCTCGCGACGCGCGACGACGACCCGATCCTCGTCGCCGAGACCGGCGGCCAGAACGCGCTGATCGTCGACTCGAGCGCGCTGACCGAGCAGGTCGTCAACGATGCGCTGGTCTCGGCGTTCGACTCGGCCGGCCAGCGCTGCTCCGCGCTGCGCATCCTCTGCCTGCAGGACGCGATCCACGACGCGACGCTGACGATGCTGAAGGGCGCGATGGCCGAGCTCGCGGTCGGCGATCCGCGCCGCTGGTCCGTCGACGTCGGACCGGCGATCGACGCGGAGGCGCGCGACCGGCTCGTCGCGTACGTCGAGTCGATGCGCGCGAGGGGCTTCGCCGTGCACGCGCTGGCGCTGCCGGCCGAATGCGCGCGCGGCACGTTCGTCGCGCCGACGGTGATCGAGATCGACCGCGTCGCCGACATCCCGGGCGAGGTGTTCGGTCCGGTGCTGCACGTGCTGCGATGGCGCTTCGGCGAGCTCGACCGGCTGATCGACGACATCGACGCGACCGGCTACGGGCTGACGATGGGCGTGCACAGCCGCATCGACGAGCACATCGCGCGCGTCGCGTCGCGGGCGCGCGTCGGCAACCTGTACGTCAACCGCACGATGATCGGCGCGACCGTCGGCGTGCAGCCGTTCGGCGGCGAGGGGCTGTCGGGCACCGGGCCGAAGGCCGGCGGGCCGTTCTATCTCGCGCGGCTCGACGCGACGCGCGGCGCCCGTCGCTTCGTGCCGTCGACGACGACGCGCGCCGCGCGCCGGCCTTGCCGCGCTGCGCGCCGCGATCGCGGCCTGCGACGCGTTCGATCGCGACACGCGTCGACGCGCTCGACGCCGCGTGCGTGCAGGCCGAGGCCGCCGCGGCCGCGCTGACGTCGATGCGGCTGCCCGGACCGACCGGCGAGTCCGACACGCTCGCGCTGCGACCGCGCGAACGCATCGCGTGCGTCGCGTCGACGTCCGTCGACCTCGTCCACCAGGTCGTCGCCGCCACGCGGTCGGCGTCACGCCGTTCGCCACGGCGTCGACGCTGCCCGGCCGCGTTGCGCGGCTTCGTCGGCGACTGGGACGGCGACGTCCGTCGCATCGCCGACCTCGACGCGCTGCTGGTCGCGCTGCCCGCCGCCGAGCGCGCACGCACCAGGGCGGCGTGCGCGACCGTGCCGGGTGCGCTCGTCGCGGTCATCGCGTGGAACCGCGACACCCCGCCGGTGCTGCACTCGTGGCGACTGATGCGCGAGTTCGCCGAGAGCGTCAACACCGCGGCCGCCGGCGGCAACGCGTCGCTGATGACGCTCGAGGACGCATGAGGCCACGCGCAAGCCTCGGACGTGCTGCTACCATGCCCCTCGCTTGGGCATGGGTATTGCGTCGTCTCGCGGCGCCATCCCGCGCCTGTCAACGCCATCGAGAGGGGACGCCGCGTCGACCGCGGAACCACATGGACATCCTCTTCCAGCAGATCCTGAACGGCCTCGTGCTCGGCAGCATCTACGCGCTGATCGCGCTCGGCTACACGATGGTGTACGGCATCCTGAACCTGATCAACTTCGCGCACGGCGACGTGCTGATGGTCGGGGCGCTGACGGCGTACGCGACGATCGCCGGTCTGCAGACGATCGCGCCCGGCACGCCGGGTCCGGTGCTGCTGGTCGTCGGCCTCGCGGCCGCGATCCCGGTCTGCATCTTCGTCAACGTCGCGATCGAGCGCATCGCGTACCGGCCGCTGCGCAACGCGCCGCGGCTCGCGCCGCTGATCACCGCGATCGGCGTGTCGATCATCCTGCAGACGCTCGCGATGATCATCTTCGGGCGCAACTACAAGGTCTTCCCGCCGCTGCTGTCGACGACCCCGATCGCGGTCGGCGGCGCGCTGATCACGCCGACGCAGATCATGATCCTCGTCGTCGCGGCGGCGATGATGGGCGGCCTCGTGCTGCTGGTGGAGAAGACGAAGCTGGGCCGCGCCATGCGCGCCACCGCCGAGAACCCGCGGATCGCGAGCCTGATGGGCGTCAACGCCGACTCGGTCATCGTCGCGACGTTCGCGATCGGCGCGGCGCTCGCCGCCGTGGCCGGCGTGATGGTCGCCGCGAACTACTCGGTCGCGCACTTCTACATGGGCTTCATTCCGGGCCTGAAGGCGTTCACCGCCGCGGTGCTCGGCGGCATCGGCAACATCTACGGCGCGATGGTCGGCGGCCTCCTGCTCGGCATCATCGAGAGCGCTCGGCGCCGGCTACATCGGCGACCTGACCGGCGGCTTCCTCGGCAGCAACTACCAGGACATCTTCGCGTTCATCGTGCTGATCATCGTGCTGACGCTGCGGCCGTCCGGCATCATGGGCGAACGCGTGGCGGACCGCGCATGAGCGACGGTCCACGGATCCCGGACGTCGACGAAGCACGATGCCGATCGGCGCGCCGAGCGCGCAAGGCCTACACCGGCCTCGGCATCCTGCGCCGTCGCGCTGATCGTCGCGCCCGTCGTCGCCGGGCAGTCCGGCGACTCGTGGGTGCGCATCCTCGACTTCGCGCTGCTGTACATCATGCTGGCGCTCGGGCTGAACATCGTGGTCGGCTTCGCCGGCCTGCTCGACCTCGGCTACATCGCGTTCTACGCGGTCGGCGCGTACATGTACGCGACTGCTCGCGTCGCCGCAGTTCGCGACGGTGCTGCAGTCGTTCGTCGACAACTATCCGGACCTCGGCGACTGGCTGGTCGCGCGTCGCCGGCGCCGACCGTCCGCGAGAACGGCATCCATCTGCCGGTGTGGCTCGATCGTGCCGCTCGGCGGCCGCGCTCGCCGGCCTGTTCGGCGTGCTGCTCGGCGCGCCGACGCTGAAGCTGCGCGGCGACTACCTCGCGATCGTGACGCTCGGCTTCGGCGAGATCATCCGCATCTTCATGAACAACCTGAACTCGCCGGTCAACTTCACCAACGGGCCGCAGGGCATCCTAACATCGACCCGATCCACGTGTTCGGCGTCTCGTTCGGCACGCCGACGCACGTCCTCGGCCTGCCGGTCATCGGTCGTGCAGCTCTACTACTACCTGTTCCTCGTCGCTCGTGATCGCCATCGTCTTCTTCTGCATCCGCCTGCAGAACTCGCGGATCGGCCGCGCCTGGGTCGCGATCCGCGAGGACGAGATCGCCGCGAAGGCGATGGGCATCAACACGCGCAACGTCAAGCTGCTCGCGTTCGCGATGGGCGCGTCGTTCGGCGGCGTGTCGGGCGTCGATGTTCGCGTCGTTCCAGGGCTTCGTGTCGCCCGAATCGTTCGGCCTGTTCGAGTCGATCGTCGTGCTCGCGATGGTCGTGCTCGGCGGCATGGGCCACATCCCGGGCGTCATCCTCGGCGGCCTGCTGCTCGCGGCGCTGCCCGAGGTGCTGCGCCAGGTCGTCGTGCCGGTCCAGCAGTCGCTGTTCGGCCACGTCGTGATCGGACGCCGAGGTGATCCGCCAGCTGCTGTACGGCCTCGCGATGGTCGGCATCATGCTGTTCCGTCCGGCCGGGCTGTGGCCGGCGCCCGAGCACGGCAAGGGCCTCGGCGGCATCAAGCCGAAGCGCTCCGCCGCGGAAGGCGCGTGACATGAGCGCGATGCCGGACGCGATCGTCGGCCACGACCCCGCGAAGGCCAAGGTCCTGCTGTCGGTCAAGGGCGTCAACAAGCGCTTCGGCGGCCTGCAGGCGCTGTCCGACGTCGGCGTGACGATCCGCGAAGGCATGATCTACGGACTGATCGGCCCGAACGGCGCCGGCAAGACGACGTTCTTCAACGTCATCACCGGCCTCTACCAGCCCGACTCCGGCACGCTTCGAGCTCGACGGCGCAGCCGTACTCGCCGTCGGCGCCGCACGAGGTCGCGAAGGCCGGCATCGCGCGGACGTTCCAGAACATCCGGCTGTTCGGCGAGATGACGGCGATCGAGAACGTGATGGTCGGCCGCCACGTGCGCACGCATGCCGGCGTGATCGGCGCCGTGTTGCGCACGCCGGGCGCGCGCCGCGAGGAGCACGCGATCCGCGAGCGCGCGATGGAGCTGCTCGATTACGTCGGCATCGCGCGCTACGCCGACTTCCGCGCGCGCACGCTGTCGTACGGCGACCAGCGTCGGCTCGAGATCGCCCGCGCGCTCGCCACCGACCCGAAGCTGCTCGCGCTCGACGAGCCGGCGGCCGGCATGAACGCGACCGAGAAGGTGTCGCTGCGCGACCTGCTCGACGAGCATCCGCAACGACGGCCGCACGATCCTGCTGATCGAGCACGACGTGAAGCTCGTGATGGGCCTGTGCAACCGCGTCACCGTGCTCGACTACGGCAAGCCGATCGCCGAGGGCGTGCCCGCCGACGTGCAGAAGAATCCGGCGGTCATCGAGGCCTATCTCGGGCGCGGCGCACTGATGGCCGCGCTGCCGAAGGCCGCCGTCGCCGAGACGATGCTCGCCGTCTCGGGACTGAAGGTCTCGTACGGCGGCATCCAGGCCGTCAAGGGCATCGACCTCGAGATCCGTCGCGGCGAGCTCGTCACGCTGATCGGCGCGAACGGCGCCGGCAAGACCACGACGCTGAAGGCGATCACCGGCCTGCTCAAGCCGGCCGCCGGCACGATCACGCTATCTCGGCGCAGTCGCTCGACGGCAAGCCGACGTTCCAGCTGCTCGGCGAAGGGCTCGCGATGGTGCCGGAGGGCCGCGGCGTGTTCGCGCGGATGACGATCGTCGAGAACCTGCGGATGGGCGCGTACGTGCGCGACGACGAGGCCGGCATCAAGGCCGACATCGAGCGCATGTTCGTCGACGTTCCCGCGGCTGAAGGAGCGCGCGAACCAGCTCGCCGGCACGATGTCCGGCGGCGAGCAGCAGATGCTCGCGATGGCGCGCGCGCTGATGAGCAAGCCGAAGCTGCTGCTGCTCGACGAGCCGTCGATGGGCCTGTCGCCGATGATGGTCGACAAGATCTTCGAGGTCGTCCGCGACATCCGGTCGCAGGGCATGACCGTGCTGCTCGTCGAGCAGAACGCGCGGCTCGCGCTGCAGGCGGCCGACCGCGGCTACGTGATGGAGTCGGGCCTCGATCACGATGACCGGCGAGGCCGCGTCGATGCTCGACGACCCGAAGGTCCGCGCCGCCTACCTCGGCGAATAGCGCGCGCCGCCGTCGGCGGATCCCGGCATGCCTTCCTTTCCGGCCGCCCGTCGCGCGACGGGCCGTCGTCGCACGCGGCTCGCGGTCGTCGCGGCCGCGCTCGGCGTCGTCGTGCTTCTCGCGATCGCATGGTCGTTCGCGCCGCTCGCGACGTTCGTCGACGCCGCACGCATCGTCCGATGGCGCGCGGCGGCGCGCGACTGGCCCCTCGCGCCGGTCGTCGCGGTGGCCGCGTACGTCGCGCTCGGGTTCGTCGCGGCGCCGGCCAGCGCGCTGATCGGCGCGACGATGCTGCTGTTCGGCCCGGTCGGGGGCGCCGCGGTCGCGTTCGCGGGCATGCTGGCGAGCGGGCTCGCGACGTATGGCGCCGCCCGCTTCGTCGCGCGCGATGTCGTCGCGTCGTGGCTGTCGCGACGGGAGGGCTCTCGCCTCGACGCGCTGAACCGCCTGCTCGCGCGCCGCGGCTTCGCGGCGGTCGCGCTGATGCGCCTGACGCCGACGCCGTACATGTTGCAGAACGTGCTCGCCGGCGCGGCGCGGATCGCGGTCGTGCCGTTCGCGGCCGGCACCGCGGTCGGCATCGTGCCGGTGATCGCGCTGATCGCCGGCCTCGCGACGCCGTTCGCGCCGGCGGACGACGACGGCTCGTCGCGCGTCGTCGTCGCCGTGGCGATCATCGCCGTCGCGATCGCGGTCCTGCTCGCGGCCCGTCGGGCGTGGCGGGCGCACTCCGGCGGTTGAGCCCGCCGGTCGCGATTCAGGGTTGCGCGGCGGCCGCCGTCGGCGGGGTGCCGGCCGGGCTCGTGCGCGGCTTCAGGTTCGCGGCGAGGAACGCGTCGACGCGACGGTAGAAGTCCGCCCCGTTGACGGGGTCGAAGCGCATGTGCTGCTGGTCGTTGTACAGCACCCACTCGTACGGCTTGTGCGCGTCGTCGAGCGCACTTCGCATCCGCGTGCCGTGGATGATCGGCACGCGCTGGTCGTTCGCGCCGTACGCGAGCAGCAGCGGGGCCTGCAGGCGATCGGCGTGCAGGTCGGGCGACACCGCGCGCAGCTTCTCGCGGTCCGTCGACGGGTCGCCGAGCCGCACGCGCAACCAGTCGGTCGCGTCGCCGCCGCGTTCGGCGCGCATGAAGTCCGACCAGCCCGCGTCGAACATCAGCTCGAGGTCGGAGACCGCGAGGAACGCGACGCCGCATCGGAACATCGCCGGTTCCTTCTCGAGCCCCCACAGCGTCGCGTAGCCGCCGTAGCTCGCGCCGTACAGGCAGACGCGATCGCCGTCGACCCGGCCCGACGTCGACCAGCCAGCGGACGCCGTCCGTGATGTCGTCCTGCATCGCGAGCCCCCACTGCCGCCAGCCCGCCTTCTCGAACGCGGCCCCGTAGCCTTGGCGTGCCGCGGAAGTTCGGCTCGAGCACCGCATAGCCGCGCGACGCGAAGAACTGCGAATCGGCGTCGTAGCCGAAGCGGTACCCGCGCACGAACGGACCGCCGTGGATGACGACGACCAGCGGCGGCTTCGCGCCGTCCGGACGCGTCGGGATCGTCAGGAACGCGGGGATCGCGAGGCCGTCGCGTGCCTTGTACTGCACCGCCTTGCGCGGCGACAGGTCGGCCTCGCGCAGCCACGGATAGGCGCGCGATCGGCGGCTCGAGCGTCATCGTCTTGCGGTCGAGCAGGAATGAACTCCGGCGGTCGCGTCTCCGTCTCGCTGCGCACGACGACGTGGTTCGGATCGGACGCGAGCCCACGTCATCCGGTTGTGCGCGTTCGGCAGCGCCTCGTCGATCGCGCGCTGCAGCTGCTGCCACTGCGGATCGAGCCAGCGGACGCCGTCCGCCGAACCATCGGCGACGCCGACCATCCGGTGCTGCGACCAGTCGGCGATCATGCTGCCGGCGTCGACGCGCGTCGCCTCGAACACGCGCTCGCCGACCTGTCCGGTCTCCGTGTCGAACTTGAAGATGCTCGCGCGACCGCCGTGCTCCGGCGACGGGATGCGCACGTACAGCGTGCGGTCGTCGAAATCGAAGGCGACGGGGTCGAACGTCGTCGCGGTCGACGGTTCGTCGCGCAGCACGGTCCATTGATCGTCGTTGTCGCGCCGGTACCAGACGAGCGTGCGCTGCCCGCCGCGAGGCACCGAGATCGCGATGCGGACGCGGCCCGCATGGTCGGCGACGAAGCGCTTGACGTCGCCCGGCGACTGGACGGTCAGCAGATGCTTGACGCCGGTCCTCGCGTCGTACCGATACGCGTCGAGGCTGTAGATGCTGCGGTCGATCGTCTGCACGACGAGGTCGTCGCCGTCGTCGTCGATGACGTCGATCACCGACGCGATGCCCGCCCGTGCGATGCGCTGCAGGTCGCGCAGCAACGTCCCGTCGACGACGTCGATCAGGACGTGCTGGTGGATCGTGGTGACGCCGCCGATCTCGTCGAGGTCGGCGGTCGTCGCCTCGAGGACGCGATTGCCGAGCCAGCGATACGCGACGACGTCGTCGGTCGTCTGGCCGGTCAGCGCGACGGCCGTGCGTCGTTCGAGATCGATCAGCGCGACGTTCGTCCGGCCCTTGAACGGGATCAGCGCGGCGAGCCGCTTGCCGTCCGGCGACAGCGTGACGTCGCTGTACGCGGGCAGCTTGTAGAAGTCGTCCGGCGGCGGCAGCGACCGCGGCGACGTGTCGGTCGTCTGGGCGACGACGACGAGCGGAACGGCGCAGGCGGCGGCCAGCACCAGCCGTCGAACGATCGAGATCATCGAACCCTCCTTGTCGAACCTTTACGACGACGCCCGCATCGAGCGATCCGCGCCCGCGACGAGGACACGCACCAAGACGCCGGCGACGGCGTCAAGCGGCCGCCGCATCCGCCGCGGTCACGAACGCATCCGAGAAGAACTCGTCCTCGGGCAAGCCACGCTGCGCGACGAAGTCGTTGCGGGCCGAGTCGACCACGATCGGCGCGCCGCACGCGTAGACGCGATACGACGACAGGTCGTCGAAGTCGTCGAGGACGGCGCGATGCACGAAGCCGGTCCGGCCCGTCCACGCGTCGTCGGCCGTCGCGTCGGAGACGACCGGCACGTAGCGAAACGACGGCAGCGCGTCCTCCCACCGCCGCGCGAGCGCGTCCATGTACAGGTCGTGCGGACGACGCCCGCCCCAGTACAGCGTGATCTCGCGGTCGAGCGTTCTTCAGCGCGGCCTGCTCGAGCATCGCCTTGATCGGCGCGAAGCCGGTCCCGCTCGCGACCATCACGATCGGCCGGTCGCCGTCGTCGCGCAGGAAGAACGAGCCGAACGGACCCTCGACGCGCAGGATGTCGCGCTCCTTCATCTGCGTCGCGCCGACGCCGAACACGTGGTCGGTGAACGCGCCGCCCGGCATGTGACGGATGTGCAGCTCGACCTGCTCCTCGACGCCCGGCGCCCCGGCCATCGAGTAGCTGCGACGGCGGCCGTCCTTCAGGATGATCTCGAGGTACTGGCCGGGCAGGTACTGAAGTCGCTCGGACGCCGGCAGCTGCAGCCGGACGACGGCGACGTCCGGCGCGACGCGCGCCAGGCTCGCGACGCGCGCCGGCATCTTCTTGATCGGGATTTCGCCGACGCCGCGCACCTCGCGGGCCTCGATCACGAGGTCGGTTTCGGGGAACGCGCTGCAGAACAGCGCGTAGCCCCGCGCCTCGTCCGATGCGGTCAGCGCGCTCGCCGCGTGCGGTGCGTGTCGCACGGCGCCGTCGACGAGCCGACCGCGGCACGAGCCGCAGGCACCGTTGCGGCAGCCGTACGGAAGCCCGACGCCGGCGCGGATCGCGGCGCTCAGCACGCTCTCGCCGGGCTGCACGTCGAAGCGCTGACCGCTCGGCTGGACCACCACGGAGAATGTCATACTGGTTCGGATGGTGGATCAGCCGCGTTGACGACCGTCGACTCGATCGCCCCCGACGCAATGTCGGCTGCGACGGGCGCCCGGCGCGACGTCCGCGCGGGCCGATTCGCCGGTGCCCGCATTCTAATCGTCGGGTGCGGCGACGTGGGCCTGCGACTGGCCGCACTCCTCCGCGACCGCGCCCGCATCGTGGCGACGACGCGCTCGCCGGCGCACGCCGGGACGCTGCGCCGCGCCGGCGCCGTGCCGCTCGTCGTCGATCTCGACGACCCACGGACGCTGCACCGCCTCCGCGGGATCGCCCCCACCGTCGTGCACCTCGCGCCGCCGCCGGCGAGCGGCGAGTCCGACCGACGCACCCGCGCGCTCGTCCACGCGCTCGGCGCGGTCGAGCGACTCGTCTACGTCAGCACCAGCGGCGTCTACGGCGACTGCCGCGGCGCGTGGATCGACGAGACGCGCACGGTCGCGCCGGCGACCGGCCGCGCGCGACGCCGCGTCGACGCCGAGCGCGTCCTGCGCGCGTGGGCGCAGGCGCGCGGCGTGCGGCTCGCGATCCTGCGGGTGCCCGGCATCTACGCGGCCGACCGGCTGCCGATCGCGCGCATCGCCGACGGGACGCCGGTGCTGCTGCCGTCCGACGACGTCTACACGAACCACGTCCACGCCGACGACCTGGCGCGCGCGATCGCGCTGGCGATCGCGCGCGGCGCCCCGCAACGCGTCTACCACGCGGTCGACGACAGCGCGATGCGGATGGGCGACTGGTTCGATCGCGTCGCCGATGCCTGCGGCCTCGCGCGCCCGCCGCGCGTGTCGCGCGCCCGAACTCGAGCCGCTCGTCGGGCCGATGCGGATGAGCTTCCTGCGTGAATCCCGACGTCTGTCGAACGAGCGGCTGCGCCGCGAGCTCGGCTTTCGCCCCCGCTATCCGACGGTCGACGACGGTCTCGGCCGCCGCGAAAGAAGAAGGCCCGCCGCCCGGTTGAGCGGCGGGCCTCGATGGACCCGGTGCGATGCGGACGGCCGTCAGGCGTCGAGCTCCTCGACCTCGGCCGGCGGCTGCGGCGCGCCGCCGTCCTCCGGAAACACGAGGCGGATCTTGTTTTCCTCGTCGAGCTCGACGGTGACCTTGCCGCCGCCGACCAGACGGCCGAACAGCAGCTCGTCGGCCAGCGCGCGACGGATCATGTCCTGGATCAGCCGCGCCATCGGCCGCGCGCCCATCAGCGGATCGAAGCCCTTCTTCGCGAGGAACGACCGCAGGCCGTCGTCGAACACGATGTCGACCTTCTTCTCGTGCAGCTGCTCCTCGAGCTGGATCAGGAACTTGTCGACGACGCGCAGGATGATCTCCTCGTCGAGCGACTTGAAGCTGATCGTCGCGTCGAGGCGGTTGCGGAACTCCGGCGTGAACATCCGCTTGATGTCGGCCAGCTCGTCGCCGGCTTCCTTGCTGTCCTTGAAGCCGATCGACCGCTTCTGCAGCGACTCGGCGCCCGCGTTCGTCGTCATGATGATGATGACGTTGCGGAAGTCGGCCTTGCGCCCGTTGTTGTCGGTCAGCGTGCCGTGGTCCATCACCTGCAGCAGGATGTTGAACACGTCCGGATGCGCCTTCTCGATCTCGTCGAGCAGCAGCACCGCATGCGGCTTCTTCGCGATCGCCTCGGTCAGCAGGCCGCCCTGGTCGAAGCCGACGTAGCCCGGCGGCGCGCCGATCAGCCGCGACACCGCGTGGCGCTCCATGTACTCCGACATGTCGAAGCGGATCAGGTCGATGCCGAGGATGAACGCGAGCTGCTTCGCGACCTCGGTCTTGCCGACGCCGGTCGGACCCGAGAACAGGAACGAGCCGATCGGCTTCTCCGGCTTGCCGAGCCCGGACCGCGCCATCTTGATCGCGGCGCCGAGCGCCTCGATCGCCGGGTCCTGGCCGAACACGACGTTCTTCAGGTCGCGCTCGATCGTGGCCAGCTTGCTGCGGTCGTCGGACGACACGTTCTGCGGCGGGATGCGCGCGATCTTGGCGATGATCTCCTCGATCTCCGGCTTGCCGATGGTCTTCTTGCGCTTGCCGACCGGCAGGATCCGCTGCGCGGCGCCCGCCTCGTCGATGACGTCGATCGCCTTGTCCGGCAGGTGGCGGTCGTTGATGAAGCGCGCCGCGAGCTCCGCGGCCGTCGTCAGCGCGTTCGCCGAATACTTGACGCCGTGATGCTCCTCGAAGCGCGACTTCAGGCCGCGCAGGATCTGCACGGTCTGCTCGACCGACGGCTCGTTGACGTCGATCTTCTGGAAGCGACGCGACAGCGCGTGGTCCTTCTCGAAGATGCCGCGGTACTCGTTGTAGGTCGTCGCGCCGATGCACTTCAGCTGGCCCGACGACAGCGCCGGCTTCAGCAGGTTCGACGCGTCGAGCGTGCCGCCCGACGCCGAGCCGGCGCCGATCAGCGTGTGGATCTCGTCGATGAACAGGATCGCGCTCGCGTTGTCCTTCAGCTGCTTGAGCACGGCCTTGAGGCGCTGCTCGAAGTCGCCGCGGTACTTGGTGCCGGCGAGCAGCGAGCCCATGTCGAGCGAGTAGACCTCGGCGCTCTCGAGGATCTCCGGCACGTCCTTCTGCGTGATGCGCCACGCGAGGCCCTCGGCGATGGCGGTCTTGCCGACGCCGGCCTCGCCGACCAGCAGCGGGTTGTTCTTCCGCCGACGGCACAGCACCTGGATGACGCGCTCGACCTCGGCCTCGCGACCGATCAGCGGGTCGATCTTGCCCTGCACCGCGAGCTGGTTCAGGTTCTGCGTGAACTGGTCGAGCGCCGTCTGGCGCTGTTCCTTCTCGCCGTCGGCGTCGCCGTTCTCGGCCTCCGAGCCCGGCGCCCTGCTGCGCCGGGTTCTTCGTGATGCCGTGCGAAATGAAGTTCACCACGTCGAGACGGGTGATGCCCTGCTGATGCAGGTAGTAGACGGCGTGCGAATCCTTCTCGCCGAAGATCGCGACCATCACGTTCGCGCCGGTCACTTCCTTCTTGCTGTTCGCGGTCGACTGGACGTGCATCATCGCGCGCTGGATGACGCGCTGGAAACCGAGCGTCGGCTGCGTGTCGATCTCGTCGGTGCCCGACACGACCGGCGTGTTGTCGTTGATGAAATGCGTCAGATTCTTCCGCAGATCGTCGATGTTCGCCGCGCAGGCGCGCAGCACGGCCGCGGCGGTGGGGTTGTCCAGCAGCGCCAGCAGCAGGTGCTCGACGGTGATGAATTCGTGGCGGGCCTGGCGCGCCTCGACGAACGCCATGTGCAGACTGACTTCCAGTTCCTGCGCGATCATGCTTCCTCCATCACGCACTGCAGCGGGTGCTGGTGCTGCCGTGAAAACTCGATGACCTGATCCACCTTCGTCGCTGCGATGTCGCGAGGATAGACGCCACAGACGCCCTTCCCCTCGATGTGCACCTTCCACATGATCTGGAACGCCTGGTCCGCATCCTTTCCGAAGAACTGCTGCAGGACCATGACTACGAACTCCATCGGCGTGTAGTCGTCGTTGAGGATCATCACCTGATAGATCGGCGGCGGCTCGACTCGTTGCGTCTCGCGCTCGAGGACCGTCGTCGGTTGTTGATCAGGATCTTGCTGGGACATCGACGCAATTCTAATGCCAACCGCCTGCTGAGCCAGATGGGAACTGGGCCTCGGAACACAAGCTGTTCGACGGTTCGCGGCCTCCGCCCGCGCCGGGGCTGTCGACTCCGAGAACGCCCCGGGCCCGCGACGAGTTTACTCCCCGCGCGCGATGCTGTCACGACGGGCAGTTGCGCTTTTTCCACGCGCCGCAGAACACGTCCGGCGGGGCGTCGGCCTAAGCAATTACCGTACTTGACATTGGGCCGGCGAACCAAAAGAATAGGTCGGTGTTTGCTGTCAAGTCCTTCACCGGAAAGCGCATCTTCGAACTTGCACGCCAAACACGGGCAGGGCTTCAATGTTCAGGGAGGAGTGAACCGCGCGCGTAGCGGTGGGCTCTTGAACCAAAGCTCGTTAATCGGCCATCCACGCGTGGTCTCTCTTTTGTGAAAGATCGTTTTCATGGCAACAGGTACAGTGAAGTGGTTCAACGACGCGAAGGGCTTCGGGTTCATCACGCCGGACGACGGCGGCGAGGACCTGTTCGCGCATTTCTCCGCCATCCAGATGAACGGCTTCAAGACCTTGAAAGAAGGTCAGAAGGTGCAGTTCGACGTGACGCAGGGCCCGAAGGGCAAGCAGGCCTCGAACATCCAGGCGCCCTGACGACGACCCGCGAGGGACGAACAAAAAAACCCGGCCGAGCCGGGTTTTTTCGTTGGGCGTCGATGCCGACGCGCCGCGCGACGCGTCGATCCGTCAAGGAAACCGACGCTTCCCGACGGCCCTCGTTACATGTGGTCGATCATCACCTGGCCGAAGCCGGAGCACGACACCTGCGTCGCGCCTTCCATCAGGCGCGCGAAGTCGTAGGTGACCTTCTTGCGACAGGATCGCACTTCTCCATCGACGCGATGATCAGGTCGGCCGCCTCGGTCCAGCCCATGTGGCGCAGCATCATCTCGGCCGAGAGGATCTCCGAGCCCGGGTTGACGTAGTCCTTGCCGGCGTACTTCGGCGCGGTGCCGTGGGTGGCCTCGAACATCGCGACCGTGTCGGACATGTTGGCGCCCGGCGCGATGCCGATGCCGCCGACCTGCGCGGCGAGCGCGTCGGAGACGTAGTCGCCGTTCAGGTTCAGCGTGGCGATCACCGAGTATTCGGCCGGGCGCAGGATGATCTGCTGCAGGAAGGCGTCGGCGATCGACGTCCTTGACGATGATGTCGCGTGCCGGTCTTCGGGTTCTTGAACTTGCACCACGGGCCGCCGTCGATCGGCTGCGGCGCCGAACTCCTTCTGCGCCAGCGCGTAGCCCCAGTCGCGGAAGCCGCCTTCGGTGAACTTCATGATGTTGCCCTTGTGCACCAGCGTGACCGACGGCTTGTCGTTGTCGATCGCGTACTGGATCGCCTTGCGCACCAGGCGCTCGGTGCCTTCGCGCGAGACCGGCTTGATGCCGATGCCCGAGGTGTCCGGGAAGCGGATCTTCTTGACGCCCATCTCGTCCTGTCAGGAACTTGATCAGCTTCTTCGCCTTGTCGCTCTCGGCCTCGTACTCGATGCCGGCGTAGATGTCTTCCGAGTTCTCGCGGAAGATCACCATGTCGACCTTCTCCGGCGCCTTCACCGGGCGACGGCACGCCCTTGAAGTAGCGCACCGGGCGCAGGCAGACGTAGAGGTCGAGCTCCTGGCGCAGCGCGACGTTGAGCGAGCGGATGCCGCCGCCGACCGGCGTGGTCAGCGGGCCCTTGATCGAGACGACGTAGTCCTTGACGATCGTCGAGCGTCTCGTCCGGCAGCCAGACGTCCGGGCCGTAGACCCGCGTCGACTTCTCGCCGGCGAAGATCTCCATCCAGTGGATCTTCCGCTTGCCGCCGTAGGCCTTGGCGACCGCCGCGTCGACGACCTTGATCATCACCGGCGTGATGTCGAGCGCCGGTGCCGTCGCCCTCGATGTACGGAATGATCGGCTGGTCGGGCACGTTCAGCGAGAAGTCGGCGTTGACGGTGATCTTTTCGCCGTCGCTGGGGATCGAGACGTGTTCGTACATGAGTTCTCCGTGAGTGGTCCGGATCGCGGCCCGGTCGGGCGCGTCGGATGCGGCGCGGCGCGCGCGGGGCGCCGGCGGCGGTCATGGCCGGCTTCGATCGGCCGGTCGAGGCCCGAAATTATGCCCGATCGCCCGACCCGGACGCCTGCCGGACGATCATGCTGATCGCGTTCAACAAGCCGTACGGCGTGCTGTCGCAATTCACGTCGGGCGATGGCCATGCGACGCTCGCCGGCTACGTCGACCGGCCCGGCGTCTATGCGGCGGGTCGCCTCGACGCCGACAGCGAAGGCTTGCTGCTGCTGACCGACGACGGCCGGCTTCAGCATGCGATCGCCGACCCGTCGCACCGGCTCACGAAGCGCTACTGGGCCGAGGTCGAAGGCGAACCGGCACCGGACGCGCTCGCGCGCTTCGCCGACGGCCTGACCGTCGGCGAGGGCGCGGACCGCTACGTCGCGAAGCCGGCGGTCGCCCGTCGCATCGCGCCGCCCGCGCTGTGGCCGCGAGACCCGCCGATCCGCGTGCGGGCGAACCGACCGACCTGTTGGCTGGAGATCGAGCTTCGCGAAGGGCGCAATCGCCAGGTGCGCCGGATGACCGCCGCGATCGGGTATCCGACGCTCCGGCTCGTGCGCGTCGGCATCGGCGGACTCGACCTGCCGTCGCTCGGCATCGCGCCGGGAGTGTCGATCGAGATAGAAGCGGATAGACTGGAACCGGCGTCGAACCGCGATACGCGGACGGCGGCCTCGAAGGCGACCCGGAGGCGCCGCGTTGTCAACCGCGTGTCCGAGTCGACGTTATTGGCTGTGATCCGAAGCTCTGGCCGATCGTAAAAGCCCTCGAGTCGGACCGAAAACGAACTTGATGAACTTTCTGAGGAAAATGACATGAGCAAGCTGATCGCTGTCCTGGTGGCGTCGCTGTTCGCGACCGTCGCCGTCGCCCAACAACAAACCCCGGGCGTTCCGCCGGTCGTTCCGGCTGCCGGCACCACGTCCAGCACCGGCGCGAGCAAGTCGACGACCAGCGCGTCGACCGACACGACGGCCACGTCCGACAAGAAGGCCGCCCGCACCGCCCGTGCGAAGGCGCGCCATGCGAAGCGCGATGCGAAGGTCGGCGACAAGCCGGTCAACTAAGTCGCGGTCGCGATCGGAAGCCGGCCTTCGGGCCGGCTTTTTCTTTGGCGGACGCGCTCGCGGGTCCCGATCCACGACGCCGGCCGCCCGACGACGATTTCGCTTGCGAGGCAGAACGATGGCTTTCGAATGGAGCGGCAACGCGGCGCGCGCGGTCCGGCGGCTGACGGCGGCCGCATTGCTGACCGCATCCGGCATCGCCGCGGCGCAGGACGCACCGACCGCGTTCCGGGTCATCCCGCTGTCGGCCGGGATCCACGTGATCCGCGCCGAGGTCGCCGCCGAACCGGCGGAGCGCGAACGCGGGTTGATGTTCCGCACGGCGCTCGGCGCGAATCAGGGGATGGTGTTCCTGTTCGACCGGCCGGCGCTGCAGTGCATGTGGATGCGCAACACGTTGATCCCACTGTCCGTGGCGTTCCTCGACGAGCGGGGTCGGGTCATCAACGTCGAGGAGATGGCCGCGCAGACCGACGACAACCACTGCGCGAAACGGCCGGCCGCCTACGCGCTCGAGATGAACCGCGGCTGGTTCGCACAGCACGGCATCGGGCCGGGCACCCCGATCTCGGGACTGCCGAAGCCGACGCCCTGACCGGATCGCCCGGTCAGAAGTGCCGGGCGAAGCGGAGCTGGCCGAAGTTCTGGCCGGGGTTCGGGTTGCGCAACCCGCCGTTCGAGAAGTGCTCGATGCGGATCGACAGCTCGTTCTCGTCACGCGCGCCGAAGCGCAGCCCGAGCGACGCATGGTCGTCGAACTGGAACGTCGTCGAGAACGCGCGGCCGGTGTCGTGGAACCGCGGCACGATGGCCGTGAGGCCGACGCCGGCCTCGATGAAGACGTCGCGCAGGGCGCCGTCGAACGTGTAGCGCAGCACCGGGGCCGCGGTCACCTGCGTGAACATCGTCCGCTGCCCCGGATCGTGGTGATGGACGAACCATTCGCCGAGCACGGCTTCGCCGTACACCGACCAGCCGGTCGGATCGGCATCGTCCTTCGGCAGGAAGCCGCGCGTGTAGCCGATCGCCGCACTGCGAACGGCGCGATCGCCCTCGCCGCCCTGCAGGAACCACGCTTCGTCGCCGGACTTCGCTGCCGCGGGCGCGACGACGGACGACAGCACGATCGACAGGCCGGCTGCGGCGCACGGGCGCCAGGACCGGCGTGCGTGCCGTCGCCGAGCGCGCGCTGCCGGAACGGCACGTGGTGCCTCGATTCGCATGAAACGGAACTCCCCGGCTCGCGCGAGCGCGCCGGCCGGGGCCGGGCGCCGTCCGCGACGCCGGACTGACGGGGTTGTTGTCGTCGTGACGATCCGGCCGCCGTCGACGGCGACCGGCGTCGGTCAACCGAGGTTCTTGCTGGCGAACTCCCAGTTGACGACGTTCCAGAACGCTTCCATGTACTTCGGACGCGCGTTGCGGTAGTCGATGTAGTACGCGTGTTCCCACACGTCGCAGGTCAGGATCGGCGTATCGCTGCCGCGTAGCGGCGTGTCGGCGTTGCCGGTCGTCACGATGTCGACGCCGTCGCCCTTTTTCACGAGCCAGGCCCAGCCGGAGCCGAACTGTCCGACGGCCGCCTTCGTGAACGCTTCCTTGAACGCGCCGAAGTCGCCCCACTTCGCCTTGATGGCGTCGCCGACGGCGCCCGTCGCCTCGCCGCCGCCCGACGGCGACATCGAGTTCCAGTAGAACGTGTGGTTCCAGACCTGCGCGCCGTTGTTGAAGATGCCGCCCGACGACCGCTTGACGATCTCCTCGAGCGGCGCGTCCTCGAACTCGGTGCCCTTGATGAGGTTGTTCAGGTTCGTCACGTACGTCTGATGGTGCTTGCCGTAGTGATACTCCAGGGTTTCCTTCGACACGTTCGGCGCGAGCGCATCCATCGCGTACGGGAGCGGCGGAAGCTTGTGTTCCATGTCTTGTTCTCCGGTGAGGGGCGGCCCGAGGCCAGCCGGTGATTCTAGGGCGGTTCGCGACGCCGGGGCGCGCGCGCCGGCCTGATTCAGACGGGCGCTGACGAAGGTCCCGCGTCCGTCGCGTCGGTCCCGTCGGACGCGACGACCCGCGTCGAGACGCGACCGCGCGCGACCTCGACCACCAGCGCGTCGCCGGCGCGCACCTGGGCGGCGTCGCGGACGATCGTTCCGTCTGCCGTCGTCGCGATCGCGTAGCCGCGCGAGAGGATGCCCCTCGGATCGAGCAGCGCGAGACGGCCGGCGACACCGTCGACCGCCTGCGTCGCGACCGACAACCTGCGCGCGCCGGTGCGGGCGAGACGGTCGCGAGTCGTCGCGATCCGCAGCGCGAGCAGCTCGACGTTCGGTCCGGCCCGACGCAGGCGGCCCGACGCGACGACGACCGCGTTCGCGCCGCGGTCGATCGTCGCCGCGCCCGCGCGCGCGAGCCGGCGGATCGCGTCGTCCAAGCGAGCGCGTGCCGCGAGCAGCCGCTGCTCCGGCGAGCGGAGCCGCCCCGCTGCGTCGTCGACGCGCTGCGCGCGCTGATCGAGCGACCGCTGCAGCGCGCGACGCAACGCGGCCGCGTGGCGCGCGACGGTCGCGGTCAGCGCGAACGCATCGGGGCTCGCGAGCTCCGCCGCCGCGGTCGGCGTCGGCGCGCGCACGTCCGCCACGAAGTCGGCGATCGTGAAGTCCGTCTCGTGCCCGACGCCGCTGACGACCGGGACGCGCGCGGCCGCGATCGCGTGGGCGACGCGCTCGTCGTTGAACGCCCACAGGTCCTCGATGCTGCCGCCGCCGCGCACGACGAGCAGCACGTCGATCGGATGCGGCGCCCGGGCATGCGCCGCCGCGGCGATCGCCTCGACGAGCCGCTGCGGCGCGTCCTGCCCCTGTACCGGCGTCGGATACACGATCACGCGGACATGCGGCGCGCGGCGCGCGAGCGTCGTCAGGACGTCGCGCAGCGCCGCGGCCTGCAGGGACGTCACGACGCCGATCGTGCGCGGATGCGGCGGCAGCGGCCGCTTGCGCGCGGCATCGAACAGTCCGGCCGCCTCGAGCGCGGCCTTGATCCGGAGGAATGCCTCGAACAGCACGCCGGCGCCGGCGCGCCGCAGCTGCTCGACCTGCAGCTGGAACTCGCCGCGCGGCGTGTAGAGCCCCGGCACGACGCGCGCCTCGACGCGGTCGCCGTCGCGCGGCGTCCACTCGACGTATTGATTGCGGTTGCGAAACATCACGCACCGCGCCTGCGCGTCGCGGTCCTTCAGCGAGAAGTACCAGTGGCCGGAACCGGCCCGCGTCACGTTCGACACCTCGCCCGCGACCCACTGCAGGCCGAAGCCGCGCTCGAGCGCGAGGGCGATCCGGCGCACGAGCTCGCCCAGCGGCAGGACCGCGGGCATCGCCCGCGCGTCGATCGACGGATCTCCGGGATTCATGCGGGTTTCCAGCGCATTCGGCCCGGAATGCGGCGACGGGCGGGCATCTGTCCACACGTGGCGCCCCTCCCACTCCCCGGGAACACCGGGCGCAGCGGGGCCGCCCCCTCTCGAAAGCGCTTTGGATTCAGGGCCCTTTGCCGGCGACGCCGGGGCGGTTCGCCGCGGCGTTCCTGGGCGGCACCACGATGCCCACCGATATGCACAGAGTTATCCACATTGACCGCCAGCCGCCACAAGGTCTTGAGCGCACAGCGATTCATCGCAACGAAGCGCGGCCGGTCGGCTTGCCGTGCATCGTGCGAGAAGCTACATTGCGGGTCGCTCGACGGCGCCCTCCGGATCCTGTCGTTGCCGGCCTCGCACGGCCGCCGCGATTCTGCCACTCGCCGTCTTCCTCGCCGTCTTCCTTTCTCGCAGGAGCATCTGCTTGGGTTCGATTTTTCTGGCGGCAGGCTGGCCGATCTGGTTCCTGCTCGTCGCGTCCATCATCGCGCTCGCCCTCATCATCGAACGCGCGATCGTCCTGCGTCACTCGAAGGTCATCCCGCCGAACCTGCTCGAGGAAGTCGTCGGCCTGTACCGGGCCCGCAAGGTCACGCCCGAGGTGCTGACCCGCCTCGAGAACAATTCGCCGCTCGGCCGCATCCTCGCCGCCGGGCTGCGCAACGAGAAGGCGCCGCGCGAAGTGATGAAGGAGTCGATCGAGGAGGCCGGCCGCATCGTCAACCACGAGCTCGAGCGCTTCCTCAATCATCTCGCGACGATCTACACGGCCGCGCCGCTGCTCGGGCTGTTCGGCACCGTCATCGGCATGATCGAGATCTTCGGATCGCAGTCGCCGACCGGCAGCACGAATCCGGCACAGCTCGCGCACGGCATCTCGATCTCGCTGTACAACACGGCGTTCGGCCTCGTCGTCGCGATCCCGTCGCTGATCTTCTATCGCCAGTATCGCGGCAAGGTCGACGGCCTGGTGGTCGAGATGGAGCAGCAGGCCGTGCGCTTCGTCGACATCGTCCACGGCGAACGCAACGTCTGACGGCGTCGGCCGCATCCGCGCATGAACTTCAAGAAAGGCACGTCCCGCGAAGAGCCGGAGATCAACCTGATCCCGCTCATCGACCTGTTCCTCGTCATCATCATCTTCCTGATGGTCACGACGACGTACTCGAAGTTCGCCGAGCTGCAGATCACGCTGCCGACCGCCGATGCCGAGAAGGCACCGCAGCGGCCGGCCGAGATCGACGTCGCCGTGACGCAGGACGGTCGCTACACGATCGACGGCCGCCAGGTCGCCGCGCGCGACGCGAACGGCCTCGTCGATGCGATCCGCGCGAGCGCCGCGACGCGCAAGGATCCGGTCATCGTCATCAACGCGGACGCGCAGGCGACGCATCAGTCGGTCGTGAACGTCATGGAGGCGGCGCGCGCCGCGCAGATCGCCCAGATCACGTTCGCGACGCAGACGACGCCGGGCAAGTAGCATTCGCATGGAACCGCGTCCTCGCGATCGGGACGCGTCCCGTTCTGTTAACGTCGACCCGACCACTTTGGTTCGAGCCGATGCGCCCTTCGACCCTGCGCGGATGATCGCAACGTGAAGCCCCGTCGCGCCCTGACGGCGATCTGGTACGGCAGCGGCCGGCCGAAGTGGCATCCCCGCTCGATCGCGCGCCGCTCGCTCGCCGCCGTGTTCGCGCCGCTGTCCGGCCTCTTCGCGACGACGGTGGCGATGCGCCGACGCTCCGCCGTGGCGAGGCCCGCGGACGCGCTGCCGGTGCCGGTCGTCGTCGTCGGCAACCTGACCGTCGGCGGCTCCGGCAAGACGCCGCTCGTGATCGCGCTCGTCGAGGCGCTGCGCCGCGAAGGCTTCCGCCCGGGCGTCGTGTCGCGCGGGTACGGAGGCCGTGCGACGCGACTGTCGACGTTCGTCGCCGGCGTCGATCCGGCCGCCGACGGCGCGGCCGACGAGCTCGGCGACGAGGCCGTGCTGATCGCGAGACGGACCGGTGCGCCGGTGTTCGTCGGCCGTCGGCGCGTCGATGCCGCGCGGGCGCTGCTGGCCGCGCACCCCGACGTCGACGTGCTGCTGTCCGACGACGGTCTGCAGCACTACGCGCTCGTCCGCAACTTCGAGATCGCGGTGTTCGACGAACGCGGGGCCGGCAACGGCAAGCTGCTTCCGGCCGGCCCGCTGCGCGAGCCGCTGTCGCGACTCGCGGCGGTCGACGCCGTCGTCCTGAACGGCGCCGACGCGTCGCTGCCCCGGCTGCCCGGCCACGTGACGCTGTCGCGCCCGCCGTACCGGATGCAGCTCGTCGCCGGCGACGCCTATCGCGTCACCGATCCGTCGATGACGCGCGCGCTCGAGACGTTCCGCGGCCGCCGCTTGACGGCCGCGGCCGGCATCGGTCACCCGCAGCGCTTCTTCGGGATGCTGCGCGGCGCCGGCCTCAGCTTCCATCGCATGCCGCTCGACGATCATCATCGCTATCGGACGAACCCGTTCGAGCGTCGCAACTCCGAGGCGATCCTCATGACCGAGAAGGACGCGGTGAAGTGCGCGCGCTTCGACGAGTCGCGGATGTGGGCCGTGCCGGTGACGGCGACGATCGACCCGGGTCTCGTCGCCGCGATCCTCGACCACATCGGCCGGCCGAAGCGCGCGGCGCAGGCGCCGGCGGCCTGACGAACACCGGGAGGACGCGCATGGACCATCGACTGCTCGACATCCTCGTCTGCCCCGTCACGAAGGGGCCGCTGCGCTACGACAAGGCGCGCCAGGAACTCGTGTCCGACGCCGCGCGACTCGCGTATCCGATCCGCGACGGCATCCCCGTCATGCTCGAGTCGGAAGCACGCCGGCTCGACGCGGGGCCCGGCGCCGACGCGACGGCCGCCTGACGGCCCGCCCGTGGACGGATTCGTCGCGGTCGTGCCGGCGCGCCGCGCGTCGACACGTCTTCCCGACAAGCCGCTCGCCGATCTCGCCGGCCGGCCGATGGTCGTGCGCGTCGCCGAGCGCGCGCGAGCGAGCGGCGCCGCGCGCGTCATCGTCGCGACCGACGACGCGGCGATCGCGGACGCGGTCCGGGCGCACGGCCACGAGGCGATGCTGACGGCGACGAACCATCCATCCGGCACCGATCGCCTCGCCGAGGTGGCCGCGACCCTGACGCGCGACGGCGCCATCGACGGCGACACGATCGTCGTCAACGTGCAGGGCGACGAGCCGCTGATCGATCCGGCACTGATCGCGCGCGCCGCGACGACGCTGGCCACCGCCACCGACTGCTCGATCGCGACCGCGTGTCATCCGATCGCGTCGTTCGCGGAATGGACCGATCCGAACGTCGTCAAGGTCGTCGTCGACGCCGGCGGCCGCGCGCTCTACTTCTCTCGCGCGCCCATCCCCTGGAAGCGCGACCGCGCCGGTGCGGACGAGCTGCCGGCCGGCGCGATGCGGCACATCGGTCTGTACGCCTACCGCGCGCGCTTCCTCGCGACGTTCACGACGCTCGCGCCCGCGGCCATCGAGTCGACCGAAGCGCTCGAACAGTTGCGCGCGCTGTGGCACGGGTTCCGGATCGCCGTCTTCGTGACCGATGCGGCGCCGGCGCCCGGCGTCGACACGCCGCAGGATCTGGTGCGCGTGCGGGCACTGTTCGAGGCGTCCATCGGGAAGACCCACGATTGACCGTGCGCGGAGTGATCCGGTATGGTTCGCGTCGCGTGCCGGGCCGCACCGTCCTCGCGCCATCGCGGGGCGACGGCCGAGTGACCGAGGCGAGGCCGCGAGCCCGCCCGCGTGAATCCGGCCACGAAGACGACGAACGAGAACGTCGCCGACCGTTTCCCACCACCCAGGCCTTCCGAGGCACCACAGCGATGCGGACCCATCCATGCGCCTGATCCTGCTGGGCGCACCCGGCGCCGGCAAGGGCACGCAGGCGCAATTCATCCGCGAACGCTACGGCATTCCGCAGATCTCCACCGGCGACATGCTGCGCGCCGCCGTGAAGGCGGAGACGCCGCTGGGCCTGGCCGCGAAGAAGGTCATGGACAGCGGCGCACTGGTGTCCGACGAGATCATCATCGGCCTGGTCGCGGACCGGCTGACGCAGGCCGACTGCGCGAACGGCTATCTGTTCGACGGCTTCCCGCGCACCGTGCCGCAGGCCGACGCGATGAAGCTCGCCGGCGTCGCCCTGGACCACGTGCTCGAGATCGCGGTGCCCGACTCGGACATCATCGAGCGCATCACCGGCCGTCGCGTCCATCCGGCGAGCGGACGGATCTACCACGTGCATTTCAATCCGCCGAAGACGCCGGGCATCGACGACGTCACCGGCGAGCCGCTGATCCAGCGCGACGACGACCTCGAGGCGACGGTGCGCAAGCGACTCGAGGTCTATCACGCACAGACCGAGATCCTGGTCGAGTACTACTCGGCCTGGGCCGCGCGCGGATCGGCGCCCGGCGAACCGGCCGCGCCGGTGTACCGCCGCGTCGAGGGGATCGGCACGGTCGACGAAATCCGGAGGCGGGTCTTCGAGGCGCTCGCCTGACGCGTGACCCAGCGGTCCGCGTCGCAAGTTCATCAAACAACGCCGGTGGTGCCGGCGGCATAAGGGAGCAGGGTCAATGGATGCTGGAATGACGGGCCTGTGGTTCGCGCTGATCTGCGGCGCGATCGCGGTGGTGTACGGCGTGGTTTCGCGCAGCTGGATCCTCGGACTGCCGGCCGGCAATGCCCGCATGCAGGAAATCGCGCTGGCCATCCAGCAGGGCGCGGCCGCCTACCTGAAGCGGCAGTACACGACCATCGCGATGGTCGGCGTCGTCATCTTCCTCATCGTCGGCTTCGTGCTCGGATGGCCGACCGCGATCGGCTTCCTGATCGGCGCCCTGCTGTCGGGCGCCTGCGGCTTCATCGGCATGAACGTGTCGGTGCGCGCGAACGTCCGCACCGCCGAGGCGGCGACGCGCGGCCTCGACCCGGCGCTCAACGTCGCGTTCCGCGGCGGCGCGATCACCGGCATGCTCGTCGTCGGGCTCGGGCTGCTCGGCGTCGCCGGCTACTACGGCGTGCTCGTCGGCTTCGGCTCGCGCGAAGGCGCCGACCCGACGATGCTGCACGACTACATCCAGCCGCTCGTCGGCCTCGCGTTCGGCGCGTCGCTGATCTCGATCTTCGCGCGGCTCGGCGGCGGCATCTTCACGAAGGGCGCCGACGTCGGCGCCGACCTCGTCGGCAAGGTCGAGGCGGGCATCCCGGAAGACGACCCGCGGAATCCTGCAGTGATCGCGGACAACGTCGGCGACAACGTCGGCGACTGCGCCGGCATGGCGGCCGACCTGTTCGAGACGTACGCGGTCACGCTGATCGCGACGATGCTGCTCGGCTCGCTGCTGATGCGCGGCGCGGAGGCCGCGGCCGTGATCTATCCGCTGATGCTCGGCGGCTTCTCGATCATCGCGTCGATCGTCGGGTGCTTCTTCGTCAAGCACACGCCCGGCAAGAAGATCATGACCGCGCTGTACAAGGGCCTGATCGTGGCTGGCGTCCTCGCCGTGATCGCGTTCTATCCGATCACGTCGTGGGTCTTCGGCGGCACGCCGCTCGCGACGGTCGCCGGCGAGGCGGGCATGTCGCTCGTGATGCGGATGTACCTGTCGTCGATCGTCGGGCTCGTGCTGACCGGCCTGCTGGTCTGGATCACCGAGTACTACACCGGCACCGAGTACAAGCCGGTGCGCTACGTCGCACAGGCGTCGACGACGGGCCACGGCACGAACATCATCGCCGGTCTCGCGGTCTCGATGAAGTCCACGGCGTGGCCGGTCATCTGCGTGTGCTTCGCGATCTACGCGGCGTATGCGCTCGGCGGCCTGTACGGCATCGCGACCGCAGCCACGTCGATGCTGTCGATGGCCGGCATCATCGTCGCGCTCGACGCGTACGGCCCGATCACCGACAACGCCGGCGGCATCGCCGAGATGGCCGAGCTGCCCGAGTCCGTGCGCGACGTCACCGACCCGCTCGACGCGGTCGGCAACACGACGAAGGCCGTCACGAAGGGCTACGCGATCGGCTCGGCCGGTCTCGCGGCGCTCGTGCTGTTCGCCGACTTCACGCATGCGCTCGCGACCGGCGGCAAGAGCGTCGACTTCAGCCTGAGCGAGCCGGCCGTCATCATCGGCCTGTTCGTCGGCGGCCTCGTGCCGTATTTGTTCGGCGCGATGGCGATGGAGGCGGTCGGCCGTGCGGCAGGCTCGGTCGTCGTCGAGGTGCGCCGCCAGTTCGCGACGATCAAGGGGATCATGGAAGGCACCGCGAAGCCGGAGTACGGCGTCGCGGTCGACATGCTGACCCGTGCCGCGATCAAGGAGATGATGATTCCGTCGCTGCTTCCGCTGGCCACGCCGATCGTGCTGGCCGTCGTGATGCGCTTCCTGATGGGACCCGAGGCGGCGCGGATGGCGATCGGCGGCATGCTGATGGGCACGATCGTGACGGGCCTGTTCGTCGCGATCTCGATGTGCACCGGCGGCGGCGCGTGGGACAACGCCAAGAAGTACATCGAGGAAGGCAACTTCGGCGGCAAGGGTTCCGAGGCGCACAAGGCCGCGGTCACCGGCGACACGGTCGGCGACCCCTACAAGGACACGGCCGGCCCGGCGGTCAACCCGCTGATCAAGATCATGAACATCGTCGCGCTGCTGATGGTGCCGCTGCTCTGAGCGGTCGCTCGACGAACGAAGGGCCGCGGATGCGGCCCTTTTCTTTCGACATCACGTCGCCGTCACGGTCTGCCGACGTCGATGCCGGTGTCGGGCAGCTTGTTGGTCGTCCCGCTGCGGCCGCTCTGGTCGGCCGACACGTTGCGGTCGTTGCCGGCCTCGATGTCCTCGCGCGTGAGATCGGGCCGCGGCCGGTCGTCCTGCACGCTCTCGCCGTCCTGCCGCGCCTTGCGCGCGCGCTCCTCCTCGACGGTCTCGTCGTCGATGACCCGACTCCTGCGTGCGGGGATCGTCCGCCCCGATGGACGTGTCGATCGTCATGATGGCTCTCCTGGTCGATGCGAGCCGTTACGACCGCTGGGCCGAACCATCGTTCGGCCGGCGCGCCGAATCGACGCGATTTCAGCGTTGCGCCGACGCACGTTCGATCAGCGCCGCGGCGTCGGGCACCGCGACCTCGCCGTACGTCGCGCCCCACCCGGACTCCTCGACGAGGCGCGTCGCGCAGAACGCGTCTGCCATCGCCGGCGAGCCGGACCGCAGCAGCAGCGACGCCTGCACCAGCGCGACGAGGCGGCGGACGAAGCCGCGGGCGGACGACTCGTCGTCGGCATGGTTCGCGAGTCGCGTCGCGAAGCGCTCGAACGCCGCGTCGAACGCGGCGTCGGCGCCGCGCACCGCGGCGCGAACTCGGCGATGACTGCTTCGCCCGCACGCCGGCGAGCGGCCGAACGCGCGCAGCACGTCGAGGCACATGACGTTGCCGGACCCCTCCCAGATCGAGTTGACCGGCATCTCGCGAAAGATGCGCGCGAGCGGCCCCTCCTCGACGTAGCCGTTGCCGCCGAGCACCTCCATCGCCTCGGCCGCGAGCGCCGGGCCGCGCTTGCAGACCCAGTACTTCGACGCCGACGTCAGCGCGCGGCGGAACAGCAGCTCGTGCTCGTCGTCGCGCGCGTCGAACGCCCGCGCGAGCCGGAGCGCGAGCGCCGTCGCGGCCTCGGCCTCGATCGCGAGGTCCCCGAGCACGCTCGACATCAGCGGCTGCTCGACGAGAGGACGCCCGAACGCCGCTCGATGGCGCGCGTGATGGATCGCCTGCGCGACGGCCTCGCGCATCATCGCCGCGCTGCCGATCACGCAATCGAGCCGCGTGAACGTGCCCATCTCGAGGATCGTCGGCACGCCGCGGCCCGGCTCGCCGACGAGATGCCCCCACGCGCCGGCGAACTCGACCTCCGCCGACGCGTTCGAGCGGTTGCCGACCTTGTCCTTCAGCCGCTGCACGCGCACCGCGTTCTTCGTGCCGTCCGGTGCGTACCGCGGCACGAGGAAGCACGACAGGCCGGCGTCGGCCCCCGCACGGTCGGTCGCGTACGCGAGCACCAGATGCGCGTCGACCTGCGGACACGAGAAGAACCACTTGTGCCCGGTCAGCCGGTGGCCGTCGCCGGTCTCCACGGCGCGCGTCGTGTTCGCGCGCACGTCGGAGCCGCCCTGCTTCTCGGTCATGCCCATGCCGACCAGCGCGCCGCGCTTGACGTCGACCGGCACGTCGCGCGGATCGTAGTCGCGCGTGACGATCCGCGGGACCCACGTCGCGCGCGCCCAGTCGTCGTTCGCGAGCGCCGCCACCGCGCCGTACGTCATCGTCGTCGGACACAGCGTGCCCTGCTCGACGCGGCCCTGCATCAGGTAGCCGGCCGCGCGCAGCGCATGCGCGTGCGGCGCCGCGTCCGCGCTCCCACGGGCCGGCGTGGAAGCCGCGCGCGACGATGCCGCGCATCAGCTCGTGCCACGCGGGATGGAAGTCGATGCGGTCGACGCGCCGGCCGCGCGGATCGAAGCTGTTCCACACCGGCGGGTGGCGGTTCGCCTGCGCGGCGAGCTCGGCCAGCCGCGGGTCGGCGAGCGCCGCGCCGATCGCATGCAGCGTCGTGGTGTCCGCCGTCGGCATCTCGCGTCGCACGGCGTCCTGCAACGCGAGGTCGCCGTCGAACAGGTCGCGCTCGACGAGCGGCGGGACCTGGTTGAACACGGCGTCGGGCGCCGGACGGACGTCGGCGGTGGCGGTCATCGCGACTCCTGTCGATCGGCTCGCAGCATCGCAGGATACGCGCGACGCTGCGCTAGAATCGCCGCCCTCGTCGCGTCGATCGCACGCGGCTCACGGGAGGCGTCATGAAGATCGACGGGAAGGTGTTCATCGTGACCGGCGGCGCATCGGGACTCGGCGCGGGAACGGTCCGGATGCTCGCCGAACGCGGCGCGAAGGTCGTGGTCGCCGACGTGCAGACCGATCTCGGCGAACGGATCGCGCAGGAGCTCGGGCAGCGGTTCGTGCGATGCGACGTCGCGAGCGAGGCGGACGGCAAGGCCGCGGTCGCCGCGGCGACCGCGGCCGGCAAGCTGATGGGCCTCGTCAACTGCGCCGGCATCGCGCCGGCCGCGAAGACCGTCGGCCGCGACGGCGCGCATCCGCTCGACGTGTTCACGCGGACCATCATGGTCAACCTCGTCGGCTCGTTCAACATGATCCGTCTCGCCGCCGAGGCGATGGCGAAGAACGACCCCGAGGACACCGGCGAGCGCGGCGTGCTGATCAACACCGCGTCGGTCGCGGCCTACGACGGCCAGATCGGGCAGGCGGCGTACTCGGCATCGAAGGGCGGCATCGTCGGCATGACGCTGCCGATCGCGCGCGACCTGGCGCGGAACGGCATCCGCTGCATGACGATCGCGCCGGGCATCTTCAAGACGCCGATGATGGAGAGCATGCCGCAGGACGTGCAGGACTCGCTGGCCGCGTCGATCCCGTTCCCGTCGCGCCTCGGCACGCCGGCCGACTACGCGAAGCTCGTCGAGCACATCGTGACGAACGAGATGCTGAACGGCGAGACGATCCGGCTCGACGGCGCGATCCGGATGGCGCCGAAGTAGCGGGACACGCGCCGGCGACCCGGCGCGCCGTCCTGTTTTTCCTGTACGCGGCCGTCGGTCGGCGCTATCGTGCGCCCGCGCGCACCGCCGCGGCCCGGTCGGCCCGGAGCGGGCGCCATGGCATTCCGTCGTCGTCCCGGGGAGGAGCATCGATGGACATCCGAACGCTGCGTGCGGCCGTCGCCGCGCTGCTGCTCGCGGTCGTCGCGCCGTCGGCCGACGCGACGCTGCTCACCGGGACGATCAGCGGCATCGTCACGTCCGCGGGGTCGGCGCTGTCCGGCGTCGTCGGCGGCAGCCCCGTGTACGGCTCGTACACGTACGACTCGTCGACGACGTTCGCCGGTCTCGTCGGACCGACCCACCCGTTGACGGCCTTTTCGCTCGCCATCGGCACCGACCCGATGGTCTTCACGTTGAGCGACCTGCAGAAAGGCTCGCTCGACCGCGCGGGTGTGGTCCCGGACGACGCGTCGCCGGCCGGCGACGATCTGTTCTTCCTGTTCAAGCCGGCCGCGATCGAAGCGTTCATCGGCGGCACGGTGATCCTCCAGACGATCGACAACGTGCCGCCGCAGGACTACACGGTCACGAGCGATGCGTCGCACGCGTTGACGTTCACGTTCGTCGCGCGCCCGGCCGCGACGCTGCCCGAGCCGGGCGCGATCGCGCTGCTCGCCGTCGGTGGCGTCGCCGCGCTCGGGAAGGCGCGCCGACGCCGCCTAGGCGCGCACGTCGTCAGTTCAGCCGGCCCGACGCCTCGCGCAGCACGTCGAGCGTCCGCCGGATCGTCCCCCGCCTCGGGCGCGTCCGGCTCGAGCTCGAGATACGCGCTGAGATCGTCGACCGCGGCGCGCGGGCACTCGAGCTGCGCGTAGACGAGGCCGCGGTCGCGCAGCTCCTCGTGCGCGTCCGGCAGCAGCACGACGAGCCGCTTCTGCACCTCGAGCAGCCGCTCGTAGTCGTTGCGTCCGTGATAGATGCCCTTCAGGTTGCGCAGCATCCGCGCCAGGATCTCGCGCGACGAGGCCTCGCGGATCGCCTGCGCGAGCGCGATCTCGACGATCTCGCGGGCGGTCCCCGCATCGCCGGCATCGCCGTCCGCGCCGTTGCGGAGCGCGTCGAGGAACTCGGACAGCCGCTCCTCGAGCTGCTCGCGCGACAGCGACTCGCCGGTCATCGGGTCGAGATACAGGTCGCCGGCGCGGACCTTCAGCTTGACGAGGAAGTGCCCCGGGAACGACACGCCGCGCAGCGGCAGGCCGACCTGTTGCCCGATCTCCATCATCAGCACGGCCAGCGTGATCGGGATGCCGCGTCGCCGCTCGAGCACCTTCGACAGGTAGCTGTTCGCCGGGTCGTAGTAGTCGTTCGCGTTGCCGGCGAAGCCGAGCTCGTGGAAGAAGTAGCGGTTCAGCAGGCGCAGCTTGTGGACCTGGCCGGCGTCGGCCGGCAGCCGCGCCTTCAGCGTCGCGGCGAGCCGGTCGATGTCGCACTGCACGGCCGCGAGGTCGAGCCGCGGCTCGACGACCTGCGCGATCGCCACCGCGGCCTCGGTCAGCGGGATGTCCTCGCCGTCGTCGGGCGGCGAGACCAGGGTCGCGAAGTAGTCCAGCGGTGTCATCGCATCGGCATCCATCCGCGTGGGATCGTCAAAACGCCTCGCGGTTCTCGGGCGCGCGTCGCAGGTCGCGCGGCCGCACGCCGCCGGCGAACAGCGTCGCGAAGTACAGCGCCGCGCCGACGACGACGATGCCGCCGAGCGCGGCGATGCGCCGGGCCGGCTCGGCCCGCATCGCGATCCACCCGAACTGCCGCTCGCTCCACGCAAGGAACACGCCCAGCACCACGAGCGCGACCGCGAGGCGCACGGCGAACGCGAGCCAGCCGGCGCGCGGCCGGTAGACGCCGCGGCGGAGCAGGCCGGCGAACAGCAGCGCGGCGTTCAGGCACGCGCCGAGACCGATCGCGAGCGCGAGCCCGGCGTGCGCGAAGATCGGGACGAAGACGACGTTCATCGCCTGCGTGCCGAGCAGCACGACGACGCCGATGCTGCACCGGCGTGCGGATGTCCTGCCGCGCGTAGAAGCCCGGCGCGAGGATCTTCACGAGGATCAGGCCGATCAGTCCGACGCCGTACGCCGTCACCGCGTGCTGGGTCGCCGTGACGTCGAGCGCCGTGAACTTGCCGTAGTGGAACAGCGTGGCGGTCAGCGGCTCGGCGAGCAGCCACAGCGCGAGCGACGCCGGCAGCGCGAGCAGGCAGCTGAGGCGGATGCCCCAGTCGAGCAGCGCCGACACCTCGGCGATCGCGACCCTCGGCGTTCGCGAGCGACAGGTGCGGCAGCAGCACGGTGCCGAGCGCGACGCCGAGCAGCGCGGTCGGAAATTCCATCAGCCGGTCGGCGTAGGTGATCCACGACACGCTGCCGCACGCGAGTCGCGACGCGATGTTCGTGTTGATGATCAGGCTGATCTGCGCGATCGACACCGCGAACGTCGCCGGCACCATCTGCCGCAGCACGCGCCGCACGCCGGCGTCGGCGAGCGCGGCCCGCACGTCGAAGCGGATGCGCGGCAGCATGCCGACGCGGATCAGCGCGGGAATCTGGAACGCGAGCTGCGCGATGCCGCCGACGACGACGGCGATCGCGAGCGCGAGCACCGGCGGGTCGACATGGCTGCGCGACCGCGAGCGAGAAGAAGATGAACGACAGGTTCAGCAGCACCGGCGTGAACGCCGGCACCGCGAAGCGCCGCCACGTGTTGAGGATCGCCGACGCGCCGGCGACGAGCCCGATCAGCGTGATGTACGGGAACATGATCCGCGTCAGCAGCACGGCGATGTCGAAGCCGTCGTCGACGAGGCCGGTCGCCGTCGGCACGCCGCAGCGATCGTTCTTCAGGCCGCCGGCCAGCAGCCACACGACGACCGGCGTGCCGACGATGCCGACGACCGTCGACCGCGACCAGCGTCCAGGTCAGCACCGTCGCGACGTGGTCGACGAGCAGCCGCGTCTCGTCGCTCGGAACGCTGCGCCTTGAACTCGCCGAGGATCGGCACGAACGCCTGCGAGAACGCGCCTTCGGCGAACAGTCGGCGCAGCAGGTTCGGGATGCGGAACGCGACGAAGAACGCGTCGGTGGCGACGCTCGCGCCGAAGATGCGCGCCATCAGGTTCTCGCGGACGAGACCCGTCACGCGCGAAACCATCGTCATCCCGCTGACGGTGGCCAGCACGCGGAACAGGTTCATGGGCGGCGATTATAGGTGTCGCTCGTCCGCGCCTTCGCGCGGGTCGGGCGCGGGTGGCCGCGGGCCGCTGCTCGGGCCGCGGCCGACGCGGGGCGGTGCCGCGCTCCGGGCGTCGGTCGGCAGTGGTCGCCCGTCCGCTCCCGTGGCTTGCGCCGCGGCGGCCGAGCCGCTACACTCGCGGGCTCGGCATTTTTTTCGCCGTCCTCATTCCGTTCGCCGGCGCCCCGCGCCGACACCGACCTCATGGCCAATTCAGCACAAGCAAAGAAGCGCGCGCAGCAGAGCGCCGCGCAGAACGCCCACAACGCGAGCCTGCGCTCCGCGTTCCGCACGTCGGTCAAGGCCGTTCGCAAGGCGATCGCGGCCGGCGACGCCGAGGCCGCGATCGCGCAGTTCCGCAAGTCGACGGGCATCATCGACCGCATCGCGGACAAGAAGATCATCCACAAGAACAAGGCAGCGCGACACAAGAGCCGTCTCGCCGCCGCCGTGAAAGCGCTGAGCGCCTGAGGTCGCCCCGAGCCGGGCGACCCGGCCGCCGAAGAAAAGCGCACCTCGGTGCGCTTTTTTTTTGCCCGGCGCCGCCGCGACGATCGCGGGCGTCGTCAGCCGGCGGGGGGCGGTACGTCGGGCAGCGTCGGCGCGTCGACGAGGTGGTCCGCGTCCATCGTCCGCAACTCGTTGTCGCGGGCGAACGCGACGACGAAGTCCCAGGCGCGCGGCTCGAGGTCGCGCAGCCGTGCATCGACGACGACGCAGCGCACGCCGCCGATCATCGCGGGCTGCACGTACGGCGAGTAGCCGAACACGGGCCCGCGCGTCGCGACGAAGCCGGGGCGGTACGCGGCGAGGACGCCGCAGAGACGCTCGTCCCAGTCGCTCGGGCGAAACGGTTGGCCGCTGGCCGTCACGCCCTTGATGATCAGCGCGTGCGGGATCGTCGGTTCGGACATGCAGGCGCAGGAAGGACGCGGGCGGCGCAAGAACGGCGTCGCGAGGAGGCCCGCGATTATAGAAGGGTCGGCGACGAGGGCGCCCGGCGTCGCCGGACGCCGGTCCCGATGCCAGGGGAGGAATCGCGATGACGTGCAGGGGATGCCGCTGGTTGCGCGAGCGGGCGGCGGCGTTGGCCGCCGCCGGCCTCGTCGCGCATCGCGACTTCCGGCTGATGTGGCTGTCGGTCGACGATGACGAGCTTCGGCGGGCAGGTCACGATGCTGGCGCTGCCGCTGACCGCGGTGCTGCTGCTCGACGCCACGCCGGCGCAGATGGGCGTGCTCGTCGCGCTCGAGGCGCTGCCGTTCTCGCTGTTCTCGCTGCCCGCCGGCGTCTTCATCGACCGGATGCGCAAGCGTCCGATCATGATCGCCGGCGAGGCGACGATCGGCCTGACGCTGTCGACGATCCCGCTCGCCGCGTCGCTCGGCGTGCTGTCGATGACGCTGCTGTACGCCGTCGCGTTCGTGCTCGGCACCGCGTTCGTCGTCGTCGGCAACGCGGCGCAGGTCTACCTCACGCAGATCGCCGGCCGCGACCGGCTGATCGAGGCGAACAGCCTGTTCATCACCAGCGAATCGGGCGCGCGGCTGACCGGTCCGGGCATCGCCGGCGTGGCGATCCAGGCGCTCGGCGCGCCGGTGGCGATCCTGCTCGACTGCCTCGGCTTCGCCGTGTCGCTGCTGTTCCTCGCGCGGATGGACGATCGCGAGACCGGGGCCCCGCCGGCGACGCGCGTCCGCGTGGTCCGCGAGATCCGCGACGGCCTGCAGCTGGTGCTCGGGCATCCGGTCCTGCGGCCGCTGACGCTGGTCTCGACGTCGTGGTTCGTCGTCTTCCAGGGATGGACCGCGCTGCAGACGCTGTACGCGACGCGCGAGCTCGGGCTGTCGGCCGGCGAGCTCGGCCTCGCGCACATGGCCGGCGGCGCCGGCGCGCTCTTGTCGGCGATCGCGGCGCGGCCGATCGCGCGCCGCCTCGGGACCGGCCTGCCGATCCTGATCGGCGTCGCCTGCTCGGCCGCGGCGTGGCTCGTCGTCGCGGTGCTGCCGCGCGGCGGGCACCCGCTGGCGTCGCTGGCCGCGGCACTGTTCGTGTTCGATGCCGGCACGACGCTGTACTGGATCAACTACGCCGCGCTGCGCCAGGCCGTCACGCCCGACGGCATGCTCGGCCGCATGACCGCGACGATGCGCTTCTTCACGGTCGCCGCCGCGCCGCTCGGCGCGCTCGCGGCCGGCCACGCGGCCGAGGCGTTCGGACTCCGGCCGACGTTCGCCGCGATGGGCACGATCGTCGTCGCGATGGTCGCGGTCCTCTACGGACGCACCGGATTGCGGCACGTGCCGGACGTCGCGCTGCTCGGCGGGGCGCCGGTCGCGCCGCGGCCCGATGCGACCGGCCTCGTCGCGGCCGAATGACGCCGGCGCCGCCTCGTCATGCGACCCCAAATCGCTTACCATCGACTTCGACCTCGGGCGCCTGATCGCGCCCGTTTCCACTTTCCAGCGAGCCACGCGACGCCATGAGCCCGATTTCCGACGCATCGCACCTGATGAACACGTACGCCAACCTGCCGGTGTACCTCGCGTACGGCAAGGGCGTCTGGTTGTGGGACGAGCACGGCCGCAAGTACCTCGACGGCCTCGCCGGCATCGCGGTCAACACGCTCGGCCACGACCATCCGCGGCTCGTCGCGGCGATCGCCGACCAGGCGTCGAAGCTGATCCACTCGTCGAACTTCTACCAGGTGCCGGCTGCAGGAGACGCTGGCGGCGAAGCTGGCCGAGCTGTCGGGCATGGACAAGGTCTTCTTCTGCAACTCGGGGCTCGAGGCCAACGAGGCGGCGCTCAAGATCGCGCGCAAGTACGGCCACGACCGCGGCGTCTCGAACCCCGAGATCGTCGTCTACGAGCACGCGTTCCACGGCCGCTCGATCGCGACGCTGTCGGCGACCGGCAACGCGAAGGTCCAGAAGGGCTTCGGGCCGCTCGTGCCGGGCTTCGTGCGCGTGCCGCTCAACGACGTCGGCGGCGCTCGAGCGCGCGGCCGCCGAGCATCCGAACGTCGTCGCCGTGTTCCTCGAGGCGATCCAGGGCGAAGGCGGCATCACGCCGGCGCGCGTCGACTACCTGCAAGGCCGTGCGCGCGCTGTGCGACGAACGCGGCTGGCTGCTGATGATCGACGAGGTGCAGTGCGGCATGGGCCGCACCGGCAAGTGGTTCGCGCACCAGTGGGCCGGCATCGTGCCCGACGTGATGCCGCTCGCCAAGGGCCTCGGCTCGGCGGCGTGCCGATCGGCGCGGTCGTCGCGCGCGGCCGCGCGCGGCCGACGTGTTCGGGCCCGGCAACCACGGCACGACCTTCGGCGGCAATCCGCTGGCGATGCGCGCGGCGCTCGAGACGCTGTCGGTGATCGAAGACGACGGCCTGCTCGCGAACGCCGAGCACGTCGGCCAGACGCTGCGGTCGATCTTCGCGCGCGAACTGTCGTCGGTCGCCGGCGTCGTCGAGGTCCGCGGCCGCGGGCCTGATGCTCGGCATCGAGCTCGCGTGTCCGTGCGCCGACATCCCGAAGCGCGCGCTGCGTACTCGCACGATTACGGCCTGCTGATCAACGTGACGCAGGAGCGCGTCATCCGCCTGCTGCCGTCGCTCGTCATGACGGCCGACGAGGCGACGCTGCTCGGCGAAGGCGTCGTGGCGATCGTCCGCGACTTCCTCGCGCGACAGGCGGAGCCGAAGGCCGCCTGACGGGACGGCCGGCCATCGCGGGGATTCCGATGCGGGACGTCGCCCGGCCGGAGCACCGCGCACGAATCGATCCGCGGCGAGCCTCGCGACGATGACGATCCGCCACTACCTGCAGTTCAAGGACCTGTCGCGCGAGGAATACGCCTACCTGTTCGAGCGGATCGCGGCTGATCAAGAAGCGCTTCAAGAACTACGAGAAGTACCAGCCGCTGGTCGACCGCACGCTGGCGATGATCTTCGAGAAGGCCTCCACGCGCACGCGCGTGAGCTTCGAGGCCGGCATGTACCAGATGGGCGGCTCGGTCGTGAACCTGACCACCGGCGACAGCCAGCTGGGCCGCGCCGAGCCGATCGAGGACACCGCGCGCGTCATCAGCCGCATGGTCGACATCGTGATGATCCGCACCTTCGAGCAGACCAAGCATCGAGACGTTCGCGGCGCACTCGCGCGTGCCGGTCATCAACGGCCTGACCAACGAGTACCACCCGTGCCAGATCCTGGCCGACCTGTTCACCTTCATCGAGCATCGCGGCGCCATCGCGGGCAAGACGGTGGCGTGGGTCGGCGACGGCAACAACATGGCCAACACCTGGCTGCAGGCGGCCGACATCCTCGGCTTCACGCTGCACGTGACGACGCCACCGGGCTACGAGGTCGAGCCGGAGCGGGCCGGCCTCGCGAACGCGGCCCACTATCGCGAGTTCGCCGACCCGCTCGACGCCTGCCGCGACGCCGACCTCGTCACCACCGACGTCTGGACCAGCATGGGCTACGAAGCCGAGAACGCGTCGCGTCAGAAGGCTTCGCCGAGTGGTGCGTCGATCGGACCGACATGATGGCGCGCGGCCAAGCCCGACGCGCTGTTCATGCACTGCCTGCCCGCGCACCGCGGCGAGGAAGTCGACGCGTCGGTCATCGACGGACCGCAGAGCGTCGTGTGGGACGAGGCCGAGAACCGCATGCACGCGCAGAAGGCGCTGATGGAATTCCTGATCCTCGGCAAGACCCATGCGTGATCCGCGCCGCAACGGCGTAGCGACGGCTGCCTGCCGCGACCGATGAGCGCCGGTCATCCGCCCGACGACGAACGCACGCTGGACGCGGCGCTCGAGGCGGCGTGGCTGAATCACCCGTGTTCGCCGGCGCAGGCGATCGCGATCGTCGACGAGGCGCTGGCCGTCCATCGGCTGACGAGCCCGAACGACGTCGTCTTCGCGCACCTCATCTCGGCCAGCAGCCACGTGCGGCTGGCCGACGTCGCGCGGGCGCGCATCCATCTCGCGAAGGCGCGTCACGCGTTGTCGCAGTCGACCGCCCGCAGCGCGGCGTTCCAGCGGCTGCTGCAGATCGTGCACGGCGTCCACGCGACGCTGCACTGGGTCGAGCGGGACATGGCCGCGTCGATGGTCTCGTTCGAACGCGCGCTCGCCGACTGCAGCGCGCTGGAACCCGGCGACGAGCACTACATCCGGCTGTGGCGCGCGATCACGCTGCTCGGGCTCGGCAAGCCCGAGCTCGCGTTCCGCGACCTGCTGATCGGCCTCGAGTACTTCGGCTTCCATCACCCGCCGGCGCACGCGCTGTTCGCGTTCAACGTCGGCGCGACGCTGCTGCACGCCGGCGACTGGGACGGTGCCGAGAGCTGCCTGCGGATGGCGCTCGCCGAGCGGCAGCATGTCGGCATGCGCGGCTTCGAGTCGATGTGCCGCTCCAACCTCGCGTACTGCCTGATCAACACCGGCCGCGTCGAGGAGGCGACGATCGAGATCAACGCCGCGCTCGAGCACGACGCGCCGGGACTGCTGACGTTCCGGCCGGGCGACGTCATGACGACGGTCGCGGAGAACCTCATCGAGACCGGCCACCTCGCCGAGGCGGAGAACTACGTCTTCGATGCGCTCGACGCGGCGATCGGCCGCGAGTACGCGATGGGGATCGGCACCGCGAAGTGGAACCAGGGCCGCATCGCGGTCCTGCAGGACAAGATCCCCGAGGCGATCAGCGCATGGCGCGTCGCGCTGTGGAACCTGCGCCGGCATCCGCACCTCACGCAGTTCTGGAAGACGGCGCTGTGCGTCTCGACGCTGTACGCGCGGCAAGGCGACTATCGGCGCGCGTTCCGCTGGCATCAGCGCTATCACGCGTCGCATCGCCGCTGGCAGGACACGACGCGCGACGTGCGGCTCGCCTACTCGCAGGCGATGCTGCAGATGGAGGCGATCCGGCGCGAGCGCGATCTCGCCGAGGCGGAGCGCATCCGGCTGCTGCAGGCGAAGACCGAACTCGAGGCCGTCAACAGCGAGCTGCAGAACCGCTTCACCGAGATCGAGGCGATCCACGACGAGCTGCGCGAGCAGGCGGCGCGCGATCCGCTGACCGGGCTGCTGAACCGACGCAGCCTGCTGCCGACGCTGAACCAGATGATCGAGAAGAGCGCGGTCAACCAGCAGCACATGATCGTGGCGATGCTCGACCTCGACCATTTCAAGCAGTTCAACGACCGGCACGGCCACGTCGCCGGCGACCACATGCTCGCCGCGGCCGGGCACCTGCTGCGCGATTTCTTCCGCGACGAGGACCGCGCGTTCCGCTACGGCGGCGACGAGTTCTGCATCTTCCTGCCGCGCACCAGCGTGCTGGTCGGGCATGCGCGGCTCGAGGCGTTCGCGCGCGGGCTCGAGGAGCTGTTGCCGCGGTCGCCCGACGGCGGGCCGTCGGGCGTCGTCGGTGTCGTACGGCATCGCCTGCTTCCCCGACGACGGCTGCGTCGCCAACGAGCTGGTCGCGATGGCCGACGCGTCGCTGTACGACGCGAAGCGGCGCCGCAAGGCGGTCGAAGGCAACGCCCGCTGAGGGGCCGCGCGGGCGGTCCTCTATAATCCGCCGGCGTCGTTCCCCGGCGCGACTGCACGATCCCGCGCGCGTCTCGCCCAGGCGAACCGGCGCGCGGTGACCCGACGCGCGATGCGGCGGCCGCCTGCCGCCGGCGCCTTCGAGTGCCATGCCATGAGCGACATCCAGAAAGTCGTCCTCGCCTATTCCGGCGGACTCGACACGTCCGTCATCCTGAAGTGGCTGCAGGACAACTACGACGCCGAGGTCGTGACGTTCACGGCCGACATCGGCCAGGGCGAGGAGCTCGAGCCGGCACGCAAGAAGGCGCTCGCGTCCGGCATCAAGCCCGAGAACATCTTCATCGACGACCTGCGCGAGGAGTTCGTCCGCGACTTCGTGTTCCCGATGTTCCGCGCGAACGCGATCTACGAAGGCGAGTACCTGCTCGGCACGTCGATCGCGCGACCGCTGATCGCGAAGCGGCAGATCGAGATCGCGCGGATGACCGGCGCCGACGCGGTGTCGCACGGCGCGACCGGCAAGGGCAACGACCAGGTCCGCTTCGAGCTCGGCTACTACGCGCTCGAGCCCGGCATCAAGGTGATCGCGCCGTGGCGCGAGTGGGACCTGCTGTCGCGCGAGAAGCTGCTCGCGTACGCCGAGGCGGCCGGCATCCCGATCGAGATGAAGCACAAGCAGGGCGGCGCGCCGTACTCGATGGACGCGAACCTGCTGCACATCAGCTTCGAGGGCCGGCATCTCGAGGATCCGAAGGCCGAGGCCGAGGAAGCGATGTGGCGCTGGACGGTGTCGCCGGAGGACGCGCCCGACGCGCCGCAGTACGTCGACGTCGAGTTCGCGAACGGCGACGTCGTCGCGATCGACGGCGAGCCGATGAGCCCGGCCGAGATCCTGACGAAGCTCAACGAGCTCGGCGGCAAGCACGGCATCGGCCGACTCGACCTCGTCGAGAACCGCTACGTCGGCATGAAGTCGCGCGGCTGCTACGAGACGCCGGGCGGCACGATCCTGCTGAAGGCGCATCGCGGCATCGAGTCGATCACGCTCGATCGCGAGGTCGCGCACCTGAAGGACGACCTGATGCCGCGCTACGCGAGCCTGATCTACAACGGCTACTGGTGGAGCCCGGAGCGGCGCGCGCTGCAGGTGCTGATCGACCACACGCAGCAGAACGTCAACGGCTTCGTGCGGCTGAAGCTGTACAAGGGCGGCGTCAGCGTCGTCGCGCGCGACTCGAAGGACACCCTGTTCGACCAGAACATCGCGACGTTCGACGACGACCAGGGCGCGTACGACCAGGCGGACGCCGGCGGCTTCATCAAGCTCAACGCGCTGCGGATGCGCATCGCCGAGAACGCGCGGCGCCGGCGCTCCTGACCGCAGACCGCGACGCTTTGCGATACTGGCGGCTCGCCGACGAGTCGATCGGCGCACCACGAGGAGTTCGAATGTCGACCATGCAACACACCGTCATCGCCGCCCGCCGCGCCGCCGGCGTCGCCGCGTTCGCCGCGCTGGCCGCGTTACCGTTCGCGGCCCGCGCGCAGACGTTCGCGGCGAAGCCCGGCGAATGGGAACTGACGTCGATGATGCGGGGCAACGCCGTCCCGCCGGAACAGCTCGCGCGGATGACGCCGCAGCAGCGCGCGGAGGTCGAGCGGATGATCGCCGAGCACGGCGGCGCCGACGGCCAGTCGACGACGCGCAAGACGTGCATCCGGCGGGAGGACCTCGACCGCGACGACTTCGGCCGGCCGCCCGGCGAGAGCAACTGCACGACGAAGCGGACGTCGCGGACCGCGACGAAGGTCGTGCTCGCGACGAAGTGCAGCGGGCCGCCGCCGCTGACCGGCGCGATGGAATTCGAGGCGAAGACGCCGGAGCTGATCATCGGCAGCATCGACCAGCAGCGTCCCGACGGCTCGACGTTCCACGTCGGCATCGTCGGCAAGTGGCTGCGCGCGACGTGCGACGAGTCCGCCGGCGGGCAGTGACGCGCCCGGCGCCGCGCGGTCAGACGATCGTCGGTTCGGGCTCGAGCGCGATCGCGTAGCGGTCGGCCACGTCGCGCCGTATCGCGTCCGCGAGGTCGAGCAGGTCGCGTCCGGTCGCGCCGCCGCGGTTGACGAGCACCAGCGCCTGCCGCTCGTGCACGGCCGCGCGGCCGTCCGATCCCGGGAGCGACCGTCCGCGCCAGCCGAGCCGGTCGATCAGCCAGCCGGCGGCGACCTTGACGCGCCCGTCCGGCTCGGCGTGCGCGACGACGTCCGGCTCGCGCGCCTTCAGCGCGTCGAAGGTCGCGCGATCGACGACCGGATTCTTGAAGAAGCTGCCGGCGTTGCCGATCGACGGCCGGGTCGGGCAGCTTGTCGCGGCGGATCGCGGCGACGACGTCCATCATCTGCCGCGCGCTCGGCGCGTCGAGCGATGCGGCGGCGAGCCGCGCCTCGACGTCGGCATAGCCTCGACGCGGTGCCCACCGGATCGGCAGCCGCAGCGCGACGCGCGTGATGACGTGCCGCGACGACTGGGTCCGCTGGAACACGCTGTCGCGATAGCCGAACGCGCAGGCCGCGGCATCCATCCGCGTCGTCGCTGCCGGTGTCGACGTCGAACGCGTCGAGCCACGCGAAGCGGTCGACGAGCTCGATGCCGTACGCGCCGATGTTCTGCACCGGCGCCGCGCCGACCGATCCCGGGATCGACACGAGGTTCTCGAGGCCGGGCAGCCCGTCGTCGACGGTTCGTCGGACGATGCCGTCCCACGACTCGCCGGCCGCGACGGCGACGAGGTGGGCGTCGCCGTCGTCGCCGAGCCGCTCGACGCCGCGCAGCGCGATCTGGACGACGAGGCCGTCGAAGTCGCCGGTGAACAGCACGTTGCTGCCGCCGCCGAGCACGAGCCGCCTCTCGTCGCGCCAGACCGGCGTCTCGCGCAGCGCGCGCAGCGCGTCGAGCGACTCGACGCGACGCGAAGCGGCGCGCGGTCGCGGCGACGCGGAACGTGTTGAACGACGCGAGCGGGAAGTCGTGGCGGAGGGTCGGACGCATCGTCGGCTCGCCGCGCGCGGACGGGCGCATCGCACGAGGCCGCGCAGTATATCGAGCGGGCCGATGGATCCGGCCGGCGCCGCGGCCACGGGTCGGCGCCTGCGTCGCAACGACGCGGCGAGTCGGCCGGCACCGGTCGACTATACTTTTCGGCCCGCCCCGATCCCGGTCCCGCGCATGCCCTCGTTCGACGTCGTCTCCGAAGCCAACCTCGTCGAGGTCCGCAACGCGATCGACCAGACCAACAAGGAGGTCGGCACGCGCTTCGACTTCAAGGGCTCCGACGCGCGCGTCGAGCAGAAGGAGCGCGAGCTGACGCTGTTCGCCGACTCCGAGTTCCAGCTCGGCCAGGTGCGCGACATCGTCAACGCCAAGATGACGAAGCGCGGCGTCGACGTCCGCTTCCTCGACGTCGGGAAGGTCGAGAAGATCGGCGGCGACAAGGTCAAGCAGGTCGTCAAGGTCAAGAACGGCATCGAATCCGAGGTCGCGAAGAAGATCGTCAAGACGATCAAGGACGCGAAGATGAAGGTGCAGGCCGGCATCCAGGGCGACGCCGTGCGCGTCACCGGCGCGAAGCGCGACGACCTGCAGGCGGCGATCGCGCTGCTGAAGAAGTCGATCACCGACACGCCGCTCGACTTCAACAATTTCCGCGACTGACCGCCCGCGTCGCGGCCTCGGTCTCGCGGTCGCGACGGTCGGTGTCGCGTGGTCGGCGCTGGCTTCGGCCGCGACGCTGGACGTCGTCGGCGTATTTCCGGACAAGGCGGTCGTGACGGTCGACGGCGGCAATCCGCGCAGCCTGTCGGTCGGCGACTCGCTCGCCGGCTTCCGGCTCGTCGCGGTCGACGGCGGTGGCGCGACGTTCGTCGTCGACGGCCGGCGTCAGCGGATCGCGATGGGCTCGTACTTGGCACGGCCCGGCGAGCGCGACCGCGCGACGGCCGTGCTGTCGGCCGACGACCGCGGCCACTACGTCGCGCAGGGCACGATCAACGGCACCGCGACGCGCTTCCTCGTCGACACCGGCGCGACGATGGTCGTGCTGTCCGCCGCCGAGGCGAACCGGCTCGCGCTGCGCTGGCGCGATGCGCCGCGGTCGATCGCGAGCACGGCGAACGGGACCGTGCCGTTTCGCGTCGTGAAGCTCGACCGCGTCAAGGTCGGCGACGTCGAGCTGACGAACGTCGACGCCGGCGTCATCGAGGGTTCGTACGACGGCCCGAACCTGCTCGGCATGAGTTTCCTGTCCCGGACCGAGGTCGCGCGCGACGGCGCGAGCATGGTGCTCACGCGGCGCTTCTGACCGCGCGTCGCGTCGCGGGACGGATGTGGCGTCGTTCCCCCGCCGCAGCGATGCACCGCGAACGCGGTCGATGACCGCTCGTCGTGCGCAGCGTGGCCCCACGGCGGCGCGGCATCGCGCGCCCTCGCCCGTCGGGTTCGATGGCGTATTCCTTGCTCCCTGTGGTTCGACGGCGGCGTCGCGCGCGCGACGGGCCGCCTCCATCGAACGACAGCGAGGAACGCATGGCCTACCTGGCACCGGCAGAGTTCGTCACGAAGATGGTCGACGCGGGCGAGTCGAAGATCTACATGGCGACCCGCGACACGCTGATCCGCGCGTACATGGCCGGCGCGATCCTCGCGCTCGCCGCGGTGTTCGCGGTGACGATCAACGTGCAGACCGGCGTGCCGCTGATCGGCGCGGTCCTGTTCCCGGTCGGCTTCTGCATGCTGTACCTGCTCGGCTTCGACCTGCTGACCGGCGTGTTCGTGCTGACGCCGCTCGCGCTGATCGACAAGCGTCCCGGCGTCACGCTCGGCGGCGTGCTGAAGAACTGGCTGCTCGTGTTCCTCGGCAACTTCGGCGGCGCGCTGACCGTCGCCGTGCTGATGTCGATCGTCTTCACGTTCGGCTTCTCGACCGACCCGGGCAAGGTCGGCACGACGATCGCCGGCATCGGCGAGGCCCGCACGCTCGGCTACGCGAAGTACGGCGCGGCCGGCATGCTGACGCTGTTCATCCGCGGCATGCTGTGCAACTGGATGGTCTCGACCGGCGTCGTCGGCGCGATGATCTCGACGACGGTCAGCGGCAAGGTGATCGCGATGTGGATGCCGATCATGGTGTTCTTCTTCATGACGTTCGAGCATTCGGTCGTGAACATGTTCCTGTTCCCGTCGGCGCTGATCATGGGCGGGAAGTTCTCGATCGCCGACTACCTGATCTGGAACGAGATCCCGACGGTGCTCGGCAATCTCGTCGGCGGCCTCACGTTCACCGGCCTGACGCTGTACACGACGCACGTGCGGACCGGCGCGAAGCGCGTGCTGCGCTAGCCGTCGTCGCATGACGCCGCCGCGGCGGCGCGACGCGCTCGCGGTCCGCATCGGGCAGTGCTCGGACCGCGGCCGCAAGGACGTCAACCAGGACTTCCACGGCGCGGTCGTGCCCGACGGGCCGCTGCTCGCGACGAAGGGCATCGCGGTCGCGCTCGCCGACGGCATCGGCAGCAGCAAGGTCAGCCAGGTCGCGAGCGAGACGGCGGTCAAGGGCTTCCTCGAGGACTACTACGCGACCAGCGACGCGTGGTCCGTCCGGACCTCGGCCGAGCGCGTCGTCTCGGCGATCAACGGCTGGCTGCACGCGGAGACGCAGCGTGGACAGTATCGCCACGACCTCGAGCGCGGCTATGTCTGCACGTTCAGCGCCGTGGTCCTGCGCTCGACGACGGCCCACGTGTTCCACGTCGGCGACGCGCGCGTGTCGCGGCTCGTCGGCGATCGACTCGAGCCGCTGACCGACGAGCACCGCGTCTGGACGTCGCCGGACCGCAGCTACCTCGCGCGCGCGCTCGGCATCGAGGCGCGCGTCGAGATCGACTACCGCGCGCTCCCGCTCGACGCCGGCGACGCGTTCGTGCTCGCGACCGACGGCGTCCACGAGACGGTCGACGAGGCGGCGATCGTGGCCGCGATCGCCGCGCATCGCGACGACGCCGACGCGGCCGCCCGCGCGATCGTCGACGAGGCGCTGCGGCGCGGCGCCGAGGACAACGTCACGGCGCAGGTCGTGCTCGTCGACCGGCTGCCGCCGCGCGACGCGGACGAACTGCACGACGCGTTGAGCGTGCTGCCGCCGCCGCGCGAGCTGCGGCCGGGCCAGCGCATCGACGGCTACGAGATCGTCCGCGAGCTGCACGGCAGCCATCGCAGCCATGTCCACCTCGCGATCGAGGTCGCGAGCGGCGAGCAGGTCGTGCTGAAGACGCCGTCCGTCGAGCGGCAGGAACCGGCGCATCTCGAACGCTTCCTGATGCAGGAGTGGATCGCGCGGCGCATCGACAGTCCGCACGTCGTGCGACCGCGCGAGCCCGCGGGGGCGCGCAGCGCGCTGTACGTCGTGACCGACTTCGTCGACGGCCGCACGCTCGCGCAGTGGATGGCGGACCATCCGCGGCCCGACGTCGAGGCGGTGCGCGGCATCGTCGAGCAGATCGCGGCCGGCCTGCTCGCGTTCCACCGGCTCGGCATGCTGCATCAGGACCTGCGACCGGAGAACGTGATGATCGACGGCCGCGGCACGATCCGCCTCATCGACTTCGGCTCGGCCCGCGTCGCGGGCATCGACGACGCGCCGCTCGGCGGCGACGACGCAGAGATGCCGGGCGCCGTCCCGTACGCCGCGCCCGAGTACTTCGTCGGCGAGGCCGGCACGACGCGCTCCGACCTGTTCTCGCTCGGCGTGATCGCGTACCGGATGCTGTCCGGCCGACTGCCGTACGGCACCGACGTCGCGAAGGCGAAGACGCGCGCCGCGCAGCGGCGGCTGCGCTACCGCTCGGTGCTCAGCGACGATCGCGAGATCCCGGCGTGGATCGACGGCGCGTTGCGGAAGGCGGTCGACCCCGACCCCGCCGCGCGCCACGACGAGTTGTCGGAATTCCTGTACGACCTGCGGCATCCGAACCCGGCGCTGGTGGCCGGGCGCCGCGCGCCGCTGATCGAGCGCGATCCGCTCGTGTTCTGGAAGTCGCTGTCGCTGCTGCTCGCGCTCGTGGTCGCGCTGCTGCTGTACCGGCTGGCGCGCTGACGCGGGTCGCGACGCGGCCCGGCCGCAGCCGTCAGGGTCGCTCGATGCGCGCGTACGCGCTGTGGTTGTGGATCGACTCGAAGTTCTCGACCTCGACCACGTAGCGCGCGACGCGCGGCTCCTCGTCGAGGCGGCGCACGACGTCGCGGATCAGGTCCTCGACGAACTTCGGGTTGTCGTACGCGCGCTCGGTCACGTACTTCTCGTCGGGCCGCTTCAGCAGGCCGTAGACCTCGCACGACGCCTCCTGCTCCGCGATGCGAACGAGCTCCTCGACCGCCATCTCGCCGGCCGGGCCGAAGCCGACCTCGATCGTGACGTGCGAGCGCTGGTTGTGCGCGCCGTAGTCGGAGATCTCCTTCGAGCACGGGCACAGGCTCGTGACCGGGACGACGACCGCGAGCGAGACGTCGACGACGCCGCGGTCGATGCGGCCGCACATCCGCACCTCGACGTCGAGCATGCTCTCGACGCCCGACACCGGCGCGTTCTTGACGATGAAGAACGGATACGACACCTCGACGCGGCCCGACTCGGCGTCGAGCCGCGCGGCCATCGCGGCGAGCATCGTGCGCATCGCCGCGACGTCGAGGATGCCGCGGCGCTCCTCCATCAGCGCGACGAACCGCGACATGTGCGTGCCCTTCTTCGTCTCGGGCAGGTGCACGTCCATCGACCACGTCCCGACGGTGTGCCGGGTCGAGCCGTCGGTCGCGCGGACCGTCAGCGGATGCCGGATGCCGCGGATGCCGACGCGCTGGATCGCGAGGTGACGCTGGTCGGCCGAGCCCTGGACGTCGGGCAGGTCGTACGAGAAGGGCTTCAGCGGTTCGGGAGCGTTCATGACGGATCCGCGGCAGCCCGCGAGAGGTTGGACGGCGACGGCAACGCGCCGTCGGACGGGCTCGGGCGACTAGCCGTTGTTGACGACGAGCCGCGGTTCGCGCGTGTCGTTGACCGCGGGACGGTTCGAGAGTGCCGCGACGCGCGCGTCGATCGACGCCGCGATGCCCGCGGCGTCGAGGCCGACCCCGGCGAGCAGCAGCGCCGGGTCGCCGTGGTCGATAAATCGGTCCGGGAGGCCGAGATGCAAGACCGGCCGGACGATCGCCGCGTCGGCGAGCGCCTCGGCGCAGGCCGAACCGGCGCCGCCCATGACCGCGCCTTCCTCGACCGTCACGATCAGCTCGTGGCGCTGCGCGACGTCGGCGAGGAGCGTCGCGTCGAGCGGCTTCACGAAGCGCATGTTGACGACCGTCGCGTCGAGGCGTTCGCCGGCCGCGAGCGCCGGGCCGACCATCGAACCGAACGCGAGGATCGCGACGCGCGGCTCGGTGTTCGTCGCGCGCGTCGTCTCGCGCAGCACGACGCCGCGGCCGAGCGCGAGCGGCGCGAGCGTCGCGACGCTGCCGGACGCGGCGTGCGACGCGGCGGCCGTGCCGCGCGGATAACGGACCGCGGCCGGGCCCTCGTGGTGGTACGCGGTCGACAGCATCGCGCGGCACTCGGCCTCGTCGGACGCGGCCATCACGACCATGTTCGGGATGCAGCGCAGGAACGCCATGTCGTAGTTGCCGGCGTGCGTCGCGCCGTCGGCGCCGACGAGGCCCGCGCGGTCGAGCGCGAACGTGACGTCGAGGTTCTGCAGCGCGACGTCGTGGATCAGCTGGTCGTAGCCGCGCTGCAGGAACGTCGAGTAGATCGCGACGACCGGCTTCAAACCCTCGGTCGCGAGGCCGGCGCCGAACGTGACCGCGTGCTGCTCGGCGATGCCGACGTCGAAGTAGCGCGTCGGGAAGCGGCGCTCGAACTCGACCATGCCCGAGCCCTCGCGCATCGCCGGCGTGATGCCGACGAGCCGATGGTCGGCGGCCGCCATGTCGCACAGCCACGTGCCGAACACCTGCGTGTAGGTCTTCTTCGACGGCGCCGTCGACGGCTCGATGCCGACGTCGGGATCGAACTTCGGCGGCCCGTGATACAGCACCGGGTCGGCCTCGGCGAGCTTGTAGCCCTGCCCCTTCTTCGTCACGACGTGCAGGAACTGCGGGCCGCCGAGCTCCTTCAGGTTCTGCAGCGTCGGCACCAGCGACTCGAGGTCGTGGCCGTCGATCGGGCCGATGTAGTTGAAGCCGAACTCCTCGAACATCGTGGCCGGCACGACCATGCCCTTCGCGTGCTCCTCGAGCTTCTTCGCGAGCTCGAACAGCGGCGGCGCGACGCCGAGCACGTTGCGGCCGACGTGCTTCGCGGTCGCGTAGAACTTGCCGCTCATCAGCCGCGCGAGGTACCTGTTGAGCGCGCCGACCGGCGGCGAGATCGACATGTCGTTGTCGTTCAGGATCACGAGCAGGTCGCAGTCGGGCATCACGCCGGCGTTGTTCAGCGCCTCGTACGCCATGCCGGCCGACATCGCGCCGTCGCCGATCACCGCGATGCTCTTGCGCTGTCTCGCCCTTCAGCTTCGCGGCCGTCGCCATGCCGAGCGCGGCCGAGATGCTGGTCGACGAATGCGCGGTGCCGAACGTGTCGTACTCGCGACTCGACGCGCCGCGGGAAGCCGGAGATGCCGTCGCGCTGCCGCAGCGTGTGCATGCGGTCGCGGCGGCCGGTGAGGATCTTGTGCGGATAGGTCTGGTGGCCGACGTCCCACACGATGCGGTCGTGCGGCGTGTCGAAGACGTAGTGCAGCGCGATCGTCAGCTCGACGGTGCCGAGGTTCGACGACAGGTGGCCGCCGGTCTTCGAGACCGAGTCGAGCACGTGCGCGCGCAGCTCGCTGCGCGAGCGCATGGAGCTGGTGCGCGCTCGAGCTTCTTCAGGTCGGCGGGCGAGTCGATGTGGCGGAGCAGATCGTTCATGCGCTCAGGCGAAAGACGTCGAAGGGTCCGATGACGAGGACCTAGTGGCGGCGGCCGATGACGAACGCCGCGATGTCGCGAAGGCGGCCGACGTCGCCGCCGAGATCGTCGAGCGCGCGCGACGCGTCGTCGAACAGCCTCGAAGCGAGCGCCTTCGCCGGGCCGAGGCCGAGGGTCGTCACCACCGTCGGCTTGTCGTGCTCGGCGTCCTTGCCGGCCGTCTTGCCGAGCGTCGCGCTGTCGGTCTCGACGTCGAGGATGTCGTCGACGACCTGGAACGCGAGGCCGACCGCGGCCGCGTAGCGCTCCAGCGCGTCGCTTTCGTCCCCGGTCAGCGGATGCGCCGCGGTCGCGCCGAGCAACACCGACGCGCGCAGCAGCGCACCGGTCTTCGCGCGATGCATGACCTCGAGCTCGGCCCACGACAGCGGCTTGCCGACGCTGTCGAGATCGATCGCCTGCCCGCCCGCCATCCCGCGCGACCCGCTCGCCTCGGCGAGCAGCAGCACGTGACGCGCCGCGTGCGACGCGTCACGCGACGGCGGCGCGTTCGCGAGCACCTCGAACGCGAGCGTCTGCAGCGCGTCGCCGACGAGCAGCGCGGTCGCCTCGTCGTACGCGACGTGCACCGTCGGTCGGCCGCGACGCAGGTCGTCGTCGTCCATGCACGGCAGGTCGTCGTGGACCAGCGAATAGGCATGGATCAGCTCGACGGCGCACGCCGCCGCGTCGACTCGCGCGTCGAACCCGAGGTCCTCGCGGACGTCCGGCGAACGTCGCGCCGCCCACGCGCCGGCCGCATGGACGAGCATCGCGCGCACGCGCTTGCCGCCGCCGAGCGTCGCGTAGCGCATCGCGTCGTGCAGCTTCGCCGGATGCGCCGCCGCCGGCGGCAGCACGCGATCGAGCGCCGCCTCGACGCGCTCGCGCTGCGCGCGCATCCAGGCGGCGACGTCGGCGTCGCGATCGGGCAACGCGCTCATCCGCGTCCCGCCGGCTCGACCATCGGCCGCAGCAGTTCGCCGTCGAGGATGCGCACCTGATCGCGCGCATGCTGCAGCGCCGCCTCGCAGACCTTCACGAGCGCCGCGCCGCGCCGATACGCCGCGAGCGACTGGTCGAGCGACAGCGTGCCGTCCTCCATCCGCGCGACGATCGCCTCGAGCTCGCCGAGCGCGTCCTCGAAACGCGGCGCGGCCGCGGCGGCCACATCGGCGGCAGCGGCGGTCGGTTCGACGTCGGCGGAAGCCGGCGACGACGACGGGGCGTCGGTCATGAACGGCGATCGAAAGAGAGGCGAATCGGTCATTTTAAGCGATCGGGCCCGATTTCGACGCGCGGACGCACCGGCGCGGGCACCGGCCGTTCGACGCGGCGTCCGGGCCGTGTTTTTGCTAGACTCGCCTGCCCCGCAGCCGAACCGCTCATCGCTCGCGTCGCGGGACCAGTCGGTCTGCAAGAGTCTCGAGTCAAGTCCTCGCCGGGCCGCATCGTCGGCCCCGCCGCGCCGGACGGAGCTTCTTGATTCGCTTGGGTCGGGTCGGTGCAGCGTCGTGTCGGACGGACACGCGCTGCCGCCACTTCATTCGGGAGGGTTGGGATGTCCGATCTCGGTAGCGCGGGCAAGCTCGCGCGCAGCAGCGCGCAACTGCCGGTCTCGGCCTACTTCGACGACGCGCTGCACGCGCGCGAGCTCGAGACGCTGTTCGCGCCGGCGCCGAAGTACGTCGGCCATCGCCTGATGGTGCCCGAGGTCGGCGACTACCACGCGCTCGCACAGGAACGCGAAGGCCGCGTACTCGTCCGTACCGACGACGGGCCCGACGGCGTCGCGTTGATGTCGAACGTCTGCCGCCACCGCCAGGCGATCATCAAGAACGGGCGCGGCAACACCGGCCGCCACATCGTCTGCCCGCTGCATCGCTGGACGTACGGCCTCGACGGCCGCCTGCTCGGCGCGCCGTACTTCGACGACAACCCCTGCCTCGACCTCGCGCGGACGCCGCTGCGGCAGTGGAACGGGCTGCTGTTCGAAGGCGGCGACGACGCGGCGGGCGGCGTGGCGCGCGAGCTCGGCGGCGTCCGCATCCCCGAGCTCGACTTCGACGGCTACGTCTTCGATCGCGTCGAGATCCACGAGTGCGAGTACAACTGGAAGACCTTCATCGAGGTCTATCTCGAGGACTACCACGTCGGCCCGTTCCATCCCGGCCTCGGGCAGTTCGTGTCGTGCGACGAGCTGTCGTGGCACTACGGCCCGAACCACTCGGTGCAGATCGTCGGCATCAACAGCGGCCTGACGCGCCCGGGCACGCCGACGTATCGCGCGTGGCACGAGCAGGTGATGCGGCTGTCCGGCGGCGTCGCGCCGCGCCACGGCGCGATCTGGCTGACGCTCTACCCGAACGTGATGGTCGAGTGGTATCCGCAGGTGCTCGTCGTCTCGACGCTGGTGCCGCGCGGGCCGCGCCACACGACGAACATCGTCGAGTTCTACTATCCCGAGGAGGTCGCGTTGTTCGAGCGCGACTTCGTCGAGGCGAACCGCGCGGCGTACATGGAGACGTGCGTCGAGGACGACGAGATCGCGCTGCGGATGGATGCCGGGCGTCGCGCGCTGTACGAACGCGGCGAGAATCAGGTCGGCCCGTACCAGTCGCCGATGGAAGACGGCATGCAGCACTTCCACGAGTGGCTGCGTCGACGGATGGGCGAACCCGCCGCGGCGCGCTGAGCCGCGATCACCGCGCCGCGTCCGCGGACCGTCATGCAATCGATCTGGATGATCGTCGCGGCGCTGCTGTTCTCCGTCATGGGCGTCTGCGTGAAGCTCGCGTCGACGCAGTACAGCACGTGGGAGATCGTCGCGTATCGCGGGCTGTTCGGCGTCGTCATCATGGGCGGCCTGATCGCGATGCGCGCGCGGCGCGGCGGCGCCTCGATCGTCGAGGCGCTGGCGACGCGCCACTTCCTGATGCACCTGCGGCGCAGCGTGTCGGGCACGGTCTCGCTGTCGCTGTGGTTCGTCGCGATCGCCGGGCTGCCGCTCGCGACGGCGATGACGATCAACTCGTCGTCGCCGCTGTTCATCGGTGCCTGGGTCGCGTGGTGCGCGTGGCGCGTCGGCGAGCGCATCGACCGCGCGATGACGGTCGCGCTCGTGGCCGGTTTCCTCGGCGTCGTCGTGCTGCTGCGGCCGACGTTCAGCGAGGACCTGTGGGGCTACGCGATCGTCGGCACGGTGTCGACCGTCTTCACCGCGATGGCGTACCTGTCCGTCAAGGCGCTCGGACGCGTCGGCGAGCCCGACACGCGCATCGTGTTCTACTTCTCCGCGTTCAACGCGATCGCGGGGCTGGCCGGCGCCGCGTTCGCCGGCTTCCACGGACACGACGCGCGCGGCTTCGCGCTGCTCGCCGGCGTCGGCCTGTGTGGCGCGGTCGCGCAGCTCGCGGTCACGCGCGCGTTCGGCGCCGGCGGCACGCTGCTGACCGCGAACCTCGGCTACACCGGCATCCTGTTCTCGACCGCTTGGGGTTATCTCGTGTTCGGCGAGCCGCTGCACGCGTCGAACGCGGTCGGCATCGCGATCATCGTCGCGTCGAGCGTCGTCGCGACCGTCATGACGGCACGCGCGCTGCGTCGCGCCGTCCGCGAACCGGACGAGGCCGTGGGGCCCGTCGCCACCGGAGAACTCGGCCATGCATCCGCTCGTCCGGGCTGACACGCTCGCGGCCCATCTCGACGATCCGCGCTGGGTCGTCTTCGACTGCCGCCACGACCTGATGGCGCCGGACGCGGGCGCGGCGCTGTACGCCGCGTCGCACGTGCCGGGCGCGCGCTTCGCATCGCTCGACCGCGACCTGTCCGGTCCGAAGGGCGGCGGGGCCGGCCGCCACCCGCTGCCGTCGCCCGACGCGTTCGCGGCGTTCCTGTCCGACGCCGGCGTGAATGCCGACAGCGTGATCGTCGCGTACGACGCGTCGAACGGCCTCTACGCGTCGCGCCTCTGGTGGCTCGCGCGATGGATCGGACACGCGGACGTCGCCGTGCTCGACGGCGGGCTGCCGGCGTGGCTCGCGGCCGGGCTGCCGACGACCGACGCGCGACCGCGACCGTCGCGCGGCACGATCGTGCTGGGCGCACCGCTCGTGTCGGCGGTCGACACGGCCGACGTCGAGCGCAATCTCGCGTCGCGCGAGCGCCTCGTCGTCGATGCGCGCGCCGCCGAGCGCTACCGCGGCGACGTCGAGCCGCTCGACCCGGTGGCCGGCCACATCCCCGGCGCCGTCAACCATCCGATGTCGCGCAGCGTCGACCCCGACGGCCGCTTCCGCGACGCGGCGTCGCTGCGCGCCGCGTTCGACGCGACGCTCGGCGGACGCCGGCCGGAAGACGTCGTGCAGTCCTGCGGCTCCGGCGTGACCGCGTGCCACAACCTGCTCGCGATGGAGCTCGCCGGACTGCCCGGCGCCGCGCTCTACCCGGGCTCGTGGAGCGCGTGGTGCGCCGATCCGTCGCGGCCCGTCAAGCGCGGCGGTCAGGGTCGCGCTTCGTAGACCAGGTTGAACGGCGTCTGGGTGGCGCGCCGGAACCGGCCGAAGCCGCCCCGCAGGACGACGTCGCGCATCCTCGCCTCGCCGGACTGCGCGCCGAGGCACATCCCGACCTCCTGCGACCGCGACGCCGGCGTGCAGATGAACGTCGACGCCGAATAGAACACGCGGCCGACCGGATTCAGGTTGTCCTCGAGCCGGTCGTTCGCGAACGGCTCGACGATCATCCACGCGCCGTCCGGCGCGAGCGTCGAGCGCACGTGCGCCGCAACGCCGACCGGGTCGCCCATGTCGTGCAGGCAGTCGAACACGGCGACGAGGTCGTACGAGGCGGCCGGGAAGTCCTTCGCGGTCGCGACCTCGAAGCGCACGCGGTCGGCGACGCCGGCCTTCGCGGCCGCCTCGCGCGCATGGCGGATCGACGGTTCGTGATAGTCGAAGCCGACGAACGTCGAACTCGGGTAGGCCTCGGCCATGATCAGCGTCGACGCGCCGTGCCCGCAGCCGACGTCGGCGACCGACGCACCGTCCTTCAGCCTCGCCTCCATGCCGTCGAGCGACGGGATCCACGACGAGACGAGGTTCGCGGCGTAGCCGGGCCGGAAGAACCGCTCGGTCCCGTGGAACAGCGAGACGTCGTGCTCGTGCCAGCCGAGCCCGGCGCCGGTGCGGAACGCGTCGGCGATCTTCGGGATGGCCTTGAACTGCGCGACCGCGATCTGGAACGCACCGGGAATGAACGCCGGGCTGTTCTCGACCGCGAGCGCCAGCGCCTGCTCCTCGCCGAGGCCGAAGCGTTCGGTCGCGGCGTCGTAGTCGACATAGCCGCTCGCGGCCTGCGACGACAGCCATTCGCGCACGTAGCGCGCGTCCGTCGACGTCCGCGCCGCGAGTTCCTCGGCGGTCGCGTCGCCTTCGGCCAGCGCCTTGTAGAGGCCGAGCTGGTCGCCGACGACCACGGTCGCCGCATGCATCACCGCGCCGAGGTCGCCGACGAATCGGCCCATGAACGCATCGAGTTTCGCTCCGTCGATCGCCATCGTCGTCTCCCTTTGTCGCCCTCGATCGGGCCCCTGGGAGTCTCCGCCTTCGACACGGCCGGCGCTATCGACTTTTCACGCCGCGCCGCGGCCGCTCGGTCAGTCGCCCGACCAGCCGTTCAGGCCGACGACGACCGCGACGCCGAGCGCGATCAGCGCCGCCTGCATCGTGGCGTCGCGCCCGCGCCGGCCGTGCGTGTCGATGCGATGCATCTGCGGCACGAGGTCCGACAGCGAGATGTAGACGAAGTTGGACGCGGCGACGACCAGCACGTACGGGATCCAGCGCGCCCATCCGCTCGAGGAACGACAGGCCGACGATGCCGCCGACGACGATCGCCGAGCTCGAGATCGACGCGTAGCGGACCGCACGGCGCTTCGGCACGTGCGCGTTCAGCAGCACGACGAAGTCGCCGAGCTTGTGCGGGATCTCGTGCGCGAGGATCGACAGCGTCGCGGCGAGGCCGACCCACGGGCTGGCGAGGAACGCGCCGGCGATGACGATGCCGTCGGAGAAGTTGTGCACCGCGCTGCCGACCAGCACGAAGACGCCGCCGCGGCCGGCCTCGTGCGCGTCGTGCCCGTGATGGTGGTGATGGCCGTCGCCCTCGAAGTGATGGCTGTGCCGGTACAGCGCGACCTTCTCGAGGAAGAAGAATCCGAACAGGCCCGCGAGCATCACGGCGCAGAGGCGGCGCGGCGATGCCCCAGACTCGAACGCCTCGGGGACGAGGTGAAGGAACGCCGTCGCGAGCAGCACGCCGATGGAGAAGCTGACCATCCGCGGCACGAAGCGGCCGGCGAGACGGAACGACAGCGTCGCGGCGAGGCCGACGCTGACGATCGCGACGAGCAGGGTCGCGACGACGGTGGCGGCCGCGGCCATCGATTACGGCGCGCGCCGCGGGACGGGCCCGGTCCCGCCGTCGGCGACGCGGCGTCAGGACGCCGTGCGCCTTGAAGAACGCGAGCATCTTCGCCCAGCCGTCCTCGGCGTCGGCCTTCACGTAGCTCGGCCGGTAGTCGGCGTTGAAGCCGTGCGGCGCGTCCGGATAGACGACGATCCGCGACTCGGCCGCGACGGCCGGCGCCGACTTCAGCGCGGCCGTCATCGCGTCGCGCGCGTCGGCCGTGATGCCCTGGTCCTGGCCGCCGTACAGGCCGAGCACCGGCGCCTTCAGCTGCGCCACGCCGTCGATCGCGGTCTTCGGCTGCAGCTCGGTCGGCTTGCCGTCGAGCGGACCGTACCACGCGACGCCGGCCCGGACGCGGTCGCTGTGCTCCGCGAACAGCCAGACCTGGCGGCCGCCCCAGCAGAAGCCGGTGACCGCGAGCCGTGCGCGGGTCGCCGTCGTTCTTCGCGGCCCATGCGACCGTCGCGTCGAGGTCGCTCGCGACCTGCGCGTCGGGCACCTTCGAGACGATCGTCGTGACGAGCTCCCCGATCGACTCGATCTTCGACGGATCGCCCTGCCGCGCGTACAGCGCCGGCGCGATCGCGAGATAGCCGACCTTCGCGAGCCGACGGCACAGGTCCTTGATGTGCTCGTGCACGCCGAACACCTCCTGGATGACGATCACCGTCGGCAGGTCGCGGCCGCCGGCCGGCTTCGCGCGGTACGCCGGCATCTGGCCGTCGACGACCGGGATGCGCACCTCGCCCGCGTCGAGGCCCGCGGTGTCCGTCGTGATCGTCTCGGCGCCGACCGGCAGCACGGCGGCCGCGAAGCCCGACCCGAGCGCGGTGACGACGAAGCCGCGGCGCGTGAACGGCACCTTCGGCAAGTGGCTGGCGACTTCCTGTTCGAGCAGGCTCATGACGTCTCCTTGACCGGCGAAGGCCGCGAAGCGGCGCAGTGTAATGGCAAAGCGTGACCGACGATCGCGGTCCGCCGTCCGGCCGAGCCGCGTCGCTGTGCTGTAATCGAGCCTTCGTCACCATGCACGTCAGGGCAACGCTCCGATGGCCTCCAGCGATCCCGGACGCAGCGATGCGATGGCCGAGCCGGCCGATGCGCCGGCGGCCGCGAAGCGGGACATCGGCCCGGCCGAGCTGTTCGTCGCGTTCTCGCAGCTCGCGCTGTCGGGCTTCGGCGGCGTCCTCCCGTTCGCCTATCGCACGCTCGTCGAGCGTCGCCGCTGGATCGACGCGAAGGAGTTCGCGAGCCTGCTCGCCGTCGCGCAGGTCATGCCGGGCCCGACGATCTGCAACCTCTCGGTGATGATCGGGCAGCGCTTCGCCGGGCTCGGCGGCGCGTGCGCCGCGCTCGCGGGCATGGTGCTCGGTCCCGCGTCGATCGTCATCGCGCTCGGCATCGCCTGGCAGCACTTCGGCGGGCTGGCCGAGGTTCGACGCGCGCTCGCCGGGATGTCCGCCGTCGCGATCGGCCTGATCTTCGCGACCGCCGTGAAGATGGGCATCGGGTTGTTCCGGCCGGCGCGCGGCGACGACGCCGTCAAGCCGCGGTACTGGACCCCGCGACGATTCGCGCAGGTCGCGCTGTGCGCCCTCGCGTTCGCCGGCGTCGGGCTGATGCGCTGGCCGCTCGTGCTCGTCGTCGCCGGCCTCGCGCCGCTCGCCGTGGGCGTCGCCTGGGTCTCCGATCGCCGATGATCGACGACGACGGCAATCCGACCTGGCTGCTCGTGTCGCACCTCGCGCTGCTGTCGTTCGCGGCGGTCGGCGGCGGCGTCATCATGCTGGCGCCCGACATCCGCCGCTTCGTCGTCGGTGTCCATCACTGGCTCACCGACGAACAGTTCGCGGCCGCGTACGCGATCGCGCAGGCCGCGCCGGGACCGAACATGCTGTTCGTGACGCTGGTCGGCTGGCAGGTCGGCGGCTGGCTCGGCGCGATCGGCGCGACCGGCGGCGTCATCGTCCCGCCGGCGGTGCTGACGTACGTCGCGACGCGCGCGTCGAGTCGCGCCGGCGGCACGGTCGGCCCGTTCGGCCGCGCCGTCCGCGACGGGCTCGCGCCGTTGTCCGTCGGCCTGCTGCTCGCGGGGACGTGGGTGTTGTTCGATTCCGGCGCGAACGGCTGGCGCGAGTCGGTCGTCGTCGTCGCGACCTTGCTCGTCGTCCTACGTTCGAAGATCAATCCGCTGTGGTTGATCATGGTCGGCGCCCTAGTGGGTGTCGCCGGACTCATCGGCTAATGTCGCCCACTTTGACGAGGAACGCATGACCACGACCCCGCGATCGGCACGTTCCGGCTTTCGTTACCTGATCGCCTTGCTGGGACTGACCGCGATGACGAGCTTCGCCGACACACCGAAGGATGCGAACCCGCGCGCCGATGCGCCGCTGTCGCAGCCGCAGATCGACCTGCCGAAGTACATGGGCCAGTGGTACATCGTCGCGAACATCCCGTACTTCCTCGAGAAGGACCTGGTCGCGAGCAAGACGAAGTACACGCTGCGCGACGACGGCAAGGTCATCGAGAACTTCTCGGCGCTCAAGGGCGGATTCGACGGCGACCTCAAGCAGTACGAGTTCGTCGACACCCCCGACCCGGCGACCGGCAATTCGTACTGGAGCGTGCGGCTGTTCTGGCCGATCTACGTCAGCCAGCAGACGATCTACGTCGACCCCGACTACCAGTACACGCTGATCGGCTACAAGGACAAGAGCCTCGGCTGGATCTTCGCGCGGACGCCGGACATCCCCGAGGCCAAGTACCAGGAGCTGCTGAAGCGCTTCCAGGCCGAGGGCTACGACGCGTCGAAGTTCCGGCGCGTGCCGCAGCATCCCGACCAGATCGGCAAGCCGGGCTTCCACTCGCCGGGCGAGCCGACCTGACGGCTCAGTGGGCGCGGTCCCAGTTCGGACCGGCGCCCAGTTCGACGTCGAGCGGCACCTTCAGCTCGGCGACCGACGCCATCAGCGCCGGCACGCGCTCGCGGATCAGCGGCAGCTCGTCGTCCGGCACCTCGAGCACGAGCTCGTCGTGGACCTGCATGATCATCTTCGTGCGCAGCGCCTCGGCCTCGAGCCAGTCCTGCACCGCGATCATCGATCGCTTGATCAGGTCCGCGGCCGTGCCCTGCATCGGCGCGTTGATCGCGGCGCGCTCCGCGGCCGCGCGCCGCGGCCCGTTCGGGCTGTTGATCTCGGACAGCCACAGCCGGCGACCGAACACCGTCTCGACGTAGCCCCGGGCCTTCGCCTGGATGCGCGTCTCGTGCATGTAGTTCGCGACGCCCGGATAGCGCTGGAAGTAGCGATCGATGTAGAGCTTCGCGGCGTCGCGTTCGATGCCGAGGTTGCTCGCGAGCCCGAACGCGCTCATGCCGTAGATCAGCCCGAAGTTGATGACCTTCGCGTAGCGGCGCTGCTCGCTCGTCACCTCGTCCGGCGTCGTCTCGAACACCTCGGCCGCGGTGCGTCGATGCACGTCCTCGTCGTTCGCGAACGCGGAGATCAGCGCCTCGTCGCCGGAGATGTGCGCCATGATGCGTAGCTCGATCTGCGAGTAGTCGGACGAGACGATCGTCGATCCCTCCGGCGCGACGAACGCCTCGCGGATGCGCCGCCCCTCGGCCGTGCGGATCGGGATGTTCTGCAGGTTCGGATCGTTCGACGCCAGACGCCCCGTCACGGCGACGGCCTGCGCGTACGTCGTGTGCACGCGGCCGGTCCGCGGGTTCACCATCCGCGGCAGCTTGTCGGTGTACGTGCTCTTGAGCTTCGACAGCGCCCGATGGTCGAGCAGCACGCGGGGCAGCGGGAAGTCGTCCGCGAGCTTCGCGAGCACGTCCTCGTCGGTCGACGGCGTGCCGCTCGCGGTGCGACGCGCGACCGGCAGCTTGAGCTTGTCGAACAGCAGCTCGCCGATCTGCTTCGGGCTGCCGAGGTTGAACGGCTGGCCCGCGAGCTCGTACGCCTGCGCCTCGAGCTGCTGCATCCGCGCGCCGAGCTCCGCGCCCTGCGCGTTCAGCAGGTCCGCGTCGATCAGCACGCCGTTGCGCTCGACCTTCTGCAGCACGATCGCGGTCGGCAGCTCGATCGATCGATAGACCGAATCGAGCGCGGTCCACTTCGCGATGCGCGGATAGAGCGCCCCGTGGACGCGCAGCGTCAGGTCCGCGTCCTCGGCCGCGTAGCGCGTCGCGAGGTCGATCGCGACCTCGTCGAACCCGATCTGCTTCGCGCCCTTGCCGCAGACGTCCTCGTACGACGTCAGGTCCTCGACGCCGACGTGGCGACGCGCGAGGTCCTCGAGGCTGTGGTTGCGGTGCGACTCGAACACGTACGACTGCAGCAGCGTGTCGTGCTCGATGCCGGCGAGCGCGATGCCGTGGTTCAGCAGCACCTGCCGGTCGTACTTGAGGTTCTGACCGACCTTCTTCTTCGACGCGTCCTCGAGCCACGGCCTGAGCTTCGCGAGCGTCGCGTCGAACGGCAGCTGCACCGGGCCGCTGCCGTCGATCGAGCGATGCGCGAGCGGCAGGTAGGCCGCGCGGCCGGCCTCGACCGAGAACGACAGGCCGATCAGCGACGCCTGCATCGCGTCGAGCGACGTCGTCTCCGTATCGAACCCGGCGAGCGGCGCGGCGTCGAGCGCCGCCAGCCATTCGTCGAGCGCCTGGTCGGTCAGGATCGTCTCGTAGCGCCGCTCGACGTCGTTGCCGGGCGCGATCGCCGGCTCCGACGGATCGACGACGCCCGGCTCGAGCGACACGCCCTCGTTGTTCTCCGGCGCCTCGGACGCGGGCCGCGTCGTCGCGTCGGTCTGCGCGACCTCGCGCAGCCACGTCTTGAAGCCGTAGCGGTCGAACAGCTCGAGCAGCGCCTCGCGGTCCTCGTCCTTCGGCACGAGCGACGTCTCGATGTCGCCGACCTCGTCGAGCGGACAGTCGCACTTGACGGTGACGAGCTTCCTCGCCGTCGGCAGCCAGTCGAGCGCGCGACGCAGGTTGTCGCCGACCGCGCCCTTGACCTCGGCCGCGTGCTCGACGATCGCGTCGAGCGAGCCGTACTGCGCGAGCCACTTCGCCGCGGTCTTCGGGCCGACCTTGTCGACGCCCGGCACGTTGTCGACCGTGTCGCCGACGAGCGTCAGGTAGTCGACGATGCGATCGGGCGGCACGCCGAACTTCGCCTTCACGCCGTCGACGTCCATGACCTCGCCGGCGCCCTGCCACGTGCCGGCCGGACCGCCGGTGGGCACGCGGTTCATCGTGTTGATCAGCGTGACGTGGTCGTCGACGAGCTGCGCGAGGTCCTTGTCGCCGGTCGAGATCAGCGTGCGCAGGCCGGCCTTCGTCGCGCGCTTCGCGAGCGTGCCGATGACGTCGTCGGCCTCGATGCCTTCGATCGAGAGGATCGGCCAGCCAAGCGCACGCACGACCTCGTGGATCGGGGCGATCTGACGGGCGAGGTCGTCCGGCATCGCGGACCTCGTCGCCTTGTAGTCGGGGTACCACGCATCGCGGAACGTCTTGCCCGGTGCGTCGAAGACCACGGCGCTATACTGGGCCGCGACATCCTGCTTCAATCGGCGCAGCATGGAGACCATGCCGTAGATCGCGCCGGTCGGCTCGCCCGCCTTGTTCCTCAGGTCCGGCAGCGCGTGGAACGCGCGATAGAGATAGCTCGAGCCGTCGACCAACAACAGCAAATTCATATGAAAGATCCGAAATTCGTGCCGACGCTGCGCGAGCTGGACGGCACGCGTCGCGGCACCTGGAACCGCGGCCGGCGGAATGAATTTGCGACGGGAAAAGCGCCAGCGATGAAGGCCCGCGAGTCGTGGCACGTCCTGGGAATTATGTCAGAGTTCATCGAGGCGGCCGAACGCCTCGCGGACATCCGGCCCGCCGTCAGCATCTTCGGTTCGGCGCGCATTCCGGCCGGCACGCCCGAGTACGTCCTGACCGAGAAGATCGCGCGGCTGCTCGCCGATTCGGGGTTCGCGGTGATCTCCGGCGGCGGTCCGGGATTGATGGAGGCGGCGAACAAGGGCGCGTTCGACGGACGCGCGCCGTCGGTCGGCCTGAACATCGAGCTGCCGCACGAACAGAAGGGCAACGACTATCAGGACGTCGTCCTACGATTTCGCCATTTCTTCTCGCGTAAGGTCGCCTTCGTGAAGTACGCGTCGGCGTACGTCGTCATGCCCGGCGGGTTCGGAACGCTCGACGAGCTCTCCGAGGCACTGACGCTGATCCAGACCGGCAAGACGCGCGTGATGCCGATCGTGCTCGTGGGCAGCGCGTTCTGGGCGGGTCTTCTCGACTGGATGCGCGACCAGCTGTGCACGCGCGGGCTGATCCGCCCCGACGACCTCGACCTGATGACGGTGGTCGACGACGAGCGGGCCGTGGTCGACACGATCTTCGAGTTCTACGAGCGCCGCAGCATCGCGCCGACATCGTCCGAGTTCGAGCAGATGCTGTATCTGTGAGGAGCTGACCATGTCGCACATCCGATCGCCGTTCGCCGTCGCGGCCGCAGCGCTGGCCGCGCTGGTCTTCGCCGGCGGCGCGTTGGCGCAGGACGCGCCGCCGAAGCGGCTCGAGCCGCTGCCCGACGTCCCGCCGCCGCCGCGGCTGTCGAACACGCCGACGCCGGCCGACCAGGACGATGCGCCGTCGGTCAACATCCGGCAGGAAGGCGAGACGAAGATCGAGGAGTTCCGCACGAAGGACGGCCGCATCTACGCGGTCCGCGTCACGCCGCGCATCGGCAAGCCGTACCTGCTCGTCGACCCCGACGGCAAGCATCCGATCACCGACACCGGCAACTTCGGCACCGGCACGCGGCCGGCGCAGTGGACGCTGTTCGAGTTCTAGCCTTTGCGCCCGGCGCCGCCGCTCCGAGCCTCGACGCCGCCCCCGCGGCGCGTGCGCTAGCCGCGCATGGCGGTCTACACCGCGCTCACGACGGAGGCACTCCGTGGCTGGCTCTCCGAGCACGAGGTCGGCACGCTGGTCGCGTTCGAAGGCATCGCGTCGGGCATCGAGAACAGCAACTACTTCGTCACCACCGATGACCGCGGCTTCGTCCGCCGCTTCGTGCTGACGCTGTTCGAGCGGCTCTCGGTCGATGCGCTGCCGTACTACCTGACGCTGATGAAGCACCTCGCCGCGCACGACGTTCCCTGCCCGTCGCCTGCCGCCGATCGCCGCGGCGCGCTGGCGTCGATGCTGTGCGGCAAGCCCGCGGCGCTCGTGTCGCGACTCGACGGCCGGTCGATCGTCGACGCGACGCCGGCGCACTGCGCGGCGATGGGTCGCGTGCTTGCGACGATGCATCGCGCCGCGCTCGACTTCGACGGTCACCAGCCGAACCCGCGCGGCATCGACTGGTGGATCGCCGCCGCGGCGCGGGTGCGGCCGCATCTCGACGATACGCAGCGTGCGCTGCTCGACGACGAGATCGCACTGCAGTCGTCGACGTGGGGCGACGCGACGCGCGAGCTTCCCCGCAGCGCGATCCACGCCGACCTGTTCCGCGACAACGCGCTGTTCGTGGACGACGGCAGCGGCCGGCCGGCGCTCGGCGGCGTCATCGACTTCTACTTCGCCGGCGACGACGCGTGGGCGCTCGACCTCGCGACCTGCCTCAACGACTGGTGCATCGACCTCGAGACCGGCGCGTGGCGCCGCGACGCGCTCGACGCGTTCGTCGGCGCGTACGACGAGGCTCGCCCGCTGACGGCCGGCGAACGGGCCGCGATGCCGCTGATGCTGCGTGCGGCCGCGCTGCGCTTCTGGCTGTCGCGCGTCGACGACCTGCATCGACCGCGGCCGGCGGAGCTGCTGACGCCGCACGATCCGCGTCACTTCGAACGCATCCTGCGGCGGCGACGCGCCGACGCGCTCGACGGCGCCGGTCCGTTCGCCGGCATGCGCGGCTAGGCGATGCAGGCGCTCCGCCTCGACGCGCAGTACGGCCTGCGCTGGATCGCCGGAGGCTGGCGCATGCTGCGCCGCCAGCCGGTCGGCTTCATCGCGCTGCTGTTCCTGTTCTGGCTGCTGCTGCTCGGCGCGAGCGTCGTGATCGGCTTCGTCGCGCAGGGGATCGGCGCCGCGATCCCGTCGGTGTCCGCGGACGCCATCGCCGCGGCCGGCAGCCTGCTGTTCGCGGCGATCACGCCGGCGCTGACGGTCGGCTTCCTGCAGGCGTGCCGCCTCGCGGCGACCGGCGCGCGTATCCATCCGCTGCTGCTCTTCGCGCCGTTCCGCGCCGGCCGCGTCGTCGTGCGACGGCTGCTCGGCCTCGGGCTGATCGAGGTCGCCGCGCTGTTCGCGATCCTGTTCGCGCTCAACGGCGGCGACGCGCTGCTCGTCGACGCACCCGACGCGACGCCGCCCGCGGCATCGACGGCATCGAGGCCGTCGACGGCCGCATCGAACGCACCGGCGGCCTCGAATCCGTCGACCGCATCCACCCCATCGCCTCGTGCCCCCACGGAAGCGAAGCCGTCGCCGCAGGCGACCAACGACGACGCCGCCGCGCGGGCGGCCGATGACGAGGCGACGCGCAGGCGCGCGACCGAGCTCGCCGAGCAAGGGCTTGCCTACCTGCCGGTCGCGCTGCTGATGTGGTACGCGCCGATGCTCGTCGCTTGGCACGGCGTCCCCGTCGGCAAGGCGCTGTTCTTCAGCCTCGTCGGCGTGTGGCGCAACCGCGCGGCCTTCGCCGTCTACGGCGTCGCGTGGGTGGCGATCTGGATGGCCGCGTCGACCGTCATCGCGCTCGTCAGCCTCGCGACCGGCATCGGCAACGTCGCGGCGATCGTCGTCGCGCCGCTCGCGATGGTCATGCTGACCTGCATGTACTGCTCGATGTACGAGAGCTACGCGACCGTCTACGTCGACACGTCGGCGCCTCCCTCGCCCGCGCCCTGAGCGCGACGACGCGTCAGGTCGGCTCCGACCAGCTGCGCATCGCGAAGCGGTCGTCGTCGAACGTCAGGCGGTTGATCCGGCCGTTCGCGATCGGGCCGCCCGGCCGCTCCGCGTCGAGCGCGAGTCCGAACGCCTCGCGATACAACGTGTCGAGCACGCCGCCGTGCGTCACGACGAGCGCGGTCGACGCCGCGCCGAACTCGGCTTCGTGCGCCCGTGCGATCGCCGCGACCGCGCCGACGACGCGCTCGCGGAACGTCGCGAGGCTCTCGCCGCCTTCCATCGCGTGCCACGCGTCGCGGCGTCGCATCCGCTCCGCATCGTCGGGATGATGGATCGCGATCTCGTCGTAGGTGCGGCCCTCGAGGACGCCGTAGCCTCGCTCGCGCAAACCGGCGTCGCGCCGGACCGGCAGCCGCAGCCCGGCCGCGACCGGCTCGGCCGTCGCGAGCGCGCGCGCCGAGGTCGCTCGAGTAGATCGCCGCGATCGGTTCGTTCGCGAGCGCCGCCGCCAGGCGCACGGCCTGCTCGATGCCGGTGGCGTTGAGCGCGATGTCGACCTGGCCCTGCAGGCGGCGGACGCGATTCCAGTCGGTCTCGCCGTGCCGCACGACGATCAGTTCGACCACCGGCGCGTCAGCCGCCGATCGGCACGTCCGGATTCAGCGCGTAGAGCCCGGTGATCGTCGCATCGGCGAGCACGTGCCCGGCGAGCGCCTCGCGCACCGCGTCGCCGGTGACGCGGCCCGTGACGACGAGACGGTCGACGTCGAGCGCGTACAGCGTGAAGACGTAGTGATGCGCGGATGCTGTCGTTCCACGGCGGACACGGGCCGTCGTAGCCGTAGTAGTCGCCGGCTCATGTCCGGATCGCTCGCGAACCAGTCGGTGTAGCCGTTCAGGCCGTGCAACGCGCCTTCGACCGGGCTCGCGGCGATCATCGGGCCGGCCTTGCCGCGCGGCATGACGCCGTCGGCGAACGCGCCGGCGTCGATCGAGCGCAGCGTCGGCCGGCAGGTCGAACAGCACCCAGTGGAAGAAGTCGACGCGCGGCAGGTCCGCGGGCACGACGCGGCCCGCCTGGTTGACGTCGTCGGGCCGGCTCGGCACGTCGTAGTCGTGGACGATCAACGCGAACGACTTCGTGCCGTCCGGCACGTCGTCCCACGCGAGATGCGGGTTGCGGTTGCCGGACAGCGTCACGTGCGACGTCGCATCGGGCTTGCCGAACGCGAACGCGGGCGGGATGGCCTCGCCGTCCGCGAACGAGTCGCTCCACAGGTTCATCGGGATTCCTCGACGGGGTTGGAGATCTCGACGAGATTCTCGTCGGGGTCGTAGACATAGACCGACAGCAGCGGTCGCACGGCGCCGGTCCGCGGCACCGGCCCGGTGACGATCGGCACGCCGCACGCCGCGAGATGCGCGACGACGTCGGCCATCGGCACGCGCGTCAGCAGGCACACGTCGGCCGAGCCGGGCGTCGCATGCCGCACGTTCGGGTCGACGACGTGGCCGACCTGATGCAGGTTGAACTTCTGGCTTCCGAACGCGAGCGCGTGACGCAGCACGCCGCGGCTCTCGAACGTCTGCGCCTTCATGCCGAAGCACGCGCGTGTAGAAGTCGGTCGTGCGGCCGATGTCGGCGACCGTCAGGACGAGGTGGTCGAGCGCGTCGATCTCGATCATGACGGCCTCAGCTCAGCGTGACGCGCGCGAAGCGCCGCTTGCCGACCTGCACCACGTAGCGGCCGGCCGGCAGCTTCAGCGCCCGGTCGCCGACCGTCGCGCCGTCGACGCGCACGCCGCCCTGCTCGACGTTGCGCAACGCCTCCGACGTCGACGCGACGAGGCCGCTCTGCTTCAGCAACGTGCCGATCGCGAGCGGCGCGCCGCCGAGCGCGACCTCCGGCATGTCGTCGGGGATGCCGCCGCGCGATCGCCGCTCGAAGTCGGCGATCGCCTCGTCGGCCGCCTTCGCGTCGTGGAAGCGCGCGACGATCTCCTGGGCCAGCAGCACCTTCGCGTCGCGCGGGTTGCGCCCGTCGTCGACCTCGCGGCGCAGCCGCGCGATCGCGTCCGCGGGTTGCGACGACAGCAGGTCGTAGTAGCGCCACATCAGCGTGTCGGAGATCGACATCAGCTTGCCGAACATGTCGTTCGGCGCGTCGGTCAGCGCGACGTAGTTGTTCTTCGACTTCGACATCTTCTCGACGCCGTCGAGACCTTCGAGCAGCGGCATCGTGAGGATGCACTGCGGCTCCTGGCCGTAGTCGCGCTGCAGCTCGCGGCCGACCAGCAGGTTGAACTTCTGGTCGGTGCCGCCGAGCTCGAGGTCGCTCTGCAGCGCGACCGAGTCGTAGCCCTGCATCAGCGGATAGAGCAGCTCGTGGACCGAGATCGGCGCATTCGCCTTCAGCCGCTTCGCGAAGTCCTCGCGCTCGAGGATGCGCGCGACCGTGTAGCGCGCGGCGAGCTGGATCATCCCGCGCGCGCCGAGCGGATCGCTCCATTCGCTGTTGTAGCGGACCTCGGTGCGCGCCGCGTCGAGCAGCAGGCCGGCCTGCGCGAAGTAGGTCTTCGCGTTGTCGTCGATCTGCTCGCGCGTCAGCGGCGGGCGCGTCGCGTTGCGGCCCGACGGGTCGCCGATCGTCGACGTGAAGTCGCCGATCAGGAAGATCACCGTGTGGCCGAGGTCCTGCAGCTGGCGCAGCTTGCCGAGGACGATCGAGTGGCCGAGATGCAGGTCGGGCGCGGTCGGGTCGAGCCCGAGCTTGATGCGCAGCGGCTTGCCGGTGCGCGTGCGAGCGCTCGAGCTTCGCGGCGAACTCCGCCTCGACGATCAGCTCGTCGGCCCGGGCGCGGACGATGTCGAGCGCCTCCGCGGGCCCCGGCAGGTCGGCGCGCCGCGCGCCGAGGGGCGACGGATTCGGGGCGGGAGGGTGGGCGTCGGGCATGCGCTGCGCAAAAGCGCGGATTCTAAGCCGCCGCGATGCCGACGGTCCGCGCATCGACCGCCGTGCCGGCCGCCCGGCACTGTCGGATCGGCGCTCCCGCGGTCATCACGCGGTCAAAGTCGGCCGGGCGGAGTTGCCCGATGGCGCCGGCGTGGTACACTGCCGTCCTCCATCCGCTGTGGATCGGCTTCGTCCCGGTATCGGACGAACGCTGATTCGGCGACAAGCCCCCCGCTTTCCTCGTGCGAAGTTCCCGCTTCGCCTCGAACTCCATGGCCGACGACCCGAAACCGCCTGCCCGCTCCACGATCGCCGATCCCCGTACCTCCGCACCCCCGTTCTCCAGCGCACCGGCGCGCATCTTTCGCCGTCATCGCGCGCTGCTGCTGTCCGCCGCCGCCGTCGTCTCGTTCGGCGCCGCCGTCACCGCGTTCGCCGTCGCCGACGACGTGCCGCTGCCCGCAACGCGCCGCATCGTCGAGGATCTCCCGGCGCCGGACATGCGTCCGCAGCTCGAGGCGCTCGCCGACCGCGACGACGCGTTCGTCACCGAGCAGCGCACCCGCAGCGGCGACACCGTCGGGTCGCTGCTGATGCGCCTCGGCGTCTCCGACGGCGCGGCGGAGAGCTTCCTGCGCACGTCGTCCGACGCGCGGGCGCTGCGCCTGCTGAAGCCCGGCCGCCTCGTCCAGGCGCACGTCGACGAGTCCGGCGCGCTGCAGTGGCTGCGCTACGCGTACAGCACGACCGACGGCAACGACGTCGCATCGGTCGCGAACGGCCACGCGCTGGTCGTCGAGCGTCGCGGCGACGGCTTCGTGGCGCACGACGAGCAGCTCGCGAACGAGCGGCGCGTCGAGCTGCGCTCCGGCGAGATCCGCACGTCGCTGTTCGCCGCGACCGACGACGCCGGCCTGCCCGACGGCATCGCGAGCCAGATCGGCGAGATCTTCTCCGGCGACATCGACTTCTACCGCGACCTCCATCGCGGCGACCGTTTCCGCGTCGTCTACGAGAGCTGCTACCAGGGCGGCGAGTTCGTCCGCGCCGGCCGCATCCTCGCGATCGAGTTCGTCAACGGCGGCAAGTCGCACGCGGCGATGTGGTACGGCGGCCCGGCGTCCGCCAACGCCGCCACGCTCGCCGGGCACTACTACGGCTTCGACGGCCGCAGCCTGCGACGCGCGTTCCTGCGGACGCCGCTGCAGTTCACGCGGATCAGCTCGGGCTTCGGCGGCCGGCTGCATCCGATCTCGAACGTCTGGCGCCAGCACACCGGCATCGACTACGCGGCGCCGCAGGGCACGCCGGTCCGCACGACGGCCGACGGCGTCGTCGAGTTCGCCGGCGTGCAGAACGGCTACGGCAACGTCGTGATCATCAAGCACCAGGGCGTCTACTCGACCGTGTACGGCCATCTGTCCGCGTTCGCCGCGGGCTTGCGGCGCGGCCAGCACGTCGAGCAGGGCAACCTGATCGGCTACGTCGGCATGACCGGCTGGGCCACGGGTCCGCACCTGCATTACGAGTTCCGCATCGCCGACAAGGCGACCGACCCGCTGACGGCCGCGATGCCCGATACGCCTCCGATCGGGCGCGCCGAACAGCCGGCGTTCCGTTCGGTCGCGTCGACGTTCGACCGCCAGATCGAGCTGCTGCGCGCGACCGAGGGCGCGCGGACGATCGCTTCGGCCGTCTCGACGCGCGGCGGCCCGATGCGCGCGCCGGGCGCCTGAGCATCGCTGACCGCGCCGCCGACATCGTCGGCGGCCGCTACGTCGGCATCATGTCGGGGACGAGCCTCGACGGCGCCGACGCGGTGCTCGCGTCGTTCGACGCGGAGGTCCCGCGCATCGTCGCCTCGGCCGGCGCGCCGTTCCCCGACCGACCTGCGGGCCGAGCTGCTCGCGCTGCAGGTTCCCGGCGCCGACGAGCTCCATCGCGCCGCGCTCGCGGCGAACCGGCTGGCCGACCACTACGCGGACCTCGTCGCCACGCTGCTGCGGGATGCGGCGTCCGACGCGGCGTCGATCGTCGCGATCGGCGCGCACGGCCAGACCGTCCGCCACCGACCCGAGCTCGGCTTCACGATCCAGATCAACGCGCCGGCGCGACTCGCCGAAGCGACCGGCATCGCCGTCGTCGCCGACTTCCGCAGCCGCGACGTCGCGGCCGGCGGCCAGGGCGCACCGCTCGTGCCGGCGTTCCACGACGCGCTGTTTCGCGCACCCGGCCGGCATCGCGTCGTGCTCAACCTCGGCGGCATGTCGAACGTCACGGACCTGCCGCGCGAAGCGGCGCTGCCGGTCCGCGGCTGGGATTGCGGGCCCGGCAACGTGCTCCTCGACGGCTGGATCGCGCGGCACCGCGGCGCGCTGCACGACGACCGCGGCGCGTGGGCGCGCGGCGGCACGGTCGATGCGGCGTTGCTCGACGCGGCTGCGCGACCTGCCGTGGTTCGCGGCGCCGCCCCCGAAGAGCACCGGCCGCGACCTGTTCGGCATGGACTGGCTCGATGCGCGACTCGCCGGATCCGGGCCGGTCGCCGCGGCCGACGTCCAGGCGACGCTCGCCGCACTGACCGCCACGACGATCGTCGACTCGGTGCTCGCGCATGCGGGGGCGCCCGACGAGCTCGTCGTCTGCGGCGGCGGCGCGTACAACGACGACTTGCTCGACCGCCTGCGGGCCGCGTTCGGCGCGGCGGGCCATGACGTCGACGTGATGCCGTCGTCCGACCCACGGGCCGGCGCGATCGCGCCCGAACACGTCGAGGCGCTCGCGTTCGCGTGGCTCGCGATGCGCTGCGTCGCGCGTCGGCCCGGCAACCTGCCGGCCGTCACCGGCGCCGGGGGCCGCGCGTGCTCGGCGCCGTCTACCCCGCCTGATACCGACGCCGGGCGGTGCGCCGGCATGCGTTCCGGCCGCCCATGAAAAAGGGCGCCGCGGCGCCCGGTCGATCCGGCGGTCGGCGACTCAGGCCGAGAACGACGAGCCGCACCCGCAGGTCGAGGTCGCGTTCGGATTCTTGATCACGAACTGCGCGCCTTCGAGGTCGTCCTTGTAGTCGATCTCGGCGCCGACGAGATACTGGTAGCTCATCGAGTCGATCAGCAGCGTCACGCCGTTCTTGTCCATCGTCGTGTCGTCCTCGTTGACGATCTCGTCGAACGTGAATCCGTACTGGAAGCCGGAGCAGCCGCCGCCCTGGACGAAGACGCGCAGCTTCAGGTCGGGGTTGCCTTCCTCCTCGATCAGGTCCTTGACCTTCGCGGCGGCCGAGTCGGTGAACACGAGCGGTGCCGGGGCGAGCGAGATGGATTCGGTGACAGCGTTCATGACGGTTCCTGGATGCGACGATCGAAGGCGGGAGGAAAGGAGTTCAGGGCTGCGGCCGCGAGTTCAAGAGCTTACGCCGATCGGCCCGGCCGCGTGCCGCGTCACGGCAGCACCGGGACGTGCATCAGCCCCATCGTCTCGGGCAGGCCGAACATCACGTTCATGCACTGCACGGCCTGGCCCGACGCGCCCTTGACGAGGTTGTCCTGCACGACGAGCAGCACGACGGTGTCGCCCTGCGGTCCGTCGGGTCGGTGGACGGCGATGCGCAGCATGTTGGACGCGCGCGTCGACCGCGTGTCCGGCATCGAGCCCGGCGGCATCACGTCGACGAACGGCTCGTCGCGATACGCGTGCTCGTACAGCGCCTGCACGTCGAGGCCGAGCGACGACGGCTTCAGCCGCGCGTACAGCGTCGAATGCATGCCGCGGATCATCGGGACCAGGTGCGGCGTGAACAGCAGCCCCACCGGCTCGTCGGTCAGCCGTTGCAGCTTCTCGACCGTCTCCGGGTGGTGGCGATGGCCCGCGACGCCGTACGCCTTGAAGTTGTCGGACGCCTCCGAGAAGGCCGTGCCCAGCTCGGCCTTGCGACCCGCGCCCGACACGCCCGACTTGCAGTCGGCGATCAGGTGCATCGCGTCGACGTGTCCGTCGCGCAGCAGCGGCGCGAAGCCGAGCTGCATCGTCGTCGGATAGCAGCCCGGATTCGCGACGACGCGCGCGGTGCGGATCGCGTCGCGGTTGAGCTCGACGAGCCCGTATGCGGCTTCGGCGAGCAGCGCCGTGCAGGTGTGCGGCAGCTTGTACCACTGCTCGAACGTCGTCGGGTCCTGCAGGCGGAAGTCGGCTGCGAGGTCGATGATCCGCACGCCCGCCTCGACGAGTCGCGGCGCGTCGGCCATCGCGACGCCGTGCGGCGTCGCGTAGAACACGACGTCGCACCCGGTCAGGTCGGCGGTCATGGTGTCGCTGAACGCGAGGTCGACGAAGCCGCGCAGCGACGGGTACATCTCCGCCACCGGGGTCCCCGCTTCCTTGCGCGACGTGATCATCTCGAGCTGTGCCTCGGGATGCTGCGCGAGGATGCGCAGCAGCTCGACCCCGGTGTAGCCCGTGCCGCCGACGATGCCGACCCTGATCATGACCCGCCCTCCAGCGTCCGGAAAAGGAAAGGGCCGCGTTCGCGGCCCCTGATCGCTGCCCGTCCCCGGGCAGGAAGCGCTCGAACCGTCAGCGCTTCGAGAACTGCTTGCGACGACGCGCCTTGTGCAGGCCGACCTTCTTGCGCTCGACCTCGCGCGCATCGCGCGTGACGAGCCCCGCCTTCGACAGCGTCGGCTTGAGCGTCTCGTCGTAGTCCATCAGCGCGCGGGTGATGCCGTGGCGCACCGCGCCGGCCTGACCGGACTCGCCGCCGCCGCTGACGTTGACCATGATGTCGAACGTCGACGAATGGTTCGTCAGCTCGAGCGGCTGGCGCACGATCATGCGGCCGGTCTCGCGGGCGAAGTACTCGTCGACCGGCTTGCCGTTGACGACGATGTCGCCGCTGACCGGACTTGATGAAGACGCGGGCGACCGAACTCTTGCGACGCCCGGTGCCGTAGTTGTAGTTGCCGATCATGCGGGCATCTCCAGGTTCTTCGGTTGCTGCGCGGTGTGCGGATGCGTGGCTTCCGCGTACACCTTCAGCTTCTTGATCATCGCGTAGCCGAGCGGACCCTTCGGCAGCATGCCCTTGACGGCCTTCTCGAGCGCACGACCCGGGAAGCGCGACTGCATCTTCTCGAAGTTGGTCTCGTAGATGCCGCCCGGATAGCCGGAGTGGCGGTAGTACTTCTTGTCGCTGGCCTTGGCGCCGGTCACGCGCAACTTCGACGCGTTGACGATGACGATGAAGTCACCGGTGTCGACATGCGGCGTGAACTCGGGCTTGTGCTTGCCCCGCAGGCGGCGTGCGACTTCACTGGCCACACGTCCGAGCACCTTGTCCGTCGCGTCGATCACGTACCAGTCGCGCTTCACCTCGGCGGGCTTCGCGGAAAAGGTCTTCATGATGGATTCCGATAGCGCCGGTCGATACCTCGAGCCGGCTCGTTGAAGACGCATCCGTGCGCCGGGGACGGACCCGGATCGCCTCGGGCCGTCCGCGAAGGCGCCCCGCTCGATCGGCGGGCTCTCCCATACGAATGCGGTGAACAGCCCGCGACTATAAGCTACGGCGGCGGGTTCCGTCAACGACGGAGGCGCCGTTCGTCCCGGCGCGCCGCCCGCGGGCAAAAAAAAGCCCGAGCGGTGAGGCTCGGGCTAATCCACCTTTGGAGGAGGGTGGAGGAGACATCGGCGGAAGCCCGCGCGGCTTCCATGAAAGGCATCGTAGCGAGGAAATTGCTGCGATGCAAGATATTTTGCCGGCGCGGCGCTGTCCGGATCGCGACGCAACGCCAAGTCGTTGTTTCGACGAGACATCGCCGATGCCTCGCCGTGACCGCCTTACACTCCGGACTCGACAGGAGGGCTGCATGCGCGCAACCGTTCGCTGGAACGGAGTGCCGCTGGACGACGCGTCCAGCGGGATGGGGTTCACGGCCGTCACCGGCAGCGGGCACGTCGTCGCGATGGACGGCGCGCCGGCCGAGGCCGGCAGCCCGCTCGGCGGGCTGAACCAGGCGCCGCGGCCGATGGAGGTCGTGCTGGCCGGCACCGGCGGCTGCACGGCCTACGACGTCGTGATGATCCTGCGCCGCGGACGGCACGCGGTGACCCGCTGCGAGGTCGCGCTGACGGCCGAGCGCGCGCCGACGGATCCGAAGGTGTTCACCGCGATCCACTTCCACTTCATCGTCGTCGGCCAGTCGCTGCGCGAAGACGTCGTCGACCGTGCGATCCGGCTGTCGCACGACAAGCTGTGCTCGGCGTCGATCATGCTCGCGAAGACGGCGGCGCTGACCCATTCGTTCGAGATCCGCGAAGGCTGAGGTCGCGGCAGGAAGACCGCGCCGCTCGCGTCGACGTCAGATCCAGTACGCGGTCGTCGTCATCACCCGCGCCACGCCGCGCATCGCCCGCCGCACGACCGCCGGCAGCTCGACCGCGCCGGCCTCCCTCGCCCGTTCGCCGTGCGCCACCTCGTCGGCGCGCATCGCGTCGACGATCGCGCGCGACGCGACGTCGCCGGCGGGCAGCGACGCCAGGTGGCCTGCGAGGTGCTGCTCGACCTGCCGCTCGGTCTCGACGACGAAGCCCAGGCTGACCGCGTCACCGGCCCGTCCGGCGAGCCAGCCGAGCGCGAACGAGCCGGCGTACCAGACCGGGTTGAGCAGCGACCGGTGCGCGCCGAGCTGTCGCAACCGCTCGGCGGTCCACGCGAGGTGGTCGCCCTCCTCGCGCGCCGCGTCGTCGAACGCGTCGCGCAGCGCCGGGTTGCGGGTCGCCGCGGCCTGCCCCGCGTACAGCGCCTGCGCGCAGACCTCGCCGACGTGGTCGACGCGCATCAGCCCGGCGGCGCGGCGGCGCTCGTCGGCGGTCAGCGGCGCCGGGTCGCGCGCGGCCGCCGGCAGCGGCCGGGAGGCCGCCGGCGGCGCCGCCACGGTCCGCAGGAAACGATCGATGCCCGCGATCACGCGGTCCGTCAGGTCCGTCATTGCGCCGTTCCTCCGTCGCCATCCGCCGCCCGCCGGCCGGGCGGCCCCGTCAGGCATCTTTCGGACATTCGCCCTCCGACTGTTGCGCGGGGGCCACAAAGACACGAGAATCGCACAGGATGCGGCGCATAAGTTTGCGTGGGCTATCGAAGTTTGATGAAATCCGGACAGACTTCTTATCCGCTCGCTTTAGGCTCGGCTAAGAGTTTTAGGAATGCAGGACATAAGAGGCAGCGCGCGGCCTCAAGCACGAACAACTTCTGGAGAGAATGAATGAAAAAACTCGTCATGGCAGCTGCCGTCCTCGGCGCCTTTGCGGGCGCTGCTCAAGCGCAAACGAGCGTGACGCTCTACGGTATTGCCGACGGCGATCTGCGATTCGACCACACCAACATCGGCACGCTGCACTCGGTCGATAGCGGCGGCGAGTCGGGTTCGCGCTGGGGTATCCGCGGGACCGAAGACCTCGGCGGCGGCCTGAAGGCCAACTTCATCCTCGAGCAGGGCTTCGACCTGAGCAACAACAGCGAGCCCGCAAGGCAACGTCGGCGGTGGCGCGTCGGCCGGCCTCGGCGGCACGAGCACGGAGCCCGCGACGTCGTCCGGCAGCCGGATCTTCAGCCGGATCGCGACCGTCGGCCTCGCCGGACCGTTCGGCGAAGTGCGCTTCGGCCGCGACTACACGCCGATCTTCCTGATCGAAACCACGGCCGACCCGTTCGGTTCGGGCTTCGTCGGTCAGACGAACAACATCTACGTCGGCCTGAACCCGCGTGACGACAACGCGATCTGGTACGACTCGCCGCGCTTCGCCGGCGTCCAGATCACGGCCGGATGGCAGCTCGGCGAATCGTCCACCGACACCAACCCGGTGAACTCGCAGAACCCGACGACCTGCACGGCGCCGGCGACCGCGACGCCGACGGTGGCCTGCTCGCAAGCCAAGCACGGCAACGACCGCTACGAAGCCGGCATCACGTACGCGGCCGGCCCGATCTTCGCGGGCGCCGGCTACGAGCAGATCCGTTCGAACCTCGACACGTACCGTCGTCGCATGGTCGACGCCGCGGCCACGTACGACTTCGGCTTCCTGAAGCTGCACGCCAGCTGGTTCCGGACCCGCGACAACAACCCGGTGACGCTCGCCGCGCTGACGCTGAACAACCCGGGCGCCAACGCCGGGCAGATCTCGGTCAACGCGCGTGCCGTGAACCTGGGCGTGACGGTCCCGTTCGGCGCCTGGACGTTCCTGGCCCAGTACGGCGACCTGCGCGACAACAGCCGCTACAACAACGGCCTGAACTACGGCACGCCGCGCGTCCACTACCCGAGCGCGGGCTTCCGGTACAGCCTGTCGAAGCGCACGATCCTGTACGCAGCGTATTCCCGCGAGAACATCAAGACGGGTGCGCAGGGTCAGGCGTTCCCGGGCTACGCGGGTATCGGCGACGCGTCGAACAACGGTCTGTACACGGCCGGCAACGTGACGAATGCCACGGGCCAGGTCAACGTCAACCCGTACTCGTACCAGTTCGGTATCCGTCACTCGTTCTGATCGGTTCCGTCTCGGCAGAAAGGGCGCTTCGGCGCCCTTTTTGTTTTGCGGCGTCGGGGGGATCACCGACCGCCGCCGACGCGGGCGTCGGCCGGCGCGGTCCCCCCGCGCCGCGTTGACAAACTATCTGCAACCTCATAAGTTGAGGCTTCAACTTTCGAGGCGGCGTGCATCGCGTGCGCCGACCGACCCGGCATGGCGATCGCGACGGCCCATCGGCGTTCGACGAAGCACGACGTCCGGCCCGCGCTCGACCACGAGTCACGGGTCGACGACGACGATCACCGGGCGCTGCGCCTCTGGCTGCGCCTGTTGACCTGCAGCAGCCTCATCGAGGCGCGCGTCCGCAGCCGGTTGCGGGCCGAGTTCGACTGCACGCTCCCGCGCTTCGACCTCGTCGCGCAGCTCGACCGTCATCCCGAGGGCCTGAAGATGGGCGAGCTGTCGCGCCGCCTGATGGTGACCGGCGGCAACATCACCGGCATCACCGACCAGCTCGAGGCGGACGGCTGGGTCGAACGCACCGGCGTCGAGAACGACCGGCGCGCGTGGCTCGTCCGGCTGACGCCGCGCGGCAGCAAGGCCTTCCGCCAGATGGCCGCGGTCCACGAACGCTGGATCGTCGAGCTGTTCGCCGGCTGCGACGAGCGCGACCAGGAGACGATGTTCGCCGCGCTCGGGCGGCTGAAGAACGCGCTGCGCCTCGCGGAGGACGCGCGATGACGGCGATGGCGTCGCACCGCCGGTCGCTCGCGTCGCGCGACGACGACGCACTTCCGCTGGCAGGCGAGCGACGACGGACGCATCGCCACGATCACGCTCGATCGGCCCGAACGGAAGAATCCGCTGACGTTCGACTCGTACGCCGAGCTGCGCGACCTGTTCCGCGACCTCGTCTACGCCGACGACGTGCGTTGCGTCGTCGTCCGCGGCGCCGGCGACGACTTCTGCTCGGGCGGCGACGTCCACGAGATCATCGGCCCGCTGACGTCGATGTCGACGCCGGAGCTGCTCGCGTTCACGCGGATGACCGGCGACCTCGTGCTCGCGATGCGCCGCTGTCCGCAGCCGATCGTCGCGGCCATCGACGGCATCTGCGCCGGCGCGGGGGCGATGATCGCGCTCGCCTCCGACTTCCGCATCGGCACCCCGCGCACGAAGACGGCCTGGCTGTTCACGCGCGTCGGGCTCGCCGGATGCGACATGGGCGCGTGCACGCTGTTGCCGCGGCTGATCGGCCAGGGCCGCGCGGCCGAGCTGCTCTACACCGGCCGCGCGATGACCGCCGACGAAGGCGCGGCGTGGGGATTCTTCAATCGCGTCGTCGACCCCGACGCGCTCGGCGACGCGGCGCTCGCGCTCGCGCGCCAGCTCGCCGACGGTCCGACGTTCGCGCACGGCATCACGAAGACGATGCTGCATCAGGAGTGGAACATGACCGTCGATCAGGCGATCGAGGCCGAGGCGCAGGCGCAGGCACTCTGCATGCAGACGGAGGACTTCCGTCGCGCGTTCGAGGCGTTCGCCGCGCACCGCAAACCGGTCTTCGAAGGGAACTGAACATGAGCAACGCCGTCCGCAACAGCCGCTGGATCGACGTCCCGTCGTTCGACGACCGCACGTTCGCGGCCTACCTGTCGCTGCCGCCGAAGACGCCGCGCGACGAGCCCGCGCCCGCGATCGTCGTGCTGCAGGAGATCTGGGGCGTCAACGAGCACATCCGCTCGGTCGCCGATCAGTACGCGAGCGACGGCTTCGTCGCGCTCGCGCCGGACCTGTTCTGGCGGATGAAGCCGCGCGTCGACCTCGGCTACGACGAGGCCGGCACGAAGGAGGCGTTCGGCTATCGCCGCGGCATCGACCTCGACCTCGCCGACCGCGACATCGCATCGGCCGTCGACGTCCTGACCGGCATGAAGGAGGTCGACGGCGGCGTCGGCGCGGTCGGCTACTGCATGGGCGGCATGCTCGCGTATCGCGCGGCCGCGAAGGCCGGCATCGGCTGCGCGGTCTGCTACTACGGCGGCGGCATCGCGCAGATGCTCGACCTCGCGTCGTCGATCGACGTGCCGATGTCGATGCACTTCGGCGAGCGCGACACGCACATCACGAAGGACCAGGTCGACGCGATCGAAGGCGTGTTCGGTTCGCGCGGCAACGTCCGCATCGATCGTTATCGCGACGCGGACCACGGGTTCAACTGCTGGGCGCGGCCGTCGTACCACCAGCGCTCGGCCGCGCTCGCGCACGGGCGCTCGCTCGCCTTCCTCGCCACGCATCTCGGCGACGCGACGCGCTGACGCCGCGGCCGGCGATGCGTCTCGCGCACCTCGCTTGGCCGTTCTTCGATGCGGCGCATCGCCGCCTCGCCGCCGACGTCGGTCGATGGGCGGCGGCGACGCTCCATCACGAGGACGACGCGTCGCGCGACGCGAACGACGCGCGCTGCAAGGCGCTCGTCGCGACGCTCGGCGCGGCCGGCTGGACGCGCTACGCCGTACCGGCCGCGTACGGCGGGGCGGGCGGTCTGGCCGACGACGCGACGCTCGACTCGCGCGCGCTGTGCATCCTCCGCGAGACGCTCGCGTACCACGACGGACTCGCCGACTTCGCGTTCGCGATGCAGGGCCTCGGGTCGGGCGCGATCTCGCTCGGCGGCGACGACGCGCTGAAGCGCGAGATCCTGCCGCGCGTCGCGTCCGGCGAGGCGATCGCGGCGTTCGCGCTGTCCGAGCCCGAGGCCGGGTCGGACGTCGCGGCGATGACGACGCGTGCGCGCGCCGACGGCGACGGCTTCGTCCTCGACGGCTGCAAGACGTGGATCTCGAACGGCGGCATCGCCGACTTCTACACGGTGTTCGCGCGGACGGCCGACGGACCGGGCGCGCGCGGCATCGGCGCGTTCGTCGTCGACGCCGCGACGCCGGGTCTCTCGATCGCCGAGCGGATCGACGTCATCGCGCCGCATCCGCTCGCGACGCTGCGCTTCGACGGCTGCCGCGTGCCGGCGTCGCGCGTGCTCGGCGCGCCCGACGACGGCTTCCGGCTCGCGATGCGCACGCTCGACGTCTTCCGCGCGTCCGTCGCGGCGGCGGCGCTCGGCTTCGCGCGACGCGCGCTCGACGAGGCGCTCGCGCACGCGCGGACGCGCCGACTGTTCGGGCAGGCGCTCGGCGACTTCCAGCTCACGCGCGCGGCGTTCGCCGACATGGCGACCGAGATCGACGCGGCCGCGCTGCTGACGTATCGCGCGGCGTGGCAGCGCGACGTGGCGAAGGCCGACACGACGCGCGAGGCCGCGATGGCGAAGCTGACCGCGACCGAGAGCGCGCAGCGCGTGATCGATCGCGCGCTGCAGATGTTCGGCGGCGCCGGCGTCGCGAAGGGCAACGTCGTCGAGTCGCTGTACCGCGAGATCCGCGCGCTGCGCATCTACGAAGGCGCGAGCGAGGTCCAGCGGCTGATCATCGGCCGCGACGTGCTGCGCGAAGCGTCGCCTGGCTGACGACGCCATGGACGACACGCCGCGCGTCACCGCGCACCTCGACACGTTCGCCGCGGACCACCTGCCGCCGCGCGACCAGTGGCCGGTGTTCCGCTTCGAGCTGCCCGAGCTGCGCTACCCGGAGCGGCTGAACTGCGCGACCGCCCTGCTCGACCGGCATGTCGACGAGGGCCGCGGCGCGCGCCGCGCCGTGGGCGCGATGGTCGCCGGCGAGCCGGCGTTCGCGACGTACGCGCAGCTGCTCGCGCAGGCGAACCGCATCGCGCACGTGCTCGTCGACGACCTCGGACTCGTGCCGGGCAACCGCGTGCTGCTGCGCGCGCCGAACAGCCCGATGCTGGCCGCCTGCTGGCTCGCGGTGATGAAGGCCGGGCTGATCGCCGTGCCGACGATGCCGCTGCTGCGTGCGAAGGAGCTGCGGCAGATCGTCACGAAGGCCCGCGTCGCGACGGCGCTCTGCGACGCGGCGCTCGCCGGCGAGCTCGCGCAGTGCCTCGACCCGGCGAGCGAGCATCACGCGCCGGACCTGACGCGCGTCGTGCGCTTCAACGACGCCGCCGCGACCGAAGCCGACGGCGACCCGACGCTCGAGCGGCTCGCGCGCCGGCAAGCCGATCGCGTTCGCGAACGTCGACACCGCGCGCGACGACGTCTGCCTGCTCGCGTTCACGTCGGGCACGACCGGCGAGCCGAAGGCGACGATGCACTTCCATCGCGACGTGATGGCGATGTGCGACACGTTCTGCCGCCACGTCCTGCAGCCGACGCCGGACGACGTGTTCATCGGCACGCCGCCGCTCGCGTTCACGTTCGGACTCGGCGGCCTGCTCTGCTTCCCGCTGTCGGCCGGCGCCGCGACGTTCCTCGTCGAGCGCGCGACGCCCGAGACGCTGCTGACGACGATCGCGGCGGCGGGCGCGACGATCGTGTTCACGGCACCGACGTTCTATCGGCAGATGGCGACGCTGCTGCGCGACGGGCGCGTGCCGTCGGGCGCCGTCGCGACGCTCGCGAAGTCGGTGTCGGCCGGCGAGGCGCTGCCCGACGCGACGCGCCAGCTCTGGAAGCAGGCGACCGGCATCGAGATGATCGACGGCATCGGCGGCACCGAGGTCATGCACATCTACATCGCGGCCGCCGGCGCCGACGTGCGTCGCGGCTCGATCGGCAAGGTCGTGCCGGGCTACGAGGCGTGCATCGTCGACGACGCGATGCGGCCGCTGCCGCCCGGACACGTCGGCCGGCTCGCGCTGCGCGGCCCGACCGGCTGCCGCTACCTCGCCGACCGGCGCCAGACCGACTACGTGAAGGACGGATGGAACCTGCCGGGCGACGCGTTCGTGATGGACGCCGACGGCTACTTCACGTACCAGGCGCGCACCGACGACATGATCGTCTCGGCCGGCTACAACATCGCGGGGCCCGAGGTCGAGGCCGTGATGCTCGAGCACGAGGCGGTCGCCGAATGCGGCGTCGTCGGCGTGCCCGACGAGGAGCGCGGCCAGCTCGTCAAGGCGTTCGTCGTGCTGAGGCCGGGCCGCGCGCCGAGCCACGCGCTCGTCGTCGAGCTGCAGCGCTTCGTCAAGGAACGGATCGCGCCGTACAAGTACCCGCGGCAGATCGAGTTCGTCGAGGCGCTGCCGCGCACCGAGACCGGCAAGCTGCAGCGTTTCCGGCTGCGCGCCGCGAGCGGCTGACGCCGCGTGACGGCCGGTCAGGCGTCCGCGTCGATCCGACGCAACGCGGCCGGCAGGCGCCACGCCGGCATCGCGATCGCGACGACCGTGATGCCCGCCGACGCGAGGACGTAGCCGCCGGCGGCCGCGCCGGCCGCGCCGGCCCACGCGACGAACTGCAGCATCTCGACGATCGCGGCGACGCCGCGTCCCTTGTGGCGACGCTGGAAGTCGCTGCGCCGCCCGTTCGACGGCGACGCGGCCGCGAGGATCGCCGCGCTCGCGCACGACAGCGTGCCGAACACGGCGACGATCGAGCCGCGCACGACCGACGACGTCGCGACGCCGACGGCGGCGCCGAGCACGATCGCGACCGGCGGCACGATCGCCGCGACGATCTTCGCGAGCACGATCGTGCCCGGCGCACGCGGGCTCGCGCCGAGCAGGTCCGGCGCGTCCTCGGCCGCGACGGTCAGCCACGCGAGCGACGTGGCGAGCGTGCCGCCGATGCCGACGATCGCGGCCGCGAGTCCCGCGGAGCCCCAGCGCGACAGGAAGCCCGGCGCCTCGGCGCCGTGCCGGAACGCGAGGAACAGCAGCGGCATCAGGTACAGCAGCTGCAGCAGCACCTGCGACAGCAGCTGCGGCGCGCGCAGGATCAGCCTCCATTCCTTCAACAGCAGCGTCGCGAACAGGCCGTGGCCGAACGCGGTGCCGATGCGGCGCTCGACGACCGGCCGCGGCGGCCGCACGACGCGCGCCGTGTCGTCCGGCGCCTGCGCGATGTCGACGAAGCGCCGCCGCGACGCGCGGACCGCGATGGCGAGCAGCGCGACGCTCGCCGCGACGAACGCGAGCCACGCGAGCGGGTCGCCGCGCGCGATCGCGGCGAGCGCCTCGATCGGCCACGGCGCGTCGTCGACGCGCGCGATGCGAACGAACCACGCGGTCATCGCGCCCTTCGCGCCGGCGGGCAGGAAGTTGCGCGCCTGCGAGACGAAGTACATCGACGCGCCGACGAGCGCGGAGAAGACCTGCAGCCCGACCCGAGCGCGCCGCACGCCGACCAGCCGCACGAACGCGTCGGTCAGCACGAGCGCGAGCGCCGTGCAGATCATCGCGAGCAGCGGCACGACGGCATACCAGCGCGCGAGCCACCAGTGCCCGGTGGCCACGCCGACGTCGACGAGCGGGTAGACGAAGATCGCGAACGTCGTGGTCGTCGCCGCGACGACGGTGAGCGCACGGACGAGCAGCACCGTCATCGGATCGATCGGCGCCGCGAGCAGCAGGTCGAGGTCGCGCCGCTCGTGGAACGCCGTGACGATGCGCGACATCGTGTACGACAGCATGAACGTCGCCAGGAACGCGACGATCGCGAGCACGGCGAGTCGCGTGCCGGTCGTGTCGCGCCACGCGGTCGGCAGCGCGAGCGTCGCGAGCCCGACGGCGTGCAGCCCGATGGCGGCCACCGCGATCATCGCGATGCGGAACGCGCGTCCGCGTGGCCTGCGCGGCCGCACCGCGGTGTTCGCCGCGCGTGCCGCGCGCGCCGCGCGTCGTCCCGCGAAGTCGAACGACGCGCGCCACGTCAGTCGCCACTCGTGGCGCAGCAGTACCCACCAGATCGGCGGGCGTCGCGGCGCGGCGCCCGTCATCAGGCCGGCGGCGGCGCGGCGACGAGCTCGAGGAAGACGTCCTCGAGCGTCGCCGCGTCCGACGTCGCGTGCGCACGGCCGCGCAGTTCGGCCAGCGTGCCCTCGGCGATCAGACGGCCCGCGCGGACCACGCCGATGCGCTCGGCCATCCGCTCGGCGACGTCGAGGATGTGCGTCGTCAGGATCACCGCACCGCCGCCGGCGACGTGCGCGTTGAGCAGGTCCTTCGCGAGCCGGGCCGCCTCGGCATCGAGACCGGTCAGCGGCTCGTCGAGGATCAGCAGGCGCGGCGCGCGGATCAGCGCGCCGGCGAGCACGAGCTTCTGGCGCATGCCGCGCGAGAACGTCTCGCACCGCTGCATCGCGTGCGGCATCAGGCCGAGCAGGTCGAGCAGTCGCGTCGATTCGGCCCGGGCCGTCGCCGGCGCGACGTCCCACAGCGCCGCGACGAGCTCGAGGTATTCGATCGGCGTCAGCTTGTCGTACAGCATCGGCTCGTCGGGCACGTACGCGATGACGCGCTTCGCGTCGCGCGGCGACGTCGCGAGATCGACGCCCGCGACCGTGATCGTGCCGCTGTCCGGCGCGAGCAGCCCGGCGATCATCCGCAGCGTCGTCGTCTTGCCGGCGCCGTTCGGGCCGAGCAGCGCATAGAACTCGCCGTGGTCGACGGTGAAGCCGAGGTCGTCGACGGCCGGCCGGTCCGCGCCCGGATAGCGGCGCACGAGACGCGAGACGACGAGCAGGGGCGAGGCGGACGACACCGGCGCGGTCGACATGAGGAGCGCGCGATGGCGCGACGTGGGGACCGTGGATTCTAACGAGGCCCCGCCGCGGCGGCGTCGTCCATCCGGATGGCGATCGTCGACGACGTGCGAGGACGGGCTCGTCGCGCGGCCACGACGCCTCCGCCGTCGCCGCATTCCGGGCTCTCGGCTGCGCTACCATGCGCGCCTGCCGACCCGCCGCAGAGCGGGCAGCGAGGCGACGGACGACGTCGCCGCCGGCGCGACCCGGGCCGGCTCGACGAGGAGACGGCATGGATGCGACGCAGGCATGGCGGGCGCGGTGTCGGCTGGCGCTGGCGACGGGGCTCGCCGCGGGACTGCTCGGGTCGGGCGCGGCGCGCGCGGCGACCGACGAGGACGCCTCGACGAAGGCGCCGGCCCGCGCCGCCCATCGTCATCGTGCCGCGCATCGGGCGCCGGTCGAGCCGCCGACGGCCGATGGCCGCCAGACCGGCGACGCGTCGTACTACGCGCATCACTTCGGCGGTCGCAAGACGGCGAGCGGCGCGCGGTACGACCCCCAGGCGCTGACGGCCGCGCACCGCACGCTGCCGATGGGCACGAAGGTGCGCGTCGTCAATCCGAAGAACGACCGCAGCGTCGTCGTCACCGTCAACGACCGCGGGCCGGTGTCGAAGAATCGCGTGATGGACGTGTCGTCCGCCGCCGCCGACGCGCTCGGCATGAAGAAGAGCGGCGTGACGAAGGTCGAGACGCAGGTCGTCGGTCGCGGCGACCCTGCGAAGCCCGACCGCGCCGACGCTCCGCCGGACGCCGCCGCCGGCCAGCGCTGACCGGACGCGGCGCTCAGGCCGCCTTCGCCGCGTCGTCGGTGCGCAGCGCGCGCCGCAGGATCTTGCCGACGTTCGTCTTCGGCAGGTCGTCGCGGAACTCGACGGCGCTCGGGCGCTTGTAGCCGGCGAGTCGTTCGCGGCAATAGTCGATCACCTGCTGTTCGGTCAGCGTCGGGTCGCGGCGCACGACGAACACCTTGACGGCCTCGCCCGATCGCTCGTCCGGCACGCCGATCGCGGCGCACTCGAGCACGCCGGGGTGGCCGGCGATCACGTCCTCGATCTCGTTCGGATAGACGTTGAAGCCGGACACCAGGATCATGTCCTTCTTGCGGTCGACGATGCGTGATCATGCCGCGCTCGTCCATCATGCCGATGTCGCCCGACTTGAAGAAGCCGTCGGCGGTCATCACCTTGGCGGTCTCGTCCGGCCGCTTCCAGTAGCCGGCCATCACCTGCGGCCCGCGGATGCAGATCTCGCCGGGCTCGCCGAACGGCACGTCGGCGCCGTCGTCGTCGCGGATCGCGATGTCGGTCGACGGGAGCGGCAGGCCGATGGTGCCGGTGAACGCGTCGCGTCGCGTCGGTTGCAGGTGGCCGACGGCGACGTCTCCGACAGGCCGTAGCCCTCGACGATCGGGCAGCCGGTCAGCTCGAGCCACTTCTCGGCGACCGCCTGCTGCACGGCCATGCCGCCGCCGTTCGCGATGCGCAGGCGGAGACAGTCGAGCTTGGCGAACTCCGGATGGTTGAGCAGCGCGTTGTACAGCGTGTTGACGGCCGGCAGCATGTTGACCTGGTACTTCTTCAGCTCGTCGATGAAGCCGCCGATGTCGCGCGGATTCGGCACCAGGACGTTCAGCGCGCCGCGCTCATGCCGAACATGCAGCAGATCGTCAGCGCGTAGATGTGGTACAGCGGCAGCGCGCAGACGACGACGGCCTGGTCGCTCGCGCGGTCGCCGCGTCGCACACCGGCTTGAACCAGGCCTCGGTCTGCAGGATGTTGGCGACGACGTTGCGATGGAGCAGCGTCGCGCCCTTGGACACGCCGGTGGTGCCGCCGGTGTACTGCAGGAACGCGATGTCGTCGGGCCCGAGGTCGACCGGCTGCAACGTCCGCTTCGCGCCGTCGCGCCAGCGCGTCGTTGAAGCGCGTCGCGTTCGGCACCTCGTACGGCCGGCACCATCTTCTTGACGTGGCGCACGACGAAGTTCGTGATCGCCGCCCTTCGGGAAGCCGAGCATGTCGCCCATGCCGGTCGACGACGACGTGCGCGACCGCGTCGTGCGCTCGACGACCTGCTCGAGCGTGGGCGCGAAGTTCTCGAGCACGATGATGGCCTCGGCGCCGGAGTCGTTCGAGCTGGTGCTCCAGCTCGCGCGGCGTGTACAGCGGATTGACGTTGACGACGACGCAGCCGGCGCGCAGGATGGCGAGCGATGCGCGACCGGGTACTGCAGCACGTTCGGCATCATCACCGCGACGCGCGCGCCGCGCTCGAGGCCACGCGCCTGCAGCCACGCCGCGAGCTTCGTCGCCATGCGCGTCGAGCTCGGCGTACGTGATGCGCTTGTCCATGCAGACGAACGCGTCGCGGTCGCGAAACTGCGCGATCGACTCGTCGAGCAGCTCGACGCAGCTACCGGTAGCGGCGCCAGTCGACGTCGGCCGGCACGCCGGCCGGATAGCCCGGGAGCCACGGACGGTCCGCGGTCGCGGACGGGGACGGCGCTCGTGGAACCGGCGGTGGTGCCCATCGGTGTCTCCTCCGCTTCGTGCGGTCCGTGGCCGCGCGTCACCGCGGACTGGCCGGACCGCGGTTCTCCGTCCGGCGACGCCAGACGGTCCAGCGTCGCATCGCGCTCGCTCTTCGGCAGTTTCGCGAGCGCCTCGACGTCGCGATAGAAGCGCGGCATGTCGCCGTGGTCCCGCTCGATCAGCTTAGCAAACGCCGGCACGCGCTGAGAATACGTCGCGACGGCCGCGAGGTTCGCGTTGTTGAGCGCCTGCGCGAAGTAGCGGTCGTACACGGTCGACCGGTACAGCGCGCTCGACGGGTCGTCCTTCAGCGCCTCGTAGTCCGCGTGCAGCGCCGCGAACCCGGCCTTCTTCGCGGCGCGCTTCGCGTCGTCGCTCGTCGCCCGCGCGTACGCGTCCTCGAGCGCGACGCGATGGCGCGTCAGCAGCGCGATGAACGCGCGCTTGCGCGCGGTCGCGAGCCGGTATGCCGCGGCGGCCGCGTCGCTCGACGCGCCGTCGACCGCGGCCTCGTGGCGGAACCAGCGCTTGACGCCCTCCTCCTCGACCGCCACGGCGAACGACTCGTTGAACGTCGTGTCGCCCTTCACGTAGACGACCTGGTGCGCGAGCTCGTGGAAGATCAGCCGCGCGACCTCGCCTTCGGGGAACCCGATGAACGTCGACAGCACCGGGTCGGTCGTGTAGCCGAGCGTCGAGTACGCCGGGATGCCGCCGACGTAGACGTCGTCGCCGTCGGCGCGCAGCGTCGCCGCGAAGGCCTCGGCCTCCGCCTTGTCGTAGTAGCCGCGGTACGTGATGCAGCCGACGATCGGGAAGCACCACTGCCGGAGCTTCAGCGACAGCTCGGGCGTCGCGAACACGCTCCACACGACGTACGGGCGCTTCAGGTCCGCGTAGGTCGTGTAGCTGCGGTTGTCCGGCAGGCCGAGATCGGTGGCGGCGAAGCGCCGCATCTCGCGGACCTTCTCGAGTCGCGCGCGGAGCGCGGCCGGCGTGGCGGGGTCGTCGAGCCAGTCGTCGATCGGCCGCGCGGCGCGCAGCACGCTCGAGATGGCCGCCGATCGACTGCGAGTAGTAGCCGACGGTGCTGCAGGCGCCGAGCGCGAGCGCGACCGCGAGGAGCGCGACGCCGGCGACGACGACGCGTCGACGGCCGCGCGGCGTCGTCGCCGCGCGCTGCGGCGGACGGCGCGCGTCGCCGCCCGTCTCCGTGGCCGTCACGCGGCGACCGGCACCGACTCGACGTCGACGAGGCAGTCGTAGAACGTCGGCGCCGCGCCCATGTCGGTCAGGCGCTGGCTCGTCAGCTCGTTCGCGTTGCGGCCGTCGGGCGCGAGCTTCTTCCACCAGATCGACAGGCCGACGACGACGCCCGGCCGTGCGCGATCGGTGACGCGCGCGCGCAGCTGCATCGACCCGCGATCGTTGAACACGCGCACCGTCGCGCCGTCGACGATGCCGCGCGACGCGGCGTCCGCGGGATGGATGTCGAGGCGGGGCTCGCCTTCGACCGCGCGCAGGCTCGCGACGTTGACGAACGTGCTGTTCAGGAAGTTGCGCGCCGGCGGCGAGATCATCGCCAGCGGATAGCGGCGCGCGAGCGCGTCCGGCGCGGGATCGCGCGGACTCTCGTACGGCGCGATGTAGGCCGGCAACGGATCGAGGCCGTCGGCCGCGGCGCGCGCGCTGAAGAACTCGACCTTCGCCGACGGCGTCGGGAAGCCGCCGTCGGCGAAGCGCGCGCGTCGCCGGATCGACGTCGGTCAGCCGTTGCCAGCCGTGTCGCTTCAGCGGCGTCGAGGTCGCGCGTGCACGCCGGCGGCGGCGATGGCCTCGTCGCCGTCGTCGAAGCAAGGATCGGTGAAGCCCATGCGCTTCGCGAGCGCCGCGAAGATGCGCGTGTTCGGCCGCGCCTCGCCGAGCGGCGCGATGGCCGGGTTGTTGGCCATCAGGTAGTAGTGGCCGTACGGCTTGACGACGTCGAAGTGCTCGAGCTGCGTGGTCGCGGGCAGCACGATGTCGGCGTAGTCGGCGGTGTCGGTCTGGAAGTGCTCGAGCACGACGGTGAACAGATCCTCGCGCGCGAAGCCGGCCGCCACGCGACGCGAGTCCGGCGCGATCGCGACCGGATTCGAGTTGTAGACGATGAGCGCCTCGATGCGCGCCGAAGCCGGCGCCGTCCGGCCGCAGCAGATCGTCGCCGATCGTGGTCATGTTGATGGTGCGCGGCGTGCGTCCGGCGAGCAGGTCGGGCCGCGTGCAGCGCGGCGCGTGTCGACGTCGCCCGGTGCCCGACGTCGACAGCAGGATGCCGCCGGCCGCGGTGGCGGAACGCGCCGACGAGCGCCGGCAGGCAGGCGATGTTGCGCACGGCCATGCCGCCGCCGTGCGCGCGCTGCACGCCGTAGTTGACGCGGATCAGCGTGCCGTCGCCGCGTCGCGCGACCTCGCCGTACGCGTGCGCGAGCGACTCGATCGCGACCGCGTCGATGCCGCAGATCGCCGCGACGGCTTCGGGCGGGAACGACGCGGCGCGTTCGGCGAGCGCGTCGAAGCCGAGCGTGTGCCGCGCGACCCAGTCGTCGTCGACGAGTCCGTCGCGGATCAGCACGTGCATCAGCCCGAGCGCGAGCGCGCTGTCGGTGCCGGGCAGCGGCGCGATGTGCTCGTGGCACTTCTCGGCCGTCAGCGAACGGTACGGATCGATCGCGATCAGCCGCGCGCCGCGGCGCTTCGCCTCCTGCGCGCGGCTCCAGAAGTGCACGCTCGACGTGATCGCGTTCGCGCCCCAGAACACGATCAGCTTCGCGTCCTGCACGTTGCTCGATATCCGTGCCGATCGCGCGCGCCGAGCGTGTAGCTCGTAGCCGACGACGCCGGCCTCGGAGCAGATGCTGCGATGGAGCCGGCTCGCCCCGAGCTTGTGGAAGAAGCGCTGCGCCATCGCCTCGCCCTGCACGAGTCCCATCGTGCCGGCGTAGCTGTACGGCACGATGCGCTCCGGATCGACGGCCGCGATCGCGGCGAGGCGCGTCGCGATCGTGTCGAGCGCCTCGTCCCAGCCGATCCGCTCGAAGCGGCCCTCGCCCTTCGTGCCGACGCGCTTCATCGGATGCAGCAGCCGCTCGTGGTGGTACGTGCGCTCGACGTAGCGCGACACCTTCGTGCACAGCACGCCGCCGGTCGGCCGGTGCTCCGGGTTGCCCGTCACGCGGATCGCGACGCCGTCGCGGACGTGGACGAGCATCGCGCAGGTGTCGGGGCAGTCGTGCGGACACGCGCCCTTGACGAGACGCAGCGCATCGTCGCCGGCGCCCGCGTCCGCGAACGACGGCGAGGAGGACGAGTCGGGCATGATGGAACGGTCGGGGGAAGCGCCGCACCGCGCGCGGCGTCGTGAACCTGCGGCACGAAAGGATACCCGGATGCCCGGTCCGCTACACGGTCTGAAGGTCGTCGAGATGGTCGGCATCGGGCCGGCGCCGTTCGGCGCGATGGTGCTCGCGGATCTCGGCGCGGACGTGTTGCGCATCGACCGTCCGCGCGTGCCCGGCGGCGGACCCACCGCGGCGATCATTCCCGCCGACCCGCGCCGCGACCTGCTGTCGCGCGGTCGTTCGACGCTGACGGTCGATTTGAAGCGGCCCGGTGCGATCGACGACGTGCTGGCCGTGATCGAGCGCGCCGACGCGCTCGTCGAAGGGTTCCGCCCCGGCACGATGGAGCGGCTCGGGCTCGGTCCCGACGTCTGCCTCGCGCGCAACGCGCGGCTCGTCTACGGCCGGATGACCGGCTGGGGCCAGGACGGCCCGCTCGCGCACGCGGCCGGCCACGACATCGACTACATCGCCGTGTCGGGCGCGCTCGACGCGATCGGCCCGCGCGACGGCGATCCGGTCGTCCCGCTGAACCTCGATCGGCGACTTCGGCGGCGGCGGCATGCTGCTCGCGATCGGCGTGCTCGCCGCGCTGCTCGAGGCGAAGGCGTCGGGCCGCGGCCAGGTCGTCGACGCCGCGATGGTCGACGGCGCGGCGCTGCTGTCGACGATGCTGTACGGCTTCGCGGCGAACGGCTGGTGGGCCGCCCGCCGAGGCACGAACATGCTCGACGGCGGCGCGCATTTCTACCGGACCTATCGCTGCGCCGACGGCCGGCACGTCGCGGTCGGCGCGATCGAGCCGCAGTTCTACGCGACGCTGCGCGAGCGCCTGCGGGCTCGACGATCCGGCGTTCGACGCGCAGATGGATGCCGACGCGTGGCCCGCGCTCGGCGATCGGCTCGCGGCGGTCTTCGCGACCCGCACGCGCGACGAGTGGTGCGCGATGCTCGAAGGCAGCGACGCGTGCTTCGCGCCGGTGCTCGACCGCGACGAGGCGCCGGACCATCCGCATCTGCGGGCGCGCGCGACGTTCGTCGCCGTCGACGGGGTCGTCCAGCCGGCGCCCGCGCCGCGCTTCTCGCGCACGCCCGCCGCGACGCCGCGGCCGATCGCCGAGCGTCCGGACGCCGCGGACGTGCTCTCCGCCTGGTCGGTCGACGCGACGACCACGACGCGCCTGACCGGCGGTTGACGACCGCGACCGACGAAAAAAAGCCCGGCGGTGCCGGGCTTCGTCGTGACGCGGTCGCAGTCAGCTGAGGTGGCCCTGCACGAGGCGGGTCATCTCGAACATGTCGACGCGCGACTTGCCGAACACTTCCTTCAGCTTGTCGTCGGCGTTGATGAAGCGCTTCGCCTTCGGGTCCTGAAGATTGTTCTTCTTGATGTACGCCCAGAGCTTGCTGGTCACTTCGGTGCGCGGCACGGCCATCGCGCCAATCACCGCACCGAGTGCAGGGCTTGGCGTCATGGCCTTCATGAATGCGGCGTTCGGCTGGCGTGCCGCCTTCTTCGCGGTGGCCTTCTTGGCAGGCGCCTTCTTGGCCGAGGCCGACTTCGTGATGGTCTTCACGGGACCCGACTTCTTTGCGGCGGCCTTCTTCGCGGGCGCCTTCTTTGCCGCTTTCTTTGCTGTAGCCATCGTGCCTTCTCCTTCGCTCGTGTGGAAATGCGGTTGAAGCCGTCCGGACATCAGCTACCGCCAGCCCGCGCCCCTCCGCTCCGGATGATCGCGTCCGAAATGGAATCCTTGTCGACGGTCGACGCCTGGCCCTTGCGGGGTATGTTGCTGCCGGTCGTCAGCATGCGGTCGCGCTGGCTCGGCGTGTCGACGTCGGGCGACGTGGCGCAGGCCGCGAGCACGCACGACGTCAAGGCGATCAGGATCAATCTCAAGGTAGTCTCCCGGTCCGGGTCGGTTGATCGATGCGACGCATCGCGGCTGCCGCGTCGGACGGCTCGATCCGTCGAACAAACGGCCCGTTTTCTCTATGAAAATCGGGCCGTGAAGCGCGGCAAAGTGTAAACCATGTCCTCTGGGAAAGCATCAAGTATCCCCGGGGGAAATCGCGCCATTGTCGCGATTGTGTCGTCGCCGATCGGACGCGGCGTACCTCGGGTCGCGCTCGATTGACGCTCCCGGGCCTCTTGGGCATGATCTTCGCGAGTGTCGTGGACCGCTCGACGCCGGGTCTCCGCGCGGTGCGGCCCGGCGGCTCGGTCGAGCGACGCGCCGATGGCCACGCTGCGCGAGAGGCCGCCTTCGCGCGCTCCCGCAATCCTTCAACGTCGGCGCCGTCTTCATGCTCGCATTCGTCTTGCGCCGCGCCCTGCAGGCCGTGCTCGTGATGGTCGCGGTCGCGTTCGTGTCGTTCCTGCTGTTCCAGTACACCGGCGATCCGGTCGCCTTCATGGTCGGCCAGGACGCGTCGCCGGCCGAACGCGAGGCGCTGCGCAAGCGGCCTCGGCCTCGACCAGCCGTTCTTCGTGCAGTTCGCGCGCTTCGTCGGCCATGCGGTGCACCGGCGACTTCGGCCTGTCGCTGCGCGAGGGCCGCAAGGTGTCGTCGCTGATCCGCGAGCGGCTGCCGGCGACGCTCGAGCTCAGCTTCGTGGCCGCCGTGCTCGCGATCGTCGTCGGCGTCCCGGCGGGCGTCTACACGGCGCTGCGGCGCCGCAGCTGGCTCGCGCAGGCGCTGCTGACGCTGTCGCTGCTCGGCGTGTCGCTGCCGACGTTCCTGATCGGCATCCTGCTGATCCTGGTGTTCTGCGGTGCAGCTCGGACTGGCTGCCGTCGTACGGCCGCGGCGCAGACCGAGTGCGATCGGCTGGTGGACGCACCGGCTTCGCGTCGCTCGACGGCTGGCGCCACCTGATCCTGCCGGCGATCACGCTGGCCTGTTCCAGCTCACGCTGATCATGCGGCTGGTGCGCGCCGAGATGCTCGAGGTGCTGCGCACCGACTACATCAAGTTCGCGCGCGCGCGCGGGCTGTCGCGACCGCGCGATCAACTTCGGCCACGCGCTGAAGAACACGCTGGTGCCGGTGATCACGATCACCGGCCTGCAGCTCGGCGGCATCATCGCGTTCGCGATCGTCACCGAGACCGTGTTCCAGTGGCCCGGCATGGGGCTGCTGTTCATCCAGTCGGTCGGCGTTCGCCGACATCCCGGTGATGGCCGCCTACCTGTGCCTGATCGCGCTGATCTTCGTCGTCATCAACCTGGTCGTCGACCTGCTCTACTTCGTCGTCGACCCGCGGCTGCGCGTCGAACGCCGCGCGACCCACTGAAGCCCGATCATGAACGATCTCGCAGACGCGCCGGTCCGCGACGCGCACCCTGACCGCCATCCGATCGTCGACGCGATCCGCGGCTTCCACGACGACCTCGTGTCGATCCGCCGCGACCTGCACGCGCATCCGGAGCTCGGCTACGAGGAGGTCCGCACCGCGGCGGTCGTCGAGCGCGAGCTGCAGGCGCTCGGCATCGAGACGCACGCCGGCATCGGCCGCACCGGCGTCGTCGGCGTGCTGAAGGGACGGCCGTCGGGCGACGGCGCAGCCGGCCGCGCAGACGATCGGCCTGCGCGCCGACATGGACGCGCTGCCGATCAGCGAGGTCAACGCGTTCGCGCATCGCTCGTCGCATCCGCAGCGCATGCACGCGCTGCGGCCACGACGGCCACACGACGATGCTGCTCGGCGCGGCGCGCTATCTCGCGAGGACGCGCGACTTCGACGGCACCGTGCATCTCATCTTCCAGCCGGGCGAGGAAGGCTTCGCCGGCGCGAAGGCGATGATCGACGACGGCCTGTTCGAGCGCTTCCCGTGCGATGCGGTCTACGCGATGCACAACTGGCCGAGCCTGCCGGCCGGCACGATCGGCGTCAACGACGGCCCGATGATGGCGGCGGCCGACCGCTTCGAGATCACGATCACCGGACGCGGCGGCCACGGCGCGCATCCGTACCTCGCCGTCGATCCGGTCGTCGTCGCCGGCCACATCATCACGGCCGTGCAGAGCATCGTCTCGCGCAACGTCGGCCCGCTCGACTCGGCCGTCGTGACGATCGCCGCGATGCGGGCCGGCGACATGGGCGCGTTCTCGGTGATCCCGGCCGAGGCGAAGCTCGTCGGCACCGCGCGCACGTTCAAGCCGTCGGTGCAGGCGCATGCTCGCAGAGCGGCTGTCGACGCTGTGCGAGTCGGTCGCGGCCGGCTTCGGCGCGACGGCGACCTGCGTCTACACGAAGCTCTATCCGGCCACGATCAACTCGTCGGCCGAGGCGCGCTTCGCCGGCCGACGTCGCCGAGTCGCTGGTCGGCGCCGACCACGTGGTCCGCGACCTGACGCCGTCGATGGGCGCCGAGGACTTCTCGTTCATGCTGCAGGCCCGGCCCGGCGCCTACCTGCGGCTCGGCCAGGGCGGCGCCGACGCCGGCATCTTCCTGCACAACACGCGCTACGATTTCAACGACGACGTGCTGCCGATCGGCGCGGCGACTGTTCGCCGCGCTCGTCGAGCGCGCGATGCCGCGCTGAAGCCGCCGCACCGGCGCGTCCGCCTTCCCATGGTTTCTCTCGCTCCCTTGCAAGGACTCCCCGCATGAACGTCAAGAAGCTGTTCGCCGCGACGCTGCTCGGGCTCGCGCTCGGCGCGACCGCCGTCCCGTCCGCCGAGGCCGCCACCTTCCGCTTCGCGAACCAGGGCGACCCGCTGTCGATGGACCCGCACTCGCTGAACGAATCGCTGCAGCTCGCGTTCCTGAACAACATCTACGAGTCGCTGGTCGCGCTCGACAAGAACCTGAAGCCTGGTGCCGGCGCTCGCGACCGACTGGAAGCAGACGTCGCCGACGGTGTGGCGCTTCAACCTGCGCAAGAACGTCAAGTTCCACGACGGCACGCCGTTCACCGCCGACGACGTGATCTTCTCGTACCAGCGCGCGCTCGCCGACGGCTCCGACGTCAAGACCTACGTCGGGCAGGTCAAGGAGATCCGGAAGATCGACGACCACACGATCGACGTCGTGACCGACGACGCCGTATCCGATCCTGCCGAACAACCTCACGCGCTGGTTCATCTTCAGCAAGAAGTGGTGCGATCGACAACAATGCCGAGAAGCCGGTCGACAAGCGCAAGGGCATCGAGAACACGGCGTCGTTCAAGGCCAACGGCACCGGTCCGTTCCGCCTGAAGTCGCGCGAGCCGGGCACGCGCACCGTGCTCGTCCGCAACCCCAACTACTGGGGCAAGGTCGAGGGCAACGTCGACGAGGTCGATCTTCACGCCGATCGGCAACCCGTCGACGCGCGTGGCGGCGCTGCTCTCCGGCGAGATCGACATGATGGAGCCGGTGCCGCAGCAGGACATCGCGCGCATCAACGCGGGCGGCAACACGACGGTGCTGCAGGGTCCCGAGCTGCGCACGATCTTCCTCGGCATGGACCAGAAGCGCGACGAGCTGCTGTACTCGAGCGTCAAGGGCAAGAACCCGTTCAAGGACAAGCGCGTGCGCCAGGCGTTCTACCAGGCGATCGACATCGAGACGATCAAGTCGAAGGTGATGCGCGGCGCGTCGACGCCGACCGGCGCTGATGATCGGCGCCGGGCGTGCAGCGGCTTCGACCCGACGCTGAACAAGCGCCTGCCCTACGACGTCGACGCCGCGAAGAAGCTGCTGGCCGACGCCGGCTATCCGAACGGCTTCGAGGTCGGCATGAACTGCCCGAACGACCGCTACGTCAACGACGCCGAGATCTGCCAGGCGGTCGCGGCGATGCTGGCGCGCATCGGCGTGAAGGTGAACCTGATGGCCGAGACGAAGGTCACTCTACTTCCCGAAGATCCTGCGCGCGACACGTCGCTTCTACCTGCTCGGCTGGACGCCGTCGCACGATCGACGCGCACGACACGCTGAACTCGATCGTGGCCTCGCCCGACACCGCCAAGGGCGCGGGCCAGTTCAACCTCGGCGCGTACTAGCAACCCGAAGCTCGACGACCTGATCGACAAGATCCAGTCCGAGACCGACCATGCCGAAGCGCAACGCAGATGATCCACGACGCGTTCAAGATCCACGAGGACGACATCGGCCACATCCCGCTGCATCAGCAGGCGCTGGCCTGGGGCGTGAAGAAGAACATCACGCTGGTCCAGCTGCCGACGAACTACATGCTGCTGAAGTGGGTGGTGGTGAAGTGACCGTCCGGCGCGAGGCGCGCGCGGCCGCGGACGCCGTCGCGGCGCGCGGCGGCCGACGCCGCGAGAGGCGTCGTCGCGGCGCGCGCACGGCTGCGACGCGCCCGGCGGTCGCGTTGAGCGCCGCGCCGCCGACCGGTCGACGCCAGCCCGGGCGCCTCGCGCGCGCCTGGGATAGCGACTTCCTCTACCAGTTCCGGCGTTCGCCGGTCGCGATCGCGGCGACGGTGGTCGCGCTCGCCTGTCTCGTCGGCGCGGTGTTCGCCGGCTGGATCGCGCCGCACAACCCGTTCGACCTCGCGACGCTCGACCTGTCCGACGCGCGCCTGCCGCCGGCCTGGATCGAAGGCGGCCGCGCGACCTATCCGCTCGGCACCGACGAGCAGGGCCGCGACGTGCTGTCGGCGATCCTGTACGGCTCGCGCATCTCGCTGATCGTCGGCGCCGCGTCGGTGCTGCTGTCGCTCGCTGATCGGCGTCGCGCTCGGGCTGCTCGCGGGCTACGCCGGCGGCCGCGTCGACGCGCATCATCATGCGCATCTGCGACGTGCATGCTGTCGTTCCCGGCGATCCTGATCGCGCTGCTGATCGACGGCGTCGGCCGCGCGCGTGTTCCCGAACGCGCGACGAGAGCGCTCGCGTTCGTCGTGCTGATCTTCGCGATCGCGCTGTCCGGCTGGGTGCAGTACGCGCGCACCGTGCGCGGCTCGACGCTGGTCGAGCGCAACAAGGAATACGTGCAGGCCGCGCGCGTCATCGGCGTCGGCGCCGGTCGCGATCATGTTCCGCCACGTGCTGCCGAACGTGACGGGCCCGGTGCTCGTGCTGGCCACGGTCCACGTCGCCACGGCCATCATCACCGAGGCGACGCTGTCGTTCCTCGGCGTCGGCGTGCCGCCGACGCTGCCGTCGCTCGGCACGCTGATCCGCAACGGCAACAACTTCCTGTTCTCCGGCGAGTGGTGGATCACGGTGTTCCCCGGCGCGGCGCTGGTCCTGCTCGTGCTGTCGGTGAACCTGCTCGGCGACTGGCTGCGCGACGCGCTGAACCCGCGCCTGCAGTGAATCATTCGAGATGCAGAGAGTCACAGGCGGGCGCCCATCTTGCTTGCGGGAGACCCATCATGACTCGTGATCGCATCCACCCCGGCCGTCCGGCGACCCACCGCGCGGTGCGCGGCCTCGCGGCGGCCGTCGTCGCGTCCGCGGCGCTCGCCGGCTGCGCCAATTCGTCGGCGCCGCTTTCGTTCCTGAACGACGAACAGGTCACGCAGCGCGCGCAGCTGCATCGCTACCCCGTCTTCGTGACCGCCGTCGACGGCCGCTCGACGGGCTTCCGACCGGTGCCGATCTCGCCGGGCCAGCATCTCGTCACGATGGACGCCCCGCCGGTCGGCGGCCTGACGCAGCCGGTCCAGAAGACGATCCCGATGACGATCGAGCCGTGCACGCGCTACTACCTCGCCGCGCAGCGCGACTCGGCGCTGACGCAGGACTGGCACCTCGTGATCGAGGACCAGCTCCCGGTCGGCGGCTGCAATCCGGACGAGGAACGGCGCAAGGCGCTGACCGACGCGACGTCGCCCCACAGCACGCTCGCGTCGCCGGTCGTCGCGCGCTGACGCCCGACCCGGCCGCGACGACCTGCCGATGCCCGACGCGCTGCTCGAGGTTCGCCACCTGCGGGTCGAATTCCCCACGCGGCGCGGCTCGCTCGTCGCGCTCGACGACGTCTCGTTCGAGATCGCGCCGGGCGAGATCCTCGGCGTCGTCGGCGAGTCGGGCGCCGGCAAGTCGCTGACCGGCGCGGCGATCATCGGCCTGCTCGAGCCGCCGGGCCGCGTCGCCGGCGGCGAGATCCTGCTCGACGGCCGGCGCATCGACGAGCTCGCCGACGAGGCGATGCGTCGCATCCGCGGCCGCGAGATCGGCGCGATCTTCCAGGATCCGCTGACGTCGCTGAACCCGCTCTACACGATCGGCCGCCAGCTCGTCGAGACGATCCAGACGCACCTCGACCTGTCGGCGACGGCCGCAGGCGCGCGCGCGCGCGATCGAGCTGCTGCGAGGCGACCGGCATCCCCGGCGCCGCGCCAGCGCATCGACCAGTACCCGCACCAGTTCTCGGGCGGCATGCGCCAGCGCGTCGTGATCGCGCTCGCGCTCGCCGCGCGAGCCGAAGCTGATCGTCGCCGACGAGCCGACGACGGCGCTCGACGTGTCGATCCAGGCGCAGATCATCGCGCTGCTGAAGCGGCTGTGCCGCGAGCACGGCACGGCGGTCATGCTGGTCACGCACGACATGGGCGTGATCGCCGAGACCTGCGACCGCGTCGCCGTGATGTACGCCGGGCCGCATCGTCGAGATCGGCCCGGTCGACGACGTGATCCACCGGCCGGCGCATCCGTACACGGTCGGGCTGATGGGCGCGATCCCGTCGATGCGACGACGACGGCGGGCGAGCTCGCGCAGATCGACGGCGCGATGCCGCGGCTGACGGCGATCCCGTCCGGCTGCGCGTTCCATCCGCGCTGCCCGCGCGCTTCGCGCCGCTGCGACCGCGAGCGGCCCGACCTGATGCCGGCGCAGGCGTCGCTCGCCGCGTGCTGGCTGCACGACCAGCGGCATCGCGCCGCGGCCGCGGCGGTGCGCGCGACGCTCGCGGCGATCGACCACGCGCCGGGAACGCTGTGAGCGCCGGCGACGCGACCCGTCCGCTCGTCGAGGTCGACCACGCCGGCCGCAGCGTTCGACGTGTCGGCGCCGTGGCTCAACCGCGTCCTGCAACGCGAGGGCCGCGTCGTTGCTGAAGGCGGTCGACGACGTCAGGTTCACGATCGCGCGCGGCGAGACGCTCGGCGCTCGTCGGCGAGTCGGGCTGCGGCAAGTCGACGGTCGCGCGGCTGCTGGTCGGCCTGTACGAGCCGACGTCGGGCCGCATCCTGTTCGACGGCGAACCGGTCGCGCGCTTCGCGAAGTCGCCGGCGATGCGGCGCCGCGCGCAGATGATCTTCCAGGATCCGTACGCGAGCCTGAACCCGCGCTGGCGCGTCGGCCGCATCGTCGCCGAGCCGCTGAAGCTGCATCGGGCCGTCGTCGGCGACGCGGCGGTCCGCGAGCCGGTCACGCGACGCGCGCGCGACGGACGAGCGCATCGACGCGCGGGTCGACGCGCTGCTGACGCAGGTCGGGCTGTCGCCGGCCGATCGCGTCAAGTATCCGCACCAGTTCTCGGGCGGCCAGCGGCAGCGCATCTCGATCGCCCGCGCGCTCGCGACCCAGCCCGACTTCCTGGTCTGCGACGAGCCGACGTCGGCGCTCGACGTGTCGGTGCAGGCGCAGGTGCTGAACCTGATGAAGGGGCTGCAGCGCGACCTCGGGCTGACCTACCTGTTCATCTCGCACAACCTCGCGGTCGTGCGCTACGTCGCCGATCGCGTCGGCGTCATGTATCTCGGCCGCATCGTCGAGCTGTCGCCGACGGCCACGCTGTTCGCGCAGCCGCTGCATCCGTACACGAAGATGCTGCTCGAGGCGATCCCGGACCTCGAGAAGACCGGCACGTCGCGCGTCGCGGTCGCCGGCGAGGTCCCGAACCCGCTCGATCCGCCATCGGGCTGCACGTTCCATCCGCGCTGCCCGTTCGCGAACGCGCGCTGCAAGGTCGAGCGACCGGAGCTGAAGGCGCACGGCGTGGCCTTCGTCGCCTGTCACGGCGTCGAAGAGGGTCGTATCGACGCGGCGACGACGCCGAACGCCGTGCTGGCCTGACGACGAGCGCCGGCGACGCCGGGGCGGTTCGCGGCGGTCGCCGTCGCGTGGGCGTGGCGCCGCGCGTCGTCTCGCGCGACGCGCCCGTCGTGCTCGATCGCCGACCACGCCTCGCGTCGTGCACGCGAATCAGTGCGCGACCGACGGACCCGCGGGTCGCACCGGCGCCGCAACGGCCCGTTCGGTGGCACGCTGCGGTCTCGACCGAAGCGAGGGAGCCGCATGAAAGCCATCATCACCGCCGTCGCCGTGATCGTCCTCGTGATCCTCGCGATCGCGCTTCGCAACTGGGGGCTCGTCACGCAGCCGATGCCGGTCGACCTGTTCGCCGGGACCGCGTCGATGCCGCTCGCGCTGCTGCTGCTGATCGGCCTCGTGCTCGTCGCGATCCTGTACTTCGCGACGCTGGGCCAGGTGCGGATCCGCGCCGCGATCGAGTCGCGCGACCTGCACCGCGAGCTCGACCAGGCACGGCGCACCGCCGCGTCGGCCGAAGGGTCGCGGATCGCCGAGCTGCGCGCCTACCTCGACCGCGAGATCCCGCAGATCGAGCTCAAGCTCGACCAGGCGCTCGAGCGGCTCGAGGTGCGCGTGCCGACGACGCCGGTCCGCTGATCGCCGTCAGCGGACCGCGTCGTCGAGCGCGAGCAGCGCGAAGCTCGCGAGCCAGTGCGTGCCGACGTAGTGCCCCTCGGCCGCGTGCGGCAGCGACACGTCGACGTGCGCGTCGATCGCGTCGCGGATCGCCGGCTGCAGCGCCTCCGGCAGGTCGTCGACGATCGCCTTCCAGCACCACGCCGCGCGACAGGTTGAGCCCGTCGAGATGCGCGAGCCTCGCGTCGGTCCGGTCGCTCGGCACGATCGGACGCAGCCAGTGCGCGAGCCGCGCGACGTCCGGCACGAAGCCGTCCCACCAGCGGGCGAAGCCGGCGCGATCGTCGAGCACGCGACGCATCAGCGCGGCCTCGAGCAGTCCGTTCGACAGGAAGTCCTCGCTCGCCGTCTCGTACGCGACCGGGTAGTCGCGGTCGGCGGCGTACCAGTCGAGCGCGCGGGCGCGCAGCGCCTCGGCGAACGCGGCATCGCCGCGCTCCGCCGCGTAGTCGAGCATCAGCATCAGCGCGAACGCGCTGTTCGGATGCGCCCCGACGCGCGCCGGGTGCACGGCGCGCGGCAGGAACGCGAGCGTGCGCGCGACGAACGCGTCGGCGAGCGGCTGCAGCCGGTCGCGCCACGCGATCGCCCGGTCGTCGCGCGTCGCGAGCGATTCGACCGCCGCGACGAGCTTCAGCAGCCAGGCCCAGCCGTACGGGCGCTCGAACGAGGCGGACGACGGCCGCGCGAGATACGCGAGCTCGCCGTCGACGCGTTCGCGCGTGAACTGCAGGTCCAGCAGCGCGGCGATCGCGCCGGCCTCGGGGAGCGCGGGGAATCGGTCGAGCAGCGTCGCGAGCGTCCAGTGCATGTGCACCGACGAGTGCCAGTCGTAGCTGCCGTAGAAGATCGGATGCAGCTCGCGCGGCGACCGGACGTCGTCCGGCTCGACCATCAAGTGATCGAGCTTGTTCGGATACTCGCGGACGACGTTCGCGAGCGCGACCTTCGCGAAGCGGCTCGCGAGCGCGGCGTCGAGCGTCGCCACCGCGTCAGCCTCCGGCGAGGAACGTCTCGGCGAGCCGCACCCAGTAGGTCGCGCCGATCGGGATCAGCGCATCGTTGAAGTCGTAGCTCGGGTTGTGCAGCATGCACGGGCCCATCCCGTGGCCGGACTCGCGATGATCGCCGTCGCCGTTGCCGATGAACACGTAGCAGCCGGGCTTCGCCTGCAGCATGAACGCGAAGTCCTCGGCGCCCATCGTCGGCTCGATGTCGTCGCGCACGCGGTCGGCGCCGACGACGTCGCGCATCACCCCGACGCAGAACGCGGTCTCGGCCGCGTGGTTGATCGTCGGCGGATAGTTGCGGTGGAACCGCAGATGCGTCTCGCATCCGAACGTCGCCGCCGAGCCGTCGACGATGCGCCGCATGCCGTCCTCGATCTGGTCGAGGACCTCGGTCGTGAACGTGCGCACCGTGCCGCGCAGCACGGCCTCGTTCGGCACGATGTTGTACGCGTCGCCGGCGTGGATCTGCGTGATCGACAGCACGGCGGTGTCGATCGGCTTCTTGTTGCGCGTGATCAGCGTCTGCAGGCTCTGCGCGATCGACACCGCGGTCATGATCGGATCGACGCCGTTGTGCGGCATCGCCGCGTGCGCGCCGCGGCCGGTGACCGTGATCTCGAACTCGTTCGACGACGCCATCATCGGTCCCGGCCGTGACGCCGAACGTCCCGGCCGCGGCGCCCGGCCAGTTGTGCATGCCGAACACCGCGTCGCACGGGAAGCGATCGAACAGCCCCTCGTCGATCATCACGCGCGCGCCGCCGCCGCCCTCCTCGGCCGGCTGGAAGATCACGTGCACGGTGCCGTCGAAGCGGCGCGACTCGGCGAGGTACTGCGCGGCCGCGAGCAGCATCGCCGTGTGACCGTCGTGCCCGCACGCGTGCATGCGTCCGTCGTGCCGCGAGCGATGCGCGAAGCCGTTGTGCTCGTCGAGCGGCAGCGCGTCCATGTCGGCCCGCAGGCCGATCGCCCGCGACGACGTGCCGGCCTTGATCGTGCCGACCACGCCGGTCGTCGCGAGGCCACGATGGACGTCGAATCCCCACGCGGCGAGCTTCGCCGCGACGATGTCCGCGGTGCGGACCTCCTCGAAGCGCAGCTCTGGATGCGCGTGCAGGTCGCGGCGAATCGCGGCGATGTCGGACTGGAACTCGACGATGCGGTCGATCAGGTTCATGGTGGATCGTTCGGGGCGGCAGCGCCGCGACCGGACGAGGCTATCACGCGGCGGCGGGCGCCTCGCCGCCGCCGCCCCGTGCGTGCCAGCGGTCGAGCAGCGCGCGTTCGCGACGCGGGTCCAGGCCCGCGTACGGCCTCGCCGGGCCGGCGGCCGCGAGGTCCGCTTCGGCCGGCGTCGTCGCCACGTCGACGATCGTCGCGGCGAGCGACCGGAAGCGCAGCCCCTCGGCGATCGCGCGCGACGCGTCGAGCCGCAGCAGGCCGGACGCGGAAGGCGGCAGCCAGAGCGGCAGTTCGGTGAACGGCACGATGCCTTCGTCGACGAGGAACGCGTCGTCGACCCACGTGAAGCCCGCGTCGTGGCCGGCGGCAGCGCGACACGCGTCGAGCAGGGCCTCCATCGTCAGCGGCATCGCGGGCCCGGCCGCGTTGTACGTGCCGACGACGCCGGACGTCGCCGCCGAGACGATCCACTCGGCGAGGTCGCGCGCGTCGACGAGCTGGACGCGGCGGTCCGGCGCGCCGGGCGCGAGCACCTCGCCGCCGTCGGCGACGCGACGCACCCAGTAGGCGAAGCGGCCGCTGCCGTCGAACGGGCCGACGATCAGCCCGGCGCGGACGTTCAGCACGCGGCCCGGCATCGCGTCCTCGGCGGCGTGCTCGCAGAGCGCCTTCAGCGCGCCGTAGTGCGTCGCGACGTCCTCGCTCGCCGGGTCGTCGATCGTCGCGACCGGCGCTGCCTCGTCGATGCTCTCCGCGTCGAGGTCGCGATAGACCGACGCGCTCGACACGAACGTGTAGTGGCCGACGCAATTGGCGAGCAGACGGGCGGACGCGCCGACGAGGCGCGGCACGTAGCCGGACGGATCGATCACCGCGTCCCAGCGTCGCCCGGCGAGCGCGTCGAGGCCGCCGTCGCGGTCGCCGCGCAGCTCCTCGACATCGGGCCAGAGCCGCGTCCGCGAGCCGCGGTTGAACACCGTGACGCGATGTCCGCGCGCGCGGGCGGCCTCGACGCAATGCCGGCCGAGGAAGCGGGTGCCGCCGAGGACCAGGAGGTTCACGTCGGGAACGTTATCATCGGCCCGGGCACCGCCCGGACCCATGGCCGCCTTCCTGATCCGCCGTTCGCTGTCGAGCATCGCCGTGCTGTTCGCGATGTCGCTGATCGTCTTCGCGGGCGTCTACGTGATCGGCGATCCGGTCCTCGTGATGATCAGCCCCGAGGCGTCGCAGGCCGACGTCGCGGCGACGCGCGCGGCGCTCGGCCTCGACCGGCCGCTGTGGGTGCAGTACGGCCGCTTCGTCCTCCATGCGCTGCACGGCGACCTCGGCCGCTCGTACGCGTACAGCGTGCCGGCGATCCGGCTGATCCTCGAACGGATGCCGGCGACGATGGAACTCGCGGTGGCCGCGACGCTGATCTCGATCGTCGCGGGCATCCCGCTCGGCCTCTGGGCCGGGCTGAAGCCGAGGTCCGTCGCCGGTCGCGCGATCATGGGCGGCTCGATCCTCGGCTTCTCGCTGCCGACGTTCTGGGTCGGGCTGATGCTGATCATGGCGTTCTCGGTCGGCCTCGACTGGCTGCCCGCCTCCGGGCGCGGCGCGACCGTCGACGTCGGCGGCGTGAGGCTGTCGATCCTGACGCTCGACGGCTGGAAGCACCTCGCGCTGCCGGCGCTCAACCTCGCGCTGTTCAACGTCGCGCTGATCATCCGGCTCGTGCGCGCCGGGACGCGCGAGGCGATGGGCACCGACTACGTCCGCTTCGCGCGCGCGAAGGGGCTGTCCGACGCACGCATCGTCGGCGTGCACGTGCTGAAGAACATCCTGATCCCGATCGTGACCGTCGTCGGCCTCGAGTTCGGCTCGGTCGTCGCGTTCTCGATCGTGACCGAGTCGATCTTCGCGTGGCCCGGCATGGGCAAGCTCATCATCGACTCGATCGGCGTCCTCGACCGGCCGGTGATCGTCGCGTACCTGCTGGTCGTCGTCACCGTGTTCGTCGTCGTCAACCTCGTCGTCGACGTCGCGTACTCGCTGCTCGATCCGCGCGTGCGGCTCGCCGACGCCGGGGCGGGAGCCTGATGGCCGCGACGCTCGAGCCGTCGACGCCGGCCGCGTCCGCGGCGCCGCCGCGCTTCGGGCTGCTGCGCGACTTCGCGGCGAGTCGCGTCGCCGTCGCGGCGGCGATCGTGCTCGCGCTGCTCGTCGCGGCCGCGCTGCTCGCGCCGTGGCTCGTGCCGCAGAACCCGTACGACCTCGCGAGGCTCGACATCCTCGACGCGCAGCTGCCGCCGGGCTCGATGGCCGAGGACGGCTCGATGAAGTACCTGCTCGGCACCGACGGCCAGGGACGCGACATGCTGTCGGCGATCGTCTACGGCCTGCGCATCAGCGTCTTCGTCGGGCTCGCGTCGACGATCGTCGCGGCCGCGATCGGCGTGTCGCTCGGCCTCGTCGCGGGTTACGCCGGCGGGCGCGTCGACGGGCTCGTCATGCGGATCGCCGACATCCAGCTGTCGTTCCCGTCGATCCTGATCGCGCTGATCCTGCTCGCGTTCGCGCGACCGGGGCTCGCCAACATCGTCGTCGCGCTGATCGCCGTGCAGTGGGCGTACTACGCGCGCACCGTGCGCGGCACCGCGCTCGTCGAGCGACGCAAGGAATACATCGAGGCGGCGCACGGCCTCGGCCTGTCGACGTCGCGCATCGTGTTCCGCCACCTGCTGCCGAACTGCCTGCCGCCGCTCGTCGTCGTCGCGACGCTGCAGGTCGCGTCGGCGATCGCGCTCGAGGCGACGCTGTCGTTCCTCGGCCTCGGCGTGCCGATCACGGAGCCGTCGCTCGGCCTGCTGATCGCGAACGGGTTTCGCGTGCTGTTCGCCGGCAAGTACTGGATCAGCGTGTATCCGGGCGTCGCGCTGGTCGTGCTGATCGTCGCACTGAACGTCGTCGCCGATCGATGGCGCGACCTGCTCGACCCGCGGCTGAGGTCGCGATGAGCGACGCACGCGAGGTCGAGACGCAGCGGCGCGCGGTGCTCGAGGTGTCCGGCCTGAAGACGTGGTTCGAGACGCGGGACGGGACCGTCAAGGCCGTCGACGGCGTCGACCTCGTCGTCGGCGCCGGCGAGGTCGTCGGGCTCGTCGGCGAGTCCGGGTCGGGCAAGTCGATTACCGGCCTGTCGATCCTGCGGCTCGTCGACCCGCCCGGCCGTATCGTCGGCGGGCGCGTGACGTTCGAAGGCGTCGACCTCGCCATGCTCGACGACCGCGCGATGCGCGCGCTGCGCGGCGACCGGCTCGCGATGATCTTCCAGGACCCGATGATGACGCTGAACCCGGTGCTGACGATCGGCACGCAGATGATCGAGGCGCTGACCGCGCATCCGCGCGTGCCGCCGCTGTCGCGGGCCGCGATGCGGCAGCGGGCCGTCGACGCGCTCGCCCGCGTCGGCCTCGCGTCGCCGTCGCAGCGGCTGGCATCGTATCCGCACCAGCTGTCGGGCGGCATGCGCCAGCGCGTCGCGATCGCGATCGCGCTGCTCAACGATCCGGCGCTCGTGATCTGCGACGAGCCGACGACCGCGCTCGACGTCACGATCCAGGCGCAGATCCTCGCGCGGATGCAGGCGCTGATCGCCGACGCGCGGGCCAGGCTCGCGCTGCTGTGGATCACGCACGACCTGACCGTCGTCGCGGGGCTCGCCGACCGCATCGCGGTGATGTACGCCGGCCGCATCGTCGAGTCGGGGACCGCCGCCGAGGTCATCGAGGTGCCGCGGCATCCGTACACGCGCGGGCTCGTCGACTCGACCCCGGCCGCGGCCGCGCGCGACGGCACGACGCGTCGACGGCTCGCGCAGATCGCCGGCTCGCCGCCGTCGCCGGCGCACCTGCCGCAGGGCTGCCCGTTCCGGCCGCGCTGCCCGAACGCCCAGGCCGACTGCGTCGTCGATCCGCCGACCACGGTCTCGCCGACCGGCCGGACGCTGCGCTGCCATCATCCGGTGCGCGACGACGAACGCGCGGCAGCGACCGCATGAGCGAGGCCCCGCTGCTCGACCTGCGCGGCGTCTCGAAGCGCTTCGCCGCCCCGTCGGACCTCTCGACGCGCATCGCGGACCGCCTGCGCGGCCGTCGCGAGCCGCGCGTCGTGCACGCCGTCGACGACGTCGACCTGTCGATCGCGCGCGGCGAGGTCGTCGGCCTCGTCGGCGAGTCGGGCTCCGGCAAGTCGACGCTCGGCCGCATCGCCGCGGGGCTGATCGAGCCGAGCGCCGGCACGCGCGTCTGGCACGGCGGCCAGGACGACGCGCTGCGCGCGCGGCTCGCGGTGCAGATGATCTTCCAGGACCCGTCCGCATCGCTGAATCCGCGACTGCGCGTAGCCGACCTGATCGCCGAGGCGCCGGTCGCGCATCGGCTGTGGGCGCGTGCGGACCGACGCGCGCGGACGATCGACCTGCTCGCCCGGGTCGGGCTCGACGCGTCGGCGCTCGACCGCTATCCGCACCAGTTCTCCGGCGGCCAGCGCGCCCGCGTCGGGATCGCGCGCGCGCTCGCGGTCGCGCCCGACCTGCTGGTGTGCGACGAGGCCGTCGCGGCGCTCGACGTGTCGACGCAGGCGCAGGTGCTGAACCTGTTCATCGACCTGCTCGACGGCGCCGACACGAGCGGCGGCATCAGCTACCTGTTCATCAGCCACGACCTCGCGGTCGTGCGGCACCTGTCCGATCGCGTCGCGATCATGTACCTCGGCCGCATCGTCGAGACCGCCTCGACCGCGCGGCTGTTCGATGCGCCGAACCATCCGTACACGCGCGCGCTGCTCGCCGACATGCCGACGCTCGCGGTCGGCAAGCGCGCGTTCGGCGCGGGCGCCGGCGCCGCGTCCGAGCCGCCGTCGGCGCTCGCCCCGCCGTCGGGGTGCCACTATCACCCGCGCTGTCCGCGGGCGAAGGACGTGCCGGGCGGCCGCTGCGCGACCGAGCGCCCGCTGCTGAAGGCGGTCGGCGACGGCCATCGCTCCGCGTGCCATCTGAACGATGCCCGGGTGCCGCGGGCGTAAACTGCCCCTTTGAGCGAACGACACGCATCATGAACACGCGACTTCCCACCGCCACGCCGGCGCTCGACGTCGACGCGGCGCGCCACGGTCTCTCGCCGCGAGCGCTCGCGATGGTGGAGCGGCTGATCCGCTTCGACACCACGTCGCGCGAATCGAACCTCGGCCTGATCGAATGGGTCCGCGACCATCTCGAGACGCTCGGCGCGACGACCCGGCTCACCTACGACGCGAGCGGCGCGAAGGCCAACCTCTTCGCGACGATCGGCGACGGACCGAAGCCCGGCCTCGTCCTGTCCGGCCACACCGACACGGTGCCGGTCGACGACCAGGAGTGGAGCAGCGACCCGTTCGAGCCGACGATCGTCGACGACCGCCTGTACGCGCGCGGCTCGGCCGACATGAAGGGCTTCCTCGGCGTCGCGCTCGCCGCGGCGCCGACGTTCGTCGACGCGATCGACGTCCGGCCGCCACGACGCGCCGATCCACTACGCGCTGTCGTACGACGAGGAGATCGGCTGCATCGGCGTGCGCGGCCTGCTCGCCGACCTGCGAGCGATCGGCCTGTCGCCGGCCGGCTGCATCGTCGGCGAGCCGACCTGCATGCAGCCGATCATCGCGCACAAGGGCACGCATCGCTTCCGCTGCCGCGTCCACGGGCGCGAGGCGCATTCCAGCTACACGACGCACGGCGTCAACGCGATCGAGTACGCCGCGAAGCTCGTCGTCTTCGTCCGCGACCTCGCCGATCGGCTCGCGGCCACCGAGGTCCGCGACTACGGCTTCAACGTGCCGTATTCGACGCTGTCGACCGGCGTGATCCGCGGCGGCATCGCGGCCAACGTGATCCCGGCGACCTGCGACGTGCAATTCGACATGCGCACGCTGCCGACCGCAGTCGTCCGAGGCGCTGTACGGCGAGATCGTCGATTACGCGAAGCGGCTCGAGGAGGCGATGCAGCAGGAGGACGCGAGCGGCCGCATCGAGCTGACGTGGGAGAGCTCGACCGACGGCCTGGCCGCGCACGAGGACGAGCCGATCGTCGAGCTCGCGAAGGCGCTGTCGCGCAACCGGACGACCGGCAAGGTCTCGTACGGCACCGAGGCCGGCCTGTTCCAGCAGATCGGCATCCCGACCGTCATCTGCGGACCCGGCGACATCGCGCAGGCGCACGCGCCCGACGAGTTCGTCGGGCTCGACCAGCTCGCGCAGTGCGAGCGTTTCATGGACCGCCTCGCCGGCGGGCCTTCATCGCGTAGCGGCGGCTGAACGCCGATGAGCGTGCTTCGGCGCGCCGCGAGTTGTTCAGCCGGACCTCGCTACCGCGCCACGGGGTCTGTCGAGACTTCTGACCTTGAGGGGGGAAGCGCTCCGCCGGTCTGCCGATCGTGAAGAATGACCTTGTCGGAATTCGAGGCCAGGACGTCGAAGTGCTGGATCGGTCGCTCGAGGCCCGCGCGCCTCACGGCATCGAGCGTCAGCCGGACGACGTCGATATATTCCTGAATGCTCTCGGCACCCTGAAAGTACCGCTCCATGAACGTCAGGCGATTGCAGTAGGCGAGCGGCAAGATCTGCCGCCAGAGATGCATCAGGTCCTCCTGACGCAGAATGTTCTCCCCACAAGCGCGTGAGACCTTGCGGAACCACGACATCGCCTCCATGACCGCACGGGACGAGACGAAGTCGGTATACGAACCGTGCTCGTCCGTACCGTCCCGTATGGCCCAGAACCGCTGACCGGAGATGAGGCGCCAAGCGATCTGTGGCGCGCCGCCCACCATCTTCGGAGGCGTTGCCGTACGCGGTATCCAGGGCTGGTCGTCGAGAACGAAGCGCAGCTCGAGTTCCTCGCCGTCCCGGGCGTTCGGGAACGCTACCGCTTCGGTTGCATAGACACGCCGGGCGGTCTTCGCCGCGTGGAGGACGAGCATGTCGTCCTCGAATTTCGCAACGGCAGCGAAGCGGGAGATCTGGAGCTGTTTCCTTTGAAATTGATTGAACACGAACTGCGCAACTGCGAAGGTCACGATCCAGCCGATCAACGCAACGACCAGCCCCTTTCCGACGCCGAATTCGAGCGCCCAGTGGTCCTGGTCGTGATCGCCGGTCGTCAGGACGGCGATGGCGCAGACGCCGAGCATGAACCCGCTCAACATCGTCGCGAAATACAGCGGTCGCGGCTCCGCGGCGATCTGCATCGATGATCCTGTCGGTACGCGTCTCCGGGGCGCCATGGTCCACGAGCACTACGAGAGTTCCGACCGCAACGTTCAGCGGCCGCGAGGTGTCGATCGTCCTGTGGACGAAGAGGCCGGGTCGTACGGCGGGCGTCGCAACTGCTCGCCGCGCCGATGGTTCGTGAAACCCGAAGCACGATCGTATGTCAGACCGCCGTCGTTTTCACAGGTCGGCGCAACGCCGCAGATGCCAGGCTCATCGCCGAGGTCGTCGGCCGGGTATGACGGGCGTGCTGTCGCCTTCATCGGGTGACTGCGTGGAGAGGCGGTCATCGCCCTCCCCGCAGGTCGGGGCCCACGGCACCCCGGCTTCGACGAACCGCGTTCGGCGCCATCGCCGGCACGACCTTTCGGTCGAGCGGAGCCCGATCGCGCAACGACGCGACCCGCGACCTGTCCTCCCCTGCGGTAGAGCCCTGACGATGGCGAGCGCGCCGACCTGGGATCGGCGCGGCGTGCGCGCTTTCGCCACCTTGGCGGCGACCTGCATCGCGCTGCTGTTCGGCTGCGCCGCAGACGCCGCCGCGACCGGCCGGCCCGAGCCCGGCGCAGGCGAAGGCGCTGATCGAGCGCTCGATCCCGCCGGGCGTCGCGGACCGCGCCGGCTGGTCGGCCGACATCGAGGCCGCGTTCGCGGTCCAGGACATCGCGCCGACGATCGAGAACGTCTGCGCCACCGTCGCGGTGATCGAGCAGGAGTCGAGCTTCCAGGTCGACCCGGTCGTGCCGAACCTGCCGCAGACCGCGTGGGCCGAGATCGACCGGCGCGCCGAGCGCGCCGGCGTGCCGGCGCTCGTCGTCCACGCCGCGTTGCAGCTGCATTCGTCCGACGGCCGCAGCTACGCCGAGCGGATCGACCGCGTCCGCACCGAGAAGCAGCTCAGCGACGTCTTCGAGGACCTGATCGGCCGCGTGCCGCTCGGCAGCCGGCTGTTCGGCGGCCTCAACCCGATCCGCACCCGCGGCCCGATGCAGGTCAACGTCGCGTTCGCGGCGCGCTACGCCGGGCCCGCCTATCCGTACCCGGTGAAGACGACCATCGACGACGAGCTGTTCACGCGGCGCGGCGGGCTGTTCTTCGGCGTCGCGCACCTGCTCGGCTATTCGGCCGCCGTACGACCGGATGCTGTATCGCTTCGCGGACTTCAACGCCGGGCAGTACGCGAGCCGCAATGCCGCATTCCAGAAGGCGTTGACGAGCGCGTCCGGCGTGCCGCTGGTCGCGGACGGCGCGCTGATCGCGCACGCCGACGACCAGCAGGCCGGCGCGACCGAGCTCGCCGCGCGCGTGGTCGGACGACGCGTCGGCCTCGACGACGGCGACGTCCATCGCGCGCTCGAGCGGCAGCGCGCAAGCGACTTCGAACGGACGGCGCTGGACGAGCGCGTGTTCGCGATGGCCGAGCGCGACGAAGGACGACCGCTGCCGCGCGCCGTCGTCCCCGACATCGACCTGCAGGGACCGAAGATCACGCGGCACCTGACGACCGCGTGGTACGCGAGCCGCGTCGACGGCCGCTATCGCCGCTGCCTCGGTCGCTAGGTCGCCGCGCCGCGTCGCCGGACGACGAAGGCGAGCGCGCCCCGGGCCCGGAGCAACCGGCTCTCGAAGCGGTCGGGCAGCAGCGCCGCCACGACCTCCCACAACGGGATCGCGCGTTCGGGGATGTCCTCGACGACGAGCCAGCCGCCGTCCTTCAGCCGGTTCAGGCCGAACGCGAGGACCGCCACGTTCGCGTTCGGCGCATGCAGGCCGTCGTCGATGATCAGGTCGACAGCGTCCGGCAGGTGCGCGGCGAGCGCGTCGAGGCTCGCAAGATCGGTCTGGTCGACGAAATAGGTCCGGATGCGGCCGTCCTGGAACAGGACCGCGCGGTCGATGTCCGCGCCGATGATCGTTGCCTTCGGCAAGTACTCGTGGAACGCGCGCAGCGAGGCGCCGGGCTGTCCCGTCGCGCCCATGTTCGACACGACGTCGGGGTCGTTCGTCCCGAGCCCGATCTCCACCACGCACGACACGTCGTCGCGGCGCTTCAGGATCTCCCCGTACAGATGGTGGTAATCGCGGCCGGTCGACTTGTCGCTGCCGAACCGGTCGAACAACGCCTTCAGCGCGGCGGCCGCGGCTTTCGCGTCGGCGTCGACCGCGACGTCCTCGATGTTCACGATCGACGGCTTGGGACGGCCGACGACGTCCAGCAGACGGCTCAGGAACGGGAACGTCTGGTCGACCGCCTGCAGCGTCAGGTCCAGCAGCGTGCTGCTGTCGCCGGCGCTGTTGGGCACGAACAGCGCCAACGGCTGGTACAGGCTCAGCGGACTCGCCATGGGTTCATGAAGGAGTGCGACGGGGATCGGTTCGACGTCGACCGGACGCGACGACGCGGATGCTTGAGCGTCGTCCGGCGAAGCCCGACAATACCGCATGACCCCACGGCGATCCGCGTTCGAAGCGACCCTCGTCGATGCCTGCCGTCCGCACGAAGCCGGTCGTCGACGGCCGTCCCGGCCCGTCGCGCGATGACGTCGAAGGTCGGCCGCAACGATCCGTGTCCGTGCGGCAGCGGGCGCAAGTACAAGCGCTGCTGCGGGGATGCCGCATCGACCGGCGAACTGGCGCCTCCAGTCCGACATGACGAGCGGCACACGGATCGCGGCGCGCATGCCGCGGCTGCCGCAGACGGCGCGGCTGCGGTCACCTTCCGCTTCGCGCCCGGGGTGCGCGCTCCGACGGCGGTCGACGACGACGACGATCCGGTGCGTCTCGGCGCGGAGCCGGTGGAAGTCGACCTCGATCCGGAACCGCTCGGCGACCTGTCCGAAGCCGAGTCGAGCCTGCTCGTCCACCTCGAGTTCTACGAGCGGCTCGGCCATCAGGACGGGGTGGCCGCGGCGTACGCCAATCTCGGCCTGCTGTACGAGGCGCTCGGCGACCCCGAACCGGCGCGGGCGATGTACGAGGAGTCGCTGACGCTCCACGAGGCGCTGGGACGCGACGACGCGATCGCCGCGGTCTGCAGCCATCTCGCGCGACTGCTCGACGCGGGCGGCGACCCGACGGGTGCTGCCGCGCTGTACGAACGATCGATCGCGTCGTGTCGACGGATCGGGGCGATCGCGCAGGCCGACGCGCTTCGGGCCCGACTCGCGCGGCTTCCGGCGGCTGGCCTCCCGACGTCGCCGCGGCGATAGATGAGCGTCGCTCACCGAACCGGCCTCGCGGCGTCGCGGCGGCGGGTCGCATCGGCCCCGCCCCGACGCCCGCGCGGCGGCGACCGCGCGATGCCGTCGTTACCGCGGCAGCGGCGTCGTCACCAGCCCGTAGATCGTGCGGATGCCGTCGACGTAGTTGCCCATCCGCATGTTCTCGTTGCTCGCGTGCTGGTTGTCGTCGGCGTTCACCAGCGGCACGATCAGGAACGGCACGTGCAGCGCCTCGACGATCTCCGCCGTCGGCACGGTGCCGCCCATCATGCGGATGCGCACCGGAGCGGGCGTCGCGCCGAACGTGTCGACGAGGACGCCGTACGCCCACCGTCCCACCGCCGAGTCGATCGGCGTCCCGGCCGCGTCGGTCCCCTCGGTCGCATACGTGAAGGTCGCGAGCCTGTCGTAGCGGGCGCGATCGTCGTCGGTCGGCGCGCCGGGGACGAGGTGGTAGCCCTGGCGTTCGATGTGTTTCTGGATCAGTTCGCCGAGATAGCGGCCGTCCGACCCGGGCGTCGTCCGCAGGTCGAGCTCGGCGACCGCCTCGTTCGGGACGATGTTCGCCACCTTGTCGCCGACCGCGGCCGACGCCATGCCGCGCACGTTCAGCGACGGGTACTGCATCGCCTCCTGGTAGTTCGCGCCGACCCGGTCCGCCTTCGCGATGCCGAGCCGCGACTGCAGCGCCCGCTCGTCGTCCGGCACCGCGGCCATCACCTTGCGCTCGGCGTCGCCGAGCCGCACGCGGTCGTAGTATCCGGCGACCGTCACGCGGCCGGTGTCGTCCTTCATCGACGCGAGCAGCGTGGCGAGCCGCTGCGCGGGGTTCGGTGCGTAGTTGCCGTAGTGCCCGCTGTGCAGCGCGACCTTCGCGCCGTAGACGACGAGCCGTGCCGTCGCGTCGCCGCGATTGCCGAACACGAGCGTCGGCCGGTTCGTCGGATGCATCGGCCCGTCGTGGATCACGATCGCGTCGCACGCGAGCAGGTCGAGGTGCTCGCGCATCACGCGGCCGATCGACGGCGAGCCCTTCTCCTCCTCGCTGTCGATCAGCACCTTCACGTTGACGCCGGCCGCCGCGCCGTTCGCCTTCGCCGCGTCGATCGCCGCGAGGAACATCATGATCGGCGCCTTGTCGTCGGCCGACGATCGGCCGAACACGCGCCACTCGGGGTCGATCGGTCCGGCGAACAGCGGCGCCGCGTCGATCGTCTCCCAGTCGCCGCTCGCGTTCCGCCGCTTCAGCACGGGCGTCCACGGACTCGCCTGCTGCCACTGCGACGGGATCACCGGCTGCCCGTCGAGGTGCATGTAGAACAGGACCGTCGCGCGCGCCGGGTCGGCGTCGGGCAGCGCGGCGAAGAGCATCGGCTTGCCGTCGTTCGCGAGCTGCCGGACCGCGAAGCCGCGACGACGGAACGCCGCCTCGAGCCAGTCGGCGTTCTTCTGGATGTCGGCCGGCACGATCGCGTCGTTCGGCAGCGCCAGCAACGCGAAGTAGTCGTGCATCGTCGCCTGCGCGAACCGCGCCGCGGACGACGGCGGCAGCGACGCGGCGCCTGCGGCGGCCGAGGCGGCGCCGAGCGCGATCGCGGAAACGAGACGACGAAGCAGGCGGGTTCTCGGCATGACGGGCTCCGGCGGGGCGACGAGGCCCGCATGCTATCGCGGCGAGGCGACGAGCCCGAACGCTAACGCGAGGCGTCGGCGGTCGATGTCGACGATGCCGGCCGCTTCTCGAACACCACGTCCCAGACGCCGTGACCGAGCCGCTTCCCGCGCGTCTCGAACTTCGTCGTCGGTCGCGTGACGAGGGCCGTCGCCGGCGCGGCGAAGCCCGCGTCGCTCGTGTTGCAGAGCGTCGGCTCGCCATCGAGCACGTCGAGCATCTGCAGCGCGTACTCCTCCCAGTCGGTCGCACAGTGCAGCAGCCCGTGCGGACGCAGCCGGCTCGCGAGCATCGCCACGAACGCCGGCTGGATCAGGCGTCGCTTGTTGTGGCGCGCCTTGTGCCACGGGTCCGGGAACCAGACGAGCACGCCGGCGAGCGACGACGGCGCGACCATCTGCTCGATCACGTCGACCGCGTCGTGCTCGACGATGCGGACGTTGTGAAGCGAGCGTTCGCCGATCAGCTTCAGCAGCGCGCCGACGCCGGGCGCATGCACCTCGATGCCGACGAAGTCGAGCTCCGGATGCGCGACCGCGACGTCGGCGGTCGCGGCGCCCATTCCGAAGCCGATCTCGACGACGAGCGGCGCGACGCGGCCGAAGACCGCGGCCGCATCGATCGGACGGCCGTCGAAGGGGATGAGGTAGCGCGGGCCGAGCGTCTCGCGCGCGCGCTGCTGCGCCGGCGAGATGCGGCCGGCGCGCGTGACGAAGCTGCGGATGCGGCGATGCGGCCGTGCGGAGCCCGCCGTGTCGTCGGTGCCGTCTTCCCCGGGCGATGCATCGTCGTCGACGGCCGCCTCGGCGGGACCGCGGCCGACGTCCGTCCCGGTCGCGCCGCCGTCGCCGTTCGCCCCGGTCGCGTCGCGGTGGACGCGGACCGTGCTCAACCCTTCGACCCGATCACCCCTTCGACCGGCGACGACGGCGAGGCCGAGTAGAGCTTCTTCGGCATGCGCCCGGCGCGGTACGCGAGCCGTCCGGCCTCGACGGCGCGCTTCATCGCCGCGGCCATCATCACCGGGTCGCGCGCGGCCGCGACCGCGGTGTTCATCAGCACGCCGGCGCAGCCCATCTCCATCGCGATCGCGGCGTCGGACGCGGTCCCGACGCCGGCGTCGACGACGACCGGCACGGTCGCCTTCTCGAGGATCAGCTGCAGGTTCCACGGATTGAGGATGCCCATGCCCGAGCCGATCAGCGACGCGAGCGGCATCACGGCGACGCAGCCGAGGTCCTCGAGGGCGCGCGCCTGGATCGGGTCGTCGCTGCAATAGACCATCACGTCGAACCCTTCGCGCACGAGGACGTCCGCGGCCTTCAGCGTCTCCGGCATGTTCGGATACAGCGTGTGCGGGTCGCCGAGCACCTCGAGCTTCACGAGCGTGTGGTCGACGCGGCTTCCGTCGTCCCCGTCGGTCGACAGCAGCTCGCGCGCGAGCCGCAGCGTGCGCACCGCGTCGTCGGCGTTGTAGCAGCCGGCCGTATTCGGCAGCATCGTGTAGCGGGTCGGCGGCAGCGCGTCGAGCAGGCTCGGCTCGCCGGCGGTCTGGCCGATGTTCGTGCGACGGATCGCGACGGTGACGATCTCCGCGCCCGACGCCTCGACCGCACGCCGCGTCTCGTCGAAGTCCTTGTACTTGCCGGTGCCGAGCAGCAGCCGCGACCGGAAGCGGCGGCCGCCGATGACGAGCGCGTCGTCGGCGGCGCCGACCGCGACCGGCGCGGCGCGGTCGCGCTCGAGCGCCTCGAGGACCGGGGGCATCCACTGCATGTTCATCCTCCTCCGACCGCGACGACGATCTCGAGACGATCGCCGTCCGCGAGCATCGTCGCGCCGTGCGTGCTGCGCGGCACGATCATACCGTTGCGCTCGACCGCGACGCGCTTGCCGACCAGGCCGCGGCGTGCGAGCAGATCCGCGACCGTCGCCTCCGGCGCGAGGGCGACCGGCTCGCCGTTGACGACGATCGAGATCGTGCCCGCCGCACGCGCGGCATCGGCCACCGGCGCCGCGTCCGCGGTCATCGCAGCAGCATCTGCCGGATCAGCAGCGCGGCCGGCGTCAGCAGCGGCTGCAGCAGCGACGTCCAGAACGACGACAGCCGCAACGGCTTCATCATCATCTTCATCGCCTGCACGGCCGGATAATGCCGGCGCACCATCCGCGCGATGCGGTGCTGCGTCTCGACGAAGCGCCGCCCGTCGCGACGCTCGCCCGGATGCAGCGACGCGAACGCGTGCCACAGCCCGATCTCGCCGTCGCTGTGGCGCGCCTCGACGAGCCGGCTCTTCAGTTCGACGACGAGCCGCCGCCGTCCCGTGCGCTCGCGCGCATCGTAGCGGTCGAAGTACTGCAGGAAGTGCTTGTAGTGACGCACCTCGTCGCTGCGGATGTGCTCGCGTCAGCTTCGCGAGGACCGGCTCGTCGGCGAGGTCTCGGATCGCCTTGTAGAGCGTCGACGTGCCGGTCTCGACGATGCAGCGCGCGGCCATCTCGAGCCCGCGCGTCGCGGCGTAGCCCTCGACGCCGCACAGCGCGCGGTACTCGTCGAAGAACGCTTCGTATGCGCCCTCCCAGTCGAACGACGGCCAGACCGTCTCGACGTAGCGGCGCAACGCGCGGCCGTGCTGCAGCTCCTCGGGTTCCCAGCGCTCGGACAGCCATGCGGCGATGTCCGGCTGGTCGGCGACGAACAGCGCGAGGTTGCCGGCATAGGTATCGGACGCGTACTCGACGAACGACGCGGCCGCGAGCAGCAGCAGCATGTCTTCGCGACCGCGGATGCGAGCGATGTCGATCCGGTCGAGCGGCAGGTCTTCGATCCGCCAGGGCAACGTGTTGGTGTCGGTCGACGGCACCGGGACTCCTTGTTGTTCGTTCGACGCCCGCGGCGCGACGCGTCGTGGGCGGGGGTGGCGCGTCTATTGTGACCGAACTGACGCCGACGGGTTTCCGCGCAGCCGCGTCGTGACGGTTCGTCATACACTCCGACGCCGCTCCCGCCGCGAGCACCCGGAACCGGCATGACGCCTGGCGCGAACCGAACCCGTCCCGATCCTGCCCGACGTCGAGCGGCGCCGGGGCACGCCTGCCTTCGCGCGGCGCGCGGGGTGGCGACGGCACTGCTGGTCGCGGTCGCGGGCTGCTCGAGCCTGCCGACCGACGACCACAGGACGGTGTCGATCGCGTTCGCGGACACCGCCGGGACGCGGCTCGCGCGCGCGGTCGACGCCGGCCGTCCGGCGGCCGTGGACCCCGCGTGGTCCGGCCTGCGCCTGGTCGCGCACGGCGACGAGGCCTACGGCGACCTCTACGCGCTGATCTCGCGCGCCGAGCGCTCGCTCGACCTGCAGTACTACATCATCAAGGACGATCCGTCCGCGCGCGCATTGCTGCGGGCCGCGCGCGCGGCGGCCGACCGCGGCGTCCGCGTGCGCGTCCTGCTCGACGACTTCTACACGAGCGGCCAGGACGACCTGATCGCGTGGTACGCGTCGCATCCGAACATCGAGGTGCGGCTCTTCAATCCGTTCGCGCACGGCCGGGCCTGGTTCGCGGCGCGGCTCGTCACGTCGCTGTTCGACGTCGGGCGCATCGACCGACGCATGCACAACAAGCTGTTCGTCGTCGACAACGCGATCGCGCTCACCGGCGGCCGCAACATCGGCGCCGAGTACTACACGCGGTCGAGCGAGTCGAACTTCCTCGACCTCGACATGATGGCGGGCGGGCCCGTCGTCCACGCGCTGTCCGACGCGTTCGACGGCTACTGGAACAGCGCGTTCGCGGTCCCGATCGAACGCTTCGCGCGCGCCGGCGCACCGCCGCCCGCGACGATCGACGCTGCGATCCGGACCCGGTCGTCGCGGCGACCGCGGAGGCGGCGACCGCCGGCGCGCCGCTGGCCGCGCAGCTCGACGACGGCGACCTGCCGCTGACCTGGGCGCCGGCGACGCTGTTCGCCGACGCACCGAGCAAGATCCACCGGACGGCGCCGCGGCTCGGGCCCGACGGACTGGTGTCCGGCGCCACGATCGCGACCGACGTCCTGTCGATCATCGACGGCGCGCGGAGCGACCTCGTCGTCATCACGCCGTATTTCGTGCCGGGCGAGCGCGGCGTCCGCGTGCTGCAGGGCCTCGTGAAGCGCGGCGTCCGCGTCCGCGTCCTGACGAACTCGCTGGCCGCGACCGACGCGCCGATCGTGCACGTCGGCTACGCGCGCTATCGCGCTCGGCTGATCGCGTCGGGCGTCGAGATCGACGAGCTGCGGCCCGACCCGGACGGCGGCGGCGGCGGCTCGGGACCGGGGCTCGGCTCGTCGAAGGTCGAGCCTGCATGCGAAGGTGCTGATCGTCGACGGCCGCACGCTGTTCGTCGGCTCGTTCAACGTCGATCCGCGTTCGGCGCTCGTCGAACACCGAGATGGGGCTGCGCATCGACAGCCCGGCGCTCACGGAGCAGCTGCTCGGCGTGCTGCGCGACCGCGGTCCCGACCGGCGTTATCGCGTCACGCTCGACGACGGCGGCCGTCTCGTCTGGACGACACGGGACCACGGCGTCGAGCGCGTCTATCACGACGAGCCCGAGGCGAGCCCCGCCTTGAAGTGGTCGCTGCATCTGCTCGCGCCGTTCGCGCCCGAGCAGATGCTGTAAGTAGAATGTCGGCGCGCGGGTGTAGTTCAATGGCAGAACGGCAGCTTCCCAAGCTGCATACGAGGGTTCGATTCCCTTCACCCGCTCCATCGGACGAAACGACGTGGTGACGCCGAACGATCTCGTCCCCGGTCCGCATCGCCCCGACGCCTTCGTCCGCGTCCGTGGCGCCCGCGAGCACAACCTCAAGAACGTCGACGTCGACATCCCGCGCGACGCGCTCGTCGTGTTCACCGGCATCTCCGGTTCGGGCAAGTCGTCGCTCGCGTTCGGCACGCTGTACGCCGAGGCGCAGCGCCGCTACTTCGAGTCGGTCGCCCCGTACGCGCGCCGGCTGATCGACCAGGTCGGGGTGCCGGACGTCGACTCGATCGACGGCCTGCCGCCGGCGGTCGCGCTGCAGCAGCAGCGCGGCGCGACGAGCACGCGGTCGTCGGTCGGCAGCGTGACGTCGCTGTCGAGCCTGCTGCGGATGCTGTACTCGCGCGCCGGCAGCTATCCGCCCGACCAGCCGATGCTGTACGCCGAGGACTTCTCGCCGAACACCGCGCAGGGCGCGTGCCCGACGTGCCACGGCCTCGGCCGCGTCGTCGATGCGACCGAGGCGTCGATGGTGCCCGACGACTCGCTGACGATCCGCGAGCGCGCGATCGCGGCGTGGCCGCCGGCGTGGCACGGCCAGAACCTGCGCGACATCCTCGTCAGCCTCGGCTACGACGTCGACACGCCGTGGCGCGACCTGCCGAAGAAGGATCGCGACTGGATCCTGTTCACCGAGGAGACGCCGACCGTGCCGGTCTACGCGGGACTGACGCCGGCGCAGACGCGCGCCGCGCGCCGGCGCAAGGACGAGCCGAGCTACATGGGCACGTTCACCGGCGCGCGCCGCTACGTGCTGCAGACGTTCGCGACCACGCAGAGCGCGCTCGATGAAGAAGCGCGTGTCGCGCTATCTGTCGAGCGGGCCGTGCCCGGCGTGCGACGGCAAGCGGCTGAAGCCGGCCGCGCTGTCGGTGACGTTCGCGGGTCGCGACATCGCGACGATGGCCGCGATGTCGCTCGATCGGCTCGCCGACGCGCTCGAGCCGGCGTCGCACGGACGCTTCGACGACGCGGCCCCGGGCACGACGCTCGACCGCGCCGCCGCGCGCGCCGACACGGCGGCCCGCGTGGCCGCCGGCGGTTCCGCGCACAAGGCCGCGCCCGACGTGCGGCGCACGGCCAACCTCTCCGGCGAGAAGCGCATCGCCGCGCAGCGCATCGCGCACGACATCGTCGACCGCATCGCGACGCTCGCGGACCTCGGCCTCGGCTACCTGTCGCTCGACCGCGCGACGCCGACGCTGTCGCCCGGCGAGCTGCAGCGCCTCCGGCTCGCGACGCAGATCCGCTCGAACCTGTTCGGCGTCGTCTACGTGCTCGACGAGCCGTCGGCGGGCCTGCATCCGTCCGACGCCGAGTCGCTGGTGCGTGCGCTCGACCGGCTCAAGCGCGGCGGCAACTCGCTGTTCGTCATCGAGCACGACGTCGACCTGATGCGTCGCGCCGACTGGATCGTCGACGTCGGCCCCGACGCCGGGACCGGCGGAGGCCGCGTGCTGTACAGCGGACCGCCGGCCGGACTCGCCGGCGTCGCGGCATCGCACACGGCGCGGCACCTGTTCGCCGACGTGCCGATCGCACGCACGACGCGACGCCGCCGACCACGCGCTGGCTCGCACTCGCCGACGTCTCGCGCAACAACGTGCGCGGCATCGACGTCGCGTTCCCGGTCGGCGCGATGACCGCGGTGACCGGCGTGTCGGGCTCCGGCAAGTCCAGCCTCGTCGGGCAGGCGCTGGTCGACCTCGTGCTCGCGGCGCTCGGTCGCGAACCGGAGCTGCCGGACGCGGACGACCCGCTGCTCGAGGCGACGTCGCTCGACGTCACGCGCGGACGCCTCGCGGGCGGACTCGCCGGCATCCGTCGGCTCGTGCAGGTCGACCAGAAGCCGATCGGCCGAACGCCGCGCTCGAACCTCGCGACGTACACCGGGCTGTTCGACCACGTGCGGCAGCGCTTCGCGGCCACGCCGGCCGCGCGCCGCCGCCGGTTCGACGCCGGTCGCTTCTCGTTCAACGTCGCGAAGGGCCGCTGCGACACCTGCGAAGGCGAAGGCTTCGTCAGCGTCGAGCTGCTGTTCATGCCGAGCGTCTACGCGCCGTGCCCGACGTGCCGCGGCAAGCGCTACAACGACGAGACGCTGCAGGTCACCGTGAACGACCGCACGATCGCGGACGTGCTCGACATGACCGTCGACGCGGCGTGCGAATTCTTCGCGGACGACGAGGCGGTACTGCGTCCGCTCGCGACGCTGCGCGAGATCGGGCTCGGCTACCTGCGGCTCGGGCAGCCGGCGACGGAGCTGTCGGGCGGCGAGGCCCAGCGCATCAAGCTCGCCACCGAGCTGCAGCGACCGCAGCGCGGCGACACGCTGTACGTGCTCGACGAGCCGACGACGGGCCTGCATCCGGCCGACGTCGATCGCCTGATGGTGCAGCTCGACCGGCTGGTCGCGGCCGGCAACACCGTCGTGCTGGTCGAGCACGAGATGCGCGTCGTGGCCGCGTGCGACTGGGTGATCGACATGGGTCCGGGCGCCGGCGCCGACGGCGGCACGATCATCTGCGTCGGGCCGCCGGAGACGGTCGCGTCGTGCGCGAGCGGCCGCACGGCGTCGTACCTCGCGCGCGCGATGGGAACGTCGACGAGCAGGCGCACCTCGGCGTAACGCGCGCGCGCTCGCACGACCGCCACGCGCGCCGCGTCGTCAGGAACAGGCGTCGCGGATGAAGTCGGGGATCGGGATCGCGCGGATGCGGCCCGTCTGCGGGTCCTTCACGCACAGCGCGCGCGTCTCGCTCCCTTCGCAGATCAGGTCGTCTTCTCGCATCACGCGATGCTGCTGGACGAACACCTTGTTGCGCCACTCCGCGACGTGCGTGTGGATCCGGATGGTCTCGCCGTACGTGACCGGCTTCACGAAGCGCGTGTGGATCTCGAGCATCGGCGCACCGACGCTGTCGGGGATCTCGGGCATCGAATGCCATGGCGGCAGCCCGCAGTGCCAGAAGAAGTGATGGGACGCCGCGTCCATCCAGCGCGAGAAGTTCGGGAAAAACACGATGCCGGCCGGGTCGCAGTCGCCGAAGTGGACGACGACCGGCAGCACCGACGTCCTCGGTCCCGCCATCAGGCGAATCGCACCGCGATCTCGCCGAGTCCGTCGATGCCGCCGACGAGCGTCTGCCCGCGTTCCACCTTGCCGACGCCTTCGGGCGTGCCGCTGAAGATCAGGTCGCCGGGCATCAGCCGGAAGTACGTCGACAGGTTCGCGATGATCTCCGGCACCGTCCACATCAGGTTCGACAGGTCGCTGCGCTGCCGGTCGACGCCGTCGACCTGCAGCCAGATCGCCTGCGTGGCGGGATGGCCGAACTCCGCGACCGTGCGCAGCGGGCCCATCGGCGCCGAGCCGTCGAACGCCTTGCCGATCTCCCACGGACGGCCCTTGTCGCGCATCGCGAACTGCAGGTCGCGACGCGTCATGTCGAGGCCGACGCCGTAGCCGAACACGTGGTCGTTCGCGTCCTCGACCGCGATGTTCGCGCCCGGCGTGCCGATCGCGACGACGAGCTCGATCTCGTGCTGGAAGTTCGACGTCAGCGGCGGGAACGGGACGTCGAGCGTCTCGCCGGGCCGCGCCACGACGACCGCGTTGTCGGGCTTGCAGAAGAAGAACGGCGGCTCGCGGTCGGAGAAGCCCATCTCGCGCGCGTGCGCCGCGTAGTTGCGGCCGACGCAATAGACGCGCCGCACCGGGAACAGCGCGTCGCTGCCGGCGACCGGCACCGCGATCGGCGCCTCGGGTTCGAACGTGTAGGTCATGATCGATCGGAAGGAAACGGCGAACGCCGCGAAACCGTACGACGCGGGCGACGACGGCGAGTTGCGGCGGCAGGCCTCAGAAGCCGCCGACGCAGACGTATTTCATCTCGAGGTATTCCTCGATGCCGTGGATCGAGCCTTCGCGGCCGAGGCCCGACTGCTTGACGCCGCCGAACGGCGCGACCTCGTTCGAGATGATGCCGGTGTTGATGCCGACGATGCCGGCCTCGAGCGCCTCGGCGACGCGCCACACGCGCGTGACGTCGCGGCTGTAGAAGTACGCCGACAGCCCGAACTCGGTGGCGTTCGCCTTCGCGATCGCGTCGGCCTCGTCGCTGAAGCGGAACACGGCCGCGACCGGGCCGAACGTCTCCTCGCGCGCGAGCATCATCTCGGCCGGTCGCGCCGGCGAGCACCGTCGGCTCGAAGAAGCGGCCGCCGATCGCGTGACGCCGGCCGCCGGCCACGACGGTCGCGCCGTGCGCCATCGCGTCGGCGATGTGCTCCTCGACCTTCTTCACGCGCCGCGTCGTCGATCAGCGGGCCCTGCGCGACGCCGTCCTCGGTGCCGTTGCCGACCTTCAGCGCGCGCGTCCGCGCGGCGAGCTTCTCGACGAACGCGTCGTAGACGCCGTCCTGCACGTAGAAGCGGTTCGCGCAGACGCAGGTCTGGCCGGTGTTGCGGTACTTCGACGCGATCGGCGCCGTCGACGGCCGCGTCGAGGTCGGCGTCGTCGAACACGATGAACGGCGCGTTGCCGCCCAGCTCGAGCGACAGCTTCTTGATCGTCGGCGCGCACTGCGCCATCAGGATGCGGCCGACCTCGGTCGAGCCGGTGAACGACAGGTGGCGCACGACCGGGCTCGCGCACAGCGCGCGGCCGACGTCGATCGAGCGCGCGCCGTCGGCCGGCACGACGTTGACCACGCCCGGCGGGAAGCCGGCGCGCTCGCGCGAGCTCGGCCAGCGCGAGCGCCGACAGCGGCGTCTGCTCGGCCGGCTTGATGACGATCGTGCAGCCGGCGGCGAGCGCCGGCGCGACCTTGCGCGTGATCATCGCCATCGGGAAGTTCCACGGCGTGATCGCCGCGCACACGCCGACCGGCTGCGCAGCACGAACATCCGCTTCGTCGGGTCCGGCGACGACGAGCGTCTCGCCGGCGACGCGCTTGCCCTCTTCGGCGAACCATTCGATGAACGACGCGCGCGTAGACGACCTCGCCCTTCGCCTCGGCGAGCGGCTTGCCCTGCTCGCTCGTCATCAGCAGCGCGAGGTCGTCGGCGTTCGCGAGCATCAGGTCGAACCAGCGGCGCATGACGGCCGCGCGTTCCTTCGCGGTCTTCTTCGCCCACGCCGGCAGCGCCGCGGCGGCCGCGGCGATCGCGCGCTCGGCCTCCGACGCGCCGAAGTTCGCGACCTGGGCGATGCGCTGGCCGGTCGCCGGGTCGTCGACCTCGAACGATGCGCCGTCGTCCGCCTCGGACCAGCGCCCGTCGACGTGACCCGCGGTACGCAACAATGCGACATCCTTGAGTGCGATGCGTTGCTCGACTCGCTGCAGCATGGAACGACTCCTTCGACAAGACCCGACAGCTTAACGGCTCTGCCGCAACGCCGCATCGGGCATCATCGCATCCGTTCCGTCCGTCTCGCTCCGTCATGGCCGCCACCCCGTCCGGACTCGCGTCGACGCCTCGCGGCCCCGCGACCGCGCCGGCGCGCGCGACCGTCGCCGTCCCGCTCGGCCTGCGCGTCGCGGCGATCGGCGTGGCGCTCGCCTGCGTCGCGGCCGGCCTCGGGATCGCGAGCCATCATCCGCTCGCGCCGTTCGCGGCGATGGCCGCGTTCGCCGCGTGGACCGCGTTCGCCGCGTGGCGCTTCGGGGTCGCGCTCCCGGCGGCGCTCGCGCTCGTCCCGGCGATCGGGCTCGCCACCTGGACCGGCTGGATCACGTTCGAGGAGACGGACCTGCTCGTGCTCGCGAGCGCGGCCGGCGGCTATGCCGGCGTCGCGCTGCGCGGATTCCCGCGACGCGACGCGCAGCACCGCGCGTCGCTGTCGATCGTGTCGATGCTGCTGCTCGCGGCGTTCGCGGCGTCGACGGCGATCGCGCTGCTGCGCGGGATCGACGCCGCCGGCGGCCTCCGACTCGACGCGTTCGACTGGGCCGGCGGCTACGCGAGCGCCCAGAACGGCATCCGGCTCGCGAAGAGCTTCGCGTTCGCGCTGCTGCTCGCCCCGCTGCTGGTCGCCGAGCTGCGCACGCCGGGAGGCTTCGACCGCTTCGCCGCGGGTCTCGCCGCGTCGCTCGGCGTCGGCACGCTGTTCGTCCTGCAGGAGCGGCTGCTGTTCACCGGGCTGCTCGACTTCTCCGACGACTATCGCGTCACCGGCGCGTTCTGGGAGATGCACGTCGGCGGCGCCGCGCTCGACGGCTTCCTCGCGCTGACGATCCCGTTCGCGATCCGCGAGGCGATGCGGCATGCGAGCCGCGTCCGGTTCGCGCTCGCGGTCGCGGTGCTCGCGCTCGCCGCCTACGCCTGTCTCGTGACGTTCTCGCGCGGCGTCTACGCGGCCGTGCCGCTGTCGCTCGCGACGCTCGCCGTGCTCGTCGCGCGCCAGCGGGTGTCGTTCGAGCGCGGCGCGATCTGGGCTCGTGTTCGCGAAGGCGCTGGCGTTCTCGGCCGTCGTCGCCGTCTGCGGCTTCGTCGTGTTCCGCACCGGCGGCTATCGTGCGGTGCTCGCGGCGTTCGTGGTCGTCGCCGCCGCGATCCCCGCCGACGCGGCGCTGCGCCGGCTCGACCTGCGCGCCGGCATCGCGTCGATCGTGGCCGCCGTCGTGCTCGCCGTCGGCGGCGCGCTCGTCGCGACCGTGCTGCCGAAGGGACCGTATGTCGTGTTCGCGATCGCGACGCTCGCCACGGCAGCGGCGGTCGTGCACGCCGACCGGTCGGCGTTGCGGTCGTCGTCGGCGTACGTCGTCGCGAGCTGGCTGTGGCTCGCGGCCGCCGCGGCCGACGTCGCGCGCTTCTGGGGCGGCCCGACGGCGTTCCACGACAGCGCGGTGATGCTCGCCGGCCTCGTCGTGCTCGCGTTCGCGGCGTCGCGGCTGCGGACGTCGATCTGGCCGCAGCGACGCCGCGACCAGCTCGCGACGGTCGGACTCGCCGCGTGCGTGCTCGCCGCGGTCGCGGTGTTCGCGGTCGGCGCCTACATGGGCGGCCGCTTCGCGAGCAGCCGCGAGGACCTCGGCGGCCGCGAGCATCACTGGACCGAAGGCATCGGGCGGCTGCACGGCACGTCCGACTGGCTGCTCGGGAAGGGCCTCGGCCGCTTCCCCGCGACGTCGCTGTACGAATCGGCCGACGACACCGTGCAGGGCAGCTACGGCATCGGACGTCGCGACGGGGAGCGGTTCCTCGTCGTCACCGCGCCGCATGTGCGCTACATCGGCTTCAACGAGTTCTTCCGCGTCTCGCAGCGCATCGCGATCGAGCCGGACACGACGTACACCGTGTACGTCGTCGCGCGCACCGACCGGCACAGCGACCTGCACATCGAGGTCTGCGAGAAGCAGCTGATCTACCCGGGCGACTGCCGCGCCACGGACCTGCCGGTCCCGGTCGATCGCGTCGGCTGGCACGAGCTCGGCTTCCGCTTCGCGAGCGGGTCGATCGGCGCGCGGCACGCGTTCGGCAACGCGCCCGGTGTTCCTCGCGGTCGCGGCCGGCGACCCCGCCGCGTCGGTGGAGATCCGCAGCATCCGCGTCGTCGGTCCGGACGGCGTCGACGTCGTCGCCGACGGCCGCTTCGCGCAGGGCACGACGCGCTGGTTCTCGTCGAGCGACCGCATCCACCTGCCGTGGCACATCAAGAACATCGCGCTCGCGGTGCTGTTCGACCAGGGCGCGATCGGGCTCGGCCTGTTCGCGCTGCTGGTCGGCGGCGCGCTGCTGCGCGATGCGCTCGGCCGCGCGCGTCGGCATCCCGACGCGCCGTTCGTCGCGGCGGCGATCGTCGGCTATCTCGTGGTCGGCGCGTTCGACAGCCTCGTCGACGTGCCGCGCGTCGCGCTGCTGTTCTGGCTCGTGGTCGTCGCCGCGCTGACGCTGCGGCCGCCGCGCGCGACGGCTCCGGTCGAGCCCGCCGCGCCTGCCCCACCGCCGCGGCCGACGCGGCCGACGGCGACCGCGCCGGTGCTGGACGAAGCCGCCGAGCGGGCGTTGCGGCGGCAGCGCGCGTTCGGCGAACGCCGCCGCCACTGACGCGCGCGGGCGTCAGCCGAGCAGCGTCTTCGCGACCATCGCGTGGATGCCGCGGCTGCCGTTGACGGTCTGCGTCACGCGAAAGTCGACGGCGAGGCTGCACAGCGTGTAGGCGTCGGCGCGCGACAGGCCCGCGCGTTCGCCGAGCAGCACGATCATGTCGCGCAACGCCATCGCCATGCACTGGTCGAGGTCCGGGTCCATGCCCATCGTGATCCAGTGCGTCGGCGTCTCGCCGCGCGGATACGCGAGCCCGCCGCCCTTGTGGACGACGAGTTCGAACGTGCCCTGCAGCGCCGTCTCGATCGCGGTCGTGCAGACCTCGCCGTCGCCCTGCGCCGCGTGCCCGTCGCCGCACGAGAACAGCGCGCCCGGCACGTGGACCGGCAGGTACAGCGATGCGCCGGGCCCGAGCTCCTTGTTGTCGAGGTTGCCGCCGTGCGCGCGCGGCACGATCGACGTGATGCGGCCCCAGCGCGCCGGCGGCGCGACGCCCATCACGCCGAAGAACGGATGCAGCGGCAGGTCGAGTCCCCACGGCAGCCGGGCGACCATCCGGTCGGCGTCGAGCGGGATGTTGATCAGCCGCGACGTGTCGTCGAAGTCCTGCGGCAGCGTGCCGGCGAGCGGACGGATGACGTTGTAGCCCCAGTCCTGCCGCAGCCGCACGTCGACGATGCGCACCTCGAGCGTGTCGCCCGGTTCGGCTCCGGCCACGGCCACCGGGCCGGTCAGGATGTGGCCCGGCACGTGACGCACGCTGCGGGCGTGGATGTCGCGCAGTTCCGGCGGAACGTGGAAGCCGTCGGGCGGCAGCGCGTCGGGGCCGCCGCTGACGGTGTCGATCGTGACGCGGTCGCCGCTCGCGACCTCGAGCACGGGCCTCAGCGCCGCGTCGAACTGACCCCAGTGGCAGGTCTCGACGGACGCCGTCAGATGATGACTGTGCATGGTGCTGCGCGCTTTCGTGAACTGTTCACGCGACCGCCGGCCGCGACCGCGGCACGATCATGGCACGGCCGTTGTCATCGACCGAGGGCGCCCATAGAATCGTCCGACGCGTCCGACCGGCCCGGGTCGACGGTGCGGCGGCGCCACCCCCACAGGAGGAAACCATGGCGACTTCGTCATCCCGTACCAAGCTGCCCGGCACGAAACGCGAGGCATTGCAGGACGCGAAGAGTCTCGGACCGATCACGCCCGACGAGCGATTCGAGGTGACGGTGCGCGTGCGGCGCGCGAAGCCGCTCGACCTCGCGGCGGCGGCGAGCGACACCCACGCGGACCGCCAGTACGTCCGGCGCGAAGACTACGCCGAGCGGTTCGGCAGCTCGCAGGCCGACCTCGATCGCGTGGCCGAATTCGCGAAGTCGTTCGGCATCAGCGTCATCGCGACCGATCGCGCGCGTCGCAGCGTATTCCTGTCGGGCACCGTGGGGCAGTTCGCGAAGGCGTTCGAGACCGACATCGAGCACTTCTCGTATGCCTGCGGCACCTATCGCGGCCGCGTCGGCGAGCTGTCGGTGCCGAGCGAACTGGCCGACGTCGTCGAAGGCGTGTTCGGCATCGACGATCGTCCGGCGGCGCGCCCGCAGTTCAAGTACCACAACCCGCCGTCCGCGAAGGAGACGGCCGGCACGATGGTCGCGCCGCACGCGGCCGCCGCCGGCGCGGCGTCGTTCACGCCGCCGCAGCTCGCGAAGCTGTACGACTTCCCGACCGACGCCGACGGCAGCGGCCAGACCATCGGCATCATCGAGCTCGGCGGCGGCTATCGGCCGGCCGACCTCGCGACCTACTTCAAGGGCCTCGGCATCGCGAACCCGTCGGTCACGGCGGTGCAGCGTCGACGGCGCGAAGAACGCGCCGACGAACGCCGACTCGGCCGACGGCGAGGTGATGCTCGACATCGAGGTCGCCGCCGCCGTCGCGCCGAAGGCGAAGATCGTCGTCTACTTCGCGCCGAACACGACGAAGGGCTTCCTCGACGCGATCACGATGGCGATCCACGACACCACGCACAAGCCGTCGGTGATCTCGATCAGCTGGGGCGGCGCCGGAGAACACGTGGACCGCGCAGGCGCTCGACTCGTACGACCAGGCGTTCCAGGGCGCCGCGGCGCTCGGCGTCACGATCTGCTGCGCGGCCGGCGACGCGGGCTCGGGCGACCAGAACCCGGCGAACGGCAAGCCGGACGGCCTCGCGCATGCCGACTTCCCCGCATCGAGCCCGAACGTGCTCGCCTGCGGCGGCACGAAGATCGTCGCGTCGGGCAACGCGATCACGTCCGAGGTCGTCTGGAACGAGAACCCGCAGAGCAGCGCGGGCGGCGGCGGCATCAGCGACCACTTCCCGCTGCCGAGCTACCAGACGTCGGCCGGCGTCCCGACGTCGGCGAACCCGGGCGGACGCGTCGGACGCGGCCTGCCCGACGTCGCCGGCGACGCCGACCCGCAGTCGGGCTACAAGGTCCGCGTCGACGGACAGGACCTCGTGATCGGCGGCACGAGCGCCGTCGCGCCGCTGTGGGCCGGCCTGATCGCGCTCGCGAACCAGAAGCTCGGCAAGCCGGTCGGCTTCCTGAACCCGATGCTGTACACGACGGCGAAGGTCAAGGCGACGATGCGCGACATCACGAGCGGCAACAACGGCGCGTATACCGCGAAGCCGGGATGGGACGCGTGCACCGGCCTCGGGTCGCCGAACGGCGCGGCGCTCGTCGCGGCGCTGAAGCCGTAGTCGACGACGGGCGCGGCGCGGCGAGGCCCGACGCGGGCCTCGCCGCCATCGCACGCCCCCACGGGAACGCCGCGCTCGCTCGCGCCGCCCTACTTCTTCGCGGTCCCCGGCTCGGCCATCTTGCGATGCTGCTCGGCGAGCATCGTGGCCGGCATGACGTTCGCCGCAGTCGCCATGCAGCTTGTTCTTCATGCCCGCGACGACGTCGGCGTCGCCGGACATCATCGCGTCGAAGCCGACCTTCGCGACGTCGGCCGGGTCGTCCTTCTTGTCGGTGCCGACCTTCGTGTCCATCATGTGCGCGCGCTCGAAGAACTGCGTGTCCGTCGCGCCCGGCATCAGGACCGAGACCGTGACGCCGCTGTCCTTCAGTTCGTTGCGCAGCGCGTACGAGAACGAGTCGAGGAACGCCTTGCTGCCGTTGTAGACGGCCTGGAAGCTGCCCGGCATCAGGCCGGCGATCGAGCCGGTGATCAGGATCCGGCCCGCACCGCGCGACCGCATCTCGCGGCCGACCTTCTGGATCAGGTAGATCGTGCCGACGATGTTGGTGTCGATGACGCGGCGCGCTTCGTTCCAGTCCTGGTCGAGGAAGCCCTCGCCGAGGCCGCGGCCGGCGTTCGCGAGCAGCGCGTCGACGGGCCGGCCGTTCGCGGCCGCGACGAGCTTCTCGACGCCGTCGATCGTCGGCGAGGTCGGCCTCGACGGCCTCGACCTGGACGCCTCGGTCGCGCAGCTGACTCGGCGGCCGTCGTGGATGCCGGGCTCGTCGGCGGCGATCAGCAGGTCGAAGCCGTGCTCGGCGCACTGGCGCGCGAGCTGGAGGCCGATGCCGGTCGAGGCGCCGGTGACGATGGCGAGCGGTCGGGTGGTGGTCTGCATGACGGTTCTCCTGGCGAACGGGTCAGTGGGTGGACGCGAGGCCCGTCGTCAGCACGACCTTGCGGCAGTCCTCCTCTTCTTCGTCGAAGATCTCGTAGCCGCGCGCGGCGTCCGCCAGCGGCATGCGATGCGTGATGATCGCTTCGGGCTTCAGCTCGCCCTTCGGAGATGTGCTCGAGCAGCTCGCGGCATGAAGTGCTGCGCGTGCGTCTGGCCGCCCTTGAACGTCAGGCCCTTCTCGAACGCGTCGCCGAACAGGAAGCCGTGGATGAAGCCGGCGTAGACGCCCGGCACGCTGACGACGCCGCCGCGCCGCGTCGCCGCGATCGCCTGGCGCAGCGCCTTGCCGCTCGAGCCTTCGAGCTTGACGGCCGTCAGCGCGGTCTCGAGCGTGCTGCCCTTGGCCTCGAAGCCGACCGCGTCGATCGACGCGTCGACGCCGCGGCCGTCGGTGCGGTCGATGATGATCTCGGCCGGGTCGTCGTCCTCGTCGAAGTTGATCGGCTCGACGCCGTAGGTCTGCTGCGCGAAGTCGAGCCGGTACGGATGGTGGTCGACCATGAAGATGCGCTCGGCGCCGAGCAGCCGCGCCGACGCCGCCGCCATCAGCCCGACCGGGCCCGGCGCCGAAGATCGCGACGGTCGAGCCCTTGCCGATGCGCCGCCGTTGACCGCGGCCTGGTAGCCGGTCGGCAGGATGTCGGAGAGGAACAGCACCTGCTCGTCGCGTCAGCGCCGAGTCGGGGATCACCAGCGGGCCGACGTTGGCCTTGGGCACGCGCACGAACTCGGCCTGGCCGCCCGGGATAGCCGCCGTACAGGTGGCTGTAGCCGAACAGGCCGGCGCCGGCGCGCGTCTCCTTCTTGTTGACGATCGCGCCGCGGCCGGTGTTGGTGGTCTCGCAGGCGGCGAACAGCTTCGCGCTTGCAGAAGAAGCACTCGCCGCACGAGATCGTGAACGGGATGACGACGCGGTCGCCGCGCTTGACGCTGCGTCACGGCCGGGCCGACGTCCTCGACGATGCCCATGAACTCGTGGCCGAGGATGTCGCCGTGCTCCATCATCGGGATCTTGCCGCGGTAGATGTGCAGGTCCGAGCCGCAGATCGCGGTCGCGTGACGCGCAGGATGATGTCGTCGGCGTCGACGAGCTTCGGGTCGGGCACGGTCTCGACGCGGACGTCCTTGCGCCGTGATAGGTCAGTGCCTTCATCCTGTCGCCCTCGCCGTGGAAACGGCCAAGATACGATGCGACGCTCGCGGCCGCGGTGCCTCGCGGCCGCATTGGCGCGTAGGAAGCGCGGTCGCGCGGCCGCCAGCTTCGACGACGCCGGGGTCGGCGCATTCGGACAAGCGCGGCGCCTGCGAACCTCGCGGGCCGCCGCACGGTCCGACCCCGACGCACCCCTCACGGAGGCTTCATGAACGTCACGACGGAAAACGCCGCAGTCCTGTTCCTCGACCTGCAGGAAGGCACGATGAGTGCCGTGAAGACGATCGGCGGCCATCGCCTGCGCCGCACGGCGGGCGCGCTCGCGAAGCTGTGCGCGCTGCACGGCCTGCCGCATCTGCTGTCGTCGGTACCGCAGGCCGGTGCGTTCTCGAAGCGCGTCGTCGAGCCGCTCGGCGACCCGCCGCTCCGGCCGCGGTCGGGCACGAGCGCATTCGTCGATCCGCATTTCGTCGACGACCTGAAGGCGCTCGGTCGTCCGCTGCTGCTGGTGTCCGGCGTCGCGTCCGAGATCGTCGTGCTGCGCACGACGCTCGACGCGATCGAGGCCGGCTACGCGGTCCACATCCTCATCGATGCGTGCGGCGGCTTCTCCGATCGCACCGAAGCCGCCGCGTGGAGTCGCGCCACGGCGGCCGGCGCGACGATGAGCTCGGTCGTCACGGCGACCGCCGAGCTGGCCGGCGACTTCACGACCGAGCTCGGCGGCAAGACGCTCGCGCTGATGTACGAAGCGGCCGGCCGCTGAGATGACCGCGACGACGGACGCGCAGCCGGCGGCGATCCCGCTGTCGCCGATCGCCGCGCCGACGGAGCCGCGGGCCGACCTCGACACGCTGCCGCTCGAACCGTCGAAGCGCGTCGGTTACGCGCTCGTCGGGCTCGGCCGGCTCGCGATCGAGGCCATCGTGCCGGCGTTCGGCCACAGCCGGCGGTCGCGGATCGCCGCGCTCGTGACCGGCGACGTCGCGAAAGGCCACGTCGTCGCATCCGCGATCGGCCTGTCCGACGCCGACGTGCTCGGCTACGCCGACTTCGAGCGGCTCGCCGACCGGCCCGATGTCGACGCCGTGTTCATCCTGCTGCCGAACGCGATGCATCGCGAGTACGCGACGCGCGCGGCCGCGATCGGCAAGCACGTGCTGTGCGAGAAGCCGATGGCGAACAGCGTCGCGGACTGCGAGGCGATGATCGCGGCGTGCGCGGCCGCCGACGTGCGGCTGATGATCGCGTACCGGCAGCAGTACGAGCCGTACAACCGCGCGCTTGCCGCGATGATCCGCGACGGCCGGCTCGGCCGCCCGAAGCAGTTCTTCGCCTGCAACGCGCAGAACCAGGGCGACCCGGCGCAGTGGCGGCACGACCGCGCGCTCGCCGGCGGCGGCGCGCTGCCCGACATCGGCATCTATTGCCTGAACGCGGCGCGCTTCCTGTGCGGCGAGGAACCCGTCGAGGTCCAGGCGCAGATCGACACGACCGCCGGCGACCCGCGCTTTCGCGAGGTCGAGGAGACCGTGCAGTTCCAGATGCGCTTCCCGAGCGGGCTGCTCGCGCAGTGCGCGGCGAGCTACGGCGCACATCTGTCGCGCTTCCTGCGCGTCAACGGGACGACGGGCTGGGCCGAGATCGCGCCGGCCTTCTCGTACCACGGCCTCAAGCTGCGCGGCAGCCGACTCGTCGACGACGTCGAGACGGCGTTCGAGCCGTCGTGCGGCGACGCCGATCAATTCGCCCTCGAGATCGACCACATGAGCGCCTGCGTGCGCAGCGGCGTCGAGCCGCACACCGGCGGCGACGAGGGGCTGCAGGACCAGCGCATCATCGAGGCGATCTACCGCGCGGCCGACACCGGCCGGACGGTCGCGCTCGACCAGCCGCTGCGCGCCACACGCGGACCGCTGCCGTAGAGGCGACAAGAGGGCCCGCGCGCGACCGGCCGCGCACCGACGCCGCGTCGTCGAAGCCGGAAGGCCGATTTGGTCGCTCGTCCGATCAACGCCGTCCCCGGTGTTCCGCAACATCCACGACTCGCTCGGGCCGCGGATGGCGCCCGACCCCGCCCGCTCGACCGACCGCGAAGGACCGACCGCATGCCCAAGACGATCGTCTTCATCCACGGGATGTTCCTCAATCCGAAGAGCTGGCGCCCGTGGCGGGACTGGTTCGAGGCGCTCGGCTACGAGACGGTCGCGCCGGCCTGGCCGCTGCACGACGGCGAGCCCGCGGCACTGCGCGCGAACGTGCCGGCCGGCCTCGGCACGCTGTCGCTGGCCGAGGTGGTGACGACGATGGAACGCGCGGTCGCGGGGATCGACGCCCCGATCCTGATCGGCCACTCGGTCGGCGGGCTCGATCGTGCAGCTGCTCGCGAGTCGCGGGATCGGATCGGCCGGCATCCCGATCTGCTCGGTCGCGCCGAACCGCATGCTGTCGTTCGATTGGGGCTTCTTCCGCAACAGCGCGACGATCACGAACCCGCTCAAGGGCGACGACCCGTTCCCGATGGACGCCGAAGGCTTTCACAAGAACTTCGCGAACACGCTGTCGCGCGAGGCGTCCGACGCGGCCTTCGAACGCGATGCGGTGCCCGACAGCCGCAACGTCCTGCGCGACTGCATGGGCGACGACGGGAAGATCGACGTCGAGCGCCCGCACGTGCCGTTCCTGTTCATCGGCGCCGAGAAGGACGAGATCATCCCGGCGCACCTGGTCGAGCGTAACGCGCGCGCGTACACCGATCCCACGAGCCGCTCGGACTACATGTCGTTCTCGAATCGCGGCCACTACCTCTGCGGCGAGCCCGGCTGGGAAGAGGTCGCGAAGCACATCGCCAACTGGCTCGAGCAGACCGCGCCGATCGGCGTGGCGCGCAGCGGCGCGTCCGTCTGGACCTGAGCCGGCGCGCGCGATGCAGGACGGCGACTACGAGATGCACTTCAGCGCCGACGGCTTCCAGTCGCGCGGCGCGCTACGACTCGATGCCGGCCGCGCGGTCGGCGGCGACGGCCATTACGGCGTCGACGGCAACTGCGTCGACAGTGCCGGGCAGCTGAGCGCCGTCTTCAACGTGCGGATGCCGCCGCGCCTGCTCGGCAACACGCGCATCCCCGAGCACTTCTCGTTGCGGATGACGGGCGCGACGACGGCGCAGGGCTTCCAGCTGATCGGCATCGGGCCGCTCGGCGTGATCGTCGAGATCGCGTGCACGCCGGCGGGATGGTCGGGGACGAGTCCGCGCGGGGCCTGACGTTCCTGACGCGGGGTCCGGCGAATCAGGACCACGCCGGCGCGCGTCGGCGGACGGCGCCGTCGCAACATGGGAACATGCGGTCCTCGCGCGCGGTCGTCTTCGCCGGCTGCGTCGCGCTCGGACGTCGAGGCGCGGAACTCGCGCGGCGTCCAATGGCCCGGGGACCGAAATGAGCGAACTCGATCGGCAGGCGCCGACGACGGGGGAACAGACCTCGCCGATTCGCGACTGGCATGCGCACGTGTACTTCGACCACGCGAGCCGCGACGCGGCGCGAGCGTTGCGCGACGAGATCGTGGCGGAACTGGCAGGACGACTCGCGATGGGCCGGTTCCACGAGCAGCCGGTCGGGCCACATCCGATCGGGAGCTACCAACTCTCGATCACGCCCGGCGACTTCGCGGACGTCGTCGGCTGGCTCGCGCTCCATCGCGGCGGGCTGGACGTCTTCGTGCATCCGAACACCGGCGACGACCTGCGCGACCACCGAGACCACGCGATCTGGATCGGTCGGTCGTACGCACTGAACCTGGCCGCGCTCGGCGGCTAGCGCCTCGTCGTCGAAGAGCAAGGCGAGCCGTTGCTCGCCTCGTGAGAATGGTGGTGGGCCCTGAGTGACTCGAACACTCGACCTACGGATTAAGAGTCCGCTGCTCTACCAACTGAGCTAACGACCCACGGTCGGCGACCTGCTGCCGGATTCTCGGATCGCGCTCCGTCGATTGGTAGGCTGTGCGGGGCTCGAACCCACGACCAACGGATTAAAAGTCCGCTGCTCTACCAACTGAGCTAACGACCCGAAGCGCGCGATTATAGGAATCGGCGCGGTCCCGGTCAAACGACGGGTGTCGAAGCGGACGCTCGTGTCGCGCGCCGCCCGGCGCCGCGGCCGACGACGCAGTAACGATCGAATGATCGCTCGCGTGTGCGGCGCGACCGTGGAGCAACGAGCGACGCGGCCTGCATCCCACGCGATATGCCACCACCGACCAAGCCTCAGCGGAGCGCCGTCAGCCGGTCCCGCGCGGTCGCGGCCGCCGGCGCGTCGGGGTACTGCTTGATCAGCGCCTCGAGCGTCGCGCGTGCCGCGCGCTTGTCGCCCATGTCGGTCTGGCTGCTCGCGACGTTCAGCAGCGCATCGGCCGCGCGCGGGCTCGTCGGATAGTTGCGGATCACCTGCTGCTGCGCGGCGATCGCCTGCTTGTAGTCGCGCTGCGCGTAATAGCCGGTGCCGATCCAGTACTGCGCGGCCGGCGCGTACGCGGACTGCGGGTAACGCTGCAGGAACGCCTGGAACGATGCGATCGAGCCCTTGAAGTCGCTCGTCTTGAACTGGTTCAGCGCGGCCTCGTAGCTCTTCTGCTCGTTCGGATCGACGGTCGTCGTCTGCCCGTCGACCGTCTCCTGCTTCGGCTCGACCTTGCGCAGCCGGGTGTCGAGGTCGACGTAGAAGTCCTTGTTGCGCTTCTGCTCGTTCGCGAGGTCGTTCTGCAGCGACTCGATCTCGCCGCGCAGCCGCGCGATGTCCTGGCGCAGCGCGTCGAGCTGGTTCGTCACGTCGGCCTGGTTGCGCCGCTGGATCTCGAGCTGCGCCGCGATGTCGCGCTGATTCGCCGCCGACTGCGCGCGCAGGTCGAGGATCGCCCGGCGCGCCTCGTCGTCGTCGAACAGGCCGGCCGACGCCGGCGGGCTCGCCGCGCACAGCAGCAGCGCGGCGGACAGCGCCGCCGGCCAGGCGACCCGCGTCGGCAGACGCCGCATCACTGCGCCTGGTAGACGAAGTCGGCGCGACGGTTCTTGGCCCACGCGGTCTCGTCGTGACCGGCGTTGCGCGGCTTCTCCTTGCCGAGGCTCACCGCTTCGATCTGGCTCTCGGGCACGCCGACCAGCGCGAGCTGCTTGCGGACCGCCTCGGCGCGCTTCTGGCCGAGCGCGAGGTTGTATTCGCTGCCGCCGCGTTCGTCGGTGTGGCCCTGGATGATGACCTTGCGGTTGCGGTGGCTCGACAGGTAGCGGCCGTTCGCGTCGATGGTCCGGCGGTAGTCGTCCTTGACGACGTAGCTGTCGAAGTCGAAGTAGATGCTCTTCGCCATCAATGCGCGTGGCTTCGGGATCCAGCGCGCCCGTCTCCGGCGTCACCGTCGTCACGCCGCGCGTGTCGGCCGGCGGCGGGCTCGTCGACGTGTCGGTCGGCGCGGTCGGCGTCTCGAGCTTCGTTCCGGTGCTGCAGGCGGCCAGCACGACGAGCGTCGTCGCGAACAGGCCGTATCGGAGTTGGCGCTTCATGATTCCTCCTGGAGGGGTGGTTTGGTCTGATGCTGCGAAGGGTGTATCGCAGATGTTGCGGGGGCTGTCGATCGGACGGCGACCGAATGCCGGCCGTGCCCTATCGATCGTTGAGGAACGGCCCCCAGTTCGGTTCGCGCACGTCGCCGCCGGTCGTCGTGATCCGCTGCTTGATGCGACCGTCCGACGAAACGACGGCGAGCGTGCCGCGGCCGCCGACCTCGGTGGCGTACATGATCAGCCGGCCGTTCGGCGCGAAGCTCGGCGACTCGTCGTTCGACGTGTCGGTCAGCGCGGTCTCCTGGCCGGACGCGAGGTCGAGCATGTAGAGCTGGAAGCGGCCGCCGCGTCGCGAGATGTACGCGAGCGTCTTGCCGTCCGGGGAGAGGCGCGGGCTGATGTTGTAGTCGCCCTTGAACGTCACGCGCTGCGCGTCGCCGCCGCCGATCGCCATCCGGTAGATCTGCGGGCCGCCGCCGCGGTCGCTCGTGAAGTAGATCGTCTGGCCGTCGGGCGCGAACGTCGCCTCGGTGTCGATGCCGCTCGAATGCGTGAAGCGGCGGGCGTTCGAGCCGTCGGCGTTGATCAGGTAGACCTGCGAGTTGCCGTCGCGCGACAGCGTGACCGCGAGCTGGCGGCCGTCCGGCGACCACGCCGGCGCGCTGTTGCTGCCCTTGAAGTTCGCGACCGGGATCCGCTGGCCGCTCGCGACCGAGTGCACGTAGACGACCGGCTTGCGCGCCTCGAACGAGACGTAGGCGAGCTTGGTGCCGTCCGGCGACCAGGCCGGCGAGATGATCGGCTCGCGCGACACGAGCGCGTCCTGCGCGTTGTCGCCGTCGGCGTCGGCGACCTGCAGCAGGTAGCGCTGCGGGCCCTGTCGCAGCACGTAGGCGATGCGCGTCGAGAACACGCCCTTCTCGCCGGTCAGCTTCTCGTAGATGTAGTCGGCGACGCGATGCGCGGACAGGCGCAGGTTCTGCTGGGTCGACGTCAGCGCGAGGCCGCCGAGGTCCTGCTGGCGGACCGTGTCGTACAGCTTGAAGCGCACGTCGAAGCGGCCGTCGGCGAGGCGCGCGACGCTGCCGGTCACGACCGCGTCGGCGCCGCGCTGCTTCCACTGGCCGAAGTCGACCGGCGACGTCTCGGCGATCGGCTGCGCGCCGGCGTCGACGTTGCGGAACAGCCCGCTGCGGTTCAGGTCGTCGCGGATGATCTGCGACACGTCCTGCGGCGGCGCGCCGTTCGCGACGAAGTTCGCCGTCGCGATCGGGATCTGGTTCGCGCCGGCGCCGGAGATCTCGAAGTTGAGCTGGGCGGACGCGGGTCCGGTCGCGGCGGCCCAGATCGCGGCGCCGAGCGCGACGCTTCCGATCGCGCGGTGCACGGCATCGCGCCAGGTCCGGCGGGTCGTGGCGAGGAAAGACGTCAGCATGCGGTATGCGTCATGGCGGCATGACTCCTTCGGGCCGGCGCGCGGCCGGCGATGATGGCGATCGACGCGGCGTCGCGCGTCACGGCTTGTCGTACATGTAGTAGTCGAGGTCCAGCATCCGCTCCGGCACCTTGCCGTTCTCGTCGCGCGGCAGCGGCGACGCCGCGCGCACGCCGCGCTCGACGGCCGCATCGAATGCGGGCACGCCGCTCGGCTTGACGACGGTGACGTTGACGACCTCGCCGGTCGGCAGCTGCTCGATGCGGACCTTGACGTCCGGGTTTCCCGGCGACGTCGCGGCGTAGCGCGTCTGCGAGCGGATCGCGGTGACGAGGCGCGCGATGTAGGTGTCGCGCCCGCGCGGGCCGCTCGTCTGCTGGTCACGACCCGTCGACTCCTTGCTCGCCGACGCGAGCAGCGCGTTGAGCTCCGACGGCGGGCGCGCCGGGGCCTCGACGGCCGCCTGCTGCAGCAGCTTCTGCACCTCGGGCCGCGGTTTCGGCTCGACCTTCGGCGGCGGCGGCGCGGGCTTCGGCTTCGGTTGCGGCTTCGGCTCCTCGACCTTGACCGGCTCGGGCTTCTTCTTCGGCGGCTCGACCTTCGCGGGCGTGCGCTCGACGATGTCGGCCTTCGGCATCGGCCGTTCGACCTTGACCTCGGGCGGCGTCTCGACGCGCTGCGGCGGCTCGACGCGCGGCGGTGGCTGGACCACGACCGGTCGCGGGGCCGGGGCGGCCGTCTGCGGCACGGCGCTCCAGAGCTCCGCCTGCACGACCGCCGGCGTGCTGCTCTGCCAGTGCACGCCGAAGTACAGCAGCGCGCCGAGCAGCGCGTGGACCAGCACCGCGAGCGCGATCGCGCGGCCGTTGCCGCCGCTCTGCGGGACGGTGTACGGGCGGGCGACGGCGGCGTTCATGGTCGTTCAGGTCGCGCGCGGCTGGACCGCGAGCCCGACGCGCGCGATGCCCTGCTGCCGAAGCCCGTCCATGATCTGCAGGATCGCGTCGTACTCGACCTTCTTGTCGCCGGAGATCACGACCGGCCGCTCGGCGTCGTCGCCCTGCATCTGCTTCACGATGCCGGCGACCTCGGCCATCGTGACGCTGCGCTCGGTGCCCGCCTTCACGTCGCGGACGCGCACGCTCTTGTCGGCCCTGACGATGACGCTGATGGGGTTGTCCTTCGCCTGCGAGCTCTTCGCGACGCTCGGCAGGTCGATCGTGCCGGGCGTCGTCAGCGGCGCCGCGACCATGAAGATGATCAGCAGCACCAGCATCACGTCGATGTACGGCACGACGTTGATGTCGCTCATCGCACGGCGGCCGCGGCCGCCGCGCATCGATCCGCGAGTCGCCGCCGGCCATCGTCAGCGCGTCTGCCGTTGCAGGATGTTCGAGAACTCCTCGATGAAGTTCTCGAAGCGCACCGCGAGACGGTCCGTCTCGTGGATGAAGCGGTTGTACGCGATCACGGCGGGAATCGCCGCGAACAGGCCGATCGCGGTCGCGACGAGCGCCTCGGCGATGCCCGGCGCGACGTGCGCGAGCGTGGCGGCCTGCACGTTCGCGAGGCTGCGGAACGCGTTCATGATCCCCCACACGGTCCCGAACAGGCCCACGTACGGGCTGACCGAGCCGACCGACGCGAGGAACGACAGGTGCGCCTCGAGCACGTCCATCTCGCGCTGGAACGCGGCCCGCATCGCGCGGCGCGCCGCGTCGAGCTGCGCCCCGCTGTCGCTCTTCTGCTGACGGAACTTGAGGAACTCGCGCATGCCGGCCTCGAACACGCGCCCGAGCGCGCCGACCTGATCGCGACGATTGTTGACGCGCGTGTAGAGATCGTTGAGGTCGCCGCCGGACCAGAAATCGTCCTCGAAGCGATTCGTCTGGCGCTGGGCGCGCTTGACGTCGAAGTACTTCTTGAAGATGTACGTCCAGCTCATGACCGACACGAGCAGCAGCAGCGCGAGCACGATCTGAACGAGCACGCTCGCGTGGGTCACGAGCGAGACGATCGACATGTCCTGCGAGACGTTCATCGGCGACGATCAGTCGAAAGGGGCGTCGCGGCGCGGCGCCGGGACAGTGACCGGGCGATCGCCGGGAGGTTCAAAGCGGCTGCCGCGACGGGGGGGACGACCACACGGCAACGCGCGACGGGGGCATCCGGATTACCCGTCGGCGAAGATCGCGCGCAGCCGCTCCGGGATCGCGGCCGGCTTCAGGGTACCGCGGGCGACGCAGGCCACCTTGATCCGGCCGACGGCGAGCAGCGATCCGGGCCCGTCGCCGGCCCCGGCGAGATGCGCCTCCTGGTGGAAATCGATGCCGACGCGCCCGACGCGCTCGACCGTCGACACGATGCGGAGCTCGTCGTCGAGCCGCGCCGGCCGCCGGTAGTCGACGCTCGTCGAGCGCACGACGAACATCAGGCCGAGATCGTCGGCGATCTGCTGCTGCGACACGCCGGGGACGCCGCCGGGGCCGCCGCCGTGCCGCAGCCACTCGGTCCGCGCGCGTTCGAAGAACTTGAGGTAGTTCGCGTAGAACACGATGCCGCCGGTGTCGGTGTCCTCGTAATAGACGCGGATGGCGAATTCGAAGCGCACGAGGCGACCGTCAGCGTCCGAACAGCGGGTCGATCAGCGCCGCGACCTGCGCGACCCGGGCGGCGACCGAGCCGCGCACGTCGTGGAAGTCGGTGCCGCGCGCGCGCAGCGTCGCGCGGATCCAGCGGTCGTGGCGCAGCCGGAAGTCCTCCGACGAGCGCGACCCGTCCTGCACGAACGCGAAGTCCGGCGCGCAGACGAGCATCACGTCGTACGTGCGCCACGACAGCCGGACGAGCTCGGGATCGGCGCGCCCGTGGCCGTCGATGCTGTACCAGAGCGTCGTCAGCGGCGTCGTGTCGACGAACACGCAGCGCGCCGCGCGCTCGACGGCCTCGTCCTCGTACGCGACGTGTCGCCGGCCGATCAGCCGCAGGTCGTCGTAGCTGGTGTGGCCGCCCTGCTGCTCCCAGAGCGTCCGGCCGTACTCGGCGACGCACGGCTCGTCGTAGCGCTGGCCGAGCGCCGACACGAGCGTGCTCTTGCCGGTGCTCTCGCCGCCGACGACCGCGATGCGCGCGATGCCGCGCGCCTGCCAACGCGCCGGCCCGTCGGCCGCCAGCCCGCCGACGCCGACGGGGCGATCGTGGGTCGGCCACGCGGCGCCGTCGTTCATGCCGGAGCGCCGACCGCGGCGCGGCCGAGCAGCCGCGTCCAGCGCCACCAGCCCGACACGACCAGCACGAGGAAGAAGAAATAGACGGCGGCCGTCAGCCACAGCCCCTTCGACGCGTACAGCGGGACGGCGATGCAGTCGACGACGAACCAGACCGGCCACGTCTCGACCTTCCGGGCGACCATCAGCAGCTGGGCCAGCACCGACAGCGCGAGGACGGTCGAGTCGACGAACGGGCTCGCGGCGTCGGTCAGCGTCTGCAGCAGCCAGCCGTAGCCGCCGGCGGCGGCGACCGCGACGAGCGCGAACGCGAGCGCGGTCGTCGGGGCGACGCGCGTGATCGGCAACTCGACGCCGGCGTCGCCGCCCGCGTCGCGGCCGCCGCGCAGCCAGTTCCACCAGCCGAGCAGACACGACGCGACGAAGAAGCCCTGCAGCGTGACGTCGGCGTACAGGCGCACCTGCATGAACATCGCGGCGTACAGCGCGCATCCGACGATGCCGCTCCACCACGTGTGGACGCTGTTCCTCGCGGATAACCAGACCGACAGCAGATTGAAGACGTTCGCTCCGACCTCGAGCGGACTCATGCGGGTTCCAGCTTCGCGATGCCGAGCGCGAGCCACTTCATGCCCTGGCGGCCGAAGTTGATCTGCGCCCGCGCGTCGTTGCCGCCCCCTTCGAGGTTGACGATCACGCCTTCGCCGAACTTCGCGTGCACGACCGTCTGGCCGATGCGGAAGCGCGAGTCGCCGCCGCGCTTCTGCTCCGCCCACGCCGGTGCCGGCTCCTTCGAGGCCGACGACGCGTCGTCCCATGCCGCGCTGTAGCGGCCGTAGCTCTGCGAGGCGCCGCCGAAGCCGCCGAACGAACCGGCCCGCTGCAGGCCCTGCTTCGGCGTCAGCCACTTCAGCGCGTCGGGCGGAAGCTCGTCGAGGAAGCGCGAGCGCGGGTTGTAGCGGGTCTGACCGTGCAGCATCCGCGTCTGCGAGAACGACAGGTAGAGGCGCTTGCGCGCCCGCGTGATCGCGACGTACATCAGCCGCCGTTCCTCCTCGAGCCCGGCCTGGTCGGTCGTGCTGTTGTCGTGCGGGAAGAGGCCCTCCTCGAGGCCGCCGATGAACACCGCGTCGAACTCGAGGCCCTTCGCGGAATGCACGGTCATCAGCTGCAGCGCGTCCTGGCCCGCGCCGGCCTGGTTGTCGCCGGCCTCGAGCGACGCGTGCGCGAGGAACGCGTCGAGCGGCGACGCGTAGTCCGGCGCCGACGACGCCGGCGTCGATCACCTCGAGGTCGCCGTCGTTCGGCACGACGTCGACCGCGCCCTCGGTCTGCAGCTCCGCGCGCGGCGGCGCGATCGACGTCGGGATGCGGTTCGCGCGCGCGTCGAGCGCGAACCCTTCCTCGCCGGAGAAGCTCGCGGCGGCGTTGACGAGTTCGTTCAGGTTCTCGATGCGCTCCGCGCCGTCCTTCTCGCTCTCGTAGAACGCGATCAGCCCGCTCGCATGGTTGACGTGCTCGATCATCTCCGACAGCGGCATCGCCTGCGTCTCGAAGCGCAGTCGCTCGATCAACTTGACGAAGACGCCCACCTTCGCGGCCGCGCCGGACTTCGAGTCGAGCCGCAGCGCCGCGGCGTACAGCGACGACGGACCGTCCGGTGACCCGGACGACGCGGCCGCGTCCTGCAGCACCTCGATCGAACGCGCGCCGATGCCGCGCGCCGGCACGTTGACGACGCGCGCGAACGACGTGTCGTCGTCGGGATTCGCGACGAGCCGCAGGTACGCGAGCGCGTGCTTGACCTCCTGCCGCTCGAAGAAGCGCTGGCCGCCGTAGACGCGGTACGGGATGGCCGCCGAGAACAGCGCGTGCTCGATCACGCGCGACTGCGCGTTGGAGCGGTACAGCACCGCGATGTTCGAGCGGTCGAAGCCTTCGCGCACGAGCGACTTGACCTCGTCGACGAGCCACTGCGCCTCCTGCCCGTCGCTCATCGCCTCGTAGACGCGCACCGGCTCGCCGGCGCCGGCGTCGGTCCAGAGGTTCTTGCCGAGCCGCTGGCCGTTGTGCTTGATCAGCGCGTTGGCCGAGTCGAGGATGTGGCCGTGCGAGCGATAGTTCTGCTCGAGCTTGACGACGTTCTGCACGCGGAACTCGCGCTCGAACGCGGCCATGTTGCCGACGTTCGCGCCGCGGAACGCGTAGATGCTCTGGTCGTCGTCGCCGACCGCGAAGATCGCGGCAGGCTCCGGCGTGCCGAGCCCTGCGAGCAGCTGCAGCCACTTGTACTGCAGCACGTTCGTGTCCTGGAACTCGTCCACCAGGATGTGCCGGAAGCGCGCCTGGTAGTGCTCGCGCAGCGGCTGGTTGCGGCTGAGCAGCTCGTACGAGCGCAGCAGCAACTCGGCGAAGTCGACGACGCCCTCGCGCTGGCACTGCTCGTCGTAGAGGCGATAGATCTCGACGAGCCGGCCGTCGAAGTCGTTGTCGACCTCGACGTCCTTCGCGCGCAGGCCCTTCTCCTTGCAGCCGTTGATGAACCACGTCGTCTGCCGGGCCGGGTAGCGCTCCTCGTCGAAGCCGCGCGCCTTCAGCAGCCGCTTGACGGCCGCGATCTGGTCGGCCGAGTCGAGGATCTGGAACGTCTGCGGCAGCGCCGCGTCGCGATAGTGCGTGCGCAGGAAGCGGTTGCACAGGCCGTGGAACGTCCCGATCCACAGGCCGCGCAGGTTGATCGGCAGCATCGTCGCGAGACGCGCGAGCATCTCCTTCGCGGCCTTGTTCGTGAACGTGACCGCGAGCACGCCGAACGGCGAGACCTGCCGCGTCTGGACGAGCCAGGCGATGCGCGTCGTCAGGACGCGCGTCTTGCCGCTGCCGGCGCCGGCGAGGATCAGCGCGGGTCGCGGCGGCAACGTGACGGCGGCGAGCTGCTCCGGATTGAGGCCGGAGAGGAGCGACGATTGCTGGAACGAAGCCGCGTGTCGATCGACTTCGGCGATCGACAGTTCGTCGGGCTCTTGCATGGACGAGGCGGGACGCCGCGGCGACGCGCGGCACACGAGACGGAATCGTCCATGATACCGCGCGACGATGCGCCGACCGGCCGCCAGAGCGCGCCGACGGTCCTCGCGCCGCGATCGCGACGACGCCTCGTCGCCGCGATCGCGATGCCGCCGCGCGTCACGACAGTCGCAGGCGGACGACCCCGTTCGCGTCCGTCACGTACAGGTTGCCGTTCGCGTCGATGGCGAGCCCGGTCGGATGGTCGAAGTGGCCGGGCAACGCACCGAGCAGCACGCCGCCGAGGTTGTCGGCGACGCCGGCGACCGTCGTGACGACGGCCGACGGGTCGATCTTCCGGATCGTCCGCGTCGACGAGTCCGACACGAACAGGTTGCCGCTGCCGTCGATCACGATGCCGTACGGCGTCGTGAAGCGCGCCGCCGCGCCGGTGCCGTCGACCGAGCCCGTCGCGAGCGCCGTCCCCGCGATCGTCGACACCGTACCGCCGCCGTCGATCTTGCGGACCGTCGCGTTGCCGGTGTCGGTGACGTACAGGTTGCCTGCCGTGTCGACGGTGATGCCGCGCAGCTGCCGGAACGACGCGACCGAGCCCGGACCGTCGACGGCGCCGAGCCTGCCCGCGCCGCCCGCGATCGTCGTGACCACGCCGGCCGGCGTGATCCGGCGCACCGTCGGGTTGTCGTCCACGACGTAGACGTTGCCCGACGCGTCGACCGCGAGCGCGCTCGGCCCGTTGAACGTCGCCGCGGTGCCGGTGCCGTCCTGCGCGCCGGCCACGCCGACCTTGCCGGCGATCGTCGTGACGACGCCGGCGGGGGTCACCTTGCGGATCGTCTGATTGGTGCGGTCGGCGACGTACAGGTTGCCGGCCGCGTCGAGCGCGATGCCCTGCGGCGTCGCGAAGCGCGCGGCGGCGCCGGTCCCGTCCGACGGAGCCGGGCGAGCCGGCGGTCCCCGCGAGCGTGCGTCGTCGCGCCGTTGACGGCGATCTTGCGGATCGTCGCGTTGCCGAGGTCGGCGACGTACGCGTTCATCGCGCCGTCGACGGCCACGCCGACCGGTCCGAGGAACGTCGCGGCCGCGCCGGTCGCGTCGGTCGAGCCGGTGACGCGCGCGGCGCCGGCGATCGTCTGCACGCTGCCGGTCGTGGAGACGCGACGCAGCGCGTCGTTCGCCGCGTCGGCGACGATCAGGACGCCGGCCGCGTTGCTGACGACGCCGCTCGGCGCGGCGAACAGCGCCGCCGGTCCGGTCCCGTCGACCGACCCGCTCGAGCCGGGCGTCCCCGCGATCGTCGTCACCACCGCGCCGGCCGCGATCTTGCGGACGACCAGCGCCGCGACGTCGGCGACGTAGAGATTGCCCGCGGCGTCGATCGAGAGGCCGTACGGCTGCACGAAGCGGGCGGCCGCGCCGGTCCCGTCGACGGTTCCACTCGCGGTCGGCGAGCCGGCGAGCGTCGACACGACGCCCGACGACGTGATCATGCGGATCGTGTGATTGCCGCTGTCGGCCACATAGACGTTCGACGACGAGTCGACCGCGATCCCGACCGGCAGGTCGAAGCGGGCGGTGCCGCCGGCGCCGTCGGCCGAACCCGGCACGCCGGCCGCACCGGCGAACGTCGTGACGTTGCCGGCCGTGTCGATCTTGCGGATCGTGTGATTGCCGCTGTCCGCGACGTACAGGTTGCCGGCGGCGTCGCTCGCGATCCCGCGGGGCGTGTTGAATCGCGCCGACGCGAGCGGTCCGTCGGCCGAGCCCGCCGTGCCGGCCGCGCCGCCGATCGTGGTGACGACGCCGGCGGCGGTCACGCGACGGATCGTGTGGCTGCCGCTGTCGGTGACCGTCAGGTTGTTGGCGCCGTCGACCGCGATCCCGAAGACCGACACGAAGCGCGCCGCGCTCCCGGTGCCGTCCGCGGTGCCGGTCGCGATCTCCGAACCGGCGAACGTCGTGACGGAGCCGGTGGTCAGCGACTCGCGGATCGCCGAACCGTCGGCGACGTACACGTTGCCCGCGCTGTCGGCGGCGACGTTGACCGGCGACATGAAGCGCGCGCTCAGCGCCGGGCCGTCGATCGCGCCGGGACCGCCGATGTTGCCGGCGACGAGCCCGAGGCCCGGCTGCGGCACGACGAGCAGCGTCGCGGCGAAGCTGACCGCGTAGCCGGCCGCGTTGCTGACCTGCACGGTGAAATGCGCGTTGTTGTCGGACAGTTGCACGTTGACGAGCGAATAGCTCTGCGACGTCGCGCCCGGGATCGCGACGCCTTCGCGGAACCACTGGTACGACAGCGGGCCGGGCGCCGTGCTGTACGCGGTGATCGTGGCCGTCGACCCGACGGTCGCCGTGTAGACGGACGGGACGGTCGGCGGCGGCGGCGGCGTGACCGTGCTCGTGACGGCGAGCGTGAACGGCGCGCTCGTCACCGAGCCGGCGGCGTTCGAGACGACGACGTCGAACTGCGCGCCGTCGTCGGCGAGCGTCGTCGCGGGCGTCGTGTACGTCGACGTCGTCGCGCCGGCGATCGGCGCGCCGCCGCGGCGCCACTGGAATGCCAGCGGCGCGGAGCCGGTGGCCACGACCGACAACGTCGCCGTGTTGCCCGCCACGACCGAGACGGTCTGCGCGACGTTGTTCGTGATCGCCGGTGCGACCGGCGACACGGTCAGCGTCGCGGTGCCGCTCTGCACCGTCCCGGCGGCATTCGAGACGGTGACGCTGAACGTCGCGCCGCTGTCGGAGAGCTGCGCGAGCGCGATCGTGTAGCTCGAGCCGGTCGCGCCGGCGATCGCCTGCCCGCCGCGCATCCATTGATAGGTGAGCGGCGCGGTGCCGCCGGCGAGCACGCTGAACGTCACCGACTGGCCGTCGCTGACCGTCTGCGGCTGAGGCTGCAGCAGGACCGCCGGCGCGCTCGCCGCCGTCGGCGACGAACCTCCGCCGCCGCCTCCACCGCCGCCACCGCCACCGCCGCTGCAGGCGGCGAGGAACAGCGCCGCGACCGACAGCGACACGATGAGACGAAACAGGCGAATGGTCGCCGACGACGATGCAGATCCAGTGACCACGACTTCTCTCCCCTGATGCAGGACTTCGCCCACCTGAGCAAAGAATGCGCAACGCGTGGAGCGGTCGCGGTCGGCCGCGACGACTTACGACATTCGCTCGAGGCCGAACGCCTTGTAGGACAAGGGGACGGGCCGGCGCGGGGCCGGGCCTAGTGTCGGAGAGGTGGTCGTCGGGGGCCTTATAATTTGCGCCCCTCCGCGTCGCCTGCGTCCGCGCGACGCCGCTCCCAGCCCATGCAGGAAACCTACAACGCCGCCACCGTCGAGGCCGCCGCCCGCTCCGCCTGGGAGCGCGACCGCACCTGGACGACGACGGAGCACGACCCGCGTTTCCCGAAGGGCAAGTTCTACGCGTGCTCGATGCTCCCGTATCCGTCGGGCAAGCTGCACATGGGCCACGTGCGCAACTACACGATCAACGACGTGATGGCGCGCTATCTGCGGATGACGGGCTACAACGTGCTGATGCCGATGGGCTGGGACGCGTTCGGCATGCCGGCCGAGAACGCGGCGATCGACAACCGCGTGCCGCCGGCGCAAGTGGACGTACGACAACATCGCCGCGATGAAGGAGCAGTTCGCGGCGATCGGGCTCGCGATCGACTGGTCGCGCGAGGTCACGACCTGCAAGCCCGACTACTACCGCTGGAACCAGTGGCTGTTCCTGAAGATGCTCGAGAAGGGCATCGCGTACCGCAAGACCGGCCGCGTCAACTGGGATCCGGTCGACCAGACCGTGCTCGCGAACGAGCAGGTCATCGACGGCCGCGGCTGGCGCTCCGGCGCCGTCGTCGAGAAGCGCGAGATCCCGATGTACTACCTGCGGATCACCGACTACGCCGACGAGCTGCTCGACTCGCTCGAAGACCTCGCCTGGCCCGAGCGCGTCAAGGTCATGCAGCGGAACTGGATCGGCCGCAGCGAAGGCGTGACGGTGTCGTTCCCGTACGACCTGACGCTGTCGTCCGCGCCGGTGCCCGACGGCGTGGAGACGAAGGGCGTGCTGCGCGTCTTCACGACGCGCGCCGACACGCTGATGGGCGTGTCGTTCGTCGCGATCGCGGCCGAGCATCCGCTCGCGGCGCATCTCGCGCAGGGCCAGCCGGCGCTCGCCGACTTCATCGCCGAATGCACGAAGGGCGGCGTCGCGGAGGCCGACGTCGCGACGATGGAAAAGAAGGGCATGGTCGACGCACTTCCACGTCACGCATCCGCTGACCGGCGAACTCGTGCCCGTGTGGATCGGCAACTACGTGCTGACGACCTACGGCGAAGGCGCCGTCATGGGCGTGCCCGCGCACGACGAACGCGACTTCGCGTTCGCGAAGAAGTACGGCCTGCCGATCAAGCCGGTCATCGTGCCGTCGTCGATCGCGCAGGACGCGGAGGCCGCCGCCGAGATCGCCGTCGAGCCCGGGCCCGCCGTCGTGATCGCGCCCGACGCGACCGTGACGACGGTGCCGCGCGTCGAGGACTCGCTGTGGACCGAATGGCGGCCCGAGTTCGCCGAGCCCGGCCTCTGCGTGCATTCGGGCGTCTACGACGGCATGGACTTCGCCACGGCGGTCGACGCGATCGCGCGCGACCTCGCGGCCAAGGGGCTCGGCGAGAAGACGGTCACTCGCCGGCTGCGCGACTGGGGCATCAGCCGCCAGCGCTACTGGGGCACGCCGATCCCGATCATCCACTGTCCAGAGCACGGCCCGGTGCCGGTGCCCGAGAAGGACCTGCCGGTCGTGCTGCCCGAGGACCTCGTCCCGGACGGCGGCGGCAATCCGCTGAAGCGCTGCGAGGCGTTCGTGCGCTGCACGTGTCCGGTCTGCGGCGGGCCCGCCGAGCGCGAGACCGACACGATGGACACGTTCGTCGACTCGTCGTGGTACTTCCTGCGCTACTGCTCGCCCGACGCGCACGACGCGATGATCGACGGGCGCGCCGACTACTGGATGCCGATGGACCAGTACATCGGCGGCATCGAGCACGCGATCCTGCACCTGCTGTACGCGCGCTTCTGGACGAAGGTGATGCGCGACCTCGGGCTCGTCAAGTTCGACGAGCCGTTCACGCGGCTGTTCACGCAGGGCATGCTGACGAACGAGTGCTACTACCGCGAGGAGACGGTCGACGGCGGCGCGATCAAGACGCGCTGGTTCTATCCGACCGAGGTCGACGTGCGCTTCGACGAGCGCGGCAAGCCGGTCGGCGCGACCGCGAAGGCGGACGGGCTGCCGGTCCGTCTCGGCGGCAACGAGAAGATGTCGAAGTCGAAGAACAACGTCGTCGAGCCGCGCGCGTTCATCGAGCGCTTCGGCGCCGACACGGCGCGCGCGTTCTCGATGTTCGCGGGGCCGCCGGAACAGAGCGCGGCGTGGTCGGACAGCGGCGCGCAGGGCGTGTCCCGCTTCCTGCATCGCCTCTGGGCGTTCGCGTTCCAGGCGCAGCGCGACGGCCGCGTCGCGACGGCGCGCGAGCCGGCCGTCGACGCGGCGACGCGGGCGCTGCGCTTCGAGCTGCACGCGACGCTGCGACAGGCGCAGTTCGACTACGACCGCGCTGCAGTACAACACCGTCGTGTCCGGCTGCATGAAGATGCTGAACGCGCTCGAGTCCGCGAAGTCCGCGGCCCCGTCGGCGATCGGCGAAGGCGTCGGCATCCTGCTGCGCGTGCTGTATCCGGTCGCGCCGCACGTCACGCACGTGCTGTGGAACGAACTCGGCTTCGCGGCGGCGTTCGGCGCGCTCGTCGACGCACCGTGGCCGGCGGTCGACGAGTCGGCGCTGCAGCGCGACGAGATCGAGCTCGTGGTGCAGGTCAACGGCAAGCTGCGCGGCACGATCCGCGTGCCGGCCGACGCCGACCAGGCGACGATCGAGGCGGCCGCGCTCGCCGACGAAGGCGTGCGCCGCTTCGTGACGGCGCCGCCGAAGAAGGTCGTCGTGGTTCCGGGGAGGCTCGTCAATGTGGTGGCGTGACGGACGACGGCTCGCAACCGTGTCGCGACGAGCCTCGCGGCCTTCGCCGCGAGTCTCGTGAAGACGAAAAGACACTGGGTCCCCGCCTGCGCGGGGACGCACGCTGAGGACGGGCTCGCGGCCTTGGCCGCGAGTCTCGTGAAGACGAAAAGACACTGGGTCCCCGCCTGCGCGGGGACGCAGCGGTGAGGACGGGCCTCGCGGCCTTGGCCGCGAGTCTGTCCTCACCGCGTGCGGATTCCAACTGCGCGGGTCGACGGAGCTGCCGTTCCAGACGCTCTGGGTCGGCTTCTCAGACGCCTCGCCGCTCGGCACGCAGTTCCGGCGCTACATCCGCGGCGGCACGTCGACGCACTCGTCGACGATCCGACGAAGGCCGCAGGCGAAGCTCGAGGTGCTCGGCGAGTCGCGCGACAAGGAGATCCTGAGCCTCGACGGCGACCGGCCAGGTCCGCGAATACACGCTGTACTACATCTTCGTGTTCAAGGTCGACGACGGCACGGGCCGCGACTTCATCCCGCCGACGCGGATCACGCTGCAAGCGCGACATCACCGTCGACAACAACACGATCCTCGCGAAGCAGGCCGAGGAAGACCTGCTGTATCGCGACATGCAGTCCGACCTCGTCCAGCAGCTGCTGCGTCGCCTCGCGGCCGTCAAGCCGGGCGAGGCGCCGGCGTAGGGCGCGCGCGATGCAGCTCCGCCTCGAACGCGCTCGCGGCGCATCTCGCGAAGCGCCTCGCGCCGCTGTACGTCGTGCACGGCGACGAGCATCTGCTCGCGATCGAGGCGGCCGACCGCATCCGCGCCGCGGCGCGCGCCGCGCGGGCTACGTCGAACGCGACGTGCTGACCGTCGACCGCCACTTCCGCTGGAACCGGCTGCTCGAGAGCACGCAGAGCCTGTCGCTGTTCGGCGACCGCAAGCTGATCGATCTGCGCATCCCCGGCGGCAAGCCCGGCAAGGACGGCTCGCAGGCGCTGCAGGCGTTCGCGAAGACGATGCACGACGGCGACACGATCGCGCTCGTCACGCTGCCGAAGCTCGAACGCGAGCAGAAGTCGTCGGCCTGGTTCGGCGCGCTCGAGGCGGCCGGCGTGACGATCGAGGCGCCGCTCGTCGACCGCGCGCGGCTGCCGTCGTGGATCGGCGAGCGGCTCGCGGCGCAGGGCCAGAGCGCCGACGACGCAGACGCTCGCGTTCCTCGCCGACCGCGTCGAAGGCAACCTGCTCGCCGCGCATCAGGAGGTCCAGAAGCTCGCGCTGCTGCAGCCGCCGGGCCGGCTCGATCTCGATGCCGTCCGCGCCGCGGTCGCCGACGTCGCGCGCTACGACGTGTTCAAGCTCGGCGAGGCGATGCTCGCCGGCGACCCGTCGCGCGTCGCGCGGATGGTCGACGGGCTGCGCGGCGAAGGCGAGTCGCCGGTGCTCGTGCACTGGGCCATCACCGAGGAGGTCCGCGCGCTGCTGCGCGCGAAGCTCGGCGTCGCGAAGGGCCAGCCGCTGTCGTCGCTGCTGCGCCAGCTGCGCGTGTGGGGCGCGCGCGAGCGGCTGTTCGAGACCGCGCTGACGCGGCTGTCGCTGCCGGCGCTCGAGCGCGCGCTGGCCCGCGCCGCCGACATCGACCGCATCGTGAAGGGGATCGGCCCGATCGGCGCGCCGCTCGGCGATGCCTGGACCGAGCTGTCGCGACTCGGCGTCGCGATCGCGGGGCGCGGCTGACCGTGAACGCGAACGATCTGTCCGCGCGGATGCTGCAGGTCGGCGCGACGGCGCGTGCGGCGTCGCGCGTCATCGCGAAGGCGGACACGAAGACGAAGAACGACGCGCTCGCGGCGATCGCGCGCGCGATCCGTCGCGACGCGGCCGCGCTGAAGTCCGCGAACGCCGAGGACGTCGCCGCGGCACGCGCGGCGGGGCTCGACGCCGCGATGCTCGACCGCCTCGCGCTGTCCGACGCGACGATCGCGACGATGGCCGAGGGCCTCGAGCAGATCGTCGCCCTGCCCGACCCGATCGGCGAGATCACCGAGCTGCGGCGCCGGCCGTCGGGCATCGAGGTCGGCCGCATGCGCGTGCCGCTCGGCGTCGTCGGGATCATCTACGAGTCGCGGCCGAACGTGACGGTCGACGCCGCGGGGCTGACGATCAAGTCCGGCAACGCTGCGATCCTGCGCGGCGGGTCCGAGGCGATCCGCTGCAACCGCGCGCTCGCGGCGCTGATCCACGAAGGGCTCGTGCAGGCCGGGCTGCCGGCCGACGTCGTGCAGGTCGTCGACAGCACCGACCGCGCCGCGGTCGCGGCGATGATCACGATGCCGCGAGTACATCGACGTCATCGTGCCGCGCGGCGGCAAGGGTCTGATCGAGCGGCTGATGCGCGAGTCGCGCGTCCCGATGATCAAGCACCTCGACGGGCTGTGCCACGTCTACGTCGACGACGACGCCGATCTCGACCAGGCCGTGCGGATCGCCGACAACGCGAAGACGCAGCGCTACGGCACCTGCAACACGATGGAGACGCTGCTCGTGGCGCGCGCGGTCGCCGCGGCGTTTCCTGCCGCGCATCGGTCGCCTCTACGCGGCGAAGTCGGTCGAGATGCGGGCGGACGACGAGGCTCGCGCGATCCTCGTCGAGGCCGGCATTCCGGCGATCGCGGCGCGGCCCCGACGACTTCGACACCGAGTGGCTCGCGCCGGTCGTGTCGGTCGCGGTCGTCGGCGGGCTCGACGCGGCGATCGACCACATCGCGGCGCACGGGTCGAAGCACACCGACACGATCGTCACCGAGCGGTACTCGAACGCGCTGCGCTTCCTGCGCGAGGTCGACTCGGCGTCGGTGATGGTCAACGCGTCGACGCGCTTCGCCGACGGATTCGAGTTCGGCCTCGGTGCCGAGATCGGCATCTCGAACGACAAGCTGCACGCGCGCGGCCCGGTCGGCCTCGACGGCCTGACGAGCCTCAAGTACGTCGTGTTCGGCCACGGCGAGACGCGCGGCTGACCCCCGCGCACGGTCCGGTCCGCGACTCGCTACAATCGCGGGTCGCGCCGGGCCCGGCGCGATCCCAGACCGGATTCCGACCCCGCCCCATCGGGCGGCACGCCCATCTTGCGCGACGCCTCCATCGATTACGCCGCGCTGTTCCACGACTCGCCGAGCGCGCACGTCGTGGTCGACCGGCGCGACGTCATCGTCGACGTCAACGACGGCTACGCGCGGCTCGCGCGGCGCGAGCGCGGCGAGCTCGTCGGACGCGACTTCTTCGACGTGTTCGACTCCACGCCGAACGCCGAGCGCCTGAAGGAGACCTTCCAGCGCGTCGCCGCGACCGGGCGCCCCGAGGGGCCGACGCTGCTGCGATTCGCGGTGCCCATCTCGCTCGTCGAGGGTGACGGCGTCGTCGACGTCCTGTGGAACGTGACGCACTACCCGCTGCGCGACGACACCGGCCGCGTCGCCTGCGTCGCGCAGGTCGTCGAGGACCTGACCGCGCTGCGCGAGACGGTCCGCCAGGCCGAGATGTACGAGGCCGGCGGTCCGACGTCGTCGCTGCAGCGGCCGTCGATGCACGCGTCCGAGAGCGACCGGCTGCGGCTGCTGCGGCTGTTCGACCAGGCGCTGTCGTTCACCGTCTTCATGCGGGAGCCAGAGCACGTCGTCGAACTCGCGAACCCCGCGTACCTGCGGATGGTCGGCGAGGAGGACCTGCGCGGCCGTCGCTACACCGAGGCGCATCGCGGCGACCCGCCGGTGCCGCTGCGCCTGCTGGACGCGGTCTACGAGAGCGGCGTGCCGATCGTCGAGCACGGGCTCGCCCTGCGCGTCCCGGACGGCGCGAACGGCATGAAGACGATCTACGTCGACGTCGTCATCCAGCAGATTCTGGACGTCGCGGGCAACGTGCTCGGCGTTTTCATGCAGGGCAACGATGTGACGATGGCGAAGGCCACGACCGACGAGCTGTCGGCGTATCGCGCGCGGCTCGAGGAAATGGTCGCGGAGCGTACGCGCGCGCTCGAGCGCAGCGAGAACGAGCGCCGCAGCGCCGAGGCCGCGCTGCACCGCGCGCAGCGCCTCGAGGCCGTCGGCAAGCTGACCGGGGGCGTCGCCCACGACTTCAACAACGTGCTGCAGATCATCCGCGGCAACCTGCAGCTGCTGCAGCGGCAGGCGGCGTCGGATCGTTCGCTCTCGACCCGCATCGAGGCGGCGCTCGACGGCGTCGATCGCGGCGCGAAGCTCGCGTCGCAGCTGCTCGCGTTCGGCCGGCGCCAGCCGCTGGAGCCGATCGTCGTCGACCTGCAGCAGGTGCTCGGACGAATGGAGGACCTGCTGCGCCGCTCGCTCGGCGAATCGATCGAGGTCGTCACGCGCGTGTCGCCCGACCTGTGGCACGTGATGGTCGACGTGCCGCGGCTCGAGAACGTCATCCTCAACATCGCGCTGAACGCGCGCGACGCGATGGATCACAGCGGCCGGCTCGTGATGGAGCTCGCGAACACCGAGGTCGGCGACGCCGAGGCGAAGCGCGAGGACGGCGGGCTCGTGGCCGGCGACTACGTGACGCTGACGATCACCGACGACGGCAGCGGCATGACGCCGGAGGTGCAGCGCCGCGCGTTCGAGCCGTTCTTCACGACGAAGCCCGAAGGCGAAGGCACCGGACTCGGGCTGTCGATGGTGTACGGCTTCATGAAGCAGAGCGGCGGCCACGTCGTGCTGCAGAGCGAGGAAGGCGTCGGCACGACGATCCGCCTGTACCTGCCGAGAACCGACGAGCCGGTGTTCGCAGCGGCGGCGCGGCCCGAGGCGGCGCCCGCGCGCGGCAACGGCGAGACGATCCTCGTGGTCGAGGACGACGAGGCGGTGCGGCTCACGGTCGTCGAGACGCTGATCGACCTCGGCTACCGCGTGCTGCGCGCGTCCGACGGCCAGAGCGCGCTGACGATCCTGAAGAGCGGCGTGCCGGTCGACCTGCTGTTCACCGACGTCGTCATGCCGGGACCGGTCGCGAGCACCGAGCTGGTCCGCCAGGCCCGTCTGCTGCTGCCGCGGATGCAGGTGCTGTTCACGTCGGGCTTCACCCGCGACGCGATCGTCGATCGCGATCGGCTGAAGACCGGCGTCAACCTGCTCAGCAAGCCGTACGACCGCGACGAGCTCGCGCGTCGGCTGCGCCAGCTGTTCGACGACCACGCGGCGGTCGACGGCGCGGTCGACGGCGCGACGGCGCCGGCGCCGGCCGCGAAGGCGACGGACGGCGCGAAGCGGCGCGTGCTGCTCGTCGAGGACAGCGAGGACGTGCGCGAGGCGACGATCGAGTTCATCAACGAGGTCGGGTTCGACGTCGTCGCCGTCGAGTCGGCCGAGCAGGCGCTCGAGGCGCTCGACGCGGCGCGCTACGACGTGCTGTTCACCGACGTCAGCCTGCCGGGCATCAGCGGCATCGAGCTGCTCAAACGCGTCCGCAAGCGCGACCCCGCGCAGCGCATCGTCATCGCCTCCGGCTACGGCGCCGAGTACGGCCGATACGAGTTCGGGCCCGGCGTCGCGGTGCTCGCGAAGCCGTACGACCTCGCGACGCTCGAACAGACGCTCGACGGCGTGCTGTCCGCGCCGCCGGCGAACGGCGACGCGAACGCGGATCGAAGGGGCTGAGGGCCGTGCTGTGGGTCAAGTCGCTGCACGTGATCTTCGTCGTCTCCTGGTTCGCGGGCCTGTTCTACCTGCCGCGGCTGCTGCTGAACGCGGCCGCGGAGACGAACGGCGTGTCGCGCGCGCGGCTCCTGACGATGGCGCGCAAGCTGTTCCGCTTCACGACGATCCTCGCCTTCCCGGCCGTCGCGTTCGGCGCGTGGCTGTTCCTCGGCTACGGCATCGGGCTGCACGGGCCGCACAACGGCTGGATGCACGCGAAGCTGCTGCTCGTGCTCGCGGTCGTCGGCTATCACCACGCGTGCGGCACGATGCTGCGCCGGCTCGAACGCGGCGGCCCCGGACGATCCGACCGCTTCTATCGCGTCTTCAACGAATCGTCGGTGCTGCTGCTCGCCGCGATCGTGGTCCTCGTCATCGTCAAGCCGTTCTGACGCGCGCGTCGTGAAGCCGTCGGACGGCGTCGAACGCTGCTTCGCGCCGTGCCCGCGCGGGCTCGAGGCGGCGCTCGTCGACGAGCTGGCGGGTCTCGGCATCGCGGGCGCGAGCGACACGCCGGGCGGCGTGCACTTCGGCGCGTCGTGGCCCGACGTGTGGCGCATCAACCTGCACTCGCGACTCGCGAGCCGCGTGCTGGTCCGCGTCGCGCAGGGACGCTACCGGAGCGAGCACGACATCCATCGACTCGCGCTCGCGCACGACTGGACGCGCTGGTTCGACGTCGATCGCACGCTGCGCGTCGACACGACCGGCGGCAGCGGGCGTGAGAAGAGCCCGCTGAAGAGCCTCGAGTTCGTCACGCTGCGCGTGAAGGACGGCATCTGCGACCGCTTCCGCGACGCGACCGGCCGGCGTCCGAGCGTCGACACGCGCGCACCGGACGTCCGCGTCTTCGCGTACCTCGACGCGACGACCTGCACGCTGTACCTCGACACGTCGGGCGAGCCGCTGTTCAAGCGCGGCTGGCGCGAAGAAGCCGGCGACGCGCCGCTTCGCGAGAACCTCGCGGCCGGCATCCTTCGGCTCGCCGCGTGGACGCCGGGCGTCGCGCTGCTCGACCCGATGTGCGGCAGCGGCAGCTTCGCCGTCGAGGCGGCGCAGACGGCGCTCGGCATCGCGCCGGGCGCGCGGCGGCGCTTCGGGTTCGAGAGCCTGCGCAACGTCGATGCCGACGCGTGGGACGCGATCCGCGCGGCGGCGGACGCACCGCCGACCGACGACGGCATCGCCGCCGCATCGCGCATCCGGGCCAGCGACGTGTCGGGCGACGCGGTCGCGATGACGCGCGCGAACCTCGAACGCGCCGGCGTGCCGCCGGACCTCGCCGCGACGATCGCGCCGAAACAGATCGACGCGCGCCAGGTGAAACCGCATGCGGACGCCGGCATCGTCGTCGCCAACCCGCCGTACGGCGAGCGGCTCGCGGTGCGCGGCGAGCGGAGCGCGCGCGGCGAAGCGGTCGGCGACGACGCGCTCGCCGCGTTCTACGCGGGCTTCGGCGACACGCTGAAGCAGCGCTTCGCCGGCTGGACCTGCCACGTGCTGACGTCCGACATGGCGCTGCAGCGCAAGCTGCACCTCGCGCCCGACCGGCGCGTCGTGCTGTTCAACGGTGCGATCGAGTGCCGCCTCTATCGGTTCGACCTCGTCGCCGGCCAGCGCCGGCCGTAGCGCCTCGCCCATCGTCGCATCGTCGACATGGGCGTTTCGCTTCGGCGTGAAGAATCCCCCGTCTGACACCCGGCGCAGCGCCGACTCGCGAAAGTAGCCGACGCGCCACGCGCTCGCGCGGCGCCCGCGCGGCGACTCGCCGGCGACCGACCACCGCACAAGGAGAACGACGATGATCAAGGCATGGGCTCGCAGCATCCTGCTCGCGGGATTTCTCGCATCGAGCGCGGCGGCGTTCGCCGACGACTTCAGCGACGCCAGGGCGACGTTCCAGAACAGCAGCGAGGCGCGCGGCTACTTCGCGAGCAGCTACGGCTACGCGATCTTCCCGACGATCGGCGAAGGCGGCTTCGTCGTCGCCGGCGGCCACGGCACCGGTCGCGTCTACGTGCGCGGCCGCTATGTCGGCGATGCGTCGGTGACGCAGGTCAGCGTCGGCGCGCAGGCCGGCGCACAGGCGTACAGCGAGATCATCTTCTTCGAGAATCGCGACGCGTTCCGGAAGTTCACGAGCGGCAACTACTCGTTCGGCGCCGAAGCGTCGGCCGTCGCGATCACGGCGTCCGCCGAGGCGAGCGCCGCGACGCAGACCGGAGCGAACGCCGGCGCGGGCATCAACCGCCACGACGCCGGGACGCTCGGCGGCTATCACGACGGGCTCGCCGTGTTCACGATCGTCAAGGGCGGCGCGATGGCGCAGGCCGCGGTCGCGGGACAGAAGTTCGGCTACACGCCGAAGGGTCGCTGAAGCCGGATCACCGACGCGCCCGTCGGCGTCGCGGACCTCGCGACGCGCGGGCGCCCTTCGCGGCGAGATCAGGCCGCGAGCAGCTTCTCGATGTCGCCGGCGATCGCCTCGGGCTTCGTCGTCGGCGCGTAGCGATCGACGACCCTGCCGTGGCGGTCGACGAGGAACTTCGTGAAGTTCCACTTGATGTCGCGCGTACCGAGCAGGCCGGGCGCTTCGCTCTTCAGCCACCGGAAGAGCGGATGCGCGCCGTCGCCGTTCACGTCGATCTTCTCGAACATCGGGAAGCGGACGCCGAACTTCGTTTCGCAGAAGGTGGCGATCTCGCCGCTGTCGCCGGGCTCCTGCGAACCGAACTGGTTGCACGGGAACGCGAGCACCTCGAAGCCGCGATCGCGGTAGGTCTCGTAGATCTTCTCGAGCCCTTCGTACTGCGGCGTGAAGCCGCAGCGGCTCGCGACGTTGACGACGAGCAGCACCTTGCCCTTGCACGAGGCGAGGTCGGCCGTCTCGCCGCCGAGCGACGTGGCCGAGAAATCGTAGATCGTGCCGGAACCCGTCTGGTCGGTCATCGCCCCCTCCTTCGCCGCGCAGCATAGCGCAACGGGGCGACGCCGCGACCGACGTCAGTCGGCCTGCTCGTCGATGCGCGACGCGGTCCGGATAGAACGCGAGGTGGCCGCGGATCGCGGCGACGGCGTCGTACGGCGCCTCGTAGCTCCACGCCGCGTCGCGCGCCCGCGCGTCGCCGACCTCGATCGAGAAGTACGAGCAGTCGCCCTTGTACGGACAGTACGTGGACCGATCCGAACGCACGAACAGCGTCATGTCGACGTCGCCGCGCGGGACGTACTGCACCGGGCCGTAGTTCGCCTCGCGCAGCGTCAGCGCGGCGCGCGTGTCGGCGACGACGCGCCCGCCGAACCGCACGACGACGCGATGCGGGTTCGGCTCGATCGTGATCGGATGCGACGCGTCGGGGATGCGGATCGGTTTCGCGGACATCGGGTTCGCTCCTGTTCGTGACGGCGCCGCGCGCGCGGCGACGCGCCTTGCGCCGCACGCCCGGCGACGCGCGACGCGCCAGACGCCCGGCCGAGCCACACGCGGTCGCCTGCCGGTCGTCGGCCGACGGCGCTCGCCCGCCGAGGTCAGACCAGCCCGAGGTGTTCGATGCCCTTCGTCAGGTCGGCGGCGCGGGCGTTCTTGCTGTGCAGCTTGATCGTGAGTCGCAGGTCGTTGACCGAGTCGGCGTTGCGCAGCGCGTCCTCGTAGCTGATCTTGTCGGCCTCGAACAGATCGAACAGCGCCTGGTCGAAGGTCTGCATGCCGAGCTCGCGCGAGCTCTTCATGATCTCCTTGATCTCGTGCACCTCGCCCTTGAAGATCAGGTCGGAGATCAGCGGCGAGTTCAGCATGATCTCGACGGCCGGCGACGCGGCCCTTGCGTGTCCTTCAGCGGAATCAGGCGCTGCGAGATCATGCCCTTCAGGTTCAGCGACAGGTCCATCAGCAGCTGCTGGCGCCGCTCCTCGGGGAAGAAGTTGATGATGCGGTCGAGCGCCTGGTTGGCGCTGTTGGCGTGCAGCGTGGCCAGGCACAGGTGGCCGGTCTCGGCGAACGCGATCGCGTGGTCCATCGTCTCGCGGTCGCGGATCTCGCCGATCAGGATCACGTCGGGCGCCTGGCGCAGCGTGTTCTTCAGCGCCGCTGCCCAGTCGTCGGTGTCGACGCCGACCTCGCGCTGCGTGATGATGCAGTTGCTTGTGCGGGTGCACGTACTCGACCGGGTCCTCGATGGTGATGATGTGGCCGTAGCTGTTCTCGTTGCGATAGCCGATCATCGCCGCCAGCGTCGTCGACTTGCCGGAGCCGGTGGCGCCGACCATGATCACCAGGCCGCGCTTGGTCATCGACGACGTCCTTCAGCACCGGCGGCAGGCCGAGCTCCTCGATCGTCGGGATCTTCGGTGGTGATGGTCCGCAGCACGAGGCCGATCTTGCCCTGCTGCACGAACGCGTTGACGCGGAAGCGGCCGATGCCGGCCGGGCTGATCGCGAAGTTGCACTCCTTGCGTCGCCTCGAACTCCGCCGCCTGCTTGTCGTTCATGATCGCGCGCGCCAGCTCGGACGTGTGCTGCGCGCGTCAGCGCCTGGTTCGAGACCGGCGTCACCTTGCCGTCGATCTTGAAGGCCGGCGGAAATTCGGCCGTGATGAACAGGTCCGAGCCCTTCTTGCTGACCATCAGTCGCAGCAGGTCGTACATGAATTTGGTGGCCTGCTCGCGTTCCATCGCTCACTCCATCGGGTCCCGCGCGTCGGTCGACGCGTCGCGGACGGGCCGGCCTACGCCGGGAAGTTGTCCTTGTTCGCGGCGCGGTTGCGCGCCTCGGCGGGATCGACCACGTTGCGGCGGACCAGCTCGAGCAGGTTCTGGTCGAGCGTCTGCATGCCGACGTTCTGACCGGTCTGGATCGCCGAATACATCTGCGCGATCTTGCTCTCGCGGATCAGGTTGCGGATGGCCGGCGTGCCGACCATGATCTCGTGCGCCGCGACGCGGCCGCTGCCGTCCTTGGTCTTCAGCAGCGTCTGCGCGATCACCGCGCGCAGCGACTCCGACAGCATCGCGCGGACCATCTCCTTTTCGGCCGCCGGGAACACGTCGACGATCCGGTCGATGGTCTTGGCGGCCGACGACGTGTGCAGCGTGCCGAACACCAGGTGGCCGGTCTCGGCCGCCGTCAGCGCGAGGCGGATGGTTTCCAGGTCGCGCATCTCGCCGACCAGGATCACGTCCGGGTCCTCGCGCAGCGCCGATGCGCAGCGCGTTGTTGAACGACAGCGTGTGCGGGCCGACCTCGCGCTGGTTGATCAGGCACTTCTTCGACTCGTGCACGAACTCGATCGGGTCCTCGACGGTCAGGATGTGGCCGTACTCGTTCTCGTTGACGTGGTTGACCATCGCGGCCAGCGTGGTCGACTTGCCGGAGCCGGTCGGCCCCGTGACCAGCACGATGCCGCGCGGCTGGTTCGCGATCTCGGCGAAGATCTTCGGCGCGTTCAGCTCCTCGAGCGTCTGCACCTTCGACGGGATGGTCCGCATCACGGCGCCGGCGCCGCGGTTCTGCACGAAGGCGTTGACGCGAAAGCGCGCGAGGCCCGGAATCGCGAACGAGAAGTCGCACTCGAGGTTCTCCTCGTAGAACTTGCGCTGGCCGTCGTTCATGATGTCGTAGATCATGCCGTGGACGTCCTTGTGCTCCATCGGCGGCAGGTTGATCCGGCGCACGTCGCCGTGCACGCGGATCATCGGCGGCAGGCCGGCCGACAGGTGCAGGTCCGACGCCTTGTTCTTGACGACGAAGGCGAGCAGTTCGGAGATGTCCATCGAGTTCCTCGAGCGTGTGGCGCGGCTTGGGCCACGTCGCGCGCGCGACCCATGTTATGTTGGCGCCGCCGGTCGTGGCGGCGGCGCTACCGGGTGTCATCGGCAGGCGCCCCGATTTCTGCAGCGGCGAACGCGCCGGAACGGCGCGACGGGCGGCGCCTCGCGGGACGGGACGCCGGGCGCAGGACCGCGAACGATTATGTCCGCAACGGCAAACAACCTGCAAGGCGTGCGCCGGCGCATCGCCGAAGCCGTGGAGCGGGCGCAACGCGCGCCCGGATCGGTGCGGCTGCTGGCCGTCACGAAAACCGTCGACGCCGAGCGCGTCGTCGACGCGATCGCCGCCGATCAACGGCTGTTCGGGGAAAATTACGTGCAGGAAGCGCTCGACAAGATGGCTCGCGTCGACGCGCTGCTGCCGCCGTCCGCCGCGCGACCGGAGTGGCACTTCATCGGCCCGATCCAGAGCAACAAGACCCGCGCGATCGCCGCGCGCTTCGACTGGGTCCACGGACTCGACCGGCCGAAGACCGCGGAGCGGCTGTCCGCGCAGCGCGACGCCGCGCGCGGGCCGCTGAACGTGCTGATCGAGGTCAACGTCGACGGGGAGGCGTCGAAGAGCGGCGTCGCGCCGGACGACGCCGAGGCGCTCGCCAGGGCCGTCGTCGCCCTGCCGAACCTCGCGCTGCGCGGCCTGATGGCGGTGCCGGCGCCGCGCGACGACGCCGCTGCACAGCGCGAGGCCTTCGCGTCGGTGCGCCGGCTCGCAGAGCGGCTGCGCGACGCGGGGCTGCCGTGCGACGAGCTGTCGATGGGCATGTCGGCCGACCTCGAGGCCGCGGTGCTCGAAGGTGCGACGATCGTTCGCGTCGGCACCGCGATCTTCGGCGCGCGTCCCGCGCGCATCGTCGAGGCGGCCGCATGAAGATCGGATTCATCGGCGGCGGCAACATGGCCCAGGCGCTGATGAGCGGACTCGCCGCGCGGCATCCCGGGGCGACGTTCGTCGTCGTCGAGCCGCTCGCGACGGCGCAGGCCGGCGTCCGGCGCATCGCGCCGGCGGCGGCCGTGCACGACGTGCCGCACGCGGACCTCGCGTCGTGCGACGCCGTGGTCGTCGCGGTCAAGCCGCAGACGTTCCGCGAGGCGGTGACGACCGCGGCGCGCTGGCTCGAGAACGACGCCGCGGCACCGCTCGTCATCAGCATCGCGGCCGGCATCCGCCTGCGCGAGATCGCGCGCTGGCTCGGGGCCGCGCACGCGGCGCGTCCGATCGTCCGCGCGATGCCGAACACGCCGGCGCTGGTCGGCGAAGGAATGACCGGGCTGTTCGCGGCGCCCGGCACCGGCGACGCGCAGCGCGCGCTCGCCGAGACGCTGCTCGGCGCCGTCGGGCGGACGCTGTGGGTCGCCGAAGAATCGCTGCTCGACGCGGTCACGGCCGTGTCGGGCAGCGGCCCGGCCTACGTGTTCGCGTTCATCGAGGCGCTGCAGCGGGCCGCCGTCGAGCTCGGGCTGTCGCCGGACGACGCCCGCACGCTCGCGGTGACGACGTTCGTCGGCGCGAGCCGCCTCGCGGCCGACAGCGTCGAGCCGGTGGCGGTGCTGCGCGAACGCGTCACGTCGAAGGGCGGGACCACGGCCGCCGCGCTCGCCCGCCTCGACGAGCGCGGCGTGCGCGACGCGATCGTCCAGGCGGTCCGCGACGCGGCCGCGCGCTCGGTCGAGCTCGGCGACGCGTTCGGACGCGACGCGGACTGAGCGAACGACGTCGGCGTCAGCGCACGAGACGATCGATCACGAGTCCCGCGAAGATCGCCGCCCCGAACCAGTTGTTGTGCAGGAACGCGCGGAAGCAACCCGCGCGGGTCCGCTCGCGGATCAACCGGTAGTGATAGCCGGCGATCGCCGCCGCGACCGCGAGACCCGCGTACCACGCGCCGCCGAGCGCGGCCATCGTGCCGACGACCGCGAGCAGCCCGAGCGTCGCCGCGTAGCACAGCATCACGGCCGCCACGTCGGCACGACCGAACGTCAGCGCGGCCGTGCGGATGCCGATCCTCACGTCGTCGTCGCGATCGACCATCGCGTATTCGGTGTCGTACGCGACGGCCCAGAAGACGTTCGCCGCGAGCATCGTCCATCCGACCGGCGGCACGCGGTCCAGCACGGCCGCGAACGCCATCGGGATGCCGAAGCCGAACGCGATGCCGAGGTACGCCTGCGGCAGCGCGAAGAAGCGCTTCGTGAACGGGTAGCTGGCCGCGACGAACGCCGCGACGGCGGCGAGCCCGATCGTCAGCGCGTTGAGGCCGGCGATCAGCGCCAGCGACACGAGCGCGAGCGCGATCGCGACGGCGAGCGCTTCCCATCCGGCGATGCGCCCGGCCGTCAGCGGCCGCTCCGCCGTGCGCGCGACGTGCCGGTCGAAGTCGCGGTCGGCCCAGTCGTTGATCGCGCAGCCGGCCGAACGCATCAGCACCGTGCCGACGACGAAGATGGCCACGAGCGACGGCGCCGGACGCCCGTCCGACGCGATCCACAACGCCCACAGCGTCGGCCATAGCAGCAGGAGGATGCCGATCGGCTTGTCGAGCCGCACCAGCCGCGCGTAGAGGATCAGGCGTTCACGCATCGGCGTTCGATCGGCAGGCGACGACGGGGGTGCCGCGGCATCGGGCGATCGGCGAGGATCCAAACCGCCGGACGATGCCGGCGGCCCGTCGCGGCGCCATGACTCCGCGGGCCCGGTATCGATGCACGTCGAATTCGCGACCGACGGGACGACGCCGCGCGATCGCGTCGCTCCGTCGGTCGATCCACGGTTCGCGCCCCGGCGCCGCCGTTCGCTGACGCGGCTGATGCGGACCGCGGGACGTCCGCCGTGCTACTTCAGCAGGCTGCGCAGCATCCAGGCGGTCTTCTCGTGGACCTGCAGTCGCTGCGTCAGCATGTCCGCGCTCGACTCGTCGCCGGCCTTGTCGGTCAGCTGGAACGCCGTGCGCGCGGTGCGCGTGACGGCCTCGTGCCCCTTGACGAGGTACTTGACCATGTCGAGCGCTTGCGGCACGCCGCTCACCTCCTCGATCGACGTGAGGCGCGCGAGCTCGCTGTAGGTGCCCGGCGCCGGGAAGCCGAGCGAGCGGATCCGTTCGGCGATCGTGTCGACCGCGGTCCACAGCTCGTTGTATTGCTCCTCGAACATCAGGTGCAGCGTGTTGAACATCGGACCCTCGACGTTCCAGTGGAAGTTGTGGGTCTGCAGGTACAGCGAGTAGGTGTCGGCGAGCAGGCGCGACAGCGCGGCGGCGACGGCCTCGCGATCTTCCGGCGAGATGCCGATGTGGATCGATTCGGAATCGAGCGGCACCGTGTTCGACGGCCGGGCTCCGCCGGTGGAGAAGGATGGGGACGGGGTGGACATGCGGGAAGAGCTCCTCTGTGACACGAGCCGTGATCTTAGCGTCCGACACCGCGGCCGCCCAATCGATTCGGTGCAACGCGGCCATAGCCCCCGCGACGGTCAGGCGAGCGTCGGACCGCTGTCCAGCTTCGTCATGCCGGGCAGGTCGCACGCGCGTACCGCGGCGCGCACGACGTCGATCGCGGCCCGCCGCGGGAACGTCTTGCGCCACACGAGCACGACGCGTCGACCCGGCACCGGCTCCTCGAACGGCAGGTAGCGCAGCAGGCTGTCGGCCGGCACCGGCTGCGGGACCGACGTGCGCGGCAGCACGGTGACGCCGATCCCCGCGGACACCATGTGCCGGATCGTCTCGAGCGACGAGCCCTCGAACGTGCGGCGGATGCCGCTGTCGTGCGACCACGACGACATCGGCAGCGGCTCGAGCTCCGGGCAGACCGCGAGCACCTGGTCGCGAAAGCAGTGGCCGGCGCCGAGCAGCAGCATCGTCTCGTCCTTCAGGTCCGCCGCGGTGACGCGGGACCGCGACTTCCACGGGTGCTCGCGCGGCGTCGCGACGATGAACTCCTCGTCGTACAGCGGCTGCACCATCAGCCCCGCGTCCGGCAGCGGCAGCGCGAGGATCGCCGCGTCGATCTCGCTGTGCCGCAGCTGCTCGATCAGCACCGCCGTGTAGTTCTCCGCAAGGATCAGCGGCATCTGCGGCGCATCGACGATCAATCGCTTGACGAGCTGCGGCAGCAGGTACGGACCGATCGTGTAGATGACGCCGAGCCGCATCGGCTCGTTGAGCGGATCCTTGCCGGTCTTCGCGATCTCCTTGATCGCCGAGCTCTGCTCGAGGACGCGCTTCGCCTGCTCGACGATCTGCGCGCCGATCGGCGTCACGCCGATCTCGTTGCTGCCGCGTTCGAACAGCGTGACGCCGAGCTCGTCCTCGAGCTTCTTGATCGCGACCGACAGCGTCGGCTGGCTGACGAAGCACGACTCCGCGGCCCGGCCGAAGTGCCGTTCCTTCGCCACGGCCACCACATACCGAAGTTCGGTCAGCGTCACGCGCGTCGGACCTCCGGCCGGCACTCGGTCGCTGCGAGGTGGCATCCCCGCTGCGCGAGGCCGACGCCATCGTGCGGACGAAGCCCTGCTGCGGCGACACCGGCCTCCACCGCGGTCATCGGCCGTTCGTCTCGGCGGCGACCTGGCGGATCGCGTCGATCAGCGGCTTGCCGACGCGCGACGCCATCTGGCCGTAGACCGGTTCGAGCGCGCGCCGCCACGCGGCCTTCTGCGCGTCGGTCAGCACGATGATCTCGGTCCGGCCCGACGCCTTGATCTTCGCGAGCGCGTCGTCGTTCTCCTGCTGCGAGATGGCGTTCGCGTAGCGCGTCGCGTCGCGCATCGCGCCTTCGAGCTGCGTACGGATGTCGGGAGGCAGGCCGTCCCAGAACTTGCGGTTCACGATCACGGCGTAGCCGATGTAGCCGTGGTTCGACACGGTCAGATACTTCTGCACCTCGTGGGTCTTCTGCGACCAGATGTTCGACGGCGTGTTCTCGGTGCCGTCGCAGACGCCGGTCTGCAGCGCCTGGTAGACCTCGGAGAACGCGAGCACCTGCGGCAACGCGCCGAGCGCCTGGAACTGCGCCTCGAGCACCTTCGACGACTGGATGCGCATCTTCAGGCCCTTGAAGTCGGCCGGTTCGCGTAGCGGCCGGTTCGCGGTCATCACCTTGAAGCCGTTGTCCCAGTACGCGAGGCCCTTGATGCCCTTGTTGTCGAGCTTCCGGAACAGCGACGCGCCGATCGGACCCTCGGTCACGCGCGCGAGCACGGCCTTGTCCGGAAAGATGAACGGCAGGTCGAACGCCTCGAACTCCTTCGCGCCGAGCGGCCCGAACTTCGACACCGACGGCGCGAGCATCTGCACCGCGCCGAGCTGCAGCGCCTCGAGCTCCTCCTTGTCCTTGTAGAGCGTCGAGTTGGGGTAGACCTCGACCTTGACGCGGCCGCCGGTGCGCTCCTCCGCGAGCTGCTTGAAGCGCTCCGCGCCCTTGCCCTTCGGCGTGTCGACGGCCACGACGTGGCTGAACTTGATGACGATCGGCTCGGCCGGCGTCTGCGCGGCCAGCGGCGTGGCGAACACGGCGACCGCGACGGCCGCTGCGATGGCGATGAGGCGCTTGTTCACGGATGTCTCCTCCCTCGTTGGTCCGGCGCGCTCTGCGGCGCGCTCAACGCTCGCGACGGCGTGCCTGCGACGCGAGCGCGAGGACGCGCTCGGCGAGCAGGATGACGGCGCGGTCGACCATCCGCCCGTCGACCTTGACGGCCGCGCCCTTCGACGACTCGGACGCCTCGACGACGCGCTTCGCCCAGGCCGCGTCCTCCGCGCTCGGCGCGAACGCGGCGTGGACCGGCTCGATCTGGTCCGGATGGATGCACAGCTTGCCGGTGAAGCCGAAGCGGATGCCGCGGCGCGTCGCCGTCACGATCTCGCTCGTGCGCCCGGTCTCGAGCGTGATGCCGTCGATCGGCCCGGCGATGCCTGCCGCGCGCGACGCGAGCACCAGCCCGAAGCGCACCGGCGCGAGCTCGGCCTGGTCCGGTCCGGGCACCATGCCGAGGTCGGCCTGGAAGTCGATGTGGCCGAACGCGAGTCGCGCGGTGCCGACTGCCCCGCAGATCGCGTCGAGGTCGCGGAACGCGACCGCGCTCTCGATCATCGGGATCAGCGGGACCTCGCCGACCCGCTGGTGCAGCGCCTCGAGGGCCTCCGCGCTCTCGGCCTTCGGCACCATCACGCCCGCGGGGCACAGCGACGCGCACAGGGCCGCGTCGTCGGCGAGCTCGAGCGAGTCGAGGCCGTTGATGCGGATCACGACGCGATCCTCGTGGTCGAGCGAGCCCCAGGCCGAATCCAGCACACGTCGCGCCTCGTCCTTGCGGTCGTGCGCGATCGCGTCCTCGAGATCGATCACGACGACGTCGGCGCCGGACGCGAGCGCCTTCTGGTAGCGATCGGGACGATCGGCGGGGACGAACAGGAAGCTGCGCGCCGTCAGGACGCTCGAGAAGTCGATCATGGCGGGTCCGGCGCGCCGGCACGGGAATCGGGGGACGAGAATCGGGTCGCGCGCGGGCGCGAATGTCGCAAGGTTATACGGCCTTGGCCGAACGCAGCGACGCGACCGTCGCGGCGTCGACGCCGAACTCGGCGAGGATCGCGTCGGTGTGCTGCGCCGAGCGCGGGCACGTCGCCCATCCGATGGTCGAAGCCGTCGTTGCGGCCCGGCGGCAACGGCGCGGGGACCGGGCCCGCCGGCGTGCCGACGTCGCGCCAGCGACCGCGCGCCGCGAGCTGCGGATGCGCCCACACCTCGGCCATCGTGTTCATCCGCGCGTTCGCGATCTGCGCCGCATCGAGGCGCGCGACGATCTGCGCCGCCGACGAGCGCGCGAACGCGGCGACGATGATCGCGCGCAGCGCCTCGCGGTGCGCGATGCCGCGCGCTGTTCGACGCGAAGCGCGCGTCGGTCGCGAGCGACGGGTCGCTCGAGCACCTGCTCGCAGAACACGACTGCCACTCGCGCTCGTTCTGCAGGCCGAGCATCACGGTGCTTGCCGTCGCCGGCCGGCGAACGGGCCGTACGGGATAGATCGTCGCGTGCGCGGCGCCGGCGCGCGGCGGCGGCGGCGCGCCGTCGAAGGCGTAGTACATCGGATAGCCCATCCACTCGACCATGCGTCTCGAGCATCGAGACGTCGATGCGCGCAGCCGACGCCGGTCTTGCTCGCGCTGCGAGCAGCGCCGCGAGGATGTTGCTGTACGCGTACATGCCGGCCGCGATGTCGGCGATCGAGCAGCCGGCCTTGGCCGGCTCGTCGGCCGTGCCGGTGACCGACAGGAAGCCGGCCTCGCTCTGGATCAGCAGGTCGTAGGCCTTCTTGTCGCGGTACGGCCCGGGTCGGTCGTCGCCGTAGCCGGAGATGTCGCAGACGATCAGGCGCGGGTGGTCCGGTCGCAGCGCCTCGGACGACAGCCCCAGCCGCGCCGCGGCGCCGGGCGCGAGGTTCTGCACCAGCACGTCGGCGCTCGCGACCAGGCGCTGCAGCACGTCGCGCGCGCTCGGCGTGCTTCAGGTCGAGCGTGAGGCTTTCCTTGCGCGCGGTTGGTCCAGACGAAGTGCGACGACAGGCCGTGCACGCGCTCGTCGTAGGCGCGCGCGAAATCGCCGACGCCGGGCCGCTCGACCTTGATCACGCGCGCGCCGAGGTCGGCGAGCTGGCGCGTGCAGAACGGCGCGGCGATCGCATGCTCGAGCGTGACGACGGTGATGCCGTCGAGCGGCCCGCTCGCGGACGATGACTTGCCATCGACGGTCACGAATCGACCTCCTCAGAAGGACCGCGGCAGGCCGAGCACGTGCTCGGCGACGTACGACAGGATCAGGTTCGTCGAGATCGGCGCGACCTGGTAGAGCCGCGTCTCGCGGAACTTGCGCTCGACGTCGTATTCGGCCGGCGAAGCCGAAGCCGCCGTGCGTCTGCAGGCAGACGTTGGCCGCCTCCCAACGACGCCTTGGCGGCGAGGTACTTCGCCATGTTGGCCTCGGCGCCGCACGGCTGGCGCGGCGTCGAACAGCTCGCACGCCTCCCAGCGCATCAGGTCGGCCGCCTCGAGCTCGATGTAGCTCTCGGCGATCGGGAACTGCACGCCCTGGTTCTGGCCGATCGGGCGGTCGAACACGACGCGCTCCGTTGGCGTAGTCGCGACGCGTGTCGATGAACCAGTAGCCGTCGCCGATGCATTCGGCCGCGATCAGCGTGCGCTCGGCGTTGAGCCCGTCGAGGATGTACCTGAAGCCCTGCCCTTCCTCGCCGATCAGGTTCTCGGCCGGGATCTCGAGGTTCGTCGAAGAACACCTCGTTGGTCTCGTGGTTGACCATGTTGCGCGATCGGCCGCACCGTCATGCCGTGGTCCGATGCGCCTCGTGCAGGTCGACGATGAAGATCGACATGCCCTCGGACTTCTTCTGCGACCTCGGCGAGCGGCGTGGTGCGCGCGAGCAGGATCATCAGGTCCGAATGCTGGATGCGCGAGATCCAGACCTTCTGGCCGTTGACGACGTAGCGGTCGCCCTTCCTCACGGCGGTGGTCTTGATCTTCGTCGTGTCGGTGCCGGTCGTCGGCTCGGTCACGGCCATCGACTGCAGGCGCAGCTCGCCGCTCGCGATCTTCGGCAGGTAGCGCCGCTTCTGCGCGTCGCGAGCCGTGGCGCAGCAGCGTGCCCATGTTGTACATCTGGCCGTGGCAGGCGCCGGAGTTGCCGCCGGACGCGGTTGATCTCCTCCATGATCACCGACGCCTCGGCGAGGCCGAGGCCGGAGCCGCCGTACTCGGCCGGGATCAGCGCGGCGAGCCAGCCGGCCTTGCGTCAGCGCGTCGACGAACGCCTCGGGATAGCCGCGCGCCGCGTCGACCCTGCGGCAGTACGCGTCGGGGAACTCGGCGTCAGCGCGCGCAGCGCCGTCGCGCATGTCGGCGAAGCGGTCGGCTCGCGGCAGCGTGCGGCGTCACGGCGCGTCCTCGTGCACGGCGAGCGTCGCGGTCGCCTGTCATCGCGAGCGCGCCGTCGAGGCGTCTCGGCCCACAGGTCGATCGTCGCGCCGTCGTCGGACGGCCGGCCGCAGACGTCGAACGGAGCCGACGTCGAACAGCGGGCTCACCGCGCGGAACGCGAAGCGCGCGAGCGTCGCGTCGGGCCGATGCGCGGCGCAGCAGCTCGACGCAGCAGCGTCGCGATCAGCGGGCCGTGCACGACAGGCCGGGATAGCCTTCGACCTCGGTCACGTAGGGCCGGTCGTAGTGGATGCGATGGCCGTTGAAGGTCAGCGCCGAATAGCGGAACAGCAGCACGTCGTCGGGCTCGACGCGCTCGACCACGCCTCGTCGTCGCGGGCGCGCCGGCGGCGCCGGCGGCGTCGCGCCGGGCGGCGGCAGGCTCGCGATAGACGATGTCGTGCTCCTCGACGCAGCGCGACGCCGCGCGCGGTCGACGACCGTGTGCCGCACGCGCACGAACACCAGCGTCGCCGCTGCGACCGCTCTTCGTCGTGACGTCGTCGACGACGCGACACGCGCTCGATCGCGTCGCCGACGCGGAGCGCGTCGCGCGAATTCGAGCCGGCCGCCGGCCCACATGCGGCGCGGCAGCGGCACCGGCGGCAGGAAGCCGCCGCGCGCCGGCGTGGCCGTCGGGGCCGAGCTCGGACTGCGGCGCGGACGCGGCAGGAAGTAGCAGCCAGTGCCACAGCGGCGGCAGCGGCTCGCCCGGCGCCGGGCGCCGGGTTGCCGTCGTCGAGCGTCGCCGCGAGCGCGTCGACCGGCGTCGCGACGACCGTGTCGCGCAGCGTCTCGCGTGCGGCCGATCCACGCGGTCAGCGGCTCGTTCGCGTCGGTCGTCGCGGTGTCCATGCCCGCCATGTTGCCTCAGTCGACGCCACGCCCGGTCACGCCTTCAGCAGTTCCTCGCCGCCGCGCAGCCAGCGCTGCAGATGCCGGTCGACCGCGTCGGGATCGCCGTCGAGCATCGCGACGGCCGTCTCGCGCGCCGCCTCGACGATCGGCTGGTCCTCGTCCAGATCCGCGAAGCGCAGCAGCGCCTCGCCCGACTGCCGGTGCCCGAGGAACTCGCCGGGTCCGCGCAGCTCGAGGTCGCGGCGCGCGATCTCGAAGCCGTCCTCCGTCTCGTGCATCGTCCGCAGCCTTTCCTTCGCGATCGCGCCGAGCGGCGCTCTGGTACATCAGGATGCACGCCGACCGCGCCGTGCCGCGTCCGACGCGCCCGCGCAGCTGATGGAGCTGCGCGAGGCCGAAGCGCTCGGCGTGCTCGATCACCATCAGCGACGCGTTCGGCACGTCGACCCCGACCTCGACGACCGTCGTCGCGACGAGCAGGTCGGTCTCGCCGGCGTGGAAGCGCCGCATCGCCTCGGCCTTCTCGCCGGCCGGCATGCGCCCGTGGACGAGGCCGACGGCCGCGTCGGGCAACGCGCCGGTCAGCGCGGCGTGCGTGTCGACCGCGGCCTGCAGCTCCGCCATCTCGCGCGCCGCCGCGCCGCGCGGCTTCGCGCGCGCCTCGGTCGCCTCGTCGATCGACTCGATCAGCGGACAGACCCAGTACGCCTGCCGTCCCTCGGCGATCGCCGCCTCGACGCGCGCGATCACCTCGTCGCGACGCGACGCATCGACGAGCTTCGTCACGATCGGCTGGCGACCGGGCGGCAGCTCGTCGATCGTCGACACGTCGAGGTCCGCGAAGAACGTCATCGCGAGCGTCCGCGGGATCGGCGTCGCGCTCATCATCAGCTGGTGCGGCTCGCGCGGCACGATGTCGTGTCCCGCGCGCGCCTTGAAGCGCAGCGCGAGCCGCTGGCCGACGCCGAAGCGATGCTGCTCGTCGACGATCGCGAGGCCGAGGTTCGCGAAGTGCACGTCCTCCTGGATCAGCGCGTGCGTGCCGATCGCGAGCCTCGCGACGCCGGACTCGATCGCGTCGCGGGCCGACGCCTTGCGCTTCTTCGTCGAGGCTGCCGGTGAGCCACGCGACCGGCACGCCGAGCGCCTCGATCCAGTCGGCGAGCTTCGCGAAGTGCTGCTCGGCGAGGATCTCGGTCGGCGCCATCAGCACGGCCTGGTGGCCCGAGTCGATCGCGCGCAGCGCGGCGACGCGCGGCGACGACGGTCTTGCCGCTGCCGACGTCGCCCTGCAGCAGCCGCTGCATCGGATGCGGACGCGCGAGGTCGGCCTCGATCTCGGCGACGACGCGTCGCTGCGCCGCGGTCAGCGCGAACGGCAGCTGCGCGAGGAAGCGATCGACGAGCGCGCCGCCGCGCAGCGACCGGCGCCGTCCTCGCGCGACGCGCGGCGCGCGCCTTCGCGAGCGACAGCTGCTGCGCGAGCAGCTCGTCGAACTTCACGCGCTGCCACGCCGGATGCGTGCGCTCGGACAGCGACGACTGCGGCACGTCGGGCGGCGGGTTGTGGATCAGGCGGATCGCCGCGTCGATCGGCGGCAGCCGCAACTGCGCGAGCCGCGCCGCCGGCACCGTCTCGTCGAGCGTCGACGCGATCGAGCGCCTTCGCGATCGCGCGCCGCAGCGGCACCTGGCCGAGGCCGACGCCGCTCGGATAGACCGGCGTCAGCCGGTCGGGCAGCGGCGCGCCCGGCTCGACGACGGCGTAGCGCGGATGGATCAGCTCGAGCGCGTCCGCGCCGAACAGCGGCCCGTGCGCCGCGCGCAGTTCGCCGCGGACGCGCAGCCGCATGCCGGGCTCGAAGTGGCGCAGCTGGCTGCCGTAGAAGTGGATGAAGCGCAGCGTCGCCGACGCGCCGCGCGCCGCGTCGTCGGCCGTGCGGTCGGCGACCGCCTCGTCGACGCGCACGACGAGCTGCCGGCTGCCGCGGTAGCGCACCTCGTGGTCGCGGACGATCGCGTCGAACTGCACGGTGTCGCCGTCGCGCGCATCGGCGAGACGGTCGATGCGCGTCTCGTCCTCGTAGCGCAGCGGCAGGTGCAGCACGCAGTCGAGGTCGTCGCGCAGCCCGATCCGCGCGAGCCGCGCGGCGACGGTGCCGCTCGCGGCGCCGTCGCGCGTCGGCGCGGCCGACTTCGCGCCGCGCGCCGACGACGCCGCGGGCGCGCGTTCAAGCGACCGCCGGCCGCGGTCGGGTCAGGCCGCGAAGACGCCCTCGACCTCGAAGCACGCGCCGAGCGGCAGCGCCGCGACGCCGATCGTCGTCCGGGCCGGGAACGGCTCGGGCACCAGCTCGCGTCATGATCGCGTTGACGGTCGCGAACTGCGAGAGGTCGGTGAGGAACAGCGTCAGCTTGACCGCGTGGCCGAGCGACGCGCCGGCTTCCTCGGCGACGGCCGCGAGGTTGCGGAACGCCTGGCGCGCCTCCGCTTCGACGCCGCCGGCGACCAGCTTGCCGGTCGCCGGGTCGAGGCCGATCTGGCCGGACGAATAGACGATCGTGCCTTCGCCGGCCGGAAACATCTGCGCGATGCGGATCCCCTGCGAATACGGCCCCACGGCGGCCGGGGCCTGGTCGGTCGAGACGACGGTGACGGTCATGGTCGTGATCCAATGCGGAGGGAGGGGGACGGTCCGGTCGGCGCCGGACGCGGTGTCGGCCGCGTCGGCGCGCCGTTCGGCGAGTGTAGCCGAGGAGAAGCGGGGCCCCGGAGAGGTGAGCGGAGCGCACCTGTGCGATTGGTCCGTGCCGGGACCGCGGCGTATCATGCGGCCCGTCGTTGCCGCACCGCCGACCGTCGACCGTCGGCGCGCCGCGGCGCGAAGGGAATCCCTCGATGCGTCCTCACAAGGTCCGGGACCTGGTCCTCGGACGTGCACTCGATCCGCTGAAGACCGAGACGCGCCATTCGCTGGCGCTGGTCGCGTTCCTCGCCTGGGTCGGTCTCGGCGCGGACGGCCTGTCGTCGTCGGCCTACGGTCCCGAAGAAGCCTTCAAGGCGCTGGGCGTCCACACGCACTTCGGCCTGTATCTCGCCGTCGCGACCGCGGTCACGGTGTTCATCATCTCGCTCGCGTACAACCAGATCATCGAGCTGTTCCCGACCGGCGGCGGCGGCTATCGCGTCGCGACGTCGCTGATCGGGCCGTACGCGGGGCTGACGGCGGGCGCCGCGCTGATCGTCGACTACGTGCTGACGATCGCGATCTCGATCGCCAGCGGCACCGACGCGATGTTCAGCCTGCTGCCGCTCGCGTGGCAGCCGTCGAAGCTCTACGTCGAGCTGCTGCTCGCGGTCGTGCTGATCGTGCTCAACCTGCGCGGGATGCGCGAGTCGATCCAGATCCTGCTGCCGATCTTCCTCGGCTTCGTCGTTCACGCACGTCATCCTGATCGTCTACGGCATCGCGACGCACGCCGCCGGCCTGCCCCACCTGGTGCCGGACACGCTGGCCGAGACCGGCAAGCTCGCGCACGCGACGAGCTGGGGCTTCGTCGCGGCGCTGTTCCTGAAGGCCTACTCGCTCGGCGGCGGCACGTACACCGGGATCGAGGCGGTCTCGAACAACGTGCAGTCGCTGAAGGAGCCGCGCGTCCGCACCGGCAAGCTGACGATGCTGTACATGGCGACCAGCCTCGCGTTCATGGCCGGCGGCATCATCCTGCTCTACCTGCTGTGGCACGCGGTCCCCGTCGAAGGCAGCACGCTGAACGCGGTCGTGTTCGGCAGCATCCTCGAGGAGATGGGCTTCTCGGGCCACGGCATGGCGATCGCGCTGATCGTCGTGCTCGCGACCGAGGCCGGGCTGCTGTTCGTCGCGGCGAACACCGGCTTCCTCGGCGGCCCCGCGGTGCTCGCGAACATGGCCGCCGATTCGTGGATGCCGCACAAGTTCCGCTATCTGTCGACGCGGCTCGTGACGCAGAACGGCATCCTGCTGATGGGCGTCGCGGCCATCGCGATCCTGATCCTGTCGCGCGGCGCGGTCGACTACCTCGTCGTGCTGTATTCGATCAACGTGTTCCTGACGTTCAGCCTGTCGCTGACCGGGCTGTGCATCTACTGGATCCGCCACCGCGGCGACGCGAAGTGGGTGCGCCGGCTCGCGCTGTCGGCCGTCGGCCTGCTCGTGACCGTCGGCATCCTCGTCGTCACGACGATCGCGAAGTTCGACGAGGGCGGCTGGATCACGGTCGTGATCACCGGCGCGGTCATCGCGACCTGCATCGCGATCCAGCGGCACTACGCCGACACGAAGCGGCGCATCCGCGCGGTCGACGCCGTGTTCTCCAACACGCCGAACGGCAACGAGACCGACTACCCGGAGCTCGATCCGGAGTCGCCGACGGCGGTCTTCATCGTCGGCACGTCGCGCGGCGGCGGCCTGCACGCGCTGCTGTGGGTGCAGCGGATGTTCCCCGGCCACTTCCGCAACTTCCTGTTCATCATGGCGCGCACGGTCGACTCGCAGGCGTACGGCGCCGAGCAGGAGATCGAGAAGATGAAGGAACAGGGGCGCGAGTCGCTGTCGTTCTTCGTCGACTTCTGCCACAGCCACGGCCTCGCGTCGACGTCGTACCTCGGCTTCGGGACCGACGCCGTCGAGGCCATCACCGAGATCTCCGAGCGCGTGCGCAACGAATTCCCGAGCGCGATCTTCTTCACGTCGAAGCTGATCACCGAGAACGAGAACTTCGTGACGCGGCTGCTGCACAACCAGGCCGCGCTCGCGCTGCAGCGACGGCTGCATCTGGAAGGCATCCAGATGGTCATCCTGCCGATGAAGATCTGAAGCGAGTCCCGGTCGCTGCGGGGCGAGACGCCCCGCCGCGATCGAGCGATCAGCCGAACAGCGCCTGCGCGACCAGCACCGCGATGACGGCGAAGCTGCCGAACATCATGGCGTTGCAAACGGTGTCGACGACTTCATATTCGTACTTCATCGTGCGGTCGTTCATGTTCATCTCCGTCAGGTTGCTTCGATCGGGGATCGAGTGACGGCAGGTTAGGTCGGCGGCAAGCCGGCGACACGGAACAAACCGGGAACGGCCGCGTGAACTTTTCACACGCCGGGGGCGGTCGGATCGTCCCGGCGGTCGAGGAGTGCGACATGGCGAAACAGGCGACGCTGTACCGGATGGTGATGGACAAGCACCTCTGCCCGTACGGCCTCAAGTCGAAGGACCTGCTGCGGCGCGAGGGCTTCGCGGTCGACGATCACTGGCTGACGACGCGCGCGCAGACCGACGTGTTCAAGGCGGAGCAAGGCGTCGCGACGACGCCGCAGACGTTCATCGACGGCCGGCGCATCGGCGGCTACGACGACCTGCGTCGCCATTTCGGCCGCGAGGTCGCGGATCCGAAGGCGGTCAGCTACAGGCCCGTCGTCGCCGTGTTCGCGGTCGCCGCCGCGATGGCGCTCGCCGCGAGCTTCGCCGCGACCGGCGAGGCGCCGACGCTGCGCGCCGTCCGCTGGTTCGTCGCCTTCAGCATGTGCGTGCTCGCGATCCTGAAGCTGCAGAACCTCGAATCGTTCTCGAGCATGTTCCTCGGCTACGACCTGCTGGCGCGCCGCTGGGTGCCGTACGCCTACCTCTATCCGTTCGGCGAGGCGCTCGCCGGCATCCTGATGATCGCCGGCGTGCTGACGTGGCTGTCCGCGCCGATCGCGCTGGTCATCGGCGGCATCGGCGCCGTCTCGGTGTTCAAGGCGGTCTACGTCGACCGGCGCGAGCTGAAGTGCGCCTGCGTCGGCGGCGGCAGCAACGTGCCGCTCGGTTTCGTGTCGCTGACCGAGAACGTGATGATGGTCGCGATGGCGGTGTGGATGGTCGCCGCACGCTGACGGGCTCTTCCTTCGTCGTCCCCGGAGGCGGGAACCCGGCGGCGTCCGTGCGTCGCGGACGGACGCGACGCGACGACTCTGGGTTCCCGCCTTCGCGGGAACGACGACCGGGGTTGGATGGTCGTCGGCGGGTGCTCGTCGGCGCGTGCTCGTCGGCGCGTGCCGTCGACGCGCGATCGTCGTCACCTCGCGCGACGACGTCGAGGCGCCGCATCGCTGCCAGGGTCAGGCGCAGCCAGACGATCGCGGCATGCGCGCTTGCCGTACCGGATCCTTCATGAGATGCTCGTCGAATTAGACGGCCATCGAAGGAACGGACCATGACCAGCGAAGCGGACGCCGGGTTGCTCCCGGTCCTGAAGGCGATCGCGGACGGGTCGCGGTTGCGGATCCTCGGCCTGCTCGCGCAGCGCGAGCTCAGCGTCGGCACGATCGCGAACGAGCTCGCGCTGTCCGAGCCGACGATCTCGCATCATCTCGGCCGCCTGACCGACGTCGACTTCGTCGCGGTCCGGCAGGCGGGCACGAGCCGCTTCTACCGCCTGAACGTCGACGCGGTGGCCCGCTTCCAGCGTTCCCTGGCGACGCAGACCGCATCGCCGCCAGTCGACGCGTCGTCGGCCGAATCGGCCGAGCGCGCGAAGATCCTGCGGTCCTTCGTGAAGGAGGGCCGGCTCGTCAAGATCCCGGAGGCGTTGAAGAAGCGTCGCGTCGTGCTCGAGTGGCTCGTCGACATGCTCGACGGGCGCAAGCGCTACACCGAGAAGGAGATCAACGCGTTCCTCAAGCGCTTCCACGAGGACTACGCGACGCTGCGCCGCGAGCTCATCGACCGCCAGTACATGCGACGCGAGGAATCGATCTACTGGCGCATCTGACCGTCGGATACCGACGCCGGAAGGTCACGAGAACGGCCATTCGGCGCGCAGCTGTTCTGGCGTTCCCGCGTAGCGGTCCCGATCGCAAAGCCCCAGCCCGTCGATCGGGCCGGGCAAGGGCTTCTGTCCCAGGGAGCCGTCGGTGAACTGCCACAACGCGTACTCGCTCCATCCCGGAGGCAGCACGGCCGTGGGGCCGTACTGCGCCAGCCAGAGCGGGCAGTTCGCGAGGACCGCGTCGGAATGGCTGCCGAGCGCCTCCTTCAGCGTGCTGCCCGAATAGATCACGGGCCAGCGTCCCAGCTCCGCATGACACAGAGCGACGAAGTCGCGCGCCTGAGCGAGCGTCATCGAGCTTCCGTGCGGATTCGGCTCGAAGTCGAGGCAGACCAGGTCCGACTCGCCAGGCGCCGCGACGCCCAGATAGTGCTCGAGCTGGTCATGGACGTCGTCGCCGGTGCCGAAGTGGTACGAGCCCCAGAGGAACGAACCCGCGGCACCCGCCCTGTGCGCATCGAACGTCGCATCGACGCCGCTCGCGCCCTGGGTCGCTTTCGAGACGATGGCTTCGATGCCCGCCGCCTTGATCTTCGCGAAGTCGGCGTGGCTCTGGAAATGCGAGATGTCGATGATCGTGTCGATGGCCATGGCACCGCTCCGGTGGAAAGAACGAATGGACGTTCGCCTCGTTGCTCGCAGCGCTCGTCGACGAAGACGTCGACCGGAATCGATGGACCGCTCGTCCGTCTCGTCGGCGCACGGCGGACGGGAGGAGAACACGGTCCGTCACGCGTGGACCGACGATAGTCACCGGTCCGTCGATCGTCGACCCGCAAAAATCAGCCGGGGCGCCCGACATTTTTCCTTGACATCCGGCTCGGCCCGCTCGACGCGCGCGCATCATGGACGCATGCGCTCGACCGACGAACAGGAGATGCTGCGCCTCGGAGACCGCGAGGTCGTCGTCACGCATCCGGACAAGCTGCTGATCCCGGACGCGAAGGTCCGCAAGATCGACCTCGCCCGCTACTACGTCGCGGTCGCCGACGGCGCGCTGCGCGGCGCCGGCGGCCGGCCGTGCGTGCTGGTGCGCTATCCGAACGGTATCGGCGGCGACTTCTTCTTCCAGAAGCGCGCGCCGGCGGCACGGCCCGGCTGGATCGAGATCGCGTCGATCCGCTTCCCGTCCGGCCGCAGCGCCGACGAGTTGGTGCCGCGCCACGCGGCCGACCTCGCGTGGATGGCGAACCTCGGCTGCCTCGAGCTGCATCCGCACCCGGTCCTGGCCGACGATCTCGACCATCCCGACGAGCTGCGCGTCGACCTCGACCCGGTGCCCGGCGTCGCGTGGCCGCAGATCGTGCGGGTCGCGCACGTCGTCCGCGACGCGCTCGCCGACGTCGGCCTGACCGGCTGGCCGAAGACCTCGGGGTCGCGCGGGCTGCACGTCCTCGTGCGGATCGAGCGGCGCTGGACGTTCGACGAGGTCCGACGCGCCGCGCTCGCGCTGGCACGCGACGTCGAGCGGCGCGCGCCGGACCTCGCGACGAGCGCGTGGTGGAAGGAGGAGCGCCGCGGCGTTTTCGTCGACTACAACCAGAACGCGAAGGACCGCACCGTCGCGTCGGCCTACTCGGTGCGGCCGAAGCCCGACGCGCGCGTGTCGACGCCGCTCGCGTGGGACGAACTCGACGCCTGCGATCCGGCCGACTTCACGCTGTGGACGGTGCCGAAGCGCCTCGCGTCGATCGGCGACCCGCACGCCGCGATCGACGACGCGGCCGGCTCGCTCGACGCGCTGCTCGCGCTGTCGGCGCGTCACGAGGCCGACGGTCACGGCGACGCGCCGTGGCCGCCGCACTATCGCAAGGGCGTCGACGAGCCGAACCGTGCTCCTCCGTCGAAGCGCAAGGCGGCCGCGAAGAAGACCGCGCCGCCTCCGAAGGGCGAGGTCGCGAAGACCGTGTCGCCGTCGCGAACGACGAAGCGCGACACGCCGCTGATCGAGATCGCGCGCGCCGACCGCGAGGCCGACGCGATCGCCGCCGCCGACGCGTGGAAGGCCGCCCATCCCGACGTCGCCGCGCATCTCGCGCCGTCCGACGTGCTCGTGGACCGGATGCGCGGATCGTCGTCGATCCACTACCGGGTGCGCATCAACCTGCGGGCGGTGCCGATCGCGTTGCGACCGGCACCGCCGTGAGTCGTCCGCGCGAAGCCGCGGCGGCCCCGCCGTCGCATCGACGCGGTCGCGACGCGCGTCGACGGGCCGCCTCGCGCGACGGCCGCCGTCGCATCACCGTGCCCCCTTTCGCACGTGGACGACGCCGGTCATCATCGGATGGACCGTGCACAGGTAGGCGAAGTCGCCTTCGTGCTCGAACACGAACTCGAAGCGGTCGTCGGTGTCGAGGCCGGCCGACGCGAAGACCTTCGGCGCGGCCTGGCTCGTGACCGTGTGCGGTGTCTCGTCGCGGTTCGTCCAGACCACGCGCGTCCCGGGCGCGATCGTGACCTCGCGCGGCTCGAACGCGAAGTTGCGGATCTCGACCGTTCGCGTCGCGGGGGCGGCGGCGACGGCGAGCGGCGCGGCGATCATCATCGCGGCGAACAGGACGAGCGGCGCGACGCACCGTGGGAGGCGCCGGGCGACGGGGTTCGGATGGCTCATGGAAGCCGCCTATCGATCGAGGGGACGGTCGATCAGCGCGAGCGCGGACTGCCCGCGCACGACCGACACCTCGCGCGTGCCGAGCAGCTTGCCGAGCTCGCCGGCCGGCACCTTGCACCGGCCCGGGCTCGCCGATGCCCGCCTGTCCCGGCGTCGGCAGCGGGTAAGCGAGCGACATCGCGGTGTGCAGCGCGACGTGTGCCCTCGACCTTCTGCATCACCTGATGGATGTGGCCGTTCAGCACGGTGACCGAGCCGAACGGCCGCAGCAGCGCCATCGCCTGCGCGGCATCGGACGTGCCCCAGCCCCACGGCTCCCAGATCGTCCACATCGGGATGTGCGCGAGCACGACGATCGGCGTCGAGCGACGAGCGGCCGGCGAGGTCCGCCTTCAGCCACGCGAGCTGCTCGTCGCCGAGCGACGCCATGCTGCCGGCGCTTGAAGTTCAGCGTGTTCGTCAGGCCGATGAAGTGGACGCCGCTGCTGGTCGAAGCTGTACCAGCGCGCGGCCGTCGCCGTCGTGGTCGAAGAACTTCAGGTAGCCGGTGACGCCGTCGTCGATCGTGTCGTGCTCGCCGGGGACCGTGTGCACGCCGTCGACGCGCAGCTCCTGCAGCAGCTCGCGCGCGCTGCCGAACTCGTCGGCGCGCGACAGGTGGCTCACGTCGCCGGTGTGGACGACGAACGCGGGACGGACCGGCAACGCATGGATGTCGGCGATCGCGCGTCGCAGGCTGCCGACCACGTCGGGGTTCGCGCTCTTCTTGAAGCCGATGTGCGTGTCGCTGATCTGCACGAACGTCAGGTCGCCGGTCGGTGCGGCGCCGATCGTGCCGGAGCCGGTCGCGCCGAGCGCACGCGGCACGCCACCGCCGATGGTCCACACGACCGCCGTGGCGCTCCAGGCGGAAAGGCATTTCAGCGCCTGCCGGCGCGTCGGTTTCGGATCGTTCATGTCGCGTCCTTCGGTTCGGTTGACGATGGATGGATACACGACCCGCGTCGGTCGCGACTTATTCCGCGCGTCGGCGCGTCGTCGTCGCGCAGGCCTCGAAAGACGAGGCACGCCGCGCGTCGGGAATAAACTCGCGCGACCCGCGGTCCTGCGATCGGAAGACGACCTGGACCGCCCCCGCATGGACCCCGACGAGCAGCAGCGGCGCTTCCGGCAATGTGCGTTGCCGCACCTCGGTGCCGCGTTCAACGTGGCCCGCTGGCTCACGCACGACGACCACGACGCCGAGGACGTCGTGCAGGAGGCGTTCGTGCGCGCCTGGCGTTCGATCGACACGTTCCGCGGCGACAACGCGCGCGGCTGGCTCCTGCAGATCGTCCGCAACACGTGCTTCAGCTGGCTGAAGAAGAACCGGCCGCTGCAGGTCGTGACGTTCGACGACAGCAGCGAGGTGATCGAAGGGATGCCGGCGCCGGCGGCCGACGAACCGCAGGCGATCGCGCTGCGCAACAACGACCGCGCGGCGTTGAACCGCGCCATCGCCGCGCTGCCGGTCGCCTTCCGCGAAGTGCTCGTGCTGCGCGAGCTGGAAGACTGCTCGTACGGCGAGATCGCGCGGATCGCCGACATCCCGATCGGCACCGTCATGTCGCGACTCGCGCGGGCGCGTGCCCTGCTGCGTGCCGCGTTGCGGTCCGACGCGCCGAGTCCCGCCGACGGCGGGCTGCGGACGGTGCCGCGTCGATCGGAAGGAGCGGCGTCATGAATCGCGAGGAGCGACTGGGACTGGAACTGCACGCGTTCGTCGACGGCGAACTGAGCGTCGACCGGCGGCTGGAGCTCGAGGACGCGATGGCGGGCGACCCGGTCCTGCGCGCACGCGTCGACGACCTCGACCGCCTGAGCCGCGCCGTGCGCTCGGACGCGGACTATCATGCCGCGCCGGAGGCGCTGCGCCGGCGCATCGAGGCGATGGCCCGACCCGCGACGCCGGGACCCGAGAACGCGTCGGCAGCGATGCGCGGCCGGTCGCGCCGTGCGGGGACCTCGTGGCTCGGCTGGCCGGGATGGGGACCGGCGTGGGCCGCGTTCGCCGCGACCCTCGCGTTGACGTTCGGCATCCAGGCGTACCTCGCGCATCGCCAGTCGGACACGCGGCTCGCCGACGAGATCGTCGCGAGCCATGTCCGCTCGACGCTCGGCGAGCATCCGATCGACGTCGCGTCGTCGGACCATCACACCGTGCGGCCGTGGCTGTCGTCGAAGCTCGACTTCTCGCCGCCGGTCCGCGACACGGATCTCGGGACCGCGGTCTTCGTCGGCGGTCGCGTGGACTACGTCGACGGCCGGCCCGTCGCGGTGCTCGTGTACCGGCAGGGGCCGCATGCCGTCGACGCGTTCGTCTGGCCCGGCGACGGCGAGCACGGCGTCGCATACGAGACCTTTCGCGGCTACCGGATCGCGCACTGGACGCACGACGGCATGACGCACTGGGTCGTCTCGGACGTCAACCGCGCCGAGTTCGTCGACCTCGTCGGGCGGCTGTCGTCGGCGTCGCCGGACGCGTCGATGCCGGGCGGCTGACCGCCGCGGCGCGCAGCACGCCAACGACGCGGCGATCGGTCCGCGGCGACGCGCGACTAGCCGGCGAACACCTTCGCGAGCGCGTACGGCGTCGTCACCTCGAGCTGGTCGTAGCGGCAGTCCTCGGCCGGCTTGTCGGGCCGCCAGCGCACGAACGTCGTCGCGTGGCGGAAGCGGTCGCCCTGCAGGTGGTCGTAGCTGACCTCGCAGACGCGCTCGGGGCGCAGCGGCTGCCAGCTCAGGTCCTTGCCGCCGCTCCAGCGGCTCTTCGCGCCCGGCATCCGCTGCGCGTCGCCGGCGACCGACTCGGCCCAGTCGCGCCACGGATGATCGTCGAGCGCATGCGTCGCGCAGCGGCGCGAGCTCCTGCGAGCAGCGCGCGCCGCGTCGCCATCGTGAACGACGACGTCACGCCGACGTGATGCAGCGTGCCGGCGTCGTCGTAGAGGCCGAGCAGCAGCGAGCCGACGGCGTCGGTCGTGTCCTTGTACCAGCGGAAGCCGCGCGACGACGCAGTCGGCGCGTGCGCACGTGCTTGATCTTCAGCATCGCGCGCTTGCCCGGCTGGTACGTCGCGGCCGAGCGAGCTTCGCGACGACGCCGTCGAGCCCGGCGCCCTCGAACTCCGCGAGCCAGCGCTCGGCCTCGGCGCGGTCGCGCGTCATCGGCGTCAGGTGCAGCGGCGCCGACGCGGCGCGCCGGAGACCAGCCGCTCGAGCCGCGCCGCGTCGCTCGGCCTGCGGCAGGTCCATCGTCGACTCGCCGTCGACGGCGAGCAGGTCGAACGCGACGAAGCGCGCCGGCGTCTCGATCGACGAGCTTCGCGATCGCGCGACGCGGCCGGATGGATGCGCTGCTGCAAGGCGTCGAAGTCGAGGCCGGCGGACGACGCGACGACGATCTCGCCGTCGAGCACGCAGCCGTCCGGCAACGCGTCGCGCAGCGCCGCCTCGAGCTCGGGAAAGTAGCGGTTCAGCGGCTTCAGGTCGCGGCTCTGCAGGAGCATCGGCGTCCGCCGGTGCGAAAGACGAGCGCCCGGAAGCCGTCCCACTTCGGCTCGAACAGGAAGCCGGGCTCGTCGGGAATCGCGTCGGCGATCTTCGCGAGCATCGGCTCGATCGGCGGTGTCGGCAGCGGAGGCATCGCGACGGTCGTCATCGGGCGATTGGAGCGGCTTCGCGGTCGTGCGGCCATCGGACGACGGCCGCTTCGACGCGGGGTCGCGAGCCGAGTCGTTCGGCACGCACGCGGGCGCGATGGCCGACGCGGCCGACGCGTATCCTGTCGCCGCCCGCCGCCCTTCCCGCCTTCGATGAGAGCCCTGCGCCGCTTCCACCTCGCCCGCCCGCGGCTGATCTACGCGTTCGTCGTGGGGATCGTCGTCGCGTTCGTGTTGCCGCTCCCCGCGCCGAACGACTGGCTGTTGCGCGGACTCGTCGGCTGGAACGCCGCGGTGTACCTGTATCTCGCGCTGATCTGGACGATGATGCTGCGCGCGGATCACGAGGACGTCCGCAAGGTCGCCGAGCGCCAGGACGAGGCGGCGTACATCGTGCTGACGGCCGTCTCGCTGGCGGCGATCGTGAGCCTGGTCGCGATCGTCCTCGAGCTCGCGACCGCGAAGAACGCGGGCCAGCACGGCTTTCACATCCTGCTGTCGGGCGCGACCGTGATCGGCTCGTGGTTCCTGATCCCGACGATCTTCGCGCTGCACTACGCGCACTTCTACTACCTGCTCGACCGGAAGGGACCGGCGCCGCTGCGTTTTCCCGAGGAAGACCTGAAGCCGAACTACTGGGACTTCATGTACTTCTCGTTCACGATCGCGGTCGCGTCGCAGACGGCCGAGATCACGCCGATGAGCCGCTGGATGCGCAAGGCGATGCTCGCGCAGGCAGTGCTGTCGTTCTTCTTCAACGCGAGCATCCTCGCGCTGTCGATCAACATCTCGGCGAGCCTGGTCTCGGGATGACGCCGCGCCCGCGGCCGGACGCGGTCGAGCGACCCGCGCGACCGGTCGTCGCGCTGTCCGGCCTGCGACACGCGTGGCGCGCCGACGCGACGTGGCGACTGTCGATCGATGCCTTCGTCGTCGAGCGCGGGGAACGCGTGCTGCTGCGCGGACCGAGCGGCAGCGGCAAGTCGACGCTGCTGAGCCTGATCTGCGGCGTCATCGGCGTGCAGCACGGATCCGTGCAGGTCCTGGGATGCGATCTCGCGCGGCTGTCCGGGCCGCAGCGCGATCGCTTTCGCGCCGACCACATCGGCGTGGTCTTCCAGATGTTCAACCTGCTGTCGTACCTGTCGGTGCTGGAGAACGTCTGCCTGCCGTGCGCGTTCTCGGCGACGCGGCGACGCCGCTGCGAGGACCGCGACGGCGCCGTCGCGGCGACGGCCGTCGCGCTGCTTCGACACCTCGACCTGGCGGATCCGGAGCTGGTGCATCGTCCGGTCACGGAGCTGAGCGTCGGCCAGCAGCAGCGCGTCGCGGTCGCGCGCGCGCTGATCGGCGCGCCCGAGCTGATCGTCGCCGACGAGCCGACGTCGTCGCTCGACGCCGCGCGTCGCGAGTCGTTCCTCGACCTGCTGTTCCGCACCTGCGAGCGCGAGGGATCGACGCTGCTGTTCGTCACGCACGACGCCGCGCTCGATCCGTTCTTCGACCGCACCATCGACCTCGATGACCTCGCTCGCGCGATCGGACGCGTGACGTCGGCGGCGATCGCGCTGCTCGCCGCGCGCAGCCTGCGAATCGCAAGGCGACGGCCGCGCTGACGCTGCTGTCGATCGCGCTCGCGGTCGTCGCTGCTGCTCGGCGTCCAGCGCCTGCGCGACGAGTCGCGCGACAGCTTCGCGCGCTCGGTCTCCGGCACCGACCTGATCGTCGGCGCGCGCACGAGCCCGGTCAATCTGCTGCTGGCGTCGGTGTTCCGGATCGGCGACGTGTCGAACAACGTCGACCTTCGCAGCTTCCGCAAGATCGCCGCGATGCCCGAGGTGGCGTGGGCCGTTCCGCTGTCGCTCGGCGATTCGCATCGCGGCTTTCGCGTTCTCGGCACGACGCAGGACTACTTCGACCATTTCCGGTTCGGCGACGCGAGACCGCTCGATTCTCGGCCGGGCGGCCGTTCGCCGAGCGCCGACGAGGCGGTGCTCGGTGCCGAGGTCGCGCGATCGCTCGGCTATCGGCCTCGGCCAGTCGATCGATCATCGCGCACGGTACCGGCGAGATCGCGCTCGCCACGCATCGCGAACCATCCGTTCCACGTCGTCGGAATCCTCGCCACCGACCGGCACGCCCGTCGACCGGACGATCCACGTCTCCCTCGCCGGCATCGAGGCGATGCACGCCCACGAAGGCGACGATCCGCTCGCCGCGGCCGCTGCGCGCCGCGCGCGGCGCGAGCGACGCGGCGCCATCGGGACGTCACGGGCGCGCCCGCCGCGCCCGAGCCGAGCGACGGGACGATCACCGCGTTCCTCGTCGGCCTTCGGTCGAGGGCGCAGCGTGCTTTCGCTGCAGCGGCGCATCGACACGTTCGCCGACGAGCCGCTGACGGCGATCCTGCCGAGCGCGGCGCTGCTCGACGTCTGGCAGCTGACGGGGGCCGCCGAGACGTCGCTGTTCGCGATCTCGGGGCTCGTGGTCGTCGTGGGACTCGCGAGCATGCTGATCGCGCTGCTGCGAGCGTGCGCGAACGCCGCCGCGAGATGGCGGTGCTGCGCGCGATCGGCGCGCGGCCGTGGCACGTGTTCGCGCTGATCCTCGGCGAGGCGTCGCTGTTGACAGGGGCCGGGATTGCGCTTGGAATGCTCGTGCTCTACGGCGCCACCGCGATGCGTTGGCCGTGGATCGAGCAGCATCTCGGTCTCTTCATCGCGTGGCGCTGGCCGTCGTCGACCGAGCTCCTGCTCGCGTCGCTCGTCGCGATCGCCGGCGTCGCGATCGGCGTGATTCCCGCGTATCGGACCTATCGGCTGTCGCTGCTCGACGGGATGACGATCCGCGTGTAGGGAGTGGACATGCGTCTCGGCGGTCTGCGGTGCGTGCGCTTCGTCGCGCTGATCGGCGCGTTCGCCTTCTTCGCCGCCGCGGCGGAGGACGCGCGGACCGTCGCGTGGGACGACCTGTCGGTCAAGGTCCCCGCCTCCGAGAATCCGTTCACGTCGCTGTCGATCGACGACCTGTCGGCGCTCGGCAGCGTGGCGGCGGTCCGCGGGCGGCGGGGGCAGGGTCTCGCGATCACGCCTGCCGAGGCGACGCTCGAGCAGGAGGCTCGCGCGACGCTCCGCAGGCACGGCATCGACGCCGATGCGCTGCTCGCGAAGCGCGACGCGATCGCCGCGCGGATGCGGGCCGCGACGCGGGCCGTGAACCCCGCGCTCGACGGCCGCAACGTCCATCTGGCCGGCTACGTGCTGCCGCTCGAGTTCGCCGGCAAGCAGGTCAGCGAGTTCCTGCTCGTGCCATGGGTCGGCGCGTGCATCCACACGCCGCCGCCCGAGCCGAACCAGATCGTCTACGTCAAGCCCGACAAGCCGTTCGAAATCGACGGTATCTACGAGGCCGTGTGGGTCACCGGACGACTGCGGACGACGGCGAGCACGAAGTCGGTCCAGATCGTGGACGGCTCATCGGACGTCGACGTCGGCTACGCGCTGCGCGCCGACGTCGTCGAGCGCTACCGCCCCTGAGCGGCGCGCATTCGCGACCCGCGCGCCGATCGTCGGCGCGGCGTCAGTCGCGCGGACGGCGCCGCCGCGCCAGCGCCCCGATGCCGAGGCCGGCGGCCAGCAGCGCGAGGACTTCGGGCTCGGGCACGGCGCGCACCGAGATCGCGTCGACGTTGAGTGCGAAGTTGTCGTCGCGCAGCCCGAGCGACAACGTGGTCGACGACGCCGTCGCGACCGGATCGATCAGCAGGTCGACGTAATTGAAGCCGAGAATGTCGGTCGCGCTATAGACGACGTTGCCGCCCCACAGCACCTCGAACGCCGTGCCGTCCGCGAAGCCGCTGAGGTTCGCGAGCGACAGGTGGATGTTGTAGGTCGTGCCGGCGACGGTCGCGAGGTTCTGCGAGAGGAAGCCGAAGTTGCCGATCGCGCCGCCGGCGAACGACGCGTTGCCGGCACGCGCGTCGGCCGGATTCGTGTCGATGCCGTAGTCGTATCCCTCGAGCTGGAATCCCGACGCGGTCCATCCGGAACCGGCGACCGTCGTCGAGTTCTCGAATCCCCCGTTCGTGACGAGGCTCGGCCCATGCTCCCGGTCGACGGGGCCGCCCCACGCACTGCCCATCGAAGCCGCTGCCCCAAGCACGAACCCGAGCGCCGTGATGACTTTCATGTGTCTCCCCCGTTGGCTGTCGCCTTGTCGTTCGAGGATGGCGCCCGATGCAATTTTCGAGCCGAGGAGTACGACCGTCGCGCAATCAAGCGGTTGTATCGCGACGCCGGCCGACCGACGATCCGAGTTGTAAAGAGACTCGACAGCGCACGCGGTCCCGGGCGCGCACGTGTAGGAAAAGTCGCCGCCGCGTCGCAAAAAGACGCGACGTCGCTTCGATACCTACGATAGAAGTCCTCCGTTGCGACGCGCTGGGCCGGGGGTGGATCCGGCGCATCCGTGATCGCCCGGCCGGAGCCGGCCGCCGAACAGAATCGACGCCATCGAGCAGGACGTCGACATCAACGGGAGACCATCGATGAATCGCAAAAGTATGTGGTGCGCCGGCCTGTCCGCGGCGCTCTGTCTCGCCTCGTCCGTGGCCATTGCGGCCGTCGACCCGGCGATGGTGAAGGCGCGGCAGAAGTTCTTCGGTGTCGAGAACGTCGACGTCAATACCGGCGCCGTCAAGAAGGACAAGGTCATCTTCTCGTGGGCGACGAACACGACCTACGTGACGTCGATCCTCGGCCGCGTCGTCATGCTCGACAGCTTCATCCAGCGCCCGGAACTGCCGTCGGTGCCGATCGACCGCCGCTACGCGCAGGTGCTGCCGCAGGACTTCATCGACGCGAAGCCCGAAGCGATCTTCCTCGGCCACGGGCACGGAGACCACGCCGACAACGCGGCGTACATCGCGAAGTGGACGAACGCCGTCATCTACTCGACGCCGGAAACGTGCGACGTGATGCAGCTGGACGTCCAGCGGATGGCGGCCGATCCGAACACCGTGAACGGCGGCGCGCCGGTCATTCCGAACGCCGCACCGGTCAACTGCGTCGGCGTCGTGCCCCGCGGTTCGTATCCCGGCGAGTACGACCCGACGACGAGCAAGAGCAAGGTCGAACGCGTGTCGACGGCGCTCGATCCGCTCGTCTGCGTCATCGCGTTCAAGCACGTGCACTCGGGAACCGCGCCGGTCGATCCGTCGTTCCCGCACACGACGCTCTACGATCTGGCGGACCCGCGCTATGCGGGTCGGACGATCACGACGCCGACCCCGGCCGTGACGTATCCCGCGATGTTCCCGACGCAGACGGCGTTCACGCCGCCGGCCAATCTCGCGAACGCCGTGCCGGGCCAGATCAACACCACGACGACCGGGTTCGGCGGCACCGCCGGACCGTACGAGGTGTTCTACGAGTTCATCCTGCGGGGCGGCTACAACTTCAGCTTCGTGTTCCTGAACTCGGCCGGTCCGGCGAAGGAAGGCATCGGCGCCGACCCGGGCTTCGTCACGCTCGCGCAGTACACGGACCCGACGACGCCCGCCGCGACGCTCGCCCTCGCCCGCAACATCGGCGCGGGCCTGTACTCGCTGATGGACACGCTGCCGTCGCCCGACGTGCTGATGGGATCGATCGTCAGCCTCGGCGCCGCCAACAACCAGCAGCGCGACATCCTGTCGGTGATCCAGCACACGCATCCGAAGGTGTACTACCCGGGCCACCTGACGACCGTCGCGCAGCCCGGTTCGGCGATCTATCACAAGATCTCGTACAACGAGACCGCGGCGAACATGGGCATCCCGGCTTCGAGCCTGCCGGAGTTCCGCCTGCTGATCGACCCGAACGACTTCTTCGTGCCGCAGGTGTTCACCCCGACCGACCCGCGCTGGTCGGACGCGAACAAGTCGGTCCGCGCCGCGCAGCTCTGCAGCTGATCGGAGCGTCGTCGACCGATCCCGGTGGTCATGCCACCGGGATTTTTTTTGCGAGCACAGCGCCCGGCGTCGTCGGTCGGTCCGGCACGGCGACCCACGGATGTCCGACGTCCGCGCGCCGCGGCGACGCCGACGATGTCGCGTGGCGCGGACCTGCCGCGCGCGACCCGTGTCCTGACCGCGACCAGATCTCGATGACCACCGTCCGTCCCCCGGCGACGGCGTGCACGGCGCCGTGTCGCCGCTGAACCTGACGAAGCGGTTCGTCGCGCGTGTCGGCGAGCGGTTCTGGGTCGTCCCGGCGCTGATCACCGCGCTCGGCATCGTCGCCGCCGAAGGACTCGTGCTGCTCGATCGAAGCGGCGTCGTGCCCGCGTGGCTGATCGACAGCGCCTGGCTCTACAACGGCGGCGCGCACCGGCGCCCGCACGCTGCTCGGCGCGGTCGCCTCGTCGACGATCGGCGTCGCCGGCACGGTGTTCTCGATCACCATCGCCGCGCTGTCGCTCGCCGCCGGCCAGATGGGGCCGCGGCTGCTGCGCAACTTCACCCGCGACCGCGGCAACCAGGTCACGCTCGGCATCTTCCTCGGCACGTTCTCCTACGCGCTGATGGTGCTGCGCAGCGTGCGCACCGCGAACGAGGGCGAGTTCGTCCCGCACCTCTCGCTGATCGTCAGCATCGTCCTCGCCTTCGTCTGGCGTCGGCACGCTGGTGTACTTCGTCGGCCACATGGCGGGACGCATCAACGTCGACACGGTCATCGAGCTGGTGAGCGGCGACGTGCGCGCGCGCCATCCGATCGCCTGACGCATCGACGAGCCGCAGCCGTCGCGACCGGCCGGCGCGATCTGGATCGATGCGAGCCCGTCACCGACGAGCGCGACAGGGCTACGTGCAGCACCTGGACGTCGAAGGGCTGGCCGACTGGGCGGCGGAGCACACGACTCCGTCGATCCGCCTGCTCGTGCGGCCGGGCGACTATCGTCTTCCCGGGAGCGGCGATCGCCGTCGCATGACGACGCACGTCGACGGACTCGGACGACGCCGTCCGTGGCCGCGACCGCGCTCGGCGCCCGACCGCGTCAGTTCGCGAGGATCTCGAATTCGCGGTGCGCCAGCTCGTCGAGGTGGCGGTGCGCGCGCTGTCGCCCGGCATCAACGACCCGCACACCGCGATCAGCGTGCTCGACCGGCTCGGCGCCGCGCTGTGCGACGGTCGCCGGTCGCCACCTCCGGCACGGTGTCGTGCTGCGCGACGGCGCGCGCCGTGCTGCTCGTGCCGCAGCGTCGACTACGACGGTCTCGCCGACGCGATGTTCCACATGATCCGCCAGAACGCCGCGCGGCGTCGCGGTGCTCATGCGCATGCTCGAGGTGCTGACCGCCGTCGCCGGCTGCGAGACCGATCCCGGCGCGGCTCGACACGCTGCGCCGCCATGCGAGCCTCGTGATGTCGGATGGCGAGGACGCCGTGAAGACGCCGGGCGATCTCGCGGACGTGCGTCGGCGGCACGCGACGTTCGAACGCGTCCGCTCGGCATCGCTCGCCGCCGCGCGAGGCGGCGAAGCGGCCGCCTGACGAATTCGTCGGCATGATCCGCTTCGTGGGCACGCCGACGACGCGACGGTCCGCGTCGCGTCGGCGACCTACGACATCGTGGGCTTTCCGCCCATTCGCATCGGGCGGCGCGACACGGCACAGTCGGACAGATCCGCACGCGGCCGTCGCGCGCGGTATTCCGCCACGCAGCCTTTCGTTGGGAGGCGCCATGAGATCGTTTGCCGCCGTCGCCTGTCTCTTTGTCGTCTCGACCGCCGCGCTCGCGCAGGAGGCCGTCCAGACGGTCGACTCCCTCGACGCGCAGTGCGAGGCGGCGCGGCAGAAGAAGCTCGCGCCGATCCGCGAACAGAAGATCGCCGAATGCGAGCGCAGCGGACAGCCGCCGACGGCCGGCTGCGCGACGTTCTACAGCACCTACGGCGACAACTCGGCGCACGCGAACGGCTCGGTCGTGCGTGGCCAGTTCTACGACCTGCCCGAGTGCGTCCGCGCGCAGCGCGCGGCGCGCGGGCTGCTGCAGAAGCAGGACTTCTGAACGCGGCGGGCCCGACGGGTCAGCCGCCGCCCCGCTGCAGCACCGGCCCCGACAGTCCGAGCGTCGTGTTGACGACCGCGAGGTGCGTCAGCGCCTGCGGGAAGTTGCCCATCAGTCGACGTCGGGACGCGTCGTATTCCTCGGACAGCAGCCCGACGTCGTTCGCGACCGACAGCACGCGCTCGAGCGCGGCGCACGCCTCGTCGCGGCGACCCTGCATCGCGCGACAGTCGGCGAACCAGCACGTGCACGGCAGGAACGCGCCTTCGGACCTTCCCGTGCCGGACGGCTCTCGCATCACGAAGCCGTCGACCATCAGCTCGCGTTCGATGGCGTCGATCGTGCGCGCCATCCGCGGATCGTCCGCGGGCAGGAAGCCGACCAGCGGCAACAGCAGCAGGCTCGCGTCGAGCGAATCGCTGTCGTAGTGCTGCACGAAGACGCCGCGGTCGCGGTGGTACCCCTTCTCGCAGACCTGCGCATGGATGTCGTCGCGCAGCCCGGCGAGCCGGCGACGCGTCGCCGCATCGATCGCGTCGCCGCCGGCCCCGTGGACCACGCGATCGATGCCGACCCACGCCATGACCTTCGAGTAGACGTACTGGCGCGGCTCGCCGCGGCTCTCCCACAGTCCCTGCCCCGGCTCGTCCCAGACGCGCTCGAGATGCCAGGCGAGCTGTGCGACGACGCAATCCGCGTGCGGGTCGTGGTCGAGTCCCGCCCTGCCGGCGAGCGCGAGCGCGTCGATCAGCTCGCCGAACACGTCGATCTGCCGCTGTTCCCACGCGGCGTTGCCGGCGCGGACCGGCTTCGCGCCGTCGTAGCCCGGCAGCCACCCGAGATTGCGCTCGGCGAGGTCCGCGGTGCCGTCGACGCGATACGCGATGCGCAGGCGGCCCGGGTCGCCGCCGAGCGCGCGCAGCAGCCAGTCGCGCCACGCGACGGCCTCGTCGTGGAAGCCCGCGTTCAGCAGCGCGCCGAGCGTGAACGTCGCGTCGCGCAGCCAGCAGAACCGGTAGTCCCAGTTGTCGCTGCCGCCGCGTACCTCGGGCAACGACGTCGTCGGCGCGGCCACCATGCCGCCGGTCCGCCGATCGATCAGCGCGTGCAGCGTCAGCAGCGACCGGCGGGTCGCGGCGGGCCATCGGCTCGGCTTCGTGAAGCGGCCGATCCAGCGATGCCAGCGTGCGGTCGTCTCGTCGAGCAGCCGGTCGACGTCGAGCGGCGTCGGCGGCGGCGAGCATGCGTCGCCGTGGACGAGCACGAACGTCAGCGTCTGCCCCGCCGCGACGTCGAACGCCACGCCGTCGGTCGCCTCCGCTTCCGAGACGGCGAACGGCATCCGCACCGCGACGCGATCCGGCCCGACCATCGCGGTGTAGCCGCCGTCGACGATCGCGATCCACGGCGCGACCCGTCCGTGATCGAAGCGCAGCGCGAGCCGGTGACGCATCGCGACGCTGCCTTCGAGCCCGGTCACGCGACGCACGATGGCCGGCGGGCCGTCGTGGACCGGCATGAAGTCGACGACCCGCACGCGGCCGCCGGTCGTCGCGTGCTCGGTCTCGAGGATCATCGTGTCGCCGACGTAGCGCCGGCGCGACGACGCGTCGTCGCCGGCCGGTGCGATCGTCCAGCAGCCGTGGTCGTCGGTGCCGACGAGCGCCGCGAGACACGCGTCGCTGTCGAAGCGCGGCAGACACAGCCAGTCGATCGAGCCGGAGCGGTGGACGAGCGCGGTCGTGCGGCCGTCGCCGATCAGCGCGTAGTCCTCGATCGGCGCGCTCATGCGCGCGCAGGCGGTCGCCCCGTCATCGCGAACGCTTCGCGACGCCGACTGCCAGCGCGACGAGGCCGCCGAGCGCGAGTCCCCAGGCGACGTCGCGATGGCGGCTCGTGAAGACCTCCCAGCTCGTGTCGCGCGCGCGACGATCGAAGCGGCCGTGCGATCCGTACGGCCCTTTCACCGGCTCGAACAGGTTGCCCGGCGCCTGCGGGTCGCACGCGGCCTGCGTCAGCTGCCCGGTGTAGCCGGACTTCGCGAGGTAGCGGTCGATCAGCCCCGGCGCGATGCGGTTCGCGAGGATCGCCTTGACGGTCGGGAAGCCGACCCAGATCTGCCGACGCGGATGGAACGCGGCGAAGCGGATCGCGCGGGCCGCCACCTCCGGCTGGAAGATCGGCGGCACCGGCTGCGCCTTGCGGCCGGTCTTGTTGCGCGCCCAGTCGAACTGCGGCGTGTTGACGGCCGGCAGGTCGACCTCGGTCAGGGTCACGCGGATCCGATCGTGATACAGCTCCGAACGCAGCGAGTCGACGAAGCCGCGGATCGCGAACTTCGCGCCGCAGTACACCGACTGCAGCGGGATCGACCGGTACGCGAGCGCCGATCCGACACACACGATCGAGCCGTGGTTGCGCGGTCGCATGTAGCGCAGCGCGGCCATGATGCCGTGCACCTGGCCGAGGTAGGTCACGGCCGTCGCGCGCTCGATCTCGGCGGCCGTGAGCTGGTGGACCGGCGCGAACACGGTCGCCATCGCGACGTTGATCCACGCGTCGATCGGTCCGAGCTCGCGCTCCACCCGCTCGGCCGCGCGATCGACGGCCGCCGCGTCGGCGACGTCGGTCGGGATCGGCAGCGCGCGCACCCCGAACGATCGCAGGTCCGCCGCCGCACGCTCGAGCCGGTCGGGATCGCGCGACAGCAGCGCGACGTCGCATCCCTGGCGCGCGAACTCGGTCGCGGCCGCGCGGCCGACGCCGGCCCCGGCTCCGGTGACGACGACGATCTTCGGCTTCATGGCGACTCCCTCCCGCACGCGGCGTCGAGTCGACCGGACGGCCGGCTCGTCGGGCATCGGCGCCCGATCTTGGTGGGACGGCGGTGCGTGCGAGACGTTCCGCGCGGCGGTGGCCGCCGTCGTGCGCGGACGGAGCGAATCAGCGTGTGGAGACGGTCGCCGCGTCCGGAAAGTCCCATCCGCCGCCGAGCGCGCGGACGAGCGTGACGCTCGCGACGAGCCGGTCGCCGAAGATGGCCACCGCGTTGCGCTCGTTCGCGAGCGCGGTCGCCTGGACCGTCACGACGTCGGTGTAGCTGACCGTGCCCGCCTTGTACTGGTTGATCGTCAGCGCGAGCGACTCGCGTGCCGACGCGAGCGCGTCCTGCTGCGCCGCGGCCTCCTGCTCGAAGATGCGCAGCGCCGCGAGCTGATCCTCGACCTCGGCGAAGCCCGCCAGCACCGTCTCGCGATAGGCCGCCACGTTCGCCTCCCACGTCGCGACGGCCTGCTCGGTCTGGGCGCGCCGCAGGCCGCCGTCGAACAGCGTCTGCGCGAGCGTCGGACCGATCGACCAGAAGCGGTTCGGTGCGGCGAACAGCGCGCCGACGACCGCCGAATAGCCGCCGTCGGCCGACAGCGACAGCGACGGGTAGTAGGCGGCCTTCGCGACGCCGATCTGCGCGTTCGCGGCCGCGACCCGTCGCTCCGCTCCCGCGATGTCGGGCCGTCGCTGCAGCAGCTGCGACGGCAGCCCCGCGTTCGGGATCGCCGGCGCGCGCTGCTCGTCGAACGCCGTCCAGCGCCGCACCGGGATCGAGAACGACGAGGCGGGCTTGCCGGTGAGCAGCGCGATCGCGTGCTCGAGTTGCGCGCGCGCGTTCTGCAGGTCGATCGCCTGGACCTGCGTCGTCTTGAGCTGCGTCTCGGCCTGCGCGACGTCGACGCGGGCGGAGACGCCGCCGGCGTAGCGGTTGCGCGTGACGTCGAGCGTCCGCTGGTACGCGGCGATCGTGTCGATCAGCAGCTGCCGCTGCGTGTCGATCTGCCGCAGCTGGAAGTAATCGGACGCGACCGACGCCTGGACCGACAGGACGATGCCGGCGAGGTCGGCCGCGCTCGCGTCGGCGGACGCCTGTTGCGCCTCGACCTGGCGACGCACGCGTCCCCACAGGTCGATCTCCCACGACGCGTTCAGCGTGACCTGCTTCGTCGTCGCGCCGCCGCTGCTGCGGGCGCCGCCGCCGGTCCGCGTGGCCGCCGCGTCGGCGCTCAGCACCGGGAAGTACGAGGCGCGCGCCGCCTCGACGAGCGCGTTGGCCGCGCGATGCGTCGCGTCGGCCTGCGCGATCGTGAAGTTCGTCGACGTGGCGGCCTCCTCGAGCGCGTCGAGGTCGGGGTCGCCGTAGATGCGCCACCACGGACCGCGCGACGCGAGGTCGGCCGGCTGCGCCACGGCCCAGCCCTGGTCCTCCTTGTACGCGGCCGGCGTCTCGACGTCGGGGCGGCGGTAGTCGGGGCCGACGGTGCACCCGCCGAGCAGCGCGATGACGACCGCGGTTGCGCCCGCGCGGTGGGACAGGCGATCACGCATGGCCAAGCCTCCGCCGCAGCCGTTCCTCGCGGCGCGCGCGGCGCGCCTCGCGACGCCGCTTCGCCCACAGGCTCCAGCGGTCGAGGTACAGGTAGACGACCGGCGTCGTGTACAGCGTCAGCACCTGGCTGACGATCAGGCCGCCGACGATCGCGATGCCGAGCGGCCGGCGGATCTCGGCGCCGTCGCCGGCTCCGAGCGCGAGCGGCAGCGCGCCGAACAGCGCCGCCATCGTCGTCATCATGATCGGCCGGAAGCGCAGCGTGGCCGCCTCGAAGATCGCGTCGCGCGAGCTCATGCCGTGCTCGCGTTCGCGCGCCACCGCGAAGTCGATCATCATGATCGCGTTCTTCTTCACGATGCCGATCAGCAGGATCACGCCGATCAGCGCGATGATCGTGAAGTCGGTGTCGGTCACGAGCAGCGCGATCAGCGCCCCGACGCCGGCCGACGGCAGCGTCGAGAGGATCGTGACCGGATGCACGAGGCTCTCGTAGAGCACGCCGAGCACGATGAAGACGGTCAGCAGCGCCGTCACGATCAGCACCGGCTGGTTGTTCAGCGAGTCCTGGAACGCCTTCGCTGTGCCCTGGAAGCCGCCGTGGATCGACGCGGGCACGCCGAGTCGCGACATCGTGTTGCCGATCGCCGCGGTCGCCGCCGACAGCGACTCGTTCTCCGGCAGGTTGAACGTGATCGTCGACGCGACGAACTGCCCCTGGTGGTTGACGCGCAGCGCCGTGTTGGTCGTCTCGTAGTGCGCGAAGCTCGACAGCGGCACCGTGCTGCCGTTCGTCGACTGCACGTAGACGTCCTTCAGCTGGTCGGGGCTCTGCCAGTACTGCGGCGCGGCTTCCATCACGACCTTGTACTGGTTCAGCGGGTTGTAGATCGTCGACACCTGCCGCTGGCCGAAGAGGTCGTTGAGGGTCGTATCGATCGCGACCGCGTTCACGCCGAGCCGCGACGCCGCGTCGCGGTCGATGACGAGCGACGTCTGCAGCCCCTTGTCCTGCGTGTCGGTGTTGACGTCCTCGAGCTGCGGAATCTGCGTCAGCGCCTGCCGGATCTTCGGCTCCCACGCCCGCAGGTCGTTCAGGTCGTCGGCCTGCAGCGTGTACTGGTACTGCGCGTTGCCGGCGCGGCCGCCGACGCGCACGTCCTGCGCCGCCTGGAAGTACAGCGTCGCGCCCGGCTCGCGCGCCGTCTCGCGACGCAGCCGCGCGATCACGGCGTCGATCGACTCCTTGCGCTCCGACAGCGGCTTCAGCGCGACGAACATGTTGCCCGAGTTGCGCTGCCCGCCGCCGGTGAACGCGACCGACGCTGACGACGGCCGGGTCGGCCATCACGACCTTCACGAAGCGCGTCGAGCTTCGTCTTCATCGCCTGGAACGAGATCGCCTGGTCCGCGACGACCGCGCCGCCCATGCGCCCCGTGTCCTGCTGCGGGAAGAAGCCCTTCGGCACGATCGAGTAGAGGTAGACGTTGAGCGCGATCGTCGCGACGAGGATCAGGATCATCAGCGGCGCGACGGCGAGCGCCCACGTCAGCGACCGCTCGTAGCCGCGCGTGCCGGCCTCGATCGCGCGCGCGCTCCATCCTTCGATGCGTCGCAGGACGTGGCGGTCGAAGCCGGCCATCGCGCGCCGCCACGCGCTGCGGCGCGGCGGCGGCGCGGCGTCCGTCCGGTCCTTGAGGAGGTACGCGCACATCATCGGCGTCGTCGTCAGCGAGACGAGCAGCGACACGACGATCGCGACCGACAGCGTGACGGCGAACTCGCGGAAGAGCCGGCCGACGATGCCGCCCATCAGCAGGATCGGGATGAAGACCGCGATCAGCGAGATGCTCATCGACAGCACCGTGAAGCCGACCTCCTGCGCGCCCTTCAACGCGGCCGCGTACGGCGGTCATGCCGTTCTCGATGTGGCGCTGCGCGTTCTCGAGCACGACGATCGCGTCGTCGACGACGAAGCCGGTCGCGATCGTCAGCGCCATCAGCGAGAAGATGTCGAGCGAGTAGTCCAGCAGGTACATCGCGCCGAACGTGCCGATCAGCGACACCGGGACCGCGACCGACGGGATCAGCGCCGCGCGGGCGCTGCCGAGGAAGAGGTAGACGACGAGGATCACGAGCGCGACCGACAGCAGCAGCGTCGTCTCGGTGTCGTGCAGCGACGCGCGGATCGTCGGCGTGCGGTCGAACATCAGCTGCAGGTCGATCGCCGCGGGGATCGACGCCTTGAACTGCGGGATCATCGCCTTCACGCGGTCGACGGTCTCGATGATGTTCGCGTTCGGCTGCCGCGAGATGATGATCAGCACCGCGGGCTTGCCGTTCGCGAGTCCGGCGTTGCGCAGGTCCTGGTTCGAGTCGATCACCGTCGACACGTCGCCGAGGCGCACCGGCGCGCCGTTCTGGTACGCGACGATCAGCGGTCGGTACTCGACCGCGGTCTTCGCCTGGTCGTTCGCGTAGATCTGCCACGCGTTCGCGCCGTCGTCGAGGACGCCCTTCGGCCGGTTCGCGTTCGTCGACGCGATCGCGTTGCGGACCGACTCGAGCGAGATGCCGGCGTTGTTGAGCTGCGACGGGTTCAGCTCGACGCGCACGGCCGGCCGCGCGCCGCCGCCGACGTTGACGTTGCCGACGCCCTGCACCTGCGCGATCTTCTGCGCGAGGATCGTGTCGGCCGCGTCGAACATCTGGCTCTGCGTCAGCGTGTCGGACGTCATCGCGAGGATCATGATCGGCGCGTCGGCCGGGTTGACCTTGCGATACGTCGGATTGCTCGGCAGGCCGGTGGGCAGCAGGTCGCGCGCCGCGTTGATCGCGGCCTGCACGTCGCGCGCCGCGCCGTCGATGTCGCGGTTGAGGTCGAACTGCAGCGTGATGTTCGACGACCCGAGCGAGCTCGACGACGTCATCTCGCTGACGCCGGCGATGCGGCCGAGCGCGCGCTCGAGCGGCGTCGCGACGGTGGCCGCCATCGTCTCGGGGCTCGCGCCCGGCAGACTCGCGCTGACGTTGATCGTCGGGAAGTCCACCTGCGGCAGCGGCGACACCGGCAGCAGCGCGAACGCCATGATGCCGGCGAGCGCGACGCCGATCGTCAGCAGCGTCGTCGCGACCGGGCGCGCGATGAACAGCCGGGACGGGTTCACGGATTCACCGGCCCGAGGTCGCTCGGCGGTTCGTCCTCGAGCGCGTCGTACGCCTCGGGCACGTGCTCGTTGACGAGCCCGTGGCGCCGACGCCATCCGTTGAAGCGCCGCGCGGCGCCGTCGAACGCGAGGTAGATCACCGGCGTCGTGAACAGCGTCAGCACCTGCGATACGAGCAAGCCGCCGACCATCGCGATGCCGAGCGGCCGCCGCAGCTCCGACCCGACCCCGCCGCCGACCATCAGCGGAAGCGCGCCGAGCAGCGCCGCCATCGTCGTCATCAAGATCGGCCGGAAGCGCAGCAGCGCGGCCTGGTGGATCGCGTCGCGCGGCGCCATGTGCTCGATCCGTTCGGCGTCGAGCGCGAAGTCGATCATCATGATCGCGTTCTTCTTGACGATGCCGATCAGCAGGATGATGCCGATGATCGCGATGATGCCGAGATCCTCGCCGAAGAGCATCAGCGACAGCAGCGCGCCGACGCCGGCCGACGGCAGCGTCGACAGGATCGTGATCGGGTGGATGTAGCTCTCGTAGAGCACGCCGAGCACGATGTACATCGTGACGATGGCCGCGAGGATCAGCAGCAGCGTGTTGTCGAGCGACGCCTGGAACGCGAGCGCGGCGCCCTGGAAGTTGATCGCGATGCTCTGCGGCACGCCCATGTCGGCCTGCGCCGCGCGGACCGCCTTGACGGCCTCGCCGAGCGACATGCCCGACGCGAGGTTGAACGACACCGTGGCCGACGGGAACTGCCCGATGTGGTTGACGACGAGCGACGTCGGCTTCTGCGTCACCGTCGCGATCGACGACATCGGCACCTGGTTCGTCGTGCTGCTGACGGCGGCCGTCGTCGTGGTCGTCGCGGTCAGCGCCTTCTGGGCCGACTGCCCCTGCGTGCCCTGCCCCGTCGTCGACGACACGCCGGTCGCCGACACGTAGATGCCGTCGAGCGCGACCGGCCCGCGGCCGAACTCCGGCTTCACCTCGAGCACGACGCGGTACTGGTTCGACTGCGTGAAGATCGTCGAGACGAGCCGCTGCCCGAACGCGTTGTAGAGCGCGTTGTCGATCGCGGCCGGCGTGATGCCGAGCCGCGCCGCCGCGTCGCGGTCGATCTGCACGAACGCCTGCAGCCCCTTGTCCTGCAGGTCGCTCGCGACGTCCTCGAAGCCGGTCGTTCGGGCCAGGCGGTCCACGATCTTCGGCACCCACTGCGCGAGCTCGTCCGGGTTCGCGTCCTCGACGCTGAACTGGTATTGCGTCCGCGACACGCGCGTCTCGATCGTCAGGTCCTGCACCGGCTGCATGTACATGCTGATGCCGACGACGTTGGCGATCGCGTCCTGCAGCCGGTGGATGACCTCGGTCGCGTGGATGTCGCGCTTGCCGTCGCCGCGCCCGAACGGCTTCAGGTTGATCAGCATGCGGCCGCTGTTGAGCGTCGAGTTCGTGCCGTCGACGCCGATGAACGACGACAGGCTGTCGACGGCCGGGTCCTGCAGCACGATGCGCGCGATCTCCTGCTGGCGCGCCGCCATCGCCGCGAACGACATCGACTGCTGCGCCTCGGTGATGCCCTGGATCGCGCCGGTGTCCTGGACCGGGAAGAAGCCCTTCGGGATCACGATGTACAGCAGCACCGTCAGCGCGAGCGTGGCGACCGCGATCAGCAGCGTGATCGGCTGGTGATCGAGCACCCATTCGAGCGCGCGTCCGTAGCGCGCGATGACGCGCTCGAACAGCTCGTTGGTCCGGCGCGCCCAGCGCGGCTCCCGTTCCGGCGGCGTGTGCCGCAGCAGCCGCGCGCACATCATCGGCGTCAGCGTCAGCGAGACGACGGCCGAGATCAGGATCGACACCGCGAGCGTGATCGCGAACTCGCGGAACAGGCGACCGACGACGTCGCCCATGAACAGCAGCGGGATCAGCACCGCGATCAGCGAGAACGTCAGCGAGATGATCGTGAAGCCGATCTGCTCGGCGCCCTTCAGCGCCGCCTCGAACGGCTTCATCGCCGCCCTCGATGAAGCGCGCGATGTTCTCGATCATCACGATCGCGTCGTCGACGACGAAGCCGGTCGCGATCGTCAGCGCCATCAGCGTGAGGTTGTTGATCGAGAAGCCGGCGAGGTACATCACGCCGAACGTGCCGACGAGCGACAGCGGCACCGCGACCGACGGGATGATCGTCGCCGGGATGTTGCGCAGGAACAGGAAGATGACCATCACGACGAGCACGATCGCGAGGATCAGCTCGAAGCGCACGTCGTCGACGGACGCGCGGATCGTCGTCGTGCGGTCGGTCAGCAGCGTCACCTGGACCGAGCCCGGCAGCGACGCCTGCAACTGCGGCAGCAGCTGCTTGATGCGGTCGACGACCTCGATCACGTTCGCGCCGGGCTGGCGCTGCACGTTGACGATGATGGCCGGCGTCGCGTTCGCCCAGGCCGCGAGCCGCACGTTCTCGGCGCCGTCGACCACGTCCGCGACGTCCGACAGCCTGATCGGCGCGCCGTCCTTGTAGGCGACGATCATGCTGCGGTATTCGTCGGCCGAGCGCAGCTGATCGTTCGCGTCGATCGTCGACGCGCGGGTCGGACCGTCGAAGCTGCCCTTCGCCTGGTTCGTGTTCGCGTTCGTGATCGCGGTGCGGATGTCGTCGAGCGCGAGCCCGAGCGACGCGACCTTCATCGGATTGACCTGGATGCGCACCGCCGGCCGCTGGCCGCCGGACAGGCTGACGAGGCCCACGCCCGGCATCTGCGAGATCTTCTGCGCGACGCCGCGTGTCGACGAGGTCCTCGACGGCCGGCAGCGCGAGCGTCTGCGACGTCACGGCGAGCGCGAGGATCGGCGTGTCGGCGGGATTGACCTTGTTGTAGATCGGCGGGTTCGGCAGGTCGCCCGGCAGCAGGTTGCCGCCCGCGTTGATCGCGGCCTGAACCTCCTGCTCCGCGATGTCGAGCGACAGCGCGAGGTCGAACTGCAGCGTGATCACCGACGCGCCGCCGGACTGACGTCGACGACATCTGCTTGAGCCCCGGCATCTGGCCGAACTGGCGCTCGAGCGGCGCCGTGACCGACGACGTCATCACCTCCGGGCTCGCGCCCGGATACAGCGTCACGACCTGGATCGTCGGATAGTCGACCTCGGGCAGCGCCGACAGCGGCAACTGACGGTACGCGACGATGCCGACGAGCATGATCGCGAGCATCAGCAGCGACGTCGCGACGGGCCGCAGAATGAACGGGCGGGACGGATTCATGTCGGCCGGTCAGCAGCGGTCGGCGGCGTGCGACGCATCCCGCGGGTCGACGCGCGTCACGGCGGCGGTCCCCCGCCCGGCGCGCCGTCGCCGCCCTGCCGCTGCTGCCGAAGCTCGCGCATCTTCTGCTTGCGCTGGTCTTCCGGCAGCTTCTTGATCTCCTCGCCGAACTCGCCGGCGTCGATACGCTTGTCGATCGCTTCCCAGCGCTTCTGCCGCTCCTCCGGCGTGCCGGCGTCGCCGCGGCCCTTCGACGACTCGGTCGCCGGCGTCGTCGACGCACCGGGCGTCGCGCCGGTCGCGGGCGACGGCGGGACGCTGCCCCGCGCGGCGGCCGACGGCGCCGGCAGCACGGAGCCGTCGCGCGCGACCGGCTCGATCTTCGCGCCGTCGCGCAGCTTGTCCGTGCCGTCGACGACGACGAGCTCGCCCGGCTTCAGCCCGTCGTCGATCGCCTGCTGGTCGCCCTGCGCGACGCCCGGCTTGATGTTGCGGACCGACGCCGTGTTGTTCGGGTTCGCGACGTAGACGTAGAAGCCCTGCGCGCCGCGCTGCACGGCGTTCGGCGGCACGACGACGACGTTCTTCAGCACGTCGAGTGCGAGTCGCGCGTTGACGAACTGGTTCGGGAACAGGTCGTAGCCGGTGTTCGCGAAGCGGCCCTTCAGCTTGACGGTGCCGGTCGCCACGTCGATCTGGTTGTCGACCGTCAGCAGCGTGCCGTCGGCGAGCTTCGTCGTGCTGTCGCGGTTCCACGCGTCGACCGCGAGCGTGTTGCCGGCGACGAGCCGCTTCATGATCCGCTGCACGTTCGCCTCGGGGACGGAGAACACGACGTCGATCGGCTGCAGCTGCGTGATGACGACGATGCCGTTCGTGTCCGACGCGTGGACCATGTTGCCCACGTCGACCTGCCGGAGGCCGATGCGTCCGCCGACCGGCGCGGTGATCCTCGTGTACGACAGCTGCAGCTTCGCGCTGTCGAGGTTGCCGCGGTCGCCCTTCACGGTCCCTTCGAGCTGGCTCACGAGCGACTTCTGCGTGTCGAGCTGCTGCGTCGCGATCGAGTCCTGCTCGACGAGCTTCTTGTAGCGCTCGAAGTCGACCTTCGCGTTCGCGAGCAACGCCTGGTCGCGCGCGAGCGTGCCCTCGGCCTGCTCGACGACGACCTGGAACGGCCGCGGGTCGATCTCCGCGAGCAGCTCGCCGGGCTTCACGATCTGTCCCTCGCGGTAGTTGATCGTGACGAGCTGCCCGTCGACGCGCGGCTTCACGGTGACGGTCGCGACCGGCGTCACGGAACCGAGACCGGCGAGGTAGATCGGCAGGTCGGCGCGCCTGACCGTCGCGACGCCGACCGGCATCACGTCGTTCGGGCCCATCGGGCCGCCGCGCTTGCCGGCGCCGCCGCCCTTGCCCTTCGAGCCGGCGCGCTTGCCGTCGGCGGCCGCGGTCGCGGGCGCGCCGCCGGCGGCGCCGTCGCGATGCGCATGCCACCACCAGGCCACGGCCACGACCACGAGCAGCACGACGATCCACGTCGAGGCCCGGGCGTACCAGCGCTTGCGCGGCGCGGTCAACAGGCGCGGTTGGACGGGCGCGCGCGGCGGCGGATCGCTCGGAGTCATCGATGCATGGTCCGTCTCGTGGTCGGGTCGACGCACGGGCCGATGCCCGCCGCGCGCGAAAGGCGCAATTGAAACACGGCGCCGCCACCCGATCATGCGACACCGCGGCCTTTGTCACCCCGAGTTACACCGGTGCGACGGCCCGCGACGGCCGCGATCGATGCGGACGCGGCGCCCGCCGGCTACGATGCGCGCTTCGCAGCCCTTCGCGCGGCCTCGCGCGTCCGTCCATGAACGTCGAGCCGTCGGCAGGCCCGAACACGGTCCGTCTACGTCGGTTTCTGGCCCCGCGTTCTCGCGACGATCGTCGACACCGTCGTCTTCTCGCTCGTCCTCGCGGTGCTGAGTGCCGTCGGCTTCGGCGAGCGCGTCGCTGTCGACCGACGACCAGCCGGCGCAGTTCATCGTGTCGGTCCTCGTCCCCGCGATGGCCGTCGTGCTGTTCTGGATCTACCGCCAGGCGACGCCCGGCAAGATGCTCGTCCACGCGCGCATCGTCGACGCGACGACCGGCGCGGACCCGCGGCCCGGGCAGCTCCTGCTGCGCTACGTCGGCTACTACGTGTCGGGCATCGTGTTCGGGCTGGGCTTCCTGTGGGTCGCGTTCGACGCGCGCAAGCAGGGCTGGCACGACAAGATGGCGAAGACCGTCGTCGTCCGCGACGACGACCTCCGCGGGTGACCGGTCCTCGTCGGGCCGGATCGTCGAACCGCGGGCGCGGCGCCCGTCCCGCACGCAGGCGATCCGCTACGCGCGGTTGTCCTGCTGGTTGCGCTTGATCGCGCCCATCAGCGCCTCGGCGTCGGCCGGCTGGAGCAGCTCTTCGGTCTGGCTGCGACGCTCGTCGTCGCCGAGCACCGACGCCTCGTGACGTCGCTCGATCTCGGCCACGAGCTCGAGCACCTTCGTCACCTTGCGCTCGGTCAGCATGTTGATCTGCAGGTCGAGATGCGCGCGCTGCGCGGCGAGCTGCGCCATGCGGTCCTGGCGGATCAGCACCGACACCGTGAGCAGCAGCGCATTCGAGCTGACGATGCCCTGCAGCCAGAAGAACGGCGGCTCGTCGACGTGCTGCCACCCCGCGTGCCGGCCCCACAGGTTCACGACGATCCACGCGACGATGAACAGCGCGACGAACAGGAAGTAGCCCGGACGGCCGACGATGCTGCCGATGCGTTCGATCGCGCCGCGCAGCGGGCCGACGTGCGCGTGCTCGCGCTCGGCGAGGTTCGCGATCGTCTCGAGGTTGTCCTGCGCCGACGGGCTGAGCGGATCGTCGGGCTCCGGCGGCGGCCGGGACGCGCGCGACGACGGGTCCGTCGATGCGCCCGAATCGGGAAGCGGCATGCGTTCGGCGGTGCGCGTCAGCGCGAGTCCAGCGCGACGCTGACGTTCGCGCCGGCGAGCCAGACGCGTCCCTGCGCCGGCTCGAAGTAGCGGCCGTTGCCTTCGTTGACGATCACGGACCCGGCGTAGTGGCGGTTCGTCACGTTGTCGAGCCGTGCGAAGCCCTCGAGCCGCCACGGTCCCGAGAGCCAGCGATAGCCGACGCGTGCGTTCATCACCGCGTAGCCGGCCGCGGCGTCGGAGTTCGCGTCGTCGACCCAGACCTTCGACGCGTGACGTCCTTCGAGGCCCGCGCGGAAGCCCTGCTCCGGCGAGTAGACGAGCTCGGCGTACGCGTTCGACGCCGCGATGCCGGGGATGCGGTCGCCGGCCGGCACCTGGATCGTCGGCACGGTGCACGGCGCCGCGTTGCAGGTCGCGAACGGGTCGCGATACCGCGCGTCGATGAACGTGTACGCGGCCGCGAGATGCCAGTCGTCGGCGAAGCGCCAGTCGACCGACGTCTCGACGCCGCGGCGCCTCGTCCGTCCGGCGTTCGTGTACGTGGAGCGGCCACCGACGTTCGACAGCGTCACGATCTCGTCGTGGGTGCCGGTCGAGTAGATGGCCGCGTTCGCGTGCAGGTCGCTGCGGTCCGACAGCACGAAGCGCGTCTTGACGCCGGTCTCGAGGCTCGTCGAATGCGCCGGCTTCAGCGCGAGGTTGAGACCGGTCTGGCCGTTCGGGCGATACGCGAGCTCGTTCAGCGTCGGCGTCTCGAAGCCGCGTCCGGCCGTCGCGTAGAAGTGCACCGACGGCAGCGCCGCGAACATCACCCCCGCGACCGGCAGCGTCGCGCGGTAGCGCACGCCGCCGCTGTCGTCGGGATTGACGCCGGTCGGCGTGACGACGACGTAGTGGTCGTCCGACGTGAAGTCGACGTTGCTGTGGCGCACGCCGGCGTCGAGCGTCCAGGCGGGTGCGAAGCGCCACGACGCCTGCAGGTATTCGTCGACGTCGTGGACGCGGTTCTCCTCGTCGCGCCGCAGCGCGCCCTGCACGCCGAGCAGCAGCGAGCTGCCGGAGCCGATGAAGTTCTGGTAGCCCTGGCGATGCTCGTGGAGCTGGTCGCCGGCGAGGCCGCCGACGATGTCGAGCGGACCGTCGAGCACGCGGGTGCGATGCGTGAAGCGCAGGTCGGTGCCGAAGTAGTCGCGGTCGAGATGGATGACGCCGCCCGGGCTCGTCACCGGCGTCTCGGTCGCCACCGGGATGGCCTGGAACTGCTGCGTCCTGCGCTCGCCGCCGTAGACCATCGCGCGGAGGCTGTCGCCGTTGTCGAGCCGCTGGTCGACGATCATGCCCGCCTGGGTCTGGTCGAACGTCTTGCGCGTGTTGAACTGGATCGCGGACGGGTCGACGCCGCGCGGATTCTGCGTGTATTCCGCGCGCGTCAGGCCGAGCGGGTCCTGCGCCATCGGCAGATCGATGGTGTTGAAGACCACCGTGACGGTCGTGCCGCCGCCCGGCCGGAACACGAGCTTCGCGTTGCCGATGTCGCGCTGCGCGGCGCTGTGGTCGCGCGACCCGTCGGTCTCGAAGTGGCTGCCGGAGATCGTGTAGTCGACCTCGTCCTGCGTCGTCTCGCCGCCGAGCGAGCCCGTCGCCTTCAGCCCCGCCCGCAGCGTCGCGTTGCTGCCGAGGGCGTACGACGGCGTGATCGTCAACGGGCCGTGCCCGTCCTCGGTGAACGTCTGCAGCACGCCGCCCGACGAGTTGCCGTACAGCGCGGAAAACGGCCCGCGCAGCACCTCGATGCGATCGACCGACCCGAGGTCGATGTTCGTCAGCTGACCCTGGCCGTCCGGCAGCGTGGCCGGGATGCCGTCGACGTAGACGCGCACGCCGCGGATGCCGAACGTCGACCGCGCGCCGAAGCCGCGGATCGACAGCTGCAGGTCCTGCGCGTAGTTCTGGCGGTTCTGCAGCTCGAGCCCGGGCACCACGCCGAGGCTCTCCGACAGGTTGACCTGCAGCCGGCCCGAGCGGACCTGGTCGCCGTCGACGACGTCGATCGACGCCGGCACGTCGAACGGCGCGGCCTCGGTGCGCGTCGCCGTCACCGTGACCGCGTCGCCGCGCGTGACCTGCGCATGCGCCGTCGCGATCGACACGACGGCCGCCACGAGCGCGGCCGCGGCTCCCCCGCGCGCGGCGGGGGGCATCGAGCGGTCCATCATCGGACCACCGTCGGTGCCGCGGGTGCGGACGGCGGCGTCGCCGGTGCCGTCGACGGCGAGAGCGGCGTTGGCGGCGGCGAGACCGCCGGCGACGCCGGGACCGCGGGTGCGCCCAGCGCGCGACGGACACGGCGGACCGGGGCGCCCGGCACGTCGGGCGGCGCGGCATCCGGCAGCGGCGTCGGGGCGTCGGGCGCCGCGACGCGCGGCGGCACGACGCCGACTGGCGTCGGAGTGCCCGGCGGCGTCGCGGGCGCGCCGGGACTCGTCGAGCGGACCTCGGGCGCCGGCGCGTTCGCGCCGACCGCGTTCGGCGTCGACGCGGTGCCGGGGCTCACGGCCGTCGCGGACGGGGACGGTGCGATCGACGGGGAACGGCTGTTCGGCGCGGGCGCGACGGTCTGCGCGGGGGCCGCGCCGACGAGCAGCACGGCGGCGATCGACGCGACCGCGCGCGCGGTCGCGATGAGGGGAAAGTGGGACATCTCGGTCTCCCGCGGCGAATTCGAGTCGGCGCGGTCGGCGACCCCGCGTCGCGTCGCGCGGCGGGCGACGATCGCGCGTCGATCGTCGTCGACGGCCGCGATCAGAACGCGATGGCGGGTCCCGTCACTCCGTTGACGACGTTGCTTTCGATGATAACCGACACGGTCCGCCCATAGAAGAACGGCAGCCCGAAGTCGAACGCATTCGCGTTGCCGTTGACGATCGAGCCGTTCGGCCCGCCGAGGCCGGGCAGGACCGTGTCGCTCGTCTTGAACAACTGGTCGGCGTTGTCGATCGTGAACGAGACGGTGCTGCTGACGCCGTTCGTGCCGTTGATCGTGACGCTGACCGGCTGCGACGTCGGCGCGTTCGACGACGTGACCGGGCAGTAGAAGTAGTTCGCGTCGGCGCACGTCGCGATGTTGCCGAGCGTGAAGAAGTACGCGTTCGATCCCGAGTCGATGAAGCTGCCGGGCGCCGAGCCGGTCGCGAACGTCGTCGTGAACGTCGCCGACGACGTCAGCTTGTAGACGGTCGCCGAGCCGAGCGCGTTGTCGCTCTGCGTGCCGACGCCGAACAACAGCGTGCCGGTCACGGTCGGCAGCCCCGGCGAGGCGACGGCCGGCAAGCGGATCTGCACGCCGTTGTTGTCGCTCGACAGCTGCGACACCGGGTTCAGGATCTGCCGCGCGAGCGCGACCGAGACCGGCGTGCACCCGTTGCCGCCGGCGCTCGTCGGGCAGACGTAGTACGTCGCGGCGATCGCCTTCTGCGCGCATGCGGGACCGCAGTCCTGAAGGAAGTTGCCGACGCCGAGCACGCCGTTCGCGCCGAACGAGAAGACGTCGTTCTCGTTCGGGCCCGACACGCAGCTCGACGGCGCGGTGCCGGCCGCCGCATCGCCGATGACGTGGATCGCGAGACCGGACAGCGTCCGCGTGCCGAGCGTCACGTCGACGGTGCCGACCGAGCCCCAGCTGTAGCCGTCGGCGAACTGCACGCACTCGAGCAGCGGCCGTCCGCTGCTCGCATCGACCGACGGCGTCGGCGTGATGCCGGACAGCGCGGACGCGACCAGCCGCAGGCCGACGGAGCCGGTGTCGACCTGCACGTGGTCGATCGACTTGCAGACGGTCGTGCCCGGATTGCAGACGGTGACCGTGGCGTACAGCACGTTGACCGCGATGTCGTTCGCGTTGACGAGCGCCGCGGGACCGGAGTCGACCGTCACGGCGAGCGTGTTCGCCTGCGTGGGCGGCGGCGTCGTGGTCGTCGGCGGCGCGCTGCTCGACGCGTTGTCGTTGCCGCCCCCGCCGCTGCCGCCGCACGCGGCGAGCAGCACGGCCGCGAACGCGGCGGTCAGGAATCCGATCGGCAGCCAGCGGCGCATGGTGTCCTTCCTCGGGGCCCGCACGGTCGTCATGGCGGGCTTCAACGCAGGTCCTCGACGGCGACGCCCTGCGGCACGAGCGCCGGCAGGCGCGCCTCGCCCTGGAAGCCGCGCGGCATCCGCACGATCGTCACGACGAGGCCGTCGGCATCGAACGTCATCACGTGATGGTTGTGGCCGCGACGCGCGGCCGCGGCCGCCATGTAGCGGTCGTAATGCGCGCCGAGCACCGTCTTCATGTCCGGCATCGTCGGGCCGTCGAACCCGATCGCGAAGACCTTGCCGCCGGCGGCGTCGCGCGTCGCGTACTCGCGCACGACCGCCCCGTCGGCCGTCTTCAGCTCGTGTCGGTCGTACGACGGCATCGACGTCGTCGACGGCTCGGCGTTCATCACCTGCCGGTCGTGACCGATCGACGCGGCGGTGTCGCCGAGTGCCGCGTGCGCGAGCGGCGCGATCGATGCCGACGCCGCGGCGAACGCGGCGATGCAGAACGTTCGAAGACGGCTCATCGTGGTCTCCCCTGGATCGAATGGCATCGTGCCCGAAACCATGCGCGGCGTCGCTGCATCGGCCGGTGACGCGTCACGATTGTGCGCATTCTGTAAGGAAACGCGACCGGCGCGCCGTCGGCCCGCGTCGCATAATGCGGCTCCCGTCCGGAGGCTCCGCATGAATCGACGTTCCGTCGCGGCGTTCGCGTGCTCGTGTCTCGTTCCCATTGCCGTCGCGTTCGGCGCCGCACCATCGGCCGAGTCGCCGGTCGGACGCTGGCAGACGTTCGACGACCACACGAAGGCGCCGCGGGGCGTCGTCCGCATCTACGAGCAGGACGGCCGCCTGTTCGGACGCATCGAGCGCAGCGCGGACGCGAACGCCGACCACGCGGTCTGCGCGGTCTGCACCGACGAGCGCCACGGCCAGCCGATCGACGGGCTCGTCATCATCCGCGACATGCGGCGTTCGGCCGACGATCCGCTCGAGTGGAGCGGCGGCGACATCCTCGACCCGGACGACGGCAAGGTCTATCGCTTCAGGATGCGCCTCGCCGACCACGGCGCGACGCTCGTCGCCCGCGGCTACCTCGGCGTATCGCTGCTCGGCCGCACGCAGACCTGGAAACGGCTGGACTGACGCGAGACCCCATGACCACGAGTCCCACGCTCGCGCTCGCGTGCTTCGTCCGCGCATCGCGCGTCGACGCGATCCCCGAGCCCGTCCTGCACGAGGCGAAGCGCGCGATCCTGAACTGGACCGGCTGCGCGATCGGCGCGTCGCGCCATCCGACGGTCGACCGCGCGATGGCGGCGCTGACCCCGTTCTTCGGACCGGCGCAGGCGACCGTCTTCGGCCGGCCCGAGCGGATCGACGCGCTGCACGCGGCGCTGATCAACGGCATCGCCTCGCACACGTTCGACTTCGACGACACGCACCTGAAGACGGTGATCCATCCGGCCGGACCGGTGGCGTCGGCGATCCTGGCGCTCGCCGAATACCTCGGCCCGCGCGCGCCCGTCGACGGCCGAGCGCTGCTGCACGCGTTCGTGCTCGGCGTCGAGGTCGAGTGCCGCATCGGCAACGCGGTCTACCCGAGCCACTACGACGTCGGCTGGCACATCACCGGCACGACCGGCGTGTTCGGCGCGGCCGCGGCCGCCGGCAAGCTGCTCGGCCTCGACGAGCGGCAGATGGTGTTCGCGCTCGGCATCGCGGCGACGCAGTCGGCCGGGCTGCGCGAGATGTTCGGCTCGATGTGCAAGCCGCTGCATCCCGGCATGGCCGCGAAGAACGGGCTCTACGCGGCGCTGCTCGCGCAGCAGGACTTCACGAGCTCGCCGGTCGGCATCGAAGGCAAGCGCGGCTTCGCGAACGTGCTCGCGACGGCGCGCGACTACGACCAGATCACCGGGGGGCTCGGCGAGACGTGGGAGCTGTCGCTGAACACGTACAAGCCGTTCGCCTGCGGCATCGTCGAGCATCCGGTCATCGACGGCTGCATCCAGCTGCGCGACGAGCATCGCCTGACGGCCGGCGCGATCGCCCGCATCGACCTCGACGTGCATCCGCTGGTGCTCGAATTGACCGGCAAGACGAACCCGCAGGTCGGGCTCGAAGGCAAGTTCAGCGTCTATCACTGCGCGGCCTGCGCGATCGTGTACGGCGACGGCGGCGAGGCGCAGTTCTCCGACGAGCGGGTGAAGGAGCCGGTCGTCGTCGCGCTCCGCGACCGCGTCAAGGCGACGGTCGACCCGGCGATGCACGAGGACGCGTGCCGCGTGCGGATCACGCTCGTCGACGGCACGGTGCTCGAACGGCACGTCGAGCATGCGATCGGCAGCCTCGCGCGGCCGATGAGCGACGCGGACCTCGAGGCCAAGTTCCGCGGCCTGTGCGCGGGTATCCTTTCTGCGGACCGAGTCGACGCGTTGATCGCGCGGGCGTGGACGCTCGACGCGCTGGACGATGCCGGCGCATTCGCACGGATGACGGTCGCCTGACGTCGCGGCGCCACGGGGAGAGCGCAATGGAACGTCGTCGGTTCGTCGCATCGGCGGGGGCGCTGGCGGTCGGGGCCGCGGTGGGCTCGCGCGCTGCGGCCGCAGGCGCCGCAGATCGTCATCAAGTTCAGCCACGTCGTCGCGCCCGACACGCCGAAGGGCCAGGCCGCCGACAGGTTCAAGCAGCTCGCCGAGCAGCGCACGAACGGCCGCGTGAAGGTCGACGTCTATCCGAACAGCGCGCTGTACAAGGACGGCGAGGAGATGGAGGCGCTGCAGCTCGGCGCCGTGCAGATGCTCGCGCCGTCGATGTCGAAGTTCGGGCCGCTCGGCGCTTCCGCAGTTCGAGGTCTTCGACCTGCCGTACATCTTCCCGAACCGCGACGTCCTGCATCGCGTGACGCTCGGGCCGGTCGGACGCGACCTGTTCAGGCTGCTCGAGCCGAAGGGCATCGTCGGCCTCGGCTTCTGGGACAACGGCTTCAAGATGATGAGCGCGAATCGTCCGCTGCACCTGCCCGCCGACTACAAGGGGCTGAAGATGCGGATCAAGTCGTCGAAGGTGCTCGAGGCGCAGACGCGCGCGCTCGGCGCGCTGCCGCAGGTGCTCGCGTTCTCCGAGGTCTACCAGGCGCTGCAGACCGGCGTCGTCGACGGCGCCGAGAACACGCTGCCGAACTTCTGGACCCAGAAGTACAACGAGGTCCAGAAGTTCCTCGCGCTGACGTCGCACGGCTACGACGGCTACGCGGTGATCGTCAACAAGAAGTTCTGGGAAGGCCTGCCGCCGGACGTCCGCAAGACGCTCGACGACGCGATGCGCGAGGCGACGGTGTTCGAGAACGACGCGTCCGACCGGTACGCCGACGAATCGCTCGCGAAGATCCGCGCGTCGAACCGCATCGAGGTCTACCAGCCGACCGAGGCCGAGGCCGCGGCGCTGAAGAAGGTCCTGCTGCCGGTCCAGGCCGAGATGGCGTCGCGGATCGGGCAGAAGTGGATCGACGCGATCCGGCAGGAGCAGGCCGCGGTCGGCGTGCACGACTGAACTCGTCATCCGGGGGATCGCCCATGCTTCGCTCGCACCGCCTCGCCGCCGTCGCGCTCGCCGCGTCGCTCGCGGCCTCGTCCGCCGTCGCGCAGACCGTCGGCGCGCCGCCGGCCGGCACGGCGACCGCGACGCCCGACAACGCGATCCTGCTGACCGTGTTCCTGAAGCACGACCAGTCGAAGTCGCTCGGCGAGATCAACGCGCAGCTCGCGAGGCAGGGCTTCTACAAGGCGTTCCCGCCGGCCGGCATGGAGGTCGTCAGCTGGAACGTCGTGATGGGCATCGGCCAGGTCATCGTGCTGCGGCTGCCGGCGTCGCGGCTGCGCGAGGTCAACCGCGTGCTCGAGGACACGGCGTGGGGGCCGTACCGCACCGAGTTCTACATCAGCTACGACTACAAGGCCGTCGGCATGGCCGAGCACGAGAAGGCGCTGCAGTGACGCGGCACGCCGCGAGGAAGGCTTCGCGATGACGGTCGACCTCGCGTTCGAGGATGTCGGCGCCGGCACGCCGCTGCTGCTGCTGCACGGATTGTTCGGCTCCGCGTCGAACTGGCGGCGCATCGCGAAGACGCTCGGCGCGAGCCACCGCGTCATCTCGGTCGACCTGCGCAACCACGGCGCGTCGCCGTGGGCGCCGACGATGTCGTACGCCGAGATGGCCGCCGACGTCGCCGCGCTGATCGATCGGCTCGGCCTCGCCACGGCGACGTCGGCGCCGACCGTGCTCGGGCACAGCATGGGCGGCAAGGTCGCGATGGCGCTCGCGCTGACCGACGCCGCGCGCGTCGGCCGCCTGATCGTCGTCGACGTGGCGCCGGTCGGCTACGACGACCACTTCTCGCCGTACATCGCCGCGATGCGGGACGCCGACGCGCCCGAGGCCGCGAGCCGCGAGCCGATCAAGCAGAAGCTGCTGAAGACGATCCCCGACGAGCGGGTCGTCGGCTTCCTGATGACGAACCTCGTCCGCGAAGGCGACGCGTTCGACTGGCGCATCAATCTCGCGGCGCTCGCCGAGGCGATGCCCGGCATCCGCGGCTTCCCCGACGCGCTGCTGCAGCGGCGCTACGACGGCCCGGTCACGGTCATCGGCGGCGAGCGCTCCGACTACATCCTGCCGGAATACCGCGCGCGCTTCGCGACGCTGTTCCCGAACGTCCGTTTCGCGACGATCGCGAATGCGGGACACTGGCTGCACGCCGATCAGCCCGAGGCGTTCGTCGCGGCGGTCCGCGAGGCGCTCGACCCCGCGGTCGGCGAATAGTCTTTCGAAGAACGAACGGAGACACGCCATGGAACCCGCCGTCGCGAAGAAGAAGGTCCCGCTGTACCGGTCGCTGTACTTCCAGGTGATCTGCGCGATCGTCATCGGCGTGCTGGTCGGCTACTTCGACCCGAAGCTCGGCGAGTCGATGAAGCCGCTCGGCGACGCATTCATCAAGGCGATCAAGATGATGATCGCGCCGATCATCTTCTGCACCGTCGTGACCGGCATCGCCGGCATGGAGGACATGAAGAAGGTCGGCAAGACCGGCGGGCTCGCGCTGCTGTACTTCGAGGTCGTCAGCACGATCTCGCTTGTCATCGGCCTCGTGCTGATCACGGTGCTGCAGCCCGGCGTCGGCATGAACGTCGACGCCTCGTCGCTCGACACGAAGGCGATCGCGGCGTACACGAAGCCCGGGCAACTCGGGTCGACGACCGAGTTCCTGATGAACATCATCCCGAACACGATCGTCGACGCGTTCGCGAAAGGCGAGATCCTGCAGGTGCTGCTGTTCGCGATCCTGTTCGGCTTCGCGCTGCACCGGTTCGGCGGCCGCGGCACGCTCGTGTTCGACATGGTCGAGCGGACGTCGCACGTCCTGTTCGCGATCGTCGGCTACATCATGCGGCTCGCACCGATCGGCGCGTTCGGCGCGATGGCGTTCACGATCGGCCGCTTCGGCATCGGCTCGCTGCTGTCGCTCGGCAAGCTGATGGGCACGTTCTACCTGACCTGCGTGCTGTTCGTGCTCGTCGTGCTCGGCGCGATCGCGAGGTACCACGGCTTCTCGATCCTGAAGTTCATCCGCTACATCAAGGAAGAGCTGCTGATCGTGCTCGGCACGTCGTCGTCCGAGTCGGTGCTGCCGCGGATGATGGCGAAGATGGAGAACCTCGGCGTCGCGAAGTCGACGGTCGGCCTCGTGATCCCGGCGGGCTACTCGTTCAACCTCGACGGCACGTCGATCTACCTGACGATGGCCGCGGTCTTCATCGCGCAGGCGACCAACACGCCGATCACGCTCGGACAGGAGGTCACGCTGCTCGCCGTGCTGATCCTGACGTCGAAGGGCGCGTCCGGCGTGACCGGCAGCGGCTTCATCGTGCTCGCCGCGACGCTCGCGTCGATCCCGACGATCCCGGTCGCGGGCCTCGCGCTGATCCTCGGCATCGACCGCTTCATGTCCGAGGCGCGCTCGCTGACCAACCTCGTCGGCAACGGCGTCGCGACGGTCGTCGTCGGCAAGTGGTGCGGCGAGCTCGACACCGCCCGGATGAACCGCGTGCTCAATCGCGAGACGGAGCTCGAGGCCGAGGAGCCGGAGCTCGTGCTCGACGCGACGACCGCACGACCGAGCGCGCACGCCTGACCCGCCCGCGGCGATGGAGGACCCGGACGTCCTCGCCCCGCCCGCGGCCCGGCCCCCGGCGCGCGCGCGCGCCCTCGCCATCGACGAGGACGGCGGTGCCGGACTGCATCGCATCGTCGTCGTCGGCGGCGGCGCCGGCGGACTCGAGCTCGCGACCCGGCTCGGCGACCGGCTCGGCCGCAAGCGCCGCGCGCACGTCACGCTGTCGAGAAGCAGCGCACGCACTTCTGGAAGCCGCACCTGCACGAGATCGCCGCCGGCAGCATGGACATCGGCCTGTATCACGACCGACTATCTCGCGCAGTCGCACTGGCACCACTTCCGCTACCGCGTCGGCGAGGCGACCGCGCATCGACCGCGCCGCGAAGCGTCGTCCACGTCGCGCCGTACATCGACGACGGGGACGGCGACCGCGAGGAGGTCGCCGGCGCGCGCGCGTTTCCGTACGACACGCTGGTCGTCGCGATCGGCAGCCTGACGAACGACTTCGGCACGCCGGGCGTCGCGCGCTACGCGATCCCGCTCGAGGACGCGAAGCAGGCCGAGCGCTTCCATCGCCGCCTCGTCAACGCGTGCATCCGCGCGCATGCGCAGCCGGGGCCGCTGCGCGCCGACCAGCTGCAGGTCGCGATCATCGGCGGCGGCGCGACCGGCGTCGAGCTCGCGGCCGAGCTGCCGAACACGACGCGGACGCTGGTGTCGTTCGGCCTCGACCGCATCGACGCGACGATGGACATCCGCATCATCGTCATCGAGGCCGCCGACCGCATCCTGCCGGCGCTGCCCGAGCGGCTCGCGGCGTCGGCCACTCGGCTGCTGGCGGACCTCGGCGTGCAGGTCCGCACGTCGGCGCGCGTCGCCGAGGTGCTGCCCGACGGCGTGCGCCTCGCGTCCGGCGAGGTCATCCCGGCGGAGCTGGTCGTGTGGGCGGCCGGCGTCAAGGCGTCGGACGTGCTGGCGCACTTCGACGGTCTCGAGACGAACCGCATCAACCAGCTCGTCGTGCGGCCGACGCTGCAGACGACGCGCGACGACGACGTGTTCGCGATCGGCGACTGCGCGGCGTGCCCGTGGCTCGGCCGCGACGGCCAGCTCGTGCCGCCGCGCGCGCAGGCCGCGCACCAGCAGGCGTCGCATCATGGTCGGACAGATCCGGCGGCGGCTCGCGGGCCGGCCGCTGCTGCCGTGGCGCTATCGCGACTTCGGCTCGCTGGTGTCGCTCGGCGAATACTCGACGGTCGGCACGCTGATGGGCGGCCTGTCGAAGGGCGACCTGTGGATCGAAGGCTGGTTCGCGCGGATGATGTACCTGTCGCTGTACAAGATGCACGAGCTCGCGCTGCACGGCTTCTGGAAGGTCGCGCTCGACACGCTGGCGCGACTGATCACGCGGCGCACCGAGCCGCGCATCAAGCTGCACTGACGCCGTCGGCGCCGCGCGGCCGAGGCTGCGCGGGACGCTAAGATGCGGCGAGCCGGGCGCGTCGCCGTCGTCGACCGGTCCCGCCGTTCCGACGCCCAGCCTCGCCCCCGATGACGTGGTCGACCTCCGCACGCGATGAAGACGCTCGACCCGGCGATCGCGCCGGCGCCGGCCCCTCGACGAGATCGCGCGACGCGTCGGCAGCGGCGACGACGTCCCGGGTCGGCTCCGGCCCCGCCACCCCGTTGCTCGACGTCCGCGACCTGCGCGTCGCGTTCCGTACCGACGACGGCGACGTTCGCCGCGGTCGACGGCGTCGACTTCGCGGTCGACGCCGGACGCACGCTCGCGATCGTCGGCGAGTCGGGCTGCGGCAAGAGCGTGACGGCGCTGTCGATCATGGGGCTCGTGCCCGATCCGCCGGGCCGCGTCGTCGCGGCTCGATCCGCTTCGACGGCCGCGAGCTCGTCGGCGCGCCCGACGCGACGATGCAGCGACCTGCGCGGCGACGGCATCGCGATGATCTTCCAGGAGCCGATGACGTCGCTGAACCCGGCGTTCACGATCGGCGACCAGATCGTCGAAGGGCTGCGACGCCATCGCGGCATCGGCCGCGCGCGAGGCGAAGGCGCGCGCGATCGCGCTGCTCGAACGCGTGCGGATGCCGGCGCCGGAGCGGCGCGTCGACGAGTATCCGCACAAGCTGTCGGGCGGCATGCGGCAGCGCGCGATGATCGCGATGGCGCTCGCCTGCGAGCCGCGCCTGCTTGATCGCCGACGAGCCGACGACCGCGCTCGACGTCACGATCCAGGCGCAGATCCTCGCGCTGATGGAGACGCTGCAGGACGAGACCGGCACGGCGATCGTGCTCATCACGCACGACCTCGGCGTCGTCGCCGAGACCGCCGACGACGTCGCGGTGATGTATCGCCGGCCGCGTCGTCGAGCGCGCGCCGGCGCGCGCGCTGTTCGCGACGCCGCAGCATCCGTACACCGTCGGCCTGCTCGGCTCGATCCCGCGGCTCGACGTCGACCGCGAGCGGCTCGCGGCGATCGAGGGCCAGGTGCCGAGCCCGTTCGCGACGCCGACCGGCTGCGCGTTCGCGCCGCGCTGCCCGTTCGCCGACGCGCCATTGCCGCGCGGTCGTGCCGCCGCTGCTCGAGCTCGGCGACGGACATCGCTCGGCCTGCTGGAAGGCGCCGCTCGACCCCGTCGCGCTGACGACGCGCCGCGACGCGGTGGCCGCATGAGCGACACGGCGCCGCTGCTGCGCGTCGAGCGGCTGGCGAAGCACTTCGTCGTCCGGCGCGGCGCTGCTCGGTCGCGTCGACGGCGTCGTGCGCGCGGTCGACGGCGTCGACCTCGCGCTCGACGCCGGCGAGACGCTCGGCGTCGTCGGCGAGTCGGGCTGCGGCAAGTCGACGCTCGGCCGGCTCGTGCTGCGGCTGATCGAGCCGACGTCGGGCCGCGTCGCGTTCGACGGCCGCGACCTCGCGACGCTGTCGCCGTCGGCGTTGCGCGCGCAGCGCCGCGCGATGCAGATCATCTTCCAGGACCCGTACGCGTCGCTGAACCCGCGCATGACCGTCGGCGCAGACGCTCGCCGAGCCGCTCGTGCTGCACGGCCTGCACGCCGGCCGCCGCGCGGCGCGCGTCGCGGAGCTGCTCGACACCGTCGGCCTCGCGGCCGTCGCACGCGCGGCCGCTATCCGCACGAGTTCTCCGGCGGCCAGCGCCAGCGCATCGGCATCGCGCGCGCGCTCGCGGTCGAGCCGAAGCTGATCGTCTGCGACGAGGCGGTGTCGGCGCTCGACGTGTCGGTGCAGGCGCAGGTCGTCAACCTGCTGACGGACCTGCAGCGCCGCCTCGGCCTCGCGTACCTGTTCATCGCGCACGACCTCGCGGTCGTCAAGCACATCGCGACGCGGATCGCGGTGATGTACCTCGGCCGCATCGTCGAGACCGCGCCGAAGCGACGCGCTGTTCGCCGAGCCGCGCCATCCGTACACGCAGGCGCTGCTCGCCGCGATTCCGGTGCCCGACCCCGACGCGCGGCGCGAGCGGCCGCTGCTCGGCGGCGACGTGCCGAGCCCGCTCGACCCGCCGTCGGGCTGCCGCTTCCGCACGCGCTGCCCGCACGCGCGCGAGCGTTGCGCCGTCGACGAGCCGTCGCTCGAGGCCGACGCCGCCGGACACGCGACGGCCTGCCACTTCTGGCGCGAGATTCGCGCGGACGCGGCGCCGCCGCGGCGTCCCGCCCGGACGCCGGCGGTCGAGCGCCTCGAACGATTACAGGCCGCGTTCGTCGCGACCGCCGGGACCGTCGAGCCGTGACCGATGGTCGACGCGGCCGCGTGCCGTGCCTCCCCTCCCGTCGCGCCGTGATGGCCGACCCGTCACCTCTTCCGGAGAACCGTCCATGACGTCCGTCCGACTCGTCCGCGGCCTCGCGCTCGCATGCGGCCTGCTCGCCTCGCTGTCGCCGGTCCCGTCGTTCGCGCAGGCGCCGCGAACGCTGCGCGTCGGCCTCGCCGAGGACCCCGACGTGCTCGACCCGACGCTCGCGCGCAGCTTCGTCGGCCGCGTCGTGTTCGCGGCGCTGTGCGACAAGCTCGTCGACATCGACGAGAAGCTCGCGATCGTCCCGCAGCTCGCGACGTCGTGGGACTGGTCGCGCCGACAGCAAGACGCTGACGATGAAGCTGCGGCCGAACGTCGTCGTTCCACGACGGCGAGAAGCTTCGACGCGGCCGCGGTCAAGTTCAACATCGAGCGCCACAAGACGATGGCCGGCTCGAACCGGCGCGGCGAGCTGGCGCCGGTCGCGACGCGTCGACGTCGTCGATCCGCTGACCGTCCGCTTCAACCTCTCGACGCCGTTCTCGCCGCTGCTCGCGCAGCTCGCCGACCGCGCCGGCATGATGGTGTCGCCGAAGGCCGCGCAGGCCGAAGGCGACCACTTCGGCACGAAGCCGGTGTGCTGCCGGGCCGTTCAGGTTCGTCGAGCGCGTCGCGCAGGACCGCATCGTGCTCGAGCGCTTCCCGCAGTACTGGAACAAGCGACGCGATCCACTTCGACAAGCATCGTCTACACGCCGATCATCGACGCGACCGTGCGCCTCGCGAACCTGCGGTCGGGACAGCTCGACTTCATCGAGCGCGTCGCCGCCGAGCGACATCGCGAAGATCGAGGCGGACAAGAAGCTGAAGGTCGCGCGCATCACCGAGATCGGCTACCAGGGCATCACGATCAACCTCGGCAAGAGCGACCTCGCGCAGAAGAACCCGCTCGGCCGCGACGCGCGGGTGCGCGAGGCGTTCGAGCTGTCGCTCGATCGGCACGGCCTCGTGCAGGTCGTGATGGACAACGAGGCGACGGTCGGCAACCAGTGGGTGTCGCCGAAGAACGTCTACTACGCGAAGAACGTGCCGGTGCCGAAGCGCGACGTCGCGCGCGCGAAGGCGCTGCTGAAGGAAGCCGGCGTGCCGAACCCGAGCTTCACGCTCGTGACGCCGACGACGTCCGAGGCGCAGCGGCTCGCGACGGTCGTGCAGGCGATGGCGCGCGAGGCCGGCTTCGACGTGAAGATCCAGTCGACCGAGTTCGCGACCTCGCTCAACATGGCCGACCAGGGACAGTACGAGGCGTACATCCTCGCGTGGAGCGGCCGCGCCGACCCGGACGGCAACCTGTTCAGCTTCGACGGCTGCAAGCAGCCGCTGAACTACGCCGGCTATTGCGACCCCGAGACCGACGCGCTGCTCGACGCAGTCGCGTACGCTGCGCGAGCCGGCCGACCGCAAGAAGGTCTACGAGCAGATCGCCGCGCGCGTGCTGAAGGAACGGCCGATCGTCTACCTCTACCACCGCAACTGGCTGTGGGCGTACACGCCGAAGCTGAGCGGCGTGCGCACGTTGCCGGACGGGCTGCTGCGGGTGAGCGGGCTGCAGCTCGCGCCGTGAGGCGCGATGCGGCCGTCGGCGCTGCTCGCGATGCTCGTGATGCTCGCGACGCTCGTGTCTCATGCTCGTGCATCGGCTCACCCGTCGTTCCCGCGAAGGCGGGAACCCAGCGTCGTTCGTCGTCGCGGCGCCACGACGCTGGGTCCCCGCCTTCGCGGGGACGACGAAGTCGCACGTAGACCAGCGAAGACCGGCGCTCTGACCGTCACGACTACCTCGCCGTCGACGACGACGATGATCGACTACCTCCTCAAGCGCGTCGCGTCGATCGTCCCGACGCTCGTCTTCGTGTCGATGCTGATCTTCGGGCTGCAGCAGCTGCTGCCCGGCGACCCGGCGCACGTGCTCGCCGGCGAGGAGCAGGACCCGGCCGTCATCGCGTACCTGCAGCAGAAGCTGCACCTCGACGAGCCGCTGCCGGTGCGCTACGCGTACTGGGTCGGCGGCGTGCTGCACGGCGACCTCGGCGAGTCGGTGCGCATCGCAGCAGCCGGTGCACGCGGCTGATCGCCGACAAGCTGCCGGTCACGGTCGAGCTCGCCGTGCTCGCGATGGCGATCGCGCTCGCGATCGGCATCCCGGCCGGCATCGTCTCCGCGATCGGACGCGGCACGCTGCGTGGGACTACGCGGCCAACGTGTTCGCGCTGTGGGGCCTGTCGACGCCGAACTTCTGGCTCGGCATCCTGATGATCCTGCTGTTCTCGGTGCAGCTCGGCTGGCTGCCGGCGTCGGGCTACGTCAGCCCGTTCGAGGACCTGCGCGCGAACCTCGCCGCGATGATCATGCCGGCCTTCGTGCTCGGCAACGCGATCGCCGCGGTGCTGATGCGACACACGCGCAGCGCGATGCTGCAGGTGCTGGCAGCCGACTACGTGCGCACCGCGCGCGCGAAGGGCCTGCGCGAGCACGACGGTCGTGCTGAAGCACGCGCTGCGCAACGCGCTGACGCCGATCATCACGCTCGGCGCGCTCGAGTTCGGCACGCTGCTGTCGGGCGCGGTGCTGACCGAGCAGGTCTTCACGATTCCCGGCTTCGGCAAGCTGATCGTCGACTCGGTCTTCAACCGCGACTACTCGGTCGTGCAGGGCGTCGTGCTCGTCACCGCGACCGCGTACGTCCTGCTCAACCTGCTCGCCGACCTCGCGTACGTTCGTCGTCAACCCGCGGCTGCGGGGCTGACGATGACCGGCGCGTCGCTGCCGCGCCGTCGGCGGCTCGACGCGCCGCGCGCCGCGACGCCGGCCCGTGGCGGCGCGCCTGGCGCGCGGCTCGCGCGGCGTCGCGCGGCGCGATGGTCGGCCTCGGCGTCGTGCGTCGCCGTTCGTCGTGCTCGCGGTGTTCGCGCCGTGGATCGCGCCGTACGACCCGATCGCGACGAGCTGGAGCGCGATCCGCAAGGCGCCGACGCGCAGCGCACTGGTTCGGCACCGACGACATCGGCCGCGACGTGCTGTCGCGCGTCGTCTGGGGCACGCGCGCGTCGCTGCTCGCCGGCGTCGTCTCGGTCTCGATCTCGCTGCTGCTCGGCGTGCCGATCGGCCTCGTCGCGGGCTTCGCTCGGCGGCTTCGTCGACGCGGCTGATCTCGCGCATCATCGACGCGTTCCTCGCCTGCCCGTTCCTGATCCTCGCGATCGCGCTCGCCGCGTTCCTCGGCCCGAGCCTCACCAACGCGATGATCGCGATCGGCGTGTCGGCGACGCCGATCTTCGTGCGCCTGACGCGCGCGCAGGTGCATCGACGTCAAGGTCGAGGACTACGTCGAGGCGGCGCGCGCGCGTCGGCAATCCGCCGTGGCGCATCGCCTGCCGCCACGTGCTGCCGAACGTCGCGGCGCCGCTGATCGTGCAGGCGACGCTCGCGATCGCGGCCGCGGTCATCGCCGAGGCGAGCCTGTCGTTCCTCGGCCTCGGCCAGCAGCCGCCGGCGCCGAGCTGGGGCAGCATGCTGAACACCGCGAAGAACTTCATCGACAGCGCGCCGTGGATGGCGATCTGGCCGGGCCTCGCGATCTTCCTGCTCGTGCTGTCGTTCAACCTGCTCGGCGACGGCCTGCGCGACGCGCTCGATCCGCGACGCCGCTGATGCCGTCGCGTCGCACCGAGCCGACAGCGGACCCATCGCCGGCCGGCGCCCGACATCGCGCCGACCGGGAACCGTTCGGCAATCTCCGCCCGCGTCACGCGAACAGCGGACTCGCCCGCCACGCGTCGCGCGACGCCGCCTCGTACGCATGACCGAGCCGCAGCACGTCGAGATCGGCGCGCGGCCGTCCGATGATCTGCAGCCCGATCGGCAGCCCGCCGGGTCCGAAGCCCGCGGGCACCGCCAGCACCGGCAATCCCGCGAGCGTCGGCCCGATCACGACTTCCATCCAGCGGTGGTACGTGTCCATCGCGCGGCCGGCGATGTTCTTCGGCCAGTCGAGTCCCGCGTCGAACGGGAAGACCTGCGCGGTCGGCAGCACGAGCGCGTCGAAGCGCTCGAACACCGCGACGAGCGCCGCGTACCACGACGAGCGGTCGACCGACGCGCGATGCACGGCGGCGGCCGTCAGGCCGTTGCCGCGCTCGATCTCCCAGCGCGCTTCGGGCTTCAGCAACGCGCGCCGCTTCGGGTCCGCGTGCCACGCGCCGAGGCTGCCGGCGACCAGGAACGCGCGCAGCACGAGCCATGCGTCCCAGAGGCGCGCCATCGGGAAGTCGACGCGCGCCTCGTCGACGGTGCAGCCGATCGCGTCGAACGCCGCGAGCGCCGTCGCGACACGTGTCAAGCACGCCGGCTTCCATCGGCAGGTAGCCGTCGTAGTCGCCGAGCCAGCCGATCCGCAGCCCGGCCACGTCGTGGGCCAGCGGTCGCGCGAAGATCGACGGGTCGTCGTCGAGCGACAGCGGCGCGCGCACGTCGTGGCCGGCCTGTACCGACAGCAGCATCGCGACGTCGGCGACCGTGCGGCCCATCGGCCCCGCGGTCGCGAGCTGCTGCAGGAACAACTCGTTCGTCGGGCCGTGCGGCACGCGTCCCGTCGACGGGCGGAAGCCGAACACGCCGTTCCAGCCGGCGGGATTGCGCAGCGATCCCATGAAGTCGCTGCCGTCGGCCACCGGCAGCATGCCGGTCGCGACGGCGACGGCCGCGCCGCCGCTGCTGCCGCCGGCGCTCTTCGTCGGGTCGTACGCGTTGCGCGTCGTGCCGAAGACGGCGTTGTACGTGTGCGAGCCGAGACCGAACTCCGACGTGTTCGTCTTGCCGATCAGGATCGCGCCGGCGCGCCGCGCCCGCTCGACGACGATCGCGTCGATCGTCGGGACGAAGCGCGCGAGCAGCGGCGAACCCTGCGTCGTGACGACGCCGGCCGTCGCCGCGAGGTCCTTCGGCGCCTGCGGGAAGCCGTGCATCCGGCCGACCGCGCGGCCGTCGGCGAGCTCGGCGTCCTTCGCCTTCGCCTGCGCGAGCAGGTCGTCGCGCGGCTGCCGCGACACGATCGCGTGGACGACCGGATCGACGCGGTCGATGCGATCGAGGTACGCCGTCATCACGTCGACGCACGACACGTCGCGCGACCGGATCGCGCGGGACAGCTCGACGGCGCTCCACCGCGTGAGGTCGTCGTCCGCCGGTCGTCGCATCGGGTCGCCCTGTCGTCGGCGCGCGGCGTCGATGCGCTTCGCGCCCGTGCCGCCGTCGGCTCGACGCGAGCGGCGTGGGGCCCGGCGGCGCGAAACGATGTACCGTTTCGCCCGACCCCGCAAGCGCGATCGCGAGGCGCCCGACCGACGACGAGACTCCGCATGCCCGCCACCTTCCACCTCATCGACGACGCACCCGATCCCGTCGCCCCGTTCTCGCACGCCGTCGAGGCCGACGGCTGGGTCTTCGTGACCGGGCAGATGCCGTTCACGGGGACGTCGCTCGACTCGCCGTATCCGGACGGCATCGAGGCGCAGACGAACCAGGTGATGCGCAATCTCGTCGCGGTGCTCGACGGCATCGGGCTGACGCTCGACGACGTCCTGCAGGCGCGCGTGTTCCTGACGCACTTCGACGACGACTACGACGCGATGAACGCCGTCTACGCGAGCTGGTTCGCGCCGGGACGGCGACCGGCGCGAACGTGCATCGGCGTGACCGGGCTCGCGAAGGGGGCACGCGTCGAGATCGACTTCGTCGCGCGGCGCCCGGGCGTCGACCTCGCGCCGCCGCCGGTGCTGCGCGCCTGACGGCCGCGCATGTCGATGAACGACGTCGCCGCGTCGCTGCACGCGCTCGGCCTCGACCTGCCGACGCCGGCCTATCTCGTCGGCGCGCTGCTGTTCAGCGTGATCGGTTACGTCGCGTTCCGCTACGGCCGCAGGCGCGACCATCGGCGGACGATGTGGCTCGGCGTCGCATTGATGTTCTACCCTTACGTCGTGCCATGGACCTGGCTGCTGTACGCGCTCGGCATCGCGCTCTGCGTCGGCATCTGGGTCGACCATCGCTGAGGCGTCGACGACGACGGGCGCCGGATGCGGCAGACTTCGGCCGTCAGCCCCACGGAGATCCGCCATGACGAAGGCCCGCGACGCGAAGAAGACCGAGAAGAAGCAGCCGGCGAAGACGCCGAAGGAGAAGAAGGACGCGAAGAAGGCGAAGCAGGCCGAGAAGAAGCGCGGCTAGCGCGGCCGCGCGGCCGCCGATGCCGGGTCCGATGCGCGCCCGGGTCGTGCACGCGTGCTCCAGACGATCAGCGCGAGCAGCGCGACCTGCAACGGCAGTCGCGCGACGAGCAACGCGGTCGGGACCGGCCAGCGGTCCGCGGTCTGCAGCATCCAGACGTTCGCCGGCGTGACGGCGATCGTCAGCGCGAACAGCAGCCAGCCGGCCGCCGCCCTCGTCGTCGCGAACAGCAGTCCCGCGGCGCCGAGCAGTTCGACGACGCCGCTGACGAGGACCGCCGCCCGCGCGTCCGGTATCCAGGGCGGCACGATCCGCATCTCGAGATCGGTCGCGGCGAAGTGCGCGATCCCGCCGATCAGGAACCACAGGAACACGAACGCGAGGCCGGCGACGCGCAGCCGTCCGAGCTGTCGGCGATGCGAGGCAGCCGTCGTGCGTCGGGTCGACGCGTCCGTCGCGGCGAGCGCGGGCGCGCCGGGTCGTCCGGTCACTCGAGCGTGAAGCCGACCTTGATCGTCACCTGCCAGTGCGCGACCCTGCCGTCCTCGACGTGGCCGCGGGTCTCGACGACCTCGAACCAGCGGATGTTGCGGACCGTCTCGCTCGCCTTCGCGATCGCGCGCTGGCAGGCGTCCTCGATGCCGGTCTCCGACGAGCCGGTCAGCTCGAGCAGCTTGTAGATGTGGTCGCTCATGCGGTTCTCCTCGTCGCGCGTCAGGTTCCGTCGCTCGCGCGATCGAGCGTCTCGATCGCGTCGGCGTCCAGCGTCAGTGTCGCGGCCTCGAGCAGCTCGCGCAACTGCGCCGTCGACGTCGCGCTCGCGATCGGGGCCGTGATCGACGGTCGCGCGATCAGCCACGCGAGCGCGACGGTCGCGGGCCGCGTGCCGTAGCGCGCCGCGACCTCGTCGAGCGCGGTCGAGCACCGCGAGACCCTGTCGGGTTCAGGTACTTGCGGACTGCCTCGCCGCGCGACTTCGACTTCGACAGGTCCGGCCTCGCTCGCGGTACTTGCCGGACAGGAAGCCGCTCGCGAGGCCGTAGTAGTTGATCACGCCGAGGCCGCGTTCGACGCACAGCGGCTCGAGCTCGCGTCTCGTACTCGGCGCGCGCGACCAGGTTGTAGTGCGGCTGCAGGCGTCTCGTAGCGCGGCAGGCCGTCGCGCTCGGACACGTCGAGCGCCGCCGCGAGCCGGTCCGCCGTGAAGTTCGACGCGCCGATCGCGCGCACCTTGCCGACCTCGATCAGCCGCGCGTAGGTCTCGAGCGTCTCCTCGAACGCGGTCGTCGGTGTCGTCCTTGTGCGACTGGTAGAGGTCGACGTGGTCGGTCTGCAGCCGCTTCAGCGACGCGTCGATCGACTTCAGGATGTGGCGCTTCGACAGCCCTGGCTCGCTCTGCGCCCATGTCCATGCCGACCTTCGTCGCGAGCACGACCTCGTCGCGGCGGCCGGTCTTCTGCGAAGCCACTTGCCGATCACGGTCTCGGACTCGCCGCCGACGTGGCCGCGGCACCCAGCGCGAATAGACGTCGGCCGTGTCGATCAGGTCGAAGCCCGCGTCGACGAACGCGTCGAGCAGCGAGAACGACGTCGCGTCGTCGACCGACCAGCCGAACACGTTGCCGCCGAACGCGAGCGGCGCGACCTGGAGCCCGGAACGACCGAGCGGACGCTTGTTCATCGAAGTCTCCGGAAACGAACAGGGATACCGGTGGAACGGCACGGCGCCGCGCGAGTTCCTCGAATGGCTCGCCGGGCGACCCGATCGGCGCGCCGCGTCGACGTGGGTCAGCCGTCGCCGTGACGCTCGACGAGCGCGACGATGTCGCGTCCGTACGCCTCGAGCTTCTTCTCGCCGACGCCCGGCAGCGCGGCGAGCGCCGCGATCGTCGTCGGCTTCGTGCGCGCGATCTCCTTCAGCGTGCCGTCGTGGAAGATGACGTACGCCGGCACGCCGTGCTCGCGCGACGCCGCGAGCCGCCACGAGCGCAGCGCGTCGAACAGCGCGACGTCGTCCGCGCCGAGCCCCGCCGCGACGTCGAGGTCCTTGCGCGTGCGCGGCTTCTTGCGACCGGTCGTCGCGACGAACCGCCGCAGCCGCACCGTCTCGTCGCCCTTCAGCACGGCGCGGCTCTTCTCGGTCAGGTGCAGGGTGCCGTACGTCTCGTGGTCGACGTCGACGTAGCCGAACGCGATGCACTGGCGGACGATCGCGCGCCATTCGGCCTCGCTGCGATCGGCGCCGATGCCGAACGTCGACAGCGCGTCGTGGTTCCACTGGCGGATCTTCTCGCCGTTGCGGCCGCCGACGTCGCCGCGCAGCACCGCGATGACGTGCAGCGCGCCGAAGCTCTGGCTGCGTTCCTTGCTGCAGCCGCCAGATGCACGACAGCAGCTGCTGGACCGCCACCGTCGCGTCGAACGTCTCGGGCGGCGTCGGCGCAGTTGTCGCAGTTGCCGCAGCGCGCGCCGGGCGCCGCGGCCGCGTCGTCCTCGCCGAAGTAAGCGAGCAGCATCGCGCGACGGCAGCTCGCGGTCTCGCAGAGGCCGAGCATCGCGTCGAGCTTCGCGCCCGACACGCGCTTGTACTGCTCGCTCGCCTCCGACTCGTCGATCATGCGGCGCAGCTGCACGACGTCCTGCAGCCCGTAGGCCATCCACGCGTCGGACGCGAGGCCGTCGCGGCCGGCGCGGCCGGTCTCCTGGTAGTAGCCCTCGACGCTCTTCGGCAGGTCGAGGTGCGCGACGAAGCGCACGTCGGGCTTGTCGATGCCCATGCCGAACGCGATCGTCGCGACCATGACGAGCCCGTCCTCGCGGAGGAAGCGCGCCTGGTTCTTCTGCCGCGCGTCGGCGTCCATGCCGGCGTGATACGGCAGCGCCTTCACGCCCTGCTCGACGAGGAACGCGGCCGTCTCGTCGACGCGGCGACGCGACAGGCAGTAGACGATGCCGGCGTCGCCGTCGTGCTCGGCGCGGATGAAGTCGATCAGCTGGCGCCGCGCATCGAGCTTCTCGACGATCTCGTAGCGGATGTTCGGCCGGTCGAAGCTCGACACGAACGAGCGCGCGTCGTTCAGCTCGAGCCGCTCGACGATCTCGACGCGCGTCGCCGGATCGGCCGTGGCGGTCAGCGCGAGCCGCGGCACGCCGGGGAAGCGGCGACCGAGCACCGCGAGCTGCATGTATTCGGGCCGGAAGTCGTGGCCCCACTGCGACACGCAGTGCGCCTCGTCGATCGCGAACAGCGCGATGCGGCCGGCCTGCAGGATCTGCAGGCAGCGGTCCGTCAGCAGCCGCTCCGGCGCGACGTACAACAGGTCGAGCTCGCCGCGGCGATAGGCGAGCTCGACGTCGCTCGCGCGCTGCGCCGACAGCGTCGAGTTCAGGAACGCCGCGCGCACGCCGAGCTCCTCGAGCGCCGACACCTGGTCCTGCATCAGCGCGATCAGCGGCGACACCACGATGCCGCAGCCGAGGCCGCGCGCATGGCGGACGAGCGCCGGGATCTGGTAGCACAGCGACTTGCCGGCGCCGGTCGGCATCAGGATCAGCGCGTCGCCGCCGCCGATCACGTGCGCGATCGCGTCGCCCTGGTGTCCGCGGAACGACGGATAGCCGAAGACGCGCTGCAGGACTTCGAGCGCGGCCTCGCCGTCGTGCAACGGCGCTTCGAGCGCACCCGACGACGGCATCGCGGCGCCGATGTCAGCGGCTCCGGTCGTTCACGACAGGCTGCCGCCGAACGCGAACAGCAGCGCCGACGCGACGAGGCAGTAGACGCCGAACCAGTGCCAGCGTCCGGATTCGAGCCATCGCGACAGCCAGCGCAGCGCGACCAGTCCCGCGAGGAACGCGAACACCATGCCGACGAGGCTCGGCGCGAACAGGTGCAGCCAGTCGTGACGGACCTCGGGCAGCGCGGACGTCGCCTTGACGAAGCGCCATCCCTCGCGAGCGATCACGGCCGGCGTCAGCACGACGGCGAGCGCGAAGCTGAACTCCTCGGACCGGTCGCGTGCGACGCGCGCGAGCAGGCCGGTCGACACCGTCGCGCCCGACCGCGAGAAGCCGCGGAACGGCAGGCAGATGCCCTGCACCGCGCCGATCCACACGGCGCTCCGCACGCCGACGTCGTCGCGTCCCGGCCGACGCGCGTTCTTCAGCCCCGACACGATGATCAGCACGCCGGCCGCCGCGAGGCCGGTCGCGATCAGCCAGTGGTTGCCGAACAGGTCCTCGATCTCGGCCTTGCCGCTGCCGCGCATGAAGACCTTCTCGATCAGCTCCTTCAGCACGAGGCCGATCACGCCGGTCATCGCGGTCGCGACGACGATCGTCTTCACGGCCTCGACGAACAGCGCCTTCGACGCGAAGAAGCGAGCGCGCCAAGCCGACCAGAAGTAGAGGATCACGGCGAACATCGTCCCGGTGTGCAGCATGACGAGCAGCAGCGTCATCGCCGGCGTCGTCGGGTCGAGCCCCATCGCCTTCTCGGCGACGATCACGTGCGCGGAGCTGGACACCGGCAACAGCTCGGCGATGCCCTGCACGACGGCGAGGACGAGGACGTGCAGCCACGACACGGTCTCCGTCATGCGCGGGCTCGCGAGCTGGTGCGGCGTGCGGGCGCGACGGCGCGCGAGTCGGTCGGATCGGAGGGCGTCATGGGGTTCGGGGTCGAGATGCTGCGGTGCGTCGGGAGAATACCGCGTTCGATGGGCGGTCGATTGATGCGGATGGATGACGGACGAGATCGGGACGCGGTCGACCCCTGCGCGACGCGCGGGGTCGGCAGACCGCGTCCGCTGCGATCCGGCACCTCGATCGCTGCGGACTGTGATCCCGCCGGCGCTCGATCGCTCGGCAGGGGACGGGTGCCGTTCCTCGGTCGCCACGGACGTGCGAAGGCCGCGTCGACAGGCTCGGCCACCGGCGATGCTGCCAGCGTACGATCGCCAGTCGGGCGTCGAGCCCGACCGCGATCGCGCCCGCTACGGGAGTGTCGATCCCCGCGCTACGCGCGGGGCCCCTCGACAGACCGCGTCCACCGCGATGCTGCCACCTCGATCGCAGTCGGGCGTCGAGCCCGACCGCGATCGCGCCCGCTACGGGAGTGTCGATCCCCGCGCTACGCGCGGGGCCCCTCGACAGACCGCGTCCACCGCGATGCTGCCACCTCGATCGCAGTCGGGCGTCGAGCCCGACCGCGATCGCGCCCGCTACGGGATGTCGATCCCCGCGCTACGCGCGGGGCCCCTCGACAGACCCTTCGCGGGCGTACATCCACTCCCGCGTCATCGGAAACGGATTGAGTCCGGGGCCGCCGAGCTTGCACGCGAGCAGCTGGTAGATGTTCATCCAGTTGTCGCGGAAGCCGACGCCGCAGCCCATCAGGTACACGCGCCAGATGCGATAGCGCTTCTCGCCGGCGATGCGACGCGCCTCGTCCGGATGCGCGTCGAGGCGATGCGCCCAGTGGGCGAGCGTCTTCGCGTAGTGACGACGCAGCGACTCCACGTCGACGACCTCGAGCCCCTGCTCGGCCATGAAGCGCGCCACGTCGCTCATGTGCGGCAGCTCGCCGTCGGGGAACACGTACTTGTCGATGAACTCGCCGGCGCCGCGGCCGACCTGGCGCTGCTCGGGATGCGTCGCGCAGATGCCGTGCATCAGCATCGAGCCGCCGGGCTTCAGGAGACCGTTCATGCGCTCGAAGTACAGCGGCAGGTTCTTCATGCCGACGTGCTCGAACATGCCGACGCTCGTGATGCGGTCGTAGCCGCCGGCCTCGGGCACGTCGCGATAGTCCTGCAGCCGCACTTCGCAGCGCGACGACAGGCCGAGCGCGGCGATACGGTCGTTCGCGTACGCGTGCTGGTTCTCGGACAGCGTGACGCCGACCGCGTACGCACCCTGCTGCGCCGCGCGGATGACCAGCGCGCCCCACCCGCATCCGACGTCGAGCAGGCGGTCGCCCGGCGCGAGCATGACCTTCTTCAGGATGTGGTCGAGCTTGTCGAGCTGCGCCCGGTCCAGCGAGTCGTCGTCGTGACGGAAGTAGCCGCACGAGTAGACCATCTCGCGATCGAGGAACAGCTTGTAGAAGTCGTTCGAGACGTCGTAGTGGTACTCGATCTTCTCCTTGTCGCGGGCGCGACTGTGCGACAGCACGCGCGCGAGCAACCCGACCTCCGGCTTCGTGAAGTCGCCGCCGCCGGTCGTGTTCGACAGGCGGACGCCGACCTCGAGGATGTCGTCGATGCGGCCTTCGAGATCGATGTCGCCCTCGACGTAGCCGGTGCCGAGGTTGCCGAGCGTCGGGTTGAGCAGCAGGCGAATGGCGCTCGCGGACTTGAGGCGCAGCACCACGTTCGGCTGCGGGCCCATCTCGATCCGCCGCCCCGACGGCAACTCGATCGCGAGCGGGATGTCGTCGCCTGCATGCGACAGGATCCACCGCTCGATCTGCGACTCCAGCATTGCTCCTCCGTCAGGCCCTTCGTTGGTGGGTCGATATTATCGACCGAGCGAATCGTTTCGCAACCGACGTGCCCGACCGCGGGCGTCGGTATGACACAATGACGGCGTCGTCCTCGGCGTGGCCGCGGTGGCGAAATTGGTAGACGCGATAGACTCAAAATCTGTTTCCTGAAAGGGAGTGCCGGTTCGATTCCGGCTCGCGGCACCACGCGACGAACGACGCTTCCCGGCCTCCGCGGCCGGGCCGACGAAGCTGCCGCGAAGGCACGTTGCGTCGGCGCCGAATCGCCCGGCGGCGCGCGTTGGCAGCCCCCTCGTCCTGTGCAACGATGCGTCCCGCCGCGAGCGATCGGTGAATCGCCGCGTCCGATTCGTGGAGACCGAATGTTCAGGAACACGTGCCTCGCGGCGCTCGGCGTGGCGCTCGCTGCGGCGCTCGCCGCATGCGCATCGCCGGGGCTGCGATATCACGGCGAGATCGCCGCGACCGACGACGCGCGCGCCCATGAAGTCCCGACGCGCCGTGTCGCGTTGAAGGACCAGGCCGTCGTCGTCACGCACGTCGACTGGCCCGAGGCCGGGCGCAACGGCGGCCGGCACGACGTGCGCTGGAAGTGGTACGAGGGCGACACGCTCGTCGCCGACCGCGAGAAGAAGGTGGACTTCGGCCGAACGCCGTTCCGCTTCTCGCGCAGCCTCGCGGCCTCCGACCTCGGCATCGGGCACTACCGCGTCGAGGTCCTCGTCGACGGCGTCAAGGTCGACGAGCAGCAGTTCGACGTCGTCGCGTACTGAGCGGCCCACGCGTCGTCGGCCGGGGACCGGCCGGTCGGTGTCGCCGCGGCGAGCCCGCGAACTCGTCGGGGCCGGGCGTCGCTCGACGACGTCGAACGGGGCGAGCCGCTCAGCCGTCCGGCGCGTCGATCACGCTGACGTGCGCGGCGACGACGCGCCAGCCTTCCGGCATCCGCACCCACGTCTGGCTCTGGCGGCCGACGCGCGAACTGCCCGTGCGGACGAACTCGATATCGACCGTCCCGAACGCGGTGCCGTACGTCGTGACGACGCGTCGCACGATCGTCCGCGCGAGACCCGCGGGCGACCGCGCCGCGCGGAACGCGGCGATCGCGTCGTAGCCGTACAGGTTCTCGCCGGTGCCGAAGCGGATCGTCTTCGGCGACCGCCAGAACAGCTCGTCGAGCACCGCGACGTCGTTCGCGACCAGCGCCGACTCGTAGCGGTCGGACGCGACGGTCAGCTCGGCGAGCGTCGCCGGATCGTCGACGATCATCGGACGTCGCCGAGCGTCGCGGGATCGTCGACGATCATCGGACCTCGGCCACGCGGACCTCCGCGACCCCGGTACGTTCGAGCGCGCGCGCGACCCGCAGCACGAGGTCCTCGCGCCACGGCGCGGCGATGAGTCTGCACGCCGATCGGCAGGTGCGCGTCGGCGCCGCGCGTCGCGCCGAACACCGGCGCGACGGCGACCGGCACGCCGATCGCCGACCACGGCTGCGTCAGCACGCCCGAGATGCGGCCGCGCGGGCACGCGCCGTCCGCCGATCTCGAGCGACTCGGTGCCGATCGGCGGCGCGGCGCACGGCGTGGCCGGCGCGAGCAGCACGTCCCAGTCGGCGAACAGCTCGCGCCGCGGCGCTCGGCGGCGACGCCGGCGCACGCGCTGCGCCCGCTCGACCCACGCCGCCGGCAGCAGCGCGCCGGCGAGGAAGCGGTCGCGCGACAGCGGCTCGAAGTCGGCGGCGCGCGTGCGCAGGTCGGGCAGGTGCAGCGCCGCGCCCTCGGCGTTCGTGATGACGAAGGCCGCGGCGCGCACGGCCTCGGCCTCGGCGAACGTCGCGCGCGGCCGCGCGCCGAGCGCCTCGGCGACGCGCGCGACGGCGGCGCGCGCGTCGTCGCCGGCGCTGCTCGGCGAACCAGCCGTCGAGCACCGCGATGCGCAGGCCGTCGACGCCGCTCGTCGAGCGTCGGCATCGTCGGCTCGATGCGACGCTGCGCGCAGCCGGATCGTGCGGGATCGGGGCCCTGCATCGCGTCGTAGGCGAGCGCGAGGTCGCGCTGCGCTGCGCGCGAACGGGCCGAGGTGGTCGAGGCTGTGCGACGAACGGGTAGCTGCCGCGTCGCGACAGCCGGCCGAACGTCGGCTTCAGCCCGAACGTGCCGCACAGCGACGACGGCACGCGGATCGAGCCGTTCGTGTCGGACGCCGAGCGCGATCGGCACCGTGCCCGGCCGCGACGGCCGCGCCGGAGCCGCCCGACGAGCCGCCCGGCACGCGCGTCAGGTCGTGCGGATTGCGGCACGGCCCGTCGTGCGAGTTCTCGGTCGTGAAGCCGTAGGCGTACTCGTCCATGTTGAGCGCGCCGACGAGCACCGCGCCGGCCGCCTCGAGCCGCCCGACCAGCGACCGCGTCGCGCGTCGCCGGCGGCGCGTCGCGTTCGATCTTCGAGCCGGCGCGCGTGACGAGGCCGGCGACGTCGAACAGGTTCTTGACCGCGAACGGCACGCCCAGCAGCGGCAGCGCGCGGTCGCCGGTCGGCGTCGAGCCGCGTCGGCGCGGGCGCGCGCCCGGTCGGCGACGACGTCGGTGTACGCGTTGATCGACGGATCGACGCGCGCGATGCGCCGCGAGGCTCGCGTCGACGACGTCCGCGACGCGGACGCGGCGATCGCGGACCGCATCGACCATCGCCGGCGCCGGGCCGCGCAGCAAGGCTGCGGCGTCGCTCACGGAACGACCGGCACGAACGCCTCGGCCGGACTCGTCGCGCGGCGACCAGCGGCACCGCGTCGACGAGCGCGGCCATCGGCGCCGCGAGCGCGAAGTAGCGCAGCACGCCGTCGCGGTGCACGGGCGCGAGTCGGCAGCGCGAGCGCGGCCGCGGCGGCGTCGACGTAGGCGTCGCTGCGTCGTCGTGGCATGCGCCGCTCGCGCGCATCCGCGATCAGCGCCGCACCTCGCGCTGGAAGATCTCCAGGCTCAGCTTCTTCGTCGCGATGAAGCTCGGCGTCCGACAGCGTCGTCGACGGTGCGCGGCCGCGGGTCGTCGTAGCTGCAGGATCTCGGCGACGCGCGTCGGCCGCTTCGTCAGCAGCAGCACCTCGTCGGCGAGGTAGACCGCCTCCTCGAGGTCGTGCGAGACCAGCATCATCGTCGTGCCGGTCTGCCATGAACACCTCCTGCAGCTTCTCGCGGATGAACAGCGTCATCTCGAAGTCGAGCGCGGAGAACGGCTCGTCGAGGAACAGCACCTCGGGCTCGGGCGCCAGCGCGCGCATGATCGACGCCGTCTGCTGCTGGCCGCCCGACAGCTCGTACGGATAGCGCTTCAGGTCGAACTTGACGTCGAACGACTGCCACCAGCTCGGCCATGCGCGCGGTCGACCTCGGCCTTCGCTGCGGCCTTCGAGCTTGAGCGGATAGGCGATGTTGTCGATGGTGCGCATCCACGGGAACATCGCCTCGCGGTAGTTCTGGAACACGTAGCCGATCTTGGTGTCGCGCGAGCGACTTGCCGTCGAACAGGATCTCGCCCGCAGTCGATCGGGATCAGGCCGGCGATCATGTTGATCAGCGTCGACTTGCCGCAGCCGTTCGGGCCGAACACCGAGACGATCTTGTGCTTCGGGATGTCGAGGTCGAAGTTCTCGTACAGCGGCCAGCCGGCGAAGTACTTCGTCAGGCCGCGGATCGTGATGTGCGTGCCGGCCGGGCCGGGCACGAACGGCGCGGCTCGCGGCACGTCGGCGACGATCGCCGGCGTCGAGACGGCGACCATGCGTCATCTTCCGCTCCAGTGGACGATGCGCCGCTCGGCGACGAGGAACAGCACGTTGAGCGCGTAGCCGAGCGCGCCCGCCGCGAGGATCGCGGCGTACATGCTCTTGACGTTGAGCACCTGCTGCGCGTCGATGATGCGGTGGCCGAGGCCGCTGTCGGAGCCGATGAACATCTCGGCGACGATCACGATCACCAGCGCCATCGACACCGCCGAGCGCAGGCCCGACGAACGTCGGCTGCAGGCTCTCCCAGATCAGCACGTCCTTGAAGATCTGCCAGCGCGATCGCGCCCATCACCTTGCGCCGCCATCACGCGCTGCTTGCGCGCGTTGATGACGCCGTAGGCGCTGTTGAAGAGCACGATCAGCAGCGCGCCGAACGCGGCGATCGCGACCTTGTTGACGTCGGACACGCCGAAGATCAGCAGGAACAGCGGGATCAGCGCGCGACGACGGCGTCGAGCGGAAGAAGTCGATCAGGAACTCGACGCTGCGGTACGCCTTCTCGTTGCTGCCCGAGCAGCACGCCGAGCGGCACGCCGATCACGGCGGCGATCACGAACGCCTCGAGCGTGCGCCACACGGTGACCGCGAAGTCGGCCAGCAGCGGCCCGCCGGCCAGGCCGGTGACGAGCGCCTGCAGCGTGGCCCACGGCGTCGGCAGCAGGATCGCCTTGATCAGGCCGAAGCGCACGACGAGGTCCCAGACGATGAACAGCACGATCGGCCCGATCGACGGGCAGCAGCCGGTCCGACAGGGACGGCTTCGGCGCGCGGCCGTCGTCGGCCCGGGGCGCTCCACGGCTTCGGCGCCGGCGCGGCAGGCGCGATCGGGTCGGCGGCAGCGCGTCGACCGCGGCGTCGCTCGGCGCTCGTCATGGCGCTCATGCCCTTGTAGAGCAGGCGGCTCGACGTCGACCTTGCTTCTCGAAGATGCCCTTGTCGGTGAACAGGTCGAAGAACTTCTGGAAGTACGCGACGTCGGCTCGGCTTGAACTCGTTGTAGAGCATGTAGGCGGCCAGCGGCACCTCGGCCGTCAGCGGGCCTTCGATCGCGGTGTAGCCCTTCAGGAACTGGCGCGCCTCGGCCGGCTTCGTTGCGCACCAGCTCGACGCCGCGGCGCGTAGGCGGCGATGTACTTCTTCGCGGCGTCCGGGTACTTCTTGATGAACTCGGTCGTCAGCGTCGCGGAGCCGCCGTGCCACGGCGCCATCGGGTCGCCGAGGATGTACTTCGCGACGACGCCGGCCTCGAGCACCCGCGTCGTGCCGTTCAGGCGGCCGACGGTGCCGGTCGGCTCGAGCGTGTAGATCGCGTCGACCTGGCCGGCCGCGAGCGCGCCGACGTGCTGGCCGATCGGCAGCTCGGCGACCGACGACGCCGGCGCGCCCGCGCGCTCGAGCATGGTCTTGGCCAGCGTCACGTTCTGGATGCCGGGGCCGGACGCGACGCGCTTGCCCTTCAGGTCGGCGAGCGACTTGTACGGGCTGTCCTTCGCGCACGAGGAACTCGTCGAGCACGTACTTCGCGTTGCTCGGGTTGGTGCAGAAGATCTTGAACAGGCCCGGCTGCGCGATCTCGCCGATCGCGAGCACTGGCCGACGCCGGTGCCGTTGGCGCTGCCGTCGCAGCGGCCCGACGAGCATCGCCTCCATCACCTGCTGCGCGCCGGCGAACTTCAGCGGCTCGACGTCGACGCCGGCCTCCTTGAAGTAGCCCTTCTCGACCGCGGCGAAGAACGGCAGGCCGGCCGCGACCGGCCAGAAGCCGATGCGGATCTTCGGCGATGCCTGGGCGCGCACGATCGCCGGTGCGACGACGGCGGCCAGCGCGGCCGCGGCGCCCGCGACGAAGCGGCGCCGGCCGCTCGGCGAACGCCCGTCCCGGAAGTCGCCGGCGTCGGCATCGGATGCCGCCTCGACCGCGTCGGTGTCGTGCATCAGCGTGCCTCCCGGACGGCGCCCGCGCGAGCCGGTGGCTCGCGTGCGGGACCATCGGTCCGCTACGCAGGGGCCATGCCAGGCGTCGTCCGACCCGGCCGTCCCCGGGGCGTGGAGCGCCGGCGCACCGCGGCGGAGCGCGGCACCGGTGCGCCGGCCGCCGACCGCACCGGCACGCGTCAGCGGCGGCGGTCGGCGAAGAAGCGCAGCATCTCGCGCGTGGCGTCGATGCCGGCCGGATCGGTGTGGCTGCCGCTGGCGTCGCCGCCGGCCCACGCATGACCGGCGCCGTGCAACGTCCACGACTCCGCGATCACCGCGCCGTCGGCGGCGAGGTATTCGGTCTTCGTGGAGCGCCTGGTCGTACCGTCGGCCGTCGAGATGCGCTCGGTGTGCGGCGCGTCGCCGACGATCGACTCGATCAGCCGCGCCGCGTTGTCCGGGTGGACGGTATGGTCGTCGTCGCCGTGGAAGACGATCATCGGCACGCGCGAGCGGACCGAGCGCGCGGGCGCCGTTGCGCATCGCCAGCAGCGCGTCCGGCAGGTTGCGCGCCGCGCCGGGCGGCAATCCCGAGTGGACGGCCACCGCCGCGAACAGCGTCGGGTCGGCGACCGCCATCAACGCCGCCATCGCGCCGCCGGCCGACAGGCCCGCGACGTAGACCCGGCCGGCGTCGACGTGGCGGCGCCGCACGATCGTCCGCGTCAGGTCGCAGAGGAACGCGGTCTCGCCGTCGCCGGCCTGTTCGTGCGCCCCGAACCAGTTCCAGCAGTTCGACGGATTCGCCTCGCGCGACTGTTCCGGGTACAGCACCAGGAAGCCGCCGGCATCGGCGGCGCGGTTCATCTGGGTCCCGGCCGCGAAATCGTCGGCGTCCTGGGTACAGCCGTGCAGCATCACCACGAGCGGCGGCGTCGCGCCCGCCGACGGCGGCGTGTACAGCTTGTAGGACCGCGTCATGCCGTCGAACGTGTGCGTGCGCGTGACGGTCGACGGCGCGTCCGGCGTCCGTTCGCGGACCGGCGCCGCCGGCGCCGCCGGCGCCGGCGGCCGGCGCCACAACGGCGGTTCCTGCGGCCAGCGCGCGAGCCCTTCGTACAGCTGGGGGCGGATCCCCGCCGCGGCACGCGCGACGCTCGTGTCGAACGCGTCGGAGAGGCTCTTCTGGACGAGCCGCGTCGCTTCGACGAGCGGTCGCTGGGCGACGCGCGTCGCGCCCGCCATCAACCGGTTCCACTTGCTTTTCATGAGGCTGCCTTTCGATCGATCCTTCGTCGCATGTTGCGATGCAGCATAGTCGATTCAAGCCCGGCGAGGTTGTAGGACGGCGGCCGGTTCGGCGCGTCCGCGGGGCTCGCCGGTCCGGCGCCGACGCCTCGCCCGCCGTGCCGCCGACCCGCGCTCAGACACGACGCCTCGTCGATCGAGCGGTTTTCCGAACCGCCGGCGCCGGCCGCCGCGCGATAACCGCGCATCGAATCCGAGGAGTGCGAGATGCAGCGACGAGACGACGACAGCGCGAACGACGGCGACGCGCGGATGCACGGCCGACGGCAGGTCCTGCTCGGCGCCGGCCTGATGGCCGGTGCGATGGCCGCCCGCAACGTCGCGGCGGCGACCTTCGACAGCGCGCCGCAGACGGTCAACGGCGAGCCGATGCCGAAGCCGCCCGACGGACCGCACGGCCGGCGCGATCCGCCCCGGCCGTGGCTCGGCGCTGGGCGGCAAGGTGGCCGTCGTCACCGGCGGCGCGCGCGGCATCGGCCGTGCGATCGCGGTCGAGTTCGCCGCCAACGGCGCCGACGTCGTCGTCCTCGACATCGCCGGCTACGTCAGCCCCGCCTCCGACGCGGCGCCGGCGACGCCCGGACGACCTCGCCGAGACGGTCCGGCAGATCAGGGCGTTCGGCCGTCGCGGCGAGGCGCATCCAGGCCGACATCCGGCAGCATCGCCGACCTGCGCGCCGCGGCCGACCGCATCGAGCGCGACGTACGGCAGGATCGACATCGTCGTCGCCGACGCCGCGATCCAGCGCTGGAAGCCGCTGCTCGAGATGGAGGACAGCGACTGGTACGACGTCATCGACAACAACGTCAACGGCACGGCCAACACGGTCCGCGCGTTCGCGCCGAAGATGGTCGCGCGCAACCACGGCCGCATCATCCTGCTGTCGTCGATGCAGGGCAAGCACGGCACGAAGGACGCGTCGAGCTACTCGGCGTCGAAGTGGGCGATCCTCGGCCTGATGAAGTCGGCCGCGCTGGAGCTCGGCAAGTACAACATCACCGTCAACTGCGCTGATCCCCGGGCTCGTCGACACGCCGCTGACGCGCTACGAGAAGCGCCTGACCGAGAGCTACGACGAGACCGGCCACAAGCGCCGCCCGAGCATCCGACGCCGCAGCAGGCGTGGGACGAGCGCAAGCCGACGGTGCCGATGCAGGTCGGCTGGCTGCAGCCCGAAGACATCGCGCCCGGTCGCGGTCTTCCTGGCGAGCGACGCGGCCGCGATGGTGACCGGCGCGGAATACGAGGTCACCGGCGGCGACAGCGCGAAGGACATCTGACGCCGACTCGGCGCCGAAGCGACGCGCCGCTGAGGCCCTTGCTTTCGGCAACGATCTGCGGCGCGGGTCGTTGCCGTGCGGCGACGCGGGCGATGCGCAACGGCCCGTTCCGACCGCGGGCGACCCTCGCGCCCGACGCGACGCGTCGTCGTCGCTCGCCGCGTTGATAGAATCGACGGTTTCACCGCAACCGCTGGAGATCCCATGTCGATGGACGACCGCGACGGCAAGATCTGGATGGACGGCAAGCTCGTCGACTGGCGCGACGCCAAGATCCACGTCCTGACGCACACGCTGCACTACGGCTGCGGCGCCTTCGAGGGCGTGCGCGCCTACAACACGGTCGACGGCACCGGCGATCTTCCGCCTGCGCGAGCACACCGAGCGCCTGTTCAACAGCGCCAAGATCCTGCGCATGAAGATCCCGTTCACGCTCGAGGAAGTGATCGAGGCGCAGACGCACGGTCGTGCGCGAGAACAAGCTCGAGAGCTGCTACCTGCGCCCGCTCACCTGGATCGGCTCCGAGAAGCTCGGCGTCAGCCCAAGGGCAACACGATCCACCTGATGGTCGCGGCCTGGCCCTGGGGCGCCTACCTCGGCGAGGAAGGCCTGAAGCGCGGCATCCGCGTCAAGACCTCGAGCTACACGCGCCACCACGTCAACATCACGATGACGCAGGCCAAGGCGGTCGGCAACTACACGCAACTCGATCCTCGCCAACATGGAGGCCGTCGACGACGGCTACGACGAGGCGCTGCTGCTCGACGCCGAGCGGCTTCGTCTGCCGAAGGCGCCGGCGAGAACATCTTCGTGGTCAAGAACGGCGTGCGTCTACACGCCCGACCTGTCGGCCGGCGCGCTCAACGGCATCACGCGCAACACCGTCTTCGCGATCTGCCAGCGACCTCGGCCTGAAGGTGGTCGAGAAGCGCATCACGCGCGACGAGGTCTACATCGCCGACGAGGCCTTCTTCACCGGCACCGCCGCCGAAGTCACGCCGATCCGCGAACTCGACCGCATCGAGCTCGGCGCCGGCTCGCGCGGCCCGATCACCGAGAAGATCCAGACCGCGTTCTTCGACATCGTCAACGGCCGCAATCCGAAGTACGCGAGTGGCTGACGAAGGTCTGACGCCCGGCGCATGAAGCGAGGACGACGATGAGCGAGTCCGAACCGTCCCACGTCGAGCTCGACGGCCAGGGATCTGCCGGCGTTCTGCCCGAACCCGAAGATGCCGCTCTGGAGCCACCATCCGCGCGTCTTCATCGACGTCGTCCCGACCGGCGAGGCAAGTGCCCGTACTGCGGCACGCGTTACCGGCTCAAGGCCGGCACGAAGTCCACGCGCATTGACGGCGCGGCCCGACGCGCCGTCGCCGCGGCCGGCGACGATCCGCGCGGCGTGAAGACGCTCGTCGTCGCGCCGAACTGGATCGGCGACGCGGTGATGGCGCAGCCGCTGCTGACGCTGCTGAAGCGACACGCGCCGGACCAGACCATCGTCGCGCTCGCGCCGCGCTGGGTCGCGCCGGTGCTGGCCGCGATGCCCGAGGTCGACGAGGTCGTCGCCACCGACCTCGCGCACGGCGCGCTGCAATGGTCGGCTCGACGCGCGGTCGCGCGCGACGCTGGCGACGCGCCGGTTCGATCGCGCGTTCGTGCTGCCGAACAGCTTCAAGTCGGCGCTGATCCCGTGGCTCGCCCGCATCCCGCGCCGCGTCGGCTACCTCGGCGAGTCGCGCTACGTCGTCGTCGACCATCGCGTCGCCGGTCCCGATCCCGCGCGGTCGATGAGCGAGCGCTATGCGGCGCTCGCGGCCGCCGTCGGCGCGGCGTCGGACAGTCCGTTGCCCCGGCCGCACCTCGTCGTCCCGCCCGACGCGATCGACGCGGCGCGGCGCCGCTTCGGCTTCGTGCCCGACGAGACGCTGGTCGCGCTGTGTCCCGGTGCCGAGTACGGACCCGCGAAGCGCTGGCCCGCGGACCACTTCGCCGACCTCGCGAAGCGGCTCGTCGACCGTCCGGGCACGCGGGTCATGCTGCTCGGCGGCCCCGGCGATCGCGCGATCTGCGCCGCGATCGCCGACGCCGCCGATGCCGGCGACCGCGTCCGCGACCTCGCTGGCGAGACGACGCTCGACGAGGCGATCGCGCTGATCGCCGCGGCATCGCACGTCGTCGCGAACGACTCCGGGCTGATGCACGTCGCGGCCGCGCTCGACCGGCCGCAGGTCGCGCTGTTCGGATCGAGCGACCCGCGCCACACGCCGCCGCTGTCGCCGCGGTCGCACGTGCTGTGGCTGCACCTCGACTGCAGCCCCTGCTTCGAGCGCACGTGCCCGCTCGGCCACCTCGACTGCCTCGTCGGGATCGCGCCGCAGCAGGTGATCGATTCGATGCAGAATGATCCTCCGCCCGTCGAGGCCGAGCTGCACCCGCGATGGTCAAGCTGAAGAACATGCATGCGACGCCGGAAGCGGTCGAGAGCGCGTTCCACGAGGCGCTCGAGGCCGGCGACGTCGACGCGCTGATGGACGTCTGGTCCGACGACGACGAGATCGTCTGCATCCATCCGGGCGGACCGCGGCTCGTCGGGCATCGCGCGATCGCGGCGTCGTGGCGCGAGATCCTCGCGAACGGACCGGTCGCCGTGCGCGCGACCGAGCCGCACGTGCTGCAGGCGTCGCTCGCGTCGGTGCACAGCGTGCTGTCGCGCGTGATGGCCTACGTCAAGCCGGAGCGCGGCGCGCGGTCGACGCAGGCGGTCGCGGTCAACCTGCTCGTCACGCATGTGTTCTTCAAGGACGCGCAGGGATGGCGACTGGTGCTGCATCACGCGTCGGTCACGGCACAGGACGGCGACGCGATCCCGTCGCCGTCGAGCGGCACGCTGCATTGATCGACGACGGCGTCGACGAAGGGATCGGCCGGTCCGTGGCTCCGCGCGACGCCAGACGCGACGACGGTCCGTCGCACGCCGGATCGTTCCGCTCGCCGTGGTGGCTGCGCGGCTCGCACCTGCAGACGATCGGACCGGCGCTGTTCGCGCCGCGCGCGCCGGTCCGTTACGCGCGCGAACGATGGGACACGCCCGACGGCGACTTCATCGAGGTCGACCGCGCGGGCGTCGCCGGACCGCGGCAGCCGCCGCTCGTCGTGTTCCACGGGCTCGAAGGCGACACCGGCAGCCGCTACGTCCGCGGCCTGATGGCGGCCGCGACCGCGCGCGGCTGGCACGGCGTCGCGCCGCACTTCCGCGGCTGCGGCGGCGACGCTGAACCGCGGGCCGCGCTTCTACCACTCCGGCGACAGCGACGAGGTCGACTGGATCCTGCGCCGCGTCGCCGCCGAGGAGCGCCGCGCGGCCGGTGTTCGCCGTCGGCATCTCGCTCGGCGGCAACATGCTGCTGAAGTGGCTCGGCGAGCGCGGCGACGACGCGCGCGCGATCGTCCGCGCGGCTGCCGCCGTGTCCACGCCGATGGACCTCGTCGCCGGCGGCGCGCAGCTCGGCCGCGGCTTCAACCGCTTCTACACGTGGATGTTCCTGCGCACGCTGAAGGCGAAGAGCCGCGCGAAGCTCGCGCAGCACGCGGGCCTGTTCGACCGGCATGCGCATGGAACGGGCGCGCGACCTGCACGCGTTCGACGACGTCGGTCACGGCGCCGCTGCACGGCTTCCGTCGACGCCGACGACTACTGGCGGCGCGCATCGAGCAAGCCGCTGCTGCGCGCCATCGCGGTACCGACGCTGATCCTCAACGCGCGCAACGATCCGTTCCTGCCGCCGTCCGCGCTGCCGACGAGCGACGAGGTGTCGTCGACGGTGACGCTCGAGCTGCCGGACGACGGCGGGCACGTCGGCTTCGTCGATGCCGGACCGGACGGCGCCGAGTGGATGCCGCGCCGCGTGCTGACGTTCCTCGCCGCCACGCCGTCGTAGCCGTCGCGCCGCGCGCGCCGTCGTCATCCTCGCGCCGCACGTCGCGCGCGCCCTCGTTATCATGCGCTCCTGCGCCCCGGCATCCGCCGCGGCGCGACGCTTCGGATGCGACCCGATGGACGAGCAGGTCAAGGCGGCGCTCGCGAAATGGCCGGACGTGCCGGACTGCACCGGCTGGCTCGCGCTCGACGCGCGGGGCCGCTGGCGCATCGGCGAGGCGAAGGCCGGGCCGCGGCAGCCGATCACGCATGCCGCGATGATCGCGTTCATCAACCGCAACTACGGCGCGCACGGTCGCTACTGGGTCTTCCAGAACGGTCCGCAGCGCGTCTACGTCGAGCTCGAGTACACGCCGTTCGTGTGGCGGCTCGTGCCGAACGAGCAGCACGCGTGGGACCTCGTCGTCGCACACCGGCACGCACGTCGCGCCGAGTTCGCTGTGGCTCGACAGCGACGGGCGCTTCCTGTTCGAGGCGCGCGCCGGCGGCGAGGTGCCGGTGGTCGGCGTCGTGCACGACCACGACACGGCGATCGTCGCCGAGCTGCTGCGCGACGCGGACGGTGCGCCGCTGAGCGACGAGACGCTGACGCGGCTGTCGACCGGCGGCGGCGGCGAGCTCGCCGCGACGACGCTGCCGCGACGTCGGCCTGCAGTGGGACGCGACGTCGTCCGACGCTCCGTCTGCCGCTGCGACGGATCGCGTCGCATCAGGTCGCGACGCGTTTCGGCTTCGAGCCGAGGCCGGCGATCGCGCTGCGCGTCGACGTCGACACCCGTCGCTGACGGCGGCGACGCGACGACGATGCCGCTGACGCATTTCGATGCCGCCGGCCAGGCGCACATGGTCGACGTCGGCGACAAGCCCGAGACCGATCGCACGGCGGTCGCGACCGGCACGCATCGCGATGCGTCGCGGAGACGCTCGCGCTGATCGCGTCGGGCACCGCGAAGAAGGGCGACGTGCTCGGCGTCGCGCGGATCGCGGCGATCCAGGGCGCCAAGAGGACGAGCGAGCTGATCCCGCTGTGCCACCCGCTCGCGCTGACGAAGGTGTCGGTCGACGTTCGACGTCGACGACGCGACGTCGTCGGTGCGCTGCACGGCGCACGGTCGAGACGACCGGCCGCACCGGCGTCGAGATGGAAGCGCTGACGGCCGTGCAGGTCGGCCTGCTGACGGTCTACGACATGTGCAAGGCGGTCGACCGCGGCATGATGATCGGCGACGTGCGGCTGCTCGAGAAGCGCGGCGGGAAGTCGGGGGCGTGGACGTCGGCCTGACGGATCGTCGGCGACCGGCGTCGAGCCGGCGCGACGTTCACGATGTCCGGTCTGCCGCGAAACTGAAGTGGCGGTGCGCGTAGTAGCTGACGACGACCGTCCCGACCGCGACGATCGCCTGCGCCGGCAACGGCGACAGGCCGGCCTGGCTCACCAGCAGCCACAGCGCGGCGAGTCCGCTTCCGAGGACGAACAGCTGCGCGGCGAAGAAGCGCACGAACTCGACCCGCCAGGCGCCGCGCGAACGGAAGACGAGCCAGCGCTGGGCGACGAACGCGTTCGCGATCGCGATCGCATGGGCCGCGGCGCCGATGACCAGGTACGGCAGGCGCGCATGGAGCAGCAGGTACAGCGCGACGAACACGACGTAGCCGACGGCGGTGTTCCAGCCGCCGACGACGAGGAAGCGGAGCTTCTGGTTGCCGTGCCAGTGGCGGACCGAGGCATCGAGGTGGCGGCGCATCAGTCGCGCTTCGAGTCGAGACCGCGTCGCCGTGCCGTCGCCTTGCGCGTCGTCACTTCATGAACCGGTCGGTCCACGGTTGCGGGAGCGGCGTCAGGTAGTGGGCGGCGGACCGCCCGTGTGCCGCTTCGATGACGTTCTCCTTCGTGTTCATGTCCCAGCGCGTCTCGGTCAGCAGTCGCGAGACTTCGAGGAACGGCGTCACCGCGCCCACCGCGAGGAGCACGATCGCCGCGACGCGTGCGCGCGCATCGACCGGGTTCCGCGACGGCGCCGACAGCCAGCTGCCGAGTCGCATCGCGAGCAACGCGAGGCCCGGGTTCGAGGCGCGCAGCGCGAGATCGTTCGCCGGTCCGAAGTGATAGGTCGGGATGAGCAGCAGTGTCGCGATCGCCGCGATCAGCATCGGGTCGGCACGGAACCGGTAGAGGAGCAGCGCCGACATCAGTCCGAATTCGAGCAGGACGAACTCCACGTAGCGCGCCGCGAAGTCCTCGCCGACCCATCGCACCTTCGTGTTGAATCCCGCGTCGAGGATGCCGGTGCCGAGCGTGAGATAAGGATAGACGAGCAGGACCGAGACGACGATGCAGGTCCACAGGCGCAGGTCGATGAGCGAACGCACCGCGTCGCCGACCGGGCCCTTCGACATCTCCCTCGCGATCGCGACGCCCAGGATCGGCGCGACGCCGATCGCCGCGAGAGGCGACCACAACGGAACGAGCGACAGCAGCGCGATCGCGAACGGGATCGGCACCCGCCGATCGCCTCGTCCGAGCAGCCACGCGACGATGAGCCAGCCCGGCACCGCGTGGCCCGGGGCCCAGAACATCTGCGTCGTGATCGACGGATACTGGAAGAGGTAGGCCCACCATTCGATGTGGTCGCCAAGGGCGACCGGCGTGCCGCGCGCCAGCACGCCGACGATGTCCATGCCGCTGAACAGCACGAAGACGAGCAGCCGGACGCCGATGCGGTCGAGCCGGCGCTCGTCGCGGAACATCAGCAGGAAGGTCAGGGTCACGCCGGACGCGATCCACACGAGCATCGCGAGGTCGGCCGCGCGGATGCCGAGCGCCTTCCCGACGATCGCGGACGGCAGGTACATGCCCGTGGGTGCGCGCAGCAGGAGCTCGAGATGCCGGGGCCCGTAGTCGTACGTGACCGGCCACGGCGATCGCACGAGGTCCAGCAGGACCGCGTCGCGGAACGTCCAGTCGAAGTTCGCGTAGACGAAGTGACCGAGTCCGCCGAGGATCGACCAGCCGACGGCGACCGCGACGATCGACGCGAGCGCCGCCGGCGGCATCCGGCCGCGCGGCACCCGCCGGCGGACGAGCAGCGCGGCGCCGACGACCAGCGCGACGGCCGCCGCGATGCCGTATCGCGGCGCGATCCACCCGACCAGATAGATCACGGTCGGCAAGCCGAGATAGGCGAGCAGTGCCGCGTCGAGCAACGACAGCGGCGCCGATCCCGCGCCGCCGGCGATGGCCGGCCGGGCATGCGCGGCGACGTCGGGTCGGACGTCGCGACGGCGCGTCGACGCGTCGGCGACCGCCGCCCGCACGCGCGACGCGATCCGCGGCGAATCCGTCAACGAGGTCATGCGCGCTGCCCTCTCGGGCGATGCGACGCGCACGTCATGCGCGCCTCGCGACGAGCCCGTAGCCGAGCGGGTCGTCGGTCTCATCGCCGCGGAAGCGGACGGCGACGTGGGCCGCCGCGATGAACGCGGCAGCCACCGGACTCAGCAGCAACGCCGCCGGCCAGCGCCACAGCGCCTGGACCGGCTTTCGTCCCGAGCACAGCGCGACGACGAGGACGAGCAGCTTGTTGGCGATGACGGCGACGACGTTGCCGCGCGCCTCGATACGGATCGCATCGAACCCCGACGTCGCGAACAGCGACTCGAGCGCGCGGCCCGAGAACCGGTGGTAGTCGTGCGGCAGGTGGTGCAGGCGCGCCGACCACGGGACCGTCAGGATCAGCGAACCGAGCGGCTTCAGGACCCGTGCGATCTCCTGGACGAACGCGCGCGGGTCCTCGACGTGTTCGAGCACCTCGACGCACAGGACGTGATCGAACGACGCATCCGGGAACGGGATCCGGCGACCGTCGTAGTAGACGACGTCCGCGTGGCGTCGCATGCCGAAGTCGTCGGCCGCCTCGACGTCGATGCCGACGTAGTCGACGCCGGTCAGCAGGTCGCGCCACGGGCACTCGCCGGCCCCGACGTCGAGCAACCGTCCTCGAAGCCCGGCCAGATGCGTCCGCAGGAATCGGTGGATCGTCAGCAGCTGCAGGTCGAGGACGCAACGCAGCGCGTAGCGTATCGGCGCATCGCTCCGGGCACGCACGGGGATCGGCTGGAAGGCCTCGGCCGTCGAGCGGCTCGCGGCTCGCATCGTCACCGCACCTTGCCGTCGGGCAGCAGTTCGACCGACGTGCCGTTGCGGATCAACGCGGAACGGATCAGCCGCGGCCGGCCCTTGACCTCGGTCATGATCTTCGCGATGTACTCGCCCACGACGCCGATCGCGAACAGGTTCAGCGATCCGAACACGAGGATCGCGATCAGCAGCGTCGTCACGCCGCGCGGCGCGATGTCCGGCACGAACAGCCGCAGCAGGGCCGCGATCGCGGCGAGGAACAGCGACAGGAACAGCAGGCAGACGCCCCCGGTCGTCAGCATCGTCAGCGGCGTGTTGCTGAACGAGAAGATGCCCTTCTTCGCCCATTCGATGTTCTTGAACAGGTTGTTCGTCGAGCGACCGAACATGCGTTCCGGACGCACGTAGTCCACGCCGGCCTGGCGGAATCCGACATAGGCGCGGATGCCGCGGACGAACAGGTCTCGCTCGGGGAACGCGAGCAGCCAGTCGACGACGCGGCGATCCATCAGCGAGAAGTCGCCGGCGTCGCGCGGAATCGGCACGTAGCTGAAGCGCGCGAAGATTCGATAGAACGAGCTGATAAGCCTGCCCCATCGCCCACGGCATCTCGCGCTTGATGCGACGACCGTAGACGACGTCGGAACCCGCCTCCCATCGTTCGTAGAACTGCTCGATCAGTTCCGGCGGATCCTGCAGGTCGCCGTCGAGCAGGACGACGCCGTCCTTCGTCGACAGCTCCATCCCCGCAGCGGAACGCCATCTGCGAGCCGAAGTTGCGCGAATGCGAGATGCCCGACGACGTGCGGGTCGCGCGTCGCTCAACCCGCGGATCACGTCGGCGCTGTCGTCGGGGCTCCCGTCGTTGACGAAGATGATTCGTAGTCGATGTCGAGCTTGCGAAACACGTCGCGTCAGCCGCTCGTGCATCACGGGGATCGCCTGCGCGTCGCTGTAGCAGGCGACGATGGCCGACACGCTGCGACGGCGCGCGTTCGGGTCCTTCTTCGTCGCCGCCGCCATCTGCGCATCGGACAGCGAGGCGATCCACTTCGCCGTGGCCCGCAGCCCGTCGGCGAGCCCGATCGACGGCTCCCATCCGAGGCGCTGCCTCGCCTTCGACGGGTCGGCATACCAGTCCTGGAGGTCCCAGGCGCGGCCTTCCATCGTGTTGAAGCGCGGCTCCTCGCGGATGTCGAACACCTCCCGCGCCAGCGTCGGCGAGATCGGCGATCGTCGTCTTCACGCCGGTCCCGATGTTGAAGCTCTCGCCGTACAGGTCCGGATTCATCGCCGTCGCGGCATGCACGAAGGCGGCACAGACGTCGTCGACGTGGACGAAGTCGCGCGACGTGCGCGGGTCGACGAACGGCGGAAGCCTTCCGTCGACGCGCGCTGCGCAACAGCGTCGGGATCAGCCGCGACGTATCCTCGTAGCGGGCCGTAGACCGCGTACAGGCGCAGGTTGACGCACGGGAAGCTGCGGTGCTTGCCCATGTACGCGAGGTGGTTCGACATCGCCACCTTCGAGACCGCGTAATGGCTGTTCGGCAGGCACCGGCTGTCCTCGGACGGGCCGTCGCTGATCGTGCCGTATTCCGACGAGCTGCCGGCGTGGACGAACGCGGCGATGCGCTCGTCCTCCAGCAGGCCGACGAGGTTCGCGACCGCCGTGAAGTTCGTCTCGTAGATCAGCGTCGCCGTCGGCCTCGAACGAATACGCGCCGTAGGCCGCGCAGTCGAACACGGTCTGCGGACGAAGGCTGCGGACCATGTTCTTCGCGGACGCCGAGTCGTTGAGATCGACGGCGACGAGAGACTCGTCGCCGAACGTCCGCGAGGCGCCAGTTCTTTCCTCGACGCACCGCGGCGATGACGTCGCTCGCGGACGGCGTGCAGGCGGCGAAAGAGGTTCGCGCCGATGAAGCCGGCCGCGCCGGTGACGAGGATCGGTCCGCGCAACGCGCGGATGTGGGCGTCGAGGTCGCGCATGACCGTCGTCAGGGCAACGCGATCGGCCTCGAGCATCGCCGCGGCGTCGAGCCCCGAGCGTTCCCGCAGGTAGCCTTGCGACCCGTAGCGGTCGAAGTGATGCGCGCGCGCATGCAGATGGCGGAAGCGCCGGATCGGCATCCCGCGCTGCGCGAGGTCGAGCGTCGAGCTCCGACGCGAAGCTGCCGCGCTGCACGTGCTCCTCGGCGACGCACAGCGACGGCGCGACGGCGATCTGCGCCTCGAGTTCGGGCGGCAGCGGATTCGTCTTCAGCGGCAGCTCGCAGACGGCCCACAGGTTCGGGCGTCGTTCGAACGGCAACGCGCGGAACGCGCCGACGTAGACGCCCGCCAGCGGACCGACCGCCACGACGACCGCGCCGCCGCCCGACGTGAGCTGTCGCCATGGCGCGTAGTCGGGGACGTCGTAGCCCGACGGCTTCTCGCCGCGGCCGAGCCGCAGGTAGGCGGGCCCGGCGCAGTCGCCGACCCGGGCGACCACCGACGCCACGTCCTCGTCGAACGCCGGCACGAACACCGTCATGTTCGGCAGGCACAGCAACACGCCGTAATCCTCGATCGCGTGATGGCGTCGGCCCCATCACGCCGTAGCCGTAGCCGCCGCCGTTGCCGACCAGCTTCACGGGCAGGTTCGTGGAACGCGATGTCGTTGCGGATCTGCTCGAACGGACGCGCATAGCAGAACGGCGCGATGCTGTACGCCCACGCCTCGAAGCCCTGCCGCGGCGAGGCCGGCGGCCACCGACATCATGTTCTGCTCGGCGACGCCGGCGTTGATGAAGCGGTCGCCCATCGCGTGCCGCAGCGGCTCGAGCGCCATGAAGCCGAGGTCGCCGGTCAGGAAGACCATCTCGCCGTCGGCGCGCGCGTGCGACCGTCGCGTCGCAGAACGGAAGCCTCATGCGACGACCGCTCCGTCCATCTCGACGAGTGCCTGCTCGTATTGCTCGGCGGTCAGCGGCAGATAGTGCGACTCCATCCGGCCTTCCATGAAGCTCAGGCCGTTGCCCTTGACCGTCTGCAGGACGATCACGCGCAGGCCGCGAGCGACGCTGGCGCAAGGCCGCCGCGCATCATCGCGACGTCGTGGCCGTCGACGCGTCAACACCTCGACGTCGAAGCCCTGGAGCCGCTCCCACAGCGGCGACATCGACGCGACGCTCGGTGGTCGTGCCGAAGCCCTGCAGCCCGTTGTGGTCGACCAGAATGGTCAGGTTGGCGAGCCGCTGATGCGCCGCGAAGATCAGCGCCTCCCACGTCGACCCTTCCTGCCACTCGCCGTCCGACGTCAGGCAGAAGACGTGACCGCGATCGGCCCTTCATGCGCATGCCGAGCGCCGTACCGGCCGCGAGCGAGAGGCCGTGTCCGAGGCTGCCGGTGGCGAACGGGATGTCCGGCATGCCCGCGACCGGGCGGATGCCCGGGCAGCAGCGTCGCGTCGCGGTGGAACGTGCGCAGCGCGGCGTCGTCGAGCCGGTCGAGGCTCCACAACGCGACGTACAGCGCGCCGACCGAGTGGCCCTTCGACAGCACGAACCGATCGCTCGACGCCCATCAGTTCGTGGAAGACGAGCATGATCGGCGTCGATGCACGAAAGGTTGCCGCCGAGATGGCCGACGCCGGCCTCGAAATGCATCTGCAGCAGACGCCGGCGCGCCGCCTGCAGGACGGGCGGCGTCAGGACCCGGTTCACGCCGGCTGCACCCGCGGTTCGGCCAACGGCGCGCCGGCCGGCATCGGCGAATCGCCACGGGCCAGCGAGGCGGCCTCGTCGGCGTCGTCCTCGTCGATGACGCGCGTCCCCTGCGCGTCCGCCGGCCGGTGGTCGCCGTCCTCGTGATAGCTGTCGTCGATGTTGACCGCCCAGATCGCCGACTTGTCGGTGCTGCCGGCCACGATCGCCTCGACCGCGCGCTTCGCCGACAGCATCGAATGGTCCTGGTTGTTGTAGCGATGCATGCCGTTGCGGCCGACGCAGAACAGGTTCTCGATGCCGTCGAGGAACGCGCGCACCTCGTCGAAGTGCTCGTACGCGCCGTAGTAGCCGGGGTAGGCCTTCGGCACGCGCATCACGACCGCGTCGAGGCAGTCGGCCGCGTCCGCCATCCCGATCTGCTCCATCTCGCGCTTCGCGAGCGCGGTCATCTCCTCATCGCTCGACGACCACAGCGCGTCGCCTTCGGCGCAGAAGAACTCGAGGCCGACCCAGACCGTGTCCGGGCTCGCGCGACGAGGTACGGGCTCCAGTTGTTGAAGATCTGGACGCGGCCGACCTTGACGCCGGGCTCCTGCACGTAGATCCAGTTGTCCGGCAGCGCCGCGCGATCGTCGTCGCGACGCTTCGCCCGTGCGCGCGAGCTTGCGATACAGCAGGCCGACCGTCATGAAGTCGCGGTATTCGAGCGCGCCGGCGACCTCCTTCACGCGCGCCGGCACGTCGCCGTGCAGCGCCGCGACGAGCTCGCGGATCGGCATCGTCGAGACCACCTGCCCCGCCGGCTGCCACGCGCGCACGCCGCGTCGCGACGTCCTCGGTCTCGACCTCGGTGATGCGCTTGCCGACGAGCTTCAGTCCGACGACGCGGGTCGACATCGCGATCGGCACGCCGGCGTCGGCCACCCGCGCCGCGACGGTCTCCCACATCTGGCCCGGACCGAGTCGCGGATAGAGGAAGTGCTCGATCAGCGACGTCTCGCGCGCCGCCGACCGCGGCCGCACGAGCTGGCGCAGCGCATGCGCGATCGCGCGCGAGATCGACAGCCCCTTGACGCGCTGCGCGCCCCACGCCGCGCTGATCTCGTCGCAGCGGCGGCCCCAGACCTTCTCGGTGTAGCTCTTGAAGAAGCGCTGGTAGAGGCGGCGCCCGAAGCGGTTGATGAAGAAGTCCTCGAGCGTCGCCTCGGGGCGGATCGGCGAGACGCGCGCGCGCAGGTAGCTGAGCGCGAACAGGCCGCACGCGACCGGGCCGAGCTTCCACGCCGTCGCGACGTCGATCTTCAGCGGATACGCGAACAGCTTGCCGGCGAACAGGATGCGCGACAGCCGGTCGCGGACGAGCATCGTCGCGTCGCCGTCCGCATGCGGCAGGTCGGCCGTCGACAGCGTCGATCGCATGCCCTGGTAGCGCAGGAACGCGTGGCCGGTGTCGGACCGGAACGTCGCCGGCTCGGACGCGTCCGCCATCGGCAGCTTGTCGAGCCACCAGCGCATGACCCAGTCGGACTTCGAGAAGAAGCGATGGCCGCCGATGTCGATGCGGTTGCCGCGATGGACGACCGTCTTCGAGATGCCGCCGACCTGCGTGTCGGCGTCGTAGACGCGGATGTCGGGGCGGCCGGCGGCGAGCAGCTCGTAGGCCGCGGTGAGGCCGGCCGGGCCGGCGCCGATGACGATGGTGGTGGTCGACACGTCGTCAGTCCTTCGTCGAGAACAGCAGGACCTTGCGGGTCGCGAAGTTCGCGGCGAAGCCGATGCCCGCGGACAGCGCCTTCGCGACGACGAGATGCAGCCCGAGCACGGTCCCGACGTACAGGGTGACCGAGTTCAGGAACAGGCCGAACACGCCGAGCGCCGCGAAGATCACGAACTCGCTCGACGCCCGCGCGACGGCGCGTCGGGCGAACACCCAATGGATCGACAGCAGGTAGATCAGGACGAGGCCGACGAAGTACGCCACGGCCCCGGCGAACCAGACCGGCAGCTCGAGCCACGAGACGCCGGCGGACAGCGTCGCCGCGTCGAGTCCGAGCGCGGCGACGGAGGCGACGAGATAACGGATCGCTTCGCGTCCGCCGTCCGGGACGGTCGGCGTCGGGGCGACCCGGGGGTCTTCGACGATGGCAAGGTCGGGGCTGTTCATGTCACCGATGTTCCTCGTTCAGTCGCGGTTTCGAAGCGTCGGAAAGCTTCGCAAAACGGGTCCTGCTCCGGATTCCCGCCCGTCGCTACGGCGTCATCGCATCGCGACAGCGGTACAGGTAGAACGTCTTCTCGAAGTCGTGCTCCACGAAACCGGTGTGGAAGACGCCGGCCTGCTTCATCGGCAGGACGCTCTGCAGGACGACGAACGACAGGTGGTCGGCGTTCTCGCAGATGTCCCGAATCGCGTCGAGGTCCGGCTCGCACGAGTCTTCCTTCTTGTTCAGGCTGTTCATCGTCCGGCACACCGTTTCCTGGAACTCGAGCGCGGCCGTCGTCTCGCGGCGCTTCTTCAGCTCGAGCGCGGTCCGTCGATTGAAGAGCGCGCCCGACGCCTGGTTCGGCGAGTAGTAGTTCGCGTGATGCATCGTGAGCCACGGCGCCAGCACCTCGTGGAACCAGTACACGCGATCCGACGGCGCGACCACGGTGTCCCACAACAGCCCGTGTCGGCTCGAATAGTCTTCCTGGAAGCGTGTCCAGTTCTCGCGTTGGTCCCATCCGAAGACCGCGATGCCGAGCACCATCGCGCCGACGGCGAGGCCGGGCAGCGGCCAACGCGGCAGGTAACGCAGCCCCGCCCAGACGACGCCGAGCATGACGAGGGTGACCGAGGTCCAGCGCGCGACCTGCACGGCCCACGACCCGCCGAGTTGCTTCGAGAACGTGCTGAGGATGCCGACCTGGCGGATCGACAGGACGAGCGCGAGACCGACGACGAGCATCGCCATCGCGACGACGGTCGGCTTCGACACCGGGACCCGGCGACGCAGCGCGACGAGCGCGACGGCGCCCGGCGCCATCGCGAGCGGCCCGAACGTGGTGACCGAGAAGATCGACGCGAGCAGCAGCAGGGCGGCCGAGCGGTCGTTCGGCGTGTCGCGGTTCCACAGCATGACCAAGAGCGGTGGAAGCGCCGCCATCGCGACCCAGTGCATCAGCCAGTGCGTGCGCCAGAGCTGCAGCCCGGTCAGCAGGACGTTCGACAGCAGGTCCGCGCCGATGCCCGACGCAACGATGCCGCCGACGCCGACCGTCAACGCGACGCCGGCCAGCCTCGACAGTGTCGGGCCGAGTTCGTCGCGGCAACGCACCGTCCAGCCCAACACGACGACGTCGAGGACGACGAGTCCCCAGTCCGACCAGTACCAGTTGCCGACGAAGACGAACGGATTGGCGTCCTGCACGACGTTCATCCACGCGGCGTCGTAGCGTCGGAACAGACCGTCGAACGGCGCGATGCCGGCGAGCGCGAGCCCGACGGGCAGCACGGCCAGCGACGCGGCCCACAGCCATCGGCGATCGATGCGGCACAGCCAGCACCAGGCGACGAGCAGTCCGGGGATCGCGATCAGCGGATGGACGACGAGCGCCGCCGCGATGCAGGCGACGCCGAGGAACAGACGTTCGCGCAACAGCAGGCCGATGCCGAACAGCACGATCGGCTCCGCGAGGCTTCGCGCGGTGAAGAACGGCTCCGCGTACGCGAAGACGCGATGACCGCCGTAGAGCGGCGCGGCCACGAACACGGCGAGCAGCGCCCACGGGCGCAGGCGTTCGCCGACGAGGGCCCGGACGACCCAGACGGCCGCGGCGAAGTACAGCGCGAGGGACGCCACGAGGAACGCACGCGACGCGTCCCCGATACCGAGCCATTCGATGGCGACGGCGTAGAGCTTCGGGACGATCGTGAACGACGCCTGCGACCCGTACACGAAGAACAGGTCGTCGGCCATGCGCGCGCGATCGAGGTCGTGCAGCGCTTCGCCGAGATACAGGATGCCGTCGTGGCGGATGCCGCCGTACGGATGCGACAGCACGAATGCCGCGATCAGCAGCAGCAGCGTGACGAGCTTCGTTCGGGCGGCGATCATGGCCGTTGAAAAAAAAGGTGCCCTCGCGAGGGCACCTTCGTGAGTCGAGCGCTGTCGGGGATCAGCCGCGGCACGATCCGGGCAGGAACTTCGCCGGGACGGGGCTCGTGCAGCCGGGGCCGCACTTCCACTCGGTGATGGCCTGGCCGATGTTCGTCGACGACGCCGTGCTCGTGCCGACGTACGGAACGAGGTCGATCGTCTTGCCGTCGATGTTGCGTCGGGTCGATGTTCTGGACCGTGACCGTCACCTTGCCGACCGCGTCGGTCACGACGCTCGCGACGTACTTGCTCGAGCCGCTGCTCTCGCAGCCCCACGAACCGGCCGCCGGCAGCGACGTCGCCGACTGATACACCTCGGTGATCGTCGTACGGCAAGCGCTCGCCGCGAGGATCGCTTCGGACATCTTCGCGCGCTTGGTGTAGTCCTGGTAGGCCGGCAGCGCGATGGCAGCCAGGATACCGATGATCGCGACGACGATCATCAACTCGATCAAGGTAAAACCCTTTTGCATCTTGCTCATGAAAGTTCTCCAGTGGGGAAGTAAAGCCGACCGCAGGGGGTCGCAAAGCAACCGCTATGCCAGGCCGTTCGAGTGTTCGGACCGACCGCCCATCCCTTCGATGGCGGTCCGTCCGATCGCGAACCACGACACATAACGACGCAATTTGTCATTTCCGGCCATTTCTCGCGGTCATCCGCGACACGAGGCCGGAAGGAAGTTCTGTTGCGCGCTGATCGTCGGCGCGCAACGCCAGTACGCGACGGACGAACCGACGTCCGCCGCGCCCATCGGGTTGCCCGCGCCGTTGAACGGCGACAGCTGGACGGCCGTCGTCACGCTCGGGATGTTCTGGATCTGGACCGTGATGACGCCGGTCGCGCTGGTCGAGACGGACGCGACATACTGCGTCGTCGATCCGGACGATTCGCAGCCCCACTGATTCGGGCCCGGCAGTCCGCTCGTCGTGCTCTGGTAGACCTCCGAGACCGTGGCGCGACAGCTCGCCGCCGCCAGCAGCACCTCCGAGATCCGCGCGCGCTTCGTGTAGTCCTGATACGCCGGCAACGCGATCGCCGCGAGGATGCCGATGATCGCGACGACCATCATCAGCTCGATCAGCGTGAAGCCCGCGTGGCGTCGGACAGGGAATTTCAGGTTCATCGTCGAATGGCTCCGTCGCGCGGCGCGCGACCCACCGCAGTCGCGGCGACCAGTCGTTCTTCGAGCGCCGACGGGGCTTCGTGAGAGCCGACCGACGAGCGGCGGGCGACGACGGACGGACGCGCGCCGAGTCGACACCGGCGCGTCGAACGCCGTGCGGACGTGCTTTGCGAGGCCCGGCGTGCGTCGGCGGCGTAGACGCGAGGCGCGGGATCGGCGCGCCGGGGTCGAGGCGACGCTCGTGCCGAAAGCCGACCCGTCGCCGAGGCGCGGTCCGTCGTCCGGATCGATCCGGCGATGAGGGATGTTCGTCGGGTCGGCGTCGCGGACGCCGACCGTCGCGGCTCAGCGGCTACACACCGCCCGCACCTGCTTCAGGTCGGTCTGGCCGGCGAGGACCTTCTCCATGCCGTCCATCCGCAGCGTGCGCATCCCTTCGCCGATCGCCGTGACGAACATGTCGGCGACGCGCGCGTGCTCCTGGATGTTCCGCTTGATCGCCTCGGTGCCGATCATCAGCTCGTGCAGGCCGATGCGGCCCTTGTAGCCGGTGCCGCCGCAGCGGTCGCAGCCCTTCGCGCGATGGAACTGCAGCTTGCCGTCGACGCCGTACTGGCGGACCCAGCCGTCGTACAGGCGCTTCGCCTCGCCCTGCGGGTCGGCCTGCCAGGCCGGGACCTGCTGCAGGTCTTCCGCGTACTCGGTGACGAACGAGCGGACCTCGGCCGCGTCCGGCGTGTACGGCTCCTTGCAGTCGCACAGCTTCTTCGCGAGCCGCTGCGCGAGGATGCCGAGCAGCGCGTCGGCGAAGTTGAACGGGTCCATCCCCATGTCGAGCAGGCGGATCACCGACTCGGGCGCGGAGTTCGTGTGCAGCGTCGCGAACACGAGGTGGCCGGTCAGCGACGCCTCGATGCCGATCGACACGGTCTCCTTGTCGCGCATTTCGCCGACCATGATGATGTCGGGGTCGGCCCGCAGGAACGACTTCATCACCGTCGCGAAGTCGAGCCCCGCCTTGCGGTTGACCTGGACCTGCCGCAGGCCCTTCTGCGTGATCTCGACCGGATCCTCGGCGGTCCAGATCTTCGTCTCCGGCGTGTTGAGGTTGCCGAGGACCGAGTGCAGCGTCGTCGTCTTCCCGGAGCCGGTCGGGCCGCAGACGAAGAAGATGCCGTACGGTTTCGCGATGACGGGCTTCAGCCGCTCGTAGTTGTGCGGCGTGAGGCCGAGCTGCTCGAGCGGCAGCGGTTTGCCCGCCGCGAGGATCCGCATCACGATGTCCTCGACGCCGCCGGCCGACGGGATCGTCGCGACGCGCAGCTCGATGTCGAGCGGCCCGAAGCGCTTGAACTTGATCTTGCCGTCCTGCGGCTTGCGCTTCTCGGAGATGTCGAGGTCGCACATGATCTTGATGCGCGCGATCAGCGGCGCGCGATAGCTCGGCGGCACCTCGATGTACGGCATCAACGTGCCGTCCTTCCGGAAGCGGATCGCGGTCTTCTGGCGGCCGGGGTACGGCTCGATGTGGATGTCGGACGCGCCCTGCTGGTATGCGTCGGTGATGACCTTGTTGACGAACTTGACGAGCTCGTTGTCGGCCGCGGCCGTCGCCTCGTCGGTCGCGTCGGCGTCGTCGAGCACGTCGCTCGCGCAGGAATGCCTGCGCGCTGGAGCCGGTGAAGTCCTCGCCGAAGAACTGGTCGAGCGTCCGCTCGAACTCGTCGACGGTCGTGACGCGATACACGACCTTCGATTCGCGCGGGAAGATGTTGAGCACGACGCGCGACGACTTGATCCGCTCCGGATCGGTCGTCAGCACGACGAGGCCCTCGGGCCCGTCCTCGATCGGCAGCCACGCGGCGGCCTGCGCGTACTCGCGCTTGATCTGCTTCAGCAGGTCGAGCGGCTTCGGCCGGTCGGGCTTGAACGGCTCGTACGGGACGTCGAAGAAGGTCGACAGCGCGCGGCCGATCTCGCGGCGCTCCACCTGGAAGTCGAGCTGCAGGATCTCCTCGACGTCGACGCCCTTGCGGCGCGCCGACGTGCCGGCGAGCTTGATCTCCTCGGCCGAGATGCGGCCGTCGGCGACGAGCGCGTCGTACTTCGAGCGGACCGGTCGCGACACGCGGTGCGCGAGCTCGGCTTCCTTGCGGCGATTGCGGATCGCGACGGCGAGCGCGTCGCAGAGCTCGCGGAAGCCCTCGATCTCGGCCGGCCCGAACGGCTGCCCGGACCGGCTGTTGATCAGTTGCGCCACGCCGAGCAGCTCGGACGGCTGGCCGCGCTTGCCCTGGTGGACGATCGGCGCGGCGAGCACCTGCCGCGGCGAGTCGCCGGCCTCGATGCCGAACGCGTTCGACGGCGCGAGGCCGGGATGGATCGCCGACAGCTCGCGCTCGTCCTGCGCGTCGCTCACGTTGACCACGATCTGCTGGCTGACGACGACGCCGACGACGCTCGTGCCCTTCACCGGCCGGCGGAAGTCGCTGACCGTGCCGTCGGCCGCGCGCAGCTTCGAGTGCAGCAGCCGGCCGTCCTCGCTCAGCACGTAGAGGTACAGCCGCTCGGCGTTGAAGACGCGGCGGATGTCGGTGCCGGCATCGAGCAGGATGTCGTCGATCGACGTCATCGCGTGGATGCGGTTCGCGACGTGCTGCAGGTTGCGCGAGAACAGCAGCCGGGCGCCGAGGTCCGACGAGGCAGCGCGCTCGGGCGTCGCGCGGGCCGCCTGCGGATCGGTCCGCGTGTGCCGGCCCGGGATGGTCGCTTGCTTCATCGTCGGTGCACCGCCCGATCGCCGTGGCGAATCAGCGGTAGAAGAACTCCATCTTGGTTCCCGACAGCTCGATGATGTCGTGGTTCGTCAGGGCCGTCGCGTCGAGCCCGAGCGCCTTGCCGTTGACGACCGGGAACGAGGTGCCTTCGACGTGCGTGATGTAGTAGCCCTGCTGGCGTCGCGTGATGACCGCGACCTGGACGCCGGGCCGGCCGAGCGTGGTCAGCGCCTTCGACAGCATCAGCTCCTTGCCGGCGTTCGGGCCGTTGAGGATCTGGATCGTGGCGGCCGGTCCGGACGATGCGCTCGCCGGCGGCGTCGACGCGGTGGCCGGCGCCTGCGCGCCGACGCCGGCAGCGGAACGCGCGAGGCCCCGGCCAGGGTCCGACGCGACGCGGCCACGGCTGCCGGTCGCGGTGTACGAATCGCTCGGGCTCGCGGCCGGCGCATGCGACGACGAGAAGCCGCGTGACGCGCCGCTCGACCGGGCGGCCTCGTCGCCGCGCGACCCGGTCATCGCGTAGTCGGTGCCCGACGACTTGGCGTCGGCGACGAACTTGAGCTTGTACTTGCCGAGCTCGACCGTGTCGTTCGGCTGCAGGAAGTGCTTCTTGATCGGCTGGCCGTTGACCGTCGTGCCGTTGGTGCTGCCGAGGTCTTCGATGAAGGAGTCGTTGAGCACGGTGATCAGGACCGCGTGCTCGCCGCTGACCGCGAGGTTGTCGATGACGATGTCGTTGTGCGGGCGCCGACCGATCGTGGTCCGCTCCTTCGTCAACTCCACTTCCTTCAGGACGAGTCCGTCCATCGAAAGGATCAACTTCGCCATCTGGCACTCCGCAGGTCGGCCCGCCGTCGTCGGGTCGACGCGGCAGGTCCTTTGATCGTCTACAGCCCCGCCCTCGATCGTCCCGCCGGCGGCGTCGGTCCCGGTCAAGCGAGCGGCGCTGCGCCGGCCGCCCGATCGCCGCCGGCCGTGTCGGCGCCGGGCATGCCCGGTCCGCGTGCGAACCCGACGCTGGCGAGCACGACGGATACGTTATCACGGCCACCGCGCGCGTTGGCTGCATCGATCAGACTGGCGGCGACCGTCTGCAGCCGTGCGGCGTCCGCGACCCGCCCGTCGGCGTCGCGCGCGGCGTCGCCATGGTCGTCGAGCAGCGCGTCGTCGACGAGCAGGTCGAAGATCTCCTCGTCCGCCAGCATGTCGGGCAGGCCGTCCGAGCAGATCAGATACAGGTCGCCGGGGACGAGGTCGAACTCGTTGATCTCGGGCTCGGCCACCGGATCGACGCCGAGCGCGCGCGTGACGAAGTTGCGGTTGATCGAGTCGCGCGCCTCGCCGGGCGTCAGCACCCCGGCGTCGATCTGTTCCTGCAGCAGCGAGTGGTCGCGCGTCAGCAGGCTCAGCACGCCGTCGCGCATCCGGTAGACGCGCGAATCGCCGAGATGCAGCGTCGTCGCGGCGTCGCTCGCCGAGCAGCAGCAGCGCCAGCGTCGTCCCCATGCCGGCCAGCGCCGGCTCGTGCTGCGCGGCCGTCGATGATCGCGTCGTTGACGCCGTCGACCCGCGTGCGCAGCAGCGCGTGCAGGCGCCGCTTGCGCGCGGGCGGTGCCGGAGGGCGCGCCGCGACGCCACGCGCGCGAGATCGTCGGGCAGGTGATGAACGAGGAACTCGGCGGCGATCCCGCTCGCGACCTCGCCGGCCGCGTAGCCGCCCATGCCGTCCGCGATCAGCGCGAGGCCGTCGTCTTCGCGCGATGCGCGATCGCGTCCTCGTTCTGCTCGCGCACGAGGCCGCGGTCCGTCGCGGCGGCGAAGCGGCAGACGATCGACGCGTCGCCCTTCGTGCGGAGCAGCGCGCTCACGTCCGGTCCCGCCGGGCGCCGCGGTCGTGCCGGCCGTCGAGCCGGCGAACGCGGTGCAGCGAATGGACAGGGAGCATTGCGGCCGACCGAACGCGGTGGAGATGCGCGACCCACCGATGATGACAGCGGCCTTCGAAACGCGTCAATCGACCGTTGACGCGATGCGGCACGGGTCGTTCGACCGGCGATGCGGCTTTCGGGCGACGGCGCCGATCGTCGGCGATCCGGGCGAGAAGTGGTCGCGAAAAGCCGCGCTTTTCAGGCGTTCGATTCGTGGCGGCGGCGCGACGCCGAGGGCCCGCAGGACGTCACGCCGACTCGGCGACGCCCGTCGCCCGGCGGGCGTCGCCGCCCCGGTGTTCGCGGCACCGACCCGCGCGCCGGACAGGGCTCATCCGGACGTCGGCGGCGCGCGCCTCCCGCGCGCGGCGAGTTTCCCGATCACCACGACGAGCACCGCCACGACGGCGCCGATCGCGGTCGACCACCGCTCGACGCCGAACGCGCCGAGCGCCGGGTCGGCCGCCGCCATCTCGCCGGCGACGAAGCCGAGCAGCGCGGCGCCGGCGACGACGATGACCGGAAAGCGTCGGATCAGCACCAGCAGCAACGTGCTGCCGAACATGATCAGCGGCACGGTCAGCCCGAGGCCGATGACGAGCACGACGAGGCGCACGTTCGGCGGCGACGCGGCGGCGACGGCCGCGACGGCGAGCACGTTGTCGAGACTCATGACGAAGTCGGCCACGAGGATCGTGCGGACCGCCGAGAGCAGGTTGCGACCGGCGTCGACCGCCTGCTCGCCTTCGCCGCCCTTCAGCAGGCGGACGCCGATCCACACCAGCAGCGCGGCGCCGACCAGCTTGACGTACGGGAAGCTCGAGCAGCGACACCGCGAAGAACACGAGCAGCGACGCGCAGGACGATGGCGCCGGCGCTGCCGAGCCACACCGCCTGGCGCTGGCGCTGCGGCGGCAGGTCGCGCGCGGCGAGCGCGATGACGACCGCGTTGTCGCCGGACAGCAGAACGTCGATCCACGCGATCTTGCCGATGGCGAGCCAGAACGGCACGCCGAGCAGCTCGTCGATCATCGGGTCGTCCGCATCGGTCGCATCAACGAGCGGACACGCGCGCGGACGACGCGTTCGTCAGAGGATCGACTTCAGCAGCTTGCCCATCTCGCCGGGGTTCTTCGTGACCTTGATGCCGCACGACTCCATCACCGCGAGCTTCTCCTGCGCGGTGCCCTTGCCGCCGGAGATGATCGCGCCGGCGTGGCCCATCCGCTTGCCGGGCGGCGCGGTGACGCCGGCGATGAAGCCGACGACCGGCTTCTTCATGTGGTCGCGGATCCAGTACGCGGCCTCTTCCTCGTCGCTGCCGCCGATCTCGCCGATCATGATGACGGCATCGGTCTGCGGGTCGTCGTTGAACAGCTTCATGACGTCGATGTGCTTGAGCCCGTTGACCGGATCGCCGCCGATGCCGACGGCGCTCGACTGCCCGAGCCCGAGCTCGGTGAGCTGCCCGACCGCCTCGTACGTCAGCGTGCCCGAGCGCGAGACGACGCCGATGCGGCCCTTCATGTGGATGTGACCCGGCATGATCCCGATCTTCAGCTCGTCGGGCGTGATCGTGCCGGGACAGTTCGGACCGAGCAGCAACGTCTTGCGGTTCTGCTTGCGCATGCGGTCGCGCACTTCGACCATGTCGCGGACCGGGATGCCCTCGGTGATGCAGATGACGAGGTCGAGGTCGGCCTCGACGGCTTCCCAGATCGCGGCCGCGGCCCCGGGCGGCGGGACGTAGATGACCGACACGGTGACGCCGGTCTCGCGCTTCGCGTCGGCGACGGTCGCGAAGATCGGGATGCCCTCGAAGTCCTCGCCCGCCTTCTTCGGGTTGACGCCGGCGACGAAGCACTCCCGCCCGTTCGCGTAGTCGCGGCACATCCGCGTGTGGAACTGGCCGGTCTTGCCGGTGATGCCCTGCGTGACGACCTTGGTGTTCTTGTCGATGAGGATGCTCATGTTCTTCCCTGATTCACGAGTTGGTCGCGCGCCCGTCGTTCCCGCGTAAGCGGGAACCCAGCGGCGTCAAGCGATGAGCGATGGATAGAGATCGTTCCAGTACGGGTTCGCGGACTCGATCAACTCGACCTTCCACGCACGCTTCCATTTCTTGAGTTGCTTCTCTCGTGTGATGGCGGCCATCGCGTCGCCCGCCGCTTCGAACCAGACCAACCGCTTGATCCCGTACCGCTTCGAAAATCCGTCGACGGCGCCGTCCTTGTGCTGCCACACGCGCTGCACGAGGTTCGAGGTCACGCCGAGATAGAGCGTTCCGTTGCGGTCGCTCGCCATGAGATAGACGAAGAACCGCTTCTCCTCCATGGGCGGACGCCACTGGGTTCCCGCGTGCGCGGGAACGACGGAGCGGAAAGCTATGCATGAATCGCCGGGGTGACAACGCCCGAACGGCGTAGGGCCCCCTCACCCGCCCCGCGCCGCCGCCACCACCTTCTCGCCCGCCTCCGTCATGTTCGCCGCCGAGATGATCGGCAGCCCGGAGTCCTTCAGCATCTGGCGACCGAGCTCCTCGTTCGTGCCCTTCATCCGGACCACCAGCGGCACCTTCAGCGACGTCGCCTTCGACGCCGCGATCACGCCTTCGGCGATCGTGTCGCACTTCATGATGCCGCCGAAGATGTTGACCAGGATCGCCTTCAGGTCCGGGTTCTTCAGCATGATCTTGAACGCCTCGGTGACCTTCTCGGTCGTCGCGCCGCCGCCGACGTCGAGGAAGTTCGCGGGCTCGCCGCCGAACAGCTTGATCGTGTCCATCGTCGCCATCGCGAGCCCGGCGCCGTTGACGAGGCAGCCGATGTCGCCGTCGAGCGAGATGTAGGCGAGGTCGAACTTCGACGCCTCGATCTCGGCCGGATCCTCCTCGTCGAGGTCGCGCAGCGCGACGATGTCCGGATGGCGGAACAGCGCGTTCGAATCGAAGTTGAGCTTCGCGTCGAGCGCGATGACGCTGGCCGTCGCCGGTCAGGATCAGCGGGTTGATCTCGGCGAGCGACGCATCGGTGTCCCAGTACGCGCTGGTACAGGCCCTGGAAGATCGTGCGCGCCTGCGGCACCGACGCGTCGGGCACGCCGATCTTCCGCGCGACGTCGTCGGCGTCGGCGTCGGAGAGGCCGGTCTCGGGATCGATGAAGACCTTGTGGATCTTCTCCGGCGTGTGCGCCGCGACTTCCTCGATGTCCATGCCGCCTTCCGACGACGCCATCAGCGCGACGCGCTGCGTGCCGCGGTCGGTGACCATGCCGACGTACAGCTCCTTCCTGATGTCGGCGCCCTCCTCGATCAGCAGCCGCCGCACCTTCTGGCCCTGCGGGCCGGTCTGATGCGTGACGAGCTGCATGCCGAGGATCTCGCTCGCCCGCTGGCGGACCTCGTCGATCGACTTCGCGACCTTCACGCCGCCGCCCTTGCCGCGGCCGCCGGCATGGATCTGCGCCTTGACGACCCAGACCTTGCCGCCGAGCTTCTCCGCCGCGGCGACGGCCTCGTCGACGCTGAACGCCGGGATGCTGCGCGGCACGGTCACGCCGTACTTCTTCAGGATTTCCTTGCCCTGATATTCGTGGATCTTCATCGTGGTCCGTCCACTCGTCGTCTCGCGGGTTTCGTGTTCTGCAGGGCGCCGGTACCAGCGCGGATAGAAGCGCGCGACGGCCGGGCCGTCGGTCCGCAGCGCATGGCAGCGGTCGAGCTGGAACGGCATGCGCTCCGCATCGCCGTGCGGCGCGTCGAGGTCGACCTCGCCGGCGAATGCCTGCACGGCCGCGGTCGGCAGCACGTCCGTCAGCTCGGTCAGGTGGGTGCAGCCGGCGACGCCGCCGAGCCGCTCGCGCACCGCGCGCTTGAAGCCGCGCATCAGGTTCAGCCCGACCAGCCGCGCATAGGCCGGCTCGATCGCGGCGCAGTGGCCGGGATACGGGTGATCGACCGAGCGCGCCGACGCGCCGACGATGTCGAAGCGCGTGTCGATCGTGACGGTGAGCTGCATGCGGTGGATCGGCACGCCGGCGGGGCGCACGCCGCTCTGCAGCGCGAAGTCCCGCGGCTTCGTGTCGACCAGCTCGGCCTCGAGGTCCCACAGGCCGTCTTCGCGCGCGAAGACGTCGGCGCGGATCGATCGGGTATGGACGTGGCGGCGGGCGGGCATGGAGGAGTGCGCGTGCCGGCGACGCCGCGCACGCTGCGCGCCCGAATGCGGGCGCCGCGATGCAACAACAGCCGCGAATCTAACACAGCGAGTCGCGGCCGCCGGGTCGTCGCGGCGCGTCGTCGCCGCTGCGTCGCCTGCCGCACGATCGAGACCGACCGCTCGCCCCGATACGTTCGCCGGCAACGGCTGACCGCCATGTGACCGGGCGTGCCCGCGCCGCCGAAGCGCGATCCCGGACGTCCGGCCACGGCCACGACGGGCGTGTCGCCGCCGACGACGCCGTGCGGCCGCGGTCGTGCGGACCGCACGGCGCGACCGTCAGCGATTCGGGTCGTCCGGACCGCCCTTCAGCACGAACTTCTGGATGCGCTTGCCGGTGTCGACTTCGCCCGTGTAGTAGTTGCCGTCGGTCGTGATGCCGGCCTGGTGGACCCAGTGGAACTGGCCGGCGTTGCGCCCGTTGTGGCCGAACGTCGACAGCACGAGGCCGTCGCTGCGGCGGAGCACCCACACGACGTTGTTCTCGCCGTCGGCGACGAGCAGGTACTTCTGTTGCGCGTCCGCCGAGAAGTTGAGAGTCCAGACCGACCCGTTGCCGAGCGTCGCGGGACGGATGAAGAACTCCTTGACGAAGTTGCCCTGCTTCGTGAAGACCTGGATGCGGTCGTTGACGCGATCGCAGACGTACACGTAGCCGTCCTCGGACACGTGCGCGCAATGCACCGGGTTGCGGAACTGCGGATCGAGGGTGCCGCTGTTGACGTACGCCGGCGGCGTCGCGTTGTCGATCGTCGACAGCGACTGTCCGTACGCGCCCCAACCGCGCTTGAACGCGCCGGTCCGCGAGTCGTACACGACGACGCGCTTGTTCAGGTAGCCGTCCGCGATGTAGACCTCGTGCGCCTTGTCGTCGACCTCGACGCCGGCCGGCTGCCCGAGCCGCGTGACGTCCTGGTTGTTCTGCGGCGACGTGTCGTTCGCCTTGCCGATGACGAGCAGCAACTGGCCGCTGTTCGTGAACTTCAGCACCGCGCGATCGCCGGCGCCGTTGCCGCCGATCCAGACGTTGTCGTCGTTGTCGACCCAGATGCCATGCTCGCTGTTCGGCCATTCGGCGACATAGCCGGGGCCGCCCCACGCCTGCAGCAGGTTGCCCTTCTGGTCGAACTCCATGACCGACGGCGCCGCCACGCAGCACGCGGAGCGCGGACCGTTCTGCGGCTCGGCGCCGCGTTCGTCGGCCGTGTCGGATCGCGGGCGCTGATTGATCCAGATGTGGTTGTGCTTGTCGACCGCCAGGCCGCCGACCTGGCCGATGATCCAGTCGTTCGGCAGCTCCTTCGGCCAGCTCGGATCGACGACGTACTTCGGCGCGCCGCCCTGCCCCGAATTGACGAGCGCGGCCATGTCGACGTTGACGTTGCCGGCGAGCGATGCGTCGGCGGCCTGTGCGGCGCTCGCGGCGGTCCAGGCGGACGCGACGACGACGAGGGTGCCGATCGCGCGCGCGACCGTCCCCCGGAACTGGGTTGCCTTCATTGGGTGTCTCCTCGGATGGCCGATCGAAGCGCCGGCCGCCTCGTCCGTGATCGGGTCGACGACCGCCTGATCGCGTCTCGCCTGCCGGCCCCCGTGCTGCCGTCCCGCCCTGCCCGCCGCGCGATCGAACGCCGCGTCGCCGGGCCGGACACTATGACGTCGCCCTTTTTTCGCCGCAAGCACGCTGATCCGGAGCAGCGGCGTCGCACGGCGACGCGACGCCACGTCGTGACGCGATCCGTGACGCGACGTCGTGACCCGGCGCCGCGATGCGCCGCCTCGACGCGGCGCCCCTGCGGGTCGACGACCGCTCGCGACGACCGTCGGGCGCCGGCCTCAGCCGGACGTGACCGCGGCGGCTCGAGGCTCGGCAGGGTCGCCCGCGAGCAGCGTCGCGAGCGCGCGCGCGACGATGCGGGTCGCCCGTCGCAGATCGTCGAGCGCGAGGTTCTCGTCGGCGCGCTTCGCATTCGCCTCGAGGATCGAGCGCGGCCCGGCGCCGAACAGCACGATCGGGACGCCGGCCTCGCCGTAGATCCGCGCGTCGGTGTAGAGCGGCGTCGCGGTCGCGGCGAGCGGCTCGCCCCCGACGGCCACCGCCGCGTCGGCGAGCGCCGCCACGAGTCGCTCGTGGCCCGGCAACGGCACGAGCGCGCGCGCGAGCAGCAGCCGCCGGACGTCGACCGTCAGTCCGTCGACGCGCGGCGAGGCGTTCGCGACGAGCTCGCGCAGCGTCGCCTCGACGTCGGCCGGATCCTCCTCGGGAATCAGCCGGCGATCGAGCCTGAGCGTGACGCGGTCCGGGACGACGTTCGTGTTCGTGCCGCCGTCGATGCGGCCGATGACGAGCGTCGGACTGCCGATGCCGGCGACGGCCGAGCGGCGCGCGTGCAGCCCGTCGGCGTACGCGTACAGCGCGTCGACGATCGCCGCGGCGCCGCGCAGCGCGTCGACGCCCGTCTCGGGCATCGCCGCGTGCGCCGAGCGTCCGGCGACCGTCACCGCGAGCTGCAGGCAGCCGTTGTGCGCCGTGACGATCGCGTACGAGAAGCCGGGACCGATCGCGAGGTCCGGCGCGACGATGCCTTCGCCGAGCAGCCACGCGGGACCGAGCAGTCCGCCGAACTCCTCGTCGTAGGTGAAGTGCAGCTCGACCGCGCCGGCGAGCGGCAGGCCGCTCGCGATCAGCGCGCGCAGCGCGAACGTGTAGGTCGCGAAGTCGGACTTCGAGACGGCGACGCCGCGGCCGTACATGCGCCCGTCGACGACCTCGCCGCCGTACGGGTCGGTGCGTCCAGCCGCCGCCCGGCGGCACGACGTCGCCGTGCGCGTTCAGTGCGACGACCGGACCGCCGTCCGCAGAACCGATGCCGCACGACGAGGTTCTCGACCGACGTCAGCCCGGCGTCGGCGACGGCCGCCGGCGGCGGCGCGTGGCGCTCGACGGCGAAGCCCATCGCGCCGAGCAGCGCGGCCGTCCGCTCCGCATGCGGTCGATTGTCGCCGGGCGGCGTGTCGGTCGGCACGCGGACCAGTTCGCGCAGGAACGCGACCTCGTCGTCGAAGTGCTCGTCGATCCAGCGATCGAGCGCGTCGATCGGCGCGTGCGCGGCGGCATCCATGTCCGAAGCATGGCGCGTCGCGCCGGCTTCGGCAATTCAGCGCATCGCGATCGACGTCATCGGGCGGTGGCCGGCGCGATCCGCCACAGCTGCGTCGGCAGCGCGATCGGCGCGGTCGGGTCGAAGAATGCCGAGTCCTGGATGTGCGACGTCGTCAGGTAGATCGAGCCGTCGGGCCCCTCGGCGAACGTGTCGGGCCAGCGCAGCCGCGGGTCGTGGACGATCGTCGTCAGCCGGTCCTCGCGGGCCGCGAGGTCGCGCGTCTTGACCGAGTCGTCCTGCGGCGACGTCACGTACATCAGCCCGTCCCGCGCGACCGATCATCAGCCCGTCGGCCGGTCCGTTGCGGCCGACGACGGCGACGTGCGCCGGCGCGTCGGCCGCCGCGACGTCAGCACGGCGGTCGGGATCGCGTACAGCGTCGCACCCTTGATCGCCTGCCAGTACAGCATCGTGCCGTCGTTCGACAGCGCGATGCCGTCGGCCGCGAACTCGACGCCGCGTCCGTCCGGCCGGCGCAAGCGGCTTGCCGTCGTACATCACCGTCACCGACTGGTCGGGCTGCGTCGACGGATGGCCGTCGAGCACGCGACGCGCGCGTCCGGTCGCGAGGTCGACGACGACGATCGCGCCGCGCGCGCCGGAGTCGGTCAGGTACGCGGTGCGGCCGTCGGGCGAGAAGCGGACGTCGTTGAGGTACGAGCCCTGCGGCGCGACGGTCTCGTCGAACGCGATGATCTGCGCGACGCGGTTCGTCGCGAGGTCGATGCGGACCAGCTTCGGACCGCGCTTGACGACCGTCGCCATCGCCGGCGCCGCCGGGATCGACGACCCACAGGTTGCCGCGATGGTCGGCGACGATCGCCTGCACGCAGACGAAGTGGTCGGCGGCCGACACCTCGTCCTTGCGCGCGTTGCGCCACGCGTTCCACTCGGCGTTCGGGTAGTGGACGAGGCCGCCGTCCTTCCATTCGCGCGACCGAGATCGGCGCGTCCTCGGTCCAGCGCGGGAAGCTGACGAAGACGCGGCCGTCGTCGCTCACCGCGACGCCGGTCACCTGGTGCGCGAACGACGCCGCGAGCGTCGGCTCGCGCGTCGACGCGGCCGGTGCGGACGGGGTGGGCGACGCGGCGGACGCCGACGCCGACGGCGACTGCCGCGGCGCGGACGACGACGGCTGCGACGCCGGCGGCGACGACGCGGGCGGCGGCGATGCGCACGCGGCGAGCAACGCGGCCACGACGCCGGCGACCAGCGGGCTTCGGACGGTTCGGATCATGGTCGGCCTCGAGAAGGGAAGATCTGCCGGCAGCAAGCGACGTTCCCGTCGGCACAGCCCGGCACGCGCGCGACCGGTGACCATTAGGGATCGCCTCGATGCCGCGGGCGCCCGGTTGGGTTACCCTCGGCGGGCCCCGCATCGATCGGGCGCTCGGACGCCTCGACGTCACAGGAGACCCATGGAGACGCGGCACCCCTCGGCCAAGCGAGACCTGATCGGCGCAGCGCTGGTCGCCGTGCTCGGCATCGTCGTGGTCGTCGTCGGCCGCGGCTACGAGATGGGCAGCCTCACGCAGATGGGTGCGGGCTTCGTACCGGTCGTGCTCGGCGTGCTGCTCGTCTTCGTCGGCGCGCTGATGGCGCTGACGACGCGCCGGGGCGCGGCGGCCGCCTCGCGGGCCGGTCCGCCGGCGCCGGTGTCCGGGCTTCCGCCGAAGACGCTCCAGCGTGCCGAGTGGCGCGGCTGGGGCTGCATCCTCGCCGGCGTCGCGGCCTTCGTCGTGCTCGGCAGCCACGGCGGCCTCGTGCCGGCGACGTTCGCGGCCGTCTTCATCTCCGCGATGGGCGACCGCGACAACTCGATCCGCGACGCGGCGCTGCTCGCCGCGGCGGTCACCGTCGCTGGCGTGCTGATCTTCAACTCGGCCTGAAGCTGTCGTTCCCGCTGTTCACCTGGGGTTGACGGACATGGGCCAAAGCCTGCTCGATCTCTGGTACGGCTTCGGCGTCGCGCTGCAGCCGCAGCAACTTCATGTGGTCGGTGTTCGGCGTGCTGATCGGCAACCTGATCGGCGTGCTGCCCGGCATGGGCGCGCTGACGACGATCTCGATGCTGCTGCCGCTGACCTACGTGATCGCGCCGGTGCCCGCGATCCTGATGCTCGCGGGCATCTTCTACGGCTCGCAGTACGGCGGCGCGATCGGCGCGATCCTGCTCAACCTGCCGAGCCATCCGCCGCACGCGGTCACCTGTCTCGACGGCTACCCGATGACGCAGGCCGGACGCGGCGGCGCCGCGCTCGGCGTCACGATGATGGCGTCGTTCTTCGCGGCCTCGGTCGGCATCCTCGTGATGATCTTCCTGTCGCCGCTGCTGGTGCAGGTCGCGTTCAAGTTCGGGCCGACCGAGATCTGCTCGATCATGCTGCTCGGCCTGCTGGCCGGCGCGACGATGTCGCGCGGCTCGCCGCTCAAGGGCGTCGCGATGACGATCTTCGGCCTGCTGTGCGGCGTCGTCGGCACCGACGTCATCAGCGGCACGCTTCCGCTACACGATGGGCATGGCCGAGCTGTCCGACGGCGTCGAGCTCGGCGCGCTGTGCATGGGCCTGTTCGGCATCGCCGACTTCCTGATGAACATCAACCGGCACCAGGAGAAGCCGAAGTCGACGACGGTGAGGATGCGCGACATGCGCCCGACCGGCGCCGAGATCAAGCAGGCGTTCTTCCCGATGCTGCGCGGCACGGCGGTCGGCACGCTGTTCGGCGCGATGCCGGGCACCGGCCCGACGATCACGACCTTCATCGCCTACGCGTTCGAGCGCAAGATCGTCGAAGACGCCCGAGCGCTTCGGCAAGGGCGCGATCGAAGGCGTCGCGGCGCCGGAGGCCGCGTCGCACTCGAAGACGCAGGTCGACTTCATTCCCGACGATGTCGCTCGGCATCCCGGGCGACGCGGTGATGGCGCTGCTGCTCGGCGCGCTGATCATCAAGGGCATCCAGCCCGGGCCGCAGCTGATCACCGAGCATCCCGGACATCTTCTGGGGCCTGATCGCGAGCTTCTGGATCGGCAACGTGCTGCTGGTCATCCTCAACGTGCCGATGATCGGCGTCTGGGTCAGCATGCTGCAGGTGCCCGTACCGGCTGCTCTATCCGGCCGCGATCTTCTTCATCTGCATCGGCGTCTACAGCACGAAGAACAGCCTGTTCGACGTCGGCGAGGTGGCGGTCTTCGGCATCATCGGCGCGATCTTCCTCGCGCTCGAGTTCCCGGTGTCGCCGATCGTGCTCGGCTTCGTGCTCGGGCCGATGCTCGAGGAGAACTTCCGGCGCGCCATGCTGATCTCGCGCGGCGACCTCGCGGTGTTCCTGCAACGGCCGATCGCCGCGTCGTTCGTCGGCCTGTCGACGCTGCTGGTCCTCGCGCAGGTCGTCGCGTACCTCCGCCGCAGCCGCGTCGTCCCGATCGTGCCGCAGTCGATGGAGGAGCTGGTCCAGGAGTGACGGCGCGCGCTGCCGTCCGCGCTACGCGAGCGGCGGCAGCCGGAACAGCGTCTCGGCATTCGCGCCGAGGATGGCCGCGCGCTCGGCGGGCGACAGCGTCGACGTCCGCAGCACGACGTCGATCGGATGCTCGTCCCACGGGATCGGATGGTCGCTGCCGACGACGACCTGCGTCGCGCCGACCTCCGCGACGAGATGCCGCAGGTTCTCCGGCGTGAAGACGAGCGAATCGAAGTAGAGCTGCTTCAGGTACTCGCTCGGCTCCTTCTTCAGCGACACGTCGGGGCTGCAGTTCGTCGGCGAGACGAAGCAGCTGCGGTCCGATCGCGCGGCGTTCGTCGGCTGGAACCCGCCGCCGTGCGCCGCGAGGACCTTCAGCTTCGGATAGCGATCGAGCACGCCCTCGTAGATCAGCCGCTGCAGCGCGATGGTCGTGTCGAGCGGGTTGCCGATGACGTTCGAGATCCAGCCGTTGCCCCTGAAGCGCCGCGCCAGCTCCGGCGTCGACTGCGGATGGATGAACAGCACCGCGCCGAGCGCCTCCGCCCGGGCCAGCAGCGGCTGGAAGCGCGGGTCGGAGAACTCGATGCCGGCCACGCTGCCCCCGATCGCGGCGCCCTTCAGGCCGAACTGCGTGACCGCCTCGTCGAGCTGCGCCGCCGCGAGCTCCGGCTCCTGCATCGTCAGCGACGCGAGCCCCGCGAAGCGGTCGGGCCGCGACGCGCACAGCTCGGCCATGTGCCGGTTGTTGAGATCGCAGATCGCCTTCGCCGTCGCGACGTCCGCCCGATACCAGAACGGATTGATGCTGAGCACCTCGGTGTCGATCGACTGCGCGTCCATCTCCCGCAGCCGCTCGTCGACGACGATGAAGTGCTCCGGCACGCCCTTGACCGGCGGCAGCACGTTCTTCGCCTCGTCGCCCATCAGCGCGATCGCGTCGCGGAAGTAGCAGTGCGCATGCGCGTCGACGGTCCGGACGCGCTTGCCGTCGACGACGAGCGGCTTGCGCGGCGCGCGGCCGGCGCCGCTCGACGGCCCGGCCTGCGCGCGCGCCGCGTCGAGCAGCCCGCAGCTGCAGAACGCGAGGCCCGTCAGCGATGCGTGCTGGAGGAAGCGGCGGCGATGCCCCATCGGATCTCCCGGTGCGATGTCGTCCGTCGCGTGCGCGACGTCGAGCGATCGGTCATTGCGGCTTGATGCCGGCCGCGGCCATCGCGGTCGCGTAGCGCGAGAGCTGCGCGCGCGTCGCCGTCGCGAGCTCTTCCGGCGTCGACCCGCGCGGCGTCAGCGACTGCGCCTTCAGCTGCGCGATCACGCCCGGGTCCTGCAGCGCCTTCACGATCTCGGCATGCAGTCGATCGATGATCGGCTTCGGCGTCCCGGCCGGCACCATCATCGTGAACCACGACTCGAACTGGAAGCCCGGCAGGCCGGACTCGGCGACCGTCGGCACGTCGGGATACTGCGGCAGCTTCGCCTTCGTCGAGACGGCGAGCAGCCGGACGCGCTTGCCGGCGATCAGCGACGTCACCGTGGCGAGTCCCTCGAACGCCATGTCGACGTCGTCGCCGGCGACGCCGAGCGCGGCCTGCGACGCGCCCTTGTACGGGATGTGGTTCATCCGGATGCCCGCCTGCGACAGGAACAGCGCCATCGCGACGTGCTGCGGGCTGCCGATGCCGCCCGACCCGAAGTTGAGCTTGCCGGGGTTCGCCTTCGCGGCCGCGATGACGTCGGCCGACCGTCTTGAACGGCGACGCCGGGCGACACGACGAGCCCCAGTCGATCGTCGCGACCAGCGACACCGGCGCGAAGTCCGTCAGGATGTTCCACGGCAGGTGCGCCTGGCTGTTCGGCAACATCGTCATGATGCTGTCGTTGAATGCGCCGACGGTGTAGCCGTCCGGCGCGGCCTTCGCGACGCGATTCGCGCCGATCTGCCCCGACGCGCCGTCGATGTTCTCGACGACGATCGACCCGTTCATGTTCGCCGCCATCTTCTGCGTGACGATGCGGGCCGCGGCGTCGACCGCGCTGCCGGCCGCGAGCGGCACGATGAGGTGGATCGGCCGGTCGGGATAGCCCGACTGGGCCGCCGCGAGGCCGGCGGCGCCGGCGAGGAGCACGGCGGCGACGGCGTGCAGCGTGGTGCGGATGCTTCGGGTCATCGAGGTCTCCTCCTGGATTCGGATCGCGACCGTCTGCGGCGACCCGGGACTGCTCATGACGCGTCCAGCGGCGCGATGCCGAGCCGCTCGGCCAGCTCGGCGAGCTGCGCGACGACGCCGTCGGCGACCGGGATGCCGTCGCGCAGGGACTCGGCGCGCTTCATCGCGCTCTGCTCGCCGGGCAGCCAGATGCGATCGACGCCCGGCATCCGCTCGCTCGACGCGCAGGTCGTTCGCGACGCGTGTCGACGCGCGCCTTGAACGCGGCGACGTCGCCGAACGCCGCGATGTCGATCGCGCAGATCGCGTGGCCCGTGTTCGTCGTGCTCTTGCGGTCGACGTTGAAGTCGATGACGTCCTTGCCCATCGCGGCGCCGTTCAGCGTGCCGGCGAGCAGCCCGACGATCAGCGCGAGGCCGTAGCCCTTGTAGCCGCCGATCGGCAGCAGGAAGCCTTCGGCCGCGCGCTTCGGATCGAGCAGCGGCGTTGCCCTGCCGGTCGATCATCCAGCCCTCGGGCATCATCTCGCCCTTCTGCGCCTTCGCCTTCACCTTGCCGTACGCCGCGACGGTCGTCGCCATGTCGAGCACGATCGGCACGTCGCGACGACGGCACGGCGACCGCGATCGGGTTCGTCGACAGCAGCATGTCGAGCCCGCCCCACGGCGGCAGGTGGTTCGCGTTGCCGACCGCGAAGTAGAGCCCGATCATGTCGTGCTCGAGCGGCATCCGCGCGTACAGCGACGCGGGACCGGCGTGATTGCTGTGGCGCGCGCCGACCCATCCGATGCCGCTCGCCTTCGCCTTCTCGACCGCGAGGCTCGCCGCGCGCGTCCATCACGAGATGGCCCATCGCGTTGTCGCCGTCGATCAGCGCGGTCGCCGCGCGCTCCTCGACGACGCGGATGTCCGGGCGCAGGTTGATGCCGCCGGCCTCGATCCGCGCGATGTACGGCACGAGCCGGATGATCGCCGTGGCCGTCGGAGCCCTGCAGGTCCGCGCGGTTCATCAGCTCGGCCGTGCGGTCGGCCGCGGCGCGGTCGAGGCCGGCGCGATGCAGCGCGTCGGCGGTGAACGCGCGCAAGCGTTCGGCGGCGATGCGGACCGTCATCGCGCCACCTCCGTCGAACGACGTGCGAACGGCGCGCGCGCGGTGGACGACGACCGACGGTCAGCGCGACGTCGCATCGTTCGTCCGCGCGACGCCGTCGCCGGTCAGGAAGTCGAAGTCGCAGCCGCCGCCGGCCTGCAGCACGGTGCGGCGGTAGAGCGCCTTGTAGCCGCGCGGCGGCACCGGCGGCGGCTCGATCGTCGGCGAGCCGGCGCTCGATCTCGGCCGCGTCGACCAGCAGGTCGATGCGCTTGTTCGCGATCGACAGCCGGATGCGGTCGCCGTTGCGCACGGCCGCGAGCGGACCGCCGACGGCCGACTCGGGCGCGACGTGCAGCACGATCGAGCCGAACGCGGTGCCCGACATGCGCGCCGTCGGAGATGCGCACCATGTCCTTGACGCCGGCCTGCGCGAGCTTCTTCGGGATCGGCAGGTAGCCGGCCTCCGGCATGCCGGCGGCCTGCGGGCCGATGTTCTGCAGCACCAGGATGTCGTCGGCCGCGCACGTCGAGGTCGGGGTCGTCGATGCGGCGCGGCGAGGTCCTCGAGGCCGGTGAACACCACGGCGCGGCCCTCGGACTCGAACAGCGCCGGCGTCGCGGCCGCGCGCTTGAAGATCGCGCCGTCGGGCGCGAGGCTGCCCGTACAGCGCGACGAGCCCGCCGACCTTCGAGACCGGATCGTCGAACGGACGGATCACCGCGCGATCGACCCAGTCGAGCGGCTCGTCGAGCCGCTCGCCGAGCGTGCGGCCGTCGACGTCGATGGTGTCGAGATGCAGCAGCGGCTTCAGCTCGCGCAGCAGCGCGCCGACGCCGCCGGCCGCGTGGAAGTCCTCCATGTAGCCCTCGCCGACCGGCTTCAGGTCGACCAGCACCGGCGTCTCGTCGGAGATCTGCGTTGAGCCGCTCGTTCGAGATGCGGATGCCGAGGCGCCCCGCGATCGCGGTCAGGTGGACGATGGCGTTGGTCGAGCCGCCGAGCGCCATCAGCACGCGGAACGCGTTCTCGACCGACTTCTCGCGTGATGACCTGCGCTCGGGCCGGATCGGGTCGCTGGATCAGCGCGACCGCGGCGCGTGCCGCGTCTCCTCGGCGGCGACCAGGCGGTCGGCATGCACCGCCGGGATCGCGGCCGTGCCCGGCAGCGACATGCCGAGCGTCTCGGCGATGCAGGCCATCGTGCTCGCCGTGCCCATCACCGCGCAGGTGCCGGCCGTGACCGACAGCCGTCCCTCGACGCGGTCGATCTCGTCCGCGTCGATCGTGCCGGCGCGGTACTTCGCCCAGAAGCCGCGGCAGTCGGTGCAGGCGCCGAGCCGCTGGCCCGCGATGGCGGCCGGTCATCATCGGGCCGGTGACGAGCTGGATCGCCGGCAGGTTCGGCCGAGGCCGCGCCCATCAGCTGCGCCGGCACGGTCTTGTCGCAGCCGCCGATCAGCACGACCGCGTCCATCGGCTGCGCGCGCGATCATCTCCTCGGTGTCCATCGCCATCAGGTTGCGGTAGACCATGCTGGTCGGGTTGAGGAACACCTCGCCGAGCGACACCGTCGGGAACGCGCGCGGCAGCGCGCCGGCCGCGAGCACGCCGCGCGACACCGCCTCGACCAGCTCGGGCATCGTGCGATGGCAGTTGTTGAAGTCCGACGGCGTCATCGCGATGCCGACGATCGGCTTGTCGAGCAGCGTCGTCGAGACGCCCATCGAGCGCGCGAACGAGCGGCGCAGGTAGCGGGCGAAGTCGAGGTCGCCGTAGTTGGTCAGGCCGTTGTCGAGGCCGACGCGGCTCGCTCTGTCGGTTCACGCATCGTCCGTCCTCCTCCTGAAGCGCACGCCGAGCAGGTCCTCGTAGACCTTGATCATCGCACCCTTGTCCGACCGGCCGTGGCCCTGCAGCAGCGCGGCCTGGTAGGTCGCCGTCGCCGCGGCGAGCACCGGCATCGGGATGCATCGCGCCGCGCCGAGCTCCGCGCCGCTGACGAGATCCTTGTACGCGTCCTGCAGCGGATAGCCGGTCGAGAACACGTCGTCGAGGATCAGCGGCACGAAGTACTCCGACGCGTAGCTGCGACCGGTGCCGCTGTTCACCACCTCGCCGACCTTGACCGGGTCGAGGCCCATCTTCGCCGCCATCGGCAGCAGCTCCGCGAGCGCGGCGACGTTGATGTCGAACAGCAGCTGATTGATCAGCTTCACGAGCTGGCCGTTGCCGCTCGCGCCCATGTACAGGATGCGATCGCCCATCATGGCGAGCAGGGGCCGGACGCGCTCGAGCACCGCGGCGTCGCCGCCGCACATGATGGTCAGCGTGCCGTCGACGGCGCGCTTGTGCATGCCGGAGATCGGCGCGTCGAGATAGGCCACACCGCGTTCGGCCAGCGTGCCGGCGATGCGCAGCGTCGTCGCGTAGCCGATCGTGCTGGTGTCGACGACGACCTGGCCGTCGCGCAGCAGCGGCGCCAATCCGTCGTCGCCGAACAGCACGGCGTCGACCGCGGCGCCGTCGGACAGGCAGAGGAACACGACGTCGGCGTCGGCGAGGTCGGCGATGCGCGTCGTGCCGACAGCGCCTTCGGCGACGAGCTCGGCGAACGACTCCGGCCGGCGCGCATGCACCGTCAGCGGCGCGCCGCCGCGCAGGAGATTGAGCGCCATCGGCTTGCCCATCTGGCCGAGGCCGGAGAACCCGAGCTTCATCGCGCGGCGTCCGCGGCGTCGGCCGGCGCGAGCGCCGCCATCCAGCCGAGGCCCTGTTCGGTGCCCGCGCGCGGGACGTACTCGCAGCCGACCCATCCGCGATAGCCGAGCGCATCGATCAGACGGAACAGCGGCGCGTAGTCGAGCGTCCCGGTGTCCGGCTCGTGGCGACCCGGTGCGCCGGCGATCTGGATGTGGCGGATCGCCGCAATCCGCTCCTCGAGGATCGCGGCGACGTCGCCTTCGGTCGTCTGCGCGTGATAGCAGTCCATCTGCACGAACAGGTTCGGCTCGCCGACCTCGTCGCGGATCGCGTGGGCATCGGCCTGCGTCGACAGGAAGTAGCCGGGCACGTCGTGCGTGTTGATCGCCTCGATCAGGACCTGGCGCCCCGACGGCGCGGCGGCACGCGCGGCATGGCGCAGGTTGTCGACGAAGGCGCGACGGCACGCTGCCCGGTCCGCGTCGCGCGGCACGATGCCGGCCATCACGTGCAGCATCGGCGTGTCGAGCGCGTCGGCGTAGCGCAGCGCGAGGTCGACGGCACGGCGGCATTCGGCCTCGCGTCCCGGCAACGCCGCGACGCCGCGGTCGCCGGCGTTCCAGTCGCCGGCCGGCGCGTTGAACAGGATCACCGGCAGCGCCGCTTCGCGCGACCACGCGGCGACCTCGTCGGGGCGGTACTCGAACGGCGAGCGGAACTCGCAGGCGACGAACCCGCGCCGCGCGGCGGCCGCGAAGCGCTCGGCGAACGGCCGTTCCGTGAAGAGCTGCGTGAGGTGCGCGGAGAATCTCGGCATGGCGTTCGGTCGCCGGCACGACGGCGCTCGCGGCGAGGCGTCGTTGTAGCACGACGCGGCGTCCGTTCCGCCGCTGGCTGATCGGGGTTTACCCGGCGCGGGGACGCCGTCGACCTGCGCTAGCGTGCTCCGCTACGCTCGAGCCATGCCCTCGCATCGGCGTCGCCGGCATCCGCCGCGCGACGCATATAGATCACGGCCTGGCTGCGATCCCGCCGCGTCCCATCGCCGGCGAACAAGCTCTGGCCGTACTGGTACATGCCGTGTGCCGAGCCCTTGTCGGCCGCGGCCTTGGCATAGGCCGCGCTCCGTGCGACGTCCCGGGGCACGCCGCGCGCTCCGTCGTGAAACAGGCTTGCCAGCGCACTGAGCGACAGCGCGTCGCCACGCTCACCCGCCTGCACGAGGAGGTCGCGACCCGCCTCGGCCTGGTCCCGCTCGATGAGGCGTTGGGCACGCGCTCGCAAGGCGTCTACGCCTATCAGGTCCCGAACCATCGGTGTCGGTCGCGACGACACCGTCAAATTCGGTCCATGCGATGAGGGCCGCCATCGCCAAGGTCCAGGTGCCGGCCGCGACCCACGTCGCCCGCCCGATCACCGCGCACCTCGTGCCGAAGATGCATGCAAACGTCCCGCCGCTCGAGCGAGATGTACTTCGCGAATCACGGCCTGCTCGGGGTCGCCGGACCCGTCGATGATCTCGTCGATCGCGAATCCCTCGGCGTGCTGGACGAGCGCAGCGAGATCGCGACCACTCATCCCTGCCGAAGCGACGCCAAGCGCGCGGAAAATGTCGTCGGTGAGTCCTTCGGACGGCTTACGCGCAAGGTGCAGCCGAAGAATTTCGATCCGTTCTTCCTGATCGGGCAGCGGTAATTCGATCTTATTCTGGAAGCGACTTAGGATAGCCGGGTCGATATCGTCGGGCACGTTGGAGGCCGCGAGGACGAATACGTTCGATGACCCTTCGATGCCGTTCATTTGCTGCAGCAGTTCGCCGACGATTTCGTTCGTGAAGCTGTCGCCGGACCGCGCGCCTCGACGCGGGGCGACGACATCGATCTCGTCGATGAATAGAAGGGCCGGTGCACTGGCGCGCGCCTTCTCGAACAGCTCCCTCACGAAATTACCGCTATGACCGATCCATCCGGCCTTGAGCTCTGAACTGGTTGCCTTGAAGAACGTCAGGCCGCTCTCCGACGCCAGGATGCGTCCAACCTGCGTCTTTCCGGTCCCCGGCGGTCCGAAGAGCAGCATCCCGTTCGGTACGGTAAGTCCCTTCGCGCGCATCTGCTCGGCCGAGCGAAGCAGCACTGCGATGCGCTGGAATTCGCGCTTCTTGTCGCGGCTGGCCACGAGGCTTTCCCATCCGAAGACCTCGGACGTCTGCATGTTGCCGCTCTTCGCGCGGATCGACTTGAACGCCTCGGCAAGTGTCGATTCGTCGGCGTCCGAATGACGCGGCCAGTCGACGGCGAACTGCTTGAGCGCATTGTCGATGTCGCGACCGGACAAGCCGGCCGTGACACGACCGGTGACCTCGCCCACCGTAAACGAAAAACCGCTCTTGCGCAGTCGTGCGTTGACGATCTTGATCCGGTCAGCTGTCCCGGGAAGGTCGACGCGGATCTGGCTCGCGAATCGGCTGATGACCGCTTCGTCGAGCCCGGCTTTGCGATTGGTGGCACCGATCACCATGACGCCCACGCTGTCCTGCATGCCGTCCCAAGCCTGGATGAACGCGCCGGTGATGGCTCGATCGAACTGGTCGTTCTGCAGGGCGCCGCGTCCGCTGAGGACCATGTCGCATTCGTCCACGAACAGGATGCATGGCGCCCGCTTGCGCAGGCTGGCCCACAGCGCCAGCGTCTTGGTTTCGCTCTCGCCGACGTTGGGCCCCTTGAAATCGCCGATTGAGGTCGGGACGAACGTACATCCCGAAGAGTCGGCCAGCCGCTTCGCAATCAACGTCTTGCCCGTTCCGGGCGGCCCGAAGAGGAGGATGCCGCGAGGTGCATTTTCGTCGCCCATCACCAGCGCTTCCGCGGAGCGCAGCAAGCGCTCAAGGTCCGCGTCGCGGATCGCGACGTCGCTCCATGCGTCGCGTTGCCGCGCGTTCCGCTCGAGTGCCGACGCGAGGGCGGCGCGGCGCCGTTCGGCCAGCTCCAGGATGCGCACCCGCCGGGGCGATCGTTTCCAGGAGTCGCATCTCCTCCGCCTTCGACGCGAAGTAGCGACGCAACGCCGAGACCGCCGGAACGGCGTACGGCCGAAGCGGTGCCTGCGGCGGGAAATCGGTCAGGGTTCCCGGTTCACGGCTCGCCGTCTCGCCGTCGGTGATCGACAGGACACCCATCGTCCGAATGCCGGTCGCCTGACGGGCTGCGGACCTCGGCGAAAACCGTGACCGACGGCATTCGGGCCAACTGTTGATCGACAGTGGTCGGAATCTCGTCGATCGCCGCAGCGAACACCGCCACCCGGTTCGCGTCCGGGTCGTCGGCGCTCGTCGCGGTCACGACTCGCACACCGAGACACAATTGCGTGGTCGTTTCGAGTTCGCCGAGAGCCGCGTCCAGTTCACTCACGCTGCGGCCGATGTAGTAAGCGACCATCGGGGCGAGCCACGCCGCCATCCATACGCCGACGCGTACCTGCCAGATCCAGTTCGTCGCGACGACGACGGCGATTGCGCCGATGAACGCGCAGAGCGACGCGAGGATGACCGCGCTCGTGGTCTTCTGTCTCTTCGCCGCGTCGACAATCGCCGCCCGCGTCGCCGGCAACGCCCCCGAGAAGAGGTGCGCCTTGAATGACGCGAGTTGCGCGAGGTCGCCCGAATGTTCGCGCGATCGCTCGGCGGCCGAAGCGATGACTTCGGCCAGCTCATGGCTCAGCTGCGCCTCTCGCCGGGCGAAATAGTCCATCGGGTCTCGGTGAACTCGCTAGTTCCGCAGCTGATCGGGGTAAACGACTCGCTCATCCAAGCGATGCGTTCCTCTGCGATGGCGGCCAAGCCCGGCGCGATGCGTTGCTGCGGCTTGCTTGGCGAACGCCAACGCCCTCTATCCTCGTTACTCGAAGTGTCGATGGAATGCCGGCCCTTCGTCTACCCAGGTTTGCCCGTCTGCGACGACCCGACGAAGTTCGCGAGCTCCGGCGTCCGCGGGTTCGCCATCAGCGTCGCCGGATGCCCGATCTCGTGGATGCGGCCGGGGTGCATGAACACGACGCGGTCGCCGACCTTGCGCGCGAAGCTCATCTCGTGCGTGACCATCAGCAGCGTCATGCCCTCGGCGGCCAGCGTCTTCGACGACCGCGAGCACCTCGCCGACGAGCTCGGGGTCGAGCGCCGACGTGATCTCGTCGCACAGCAGCACGCGCGGCTGCATCGCGAGCGCGCGCGCGATCGCGACGCGCTGCTGCTGGCCGCCCGACAGCTGGTCGGGCTACGCGTCGAACTTCTCGGCCAGGCCGACCCGCGCGAGCATCTTGCGCGCGATGCGCTCGCCGTCGGCCTTCGACGTCTTCTTGACCAGCGTCGGCGCGAGCATCACGTTGCGGCCGACGCTCAGGTGCGGGAACAGGTTGAAGCCCTGGAAGATCATGCCGACGTGCTGGCGCAGCTCGCGCATCGGCGCCGCGCTGCCGTGCGACGAGCGGCTGCCCGTCGACCGTGAGCGAGCCGTCGTCGAACTCCTCGAGCCCGTTGATGCAGCGCAGCAGCGTGCTCTTGCCCGAGCCGCTCTTGCCGATGATCGCGATGACCTCGCCTTCGCTCGACGTCGAGGTCGATGCCCTTCAGCACCTGGTTCGCGCCGAAGTGCTTGTGCAGTCCGCTCAATGCGCCACGCAGCGACATCGAACTTCCTTTCGAGGCGACGCGCGACCGCGGACAGCGGATAGCACAGCGACGAAGTAGCCGAGCGCGACGAAGCCGTAGACCGCGAACGGCCGGAACGTCGCGTTGGAGAGCATGCTGCCGGTCTTCGTGAGCTCGATGAAGCCGATGATCGACGTGACGCGCCGTCCCCTTCACGACCTGCACCGCGAAGCCGACCGTCGGCGGGATCGCGATGCGCAACGCCTGCGGCAGGACGACGTGGCGCATCTGCTCGAACCACGTCATCGCGAGCGACGCGGACGCCTCCCACTGGCCGCGCGGGATCGCCTCGACGCAGCCGCGCCAGATCTCGGCGAGGAACGCGCTCGTGAAGCAGGTCAGCGCCGTCGCGGCCGCGAGCCACGGCGGCACGTCGATGCCGGCCAGCGCGAGCCCGAAGAACACGATGAAGAGCTGCATCAGCAGCGGCGTGCCCTGGAACACCGAGATCCACGCCTTCGCCGCCGTCGCGATCGACCGGCGACGCGCCATCCGCGCGAACAGCACGACGAGGCCGACGGCGCCGCCGAGGACGAACGCGACGAGCGCGAGGATCACCGTCCATTCGGCGGCCGCGATCAGGTTGCGCGCGATGTCCCACAGCGTGAACTCGTCGCTCACGGTCGAAGCCGCCACGCGCAGCGCACGGCCGGCGTGCGTCCGGTCGTCGTCGTCGCATGCGTCGGTGCGGGCTTCGTCGGCGCATGCGCCCGTGCGGTCTTCGTCGTCGCACGCGCCCGTGCGATTTTCGTTGTCGCACGCGTCGGTGCGGTCTTCGTCGTCGCACGCGCCCGTGCGGTCTTCGTTGTCGCATGCGCGCGTGCGGTCGTCTTCGTCGGGCGAGCGCGCGCGGGACCGGTCGACCGCGGGCGCCGACCGTTCGATCGACGTCCACGACGACACCGACCGGGCCCGCCGCCACGTCCGCTCGGCGTTCGCGTCATCGTCCGCGCGGCCGGCCGACGATGAAGCGTTGTCCGCCGGTCAGCAGCAGGCGACGCAGCACGACCGCCATCGCGAGATAGATCGCGGCCGTGACGAAGTAAGTCTCGAACGCGCGGAAGTTGCGCGACTGGATGAAGTTCGCCGCGAACGTCAGCTCCTCGGCGCCGATCTGCGAACAGACCGACGAGCCGAGCATCACGATCACGACCTGGCTCGCGATCGCCGGCCACACGCGCTGCAGCGCGGGCCGCAGCACGACGTGACGGAAGATCTGCGCCGCGACCCATCGCGAGCGCGGACGCCGCCTCGATCTGTCCGCGCGGCGTCGCCTGCACGCCGGCCCGGATGATCTCGGTGCAGTACGCGCCGAGGTTGACGACCATCGTCAGCGACGCGGCCTGCCAGTCGGACAGCTGCACGCCGAGCGCCGGCAGCCCGAAGAAGATGAAGAACAGCTGGACGAGGAACGGCGTGTTGCGGATCGACCTCGACGTAGGCCGCGAACAGCGCGTCGAACGGCTTCAGCGACCAGGCGCGACAGACCGCGCCGACGATGCCGATCGCGATGCCGCAGACGGCGCCGACGGCGGTCAGCGCGAAGGTGAAGAGCACGCCGCGCGCGAGCAGCGCGGGATAGCCGTCGGCGAGGATCGCGGAGAAGTCGAAGTGGTAGTTCATGGCGCTGCGCACGAAGACGCGGACCATCTCTTCCTTCGTCCCCGCGAAGGCGGGGACCCTACGTCGTCCGCTCGTTTGCGAGCGGCGTCCGCGTGGTGGCGACTTCGAACGACGCTGGGTCCCCGCCTTCGCGGGGACGACGGCGGATGGCTCGCCGCGGTCAGGACCCGAACACGCCGTATGACGACGCTGGGTCCCCGCCTTCGCGGGGACGACGGCGGATGACTCGCCGCGGTCAGGACCCGAACACGCCGTACGACGACGCTGGGTCCCCGCCTTCGCGGGGACGCCGCGTGGATCGAACCGGGGCCGAGCCGGACGCCCGAAGCGACGACGACGCGTCCGCGTCGGTCCCTCGGGCCGGACCGGCCGTTCACAGGTCCTTCGGCAACGGTGCCTGCAGCCACTTCTTCGAGACGTCGTCGAGCGCGCCGTTCTTCTTCGAGCGGTCGATGATCCGGTTGACCTCGGCGAGCAGTGCCGGCTCGCCCTTCGCGACGCCGACGTAGCACGGCGAGTTCTGCATCAGGAAGCGCGTCTCGAGCCGGCGCAGCCGCGTCCGCTCGTTGACCGATGCGGCGACGACGTTGCCGGTCGCGACGAGCGCGACCTGTCCGGTCAGGTACGCCTGGATCGTCGAGTTGTTGTCCTCGAACCGCTTGATCGTCGTCGACGGCGGCGCGACCTTCGTCAGCTCGAGGTCCTCGACCGCGCCGCGCGTGACCCCGACGACCTTGCCGGCGAGGTCGGCGGGCTTCGTCACCGGGGCGTCCGCGGGACCGAAGACGCCGTTGAAGAACGGCGCGTACGCGCTCGAGAAGTCGATGACCTTCTCGCGGTCCGGGTTCTTGCCCAGGCTCGAGATCACGAGATCGACCTTGCCGGTCGTGAGATACGGGATGCGGTTCGTGCTCGTGACCGGCACGAGTTCGAGCTTCACGCCCATCTCCTTCGCCAGCAACCCGGCCATGTCGATGTCGTAGCCGCGCGGCTTCAGGTCCGGACCGACGGTGCCGAACGGCGGGAAGTCCTGCGGCACCGCGACGCGCAGCACGCCGTTCTTCCGGATCGCGTCGAGCGTGTCGGCCTGCGCGACGGCGACGCCGACGAGGAGCGCGAGCGCGCCGAGCCAGCGCAGGGTCGTACGCGAGAGGAAGGGGATCATGGGCGCTCCGGTTGCGATCCGGGACTCGACGCACGAGACGTGCCAATCGCGGCGTCGGCGTCGCGCGGAGGCGGTGGCCGTCGGGCGAGGCGACATCGGCGCGCACTGCACCGGTGTGGCGCCGCGGCGCCATCGGTCCTCGTTCCGCACCGGGGCGACGCCGTGGCGCCATCGGTCGTCGTACCGCACCAGGGTGACGCCGGAGCGCCATCGGTCCGCGGACCGCACCGGTGTGACGCCGTGGCGCCGTGCCGACGGCGCAGCGCCGTGCGACTCGTGCGATGCCGCTCGCCGGACGCGGCGCGGTGGTGCTCGAGCGGCGGCCGAGGTCGAACGCCGCCGGCGCCGCGCAGCGCCGCGAGCGCCGGCCGGCGGCGCCGGCAGCGTCAGCGCCGGACGGCGCCATCCAGGATCGTCGATGCGAGCCGCCGCCGCGAGTGCGGTGGCGGTCACGAACCGCATCGGCACGAGTGCAACGAGTGCCGCACCGCCTCGGCCGCGCGTGCACCGTAAGAGGAACGCGGGGCGCACCAGCTCTCGCGTCATTCGCTGCGCCTGGTCGGACACGCCCGATCCGGCCCGGCCTTCGCGACGCCGTCCGGGTGCGGGTCGCGCGGAAGACGGCACGGCACCGGGCGCCGCGTCGCGCGACGCGATGCTGGCGAACGCGACGGCGCGCGTGCACACTCGCGGGCACGCGACGCATCGACAGCCCCACGGACGTCGCGAATCAGACGGGGCGGGGAGGACTCCATGCTCGACGACGCCATCAAGCCGGCGATTCGCACGGCCCTGCGCTTGCACGAGATCGGCGACGCGTCGCCGTATCGCCTGTTCTTTGCGGGCAAGGGCAAGAGCGGCGGCAGCTTCGGATTCATGCAGGGCGACCTCGCCGCCGGCCAGCCGATCGTCGTGTCGACGTTCCGCGCCGTGATGCGTGCGGCCGGCGTCGGTGACGACCGGTCCCAGGCGATCCAGGGATCGCTGTGCGTCCACTGCGTGGAGAATCCGCTCGACGGCGGCGACACCCAGCTCGTCAACGACGCGCTCGCCGCCGACGCCGGACGGCCGCTCGTCGACGCGATGGACGAACAGATCCTCGGCGGCGTCTACGCGGGGCTCGAGCGCTGCCTCGACGCGGCAAGCGCGTCGGGCCGCACGATCGCCCCGAAGGCGCTGCTCTACCTCGCGATGTGGATCAACATGACCGGGCCGCCGTCCACGGTCGTCCAGTGGCTCTCCGGCAAGGCGGTCGCGCTCGCGAAGCCGATCGGCCTCGCGGGTCCGGTCGTCGACGGCCCCGCGATGGAGACGTATCTGCAGGCGACGAACTACTACTCGGAGAACCCGCAGAACTTCCCGCACGCGATGCAGTGCGCGGCCGCGGGGATGGCGGTCCTCGGCTGACAGGAGCCGCGGGCATGGCCGTGGTCGGCTGACGGCGGCGACGGCGTTCGATCGGTCCGGTCGGGTCGCCGGACGTCGCGGCAACGCGCCGTCCGGAACGAGGGCCTCGGCGACGCTCGTCCGGCGGGCAGCGACGAAGCGACGCGTTCGCCGAGCGGTCGGGGACCTGCTCGGCCGACAGCCCGCCGACGGGTCGACGGGTCGACGGCGCGGTCGTGCGCCGACGGCAAACGCTTCGAGGTCGTGCACGCAGGGGGCAGCGCGTCGCGATCATGACGCCATGACCGAAAGGCTCGCGGTCGCGCATGGGATGAGCGAACGGCTTGCGTCGCGCACGCGATGATCGGAAGGCGCTCGGCCACGCACGCGAAGGCCGGACGATTCGAGGCCCTGACGCATGCCCGAACGGCTTGCGGTCTTGCACACGATGATCGGGAGGCGCTCGGTCGCGCACGCGAAGGCCGGACGACTCGAGGTCCTGACGCAAGGCCGAACGGCTTGCGGTCTTGCACGCGATGATCCGAAGGCGCTGGGTCGCGCACGCAAAGGCCGGACGATTCGAAGGCCGTGACGCGTGGCCGAACGGATTGCGGGTCTTGCACGCGATGATCCGAAGGCGCTCGGTCGCGCACGCGAAGGCCGGACGGTTCGAAGGCCGTGACGCATGTCCGGACGGATTGCAATCGTCCACACGAAGGTCGTAGAGGTTCACGGGTCGCGCACGCAACCCGGAAGGCGCGAGGTCGTGGGCCGACGACCGCACGGCGGCGGTCGTGCACGCGATGACGGAACGGCTCGCGGTCGTGCACGCGAAGACCGGACGGTTCGCGGCCGTGTCACACGACCGGACAGATCACGTTCGGTCATCCGCGTGACGACCGACCAGCTCGCGGCCGTGCACCCGACGGCACCGTGCGTCCGATGCGACCCGGCTTGCGCCCGCCGCGACCGAGCGCGCCGCGCACCGACGCGCGACCGTCGCGCCGGACGCGCGCGGTCAGTCGCCGGCGTCGACCTTGCCGGCCAGCACGCGCGCGATCGCGTCCATCGAGAAGCCGCGCGTCTGCAGGTAGCGCCCCTGCCGTCCACGTTCGTCGGCCGTCGTCGGCAACGCATCGAAGCGCCGCGACCAGGCGGCGAGCGCGCGTTGCGCCTCGGTGCCGGCCAGCGTCGCCATCGCCGCGTCGGCCTCGCTGCCGACGACGCCGCGATCGCGCAGGTCGCGCGCGACGCGCAGGTCGCCGTAGCGCGACGCCCGCTGGCGCACCAGCGACGCGGCGAAGCGCGCGTCCGATAACAGGTTCTGCTGCTGCAGCCGGTCGAGGACCGCGTCGATGTCGGCCGGCGTCTCGTCGTCCGCGAGGCGAGCCCGCAGCTTGCGGGCCAGTTCGACACGGCTGTGTTCGCGCCGCGACAGCAACGCGACCGCGCGCGCCATCAGGCTGCGCCCGCTGCCGCGCGGCGCGTTCGTCACGATCGGCGGCCGCCGACGATCCGCCCGACGGACCGCGTCACCGCCGAGCGCCGGCGCGGGGCGAGCGGCGAAACGCGCACGGACGCCGCTTTCGCGGCGATGACGGTCGGGGCGACGCCGATCCGGTCGCCTGCGACGACGAGATCGCGACGACGATGCGCAAACGGCCGCGACGACGGCATCACGGCGACCCTCGAAACGCGCGCGCCGGTGCCCGCAAGCATCGACCGACGCTCATCTGCGCGTCACCGAACACTCACGGGCGAGGCGGACACGAGTCCGCCGACCGAACACGCGACGGCTCGACGCCCCCGACACCCCGATGCACCCGGCGGCTCGATACACCCGGCGGCTCGACGCACGCGACGGCTCGATACATTGCGACGTCGATGCACCCGACGGCTCGATGCACCCGACGGCTCGATGCACCCGACGGCTCGATGCACCCGACGGCTCGATGCACCCGGCGGCTCGATACCCACGGCTCGATGCACGCGACGGCTCGATGCATGCGACCACTCGATCGACGCGCCGCGGCAACGGCCCCGACGCGTCGACGCGTCGACGCGTCGCCCGGCATCGCGCCGGTCGCAGGCCCGTCAGGCCTCCGCTTCGGCCACCGCGCCGCGCACGGCGACGCCCTTCGCTTCGCGCACCTTGTTCTCGATCTCGAGCGCGATCTCGGGGTTCGCGCGAAGGAACTCGCGCGCGTTGTCCTTGCCCTGGCCGATGCGGTCGCCGTTGTAGCTGTACCAGCTGCCCGACTTGTCGACGATGTCGAGCTCGGCACCGAGGTCGACGATCTCGCCTTCGCGCGAGATGCCTTCGCCGTAGAGGATGTCGAACTGCGCCACCTTGAACGGCGGCGCGACCTTGTTCTTGACGACCTTGACCTTGGTCTCGGAGCCGATCACCTCCTCGCCCTTCTTGATCGACCCGGTGCGGCGGATGTCGAGGCGCACCGACGCGTAGAACTTGAGCGCGTTGCCGCCGGTCGTCGTCTCGGGATTGCCGAACATGACGCCGATCTTCATGCGGATCTGGTTGATGAAGATGACCAGCGTGTTGGTGCGCTTGATCGTGCCGGTGAGCTTGCGCAGCGCCTGGCTCATCAGCCGCGCCTGCAGGCCGGGCAGCGAGTCGCCCATCTCGCCTTCGATCTCGGCCTTGGGCGTCAGCGCGGCGACCGAGTCGATGACGATCAGGTCGACGGACCCCGAGCGCACCAGCGCGTCGCAGATCTCGAGCGCCTGCTCGCCGGTGTCCGGCTGCGAGATCAGCAGGTCGGACAGCTCGACGCCGAGCTTGGCCGCGTACTGCGGATCGAGCGCGTGCTCGGCGTCGATGAACGCCGCGACGCCGCCGAGCTTCTGCATCTCGGCGATGACCTGCAGCGTCAGCGTGGTCTTGCCGGACGACTCCGGGCCGTAGATCTCGACGACGCGGCCGCGCGGCAGACCGCCGATGCCGAGCGCGATGTCGAGCCCGAGCGACCCGGTCGACACGACGTCGATGTCGTCGAAGACCTCGCCGACGCCGAGCCGCATGATCGAGCCCTTGCCGAACTGCTTCTCGATCTGCGACAGCGCGGCCGCGAGGGCCTTGCCCTTGTCGCTGCCGGCACCATTCCTGTCGCCGGGCGACATGCTGACCGACAGACCCTTGCCCTTGTCGCCGCCCGCGCCGTTCTTGTCGGCCGGCGAACCCTTGACCGCTCGTTCTTCCATGAAGTCCTCGTGATGGGCCGATCGGCACCCGTGAAGCGTCGAAAAACGCCTCGTCCGAAGGGCCTTCGCGCACCCGGAAATATACTCTACCGACCCTCCCCGGCGGGCCGCATCGGCCGAACGGACGAGGCGGCCGCCGCGCGCGCGACGACGCGACCCGACCGGTCTCGCGGCCGAGCGTCGCGCGGTGGCCCGCGCCGCCGGAACTCGCGCCGACCGCTTTTTCCGCAAACCTGCGACGTCGAACACACAGTGTCCGGCAAGTCACTGATTTTGACGTGACAAATCGTGGTTTTTGGCGACGACTAAAGCTATGCTTGCCCGCGATCGTCCAGGTCGGGAGCCGGACGACCATCAACCGGAGGGGCTCATGGCGGCAAACATCGCGGCGCATCCACCAGCATCGACGTCGATGACGGGCGAGGAGCGCAAGGTCATCTTCGCGTCGTCGCTCGGCACGGTCTTCGAGTGGTACGACTTCTACCTGTACGGCTCGCTCGCGCCGATCATCGCGAAGCAGTTCTTCTCCGGCCTCAACGAGACGTCCGGCTTCCTGTTCGCGCTGCTCGCGTTCTCCGCCGGCTTCGCGGTGCGGCCGTTCGGCGCGATCGTGTTCGGGCGACTCGGCGATCTCGTCGGCCGCAAGTACACCTTCCTGATCACGATCCTGCTGATGGGCTTCTCGACGTTCGTCGTCGGGCTGCTGCCGTCGTACGCGTCGATCGGTATCGCCGCGCCGGTGATCCTGATCGCGCTGCGGCTCGTCCAGGGCCTCGCGCTCGGCGGCGAGTACGGCGGCGCGGCCACCTATGTCGCCGAGCATGCGCCGCAGGGCAAGCGCGGCGCGTACACGAGCTGGATCCAGACCACGGCGACGCTCGGCCTGTTCCTGTCGCTGCTCGTCATCCTCGGCGTGCGCCTGGCTGCACGATGGGCGAGGCCAGCGTTCGCGCGACTGGGGCTGGCGCATGCCGTTCCGCGTGTCGATCCTGCTGCTCGCCGTGTCGGTGTGGATCCGGCTGTCGCTGAACGAGTCGCCGGCGTTCCGCAAGATGAAGTCGGAAGGCAAGCTGTCGAAGGCGCCGCTGACGGAAGCGTTCGGCGCAATGGAAGAACCTGAAGATCGTCATCCTCGCGCTGGTCGGCCTGACCGCGGGCCAGGCGGTGGTCTGGTACACGGGCCAGTTCTACGCGCTGTTCTTCCTGACCGCGACGCTGAAGGTCGACGCGACGACCGCGAACATCCTGATCGCGCTGGCGCTGCTCGCCGGCACGCCGTTCTTCGTCGTCTTCGGCATGCTGTCGGACCGGATCGGCCGCAAGCCGATCATCATGGGCGGCTGCCTGCTCGCGGCGCTGACGTACTTCCCGATCTTCTCGGGAATCACGCACTACGCGAACCCGGCGCTCGAGGCGGCGCAGGCGAAGGCGCCGGTGACCGTCGTCGCCGATCCGTCGACCTGCCACTTCCAGTTCGAGCTGTTCGCCGCGCCCGGCAAGCCGAAGTACGCCGACTCGTGCGATCTCGCGACGGCCGCGCTCGCGAAGGCGTCGGTGTCGTACACCGTCCAGCCGGCCCCGGCCGGCTCGGTCGCGCAGGTGAAGATCGGCGACCGGACGATCCCGAGCTTCGAAGGCAACGCGCTCGACGCCGCGGCGTTCAAGACGCAGTCGGCGACGTTCAACACGGCGATGGCCGGCGCGATCAAGGAGGCGGGCTACCCGTCGAAGGCCGACGACGCCGCGATGAACAAGCCGATGGTCTGGCTGCTGCTGACGGTGCTGGTCCTCTACGTGACGATGGTCTACGGCCCGATCGCCGCGATGCTCGTCGAGCTGTTCCCGACGCACATCCGCTACACGTCGATGTCGCTGCCGTATCACATCGGCAACGGGTGGTTCGGCGGCTTCCTGCCGCCGATCGCGTTCGCGCTGGTCGCGTACAAGGGCGACATCTACTACGGTCTCTGGTACCCGATCATCATCGCGGTCATCACGCTGATCGTCGGCACGCTCTTCATCCGCGAGACGAAGGACGTCGACATCTACGCGAACGTGTGACGCCGGGCCGGCGTCGACGGGACCCCTGGGTCTCGTCGCGCCGGCTGCGTGGTTCGCCGCACGGCGGTCGGGCGTCTCGCGCCGGGCCGACCCGTCCCTCCCCCGCAGGATCGGAGCCGCGTTGATGCGGCGGACATAGCAGCGTTGCCGCCAGACGCTTTGTCAGCGACGCGCGTGTTGCCTACAGTCCGATCTCGATCGGCGGAGGAACACGATGAAGTTCGAGGCGATTCGGGAAGGCCGTCAGCCGGACACCATCCACCAGGCGTACGGCTCGACGCTGAAGCGCGGTCCGCGCCACGAGCCGATCGTCGTGTCGTCGCCGTTCGCGACCGACCGCGGCGTGCGCTTCGGCGGCCCGACGCTGCGTCCCGGCGAATGCGACCTGACCGGCGACGGCGACGGCGAGCCGATCGGTCAGCGCATCATCGTCACCGGACGCATCGTCGACGAGGACGGACGACCGGTGCGCCGCTCGCTCGTCGAGGTCTGGCAGTGCAACGCCGCCGGCCGCTACACCCATCGCAACGACCAGCACGACGCGCCGCTCGATCCGAACTTCCGCGGCGAAGGCCGGATGCTGACCGACGACGACGGACGCTATCGCTTCGTCACGATCCGGCCGGGCGCCTACCCGTGGAACAACCACCCGAACGCGTGGCGGCCGGCGCACATCCACTTCTCGCTGTTCGGGAACGTCTACGCGCAACGGTTGATCACGCAGATGTACTTCCCCGGCGACCCGCTGATGGAACACGACGCGATCCTCGGCACGATCCCCGACGAGGCGGCCCGGCGCTCGCTGGTCTCGCGCTTCAGCCTCGACGAGACGATTCCCGACCAGGCGCTCGGCTTCGTCTACGACATCGTGCTGCGCGGACGTCACGCGACGCCGTTCGGCCTCTGATTCGGCGGGGACGACGATGCAGGTCACTCCGGAACTCGAGCCCGTCGACGACACGCCCGGCCACACGATCGGCCCGTTCTTCCACGATGCGCTCGAGTGGGCCGGGACCGGCACGATCGACCATCCGGCGCAGGGCGACGTGCGCATCGAAGGCACGGTCGAGGACGGCGGCGGCAACCGGCTGCCGGCCTGGATGATCGAGGCGTGGGTGCCCGCGGCGGTCGAGGCCGAGCAGGCGGCCGGTCTCGAGGCGCCGGGCTTTCGCCGACGCCTCGACGACGAACGCGGGATGTTCTCGTTCCTCGTCCCCCGACCGCCGCGCGGACAGCCGGCGGCCTTCATCACGCTGTTCGGCCTCGGGCTCACGCGCCACCAGCACACCGCGGTCTTCCTCGACGACGCGGACGACGCCGAGCTGCTCGCCGCGGTGCCGGTCGAACGCCGGGCGACGCTCGTCGCACGCCGCATCGACGACACCGCGTATTACTGGACCATCCGCACGCAGGGCGACCGTGAGACCGTCTTCTTCGACTATCGATGAGCGGCCCGAGGCGATCCGGCCCGGGTCGTCGATCGTCGCGTACGGCGACGTCCGCATCGAGACGATCGACGAAGGCCGCGGCCGGCGATCGTCGTGCTGCCGTCGCTCGGCCGCGACGGCGCCGAGGACTACGACCGCGTCGCCGAGCGGCTCGTCGCGAAGGGCTGGCGCGTGCTCCGGCCGCAGCCGCGCGGCGTGGGCGCCTCGGTCGGTCCGATGGACGGCGTGCTGCTGCCGGCGCTCGCCGACGACGTCGCCGAGGTCGTCCGCCGCTGCGACGCGGCGCCGGCGGTGCTCGTCGGCCACGCGTACGGCAACTTCGTCGCGCGGATGACCGCGGTGGGCCATCCCGAGGTCGTTCGCGGCGTCGTGCTCGCTGCCGCGGCCGCGCGGCAGATCCCGCCCGCGATCCGCGCCGCCCCCGGCGTCGCCGGCAACGTCGAGCTGCCGGACGACGTCCGCCTCGAGGCGCTGCGCGCGGGCTTCTTCGCGCCGGGACACGACGCGACGCCGTGGCTGCGCGGCTGGTATCCGGCGACGCAGGCGATGCAGGCCGCGAGCAGCCGCGGCGCCGTCGGTCAGGACGTGTGGTGGCATGCGGGCGACGCCCCGCTGCTCGAGCTCATCCCCGACCGCGACCCGTTCAAGCCGGCCGCGTACTGGAACGAGCTGCGCGACGCGTTCGGCGACCGCATCACGACGAAGGTGATCGCCGACGCGTCGCATGCGCTGTTCCCCGAACAGCCGGACGCGGTCGCCGACGCGATCGACGAATGGGCGAAGCGCCTGCCGAAGCGCACCGGGATTCGAACGAGCCCGTGCGCCGCACGGCGCGAGGAGACGCCATGGAAGACAGCGAGAGCATCGACGTCCAGACCTTCCTCAACGAGCATCCGTTCTCCGGGTTCCAGTGGCTGATCTTCGGCTGTGCTTCCTGATCGTGCTGCTCGACGGCTTCGACACCGCCGCGATCGGCTTCATCGCGCCGTCGCTGCTCAAGGAATGGGGCGTCGGCAAGCCGGCGCTCGGGCCGGTGCTGAGCGCGGCGCTGTTCGGCCTGGCCGCCGGCGCGCTGTCGTCGGGCCCGCTGGCCGACCGCTCGGGCGCAAGCAGCGTGCTGGTCGTCGTCGGTGCTGTGTTCGGCGTGGCCTGCCTGGGCTCGGCGTTCGCCGGCCGCTGACGCAGCTGACGGCGCTGCGCTTCGTCACCGGCCTCGGGCTCGGCGCGGCGATGCCCAACGCCGTCACGCTGATGAGCGAGTACTGCCCCGACCGCCGGCGCGCCACGCTACCAACGCGATGTTCTGCGGCTTCCCGCTCGGCGCGGCGTTCGGCGGCTTCCTCGCCGCGTGGATGATCCCGCAGTTCGGCTGGCGCAGCGTGCTGCTGCTGGGCGGCATCGCGCCGCTGGTGCTGGCGCTGGCGATGCTGCTCGCTGCTGCCGGAGTCGGTGCGCTACATGGTGGCGCAAGGCGCAGCCGGTCGAGCGCATCCGCGCGGCGCTGGCGCGCATCTCGGCGCAGCGCGGCGCAGGCCGCGTCGTTCATGCTGACCGAGGCGCGGCCGTCGGCCGCGCGGCAAGAGCGGCATCGGCGTGGTGCTGTCGCGGCCCTACCTCGTCGGCTCGGTGATGCTGTGGCTCGCCTACTTCATGGGCCTGGTGATCTTCTACGCGCTGATCAACTGGATGCCGATCCTGTTCAAGGACGCCGGCCTCGACCCGCAGACCGCGGCCCGCTGATCTCGGCGCTGTTCCCGCTCGGCGGCTTCGGCGCGGTGCTGTTCGGCTGGCTGATGGACCGCTTCAACGCGCAACAGGATCATCGCGATCGGCTTCGCGCTGACGGCGGTGCCGATCTACGCGATCGGCCAGGCGGCGGGCAACGTCGGCGGCGCTGGTCATCGTCGTGTTCCTCGCGGGCGCGCTGATGAACACCGCGCAGTCGTCGCTGCCGGCGCTCGCGGCGGCGTTCTATCCGACGCAGGGTCGCGCCACGGGCGTCGCGTGGATGCTGGGGATCGGGCGCTTCGGCGGCATCGCGGGCTCGTTCCTGGTCGCGGAACTGACGCGCCGCCAGTTCGGCTTCGGCGCGATCTTCGCGGTCGTGGCGGTCACCGGCGTTGATCGCGGCGTCGCGCTGCTGGTCAAGCAGGTCGTGCACCCGGAGGGCCGCGTCGCGGCCGGCCCGCAGCCGGTCGAGGTGCCGAGCCATTGACGATCGCGGCCTGACGGGTCTCCGGCCGACGACCGGGGCTCGCGCGCACCGGCCACTTCGCGTCGTTCGCCGACCGTCGCACGAGGACGTCCGGCCGACCCGTCGACGACGCGACCGACGCGCCGTCAGACCACGCGCCGTCGGACGGGTCCGACGCGAGAACCGGCCTCGGTGCTTGCGCCGAGCACGCGGGTCGCCTTACGCTGCGGCCGACGGCGCGGCTGCGTCGACCGGCTCCGAGGACCGCATGAGAAACGAAAACGACACCCGCGTGGTCGTCACCGACATCCGCATGCCGTTCTGGTCGATGGTCGCGTTCATGGTCAAGTGGGCGATCGCCGCGATCCCCGCGATCCTCATCCTCGCGCTGCTCGGCGCGCTGCTGTCGGCGGCGGTGACGGGGTGGTTCTCGACGACGAACCACAAGATCGTGCGGCTGGAGTCCGGCGCGCACACGCCGATCGAAGCGATCGCACGCGTTTGACGCTCTCGGGCGCCGCCGCCATAATCCGCGGTTCGCGTGGCGGATTAGCTCAGTCGGTTAGAGCGACGGAATCATAATCCGCAGGTCCGGGGTTCGAGTCCCTGATCCGCCACCACTCCTTTCGAAGCCCGCGCCGGTCCCTCCGCGCGGGCTTCTTCGTTTCGATCGCGACCGATGCCGCTGACGACGCCCGTCGTTCCCGCGCCCGCCGCACCGCCGGCGACGTTCGCCCCGCCGTTCGTGGTGGCCGCCGATGTCCGGCCGTCGCTCGCGGCCGATGGCTACGCGTTGCTCGACGGCGAGGCGCTCGCGGCGCTGACCGGCGCGACGCTGGCCGGGCTCGATCGTCTCGCCGCGACCTGGAACGGCCTGCCGGCCGATCGCTACCTGAAGGACGGCGGCGCGTATCGTCAGCGGCGGCACGCGAGCCTCGTGCTCGACGGCGATCGGCTGGCGTCGGTCCCGCACCGCGCGCACTGGCAGCCGGTCGAATACAACGCGCTGCACGGCGGCATGCGGCGCTGGTTCGAGCCGATCGCGGGCGACGTGCTCGCCGACGCCGACTGGTCGCGCCTGCTGGTCGGGCTCGGCCGCGTCTTCGCCGGCGTCCGCCCGGTCGACCGCTGGTTCGTCGAGGCGCATCAGTTCCGCATCGACACCGCCAACGGCATCGGCCGGCCGACGCCCGAAGGCGCGCATCGCGACGGCGTCGACTTCGTCGCCGTGATGCTGGTCGCGCGTCACGGCGTCAAGGGCGGCGAGACGCGCGTGTTCGAGGCGAACGGGCCGCGCGGCCAGCGCTTCACGATGGCCGAGCCGTGGACGACGCTGCTGCTCGACGACGCGCGCGTCATCCACGAGACGACGCCGATCCAGCCGCTCGACGACGCCGCGGCCGCGGACGGCCGTCGCGACACGCTGGTGCTGACCTATCGCGCCGGCGGCTTCCAGGGCGACGCGGCGTAGACGCGGACTCGCGAACGGCAGCGACCGATCGACGCGAGGATCGGCACGACGGATTGCGGCCGACGGCCGCCGAGGAGGTCGACGCTCACGAGCGACGACGGGAAGACGCCGCTCGCGCGAAGGTGTCGGTCCGGAGAGCCGCCGGTGAACGGCGCCCCGGACGCGGGTGGCGACTCGGCAATCGCCGTGCGCCTCGTGCGCGATACAGACGGCCGGACGTCGAGTCGCGTCGCGCGATGCGGACGCCCGGTGCCGACTCGCCCCGTTGGCGACGTGGACTGCGAGCGGGGAGTCGCGACCGACGCGATGCCGCGGGTCGAACGCCGACTCGGCCCGTTCGCGATGCGAACCGCGAACGGCGAGTCGCCACGAACGCGAATCCGTCACCGAACGTCGAGTCGCTCCCCGGACGACGCGGACCGGCGCACGCGCCGGTCCATGCGCCTACGCGGCCATCGCTATCGCGGTGGCGATGCGCGGCGTCGCGCGACGCCGGCGGGCCATCAGCAAGCCGAGCGCGCCGATGCCGAGCAGGCTCGCGGCCATCGGCTCGGGGATCGCCTGCGCCTCGGCGAATAGCTCCGCGCCGACGATCCGATGCGCCGCGTCCGACGGATGCGAGTTGTAGTAGTAGAAGTACGTGTTCGGCGTCGCGCAAACGGTCGGCGGTCGGCCCGAAGCCGTTCAGGCACGGATCCGTCGTGTTCGTGATGCCGTACTTCGAAGGATTGGCGAGGATGTCGTCGTAGTCCTTGCCCCAGTTGCTGAGGTCGATGACCGCGTCGGGGAACTCGGCCTTGCAGCTGCGGGATCAGCGCGGCGATCGCCGGGTTCACCGTCGCGGCGCTGTCGGCGAACGCCGGCACGAGCGACGGGATGTCGGCGATCTCGAAGTAGCGCGCGCCGAGCGAGTACAGCGTCGCGACCTGCTGCGTCGTCGCGGACTGGATCTGCGCCGTCGTCAGGAGCTTGTGGTCGTTCAGGCCGCCGAGCAGGAAGAACAGCGTCGACGCCGAGTTGAACGTCACGCTGCCGCTCGCGACGTCGCTCTGGAACTCGCCGACCTGCTGCGTCAGGCTGAGCGGATGCGTCGCCGGCGGCGTCGGACCGACCGAGATGCGCGCGCCGCTCTCCGCGAAGTTGATGCCGTTCGTCCCCGGATGCGTGTTCTGCGGCGTCGTCATCGTGATGCCTTCGAGCTGCCCGAGATACGCCGCCCGCGGTCGTGCCGTTCGTCAGCGGCACGTAGGCGCCGGTGTCGGTGTAGCTGTCGCCGAACAGGAACAGGTCGTTGAAGGCGCGCGCGTGCGCGCCCTGCACGCAAAGCAGCGTCGCTGCGATCGCGACGGCGCGTCCCATCGTGCGCTTCGGATGGCTCATGTGTCTCCCTCGTTGTCTTTGTCGCGTCGCGCCCGTCGCGACGTGGTCCCTCCTGTTTAGCCAAGCTCCGCATCGAACGCAATAGGGTCCTGCACCCTGAACGATGCTGCGCTGCATGGCGCCCCGTCGTGGGCCGCTCGTAGACGACGCCTTCGGGGTCTGTACGCGAATGTCGCCGCCGCGCCCGGCTACGCGCCCTCTTCCTCCTCGCGCCGCTGGAACGGCCACGCGCCGCGCGGTGCCCAGTCGCGCGGACTCATCGCCGGCACGCGAGACGCGAGCCAGGCGACGAGGAGGTCGGACACGAGCAGCCAGGCGAGGTCGCCTCGTACGACGACGTGCGCGGCCAGCAGCAACGGCAGCGGCGCGGCCGCGATCGCGACGAGCAGGCCGGCGGTGCGCAGCGACGGCGACGGGGGACGGGAGGGCATCGGAGCACCGTGGGTCGAGGTCGATCGAAGCGGAAGGATGGAACGGGCCGCCGGCGGGGTCCATCGCCGTTTCGGGGGACCCGTTCGTCGCGGCGAACCGTCAGTGGGCCGCGTTCAGCGCGAGGCCGGATGCGGCAATCGATCCGCCGAGCAGCAGCGCCGTGCCCCAGACCGGCGCCGTGACGGTCAGTCCGATGGCGAGCAGCGCGACCCCGACGCCGACCGCGGCGCCGTAGGCCGCGTCCTCCGAGACGGCGCCCGACACCGCGTGTACCCGGCTTCGTGTGAGTTCCTGCATGGCATTCCTTTCGTCGATCGATGGTGGTGATGTCGTGCATGCATCGGGTGCGGGTGCATCGGTGGTCGCATCCCGCCCCGACGACGCACGACCACGATAGGCCGGCCCCCCGACCGCCGCATCGTCCGGATGAAGGCATCGACGGTGCGCGATGGCGTCGGCCCGACGTCGCCATGCCTCTTGCTACCATTCGGCTTTCGTCCCCACCCCGCCCCGCATGCCGAACGTCGTTCGCCACCTGCGCTTCGCGATCGCGCTGGTCGCCCTGCTGGCGGCCGCGCACGCCGACGCCGCGCGGACGTTCCCGCAGAACAGCCGGCAGGTGAAGATCACCGCGGTCGCCGACGACGCGATCGTCGCCGATGGGGACACGCTGCATCTCGCGCCCGGCGTGCTGGTCTTCTCGGCGACCGGCACGACGATGGTCAAGAGCGCGCTGCCGAGCGACGTCATCGCGCGCGTGCAGCTCGACCTGAACGGCGACGTGCGGCGCATCTGGCTGCTGGCCGACGACGAGATCCTCGTGCGGCCGTGGTGGCAGTTCTGGAAGCGCGGGCAGCCGCAGGGCGCGGTCGGGCCGAGCCCGTGACGACGCCATGAAGAAGCTCTACATCAAGACGTTCGGCTGCCAGATGAACGAGTACGACTCGGCGAAGATGGCCGACGTGCTGCGGGAGGCGGCGCTCGCCGACGGCGACGAGCTCGTCGCGACCGACTCGCCGGACGACGCCGACGTCATCCTGTTCAACACCTGCTCGGTCCGCGAGAAGGCGCAGGAGAAGGTGTTCTCGGACCTCGGTCGCGTCAAGGACCTCAAGCGCGCGAAGCCGGGCCTCGTCGTCGGCGTCGGCGGCTGCGTCGCGAGTCAGGAAGGCGCCGCGATCACGAAGCGTGCGCCGTACGTCGACGTCGTGTTCGGCCCGCAGACGCTGCACCGGCTGCCGCAGCTGATCGCCGACCGGCGCGCGAGCGGCGTGCCGCAGGTCGACATCCGCTTTCCGGAGATCGAGAAGTTCGACCACCTGCCGCCGGCGACCGTGACGGCCGCGACGGCGTTCGTGTCGATCATGGAAGGCTGCTCGAAGTACTGCAGCTTCTGCGTCGTGCCGTACACGCGCGGCGAGGAGGTCTCGCGCGGCTTCGACGACGTGCTGACCGAGATCGCCGGGCTGGCCGCGCAGGGCGTCCGCGAGGTCACGCTGCTCGGGCAGAACGTCAACGCGTATCGCGCGCGGATGCCGGACGGGTCCGACGAGGTCGCCGACTTCGCGACGCTGCTCGAGTACGTCGCCGACATCCCCGGCATCGAGCGCATCCGCTACACGACATCGCATCCGAAGGAATTCACGCCGCGGCTCGTCGACGCGTACGCGCGCATCCCGAAGCTGGTGTCGCAGCTGCACCTGCCGGTGCAGTCCGGCTCCGACCGCATCCTGATGGCGATGAAGCGCGGCTACACGACGCTCGAATACAAGTCGATCGTGCGCCGCCTGCGCGCGGCGCGGCCCGACCTGTCGCTGTCGACCGACGTCATCGTCGGCTTCCCCGGCGAGACCGACGCCGACTTCGAGGCCACGATGAAGCTGATCGACGACGTCGGCTTCGACGGCGCGTTCTCGTTCGTCTACAGCCCGCGGCCCGGCACGCCGGCCGCGTCGCTGCCCGACGACGTCGACGAGCGGACGAAGCTCGCCCGCCTCGCGCGCGTGCAGGCGGCGACCGACGGCTTCGCGCGGCGCGTGTCCGAGTCGATGGTCGGCACGCGCCAGCGCATTCTCGTCGAGGGCGCGGCTCGCAAGGACGCGAACGAGCGGATGGGCCGCACCGACAACAACCGTGTCGTCAACTTCCCGCCGTCGGCCGACGTGCCGACGCCGGTCGGCGCGTTCGTCGACGTCGACATCGTGCACGCGTATCCGCACTCGCTGCGCGGCGCCCTCGTGGGCGCGCGGCCGACGCTCGCGGCCGCCGCCTGAGGACCGCGGTCATCGATTACCTCGCCGACCTCGACAACGCGCATCTCGCGAATCTCGCGGGCGTGCTCGACGAGAACCTGCGGCAGATCGAGGCCGCGTTCGACGTCACGATCAAGCGTCGCGGTGCGCGGTTCACGATCGGCGGCAACGGCCAGGTCAAGGCGCGCCAGCAGGCGCGCGCTGCGATCGAGTACTTCGCGGCGATGAGCGACCGGCCGTTGTCGGTCGAGGACGTGCAGCTCGGCCTCGTCGAGCTGAAGAAGAAGCCGCGCGCGACGGCGGCCGCGAACGACGCCGAAGCCGAGCCGTCGGCGACCGCCGGCGCCGGCCTGCGCACGCGACGCGCCGACCTGCACGGCCGCACGCCGAACCAGCGCGCGTACCTGCGCGCGATCGCGAACCACGACATCACGTTCGGCATCGGCCCGGCCGGCACCGGCAAGACGTATCTGGCCGTCGCGTGCGCGGTCGACGCGCTCGAACGCGACGCCGTGCAGCGCATCGTGCTGACGCGGCCCGCGGTCGAGGCAGGCGAGCGGCTCGGCTTCCTGCCCGGCGACCTCGCGCAGAAGATCGACCCGTACCTGCGGCCGCTGTACGACGCGCTTTACGACCTGATGGGCTTCGACCGCGTCCAGAAGATGTTCGAGCGGCAGGCGATCGAGGTCGCGCCGCTCGCCTACATGCGCGGCCGCACGCTGAACAACGCGTTCATCATCCTCGACGAGGCGCAGAACACGACGCCCGAGCAGATCAAGATGTTCCTGACGCGGATCGGCTTCGGCAGCCGCGCGGTCGTCACCGGCGACATCACGCAGGTCGACCTGCCGCGCGGCCAGACGAGCGGGCTCGTCGAGGCGAGCGAGGTGCTCGCGAAGGTCCGCGGCATCGGCTTCACGCGCTTCACGAGCGCGGACGTCGTGCGGCATCCGCTGGTCGCGCGGATCGTCGAGGCATACGAGGCGCGCGGCAATGCGCGCGGCACGAACGGCGACGGCGCGCCGTGACGCGGGACCCCGTCGCTGACGCTCGCCGTCCAGTACGCGTCCGAGCGCCCCGCGCCGCCGCGCGATCGCGTGCGGCGCTGGGTACGCGCCGCGATCGCGTCGCTCGACGGGACCGCCCCGCGCTACGCGATCACGCTGCGATTCGTCGACGCCGACGAGGCGCGCGCGCTGAACCGCGAATTCCGCGGGCGCGACTACGCGACGAACGTGCTGACGTTCGCGTATTCGCACGATGACGCGAACGACGACACGCGCTTGGACACGCAGGGCGACACGACCGTCGGCGAGGACGACGCGGACCGCGACGCCGTCGAGGCGGACCTCGTCGTCTGCCTGCCGGTCGTCGAGCGCGAGGCGTGCGAGCAACGCAAGGACGTCGTGGACCACTGCGCGCACCTGGTCGTCCACGGCACGCTGCACGCCGCGGGGCTCGACCACGACACGCCCGCCGAGGCGGAGGCGATGGAGGCCGTCGAGCGGCGCGTGCTGAAGCGCTTCGGCATCGCGGATCCGTACGGCTGAGCGCCGGGCGATCGTCGCGGCGCCTCAGCCGGCGTGCAGCGCGACGAGCTGGTCCAGCGCCGTCGACCAGCCCTGATGGAAGCCCATCGCCTCGTGCTTGCGGCGCGCGTCCGGATCGCCGTGCAGCACCGTCGCCGTGTATGTCGTGCCGCCGGACGGCGTCGGCGCGATGGCCATGATCGCCGTCATCGTGAACGGGATCTCGGGACCGGGCTTCTGCGGCCGGTAGCCCGGCAGCAGCGCGCCGGTCCAGACCAGCCGCTCGACCGGCACGACCTCGAGGATGCATCCGACGTTCGTGAACGACGTGCCGTCGGGACCGCTGCATGACGGTGCGGAAGATGCCGCCGGGCCGCAGGTCCATCTCGGCGTCGATCGTCTCCCACGGCTTCGGGCAGAACCACCGCTTCAGGATCTCGGGTGTGGTCCAGGCGTCCCAGACGAACGACGGCGGGACGTCGACGGTCCGTTCGAGGACGAGGTCGAGCGCGGGGTCGATGGCGAACGTCATGGCTTTCCCTTCTTCATGTCGACGAGCACGGCGTCGAGCCGGTCGAGCCGCGCCTCCCAGTGCGCGCGCTGCAGGTCGAGCCAGCGCGACGCCGCCTTCAACCGCTTCGGCGCGAGACGCCACGTCCGCACGCGGCCCGACTTCGCCGAGACCACCAGGCCCGAGTCCTCGAGCCGGTCGAGGTGCTGCGCGAACGACGGCAGCGCCATCGCGAATGGCCGCGCGAGCTCGCTGGTCGAGGCCGGACCGCGCGCGAGCCGCTCGATCACCGCGCGCCGCGTCGGGTCGGCGAGCGCCTGGAACACGGCGTCGAGCGGCATCGGATGGTTAGGCATCGGCCTTAGCATAGCGGTCGTCGATGGTGAGGTCAACGCCTTCGTGATCGGCAACGCTCGCCGCGGTATGCTCGTCGCATGACGAACCCTCGACGGAGACCGATCACGCGCGCCGCGCGACATGCAGCGGCGGCGGTGCTCGCGGCGACCGTGCTCGCGGTCGCGGCCGGCTGCGCCACGCGCGTCGACGCGCCGTGCGCCGACGGCGCGACGCCGGCGATCGACGACATCCTGTACTTCGGGCTGCAGCGACCGGGCGGACGGATCGGGGACGACGAGTGGCGGGCGTTCCTGCGGGACGTCGTCACGCCGCGCTTCCCGGACGGCCTGTCGACGTGGCCGGTCGCAGGCCAGTGGCGGGCGTCGGACGGCGGCGTCGTCCGCGAGGACTCGATGGCGCTCGCGATCGTGCATCGCGACGACGCCGCGTCCGACGCGTCGATCCGCTTCGTGGCGGACGACTACAAGCGGCGCTTCGCGCAGGAGGCCGTGCTGCGCGTGCGCCGGCGCGCCTGCACGTCGCTGTGACGCGATGCGGATCGGCGTCGACGTCGGCGGCACGAAGATCGAGGCGATCGCGCTCGGCGACGACGGCGTCGCGATCGCAACGCCGCCGCATCGCGACGCCGCGCGACGACTCCGGCGCGACGATCGCCGCGATCCGGCACCTCGTCGCGTCGATCGAGCGCGACGCCGGGTCGTGCGGCACCGTCGGCGTCGGCATCCCGGGCTCGCTGTCGCCGTCGACCGGCCTCGTCCGCAACGCGAACTCGACCTGGCTGAACGGCCGGCCGCTCGCAGCGGAGCTCGAGGCCGCGCTCGGCCGGCCGGTGCGCATCGACAACGACGCGAACTGCTTCGCGCTGTCCGAGGCCGTCGACGGCGCGGCCGCCGGGCGGCGCGTCGTGTTCGGCGTGATCCTCGGCACCGGCGTCGGCGGCGGCGTCGTCGTCGACGGCCGCGTCCACGGCGGCCGCAACGGCATCGCCGGCGAATGGGGCCACAACGCGTTGCCGCGACCGACCGACGACGACCTGCCGATGCCGCGCTGCTGGTGCGGCCGCGTCGGCTGCATCGAGACCTACCTGTCGGGCCCGGCGCTCGTCGCCGACCATCGCGCCCGCGGCGGCCGCGCCGTCGACGCCGCCGACGTCGCGGCGCAGGCGGCGCGCGGCGACGCGCTCGCGGCGGCGACGATGTCGCGCTACCAGCGCCGGCTCGCCGCCGCGCTCGCGTCCGTCGTCAACGTCGTCGACCCGGACGTCGTCGTGCTCGGCGGCGGGCTGTCGAACATCGACGCGCTGTACGACGCGCTGCCACGGCTGCTGCCCGCGTCGGTGTTCGCCGACGTATCGGACACGCCGATCGTCCGCAACGCGCACGGCGACGCGTCCGGCGTCCGCGGCGCGGCGTGGCTGTGGCCGCCGTGACGCCGCCCGCCGGGCGCACCGCGGCGGCGCCGTCGGTGCGCCGCGGCCGCGAACGGTCGTGTATCCTCGTCGGCCCGACATTTCGCATTCGCAAGAATGGCTGACCCGCAGCCTCCGTCGCGCCAGCGAGAGATGCAGTCGTCGACGCATCCGACTCTTCTGGCGCGCCTCTCCGCGCTGCTGATGCGCGAACCCGAAGACCGGGACCAGCTGCTGGCGATGCTGCATCATGCGCACGAGCGCGAGCTGCTCGACGCCGACGCGCTGTCGATGATCGAAGGCGTGATGCAGGTCTCCGAGCTGTCGGCGCGCGACATCATGGTCCCGCGCTCGCAGATCGACATGATCGACATCCGCGAGAAGCCCGAGGACCTGATCCCGTTCGTCATCGAGACCGCGCATTCGCGCTTTCCGGTGATCGAGGAGGATCGCGACCACGTGATCGGCATCCTGCTCGCGAAGGACCTGCTGCGCTACGGTCCGGCGTCGATGCACGACGGCGGCGACGGCCCCGGCGAGTTCGACATGCGCCGCATGCTGCGGCCGGCGATGTTCATCCCCGAGTCGAAGCGCCTCAACGTGCTGCTGCGCGACTTCCGCGCCAACCGCAACCACGTCGCGATCGTCGTCGACGAATACGGCGGCGTCGCGGGCCTCGTGACGATCGAGGACGTGCTCGAGCAGATCGTCGGCGACATCGAGGACGAGTACGACTTCGACGAGGCCGACGACAACATCGTGCCGATCGAGCCGGGCCGATCGGTCCGCGCTGGCGCGTGCGCGCGCTGACCGAGATCGAGCAGTTCGACGAGTACTTCGAGACGTCGTTCGCGAACGAGCAGGCCGACACGATCGGCGGCGTCGTCACCGAGCACCTCGGGCGCGTGCCGCGTCGCGGCGAGGAAGCGATCATCGACAACATCCGCTTCACGGTGCTGCGCGCCGACGCGCGCCGGCTCGACGTGCTGCGCGTCGAGAAGCTGCCGGTCGACGAGCGCAACGACGACGCCGGTTGACCGCCGTCCGACCGCCTTCCCTGCGCGCCGTCGACGCCGCGTCGCGAACGCAGGCCGTCGAAGTCGCGTCGCGCGCGCGGGCCGGAAAAGCCGTAACGCGCGCGTCGGCCGCGGAAGCGACGACACGTGCGCGGGCCGTCGAAGTCGCCTCGCGCCTGCGTGCCTCGACAGCCGCGTCGCGCGTGCCGACCGGGGCATAGTCGCCATCGCATGCTCGTCGTCCGGCTGCCGGCCCGCTTCCCGCTGCGTTTCCTGATCGCGTTCGCGCTCGGCGCGCTGCATGCCGCGTCGTTCGTCGCCGACGCGGCGTGGCCGCTCGAGCTCGCCGCACTCGCCGGGCTCGTCGCGCTGACGCGGCGCGCGGCGCATGTCGACGAGCGACCGTGGCGCACGGCGCTCGGCGGCGCGCGACTCGGCTTCGCGTTCGGCCTCGGCTGGTTCCTCGTCGGCGTGTCGTGGATCTACATCAGCCTGCACGACTACGGCGAGCTCGCGGCACCGATCGCCGCCGCCGCCGTGTTCCTGTTCTGCGCGTATCTCGCGCTGTTTCCCGCGCTCGCGTGCGGCGCGTTCGCGTGGTGGTCGACACGGCCCCGCGGGCCGCACGGACCGATCGCGTCGAGCTGGCTGTTCGCGGCGCTGTGGACGCTGTCCGAGATCGCGCGCGGCACGCTGCTCACCGGCTTCCCGTGGCTCGCGGCCGGCTACGCGCACGTCGGCGGGCCGCTCGCCGGCTACGCGCCGATCGTCGGCGTCGACGGCGTCACGCTGGTCGCGGCGCTCGTCGCGGCGTCGCTCGCGTCGGTGGCGCGTCGCCCCGTGCGCGGGCGCGGCGCGTCCGGGCCGGCGCTGCTCGCGACGGTCGTGATCGCGGTGGTCGGCGGCGCCGTGCTCGCGCGCATCGACTGGACGCGCCCGACCGGCGGGCCGATCGCGGTCCGGCTGCTGCAGGGCGACGTCGCGCAGGACATCAAGTTCGACGACGCGAGCTTCGCCGGGATGGCCGACGCCTACCTGACGATGATCGAGAAGAAGCGCGCCGACCTGATCGTGCTGCCGGAGACCGCGTTCCCCGTCTTCCTCGACGACCTGCCGGCCGCGATCGCCGCGCGCCTCGAACGCGACGCGCGCGAGCTGCCGGCCGCGATCGCGTTCGGCATCCCGATCGAGGAGAAGGGCGACCGCTACTTCAACAGCGTGCTCGCGCTGCAGGCGCCGACCGCCGGCGATGCCGACGCGCCGGCGACGCAGCGCTACGACAAGTCGCACCTCGTGCCGTTCGGCGAGTTCACGCCGACCGGCTTCCACTGGTTCATGCGGATGATCAACATGCCGCTCGGCGACTTCACGCGCGGGTCGACCGACCAGCGGCCGATGTCGCTCGCCGGCCTGCGCATCGCGTTCAACGTCTGCTACGAGGACCTGTTCGGCGCGCAGATCGCGCGGCAGGCCGGTGCGGCGAACGTGCTCGTCAACGTCAGCAACGTCGCGTGGTTCGGCGACTCGATGGCGCTGCCGCAGCACCTCGACATCAGCCGCATGCGATCGATCGAGACCGGACGACCGATGCTGCGCGCGACGAACACCGGGATGACGGCGTCGATCGATCCGCACGGCCGCGTGCTCGCGGTGCTGAAGCCGTTCACGGCGGGCTCGCTCGACGTCGACGTCCAGGGGACCACCGGCTCGACGCCGTACGTGCGCTTCGGCGACGCCGGGCCGTTCGCGGCCGTGGCCGTCGCGCTCGCGATCGCGTTCGTCGCCGGACGGCGGGGCCGCGCGATCGCGCCGCGCTGACGGGGGCCTCGTCCTCCGGCGCGCGGTCGCGCGACCCGTTAAACTTCGCGGTCGTGGAATCCACAACGAATGCGTCCGTCGCATTCGCGCGATGAAGACCTTCCAGCAGATCATCCTCACGCTGCAGAGCTACTGGGCCGAGCGCGGCTGCGCGCTGCTGCAGCCGATCGACCTCGAGGTCGGCGCGGGCACGTCGCATCCGGCGACGTTCCTGCGCGCGCTCGGGCCCGAGCCGTGGCGCGCCGCGTACGTGCAGCCGTCGCGTCGGCCGAAGGACGGCCGCTACGGCGAGAACCCGAACCGCCTGCAGCACTACTACCAGTACCAGGTCGTGCTGAAGCCGTCGCCGCCGGACATCCTCGACCTCTACCTCGGCTCGCTCGAGGCGCTCGGCTTCGACCTGCAGGCGAACGACGTGCGCTTCGTCGAGGACGACTGGGAGAACCCGACGCTCGGCGCGTGGGGACTCGGCTGGGAAGTGTGGATGAACGGCATGGAGATCACGCAGTTCACGTACTTCCAGCAGGTCGGCGGCCTCGACTGCCAGCCGATCACCGGCGAGATCACGTACGGCCTCGAACGGCTCGCGATGTACCTGCAGGGCGTCGACAACGTCTACGACCTCGTGTGGACGTCGCACGAGGAGCGCGGCCCGGGCGGACCGGTCGAGCGCGTGCTGACGTACGGCGACGTGTACCACCAGAACGAGGTCGAGCAGTCGACCTACAACTTCGAGAAGAGCGACGTCGCGATGCTGCTCGCGCACTTCGCCGACTACGAGCAGCAGGCCGGTGCGCTGATGACCGCGGACCTCGCGCTGCCGGCCTACGAGATGGTCCTGAAGGCGGCGCACACGTTCAACCTGCTCGACGCGCGCGGCGCGATCTCGGTCACCGAGCGCGCGGCGTACATGGGTCGCATCCGCAAGCTGTCGCGCGCGGTCGCCGAGGCGTATTACGCGTCGCGCGAGCGGCTCGGCTTCCCGATGGCCGCCGCCTCGTCCGGCGCGGCGCTGCGCGAGGCCGCGTGATGACGACGGCCACGCTGACGGTCGAGCTGTTCACCGAGGAGCTGCCGCCGAAGGCGCTGAAGGCGCTCGGCGACGCGTTCGCCGAGCGCGTCGTGCGGGGGCTCGTGCAGGCCGGGCTCGCGCCGGCCGACGCGGCCGCGACGACGTACGCGACGCCGCGACGCCTCGGCGTGTCGATCGCGCACGTGTCCGGCCGCGCGCCCGATCGCGTCGAGTCGCAGCAAGCTGATGCCGGCGAAGGTCGCGTACGACGCGGGCGGCGCGCCGACCGCCGCGCTCGCGAAGCGGCTCGAAAAGGAAGGCGCGACGGTCGACGACGTCCGCGTCCGCGTCGACGGCGGCGTCGAGCACGTGTGGCTCGAGCTGTCGCGCGCAGGCCTCGCGCTCGCGACCGGACTGCAGCTCGCGCTCGACGACGCGCTCGCGAAGCTGCCGATCCCGAAGCGGATGCGCTACCAGCGCCGCGTCGACGACGGCAGCGAACACGGCGTCGACCGGACGGTCGAGTTCGTGCGACCGGCGCACGCGCTGCTCGCGCTGCACGGCGACGACGTCGTCGACGTGGCGGCGCTCGGCCTGCGCGCGGGTCGCATCACCGGCGGCCATCGCTTCGTCGGCATGCGGCACGTGACGGTTCCGTCGGCCGATCGCTACGCGACGACGCTGCGCGACGACGGCAAGGTCGTCGCCGGCTTCGCGGAGCGGCGCACGGCGATCACGAGCGAGCTCGCGGCCGTCGCCGGCGCCGATCGCGTCGTGATGCCCGACGCGCTGCTCGACGAGGTGACCGCGCTCGTCGAATGGCCGGCCGTCTATCGCGGCACGTTCGACGCGGCGTTCCTCGACGTGCCGCAGGAGTGCCTGATCCTGACGATGCAGCAGAACCAGAAGTACTTCGCGCTGACCGACGACGCGGGGCGACTCGTCGAACCGCTTCCTCGTCGTGTCGAACATCGCGACCGACGAGCCCGAGCGCATCGTCGGCGGCAACGAGCGCGTGCTGCGCGCGCGGCTGGCCGACGCGAAGTTCTTCTTCGACCAGGACCGGAAGGTGCCGCTCGCGCGAACGCGTCGAGAAGCTGAAGACGGTCGTCTATCACAACAAGCTCGGCACGCAGTACGAGCGCATGGAGCGCGTCGCGCGCACTCGCCGGCCGCATCGCGACGATGATCGGCGCCGATCCCGCAGACGCGGCCGCGCGCGGCCGAGCTCGCGAAGGCCGATCTCGTGACCGACATGGTCGGCGAGTTCCCCGAGCTGCAGGGCCTGATGGGCCGCTACTACGCGTCGCACGACGGCGAGAAGCCCGGCGTCGCGGCCGCGATCGAGGAGCAGTACCGGCCGCGCTTCGCCGGCGACGCGCTGCCCGCGACGCCGACCGGCACGGCGCTCGCGCTCGCCGACAAGCTGAGACGCTGGCGGCCTGTTCGGCATCGGCGGCGTTCCCGACCGGCGACAAGGACCCGTTCGCGCTTCGTCGTTCGGCGCTCGGCGTCGTGCGCATCCTCATCGAGAAGCGTCTCGAGGTCTCGCTGGACCAACTGGTCGACAAGACGAAGGGCAACTGGTCGGACCTCCGCGAATTCATGCTCGACCGGGCCCGGACCTGGCTGATCGACCAGGGGCTTTCGGCCAAGGCAGTGGACTCCACGAGAATGCTCCAGTGGACTTCCCCGCTCTCGATTGTTTACGACATCGTGCGCGAGGCCTCTGCCTTCATCGCGACCCCGGAAGGTCGTCAGCTCGCCGAGGCGAACAAGCGCATCGGCAACATCCTGCGCAAAGCCGGCGACGACAAGGTTCCGGCGATCGGGATGTCGCCGCGATTGCTCGACTCCAAGCCCGACGCCAGCTTGTTCACCGAAGAGGCCGAACGACGGTTCTGGGACGCCCTGCGCGACGTCGGCGAGCGGTCGCTGGCGCTTCGCGAGAGTCAGCAGTTCGCCGCGTCGCTGCGGCTGCTGACGTCGCTCGCATCGCCGACCGCCGCATTCTTCGACGACGTGATGGTCAACGCCGACGATCCGGCGATCCGCGACAATCGCCTCGGCGCTGTTGCAGCATGCCACGCGCCGCATGAATCAGGTCGCCGACATCTCGAGCGCGATGGCGGACTGAGCATGAAGCTCGTCATCCTCGACCGCGACGGCGTGATCAACCACGACAGCGATCACTTCATCAAGTCGCCCGAGGAGTGGACGCCGCTGCCGGGCAGCCTCGCGGCGATCGCGTCGCTGAACCAGAACGGCTGGCGCGTGGCCGTCGCGACGAACCAGTCGGGGCTCGCGCGCGGGCTGTTCGACATGCAGGCGCTCAACGCGATGCACGCGAAGATGCACAAGGCGCTGGCCGCGGTCGGCGGCCGCATCGACGCGGTGTTCTTCTGCCCGCACGTGCCCGAGGACGGCTGCGACTGCCGCAAGCCGAAGCCCGGCCTCTTCATCGGCATCGCGCGAGCGCTTCGGGCTGCCGATGTCGGAGGTGCCGATGATCGGCGACTCGCATCGCGACCTCGAGGCCGGCGCGGCGGCCGGCTGCGTGCCGATCCTCGTGAAGACCGGCAAGGGCGAGGCCACGCTCGCGCGCGGCGAGCTGCCCGACGGGCACGCTCGTGTTCGACGACCTCGCGGCGGCGGCGGCGCACCTGATCGCGCAGCCCGCGAAGAAGAAGCGCGCCTGACGCGGCCGATCGGACCCATGCCGGCGTTGCGTTCGCTCGCTCTTCCTGCTGTTCCAGATCGCGACGGTCATCCCGTTCGCGTTCATCTCGATCCTGATCCTGCCGCTGCCGCTGCACACGCGCTATCGCGTCGTCATCTGCTGGCCGCGGCTGAACGTCTGGGGCGCGCGCGTGATCTGCGGCGTGCGGTGGACGACGAAGGGCCTCGAGAACCTGCCCGACGGACCGTGCGTGCTGCTGTCGAAGCATCAGTCGGCGTGGGAGACGATGTGGATCCCGAGCTACATGCCGCGCGAGGTCTGCTTCGTCTACAAGCGCGAGCTGCATTACGTGCCGTTCTTCGGCTGGGGCCTCGCGTCGCTGAAGATGATCCACATCGACCGCAACCAGGGTCGCGGCGCGTTCGAGTCGGTCGTCTCGCAGGGCTCGCAGCGGCTCGCCGAGGGCCGCTGGATCATCATGTTCCCCGAAGGCACGCGCGTCGCGATCGGCCAGAGCCGGCCGTACAAGCAGGGCGGCACGCGGCTCGCGGTGCAGCTCGACGTGCCGGTCGTGCCGATCGCGCACAATGCGGGCGAGTGCTGGCCGCGCAACAGCTTCATCAAGACGCCGGGGCTCGTGACCGTGTCGATCGGACCGGCGATCCCGTCGACCGGGAAGACGTCCGACGCGCTGATGGCCGAGGTCGAACAGTGGATCGAAACCGAGATGCGACGCCTGAGTCCCGGCGTCTATCGCCATGACGGCGCGCAGCTCGCCGCGTGACCGGCGAACGCTCGGACGCGTCGGGCGATTCGTGTCGAACCTCGCTCGCCAGCTCGATCTGCCGTTCGCCGGCGGCCCGCCAGCCGCGGACGCCGCGTCGCCCGCCGCGCCGTCGCCGTCGCCGCGATCGCCCGACACGCGGCTGCGCCGCATCGCGCTCGACAGCGGCGTCCTCGACTACGCGTTCCGTCGCGCGCGCCGCAAGACGATCGGGCTGTCGGTCACGGCCGGCGGGCTGACGGTCGCGGCGCCGCGCTGGGTCGGCATCGGCCAGGTCGAGGCCGCGATCCGCGAGCGCGAGGCGTGGGTGCTGCGCAAGCTCGCCGACCTGCGGCAGCACCAGGCGTCGATCCCGAAGGTGCGCTGGGAGGACGGCGGCACGTTGCCGTACCTCGGCGCGACGATCGCGCTACGCGTCGCCGGCGCCCGCGGCGTGCGCGCGGCGCGGACGAGCTTCGATGCCGACCGTCGCGTGCTGACCGTCGCATTGCCGCCCGACGCGACGCCGGCGCAGCTGCGCGACCGCGTCGAAGGCTGGCTGCAGGGCGAGGCGCGCGCGCTGTTCCGCGAGCGGCTGGCGTTCTTCGAGGCGCGGCTCGGCGTGCGGCACACCGCGCTCCGGCTGTCGTCCGCGAAGACGCGCTGGGGCAGCTGCAGCGCGGACGGCCGCATCCTGCTGAACTGGCGGCTGATCCACTTCCCGCGCTCGTCGATCGACTACGTCGTCGCGCACGAGCTCGCGCACCTGAAGGAAATGAACCACGGCCCGCGCTTCTGGGCGACCGTCGCGTCGCTGCTGCCCGACTACGAGGCGGCGCGCGCGCAGGTGCGCGACCCGAAGCCCGAATGGATTCCTACGCTCTGACCCGTGCCGCTCGCGCGGCCGCCCGACCATGAGACTGCTCCACACCATGCTGCGCGTCGGCGACCTGCAACGCTCGATCGACTTCTACACGAACGTGATCGGCATGAAGCTGCTGCGCCAGCGCGACAACCCGTCGAACGACTACTCGCTCGCGTTCCTCGGCTTCGAGGCGAACCCCGACCAGGCCGAGCTCGAGCTGACCTACAACTACGGCGTCGACCGTTACGACCTCGGCACGGCGTACGGCCACATCGCCGTGCAGGTGCCGAATGCCCGCGAGGCCTGCGACCGCATCCGCGCCGCCGGCGGCAACGTCACGCGCGACGCCGGGACCGGTCAAGGGCGGCACGACGGTGATCGCGTTCGTCGAGGACCCGGACGGCTACAAGATCGAACTGATCGAGCGCTGAGCGGGCCCGCCACGTGAACGGCGCGGGTGCCCGATCGCGCCACGCGCCCCGCCGACGCCGTGCAGCGTCGGCGGGCCATGCCAGAATGCCGGCGCGACACGTGGTCGTCGGTCTCGTCCGGATCGACGGCGTGCGCTTCGGACCGCCGCATGGCGCGACGGTCCGGCTTCCTTCGTCGCGAGACATCGAGACCTCCGATCGATGACGCTGTCCCGGCAGATCGCCCGCATCGGCAACCGCGCCGCCACGTCGTTCGGGGTGCTCCGAGCGCTCGTCCGGTCGGACCGCGTCGCGCCCGCGCCGCACATCGTCGACGGCCCGTCTCCGTTCGTCGATGCAGCGAACGAACCCTCCGGACCTCCGCAGCCCGCGGAGGACGCGGCGCCCGCTGGAGATCCGGCGCCTGCGGAGGACGCGGCGCCCGTTGAAGACTCCGCTCCCGCGGAGGACGCGGCGCCCGCCGAAGACCCGGCACCCGCGGAGGACGCGGCGCCCGCGCCCGGCGGCGCGCCCTGCACGCTCGACGGCGGCCTCGGACTGCATGAACGCCTCGGCCTGAAGCTGCTGCTCGACGTGACCTCCGTCGTCGACCGGTGCGTCGTGGAGGTCGGCGCGTGGGAAGAGCCTCAGACGACGTACTTCATCGGCCTCGTCCGCGACGCCGTCGATCGCGGCGAGGACCCGGTCTTCCTCGACCTCGGGTCGTACTGGGGCCTCTATTCGCTGCTCGCGATGCGCGCCGGCGCGCGTCGCATCCACGCGTTCGACGCCGACCGCCACAACTTCGCCCAGTTGCAGGCGCAGATCTTCCTGAACAGCGCGAGCGGCATCGTCACGCCGCACAACAGGGCGGTCAGCTCGAAGGCGGGCGTGCTGCACTGCTGGGACAGCCGGACCCACCCGGACGGCAACCGGGGCGGCGTCGGCGTCGTCAACCCCGACGCCGGCCTGGCCACCTACGAAGTGCCGTCGGTCGCCATCGACGACGAGCTTCCGATGACCGGCCAGACCATCTTCATCAAGCTCGACGTCGAAGGGCACGAGGACGAAGCGCTGAGGGGCCTGCGCCGCACCGTCGCCGACAACCGCGTGACGATACAGATCGAGATGTTCGAGGAGCATCGCGCGCGGGTCATGCCGGTCGTCGAGAGTCTGGGCTTGCGGAAGATCCACGAGATCGCGCCGGACGTGTACTTCACGAACCTGCCCGCCGTCGAGCGTCACGACGACCGCGATCCCGGGCACCTCGGCGATCTGCCGGACGCCGGTCGCGGGTTTCCCTCGTCAGGCGGCTCCGCGATCGAACCGACGGGGCCCGAAGGCGCGCCCGAAACCAGGAGACGTACGACATGAAACGACTCGATCGACGCGGCGCGCTCCAGGCCGGCGCCGCGCTCGCGGCGTCCGGACTCGCCGCGTGCGCGGGCACGGCGCGTCCCGAGGCGGCCGCGATGCCGGCCGTCGCGACGCGCGACAACATGCTGTTCGACGTGCCGCGGCCGTTCGTGCCGATCGTCGGGTCGACCGTCGTGTTCCCGGTGCGGCGCATCTACTGCATCGGCCGCAACTACGCGGCGCACGCGCGCGAGATGGGCTCCGACCCGACGCGCGAGCCGCCGTTCTTCTTCCAGAAGCCGACGCGACGCGGTGCAGTGTCGTGCCGATCGGCAAGACCGCCGACCATCCCTATCCGACGCTGACGAAGAACTACCACTACGAGCTCGAGCTGGTCGCCGCGCTCGGCAAGTGGCGGCCGCAACATCCGATCGACGCAGGCGCTCGACGCACGTCTACGGCTACGCGATCGGCCTCGACATGACGCGCCGCGACCTGCAGCGCGGCGATGGGCGACCAGAAGAAGCCGTGGGAGATCGGCAAGAGCTTCGACCATTCGGCGCCGATCGGCCCGATCCATCCGGTCGCCGACGTCGGCCACCTCACGAAGGGCGCGATCGGGCTCAAGGTCAACGGCGTCGTGCAAGCAGAGCGCCGACCTGTCGCACATGACCTGGAGCGTCGCCGAGCAGATCGCCAACCTGTCGCAGGCCTTCGAGCTGATGCCCGGCGACATCATCTACTCCGGCACGCCGGAGAACGTCGGCCCGGTCGTGCCGGGCGACGTGATGCTCGGCCACATCGACGGGCTGCCGGACCTGTCGGTGCGCGTGGTCGCCTGATCGTCGGCGGCGTCGAGCCGCTTCGTGAACGCGTAGCGCATCCCGCCCGGCGGGAAGTCGGGGATCGTGGACACGAGCGTGTAGCCGAGCTTCTCGTAGAAGCCCGGCGCCTGGAAGCCGAGCGTCTCGAGGAACACGCGCGGACAGCCGCGCCGCACGGCCTCGGTCTCGGCCAGCGCGAGCAGCGCCTTGCCGTGGCCGCGCCCGCGCATGGCGTCCGGCACCCACAGCGCCTGCACGTGGAGCCAGCCGAGATACGTCGCGCCGAACAGGCCGCCGATCACCGCGCCGCCGTCGTCGCGCAACGTGACCAGCAGATGCGCCGGCGTCTCGCCGTCGCTGTGGGCCGCGTTGTAGGCCATCAGCCCGCCGACCACGGCCTTGACGTCGCTCGGGTCGACGGTGGTCTCGACGGTCGCCTGCGGCATGGTCATCGCTCGATGCGGGGTGGATGGTTGGACAGCGCGACGTACGTCTCGACCGGAATCTCCTCGGCCCGCGCGGTCGGCGCGATGCCGACGGTCTCCATCGCCTCGGCATGGTCGGCGAGCGTCCGGCGCAGCATCTTGCGACGCTGCGAGAACGCGAGCGCGACGAGGGCCGCGAAGCGGGCCTCGTCGCGGACCGCGAGCGACGCGGCCGGCAGCGGGATCATCCGCACGATCGACGACGTGACCGCCGGCGGCGGATCGAACGCCTCGGGCGGCACGTCGAACAGCGACTCCATCGCGTAGCGGACCTGCAGCATCACCGACAGCCGGCCGTAGTCCGACGTGCCGGGCGACGCGACCATCCGCGCGACGACCTCCCGCTGCAGCATGAAGTGCTGGTCCGCGACGCGGTCGGCGACCTCGCGCAGGTGGAACAGCAGCGGCGTCGAGATGTTGTACGGCAGGTTGCCGACGACGCGCAGCCGCTCGTCCGCCGCGACCAGCGACGCGAAGTCGAAGCGCAGCGCGTCGGCCTGCGTGGATCGACGAGCGCGGCTCTCGTCGAAGCGCTGCGCGAGCCGCGCCGCGAGGTCGCGGTCGAGCTCGATCGCTTGCAGCGGACGACGCGGACCCGGCTGCGCCTCGCGCGCGTCGAGCAGCGGCTCGGTCAGCGCCGCGAGGCCCGGACCGATCTCGACCATCGCGTCGTCCGGCCGCGGCGCGACCGCCTTCACGATCGCGTCGACGACCGCGCGATCGACGAGGAAGTTCTGGCCGAAGCGCTTGCGCGCGACGTGCCGGCTCACGCCGCGACGCGCCGCGAGGCCCGCGCCATCGCGGCCGCGACGTCGACCGCGGTCGCCATGCTGCCGGTGTCGACGCGACGCATCACGTCGGACCGCGCCGCGAGATCGAGCGCCGTGCCGTGGTCGACCGACGTGCGCACGATCGGCAGTCCGAGCGTGACGTTGACGCCGCGCCCGAACGTCGCGAACTTCAGCACCGGCAGGCCCTGGTCGTGGTACATCGCGACGACCGCGTCGCAGTCGTCGAGGTAGCGCGGCTGGAACAGCGTGTCGGCCGGATACGGGCCGCGCGCGTCGATGCCCGCCGCGCGCGCCGCGTCGAGCGCCGGCGCCGACGACGTCGATCTCCTCGCGGCCGAGGTAGCCGCCCTCGCCGGCGTGCGGGTTGAGGCCGGTCACGACGATGCGCGGCGACGCGATGCCGAAGCGCGCGCGCAGGTCGCGGTCGACGATCGCGAGCGTCCCGACGACCGCGTCGAACGTGATCGCGGCAGGCACGTCCTTCAGCGCGAGGTGGGTCGTGACGAGCGCGACGCGCAGCATCGCGTCGTCGTGGCCGCGCATCGGCCCTGCGAGCATCATCACGACGCGCGGCGTGCCGGTGCGCTCGGCGAGGTATTCGGTGTGGCCGGTGAACGGAACGCCCGCGTCGGCGATCGCGCTCTTCTGCACCGGCGCCGTGACGATCGCATCGAATTCGCCGGACATCGCGCCGTCGATCGCGCGATCGATCAGCGCGAGCACCTGCAGGCCGTTCGCCGCATCGACGCGGCCCGGCTCGCACGGCACGGTCGAGTGCGACGTCGATGACCTCGACGACCCCGTCGGGCGGCGTCGACGTCGGCGTCGTACGGCGACCAGCGCGATCGCGATGCCGGCACGCCGCGCCCGCGCCTCGAGCAGGAGCCGGTCGCCGATCAGGATCGGGCGGACCGTGGCGGCGGCGACGGCCGCGCGCGCGGCGTCGAGCGAGATCTCGGGACCGACGCCGGCCGGCTCGCCGACGGTGATCGCGATCCTCGGCGGCGGCGCGGCCATCGAGACGCTACTTGTCGTCGATGCGCATCTCGACGTACGCGCGGTCGCGCAGCTCGTGCGCCCACGCCTCGGCCGCCTCGTCGATCTTGCGTTCGCGGATGGCCTGCCGCGCGATCAGCCGCAACCGGTCCTGCGCGACGTCCTGCGTCTTGCGCTCGACGACCTCGATCAGGTGATAGCCGAACGGCGTCTGCACCGGCTCGCTGATCTCGCCCGGGGCCAGCGCGTTCATCGCCTTCTCGAACTCGGGCACCGTGTCGCCCGGATACAGCGTGCCGAGGTCGCCGCCGCGGCTCGCCGACGTGTCGTTCGAGTACGCGCGCGCCATGTCCTCGAAGCTCGCGGTCTTGTTGAGGATGCGGCTGCGGATGTCCTCGAGGCGCGCCTTCGCCTGGTCGGCCGTGACGACCTCGTTGACCTTGATCAGGATGTGGCGCGCGTGCGTCTGCACGACCGGCGCGGCCGTCGCCGCCGCGACCTTCGGGTTCGCGCCCGGGTTGCGCTTCGCGACGAGCTTCAGGATGTGGAAGCCGACCGGGCTCTTGACCGGCGCGGCCACCTGGCCGACCGACATCGGCTGGATCGCGTCGACGAACAGCTGCGGCAGGCGCTCGAGCGTGCGGAAGCCGAGGTCGCCGCCGCTGAGCGCCTCGGGCGCCTCGGAGTACGTCGCCGCGAGCTGCGCGAAGTCGGCGCCGCCCTTCGCCTTCTCGTACACGTCCTCCGCCTTGGCACGCTGCTTCTCGACCTGGTCGGGCGTCGCGTTCTCGGGGACCCGCACGAGGATCTGCGCCACGTCGACTTCGGGCGACGCGTCCGGCGAGACGCCGTTCTGCGCCGCGAGGAACGCGTCGACCTCCCCTTCCCCGACCTGGATCTTGTCGTCGACCTCGCGGGTCCGCGCCCGCTCGATCATGATCTGCGTGCGCAGGTCGTCGCGGAACGCGGCGAACGGCGTGCCGTCGGCCTCGAGCCGGTCGCGGAACTGCTGCACCGACATGTTGTTCTGCTCGGCGACGCGCTGCACCGCGCGGTCGAGCTGCACGTCGTCGACGCGCACGCCGTTGTCGATCGCGGTCTGCAGCTCGGCCTTCTCGACGACCATCCGTTCGAGGACCTGCCGCTCGATGACGTTCTTCGGCGGCATCTGGATGCCCTGGCGCGCCATGATCTTCATCGTCGTGGCGACGCGATCGTCGAGCTCGAGCCGCGTGATCACGTCGTTGTTGACGACCGCGACGATCTGGTCGAGGTTGGCCTCGCTGTCGGGCGTCGGCGCGCGCGCCGGCACGGTCGACGTATCGACCGGCTTCAGCGGACGTCTGCGGCTTCTGGTCGGCTTTCGCGCCGCGGCCGTTGCCCGGCTGCCGCATGCGCGTCGGGTCGAGGCCCTGCGCGGACGACGGCGACGCGACGAGCAGATACGCGAGCGTCGCGCCGACGAGGGGGAGCGCCCATCGAACGGGGCGCGGGAGACGGACGTCCATCGTTTTCGATCCTGTCGAAAAGGAGCGCGCCGGGCCGGCCGGCGGCGGTGCAGCGACGCGACGTCGCGGCTACTGGTAGTTGCGGTACGGCGAGCCCACCGGGGGCGGCGGGTTGATCAGCTGATAGCCCGGCACGTTGCGCTTCAGCGACTCGAGCGGATTCGATCCGAGACGCGCCAGACCGTTCAATTCGAGTTGCAGGAACAGCGTGTTCGTCGCCGTCGTGAGACCGGTCACGTAGCGGCTCGCGAACGCCCGGACGACCCAGCAGCAACCGTTGTACTCGAAGCCGGCCAGCGCCTCGACCGGCTTGTGGTCGCGGGTCGAGTAGTTTAACCGACCCACGGCGTAGACGTTGTGCAGAATCGGCCACTGGGCCGAAAAATCGACCTGCTCGAGCGTCGGCTGCGTCGGGTAGCCGGGCTCCTGGATCGCCTGCTGGTAACGGTACTCGGCGTTGATGACCTTCGTCGGCTCGGGCCGCCACGACACGCCGAAGTTCGAGCGGATCACGCCGCTGACGGCCGGGCTGTACTGCACGCCGGCGTCGACCGACATCGTCTTCGTGACCTGCCCCTGGATCTCGGCGAGCACGTCGGACGTACGGCTGTCGATCGGCGTGCCGCCCGGCAGCGTCACGCGCTGCGGCGAGAAGTAGTAACGCTGCCCGAGCGACGCGCGGAAGATCTCCGCGCCGTCCGCGTTGTTGATGAAGCGCGTCGAGACGGCGGCCGTCAGCGCGTTCGTGTCGGCGATGCGGTCGTAGCCACCGAACGGGTTGGCCGCGAACAGCTGCGCGAAGTTGAAGTCGGTGATGCCGCTGTCGAAGTTCGGCAGCGCGTCCTGGTTGCGGTACGGCGTCTTCACGTAGAACAGGCGCGGCTCCAGCGTCTGCAGCAGCGCGCGTCCGAACAGCGACGTCTCGCGCTCGAACACGAGGCCCGAGTCGACGGTGCCGGTCGGCAGGCTGCGCGTGAACTCGGTCGGGGCGCCGGCCGGCTGCCCGTCGACGCTGTAGTGCGTCACGTTGTACGACACCGTCGGCGTGATGAACCAGCCGGGCCGAAGGATCGGGAACGCGACGCTCGGATTGAACACGTAGCGGTTCCCGCTCGGCAGCGTCGGGTGGATGAACCGCGTCGCGTCGATGTCGAGGTTGAAGTCGAAGCCGCCGAGCACGTCGAGCCGCGCGCCGTGGAACGCGATCTCCGGCGACTTCTCGTACGGCGGCACGATCGGGTTCGCCGGGTCCTGCAGCGTCTGGTAGCGCAGCTGGTGGATCGTCAGCGTCCAGTACGGCTCGTTGTACGTCAGCGCCATCTCGCGCGGCAGCACGCGCTGCGACGACAGCGCGATCGTCCGCGAGAAGTCGACGAAGTAGTTCTCGTCGGAGACCTTGTTGTAGTTCAGGTAGCCGGTGAACGGACCGATCGCGAGGTTGTTCAGCGTCGAGATCGCGTAGCGGTTGCGATCCTGGTCGAGCCGGTCGCCGGCGAGGCCTTCGGCGCGCAGGTCGCCGTTGAACCCCGGGAACAGGTAGCGCGTGTCGCCGCCGAGTTGCAGCCCGCGCGCCGAGATGATCTTCGGATACAGCGTGAAGTCGTAGTTCGGCGCGAGGTTGAAGTAATACGGCTGCAGGTACTCGAGGCCGTTGTGCGACGTCGCCGACACCGTCGGCGGCAGCAGCCCCGACTTGCGGCTGTCGTCGAGCGGGAAGCTGATGTACGGCGAGTACAGGATCGGGGTTCCCTTGAACACGATCTTCGCGTTCCGCGCGACGCCGATCTGCGTCGTCTGGTCGAGCGACATCGTCTCGGCCTGGATGTACCAGTCGACTTCGTCCGCGCGACACGTCGTGTACAGCGGGTTCTCGAGGTCGATGTGGTCGCGGTCGATGAAGACGGCGCGCTCGGCGTGGCCGCGCCCGGGGAATCCCGAGCGGTTCGACGCGACCGGATTCGTGTAGACGTCGTACGGGTCGTTCGCCGACGTGATGATCCGGTTCGCGAGCGCCGCCTGCCGCGCCTTCGACGCGCCGGTCAGCGTGTAGTCGGGCTTCACGAAGAAGCCGCTGAAGTCGTCGAGCCGGATCTGCGCCTCGGGACCGGTGAAGACGTTGCCGTCGCGCACGACCTTGACCGCGCCGTTCGCGAACAGCTCGTCCTCGACCTCGAGGTAGCGCATGCGGTCGGCGGTGAGGACCTCGCCGCCGGGACGCCGCAGCTCGGCGTGTCCGACCAGCACGACCTCGTTGTCGGTCGAGCCCTCGACGTGGTCGGCGCTCGCGAACGAGACGGCGCCCTGCCGCGTCTTCTTCTGAGGGTCGACGAGGTCGAGCCGCAGCTTCAGCTTCAGCGAGTCGGGCGGCTCCTGCGCGCGGACCGGCGCGGCGCAGCACAGCGCCGCGGTCGCCGCGGCGACGTTCACGACCAGCAGGCGGCGTGCGAGGAGGAACGGGGACCGGGGCAAGGTGGGAGTCGTGGTCGCTCGCGGTCGCACGCGGTCCCGCGGAAGGGTCGCGTATTATAGGGGCACCCATCGCGCCGGTCGCGCCCCGCGTCGCGCCGAGGGGCACGCAACTGTATCGACGCGGTTTCAGCGCGCGTTCATTCGTCACCGTCGATGTCCGCCCCCCGTTCCACCGCGATGGTCGAGCCCGACACGCCGTCGGACGCGTCGGGCGCCGATCCGCGTCGCGCCGCGCTCGAGACCTGGCTCCGGTCGTTCGCCGACCGGCATGCGCTCGACGTCGCCGCACTCGCCCCCGCGTCGGCCGACGCGAGCTTCCGTCGCTACTTCCGCCTTCCCGCCGGCGCCGGCACGCTGATCGCGATGGACGCGCCGCCCGACCGCGAGGACTCGGCGGCGTTCGTCCGCGTGGCCGAGCTGATGGCCGCCGCCGGCGTGCCGGTACCGCGCATCGTCGAGCAGGACCTCGCGCAGGGCTTCCTGCTGCTGACCGACCTCGGCACGCGCACCTACCTCGCCGCGCTCGACGGCGCGACCGCGTCCGTCGCGGCGCCGCTGATGTCCGACGCGATCGACGCGCTGATCGCATGGCAGTCGGCGTCGCGGCCCGGCGTGCTGCCCGACTACGACGACGCGCTGCTGCGGCGCGAGCTCGCGCTGTTCCCCGACTGGTACGTGGCGCGGCATCTCGGCATCACGCTCGACGACGCGCAGCGTCGCGTGCTCGACGCCGCGTTCGACCGGATCGTCGCGAACAACCTCGCGGAGGCGCGCGTCTACGTGCATCGCGACTACATGCCGCGCAACCTGATGGTCGGCGAGCCGGGCCGCAACCCGGGCGTGCTCGACTTCCAGGACGCCGTGTACGGGCCGATCAGCTACGACATCGCCTGCCTGATGAAGGACGCGTTCCTGTCGTGGGACGAGGAATTCGTGCTCGACACGACGGTGCGCTACTGGGAGCGCGCGAGGAAGGCCGGCCTGCCGGTGCCCGCCGACTTCGGCACGTTCTATCGCGACGTCGAATGGATGGGGCTGCAGCGGCACCTGAAGGTGCTCGGCATCTTCGCGCGCATCCACTACCGCGACGGCAAGCCGCACTACCTCGCCGACACGCCGCGCTTCGTCGGCTACGTCCGCGCGACCGCGAACCGCTATCGCGCGTTCGGCCCGCTGCTGAAGCTGCTCGACGCGCTCGAGGGCCGCACGGTCGAAGTCGGCTACACGTTCTGATGCGACGCGCCGCATGAACCGGACCGGCGGTCGCGGTCGAACCTTGCGATGCGAACGCCGCGCGAACGCGCCACGCCGTCGGAAGTCGCGGCCCGCGACCGCGCCGCGGCCGCCGGTCGTGACTTCCGGATGAAGGCGATGATCCTCGCGGCCGGCCGCGGCGAACGGATGCGGCCGCTCAGCGACCGCGTGCCGAAGCCGCTGCTCGCCGTCGGCGGCAAGCCGCTGATCGTGTGGATGATCGAGGCGCTCGTGCGCGGCGGCTTCGACGACCTCGTCGTCAATCATGCGTGGCTCGGCGAACGACTCGAGGACGCGCTCGGCGACGGGTCGCGCTGGGGCGCGTCGATCGCGTGGTCGCGCGAAGGCGACGCGCTCGAGACGGCCGGCGGCATCGCGACCGCGCTGCCGCTGCTCGAGGCGGGCAGCGACGACGACGAGCCGTTCGCGGTCGTCAGCGCCGACATCCATACCGACTTCGCGTTCGCGTCGCTCGCGCCGGCCGTCGCGTCGATCCGCGACCGCTATCCGCTGCAGGCGGCGCATCTCGTCGTCGTCCCGAATCCGCCGTGGCATCCGGCCGGCGACATGGCGCTCGTCGACGGACGCATCGTGCGTCGGTCGCCGTCGCCGGACGTCCCGATGTTCACGTACGCGAATATCGGTGTCTTCCATCCGCGCGTGTTCGACGGCCTCGCGCGCCATCGTCCGGCGAAGCTGTTCCCGTGGGCGTTCGCGCTCGCCGACGCGGCGCGGATGACCGGCAGCGTCCACGACGGCGCGTGGGACAACGTCGGCACGCCGGACCAGCTCGCGGCGCTCGACGCCCGGCTCGCGCATGGCTGACGCGGACGTCGACGTCGCGATCGCCGGCGCCGGTCCGGTCGGCGCCGCGTTCGCGCTGTTCCTTCGCGAGCGCGGCGTCCCGGCCGACCGGATCGCGCTCTTCGACGCGCGGTCCGCCGACGCGGCCGCCGCCGACGACCGGATGATCGCGATCTCCGAAGGCAGCGCGACGCTGCTCGCGCGCCTCGGCGCGTGGCACGACGGCGAGCGGCCGCACGCCGCCGCGATCCGCACGATCCACGTGTCGCATCGCGGACGCTTCGGGCGGACCGTGATCGACGCGCGCGACTACGGCGTCGCGGCGCTCGGGCATGTCGTGCGTCACGGCGATCTCGTGCGCGCGCTCGACGGGGCGCTCGCGGCGCGCGGCATCGCGGTCCGTCGACCCGCGCGCGTCGCAGCCGTCGAGCCCGACGGCGACGCGCTGCGCGTGACGACCGACGGCGCCGTCGCGCTCGCCGCGCGGCACGTCGTGCACGCCGAAGGCGGCCTGTTCGGCGCGCAGCAGCGTCGCGCGATCCATCGCGACTACGGCCAGAGCGCCGTGACGACGTTCGTGACGCTGGCGGAGCCCGTGTCCGAACCGCTCGCGGCGACCGCGTTCGAGCGCTTCACCGAGCACGGGCCGATCGCGCTGCTGCCGGCGTTCGACGGCACGCGTCGCGGCTACGCGGTCGTCTGGTGCGGCACGCCGGACGACGCCGCCGCGCGCGCGTCGCTCGACGACCGCGCGTTCGCCGACGCGCTGCACGACGCGTTCGGCGACCGCCTTGGCCGCTTCGTCGCGACGTCGCCGCGGCGGACCTATCCGCTCGGCCTCAACGCCGTCGACAGGCCGGCGCGCGCGCGCACGCCGCGCGGCGTCGAGTTCGCGATCGGCAACGCCGCGCAGACGCTGCATCCGGTCGCGGGGCAGGGACTGAACCTCGGGCTGCGCGACGCGCACGCGCTGGCCGCGTTGCTCGCGCGCGCCGGCGACGACGACGCGCCGACGCTGGCCGCGCGCTTCGTCCGCGCACGACGCGTCGATCGTGCGACGACGGTGAACCTCACCGACTTCATGCCGCGCGTGTTCTCCAGCACGCGCGCGCCGGTGCCGCAGGCGCGCGGGTGGACGCTCGCGCTGCTCGACGTCGTCGCGCCGCTGCGCGGGGTCTTCGCGCGCCAGATGATGAACGGACGGCGCTGACGCGCTGCCATCAAAGCGACCCGATCGCAAGAGCGCGCCGCAGGTTTTTTTGAGGCCGGCGGTCGGCCGCCCGTCGATCGTTGCGGATAAAATCCGCGGCTCGCCCGTCTTCCGGACCGCTCGCATGGCCGAGGCAACACGCGCATCCTCGCTCGCTGCCGCGCCGGCCGACGGCCCGCGGGTCGGCTCGCATCGACTCGCGAACCGCGTGTTCGCGGCGCCGATGGCCGGGGTCACCGATCGCCCGTACCGCACGCTCGCGAAGCGCCTCGGCGCCGGCCACGCGACGTGCGAGATGGCCGCGTCGAACCCGCAGCTGTGGGCGACCGTCAAGAGCGCACGCCGCATCGACCATGCCGGCGAGGCCGCGCCGAAGACCGTGCAGATCGCCGGCGGCGACCCCGCGATGCTGGCCGACTGCGCGCGCTTCAACGTCGAGCGCGGCGCCGAGATCGTGGACATCAACATGGGCTGTCCCGCGAAGAAGGTCTGCAACGCGGCCGCCGGCTCGGCGCTGCTGGCCGACGAGGACCTCGTCGCGCGCATCCTCGACGCCGTCGTCGACGCGGCCACCGTGAAGTGCGGCGTGCCGGTCACGCTGAAGTTCCGCACCGGCCCGCATCGCGGCGCGCGCAACGCGCTCGCGATCGCGGCGATCGCCGAACGCGCCGGCGTCGCGATGCTGACGCTGCACGGCCGCACGCGCGCCGACCGCTTCGAGGGACGACGCCGAGTACGCGACGATCGCGGCGGTCAAGGCCGCCGTGCGCATCCCGGTCGTCGCGAACGGCGACATCGACTCGCCGGAGCGCGCGGCCGCCGTGCTCGCCGAGACGAAGGCCGACGCGGTGATGATCGGCCGCGCCGCGCAGGGCCGGCCGTGGATCTTCCGCGAGGTCGACCACTACCTGCGGCACGGCACGCATCGTGCGCCGCCGACGATCGGCGAGGTGCGTGCGCTGCTCGCGTCGCATCTCGACGATCACTACGCGTTCTACGGCGCGTGGACCGGCGTGCGCACCGCACGCAAGCACATCGGCTGGTACGTCGCGTCGCTGCCGGGCGGCGACCTGTTCCGCGCGCGCATCAACGCGCTCGACGACTGCGACGCGCAGCGCGCCGCGGTCGACCGGTTCCTCGCGGAGCTCGGCGACGACCGCGACGCGTTGCCCGCGCGCCGCGACGCGTGGCTCGCCGCCGCCTGACGGGTCCGGAATGAGCCGACAGCTGATCGAGGACTGCGTGCGGACGAGCCTGGAGAAGTTCTTCAAGGACCTCGACGGGGCCTCGGTCACGAACGTCTACGACCTCGTGATCAAGACGGTCGAGAAGCCGGTGCTCGAGGTGGTCATGCGGCACACCGGCGACAATCAATCGCAGGCCGCCGCGATCCTCGGCATCAATCGCAACACCCTTCGCAAGAAGCTCGGCGACCACGGCCTCCTCTGAACCGTCCACCGACCCGCATCGCCCCATGATCCGTCGCGCACTGCTGTCGGTCTCCGACAAGACCGGGCTCGTCGACTTCGCGACGACGCTCGCCGAAGCGGGCGTCGAGCTGCTGTCGACCGGCGGCACCGCGAAGCTGCTCGCCGACGCCGGCCTCGCGGTCGTCGAGGTCGCCGACTACACCGGCTTTCCCGAGATGCTCGACGGACGCGTGAAGACGCTGCATCCGAAGATCCACGGCGGCCTGCTCGCGCGTCGCGACGTCGCCGCGCACATCGCGTCGATCGACAAGCACGGCATCGGGCCGATCGACCTGCTCGTCGTCAACCTCTATCCGTTCGAGGCGACCGTCGCCGCGCCCGGCTGCACGCTCGACGACGCGATCGAGAACATCGACATCGGCGGCCCGGCGATGGTGCGCTCGGCCGCGAAGAACTGGCAGGACGTCGTCGTGCGTGACCGACGCGTCGCAGTACGCCGACCGTCGTCGCGGCGAGCTCGCCGACGGCGGCACGGTGCCGCGCGCCGACGCGCTTCGCGCTCGCGGTCGCGGCGTTCGACCGGATCGCGCGCTACGACGCGCGCGATCAGCGACTACCTGTCGTCGATCGCCGACGTCCCCGAGGACGGCGCGACGGTCGAGCGCGCGCGCTTCCCGGCGCAGGCCAATGCGACGTTCGTGAAGCTGCAGGACCTGCGCTACGGCGAGAACCCGCACCAGCAGGCCGCGCTGTATCGCGACCCGTCGCCGCGCGCCGGGCGCGCTCGTCACGGCGCGACAGCTGCAGGGCAAGGAGCTGTCGTACAACAACCTCGCCGACGGCGACGCGGCGTGGGAATGCGTGAAGACGTTCGGCATCGACGCCGCGACGGCCTGCTGCGTGATCGTCAAGCACGCGAACCCGTGCGGCGTGGCGCTCGGCGCGACGCCGGCCGACGCGTACGCGCGCGCGTTCGAGACCGATCCGACGTCGGCGTTCGGCGGCATCATCGCGTTCAACCGCGAGCTCGACGTCGCGGCCGTCGAGGCGCTGTCGAAGCAGTTCGTCGAGGTGCTGATCGCGCCGGCGTACGACGACGACGCGCTCGCGCTGCTCGCGAAGAAGGCGAACCTGCGCGTGCTCGCGGTGCCGATGGACGCCGACGCCGGCACGCTGTCGGCGTGGGCCGGCCTCGACGTCAAGCGGATCGGCGTCGGGGCTGCTCGTGCAGACCGAGGACGACGACCGTCTCGCGCGAGGCGACCTGCGCGTCGTGACGGCGAAGCGGCCGACCGACGCGCAGCTCGACGACCTGCTGTTCGCGTGGCGCGTCGCAAGCTTCGTGAAGTCGAACGCGATCGTGTTCTGCGGCGCCGGCCGGACGCTCGGCATCGGCGCCGGCCAGATGAGCCGCGTCGACTCGGCGCGCATCGCGTCGATCAAGGCGGAGCACGCCGGGCTGTCGCTCGCCGGCTCCGCGGTCGCGTCGGACGCGTTCTTCCCGTTCCGCGACGGCCTCGACGTCGTCGCCGACGCCGGCGCGACCTGCGTGATCCAGCCGGGCGGCAGCGTCCGCGACGACGAGGTCATCGCGGCGGCCGACGAGCGCGGCGTCGCGATGGTGTTCACGGGCATCCGGCACTTCCGGCACTGACAGCGGCCATGCGCATCGTCGGCATCGATCCGGGGCTGCGGGTCACCGGCTTCGGCGTCGTCGACGTCGACGGCCCGCGGCTGACGTACGTCGCGTCGGGCGTCGTGCGCACGCCGGACGCCGGGGACCTGCCCGTGCGGCTGAACGTGATCTTCGACGGCGTCCGCGAGATCGTCGCGACGCATCGGCCGACCTGCGCCGCGATCGAGAAGGTGTTCGTCAACGTCAACCCGCACTCGACGCTGCTGCTCGGCCAGGCGCGCGGCGCGGCGATCTGCGGTCTGACGACGGCCGGCATCGACGTGCACGAGTACACCGCGCTGCAGACGAAGCAGGCGACGGTCGGCGTACGGCCGCGCGACGAAGGCGCAGGTCCAGCAGATGGTCATGCGGCTGCTGCGCGTGTCCGGCGACCTCGCGTCCGACGCGGCCGACGCGCTCGCGTGCGCGATCTGCCATGCGCACGTCGCGGCGAGCGTCGCGGCGCTGAGCGTCGCCGCGCCCGAGCTGGCCGCCGGCGTCGTCCGCGTGCGGCGCGGGCGGCTCGCGGTGCGCGGGTGACGCTCACGTATCATCGCCGTCTTGTCTCCACGACCGCGAGCGACCATGACGATCACCATCGGCGAACGCCTCCCCGACGCCACGCTCCAGGAATTCATCGAGGTCGAGGGCAACGGCTGCAGCATCGGCCCGAACAAGTTCCACGTCGAGGAGGCCGTGCGCGGCAAGAAGCTCGCGATCTTCGGCCTGCCCGGCGCGTTCACGCCGACCTGCTCGGCGAAGCACGTGCCCGGCTACGTCGAGCAGTCCGACGCGCTGAAGGCGAAGGGCATCGACGAGATCTGGTGCATCTCGGTCAACGACCCGTTCGTGATGGGCGCGTGGGGCCGCGACCAGCACACGGCCGGCAAGGTCCGCATGATGGCCGACGGCTCGGCCGAGTTCACGAAGAAGGTCGGGCTCGAGCTCGACCTCACGGCACGCGGCATGGGCATCCGGTCGCAGCGCTACTCGATGCTCGTCGACGACGGCGTCGTGCAGGCAGCTCAACGTCGACATGGGCGGCAAGTTCGAAGTCAGCGACGCCGGCACGCTGCTCAAGCAGCTCGGCTGACGGTCGGCGACGGCCGGCGACGCCGTCGTGATCGGCCGCATCGCGGGCACGCTCGTCGAGAAGACGCCGCCGCAGGTCCTCGTCGATTGCGGCGGCGTCGGCTACGAGATCGACGTGCCGATGAGCACGCTGTACAACCTGCCGGCCGTCGGCGAGCGCGTCACGCTGTTCGCGCATCTCGTCGTGCGCGAGGACGCGCAGCTGCTGTACGGCTTCGGCACGCAGGCCGAACGCGCCGCGTTCCGCGAACTGATCCGCATCTCCGGCGTCGGTCCGCGGATCGCGCTCGCGGTGCTGTCCGGGCTGTCGATCGGCGACCTCGCGCAGGTCGTGACGACGCAGGACGCGGCGCGGCTGACGCAGATCCCCGGCATCGGCAAGAAGACCGCCGAGCGGCTGCTGCTCGAGCTGAAGGGCAAGCTCGGCGCCGACCTCGGCGCGCCGGCCGGCCTCGCGTCGACCGACGCCGGCGACGCCGGGCCCGACATCCTGAAGGCGCTGCAGGCGCTCGGCTATTCCGACAAGGAGTCGCTGTACGCGATCAAGCAGGTCGCGGCCGGCTGCGAGCGTGTCCGACGGCATCCGGCAGGCGCTGAAGGCGCTGTCGAAGTCCTGAGCCCCGCGAGGCGTCTGCGATGCGGCGTGTCGTCGTCGATGCTGTCGGCGCTTCTCGCGGCGACGGCGCCGGCCTTCGCACAGACCGCGACGACCGTTCCGCGCGCCCCGACCCCGCGACCCGCGGCGAGCCGACCCGCCGACCCGCCGCGCGACGCCGCGCTGCGCGCGCTCGCGTCGAAGCTGCGGCTGCCGCTGCTCGACGAGGCGGTGACGACGTTCTCGCGGCAGCTGCGTCGCACGCTGCCGGCGTACTTCGTCGACTCGATCGGACGCCAGGTCGGCCTCGGCCCGCAATGGCATCGCGGCCTGCCCGCGTACGACGAGGCCGTGCGCCGCATCGACGCCGCGCTCGCCGACGACGAGGCGCGCCGCGGGCCGCTCGTGACGCTCGACCACGCCGACCTGCTGTCGGCCGTGAACGTGCCGTGGACGCGCGACGACGTCGCGTTCGTCGACGAGACGCTCGACACGTCGCTCGGGGCCGAGGCCGAACGCGCGCTCGACGCGCAGGCCGCGCGGCAGGCGATCGCGACGCTGCGGCGCCGCGTCGCGAACGACGACGCGGGCCGGCGCGTCGCGTCGGCGTTCGACGACCTCGACGCGCGCGCGCAGGCGCAGTTCGGCGACGCGTCGCTGATGCTGGTCGCGCTGAAGGGCACCGACCCCGCGCGCGCGCAGCGACTGCAGCGGCTCGTCGAGGCGGTGACGCTCGCGCCGTCGGACGCGATCGGGCAGCGCATCGTCGACCGGCTGTCGCAACGGCTGCTCGACGCGGCGATGGCCGACCTGCCGCAGCTGCTCGGCGACCTCGGCGGGATCGGCCTGCCGCGCCGCTGAGGCGTCGCGCCGCGTACGATCCGCTCGCGCGCATCGCCATGCGGCGCGTCCGCGTCCGCCGCCGAACGACGACCGCTCAACGACTCCACTCCGGGACCGAATGGAAACTCTCGCTCGCGGCGACGACCCCGCCGCCGCCATCTATCGCACGCTGCTCGAATCGACGAAGGCGATTCCGTGGAAGATCGACTGGGCGACGAAGACGTTCGCCTACATCGGTCCGCAGATCGAGACGCTGCTCGGCTGGTCGCCGGACAGCTGGGTCGGCGTGCAGGACTGGGTCGACCGGATGCACGACGAGGATCGCCAGCGCGTCTTCGACTTCTGCGTGTCCCAGTCGATCGCGGGCATCGACCACGAGGCCGACTATCGCGCGATGGCGAAGGACGGCCACTACGTGTGGATCCGCGACGTCGTGCATGTCGTGCGGCGCCCCGACGGCGAGGTCGACGCGCTGATCGGCTTCATGTTCGACATCAGCGAGCGCAAGAAGGCCGAGCAGGAGCTGTCGCGACTGCAGAAGGAGCTCGAGGAGCTTGTCGTTCAAGGACGGGCTGACCGGCGTCGCGAATCGCCGGATGTTCGACTCGGTGCTCGAGCTCGAGTGGACCAATGCGCGTCGCGGCGGCCGCCCGCTGTCGCTCGTGATGATCGACATCGACCACTTCAAGGCCTACAACGACCGCTACGGCCACCTCGCGGGCGACGACTGCCTGAAGCGCGTCGCGCGGCGGCTCGCGCAGGCGGCGACGCGGCCGCGCGACTTCCTCGCGCGCTTCGGCGGCGAGGAGTTCGTGCTCGTGCTGCCGGAGTCCGACGAGGCCGCCGCCGCGCTCGTCGCGGAGCGTTGCCGCGACCTCGTCTTCAAGGAGCAGATCGCGCACGGCGCGTCGCCGACCGCGCAGATCGTGACGATCAGCATCGGTGTCGCGACGACGGTCCCTCAGCACGGCGACGAGCCGATGACGTTCGTCGACGAGGCGGATCGCCGGCTGTATCGCGCGAAGCAGCAGGGCCGCAACCGCATCGCCGGCGCGCGCTAGCGACGCGACGGTCTCGGACGCCGTCGCCCGAGACGGCCACGACGACGCGTCCCGTTCGTCGCTCATAATCGCGGCCATGATCGAGTCAGACCGCCTGATCGCCGACGCGCCCGCCGCGGCGCGTGTCGTCTCCGCCGCCGCGTCCTCGCCGAACGAGGAGGTCTTCGAGCGCGCGCTCAGGCCGAAGGCGCTCGACGAGTACATCGGGCAGACGAAGATCCGCGAGCAGCTCGAGATCTTCATCGGCGCCGCACGCCGCCGCGGCGAGTCGCTCGACCACGTGCTGCTGTTCGGCCCGCCCGGCCTCGGCAAGACGACGCTCGCGCACATCGTCGCGCGCGAGATGGGCGTCCGCCTGCGGCAGACGTCGGGACCGGTGCTCGAGCGGCCCGGCGACCTCGCCGCGCTGCTGACGAACCTCGAGAAGAACGACGTCCTGTTCATCGACGAGATCCATCGGCTGTCGCCGATCGTCGAGGAAATCCTGTATCCGGCGCTCGAGGACTTCCAGATCGACATCGTGATCGGCGAGGGGCCGGCCGCGCGCAGCGTCAAGCTCGACCTGCAGCCGTTCACGCTCGTCGGCGCGACGACGCGCGCCGGCATGCTGACGAATCCGCTGCGCGACCGCTTCGGGATCGTCGCGAGGCTCGAGTTCTACACGCCGGCCGAGGTGCAGCGGATCGTCCGGCGGTCGGCCGCGCTGCTCGACACGCCGATCGACGACGACGGCGCGATGGAGCTCGCGAAGCGGTCGCGCGGGACGCCCCGGATCGCGAACCGCCTGCTGCGGCGCGTCCGCGACTACGCCGACATGCGCGCCGACGGCCGCATCACGTCGGCCGTCGCCGACACCGCGCTGAAGATGCTCGACGTCGACGCGCTCGGGCTCGACGTGATGGACCGCAAGCTGCTCGAGGCCGTGCTGCACAAGTTCGACGGCGGGCCGGTCGGGCTCGACAACCTCGCGTCGGCGATCGGCGAGGAGCGCGACACGATCGAGGACGTCATCGAGCCGTTCCTGATCCAGCAGGGCTTCCTGCATCGCACGCCGCGCGGCCGGGTCGCGACGACGACGGCGTACCGGCACTTCGGCCTCGCGGCGCCGGCGCGCTCGCAGAACGCGGAGCTGTGGGACACGCCGTGAACGACGCGGCGTCCTCCGACGACGCCGGCGCGACGCGCGACCTGAACCCGCATCTGCACGCGTCCGGCGTCCCGCCGGTCCCGCGCGCGCTCGCCGACCGCATCGCGCGCGACACCGCGTTCGCGCCGGTCGACGTCGTCGCATGGCATCCGGCGCGTCGCGCGCTGCTCGTCGCGCATCGACGCGACGGCACGGCGCAGCTGCATCGCCTCGAGCGGCCGATGGGCCCGCTCGACGCGCTGACCGACTTCGACGATCCGGTCCGCGACGCGAGCTTCGAGCCGACGCGCGGCGACCTGCTCGTGTACGCCCGCGATGCCGGCGGCGACGAGGCCGCGCAGCTGTACGCGCTCGACCTCGTCGACGGCACGTCGACGCGGCTCACCGACCCGTCGTGCAAGCACGGCGAGGCCGCGTGGAACCACGCCGGCGACGCGATCGCGTTCGTGTCGACGCCGCTCGACCGGACCGCGGCCGCGGGCCGCGACCGCATCGAGACCGAGCTGTCGGTCGTCGACCCGCGCGATCCGTCGACGCAGCGTCGCGTCGCGATGCTGCCGGGCGGCGGCTGGCAGTCGCTGCGCTGGTCGCGCGACGACCGCACGATCTTCGCGATCGACTATCGGTCGATCGGCGACAGCGCGATCTGGTCGATCGACGTCGCGACGGGCGCGCGAGAACGCCTGCTGCCGCGCGACGGCGATCCGGTCCCGGCGTCGTACGCGTCGCTCGGCGTCGCGCGCGACGGACGCTCGCTCGTGTTCGCGACCGACGGCGGCGGCGAGTTCCTTCGACTGACGACGATGTCGCTCGCGACGCGCGCGTGTCGCACGTTGAGCGGCGGCATCGACTGGGACGTCGTCGACGTCGCGCTGCAGGGCGGTCCGCCCGACGCGACGACGGCCGGCATCGCGTGCGCGATCGTCGACGTGGACGGCCGGCATGCGCTGCACGCGTTCGACCTCGACGACGGCCGCGCGCTCCCGCTCGACGGACTGCCCGACGCCGTCCGCGCCGGCAGCGTGTCGCGCGTGGCCTTCGCGCCGACCGGCCACCGCGCCGAGATCGCGTTCACCGTCGCGTCGGCGAAGAGCCCGGGCGACGCCTGGACGCTCGACGTCCGCGGCGGCGTCGCCGCCGAGCGATGGACGGGTCCCGTCGTCGGCGGCGTCGACACGTCGACCTGGCGCGAGGCCGACATCGTGCGCTGGACGAGCTTCGACGGCCTGTCGATCAGCGGCCTGATCCACCGGCCGCCGCCGCGCTTCACCGGCCGGCGTCCCGTGCTGGTCCACATCCACGGCGGACCCGAGAGCCAGGCGACGGTCGGCTTCCTCGGCGTCAACCACCTGTTCGTCGACGAGCTCGGCATCGCGTATGTCCAGCCGAACGTGCGAGGCTCGACCGGCTATGGCCGCACGTTCGTGTCGCTCGACGACCGGGAACGTCGCGAGGACGCGGTGAGGGACATCGGCGCGCTGCTCGACTGGATCGCGACGCAGCCGGACCTCGACGCGAGCCGCGTGCTCGTCGCGGGCCGCAGCTACGGCGGCTACATGAGCCTCGCGGTCGCGACGACGTACGCCGAGCGGATCGTCGCGTCGATCGCGATCGTCGGCATCTCGCACTTCACGACCTTCCTCGAACGCACCGAGAGCTATCGGCGCGACCTGCGCCGCGTCGAGTACGGCGACGAGCGCGACCCCGCGATGCGCGCGTTCTTCGACCGCATCTCGCCGCTCGCGAACGCCGACCGCATCGCGAAGCCGCTGCTCGTCGTCGCCGGCCGCAACGACCCGCGCGTGCCGTACCAGGAGAGCGAGCAGGTCGTCGCGAAGGTCCGCGCCAACGGCGTGCCGGTCTGGCACCTCGTGGCCGACGACGAGGGCCACGTGTTCCAGAAGAAGCACAACATCGACGACGTGGCGTGCGTGCAGGCGCTGTTCGTCGAACGCTGGCTGCTGGGGTCGCCGGCGTCCGCCTGAACCGCGATCACTGCAGCGTCGGCGGCCCCGGCGCGCGCAGCCGCCCGGTCCGGTCGAGCCGCTCGTACTGCGCGATGACCTGCGCGCCGAACAGCACCAGCGTCGCCGCGATCTCGAGGCTCAGCAGCACGACGATCGCCGTCGTCAGCGAGCCGTAGACGACGCTGACCTGCGACAGCGTCGCGAAGTACCACACGAGCAGCCGTCGCGTGATCTCCCACAGCAGCGCCGCGGTCGACGCCGCCGGGCAGCGCATGCCGCAGCGACAGGCGTCCGACCGGCATCACCATGTACAGCGACGTCAGCATGAAGATCTCGCCGGCGAGGCCGAGCAGGTACAGCAGGAAGCCGGAGAAGCCCGACAGCGACCAGGTGCGACCGAACAAGTCGACCGACTCGCTGCCGACGAGCCTGCAGCGCGCCGGCGATCAGCGTGACGAGCAGCAGCCCGGCGCACAGGGAGAAGATGTAGCACGTACGGCATCAGCGCCGACACCACGAAGTGCCGCTTGCGCTCGCGACTTGCGGTGATGGAACAGCACCGCCATCGCGTTCTCGAGCACGGTGAACGCGAGCGAGCTGAAGAAGATCATCGTGCACGATCAGCACCGGACCGAGCACGTCGGTGTGCGCGAGGAAGTGCGCGAGCTCGGCGACGATCGCCTTCGACTGCCCCGGCAGCAGCCATTCGAGATAGCGGCCGATCGTGCGCGAGCAGCGCGTGCTCGTCGACCCAGTGCGACAGCACGATGACCGCGACGATCAGCAGCGGCACGATCGAGAGCAGCGCGTAGTACGCGACGGCGCCGGCGAGCAGCAGCCCCTGCGCGGCGCGGAACTGCCGCACGGCTTCGAGCAGGAAGGCGATCGGATGACGGAACGGGGTCGGCGGGTCGGCGGTCGAGGCCATCGGATGCGTGCGGTGGAAGGCGGCCGGTCGGGCACTGCACGACCCGCACCTTGCCATGCGCGGCGCGCGCGCGCCATCACCGGCACCGCCGCCGATCGTCAGCGCCCGCGCGTCGCGATGCCATGCGCGGCGTGCGCGCGCCATCGCCGGCACCGCCGCCGATCGTCAGCGGCCGCGCGTCGCGATGTCATGCGCGGCGCGCGCGCGCCATCGCCGGCACCGCCGCCGATCGTCAGCGGCCGCGCGTCGCGGTGTCATGCGCGGCGCGCGCGCGCCATCGCCGGCACCGCCGCCGATCGTCAGCGCCCGCGCGTCGCGATGCCATGCGCGGCGTGCGCGCGCCATCGCCGACGCCGCCGACCGCTCGTCAGCGCCCGCCGTCGCGTCTCGCGATCAGGCGGCGGTAGCCGATCACGCCGCGTTCGGCGAGCGCGAGCGCCCGGCGAAGGCCGTCGACCTCGTGCGGCGGCCAGCGCTCCGGCGCCGCGGCGACGTGACGCAGCGTCCCACGCAGGTCGGCGACGAACGCATCGGGCTCGTCGCGCGGCGCGACGCATCGCAGGCCGGCGGCCTCGAATGCGTCGCGCCATGCGTCGATCGGGTGCAGCGTGCATCCCCAGACCGTGCAGAGCGCGGCGAGCGTGCGCGCGTCGCCGTCGGTCGCGTCGCGCGACAGGCAAACGTCCTCGAACGCGACGCGGCCGCCGGCGACGAGCGCGCGACGCGCGATCGCCGCGAGCTGCGCCGGGCGCCCGACGTGCAGCCACGCGTTCTGGCCCCACACGACGGTCGCCTCGCCGGGCGGACGCTCGGCCGTCAGGTCGCCGACCTCGAACGTCGCACGGCCGTCGAGCCCGACGTCGCGCGTCAGGGCCGTCGCGTCGGCGATGCGCGCCGGGTTCGCGTCGACGCCGTGGACCCGGCAGCCGAAGACGGCGGCCACGAGTCGCGCGGGGCCGCCGAGGCCGCAGCCGAGGTCGACGACGCGATCGTCGGCGCCGAGCCCGACCGCGGCCGCGAGCCGCAACGTCGCGAGCGCGCCGCCGATGTGGTTCTGGTCGGTGATGCCGGTCCGGGCGTCGACCGCGAGGGCCAGCTCGTCGAGCGGCGCGTGCCCGCCGTCGGCCGCGACGCGCGCGAGGATCGACGCGCGCGACAGCGGGTGATGCGCGTACAGCGCGAGCATCGATGCGACGTCGGGCGGCGCGTCACCCATCGGCCGGTACCCGGGCCATCAGCTCGCGCAGCGCCAGCGCGAGCTCGGCGCGCCACCAGTTGCTCGCGTTCGCGTCCGCGTTCTGCACGCTCTCCTGCCGCAGCGTCCGCTCGATCCAGCGCATCGCGTGCGCGCGTTGCCACAGCGAGCCGTGATCGAACGCGTCGTTCGTCGCGACCAGCATCCACGGTACCTTGAGCTGCACGAAGTGATCGATCGCGAGACCGCCGGAGCCGGCCATCTCGACGTAGTAGTTCTCGCTGTCCGACGCGGGATGGATCGTCGACGGCAGCGCGTCGATCCAAGCCTCGTCGAGCGCGACGAGGTCCGACGGGTCGGCCGAGACGTGGAGCGCGTGCAGCACGACGCCCGAGACGCTCTCGGACTCGGCGACCGACGCGACGCCGGGATACGGACGCCAGCGACCCTTCTGCCGCTGCCCGAGGAGCCACGCGCGACCGCGCGCGATCGCGCCGTCGACCGCCTCGATCCGGTCGCTCGCGATCAGGTTCTTCTGCCGCTGGCGGACGAGTCCGATGACGTTCCACGCCGTGCTGTACGTCGACGCGAATTGCGGCCGGTCGATGATGTCGAACGTGCGCCACGCGCCCTCGGCGCCCTGCTGCCGAAGCACGAAGTCGAGTTCGTCCGGCGTCGCGGCGACGCCGAGGTCCGCGAACGCGGCGAGCACCCATCCGGAGACGAACGTGCAGGCCGGCTCGCGCGTGTCGTGCGCCGCGAGTTCGCTCCAGCACGCGCAGCCGCGCGTCGCGCGGTCGCGGATGCCGGCGACGAGGCGCGCGCCGTTCGTCGCCGGCGACGGCAATCCGCCGACCGCCTCGATCGCCTGCGCGGTCGACCACGGCGTCATCGGGTCGGAAGGCACCGTCGACAGGTCGGCGCGAATGGTCTCGGACAACCGCGCGAGCGCGCCGCGCAGCTTCGTCGCGAGCTCGCGATCGAGCGGCAGCCTGCCCGGCTCGGCGAGCGCGACGCGCATCAGCATCCGCGCGTCGAGCACCGCGTCTTCGACCTCGGTCGGGAACTTGATCGCGGCGAACACGCCGACGCCGACCAGCAGCACGAGCGCCTTGATCCACCAGCGGGCCGCGAGCAACCGCGTCCAGACCGGCTCGATGACCGAATCGAGGAGCGCTTCGAGTTTCTTGCCGAGGTAGTCGATCACGATGCATCGCTCCATGCGGCACGGCTCGCGACGGCGTCGCGTCCGCCAGCATGGCGCGCCGCGCCGTCGATGGCAATGATCAGGACCGCGCCGCGAGCGCATCGGCATCGCGGCGAGGCACCGTCGAAGCCTTTGTAGAATGCCGTTCCCCGACGACGGCGACCGGCCATGGCGCTTCGCGCATCGCAACTCGCACGACCCGACCGACCGGTTCCGCTTCGCCGCAGGCTGCACGCGGCGTGCTCCACGACGCTGCTGGCGATCGGCGTCGCGGGCTGCGCGCCGGTGTCGCCCCCGCCCGTGCAGCCGACGCCGGTCGCGGCGGCCCCGGCCGCCGACGTCGTCGTGCCGAACGAGCATCTGCGGATCGCCGGCATCCCGCCGGTGCCGCGATCGCTCGCGGAGCGCGTCGCCCGGTACACCGAGTTCAGGCCCGTCAACGTCGTCGCCTGGCATCCGGCGCGGCATGCGTTGCTCGTCGCGACGCGGCGCGGCGCGACGACGCAGCTGCACCTGCTCGACGAGCCGATGGGCACGCCGACGCCGCTCACCGACTTCCCCGATCCCGTCGCCCGCGCGACGTTCGAGCCGAAGCGCGGCGACTACCTCGTGTACGCGCGCGACCGCGGCGGCGACGAAGCCGCGCAGCTCTATCGCTACGACTTCGCGACGCGGCAGACGACGCTGCTGACCGATCCGTCCGGCAAGCACGCGTTCGGCGGCTGGAACCACGCGCGCGATGCGCTGCTGCTGATCTCGACGCAGCTCGACCGGACGGCCGGACCGTCGGGCCGAGATGCCGTCACGACGGACATCGCGGTGCTCGATCCGCTGCACCCGGACGCCGCGCGGCGCATCGCGAGCCTGCCCGGCGGCGGCTGGCAGGACTTCCGCTGGGCGCGCGGCGACGGCGCCCTGTACGCGATCGACTATCGCTCCGCGACCGACAGCGCCGTATGGCGCATCGACGTCGCGACCGGCGCGAGGACGCCGGTGCTGCCCGCCGCCGACGCGACGCGCGGCACGAAGGTCTCGTACGGCTCGATCCACCTGACGCCGGACGGCCGGCGGCTCGTCTACACGAGCGACGAGGACGGCGAGTTCCAGCAGCTGCACGTGCTGGACCTCGCGAGCGGGCGACGCACGAACCTGACGCGCGACATCCCGTGGGACGTCGACGAGGTCGTCATGCACGGCGAGGACGGCGGCGACGACGCGCCCGGCCGCCGCGACGTCGCGTGCGTGCTGATCGACGTCGCCGGGCGCAACGAGCTGCGCCTGTTCGACCTCGGGACCGGGCGCGCGCTGCCGATGCCGGACCTGCCGGAGGCGGCGCGGGCCGGCAGCATCTCGCGGCTGCGCTTCGCGCATAAAGGGAGCCGCGACGAGGTCGCGTTCACCGTCAACTCCGCGAAGAGCCCCGGCGACGTCTATTCGTTCGACACGCGCGCGGGGGCGTCCGCGCGCGTCGTGCAATGGACGAGGGCGACGGTCGACGACGTCGACACGTCGGACTTCCGCGAGGCCGCGATCGTCCGCTGGCCGAGCTTCGACGGCCGCGAGATCACCGGGCTGATCAGCCGCCCGCCGGCGCGCTTCGGCGGCCGGCGACCGGTGCTCGTCAACATCCACGGCGGTCCCGAAGGGCAGGCGCGCATCGGCTTCCTCGGCCGCAACGCCTACGTCGTCGACGAGCTCGGCGTCGCGTACATCCAGCCGAACGTGCGCGGCTCGACCGGCTACGGCAAGACGTTCGTGTCGCTCGACGACGGCACGAAGCGCGAGGACGCGGTCAAGGACATCGGCGCCCTGCTCGACTGGATCGCGACGCAGCCGGACCTCGACCCGACGCGCGTCCTCGTCGCCGGCGGCAGCTACGGCGGCTACCTGAGCCTCGCCGTCGCGACGACCTATTCCGACCGCATCGCCGCGTCGATCGACGTCGTCGGCATCTCGAACTTCACGACGTTCCTGCAGCGCACGGAGACGTATCGGCGCGACCTGCGGCGCGTCGAGTACGGCGACGAGCGCGACCCGGCGATGCGCGCGTTCCTCGATCGCATCTCGCCGCTCGCCCACGCGGACCGCATCCGGAAGCCGCTGTTCGTCGTCGCGGGCCTGAACGATCCGCGCGTGCCGTACCAGGAAGGCGAGCAGATCGTCGCGAAGGTCCGCGCGAACGGCGTGCCGGTCTGGCACCTCGTCGCGGACAACGAAGGACACGGCTTCGCACGCAAGCCGAACGCCGACTACCAGTTCGATGCGCAGGTGCTGTTCATGCGTCGCTTCCTGCTGCAACGAGACCTCGACCCGCGAGAGACTCCGTGATCGTCAACGTCAGCGCCTACCAGGGCGGCAAGAGCATCGGCGACATCGACATCGATGCGATCAGCGACGTGCTCGACAAGCCGGGCACGTTCGTGTGGGTCGGGCTGTACGAGCCCGACGACGCGTTGCTGACGAAGATGCAGGAGGAGTTCGGCCTCCACGAACTCGCGGTCGAGGACGCCCGCTTCGCGCATCAGCGCCCGAAGATCGAGACGTACGGGACGTCGCAGCTGTTCATCGTGCTGAAGACCGCGAACCTCGCCGACGGCAAGGTCGCGTACGGCGAGACGCACCTGTTCGTCGGACCGAACTTCCTCGTCTCGGTCAGGCACGGCGAGACGGCCGGCTACTCGGTCGTCCGCGACCGCTGCGAGAAGGCGGCCAACATGCTCGCGAAGGGACCGGGGTTCGCGGTGTACGCGATCCTCGACTTCGTCGTCGACAACTACCAGCCGATCATCGAGCGGCTCGAAGCCGACTTCACGACGCTCGAGGAAGGCATCTTCAAGAGCGAGTTCGACCGCCTCGTCGTCGGCCGCATCTACGAGCTCAAGCGCCAGCTGCTCGAGCTGCGCAACGCCGCGCTGCCGGTCGGCGACATCGCGAACGAGCTGATGCGCTTCCACGACGACCTGATCCCGAAGGAACTGCGCGCGTACTTCCGCGACGTCAAGGACCACGTCGCGCGACTCGTCGGCATGGCCGACAACATGCGCGAGATGCTGAACTCCGCGATGCAGGTCAACCTCGCGATGGTCGGCATGGCGCAGAACGAGATCGTCAAGCGTCTCGCCGGCTGGGGCGCCATTCTCGCGATCCCGACGGTCGTGTTCAGCCTCTACGGCATGAACTTCAAGTGGATGCCGGAGCTGGAATGGAAGTGGGGCTACCCGACCGCCGTCGCGTTCACCGTCGTCGCGTGCACGTGGCTGTACCGGCGGCTGCGCGCGCAGGGCTGGATCTAGCGCGGCGGATACGTGGCGACGACGCCGTACGCGCCGTCGGGTCGCGACTCGACGAGCGCGTAGCGATCGACGCGCCACGCGATCGCGGCGTCGGTCGACGGGGCGATCGACCGGCGCGCGTCGCGCGCCAGCGTCACGTGCGGCCGGAAGCGCCGCGCCTCGACCGGCAGCTCGAGCGCGACGAGCGCCGCGGCGAGCGCGCCATGGAGCGTCTCGAGCCGCTCCGGCACCGTCGACGGCTCGAGCGACGCGATGCCGTTCGGCCACGACGCGTGCCGGCCGAGCGAGACCCGGAACGGCGCGAACGGGACGATCAGGCCGACCGCGACGGGCTCGAGCCGCGTGCGCTCGACGCGGCCGATGAAATGCAGCGTCAGGTGCAGCTTCGCGTCCGGCGTCGGACGCGCCGCCGGCGACCAGCGCCAGCGATCGCGTTCCGCGACCAGCCGTCGGCGCACCGCGTCGCCCGGCCACAACGCCACGAACAGCCGAACGGTCGCGGACGCGACGGCGGACCTCGGTCGGTCAGGCGCGCCGACGTCGCCGGACGCCGGCGAGCATCGCGACGATGCCGACGCCGACGAGCGCGACGCTCCCCGGCTCCGGCACGGCGGTGATGACGCCGACGAGGCCGTCCGCCTCGCCGTTGATGCCGGCCGCGAACAGCAGCGCGTTGGTCGGTGCCGACGCGCCGTTGCCGAACTCGATCGCCCACAGCCCGGTGTTCGCGAACGGCGAGTCGATCAGCGGCGCGCCCGCGTTGTCGCCGACGGTGCCGAGGAACGCGCCGGTCACCGGATCGAACGCGTTGATCTCGCGACAGCGCGAAGCTGAAGTTGCCGATCAGCAGGTCGTTGCTGAAGCCGCCGAAGTTCGACGGCGCCAGCGCGACGCCCCACGGCGACGCGAGGTGGTCGCCGCTGCCGGCGATCAGCGTCTGCAGCAGGTTGCCGTTCGTGTCGAAGACCGCCACGGCGCCCTGCCCCGACGTCGCGGCGATCTGCGCGGCGCGCCCGGGCGGCGCGTAGGTGACGTAGACGCTCGCCGCCGATCGTCTGCACGTTGAACGGCACGAGGCCGGCGAGCCGCGGATCGCTGTTCGCGAAGCCGCCGGCCACGCTGATCGTTGTTGAACGTCGCCGTCGAACACGTCGATCGTGCCGCTGCGCGCCGTTCGCCGCGTACAGCCGCGGCCGCGCCGATGCCGTTCGTGATCGCAAGGCCCGTATAGACGCGCGCCCGGCGATCGACGCCTTGACCTGCGCGGTCGTGCCGGCCGACGCGTTCCAGGCGGAGATCGTGCCGTTGAGATTCGCGAAGATGAAGCTGCCGGCGTCGCCGCCGACGGTGAAGGCGCTCGTGCTGTTGAACACCTGGCCGGTCGGACCTTGCGCACCGGTGGCGGTAGTCGGCGTCGAGACGACGAGCGCGACCGGCGCGGTCGACGCCGTTCGTGACGCGGTACAGCGTCGACGTGTTCGTACCCTGGTCCGACACCCAGAACGGGCTCGTCGCGCTGAACGACATGCCCCACGGATTGCGAAGGGACGGATCGATGACCTGCGCGAGTCCGGCAACGTCGGACACGAGGTTCGTCTGTGCGTACGGCGTCGCGACGGCCGGCGAGGCGCACGCGGCGACCAGCACGGCGGCGGCGAAACGGTGCGATGGCTTCATGGGTGGCTCCTTTGGCGTCATCCCTCGACCACGAGGGGGAACGCCACGAAGCATCAAGCATGCCGCGATCCGAATCGCGTTATTGAACAGCCGGTTGCGGAACGGCGCTCCGCAATTCGCCACGGCGATGTAAAAAACGTCGACAGATCAGGAGGTTAAAGACTCTTCCGCACGCATCGCAACGCCGCTTTATTCCCGCTCCGATTCCGCCGCCGTTCCAGTTCCGATTCGCGTTTTATTCCACCGATTCGAATCGAATTCGATGATCGATTCAGCCGTCGTGATTGATGCGCCGGCCGCCGCGGATGAACTCGACGGTCTTCTCCTGCATCCCGGCCGCGAGCGCCGCCTCGGCCTCGAGACCCTGCTTCTCCGCGTAGTCGCGCACGTCCTGCGTGATCTTCATCGAGCAGAAGTGCGGGCCGCACATCGAGCAGAAGTGCGCGGTCTTCATCGCCTCCTTCGGCAGCGTCTCGTCGTGGAATTCCCGCGCCTTGTCGGGATCGAGGCCGAGGTTGAACTGGTCCTCCCAGCGGAACTCGAAGCGCGCCTTGCTGAGCGCGTTGTCGCGGATCTGCGCGCCCGGGTGCCCCTTCGCGAGGTCGGCCGCGTGCGCCGCGATCTTGTACGTGATGATGCCGTCCTTGACGTCGTCCTTGTTCGGCAGCCCGAGGTGCTCCTTCGGGGTCACGTAGCACAGCATCGCGGTGCCGTACCAGCCGATCATCGCGGCGCCGATGCCCGACGTGATGTGGTCGTAGCCCGGCGCGATGTCGGTCGTCAGCGGCCCGAGCGTGTAGAACGGCGCCTCGCCGCACTGCTCGAGCTGCAGGTCCATGTTCTCCTTGATCAGGTGCATCGGGACGTGGCCCGGGCCCTCGATCATCGTCTGGACGTCGTGCTTCCACGCGATCTGCGTGAGCTCGCCGAGCGTCTTCAGCTCGGACAGCTGCGCCTCGTCGTTCGCGTCGTAGATCGAGCCGGGCCGCAGGCCGTCGCCGAGCGAGAACGAGACGTCGTACGCCTTCATGATCTCGCAGATGTCCTCGAAGTGCGTGTAGAGGAACGATTCCTTGTGATGCGACAGGCACCACTTGGCCATGATCGAGCCGCCGCGCGACACGATGCCGGTCATCCGCTTCGCGGTCATCGGGATGTAGCGCAGCAGCACGCCGGCGTGGATCGTGAAGTAGTCGACGCCCTGCTCGGCCTGCTCGATCAGCGTGTCCCTGAAGATCTCCCAGGTCAGCTCCTCGGCCTTGCCGTCGACCTTCTCGAGCGCCTGGTAGATCGGCACGGTTCCGATCGGCACCGGCGAGTTGCGGATGATCCACTCGCGCGTCTCGTGGATGTTCCGGCCGGTCGACAGGTCCATCACCGTGTCGCCGCCCCAACGGATCGACCACGTCATCTTGTCGACCTCCTCGCCGATCGACGAGGTCGTGGCCGAGTTGCCGATGTTCGCGTTGATCTTCACGAGGAAGTTGCGGCCGATGATCATCGGCTCGCTCTCCGGGTGATTGATGTTCGCCGGGATGATCGCGCGGCCGCGCGCGACCTCGTCGCGGACGAACTCCGGCGTGATCGCCGACGGGATCGACGCGCCGAACGACTGGCCCGGATGCTGGCGCGTCAGCAGCTCGGCCATTTTCGCGCCGGTCGGGCCGGCGTTCTTCAGGCTCTCGACGTAATGCTCGCGCTGCAAATTCTCGCGGATCGCGATGAATTCCATCTCGGGCGTGACGATGCCCTGCCGCGCGTAATGCATCTGGCTGACGTTGCGGCCGGCGATGGCCCGCTTCGGCTGGCGATGCAGGTCGAAGCGCAGCTGCGTCAGCTTCGGGTCGGCGAGCCGCTCGCGGCCGTAGCGCGACGTCGGGCCGTCGAGCTGCTCCGTGTCGCCGCGCTCGGCGATCCACGGCGCGCGCAGTGCCGGCAGGCCGGAGCGGATGTCGATGCGCGCGTCGGGGTCGGTGTACGGGCCGCTCGTGTCGTAGACGAAGATCGGCGGGTTCGGCTCGAGCACCGGCGCCTCGATGCCGTGCACGTGCGGCGCGCCGAACACCGGCGTGTCCGACTGCTCGATGCGGCGCATCGGCACCCGCAGGTCGGGCCGCGACCCGGTCACGTAGACTTTCGACGAGCGCGGCAGCGGCGCGATGGCCGCGGAGTCGACCGCCGCGGTGGCGGCCGAGAACGGCGCCGCCTTCGCGGGCGGTTCGGCGGGGACGTGATGGGTCGAATCGAAGACGGCTGCGTTCATGAAAGCTCCGGAAGCGGGAGCCGCGAACGAGTCGCCACGGCTCCCTACGGCGTTCGCAACGGCCGCGTTCGACGGCTGCGACTGCCCAGGTTCGAAGGGTGTTTCTCGCGATGCCCACGCGTCGACGGAGTCGAGCGACGCGGACAAGGACCCCTGCGTGATGGCCGCACGGTATGCGTTCGACGGCGAAAGATCAAGCGCAACCCGGGGAGACGACGCGCCACGGACCCGATGCGCCGGCCGGGGCGCGTGACCGGGTCCGACCGGATCCGCTCGTCCATTCGCGCGCCGCGGCGCATCGCGCCGCTCGCCAGCCCGCGCGCCGACGCCTATCCTTCGTGTGGACGTTGCGTCGCCGCGGCCGGGATGTTCGACTCGCGTTCGATGCATGCGGTCCGTCGCGGAGCGCGTTTCGTCCGCCGCTGCTGCGTTTCGTCGCGTCGGCTTGCCGGACCGCAACCCGCGAGGCGACAATCCGTCCCGCCGCAAGAAAACGCCCGTCGCATCCGACGTTTCGCGGCGCCGCCCCACCATCGAGTCGAGCACCCGCCGCATGAACGCCCTTCCCCCCGCCAGCGCGACCGAGCGCGCCCGCGCGAACATGATCGCGCAGCAGATCCGCCCTTGGGACGTGCTGTCCCAGGACGTCCTCGACCTGCTGCAGGTCCTGCATCGCGAGGACTTCGTCCCGGCGGAGTACCGCGCGCTCGCGTTCGTCGACACCGAGATTCCGCTCGTCGTCGACGGCGAGGAGACCGGCGAGACGATGCTGCCGCCGAAGTTCGAGGCGCGCATCCTGCAGGAGGTCGCGCCGCAGCCGGAAGAGACGATCCTCGAGATCGGCGCCGGCTCCGGCTACATGGCCGCGCTGCTCGCGAACCTCGCCGGACGCGTCGTCACGGTCGAGATCGATCCGCGGCTGAAGGCGTTCGCCGAGCGCAACCTGCGCCGCGCCGGCATCGACAACGTGCGCGTCGAGCTCGGCAACGGCGCGACCGGCTGGCCTTCGGCCGGCGAGGTCGACGTCGTCGTCGTCTCGGGATCGCTGCCGTTCCTGCCGGACGCGCTGAAGCGTCAGGTGCGCATCGGCGGCCGCATCGCGGCCGTCGTCGGCGAGGCGCCGGCGATGACCGCCGAGATCTGCCACCGCACGGGCGAGGACAGCTGGGACACCGTCCCGCTGTTCGAGACGGCCGTGAAGCCGCTGCGCGAGGCGCCGCGCGTCTCGCACTTCGAGTTCTGAGCGTCGCGATGATCCAGCCGCTCGACGCGACGGCGCTCGCCGCCTGGCTGTCCGACGAAGGCCGCGAGCCGCCGCTGCTGCTCGACGTCCGCGAGCCGTGGGAGTTCGCGACGTGCCGCCTCGACGGCGCGACGCCGATGCCGATGAACGAGGTACCGCGTCGCGTCGACGAGATCGACCTCGACCGCCCGATCGTCTGCATCTGCCATCACGGCGCGCGCAGCCTGCAGGTCGCCGCGTTCCTGTCCGGGCGCGGCGCGAGCGACATCTACAACCTGACCGGCGGCGTCGCGGCATGGGCGCTGCAGGTCGATCCCGCGTTCCCGACCTATTAAGGCCGCCGATGAAGGACCGCCGCGTGACCCCCGCCGCCACGACCCTCGACCCGCGCAGGCCGGCGTGCCGCGCATGACGCGCGGCCGTCGTCCCGCATCCGCTCCGCGCCGCCGGTCGCTGCGGTCGCGCTGCGTCGCCGGCGCGGTCGTCGCGTGCGTTCGCGGGCGCGGCGTCGGCGGCCGACCTGCTGCAGACGTACCGCGACGCGTTGATGAACGACGCGCAGTTCTCGTCGGCGCGCAACGCGGCCGCGGCCGGTCGCGAGAAGGCGCCGCAGGGCCTGTCGCTGCTGCTGCCGCAGATCGGCGCGAGCGGCGTCCGACACGCGGACCAATGCGAAGATCGGCGAACCCGCGCCGTTCGGCAACTTCACGTCGACGTTCAACCAGCGCACGTACGCGATCACGCTGACGCAGCCGCTCTTCCGCTGGGCCAACTACCAGCAGTACCAGGAAGGCAAGCTGCAGGTCATGCTGTCGGAGGCGCAGTTCGCGCAGGCCCAGCTCGACCTGATCGTGCGCGTGGTGCAGGCCTACACCGACGTGCTGTACGCCCAGGACAGCATCGAGTACGCGGTCGCGCAGAAGGCCGCGATCTCCGAGCAGCTCGCGTCGGCGCGGCGCAGCTTCGAGGTCGGCACGACGACGATCACCGACACGAACGAGGCCGAGGCGCGCTACGCGCTCGCGGTGTCGCAGGAGATCGCCGCCCGCAGCACGCTCGACGTCGCGCGCGCGGCGCTCCAGCAGATCATCGGGCACGAGCCGGGCACGCTGTCGCCGATGATCCGCGACGTCGAGCTGACGCAGCCGCAGCCGCTCGAGCTCGACCCGTGGGTCGCGACGGCCGATCGCGCAGAACTACGTCGTCGCGCAGAACCTCGCGGGCTACGAGATCGCGCAGCGCGAGATCCAGGTCGCGCGCGCCGGGCACTACCCGACCGTCGACCTCGTCGCTCAGCGCGCCTACAACAACTACAGCAACGCGGCGATCAGCGGCCTCAACGCGCAGACGACCAACTCGATCGGCGTGCAGGTCGCGATCCCGATCTTCAGCGGCGGCTACGTGTCGTCGCGCGTGCGCGAGACGATCGCGCTCGCAGACAAGGCCGAGAACGACCTCGACTTCGCGCGGCGCAGCGCGGCGCAGAGCGCGCGGCAGGCGTACTTCAACGTCACGAGCGGCCTCGCGCAGGTGCGCGCGCTGCGCGCGGCCGAGACGTCGAGCCAGAGCGCGCTCGAGTCCAACAAGCTCGGCTACCAGGTCGGCGTGCGGACCAACATCGACGTGCTGAACGCGCAGCAGCAGCTCTTCTCGACGCAGCGCGACCTCGCCCGGGCCCGCTACGACACGCTGCTCAACAGCCTGCGACTGAAGTCGGCGGCCGGCACGCTGAGCGAGAACGACCTCGCCGGACTGAACATGCTGCTGCAGCGCTGATCCGCGCGACGGGTCGGGAATGCCCAGCCTCGCCGCGGCGTTCACGTCGTGCGGACGACGGCACGCGTCTCGCCGCACGACCGTGAGCGATGCCGAAGACGAGGCACGATGAGTTTCAGCGGCGCCGAACTCGAGGCGATGATCCCGCGCCTGCGGCGCTACGCGCACGCGCTCGCGCGCCATCCGGTGCAGCCGGAGGATCTCGTGCAGGACACGCTCGAACGGGCGTGGTCGAACCGGAGCCGGTGGCGCCGCGGCACCGACCTGCGCGCGTGGCTCTTCACCGTCCTGCACAACACGTTCATCAGCGAGTTGCGGCGGCTGTCGGCGCGCGGCTACGACGCGCACGCCGTCGACGGATCGACCCGCGACGCGCCGCCCGACACGCCGGTGGACGTCGTGTCGGGGACGGCCGGAACGATGCTCGACATCGAGCGCGCGCTCGCCGCGCTGCCCGTCGACCAGCGCGCGGTCGTGCTGCTCGTCGGACTCGAGGACCTGTCGTACCGCGAGGCCGCCGACGTGCTCGGCGTGCCGGTCGGCACGGTCATGTCGCGGCTGTCCCGCGGCCGCACGCGACTGCGCGCGCTGATGGACGGCGAGGCGCCGGGCCACCGCGAGGCGCCGCTGCCGATCGCCGCCGCGGGCAACGGCGAGTCGCCCACGACGTTCCGGATCGTCCGGTGAAGCGACCGACATGAGCGCCGACCAGGACCGCTTCGCGCTGCACGCCTATGTCGACGGCGAGCTCGCGCCCGACGACGCCGCGGACGTCGAGCGTCGACTCGCGGACGACCCCGACGCGCGCGCCGACGTCGCCGCGTTGCGCGCGATCGACGCCGCGCTGCATGCGCGCTACGACGGCCTGCTCGCGGCCGACGATCTCGATGCGTCGCGCCGCCCCGCGTCGGTCGGCGCGCGCGGTCGATCGTTCGCGTGGCCGGGCGTCGCGCTCGCCGCGTCGCTCGTCGTCGCGGTCGCGATCGGCGCGGCCGGCGGCTGGGTGGTCCGCGGCCACGCGGGCGCGGTCGCCTCGTCGTCGCCGTCGCGCGACGTCGAGGCGCGGTTGCAGTCGTTCGTGCAGACCGCCGCGTTGTCGCACGCCGTGTTCGTGCCCGAGGTGCGGCATCCGGTCGAGGTGCCGGCGGCCGACGAGGCGCACCTCGTCGCGTGGCTGTCGAAGCGGCTCGCCGCGCCGGTCGTCGTCCCGCATCTCGGCGACGCCGGGTGGTCGCTGCTCGGCGGCCGGCTGCTCGCCGGCGGGAACGGTCCGGTCGCGCAGTTCATGTACGAGGACCGCGCCGCGCGCCGGCTGACGCTCGCGGTCTCGACGAACGTCGCGGACCCGGCGACGGCGAAGCCCGCGGCAGCCGCCGCGTCGTTCCGCATCGCCGACGAGGACGGCGCCACGGTGTTCTACTGGATCGACGCCGACTACGCGTACGCGCTGACCGGCAGGCTGTCGCGCGCAGAGATGAACGACCTCGCGCGGCGCGTCGACGCTCAGCTCGACCGCGGCGCCGCGGGGCACTGAGCGCGGCGCCCGGCGCCGACGTGGCACAGTGGCGGCCCGCACGCTGGGCCTCCGCCCGATGAACATCGCCGATCTCCGCACCGTCTACCGCCGCGCGACGCTGACCGAAGGCGACGTCGACGCCGACCCGATCCGCCAGTTCGCGGGCTGGCTCGAGCAGGCCATCGCCGCGGCGGCCGTCGAGCCGACCGCGATGACGCTCGCGACGATCGACGGCGCACGGCCGTCCGCGCGCATCGTGCTGCTGAAGGGACTCGACGTCGACGCCGCGCCGGTCACCGCATCGGGCCGCGGCTTCGTCTGGTACACGAACTACGACAGCCGCAAGGGCCGCGACCTCGCGCGCCACGCGGACGCCGCGCTCGTGTTCTTCTGGCCGGAGCTCGAACGCCAGGTGCGCGTCGAGGGTCGCGTCGAGAAGACGAGCGCCGACGAATCCGACCGCTACTTCGCGTCGCGACCGCTCGCATCGCGAATCGGCGCGTGCGCGTCGCCGCAGAGCGACGTCATCGCGTCGCGCGCCGTCGTCGAGGCCAACGAGTCGCGACTGCGCGCGACGCTCGCGATCGACGGCGACGACGCGTCGGTCGTCGTGCCGCGGCCGCCGCACTGGGGCGGCTACCGTCTCGTCCCCGACGCGATCGAGTTCTGGCAGGGCCGCCCGTCGCGACTGCACGACCGGCTCGTGTATCGCGCCGCGGGCGACGGCTGGTCGATCGTCCGGCTCGCACCGTAGCGCGAGGCGACCCACCGACGGCGACGTCTCGCACGCTCGCACGCCAACCTCACGGCCACATGCGCGCGACGTCGCATCGACGACGGCCGCGCGTCGCTCGCGGTCAGCTCTTCCGCAGCGCGGCCCAGGTCTTGCGGAACTTCGCGACCTTCGGCCCGACCACGGCGGCGCAGTAGCCCTGGTTCGGGTTGTTCGGGAAGTATTCCTGGTGATAGGTCTCGGCGCGGTAGTACGCCGGCGCCGGCTCGAGCTGCGTCACGACCTTCGACGGCCAGGCCTGCGCGACTTCGGCGAGCACGTCCTGCGCGATGCGCTGCTGCTCCGGCGAGTGATAGAAGATCACCGACCGGTACTGCGTGCCGACGTCGTTGCCCTGCCGGTTCAGCGTCGTCGGATCGTGGATCGTGAAGAAGATCTCGAGGATCTGCCGGTACGAGATCGACCTTCGGGTCGAACTCGATGCGCACGACCTCCGCGTGGCCGGTCGAGCCCGAGCAGACCGCGTTGTAGCTCGGGTTCGCGCTGGTGCCGCCGCTGTACCCGGACTCGACGTCGACGACGCCTCTCGATGTCCATGTACACGGCCTCGGTGCACCAGAAGCAGCCGCCGCCGAGCGTGGCGAACTCGTGACCGGGGCGCGGCGTCGCGGCGAGCGGATGGGCGATGGACATGGAGACTCCTGAAGGGATGAGGGCGCGCGGCGCGCCGTGCGGGCTCGGCGTCCGTCGGATATGCCGCCGGCCGGCCGCGGTTTCAAGCGGCGGTGACGTATCCTGCCCGATCGCGGCCGCGCGCCGTCGTTCCGCTGTGAAGAGCCAGATGCCTCGCCCCGTCCGCCCACGCCCCGCGCCGCGCCGGCGCCGTCGCGCATGACGTCGCCGTCGCTCGACGCGCCCGAGGCCGCGGCCCGGGCTCCCGACTTCGACGTCGCGTACTTCCGCACCGCGCTCGGACAGTTCGCGACCGGCGTGACGATCATCACGGCGCGCGCGTCGACGCCGACGGCGCGACGCGGCCGATCGGCTTCACCGCGAACTCGTTCAACTCGGTCTCGCTCGAGCCGCCGCTCGTGCTGTGGAGCCTGGCGCGCAGCGCCGTCGAGCATGCCGGCGTTCCTCGACATGTCGCACTACGCGATCAACGTGCTCGCGTCCGACCAGATCGCGCTGTCGCCGCGCGCTTCGGTTCGCGCAGCGGCACCGGCGCGCGCTCGTCGACCGCTTCGAAGGCATCGCGTGGCACGACGGCTCGCACGGCGCGCCGATCATCGACGGCTGCTGCGCGTGGTTCGAATGCTTCAACCGCAGCCGCTACGAGGAAGGCGACCACGTCATCTTCGTCGGCGAGGTCGAACGCTGCGGCTTCGCGCCGCGCGAACCGCTGATCTTCCAGGGCGGCGACTACCACATGACGCAACCGCATCCCGACTCCTGAGGCCACGACCCCATGCCCCGCATCCCCTACGTCACCGACGACGAAGCCGGCAGCACCCCGCTCGTCGAGGCGATCCGCCGGCGCCGCGGCGGCGGCCTGCTGAACCTGGACCGGCAGCTGCTGCACAGCCCGCCGCTCGCGGAGGGCTGGAACGCGCTGCTCGGTGCGGTGCGGACGAAGCTGTCGCTCGACGCGCGACTTCGCGAGCTCGCGATGTGCGTCGTCGCGATCCTCAACGACGCCGACTACGAGTTCGTCCACCACGCGCCGGAGTTCGTGAAGGCCGGCGGCAGCGATGCGCAGGTCGAGGCCGTCCGCGCGATGAAGTCGCGGCCGATCGACCACGCGCTGTTCGACGACGTCGCGAACGCGACGATCGCGCTGTCGTTCCAGATGACGACGCAGGTGCACGTCGACGACGCGACCTTCGCGACGCTGCTCGACCGGATCGGTCCGGCGCACGTCGTCGAGCTGGTCGGCGTCGTCGCGAGCTACAACATGGTGTCGCGCTTCCTCGTCGCGCTCGGCGTCGAGCCGGAGTGAACGCGGGAGGTCACGGCACCCGCGCCCGCGGGTTGATGCGCGGGTCGTCGGGGTAGAACTCCTTCAGCAGGAACAGCTCGAGCTCCGGCTGGTCCTTCGGCCGCGCCGACATCACCGCGGTCTTGCCGGTGCGGTAGTTGTACCACTCGAAGTCGCCGGGCTTCTGCTCGCGGATGATGTCGATCATCCGTCGCACGACCGCGATGCGGATGTCGGGCGCGTTGCCGGTCCGCACCTCGATGACCTGGCCGAGCTTGCGCTGGAAGTTCCGGTTCCACCCGTTGAACACGAACTCCGCGTCGTTGAGCCCGGTGTGGCGCAGGTCGAAGATGCCGCCCGACTGGTCCGGGTCCTGCCCGGGACTCGACGAACGCTGCTGCGCGAGGATGTTGGCCTTCGCGATGCGGTTCGCGCGCTCGTTGTCGCTCTCGACGACCTCGTCGGGCGCGCCGCCGTTCGCCGCGCGGCGCGCGCGCTGGCGCGCCGCGAGCACGTCGCTGAAGTCCTCGTTCGACGGCTGGACCGGCTGCGGTTGCGGCTGCGGCGGGGCGACCGGCGCCGGCGCGGGCAGCGGCGGCGGGGCGGCCGTCGGAGGCGGCACGACGAACGGCGGCCGACTGCCGCGGGTGACCGCGATCTGCGGACGCGGATGCGGCGGTGCGGGCGCCGGCCGCGCGACCTGCCTCGGCGGCGTCGGCGTCGGCGTCGGCGTCGGGACGGATTTCTCGACCGGCGGCGACTCGGGCTTCGGCTGCGGCCCCGGCGGCGGCGTGGTGTCGGCGATCGTGACCGACAGCGGACCGATCTCGTCGGCCGGCGCCTTCATCTGCTTGTCCAGCTCGTTGAACCACGGCCCGACGAGGATCACGATGTGCAGGAACAGCGACAGCGCGAGCGCGACGGTGATCGCGCGGATCGTGATGCGGTCGTACTTCGGCGGCGGGGCCTCGCCGGCGAACGCCGGTTCGGGCGGCGCGACGGCCTCCTCGACGCGCTCGTCGGGCAGGCGTTGCTTCGGGCCGGGGAACGCGAGGACTTTCAACGGATCGCTCGTTCAGCTGTCGCCCCGTGCGCCGGGCTGGACGGAACCGCGTTCGCGCGCCGCGCGTGAGGGGATCGGACGCGCGATCCGGGACGCGCGATTTTAGCCGATCCGTCCCGTCCGGCCGGACGGCCGCGGCGCGTTGCAACGAACCGTGACCGCGATCGGTCGCGGCGACGGCGCGCGGTCAGGCGGTCGCGCGGCGCGCCGCATCCTCGCGCGCGCGGCGTGCGAGCGTGTACGCCTGCAGCGCGCCCGGCAGGTACTGCGCCGGCCACGAGGCGCCTTCGAAGCCGGCCGCCGCCGCCGCGTGCAGCGTGAAGTACGGATCGGCGAGATGCGGACGCGCGAGCGCGACGAGGTCGGCACGGCCCGACACGAGCAGCGTGTCGACCTGGTCCGCGGTCGTGATGGCGCCGACGGCCATCGTGGCGATGCGTGCCTCGAGCCGCACCTGCTCCGCGAACGTCGCCTGGTACATGCGGCCGTAGACCGGCTTCGACGCCGGGTCCGTCTGCCCCGTCGACACGTCGATCAGGTCGCAGCCGTGCGCCTTGAAGGCTTTCGCGATCTCGACCGTCTCGGCGCCGGTCGTGCCGCCGGCGATCCAGTCGGTCGCCGACACGCGCACGCTCATCGGCTTTTCGCGCGGCCAGACGGCGCGCACCGCGTCCCACACCTCGAGCGGCCAGCGCAGCCGGTTCGCGAGGCTGCCGCCGTACGCGTCGTCGCGACGGTTCGTGATCGGCGACACGAAGCTCGCGAGCAGGTAGCCGTGCGCCATGTGCAGCTCGAGCATGTCGAAGCCGGCGTCGTCGGCGAGCCGCGCCGACGCGACGAACTGCTCGCGGATGCGCGCCATGTCGGCGAGCGTCATGACGCGCGGCGTCGCGTTGACGCCCTCGCGATACGCGATCGCCGACGGCGCGTACAGGTCCCAGTTCGGGCCGTGCAGCGCCTCGTCGAGCGGGTCGTCCATCCTCTCCCAGCCGACCTGCGTCGAGCCCTTGCGACCGGCGTGGCCGAGCTGCATGCAGAGCTTCGCGGCGCTGTGCCGATGCGAGAAGTCGACGATGCGGCGCCACGCGTCGGCCTGTTCGCGCGACCACAGGCCGGTGCAGCCCGGCGTGATGCGCGCGTCCGGCGACGGACACGTCATCTCGACGAACACGAGGCCGGCCCCGCCGAGCGCGCGCGACGCGTAGTGCGCGAAGTGCCAGTCATTCGGCATGCCGTCGACGGCCGAGTACTGCGCCATCGGCGAGACGACGACGCGGTTCGCGAGCGCGCAGTCGCGCAGCGCGAAAGGCGCGAACATCGGCGGCGCGGCGAAGCCTTCGGGCAACGGCACGCCGAGCTCGCCCGCGACCCGGTGGTTCCACCACCGCTCGACCTCGTCGACGAGCGCCGGGTCGCGCATCCGCAGGTTCTCGTGCGTGATCTGCTTCGATCGCGACAGCAGCGAGTAGTTGAACTGGATCGGCTCCATGTCCCAGAAGCGGCGGACGTTCTCGAACCACACGAGGCTGACGTTGGCCGAGTGCTGGATGCGGCCGACCTCGTCGCGGCGATCGGCCTCGTAGCGCGCGAGCGCGCGCATCAGGTCGTCGACGTCATTCATCGCATGCGGCGGCCACGGCGGCATGCAGCGCGATCGCGTCCTCGAGCGCGAGCTTCGTCCCCGAGCCGATCGAGAAGTGCGCGGTGTGCGCCGCGTCGCCGAGCAGCACGACGAGCGCCCTGCCGGCCGTTCGCGTGCGCGATCGCGTGATGCCACGTCTTGCACGTGATCGTCGGGAACCGCCGCCAGTGCGAGCGGTTCGTCAGCACCTCGTGGCCGTCGAGCATGTCGGCGAACAGACGCTCGACGAAGCGCGCGGTCGCGGCCTCGTCGGTCTCGCCGAGGCCGCTCGCGCGGAACGCCTCGTCGGTCGTCTCGATGACGATCGTGCATTCGGGATCGGCCGCGTCGGGCTGCGTGAACTCGTACGCGTGCAGGTTCCAGATGCCCGGGTGCGCGACCGCCCTCGCGCGGGCTGATGCGGTCCTCGCGGAACGCGTACGTGAAGCCCGGCAGCCGCATCCGCGCGCCGAGCCACGTGAAGCGGTTGCTGCGCAGGTCGACCTCGCGGCGCGAACGCGGCCTTCAGCGCGTCGCGGATCGCCGCTGTTGATGCCGTCGGCCGCGACGATCAGGTCGGCGTCGGCATGCGCGTCGAGCCCTTCGTCGACGACGCCGTAGCGCACGCGCACGCCGAGCGCCTCGGCGCGCCGCTGCAGGATCTGCAGCAGCGCGAGCCGCCGGATGCCGGAGAAGCCGTGGCCGCTCGAGCGGCAGACGGTGCCGCGGAAGTGCGTGTGGATGTCGTCCCAGTACGCGAACGCGGCCGCGATCTCGCGGAACGTCGGCTCGTCGGCGCGCTCGAGGTTGCGCAGCGTCTCGTCGGACAGCACGATGCCGAAGCCGAACGTGTCGTCGGCGCGGTTGCGCTCGACGACGTCGATCGCGCGCGTCGGGGAACGACTTCTTCGCGAGGATCGCGAAGTAGAGTCCGGCCGGTCCGGCGCCGATGATGTCGATCTTCATGCCGCGACTTCGTGGCGACGTCGGGATCGGGCGGCCTCGTCGCGTCGGTCGACGCGTTGGCCGGAAAATACTTTAAGTCTAAAATAAATCGATGAGCGCGCAAACGAGCCCGCGAACCATGCGCCGCGCGCCGGTGCGCACGACGCGTGCGCGACTGCCTCGCGCTCGACGCGGCCGATCCGCTCGCCGACCTGCGCGAGCGCTTCGACCTGCCGGACGGCACGATCTACCTCGACGGCAACTCGCTCGGCGCGTTGCCGCGCGCGACGGCCGCCCGCGTCGCCGACGTCGTCTCGCGCGAATGGGGCCGCGACCTGATCGCGAGCTGGAACACGGCCGGCTGGATCGACGCGCCGCGTCGCATCGGCGACGCGATCGCGCCGCTGATCGGCGCGCGGCCCGGCGAGGTCGTCGTCGCCGACTCGACGTCGGTCAACCTGTTCAAGGTCCTGACCGTCGCGCTCGCCGATCGCGCGCGACCGCGACCCGGCGCGCACCGACGTCGTCAGCGAGACCGACAACTTCCCGACCGACCTCTACATCGCCGAGGCGTCGTTCGCGAGCGCGCGACGCGGTCGCTGACGCTCGTGCCCGCGACGTCGAGCGACGCGCGATTCGACGCGATCGTCGAGCGGCTCGCGCCGTCGACGGCGGTGCTGATGCTGACGCACGTCAACTACCGGACCGGCGCGATGCACGACATGGCCGCGCTGACGCGCGCCGCGCACGACGCCGGCGCGCTGGTCGTCTGGGACCTCGCGCATTCGGCCGGCGCCGTGCCGGTCGACCTGCACGCGGCCGACGCCGACTTCGCGATCGGCTGCGGCTACAAGTACCTGAACGGCGGACCCGGCGCGCCGGCGTTCCTGTGGGTCCATCCGCGGCACGTCGCCCGCTTCCGTGCAGCCGCTGTCCGGCTGGATGGGCCACGCGTCGCCGTTCGCGTTCACCGAGCGCTACGCGCCGGCGAACGGCATCGGCGCGCTTCCTCTGCGGCACGCCGCCGATGCTGTCGATGACGGCGCTCGAGTGCGGCGTCGCGTCGCTCGCGCGGGACGACGGCGGCGATCCGATGCCGGCGCTGCGCGCGAAGTCGATCGCGCTGACCGAGCTGTTCATCGCGTGCATCGAGGCGCGCTGCGGCGACGCGCTCGCGCTCGCCACGCCGCGCGACCCGGCGCGCCGCGGCAGCCAGGTGTCGTTCCACGCGCGAGGGCCGATCGCCGGACGCGGCTACGCGACGATGCAGGCGCTGATCGCGCGCGGCGTCGTCGGCGACTTCCGCAAGGGCCGAACGAACGATGACGCAGGCGACGACGACGACATCCTGCGCTTCGGCTTCACGCCCGCCTACCTGCGCTTCGTCGACGCGTTCGACGCGGCCGCGATCGTCGCGGACGTCGTCGCGAGCGGCGACTATCGCGACGCGCGATTCGACGTGCGCGCCGCCGTCACCTGAGCCGACGCATGGCCGACGACACCCCGCGCAAGCTGACGTACGGCGACTACCTGTCGCTCGACACGCTGCTCGACGCGCAGCATCCGCGCTCGCCCGACCACAACGAGATGCTGTTCATCATCCAGCATCAGACGAGCGAGCTGTGGATGAAGCTGATGCTGCACGAGCTGCGCGCGGCGATCGGCAAGCTGCACGACGACGACCTGCCGCCGGCGTTCAAGATGCTCGCGCGCGTCACGCGGATCATGGAACAGCTCGTCTCCGCGTGGACCGTGCTGTCGACGCTGACGCCGACCGAGTACAGCGGCGTGCGGCCGTACCTCGGCACGTCGTCGGGCTTCCAGTCGCCGCAGTATCGCGAGATCGAGTTCCTGCTCGGCAACAAGGTCGCGTCGCACGTGCAGTCGCACGACGGCGAGCGACGCGCGTACCTGCAGGCGCTGCTCGGGAAGCCGAGCATCTACGACGAGGCGATCGGGCTGCTCGCGCGCGGCGGCTTCGACGTCGACCCGACCCCGTCGCCGGCCGACGGCGTCCGTCCGTTCGACCCGGCCGTCGAGGCGGCCTGGCTCGCGGTCTACCGCGCGCCGGAGCGGCACTGGCGCCTCTACGAGCTCGCCGAGGAGCTGATCGACCTCGAGGACGCGTTCCGGCAATGGCGCTTCCGGCACGTGACGACGGTCGAGCGGATCATCGGCTTCAAGCCCGGCACCGGCGGCACGGGCGGCGTCAGCTACCTGCGCAAGATGCTCGACGTCGTGCTGTTCCCCGAGCTGTGGCGCGTGCGCACCGACCTCTGACGACGCGACGATGAAGATCCTTCAACCGGACGGATGGGCGAAGCCGCGCGGCTACGCGAACGGCATCGCGGCCGACGGGACCGTCGTCTCGATCGCGGGACAGATCGGATGGAACGCACGCGGCGAGTTCGACAGCGACGACTTCGCGGCGCAGGCGCGCCAGGCGCTCGCGAACATCGTCGCGGTCCTCGCGGAGGCCGGCGGCCGTCCCGAGCATCTCGTTCGGCTGACCTGGTACGTCGTCGACAAGCGCGAATACGTCGCGGCCTATCCCGCGATCGGCGCCGCGTACCGCGAGCTGATCGGCCGGCACTTCCCCGCGATGACGGCCGTGCAGGTCGTCGCGCTGATCGAGGATCGCGCGAAGGTCGAGATCGAGGCGACCGCGGTCATCCCGCGTTGATCCGCGGCGTGGCGATCAATCGCCGAAGCGGACCTTGAACGTCGCGCCGTCGATCGGCGCCGACGTGTGTTCGTGGACGACCTTCCACGCGTCGCCGGCGCCGCGCAGCACCCACGTCAGGCGGTTGCGCATCGCACGCAGCGGGCGGCCGTGCGCGCCGACGTTCGTGAAGACGACGAAGGCGCGCGCCACGATCAGCCCGTCGGCCGCGGTCGCGACGACGGCGTCGAACGACACGTCGACGCGGTCGCCGCCGAGCGCTCCGAACCAGGCATCGACGGTATCGCGCCACGCACCGACGTCGTCGTGCGACCAGTCGTCCCAGAGATCGAACACGCAGACGTCGGCATCGTAGAGTCCGACGAACGCATCGACGTCCTTCGCGAGTACCGCGTCGCGATACGCTGCGAGATGCGCGGCGACGATCGAATCGGGGTCGTGCATGGCGTCATGATGCACGAATCGGCACGAACCGATCCATCGTTGCGGCGATCCGCCAGAAGCATCGACTGCGGTTCCGCGACCACGCCGCGTCCGCGTCGTCGAACCGCAGTGCAGCGGCTTCGGCACGCGGGGGCGGAGCTGCCGCGTGTTCACAGCTCGGGCGGCGCGCAGCCGGAGCCGCTGTTCGACGTCGCGCGCATCCGCGATCTCGTCGTGCTCGACGAGACGTTCGCCGGCCCCGGCCCGCAGAACGAGTGGGACGATCCCGCGACGGTCACGATCGTCGCGCGACTCGATGGATCGCGGCGGGCGCGTCGGCCGGGACCGCGGCCTTCGATGCCAGTCGCGCTCAGACGCGTCCTGGCGCGTCGTCCGTTCGCCCGGCCCGTCGCGCGACGGCCGCCTGCCACGGGATCAACAGCGGGACCGCGACCTCGACGAAGGTGACGAGCCGGAAGGCGAGGTTCGGCGGGCCGACGATCGCCCACGACGCGACGCGGCCGAGGCCGCCGACGCACACCGCGACGCAGACGACGCGGAAGAGCCCGCCGTGGCGTTCGACGCGCGGCGCGATCCACCAGATCACGAGGGCGAGCCCGACGTCCCAGCCGGACGCGAAGCGGAACTGGCTGTCGAGGCTCGCGGCCGTCGCGTCGACCGGCACGTAGAAGCCGACGCCGAACAGCAGCCCGAGCACGCCGAACGTCAGCGGCAGCAGCGCCAGGACCGACACCAGCACCTGCAGGCCGCGCCTCATCGCGACGCTATCCGGCCGGCGGATCCGCCGGCATCTCGCTCCACAGCACGCCGCCGCGTGCCCAGTGCCGCTTCGGCATGTCGACGAGCATGATGTCGACGCTCGCCGGCGACGCGCCGAGCGCGCGGACGCACGCCTGCGTCAGTTCCTGCACGAGCGCGCGCTTCTGCTCGTCGGTACGGCCTTCGAACATCTCGACGCGGATCAGCGGCATCGGAATTCCTCGGGATGCGGACGGATTGGGTGCGGCGACGGACTCAGTCGGTGCCGCCGGGGGCCTGCGGCTCCGGGTCCGGCCGGTCGGCGAAGCCGCCGAACCCGGGACGCTGCTCGACCGGCTCGGTCGGCGCGGGCGGCGATGACGGCGACGCTGGCTTGTTCGACATGGCTGTTCTCCCGTTGTTCGATCGCATCCCCGGCGCCGATGCGTCGGCCCGTCGCGATCACCGTCCGCACTGTACGCGTCGGCGGGTCTCCGCGGCGAACGAGGGCGCGCCGCCGAAGACTAGAATCGTCGGATCGCGAACGAGGAGACGCCATGAACGCGCCCGATACCGCCCAACGCCTCAAGGCCCGTTTCCATTGGGACGACCCGCTGCTGCTCGACGCGCAGCTGTCCGACGACGAGCGGATGATCCGCGACGCCGCCCGACGCTACTGCACCGACAAGCTGCTGCCGCGCGTGGTCGACGCGTTCCGCCACGAGACGACCGACCCGGCGATCTTCCGCGAGATGGGCGAGCTCGGGCTGCTCGGTCCGACGATCCCCGACGAATACGGCGGACCCGGGCTGAACTACGTGGCCTACGGGCTGATCGCGCGCGAGGTCGAACGCGTCGACTCCGGCTATCGGTCGATGATGAGCGTGCAGTCGTCGCTCGTGATGGTGCCGATCCACGAGTTCGGCACCGAGGAGCAGCGTCGGCAGTACCTGCCGAAGCTCGCGACCGGCGAATGGATCGGCTGCTTCGGGCTGACCGAACCGAACCACGGCTCCGACCCCGGCGTCGATGATCACGCGTGCGAAGTCGGTCGACGGCGGCTACGCGATCTCGGGCTCGAAGATGTGGATCTCCAACTCGCCGATCGCCGACGTCTTCGTCGTGTGGGCGAAGGACGACGCGGGTGCGATCCGCGGCTTCATCCTCGAGAAGGGCATGAAGGGGCTGTCGGCGCCGAAGATCCAAGGCAAGGTCGGCCTGCGCGCGTCGATCACCGGCGAGATCGTGATGGACGAGGTGTTCTGTCCGGAGGAGAACGCGTTCCCCGACGTGCGCGGCCTGAAGGGCCCGTTCACGTGCCTGAACTCCGCGCGCTACGGCATCGCGTGGGGCGCGCTCGGCGCGGCGGAGGACTGCTGGTTCCGCGCGCGCCAGTACGTGCTGGACCGCAAGCAGTTCGGCCGGCCGCTCGCTGCGAACCAGCTCGTGCAGAAGAAGCTCGCCGACATGCAGACCGAGATCACGCTCGGGCTGCAGGGCTGCCTGCGGCTCGGGCGCATGAAGGACGACGGCAGCGCCTCGGTCGAGATCACGTCGATCATGAAGCGCAACTCGTGCGGCAAGGCGCTCGACATCGCGCGGATGGCGCGCGACATGATGGGCGGCAACGGCATCTCGGACGAGTTCGGCGTCGCCCGCCACCTGGTCAACCTCGAGGTCGTCAACACCTACGAGGGGACGCACGACATCCACGCGCTGATCCTCGGCCGCGCGATCACCGGCATCCAGGCGTTCCAGTAGCGCGGCAGCGGCGCGAGGCCGTGCGGCGGCCCGCTCACCGGACATCGCGGGCGGTCGGGGGACGACGCGGCCGTTGCCGCGGGCGGCGTACGGTCGTGCCGACGCGGCCGACGCTCGCGCGTCGGCGCGGATCGAAGACGCGACCGGCCGGCGAATGCGAAACGGTCGGGAAGCACGACCTGCGCTGGCGAACCGGGACGGTCGGCGAAGCGCGACCCTCGCTGGCAAATCGATGGGTCGGCGAAGGCACGACCACGAAGACACGACGATCGCCGGCGAATCGGATGGTCGGCGAAGACGGGACCACCGGGCGGCGCATCGAGACGGCCGACGAACCTGGTGCGGCGGATCCTGCGATCGGCCGGCAGTGAGCCGGCCCGACGGAGACGACCGAACGCCTCGAGACGGTCTCGAGGCGTCCGGTCGAACGACGGTGCAGCTCAGACCGTCGAGCGCCCGCGGAAGATGGCGTGATACAGCACCAGCACCACGACCGCGCCGACGACCGCGACCAGGATGCTGTACAGGTTGATGCCGCTGACGCCCTGCGCGCCGAACATGTTGAACAGGAAGCCGCCGACGATGGCGCCGACGATGCCGAGGATGATGTCGAGCACCACCCCTTCCCCGGTCTTGTTGACGATCTTGCTGCCGATGAATCCGGCGATCAGTCCAACCACGAGCCACGCGATGATCGACATGTTTCCCTCCTAGGTATCTGTCGTTCGAGCAGGATTCCGACGGAACTCCGCAGTGCGCACAGCATGCAGGCGACGCCTCGGCGGCGAATGGGGCTTTCGGTGGATTGGTCTGTCGGACGGGACCCCACGGTCGAAGGCCGGCGACGGCGTCTGCTAGGGGGGCGACCGGCGATCGAAGCGCCGCGCGCGGAGGTCCATGCGGGGCCACGCCCGCGCCATCCGTGCCCGCGCTGCGCGGCGCCCGTCGCCGGCGACGGGCGCCGCCACTCGCGGGCTCGTCGGTCCGATATGTCACGGCGTGACATAATCCGGTCCATCGTGGCGATGAACAAGACCGGACGACGCGCGCTGACCAAGGCCGATTTCGAGGCGCTGTCCGAATTCCGTTTCCAGATCCGCCGCTTCGAACGGTTCTCCGAGGACGCGGTGCAGGCGTTCGGGATCACGCCGCTGCAGTACCTGCTGCTGCTCCACGTGAAGGGCTTTCCCGGCCGCGCCTTCGCGACGATCGGCGAGCTCGCGCTTCGCCTGCAGGCGAAGCCGAACGGCGTCGTGGCGCTGGTCACGCGGTGCGAGCAGAACGGCTTCGTCGAGCGCCGTCCGAGCGACGTCGACCGGCGGCGCGTGGAGATCCACCTGCTGCGCCGGGCGAGCGGATCCTGCGTCGGCCTGGCGGAGCTGCATCGCATCGGAGCTGCAGTCGCTCGGCAGCCGTGTTCGCCGTTCCCCAGCATCCATCGCCGAGCGCGAGCCGATGACCGCCGACGACGCGCCCGCGATGCGCGACCCGCAGCGCGCCCACGACGAGCGCCGCGACTTCGCGTCCGCCGGAGCGCCTGCCGGCGATCGCCGCGATCGCGGCCGTGATCGGCGGCCTCAGCGCGCGTCGCCGCGTGGGTGCTGCTGCACCTGATCCGCTTGTTCACGAACCTGTTCTTCTTCCAGACGCTGTCGGACGCGCGCCGTGTCGCCGGCGCACGAACACGCTGGGCCTGCGTCGGTGATCGCGGTGCCGGTCGTCGGCGGCCTGATCATCGGGCTGATGGCGCGCTACGGCTCCGAGAAGATCCGCGGCCACGGCATCCCGGAGGCGATCGAGGCGATCCTGTTCAACAAGAGCCGGATGTCGCCCAAGGTCGCGATGCTCAAGCCGCTCTCGTCGGGCATCGCGATCGGCAGCGGCGGCCCGTTCGGCGCCGAGGGCCCGATCATCATGACCGGCGGCGCGCTCGGCTCGCTGGTCGGGCCAGTTCTTCCACATCACGGGCGCGCGAGCGCAAGACGCTGCTGGTCGCCGGCGCGGTGGCCGGCATGACCGCGGTGTTCGGCACGCCGATCGCCGCCGTGCTGCTGGCGGTCGAACTGCTGCTGTTCGAACTGCGCCCGCGCAGCCTGCTGCCGGTGGCCGTCGCCTGCTGCGTGGCCGGCCGCGCGTGCGCCCGCTGCTGCTCGACGGCCGGCCCGCTGTTCCCGCTGCACACCGCGGCGCCGGACCTCGCGACGCTCGGCGTCCTGCGTCGTCGCCGGGCTGGCCGCCGGCGCGCTGTCGTGGACGGTGTCGACGTCGCTCTACAAGGTCGAGGACCTGTTCGGCCGCCTGCCGATCCACTGGATGTGGTGGCCGGCGATCGGCGGCCTGGTCGTCGGGCATCGGCGGCTGGCTCGCAGCCGCGCGCGCTGGGCGTCGGCTACGACGTCATCGGCGACCTGCTGCACAACCGGCTGGCCGTCGGCGTCGGTGCTCGCGCTGATCGTCGTGCAAGGCCGTGATGTGGGTCGTCGCGCTCGGCTCGGGCACGTCGGGCGGCGTGCTCGCGCCGCTGCTGATGATGGGCGCGGCGCTCGGCGTGCTGCTCGGGCCGTTGCTGCCCGGCGGCGCAGCCCGCGCTGTGGCCGCTCGTCTTCATGGCCGCGACGCTCGGCGGCATGATGCGCGCGCCGATCATGGCGGTCGTGTTCGCGCTCGAGCTGACGCACGACGTCAACGCGCTGCTGCCGCTGCTGATCGCGTCGGCCGTCGCCTACGGCTTCACGGTGGTGACGATGCCGCGCTCGATCCTGACCGAGAAGATCGCGCGCCGCGGCCACCACATCTACCGCGAGTACGGCATCGATCCGCTGGAGCGCCACATCGTGGCGGAGGTCATGACGCGCGAGGTCGAGACGATCGACGGCGCAGTCGAGCGTCGCCGACGCGCTCGACGCGGCACTTCGGCCCGCAGCAGCGGCACCGCGCGTTCCCGGTCGCTGCGCGGCGCGACGCTGCATCGGCATGGTCGACCGCGACACGCTCGCGGCGGCGCTGGCGTCGTCGGCCTCGGGACCGGTCGCCGACCTGTTCGGCGCCGACGCCCGCGATGGCGCTGCCGGACGAGAACTGCCGCACCGTCGCGACGCGGCTCGCGGCGCACGGGCCTCGAGCGCCTGCCGGTCGTCCGCGACCGCCGCTCGCGCCACCTCGTCGGCCTGGTCGCGCGCAGCGACCTCATCAAGCCGTCGCTCGCGGTCGGCGAGGAGGAACACCGGCCGGAACGCTTCCTCGCCTGGCCGACCGGTCGGTCGCGATCGCGTGCGCGCTGACGCGCGATCGCATCGACGGGCCGTGGCTCGCGACGCCGCTCAGGACCCGCGCGCGGCCGCGGCGCGCGTGAGGCGATCGACGACGCCGGCCCACGCCGGCGCGTCGGGCGGGCGCTCGATCCAGATCTCGCGCGCGCCGGCCGCGTCGAGCCGTCGCAGTACCGCGTACAGCTCGCGCGCGTAGGCCGTCGCGTCGGCCGGCGCCCGCAGCCACGCCGGGCGACCGCGCGGCTCGCACGAATGCGTCCAGGCCGCGACGTCGTCCGGCGCCGACGCGAGCGTCCCCCGGTCGACGAGTCGTAGCGGCGTCGACGGCGCGTAGTGCGATTCGAGCGTGCCGGAGGCGCGCGGCGCCGCGTCGTCCGCGGACGCGGGCCATGCGCCGGCCGCCTCGGCGATCATCGCGGCCGTCACGGCGCCGGGCCGCAGCAGCACGGGACCGAGCGCGTCGAGCCGCGAGCAGTCGACGATCGTCGACTCGATGCCGACCGGGCAGTCGCCGCCGTCGACGACGAGGATCGCGGCATCGACGTCGGTCGTGCTCGCCCCGTCGAACTCGGCGAGCACGTGCACCGCGCGCGTCGGGCTGACGCGGCCGAAGCGGTTCGCCGACGGTGCCGCGAGGCCGACCGGGCCCGATCGTTGTGCGGCATAACGATCGAGCAGCGCCTGCGCGACGGGATGCGACGGCGACCGCAGGCCGATCGAGTCCTGGCCGCCGGCCGCCGCCTCGCCGACGCCGTCGCGGCGCGGCAGGATCAGCGTCAGCGGGCCCGGCCAGAAGCGGTCGATCAGCCGTCGCGCGAGCGGCGGCACGGCGCGAGCCCACTGCGACAGGTCGGCGTCGGCGGGCACGTGGACGATCAGCGGATGGTCGCTCGGACGTCCCTTCGCCGCGAAGATGCGCGCGACGGCCTGCGCGTCGGCCGCGTCCGCGCCGAGGCCGTAGACCGTCTCGGTCGGGAACGCCACGAGGCGTCCGCGTCGCAACCGATCGGCCGCGGCGTCGAGCATCGCGACCGATGCGGCATCGCCGGCCGCGGACGTCGTCACCGCGACGCGCGCGGGCGCACCGTCACCATCGCGCGATGCCGAGCGTGTCGGCGATCTCGCCGGCGATGCGCGTCGCCTCGGCGGCGTCGTCGGCGACGACGGTCACGTGGCCCATCTTGCGACCGCGTCGCGCCTCGCGCTTGCCGTACAGGTGCAGGTTCGCGCCGGGGTGGCCGCACACCGCCGATCCAGTCCGGCTCGGTCGCGCTCGTCGTCGTCGCCGTCCGCGAACCACAGATCGCCGAGCAGGTTCAGCATGACGGCCGCGCTGTGGCGGCGCGTCTCGCCGAGCGGCAGGCCGGCCGCGATGCGCGCCTGCTGCGCGAACTGGCTCGTGATGCACGCGTCGATCGTGTAGTGGCCGCTGTTGTGCGGCCGCGGCGCGATCTCGTTGACGAGCAGTCGCAGGCCGTCGTCGCCGCCGCGACGACGAAGAACTCGACGCACAGCACGCCGACGTAGTCGAGCGCGTGCGCGATGCGCAGCGCGGCGGCGACGAGGTCGGTCTCGAGCGCCGGCGTCACGTGCGGCGACGGCACCGTCGTGATCGCGAGGATGCCGCCGCGATGGACGTTCTCGGCGGGCGCGTAGATCGCGGTCGCGCCGTCGCCGCCGCGCGCGACGATCACCGACACCTCGAACGCGAGGTCGAGCCGCCGTCTCGAGCACCGCGGGCCGGCCGCCGAGCGACGCGAACGCCTCGACCGCCTCGGCGCGCGTCGCGACGCGCGCCTGTCCCTTGCCGTCGTAGCCCATGCGGCTCGTCTTGAGGATCGCGGGGAACAGCGCGTCGTCGACCGCGTCGAGGTCCGACGGCTCCTCGACGACCGCGTGCGGCACGACCGCGATGCCGCAAGACGCGATGAAGCGCTTCTCCGCGATGCGGTCCTGCGCGACCGCGACGCTCTCGGCCGACGGCGTCGTGAAACAGTGTTCGGCGAGGAACGCGAGGCTCTGCGCCGGCACGTTCTCGAACTCCGTCGTGACGGCCGCGCACTGCAGCGCGAGGTTCTCGAGCGCGGGCGCGTCGAGATAGCCGGCCTCGAAGTGCTCGTCGCAGACCGAAGCGGCGGGACCGTCGCGGTCGGGGTCGAGCACCGCGACGCGATAGCCGAGGCTCTGCGCGGCCATGGCGAACATGCGGCCGAGCTGGCCGCCGCCGAGCAGGCCGAGCCAGCCTCCGGGCGCGACCGTCGGCCGCTCGCGCGTCATCGTCGAACGACCGGCGACATCACGGCTCGAGCGACGTCGCGGCCGCCGCGCGGTCTGCGCCTCGCGCCACGCCGACAGCTTCGCCGACAGCGCACGGTCGCCCGCCGCGAGCATCGCGACGGCGAACAGCGCGGCGTTCGCGGCACCGGCCGCGCCGATCGCGAACGTCGCGACCGGGATGCCGCGCGGCATCTGCACGATCGAGTACAGCGAGTCGAGGCCGTGCAGGTGACGCGACGGGATCGGCACGCCGAGCACCGGCACGAGCGTCTTCGAAGCCAGCATGCCGGGCAGGTGCGCGGCGCCGCCGGCACCCGCGATCACGGCCGCGAGCGGGTTCGACGCTCGCGTCGCCGCCCGCGTCGCGGCCTCGGCGTAGGCGAACATCGCGTCGGGCATCCGATGCGCCGACACGACGCGCGCTTCGAACGCGACGCCGAACTCGCGCAGCGTCTCCGACGCGACGCGCATCGTGTCCCAGTCGCTCGCGCTGCCCATCACGATGCCGACGCGGATGCCGTCGGGCAGGTCCGATGCCGGACCCGCGGCCGCCTCGTCGTTTCGTTCCTGCAACAGGTCGCGCGGCGAAGCCGGTCGGGATGCGGAAGATTTGCGGGCCACGGATCGTTTCGCGCGAGACGCGAGAGGAATCGCGTATTGTAATGACTTGCACGTGCGGCCTTCGATGCGCGCGTCGCGCACCGCGAATCCCGCAGGCGCCGCACGCTCGAGCGCCGCCGTCGTCCACGCCTCGTCGCGCATCGATTCGCACGCATCGCCCGTCCCCGACGGCGCATCACGATCATGGCTTCCGATCCTTCCGCGTCGAAGAGTCCGCAACGTCACATCCGGCTGACGTCGCATCCGTCTCAGCAGGGTGCGCCCGGCGGCGCGCTGCCGATCAAGTGGGGCGCCGCCACGGCGCTCGAGCGCGGCCCCGTCGTCGGCTCGACCACGAACCGCAGCCAGCGCAACGTCATCGGCACGCACTCGGGTTCGTACGGCGTCTATCGCGCGCTCGCGGTGGCCGCGGGCAACCTCGTTCGCGGCCATCGCGCCGACCTGACGAACACGGCGCCGACCGATCCGATCGGCCCCTATCCCGCAGTGGAGCGACGCGTCGCGGATCGTGTCGATCGATCCGTGGGGCGCGTCGGTCGCCGACGTGTTCGCCGACTACATCGCGCAGGGCTACGACATCCGTCCGACGATCGCGGTCACGAAGGCGCACATCGACCTGCCCGAGATCCGGCATGCGATCACGTTCGGCCGGCTCGTGCCCGACAACCGCGTCCTGCTCGAGAACGGCTCGGCCGTCGTCACCAAGGTCGCGATCGAACCGGTGTGGTGGCTGCCGGGCGTCGCGGCGCGCTTCGGCGTCGACGAGGCCGACCTGCGCCGCAGCCTGTTCGAGGAGACGGGCGGCATGTACCCCGAGCTCGTCACGCGCACCGACCTCGAGGTGTTCCTGCCGCCGATCGGCGGGCAGACGCTGTACATCTTCGGCGACCCGCACGCGCTCGGCGATCCGTCCGTCACGCTGACCGCGCGCGTGCACGACGAGTGCAACGGCTCCGACGTGTTCGGCTCCGACATCTGCACGTGCCGCCCGTACCTCACGCACGCGATCGAGGAGTGCATCGCCGGCGCGCAGCGCGGCGGCGTCGGGCTGATCGCGTACTGCCGCAAGGAAGGCCGCGCGCTCGGCGAGGTCACGAAGTTCCTGGTCTACAACGCGCGCAAGCGCCAGGTCGGCGGCGACAGCGCGTCGACCGTACTTCCTGCGCACCGAGTGCGTGGCCGGCGTGCAGGACATGCGCTTCCAGGAACTGATGCCCGACGTGCTGCACTGGCTCGGCATCCGGAAGATCCATCGGCTCGTGTCGATGAGCAACGACAAGTACGACGCGATCACCGGCAGCGGCATCGAGGTCGGCGAGCGCGTCAAGATCCCCGACGCGCTGGTGCCCGCCGACGCCGGCGTCGAGATCCAGGCGAAGATCGCGGCCGGCTACTTCACCGACGGCGCGGTGCCCGACGCGGACGAGCTCGCGGAGACGAAGGGCCGCGGGCTTGGCTGAGACGAGCGACGCGGGAGACCCGGCCGGCCGCGAGCGGCAGTCGGACCGGCGCGCCGGCGCGACGACCGCGCCAGCGCCGGCGAGCGACGCGCACGTCGACGCGGCGATCCGCGTGCTGCGCGACCCGTCGACGATCCGCCGCCGCTGCCGGGCCATCGCCGCGGCCGTCGACGCCGACCGGTCGCCGCACTTCACGATCGACCGCACGCAGCTCGAACCGGTCGCGGCACGCGTCGCCGACGCTCACGCGCTCGCGCTTCCCCGACCTCGACATCCCGTACCACAGCCGCTGGCGCCACTTCGAGGCCGGCGGCGTCGACCGCAAGGAGCGCCTCGACGCGCTGCTCGCCGACCGCGGTGCCGACGAGATCGCGCGGTCGCGGATCGAGCTGACGCTGATCAGCGTGCTGCTCGACGCCGGCGCCGGTCCGCCGTGGCGCTACATCGAGTATCCGACGTCGCGCAGCGCTACGCGCGCTCGGAAGGCCTCGCCGTCGCGAGCTTCCGCGCGTTCACCGCGGGCCGCTTCTCGTCGGACCCGGACGACCCGTGCCGCGTCGACGCGAAGGCGTTGATGGCGATCGACGCCGCGACGCTCGCGTCGATGTTCCAGGCCGGCCCCGGCAATCCGCTGGTCGGCCTCGACGGCCGCGTCGCGCTGCTGCGCCGGCTCGGCGAGGCGCTGCACGAACAGCCGCAGCTGTTCGGCCTCGACGGCCGCCCCGGCATGATCTTCGACGCGCTCGCGACGCGCGCCCGCGGCGCGGGCGACGCGGTCCCGACGCTGCACGCCGCCGACATCCTCGGACTGCTGCTCGACGCGTTCTCGTCGATCTGGCCGAGCGGCCAGACGTTCGGCGGCCGCCCGGTCGGCGACGTGTGGCCGCATCCGGACGCCGGCGGCGACGACGTCGACGACTTCGCGAGCGCCGGCTACGTGCCGTTCCACAAGCTGTCGCAGTGGCTGACCTACTCGCTGCTCGAGCCGTTCGAATGGGCCGGCATCGCGGTCGAGGGCCTCGACGCGCTGACCGGCCTGCCCGAGTACCGCAACGGCGGCCTGCTGCTCGACTCCGGCGCTGCTGCGTGCGCGAACCGGCCGCGCGTGGCGATGCGGCCGATGACGCCGTCCGACCCGTGGATCGTCGAGTGGCGCGCGCTGACCGTCGCGCTGCTCGACGAGCTCGCGCCGCTGGTCCGCGACGCGCTCGGCGTGTCGGCCGACGCGCTGCCGCTCGCGCGCATCCTCGAAGGCGGCACGTGGGCCGCGGGCCGCGCGATCGCCGCGGAGCGACGCACCGGCGGCGCGCCGCCGGTGCGTCGTCAGTCCGACGGCACCGTGTTCTGATCCCTCCCGACCGTCCCGCTCCATGGCCGACCCCGCCGCGCAGCGTCCATCATCTGTCGCACCCGCTGATCCAGCACAAGCTCACGCTGATGCGCGAGAAGGAGCGCAGCACGTACAGCTTTCGCACGCTGATGAACGAGATCGCGATGCTGATCGCGTACGAGGTCACGCGCGACATGCCGACGCAGCTGATCGACATCGAGACGCCGCTCGAGACCGATGCAGTCGCCGGTCATCGACGGCAAGAAGACCGTGTTCGTGTCGATCCTGCGCGCCGGCAACGGCTTCCTCGACGGCATGCTGTCGGTCGTGCCGGGCGCGCGCGTCGGCCACGTCGGCCTGTATCGCGACCCGCAGCACGCTCGGCGCGATCGAGTACTACTTCAAGGTGCCCGGCCGACATGCAGGAGCGCGACGCGATCGTGCTCGACCCGATGCTCGCGACCGGCAACTCGGCCATCGCGGCGGTCGACCGGCTGAAGGAGACGAGCCCGCGCTCGATCCGCTTCGTCTGCCTGCTCGCGGCACCGGAGGGGCTGCGGAAGTTCGGCGACGCGCATCCCGACGTGCCGGTCTACACGGCGGCGATCGACCGCGAGCTGAACGACCACGGCTACATCGTGCCCGGCCTCGGCGACGCGGGCGATCGGCTGTTCGGGACGAAGTGACCGGCGCAGGGCCCGTCGAGGGGCCCCGGCGCAGCCGGGGATCGCCGCTCCCGGAGCCGGTCCGCCTGTCGAGGGGCTCGATGCCCCTCGACAGGCGAGGTGCAGCCGGCACGATCGCGTCGTCGTACCCGCGCACGCGAATCGACCAGGTGCCGTGCTTCGTCATCGCGCCCCGACGACACGGGGTTCCCGCCTTCGCGGGAACGACCAGCTTACGAGGGCCCCCCTTCGCGGGAACGACGCCCTCAGCAGTCCCTCAGCCCGCCCCGCCCAGCTTCCGCTGGATCCCCACGCGCTCTTCGTCGTCGCGCGCCATCCGGTCGAGTTCGTCGAGGATCTCGGCGAGGAACAACAGGTCGCGATACGCGGTGAGCGTGAAGCCCTGGCGGCTGCCGCCGCGGTCGTCGTTCAGCAGGCTTTCGATCAGCGGCCGCGCCGCCGGCGTGCCCCACGTCGTGTGCAGCTTCAGCATGACCTGCGGATAGCTCTCGACGTCGCGCGCGGCGTCCTCCGTCCGCGCCGGCCACGGCGGCACCGCGGCGTTGAACAGCGTGCTGAAGCCGACCGACAACGCCTCGTACTGCGACTTGCGTCCGGTCGCCTGGTAGAGGTTCAGCAGCATCAGCCACACGGCCGGACCGGGCTTCTCGGTCTCGCGGATGTGATTCGACAGCAGCGTCATGGCCTGCTTCGGATCGCCGAGCTGCACGAGCAGCTCGGCCTGCAGCAGCGTGTCGGCGACCTCGACGACCTCGATCGATCCCGCCGCGTCCCCGCGGAAGTACGGATTGAACGCGGTGCGGTACGGGCTCGGCGGCAGGTCGGCCGGCTTGCCCATCGCATCGACCGGCGCGCGGCTCGCGACCGCCGCGCGCTCGACCTCCGACATCGTCCACTGCGTGACGGCCCGGTCGAGCGACGGCAGCTCCGTCGTCGTCGACTCGATCGCGATCGGGGCGCGCGACGGCGCCGCCCGCTTGTTCTCGTCGTGCCCCCAGTCGGTCGGCCCCTGCAGCGTCGCGCGCGCGATCGTCGGCTCGTCGACACCGCGCGCCACCGGACGTGGCCGCGGCGCCGGCACGCGCACCGGCCGCTCGCGACGCACCATCATCCAGATCCGCAGCACGAGCAGCAGCAGCACGATCGCCGCGCACAGGACGAGCGCGATGCCGGTCGTGTCGAGACGATCGAAGACCTGCAGGAAACCGCCGCCGGCCGTGGGGACCGTGCGCAGCGGCGGCGGTACGCGCGATCCGGGAGGATCGGCGAACGCGTCGACGGCGACCGACGCGGCGAGCACGCCGCAGGCGCGGCGCGCTCCTGCGCAGCCCGTGCGGTCGGCGGTGGATCCGGTCATCGAGCGTTCGCTGGAGAATCCGCCGGCCGTCGGTGACCCGAGGGCCGTGGCGGCCCCGCTGCGGAAGACTGCCGCGCAGTTTACCGGCGCGCATGCGGGCCGCGACGCGCGCGCGGCAAAAACACGACAGCGGTTTGACGGCCGGTCGACGCGACCGGTCAGCCGGCCAGCCGATGCAGCGCTTCGCGGTATTTCGCGGCCGTCTTCTCGACGATGTCGGCCGGCAGCGGCGGCGGCGGCGCCCGCTTGTTCCAGCCGGGCACCGACTCGAGGTAGTCGCGCAGGAACTGCTTGTCGAAGCTCGGCGGGTTGCGCCCGTCGCGCAGCGCCGCCTCGTACGACTCGGCCGGCCAGAACCGCGACGAGTCGGCGGTCAGCACCTCGTCCATCAGCGTCAGCGTGCCGTCGGCGTCGAGGCCGAACTCGAACTTCGTGTCGGCGATCAGGATGCCGCGCGCCGCGGCCGCGTCGCTCGCGCGCGCGTACAGCGCGAGGCTCGCCGCCCGCACGCGCTCCGCGAGGTCGCCGCCGATCGTCGTCGCGATCGTGTCGAAGTCGACGTTCTCGTCGTGCTCGCCGTGCGCGGCCTTCGTGGCCGGCGTGAAGATCGGCACCGGTAGCCGCTGCGCATTCGACAGCCCCCGCGGCAGCCGTACGCCGCAGATCGCGCCGCTCGCCTGGTAGTCCTTCCAGCCGGAGCCCGCGAGGTAGCCGCGCACGACCGCCTCGACCGGCAGCGGCCGCAACCGCCTGACGACCATCGAGCGCCCGCGGACCTGCGCCGCCTCGTCGGGCGCGACGACGGACACCGGGTCGACGGACGTCAGGTGGTTCGGCACGATGTCGCCGAGCCGGTCGAACCAGAACAGCGCCATCCGCGTCAGCACCTCGCCCTTGCCGGGGATCGGCTGCGCCATCACGACGTCGAACGCCGAGATGCGGTCGCTCGCGACCATCAGCAGGCGATCGTCGCCGAGCGCGTAGTTCTCGCGCACCTTGCCGCGGCCGAGCAGCGGCAGCGAGCGGAGGTTCGTCTCGTAGATCGCCGGCTGCGAGGCCGGTGGGGTCGGGGTCATCGAGGAGATGGGGTCAGCGGACGAAGACGATCGAACGGATGTTGGCGAAGTCGCCGTTGAACTCGCCGAGGTCGTTCGTGCCGCGCATGCCGCACGCTTCGATCTTCGTGTCCATCGTCTCGCCGTTGTTGAGCGTGATGCGCACGGTGCCGGCGCGCTCGCGCCAGTCGAGCACGTCGACGCGCGCGATGCGCTTCATCTCGATCAGCTGCCCGTCCGGCGTCCTGAAGACCGGCGCGCCCTGGCAGAACTCGCGGATGTCGTCGCGCAGCTTGACGACGGCGCCGTTGGTCTGCGTGATGACCGCGCCGGTGAACGCCATCGAATGCAGCGGCGACGCCGCGATGCCGGTGGCCGCGCCGTCGCTCGCCGTCGTCGCGGCGCCCGGCGCCGCACGCGACGCGACCTTCGACTCGGCGGGCTTGTCGTCGACCGCCGTCTTCGGCATCGAGGTCGGCGACGCGGGCGCTTCGATCCTCGTCGGGTCCGACGACTTGCCTCCGTGCTGGACCAGGATCGCCACGAGGCCGCTGATCGCGGTGATGACGGCGGCGCTGGCCGTCAGGATGCCCGGCAACGTGCTCCACCAGCCGCCGCTCCTCGCGGTCGACGGGTCCGGCGGATGTGGATCGTCGCTCATGGCGCCGAGTCTATCGTCCGGCGATCACGACAGGAAGATCGACAGGACCGCGAGCGTGCTCACCGCCATCAGCAGCATGAACGCGTAGACGGTCAGCAGCGTCGTCTCGCGCAGCACCGTCGGCAGCAGGCGGCCACCGTAGACGCGCTGCAGGGCCCGCATCCCCTGGACGAAGAACAGCACGAAGACCACCGCGCCGTACGCATCGCCGAGCGGGATCGCCGACACGAGCCCGAAGATCAACGCGGCCGTCTGCGCATGGAACGCCACGACGAGATGCCGGCCGTAGCGCCAGTGGCGGTTCCAGTAGGCGAGCCTGAACAGCACCGCGAGCATCGGCACCATCAGGATCAGCACGTACGGCAGATAGGCACGAATGCCGGCGCGCAGGTGCGCGGTCGCCTCCTCGTGACTCATCGCGCGCCCACGATCGAGCGCGCGGTCGATCGCGCCGATGCCGGTCACGAGCTTCGTCGTGACGGGCCGGACCTCGACGACGTCGACGTCGCGCGCGGGCTTCGTCGAGAACTTGAAGTCCTGGTTCAGGAAGTTGATGTCGCCGCTGCCGACGTTCGTGATCGCGAAGAAGACCAGGCTGAACGTCAGGTAGAGCCGCAGCGGCGCGATGTAGCGGGCGCGGCGCCCGTCGAAGTAGTCCACGGTGAGGCGACCCGGCCGGAACAGCAGCGCGACCAGCGTCCGCCACAGCGCGCCTTCGAGCGCGACGCTGTGCGTGACGAACTCGTGGACGAACTCGCGGACCGTCGGCGGATGGATCGCGGTCGTCTGGCCGCAGTCGGGACAGAAGCGCGACGGCGCGAGCGCGCCGCAGTTGCGGCATCGTCCGTCGGCCGGCCGATGCGCGTCGCCGCGAGCGTCCGGGAGCGCGTCAGCGGCCGCATGGACGCCCGTCGCGACGCCCTGCGCCGACACCGCGGCGGACGAGGCCGACCCGTTCATCCGCGGACCGGCCGCCGCCGCGGGCCTTACTGCACGACCTGCGAGAGCTCGCCCTTCTTGTACTTGTCGGCGATGACCGACAGCTCGACGGGCTTGATCTTCGAGGCCATGCCGGCGCAGCCGAACTCCTGGTAGCGCTGCTTGCAGATCTCCTTCGCCGCGAGCATCGCCGGCTTGAGGTATTCGCGCGGATCGAACTTCTCCGGATGCTCGCCGAAGAACTTGCGGATCGCGCCGGTCATCGCCAGGCGGATGTCGGTGTCGATGTTGATCTTGCGGACGCCGTGCTTGATGCCTTCCTGGATCTCCTCGACCGGCACGCCGTACGTCTCCTTCATGTCGCCGCCGTACTGCCGGATGATCGCGAGCAGGTCCTGCGGCACCGACGACGAGCCGTGCATCACGAGGTGCGTGTTCGGGATGCGCTTGTGGATCGCCTTGATGCGGTCGATCGCGAGGATGTCGCCGGTCGGCTTGCGCGTGAACTTGTACGCGCCATGCGACGTGCCGATCGCGATCGCGAGCGCGTCGAGCTGCGTGTCCTTGACGAACTGCGCCGCCTCGTCGGGATCGGTCAGCAGCTGCTCGCGCGTCATCGTGCCCTCGGCGCCGTGGCCGTCCTCCTTGTCGCCCTTCATCGTCTCGAGCGAGCCGAGCGCGCCGAGCTCGCCTTCGACGGTGACGCCGATCGCGTGCGCGACGTCGACGACCTGCTTCGTGACCTGCGCGTTGTAGTCGTAGTCGGCGATCGTCTTGCCGTCGGACTTCAGCGACCCGTCCATCATCACCGACGAGAAGCCGAGCCGCATCGCCTGGATGCAGATCGCCGGCGACTGGCCGTGGTCCTGGTGCATCACGATCGGGATGTGCGGATACGAATCGATCGCCGCGTCGATCAGGTTGCGCAGGAAGAATTCGCCGGCGTACTTCCGAGCGCCGGCCGACGCCTGCATGATCACCGGGCTGTCGGTCTCGTCGGCGGCCGACATGATGGCCTGCACCTGTTCGAGGTTGTTGACGTTGAAGGCCGGCAGGCCGTAGCCGTTCTCGGCGGCGTGGTCGAGAAGCTGGCGCATCGATACGAGGGGCATGACGAGCTCCGGAAAGATGGGAACGCGGCGGCACGCGACGACCGGGGCGAGCCGACCCGATGCGAGGCACGGAACGCACCGCGCCGCCGAAACCGGCGATTCTAGCGTGCGGCGGTCGGCCAGCCGAGCGAGTCGCCGAGCGGGCGATCGACCATCACCGCCTCGATCGCACGGATCCGCCCCTCGTCGATGCGGAACAGTTCGTACAGCAGCAGCGTGCGCGGGAGCTTCTGCCGCTCGGCGGAAAACTCGACGGTCTTTCCGCGGATCGTGCGCGTCTCGTGCATCGGCGGCAGGTCGAACGCGACGATGCCGAGCACCAGTCCGTGGACCGGATCGACGAGCGGGAAGCGACGCTCGCGTCCCTTCGTCATGTAGATCAGCCGCCGCAGCCCTTCCGAGCAGCTCGACGGGAAGCGCGGCGGGTTGTTCGTCGTCTGGATGCCGTTCTCGAAACGGTTGCAGTCCGGATGCAGCGGCACCGCGTTCGGGTCGCCGGCGCTGATGGCGTCGAAGTACCGGTTCGCGACCGCGACCATCGCGTCGCGCGACATCCGCTGATCGACCGGCAGCGGCGACTCGAACACGGGTCGCGGCTCCGTCACCACGCGCGGCGCGAAGAAGCGCGTGTCGCGCTCGCGGACGACGAGTCGCTCGCTCTCGACGATGCGACGGTCCACGACCTTCAGGCGGATCGCGACGAGCGCGTCGGGCTCGCCCTCCGACACCGTGCCGAAGATCGCGATCTGGCCGGCGTCGGCGTCGACGGCCGTGTGGCGATAGCGCCATCCCTGCGCGGTCGCGAACAGGCCGCCGTCCACCGGCACGACTGCCGCGTTCTCCGTCGAGCGCAGGTTCTTCGCGAACGGCACGTCCTCGAACGTCTGCGCCGACAACCCGTCGGCGTAACGCGTCGCGAGGTCGAGCAGGCACCCCCGGTCGCAATCGTCGGCGCGCGCCGCGCCCGCGAGCGCCGCAGCGAGGCCGAACGCGAGCGTCACCCGCTTCGCGCCGCGGCGCCACCGTCGTCCGATCATCGTCTTCTCCCGTCCCGTCGTCCGGCGGCGACCGGCCGCCCGCGGCCGCGCGGCATCGAACGGCCGCGCCGATCAGCCCGCATCGACCCTCGCGAGCAGCTCGCCGACGCGGACGATCTTCAGCGTGTTCGTGCCGCCCGGCTGTCCCATCGGCTCGCCGGTCGTGATGACGATCAGGTCGCCGGGCGCGACCGCCTGCTTGCGCAGCAGCAGCTGGACGGCCTCGGCGGACGCCGCGTCGCGGTCGAAGCATCTCCTCGAGCTCGTACGTGCGCACGTTGCGGAACAACGAGAGCTTGCGTTGCGTGTGCAGCCGCGGCGTCAGCGCGAAGATCGGAATGTCGATGTCGTGCCGACTCATCCACAGCGCCGTCGACCCCGAGTCGGTCAGCGCGACGATCGCCTTGCAGCGCAGGTGGTACGCGGTGAACAGCGCGCCGTACGCGATCGACTGGTCGACGCGCGAGAACGTCTGGTTCAGGAAGTCGTTGTCGATGCCGGCGTATTCGGACTCGTCGGCCGCCGCGCAGATCGACGCCATCGCCTGCACGACCGCGACCGGATGACGGCCCGGACGCGGTCTCGGCCGACGTCATCACGGCGTCGGTGCCGTCGAGCACCGCGTTCGCGACGTCCGACACCTCGGCGCGCGTCGGCACCGTGTTGACGATCATCGACTCCATCATCTGCGTCGCGGTGATCGTCAGCTTGTTCGACGCGCGGGCCATCTTGATCATCCGTTTCTGCAGCGCCGGCACGGCCGCGTTGCCGACCTCGATCGCGAGGTCGCCGCGCGCGACCATGATGCCGTCGGACGCGTCGAGGATCTCCTGCAGCGCCGGGATCGCCTCGGCCCGCTCGATCTTCGCGATCATGTACGGATGCGGCGCCTTGGCCTCGTCGGCCGCCGTGTTCGCGAGCAGCCGCGCCATCTCCATGTCGGTCCGGCTCTTCGGAAACGACACCGCGACGTAGTCGGCGCCGAGCCGCATCGCCGTCTTGATGTCGTCCATGTCCTTCATCGTCAGTGCCGGCGCGGTCAGCCCGCCGCCCTGGCGATTGATGCCCTTGTTGTTCGACAGCTCGCCGCCCACCGCGACCGTCGTGACGACGCGCGGCCCGTCGACGCGCTGCACGACGAGCTCGATCAGGCCGTCGGCGAGCAGCAGCAGGTCGCGCGGCCGCACGTCGCGCGGCAGTTCCTTGTAGTCGAGCCCGACGCGCTCCGCGTCGCCGAGACCCTCGAACGTCGCGTCGAGCGTGAACGTCGATCCGTTGACGAGCATCGCGCGGCCGTCGACGAACTTGCCGACGCGAATCTTCGGACCCTGCAGGTCGGCCATGATCGCCACCTCGCGCCCCGCGTTGCGCGCGGCGGTGCGGACGCGGTCCGCCCGCAGCATGTGGTCGTCGGCGGTGCCGTGCGAGAAGTTGAAGCGGACGACGTCGACGCCGGCCTGGATCAGCTTGGCGAGGACTTCGGGATCGGTGGTCGCGGGACCGAGGGTGGCGACGATCTTGGTGGCGCGGGGCATCGCCGCATTCTATGCCGTTGCCGGGACCTGCCGGTCGAGCGGACCGGACGCGCGCGTCGGGCCGCGGCCGGCGCCGCCCGACAACGGGGCGGACGACCCCGCCGTGAGCTCAGCGCCGCGCGCGCTCTTCGAGGATCGCGACGGCCGGCAGCGTCTTGCCTTCGAGGAACTCGAGGAACGCGCCGCCGCCGGTCGAGACGTAGTCGACGTCGCCTTCGATGCCGAACTTCGCGATCGCGGCGAGCGTGTCGCCGCCGCCGGCGATCGAGAAGCCCGGACTCGCGGCGATCGCCTTCGCGAGCCGCTCGGTGCCGCCGGCGAACTTCGCGAACTCGAACACGCCGAGCGGTCCGTTCCAGACGATCGTGCCGGCCTTCGCGACGATCGCCGCGATGGCCTCGCTCGTGTCGCGGACCGACGTCGAGGATCAGGTCGTCGGCGCGCACGTCGTCGACGCCGATCGTGCGCGCCTCGGTGTTCGCGTCGAACGCCTTGCCGACGACGACGTCGGTCGGCAGCGGCACGTCGGCGCCGCGCGCCTTCATCTTGTCGATGATCCGCTGCGCGTCGCCGACGAGGGCGGGCTCCGACAGCGACTTGCCGATCGGCTTGCCGGTCGCCGCGAGGAACGTGTTCGCGATGCCGCCGCCGACGATCAGCTGGTCGACCTTGTCGGCGAGCGACTCGAGGATCGTCAGCTTCGTCGAGACCTTCGACCCGGCGACGATCGCGAGCAGCGGACGCTTCGGGTCGTGCAACGCGCGGCCGAGCGCGTCGAGCTCGCCGGCGAGCAGCGGACCGGCGCACGCGACCGGCGCGTACTTCGCGATGCCGTGGGTCGTCGCCTCGGCGCGATGCGCGGTGCCGAACGCGTCGTTGACGTAGACGTCGCACAGCGACGCCATGCTGCGCGCGAGCGCGTCGTCGTCGCTCTTCTCGCCGCGGTTGCCGCGACAGTTCTCGAGCATCACGAGCTCGTCGCAGTCGACGCTCGACTGCCACGCGCGGTCCTCGACCCAGTTCGCGACGACCGGCACGTGGCGGCCGAGCAGCTCCCCGAGCCGGTCCGCGACCGGCTTCAGCGAGTCGCGCGGCGTCAGCGCGCCTTCGCTCGGACGGCCGAGATGCGACGTGACCATCACCGCGGCCCCGGCCTTCAGCGCCGCGTCGATGCCTGGCACGGACGCGCGGATGCGCGTGTCGTCGGTGATCCGGCCGTCGTCGTCCAGCGGCACGTTGAGGTCGGCGCGGATGAAGACGCGCTTGCCTTCGAGGTCCAGGTCGGACATGCGGAGGAAGTTCATGATGGGACGATCGAGATCAGATGGGGACGCAGCGGAACTGCACCGTCGCGGTCGAGTACGCGGGCGGGTCGGGGTCGATCAGTCGCTCGCCGAGGACCGACAGCGCCCGCCCTCCGGACTTGCAATAGGCGAGCGCCGCGCGGTCCGCGTCGACCTTCAGGTCGACCGAGCGCCGCGGGAACCAGGCGCTGCGCACCGTGACCTCGTGCACGCCCGAGCCGAGGTCGGTCGTCCGCGTCAGCGGATCCGCCGCGCAGGCCGCGAGCAGCGTCGCGGGGAGCACGAACGCCGACGCGCGGGATCGGATCACGCTGGTCACTTCGCGTTCATCAGGTCGACGGTCGCGTCCAGCATGCGGTTCGAGAAGCCCCACTCGTTGTCGTACCAGCTCGACACCTTGACGAGACGGCCCGACACCTTCGTCAGCGTCGCGTCGAACGTCGACGACGCCGGGTTGTGGTTGAAGTCGTGCGACACGAGCGGCTCCTCGGTGTAGTCGAGCACGCCCTTCAGCTCGCCTTCGGAAGCGGCCTTCATGATCGCGTTGACCTCGTCGACCGTCGTGTCGCGCGCCGCGACGAACGACAGGTCGACGATCGACACGTTGATCGTCGGCACGCGGATCGCGTAGCCGTCGAGCTTGCCCTTGAGCTCCGGCAGCACGAGTCCGATCGCGGCCGCGGCGCCGGTCTTCGTCGGGATCATCGACATCGTCGCGGACCGCGCGCGGCGCAGGTCCTCGTGATAGACGTCGGTCAGGACCTGGTCGTTCGTGTACGAGTGGACCGTCGTCATCAGGCCGTTGACGAGGCCGATCGTGTCGTTGAGCGGCTTGACGAGCGGCGCGAGGCAGTTCGTCGTGCAGCTGCCGTTCGAGATCACGGTGTCGCTCGCCTTCAGCACGCCGTGGTTGACGCCGTGGACGATCGTCGCGTCGACGTCCTTGCCGCCGGGCGCCGAGATGATCACCTTCTTCGCGCCGCCCTTCAGGTGCGCCGACGCCTTCTCCTTCGTCGTGAAGAAGCCGGTGCACTCGAGCACGACGTCGACGTTCATCGACGACCACGGCAGCTTCGACGGGTCGCGCTCGGCGAGCACCTTGACGCGGTCGCCGTTGACCACGATCGCGTCGCCGTCGGCGACGACCGTGCCGGGAAAGCGCCCGTGCGCCGTGTCGTACTGCGTCAGGTGCGCGTTCGTCTTCGAGTCGCCGAGGTCGTTGATCGCGACGATCTCGAGGTCGTGCTGCTTGCCGCCTTCGTAGTGCGCGCGAAGGATGTTGCGGCCGATGCGGCCGTAGCCGTTGATGGCGACTTTGATGGTCATGATGTCGAGTTGTCGTTGACTGCGGAAAGGTTGGCGGACGGCGACGCGGCGAGCCGGCCGACGGGCGACGACGTGCGGTCGCGTCCGGAATCGGACCCGGCCGGAAGCGCGCGCGGGCGGCGGACGGCGCTCACGCCGACGTCGCCGCGCCGGCCACGACCTTCTTCGCGGTCGCGACGACGTTGTCGACGGTGAAGTGGAAGAACTCGAACACGTCCTTGGCCGGCGCCGACTCGCCGAAGTTGTCGACGCCGATCACCGCGCCGTCGGCGCGCACGTACTTCCACCAGAAGTCGGTCACGCCCGCCTCGATCGCGACGCGCGGGATGCCGGGCGGCAGCACCGACGCCTTGTAGTCGGGCGCCTGGCGGTCGAACACCGTCGTCGACGGCATCGACACGACGCGCGCCGCGATGCCTTCGGCCTCGAGCGCCTTCGCCCCGTCCATCGCGAGTCCGACCTCGGAGCCGGTCGCGATCAGCACGACCTGCGGGTCGCGGACGTCGCGCAGCACGTAGCCGCCTCGCGCGATCGCCTTCGTCTGCTGCTCGGTCCTCTCCTGATACGGCAGGTTCTGGCGGCTCAGCAGCAGCGCGATCGGGCCGCGCTTGTCCTCGTGGTTGCGATCGATCGCGCACGCCCAGGCCATCGCCGTCTCGGTCGTGTCGCACGGACGCCAGACGTCGAGATGCGGAATCAGCCGCAGCGCCGAGGCGTGCTCGACCGCCTGGTGGGTCGGGCCGTCCTCGCCGAGTCCGATCGAGTCGTGCGTGAACACGAAGACCGTCTGCAGCTTCATGATCGCGGCCATGCGGATCGCGTTGCGCATGTAGTCGGAGAACGTCAGGAACGTGCCGCCGAACGCGAGGAAGCCGCCGTGCGTGTTGATGCCGTTCATGATCGCGGCCATCCCGAACTCGCGGACGCCGTAATGGATGTAGCGGCCGCCGTCGGCCGCGACGCGGACCGTCTGCATCCCCTTCCAGTCGGTGTTGTTGCTCGGCGTCAGGTCGGCCGAGCCGCCGAACATCTCGGGCAGCTCGGCGACGTACGCCGCGATCGCCGCGGCCGACGCCTTGCGCGTGCCGAGCGACTCCTTCTTCTGCGGCGCATTCGGCGAGCAGCTTCTCGACGACCGCCGGCCACGTCGGCGGACGATCGCCGGCGAGGCGGCGCAGCAGCTCGGCGGCGGCCGTCGGGATGCGCCTTGCGGTACGCCGCGAAGCGATCGTTCCAGTCGCGCTCGAGCTTCGCGCCGGCCGGCTTTCGCGTCCCACGCCGCGTAGACGTCCTTCGGAATCGTGAACGGCGGCTCGGTCCAGCCGATCTCGCGGCGGGTCGCGGCGACCTCGTCGGCGCCGAGCGCCTCGCCGTGCGCCTTCGCGGTCCCGCTCGCGATGCGGCGAGCCGCGGCCGATGATCGTGCGGCAGACGATCAGCGTCGGCTTCGCCTCGGCCGTGTCCTGCGCGAGCGCCTCGTTGATCGCCGCGTTGACCGCCTCGACGTCGTGGCCGTCGATGCCGTCGGCGCCGCCGATGACGTTCCAGCCGTACGCCTCGAAGCGCTCGGCCGTGTCGTCGCGGAACCAGCCGCGGACGTCGCCGTCGATCGAGATGCCGTTGTGGTCGTAGAACGCGACCAGCTTGCCGAGCTTCCACACGCCGGCGAGCGACGCCGCCTCGTGCGAGATGCCTTCCATCATGCAGCCGTCGCCCATGAAGACGAATGTGCGATGGTCGATGATCTTCGCGTCGGGCTGGTTGAATTCCTTCGCGAGCAGCTGCTCGGCGAGCGCCATGCCGACCGCGTTCGCGAAGCCCTGCCCGAGCGGCCCGGTCGTCGTCTCGACGCCCGGCGTGATGCCGAGCTCGGGATGGCCCGGCGTCTTCGAGTGGAGCTGCCGGAAGTTCTCGAGCTCCTTCATCGGCAGGTCGTAGCCGGTCAGGTGCAGCAGCGCGTACTGCAGCATCGACCCGTGGCCGTTCGACAGCATGAAGCGGTCGCGATCGGGCCACAGCGGGTTGGCCGGGTTGTGCCGGAGGTGGTTCTTCCACAGCGCGACCGCGATGTCGGCCATGCCCATCGGCATGCCGGGATGCCCCGACTCGGCCTTCTGCACGGCGTCCATCGCCAGCGCGCGGATCGCATTGGCCATCCGGGTCGGATCGGCCATCGCAGCCGCGGGAGGAGTCGAGGAAACCATGGCGGTTCGCGTGACGGCGTCGGAGTGGGACAATCCGGGATCGCCGGCGCACCGGCGACCGATGACGGATCGATCGGAGGCGCGACCGTCGACGCAGCGCGACGCGATTCGCGGATCGAAGACCGGCGATTTTAACAGACGGTCGATTGCCGCCTCTTGCAGTCGAACCCCGATCGGACGGTCGAACGATGACCCTGCCGCGCTTCTATCTCGACCGCCCGCTGGCGATCGGCGAGCCGACGACGCTGCCGCGCGCGGTCACGCGTCACGCGCTGCGGGCGCTGCGGCTGCGCCAGGGCGAGTTCCTCACGGTCTTCAACGGCCACGGCGGCGAGTTCGTCGCGCAGCTCGTGCAGGCCCGCGAGCCGGAGGCGGAGATCCAGGTCGTGCGCTTCGACGATCGCGAGGCCGAGTCCGCCTGGCCGTTCACCGTCGCGCAGGGGCTGTCGGCCGGCGACCTGATGGACTGGACCGTCGAGAAGGCGGTCGAACTCGGCGCCGCGACGATCGCGCCGATCGCGATGGCCCGCAGCGTCGTGCGGCTGTCGCCGGAACGTGCGCGCACGCGACGCGCGCACTGGCAGTCGCTCGCGATCGCCGCGTCCGAGCAGTGCGGGCGCAACCGCATCGCGACGGTCGACGAGGTCCTGCCGCTCGACGACCGGCTGCGCGCCCTTCCCGAGGCGACGCTGCGGCTCGTGCTGTCGCCGGAGGGCGCGCCGCTCCGCACCGTGCGACGTCCGCCGCCCGGCCGTCGCGTCGTGCTGCTGGCGGGGCCCGAAGGGGGCTTCGCGGACGACGAGCTCGGGGCCGCGGACGCCGCCGGCTTCCGCGCCGTGTCGCTCGGACCGCGTATCCTGCGCACCGAGACCGCGGCCGCGACCGCGCTCGCGATGCTGTCGGCACTGTGGGACGTCGACGACGTCGTCTGAGCGCCGTCGGCCGCCTCGCCACCACACCGGAGACCACACGACCATGGGATTGCTCGACCAGCTGTCGACCCGCCTCGCCGGCGATCAACCGGCCGATCCGAAAGCCGCGCTGCTGCAGTCGGTGCTCGGCATGCTCGTGCACGGCAACGAGCCCGGCGGCCTCGGCGGGTCGGGCGGCATCGGCGGCCTCGGCGGGCTGCTCGCCCGCTTCGAGACGGCCGGCCTCGGTCAGCAGATCGCGTCGTGGATCGGCAGCGGCCCGAACGCGCCGGTGTCCGCCGCGCAGATCGAGGCCGCGCTCGGCGACGGGCCGCTGCGGCTGCTGGCCGAGCACGCGGGCCTCGACGAGCACGAGGCCGCGACCCATCTCGCGTCGCTGCTGCCGAGCTCGTCGATCGCCTGACCCCGAACGGCCAGGTCCCGCCGGCCGGACTGACCGAGGATCACCTCGCCGAGGCCGTCCAGGGCTTCGCCCACCTGTTCGGCGGGCCCGCGGCCTGACGCCGCCGCGGCGCGCGCCGTCAGGCGAACGAGTAGAAGACGCGGAAGCGCTTGCTGCTGTCGGCCAGCGTGTCGGCCGCGTCGCGGAACGTCTCGAGCAGCGACTCGCGCGCGTCGGCGTCGAAGCCCGGTCCCGTCGGGATGCGGTCGAGCAGGATGACGATGCCGTTGTCGTGCGCGTCGCCCATGTCGACGAGCGCGTCGAACAGCGCGTCGAGGTTCGCGCCGTAGTGCCCCGCGAAGTCGAGCGTGCGGCCGATCGTCTGCAGCACCTCGGTCTTCAGCGTCGGGCGTCCGCCGACGGCCGGCTCGCGTTCGGCGAAGCGGACGTGCGCGAAGCGGTCGCCGAGCGACTCGGCCGCGCGACGCAGCTGCTCGGCGGTGAAGCTCTTCACCGCCTGCACGCTCTGCGGCTTGATGCGCTCGAAGGGATGAGCCAGGTCGTTCATTGCACGATGCGGCGGAAGCTCTGGTAGTGATCGTTGGTGTAGTAGTACTCGCCGGACGTCCGGACGTCGCCGGTCGCGCCCTTGCCGGCGATGATCCGGCGCGCACCGCGCGTCCGGTCGCCGGGCGTCGGCACCGTGTATTCCGCGTAGTAGCCGCGCGGCCGGTTCGGCAGCAGGCCCTCGCGGTTGGCGAACACGATGCCGTCGCGCGGGAAGGCGAACGGACCGCCCGCCTCGATCGCCGCCAGCACCGCGCGCCCCTGCGGCGGCAATGCGTCGACGGCGATCGTCCCGACGGACGTCCGGGCGACGGCGCACGGCGCGATCAGCCCGACGACGACCGCGATCGCGACGGCCGCCCGGCGCAGCGCGTCCGCGGCGCGCGCGGCGACGGACCGCCGAGCGGACGGCGCGGCGCGAGGCATCGCGCCCATGCGGAGGTGAGACACGGGCGCAGCCGGGACGACGCAAGCCATAACACTCCATCGTATCGGACGCGGGGTCGCCAGAGCAAGGGCGAGTCGGCCGAAACGCGTGCGCGCCGCCGCGCTGGACCCACGGCACCGCCGTGCGCGCGATCGACCGACGCGGGCATCGGTTTCGACGATACTGCCGCGATGACGACGCCCACCACCGGCCGGCGCGGCGCGATCGCGCGGCAGGCGCCGTGGCTCGCGGCCGCGGCCGCCTGCCTCGTCGCGATCGCGATCCGTCAGTTCCTGATCCAGCCGCCGGAGGTCGCACAGCGTTGCGAGGCGGCGACGCTGACGCTGCTCACGCCCGGCCCGTGGTGGTGCTCGGTGCGGGCCGCCGCGATCATGACGTACGCGTGGAACGGGCTGCTGTACGCGGCCCCGCTGCTGTCGATCGCGACGCTCGCGTGGCGGCGCCGGTGGCTCGCCGCCGCGACGCTGACCATCGGCCTCGTCGCGATCGTCTGGTACACCTACGAGGCCGGCGCGGTCGCGATCACGATCGGGGCGCTGGTGCTCGCGCGCCGACAGCACGACGACCCGGCGCCGCGTTGAACCACGTCGCGACGGCGAGCGCGACGCACAGCACGCCCCACAGGTCCGCGCTCGCGTTGATCGGCAGCTCCATCGCGACGATCAGCGCGGCGCCGACGACGAGCGCGCCGGCGAGCATCCGTTCCTCGACCTCGCAACGCCCGCGCGCCGCGACCGACGCGCGGGCGATCGCGAGCGCGGCGAACGCGACGACGACCGGCGCGAACAGCAGCGACGGGAAATCGCGGTAGCGCGAGTCGAAGACGAGCAGCAGGTCGACGATCGTCGCGGCGACGAGCCAGAACGCCTGCAGCGCGCCGCCGAGCCGCCCCGCGTCGGGCAGGGTCCCGTCGCGCGACAGGGCCTCGGCCATCGGCGCGCAGCCGAGCGGCACGTCCGCGCCGGCGATCCAGCGGGCGACGCGCTCGCCGATCACGACCGTCGTCGCGACGGCGATCAGCGACGCGAGCGACGTCAGCGCCCATTCGAACAGGTCGCGGTTCGCGAACGCGAGATGCCGCACCTCGGCGGCGCCCATCGCGCCGACGACGAAGCCGGTCGACGCGCGCACGACGGTCGCGGCGAGCGGACGCCCGCGTCGACGCACGACGCCCCAGCCGGCGAACGCGACCGCCGCGACGACGCCGGCGACGAGCCCCATCCACCAGCGCGGCTCCTCGACGACCGGGCCGGCGAGGCCGAACTTGTCGCGCAGCGCGTCGTCGTACAGCCCCCAGTAGCCGCCGACCGTGCCTTCGAGCCAGCGCTTCCAAGGCTGGTCGAACGCCTCGATGACGTTGTACGGCAGCCGGCTGCGCTCGACGAACGTCATGAACTCGCGGAAGAAGCGCGCCTCGTTGACGCGGCTCGGCACGGCGCGCCAGCGCTGGCGGCCCTCGCTCGGCCAGCCGGTCTCGCCGATCAGGAAGTCGCGGCCGGGGAACGCGGCCTGCATGCGCCGATAGATCGCGTCGACGTGATCGATCGCATGGTCGATCGCGACCGGCTCGTCCTCCCAGTACGGCAGGATGTGGATCGTGATGAAGTCGACGGCGGGCGCGACCTCGCGATACTTGAGCCAGAACTCCCAGACGTCGGCGTACGTGACCGGCAGCCCGGTCGCGGCCTTCACGAGCCGGACGTGCTCGGCGATCGTCCGCTGCGGCAGCTCGCCGCGCAGCAGCACCTCGTTGCCGACGACGATCGCGCGGATCACGTCGCGCTCGCGGTTCGCGACCTGGATCGCGGCCGTGAGCTCCTCGGCGTTCTCGACCGCATTGCGCGACAGCCACGCGCCGAGCAGGACCTTCATCCGGTAGCGCCGCGCGATGGCCGGGACCTGGTCGAGCCCCTGGCCGACCGAGTAGGTCCGCACGCAGTCGAAGCGGCGCGACAGCGCCTTCAGGTCCTCGTCGATCCGCTCGGCGGTGACGCGGTAGCCCGGCGTGAACGGCGACTCGCCGGGCTTGCGGTACGGCGCGTACGAGACGCACGCGATCCGCCCGCTCGGGGCCGCGGCGAGCTCGACGGGGACGCCGAGCGACACCCAGTACGCCGCCGACGCGACGGCCGCGAGCACGAGCAACGACAGGATGGCCGCGCGTGCGCGTGCGGGGGACATCGGACCTTCGGGACGGAGTGCCACGGGCGGCGCGGGGACGGGCTGCGGCGCATTCTACCGACGGCCGCGCCGAGCGCTGGGCGCGGTGCGCGGTGGCCGACGCGGCGCGAACGCATGACGACGCCCGGTCCGACCGGGGTGTTCGCCGCGCAGACGTCGATCGCCGCGCGCCGTCCCGGCGGCGACCCCGCGCGCAATCGCTAGAATCGGGCGATGGTCGCCCCGCCGTCCCGCCCGTCCCGCGCCTTCGACGTCTGCATCGTGGGCGCCGGACCGGCCGGGTCGACGGCCGCGTGCCTGCTGGCGCGGCAGGGCCTGTCGGTGGCGCTCGTCGACCGCGCGCGCTTCCCGCGCGACAAGACCTGCGGCGACGGCATCACGCCGCGCGGCGGCGCGCGTGCTCGCGCGCATCGGCGTGCTCGATCGCGTGGCGTACGCGGGATTCGCGTGCCGCGGCGTCGACGTACGCGGCATCGGCCCGGACGGCGAGACCGTCGAGTTCACGATGCGGTTCGGCCGCGATCCCGCGAACGGGCCGTCGGACCTGATCGTCCTGCCGCGCCTCGCGCTCGACCAGCTGCTGCTCGACCACGCGCTCGCGGCCGGTCCGACGTACTTCGATGCGACGAAGGTCGTCGGCGTCGAGACCCACGACACGCACGCGCGCGTGATCACCGACACGTCGCTGGTCGTCGATGCGGCCGCGGTCGTGCTCGCGACCGGCGCCGAGTCGCAACTGCTGCGGGCGTGCGGCCTGCTCGACGAGAAGCCGCCGGTCGAACACGCGGCACGCGTGTACTTCGACGGCGTCGCAGGGCCTGACCGATCGCGTCGTGCTGTTCTTCGACGGTGTCGACCTGCCCGGCTACGGATGGATCTTCCCGACGTCGCCGACGTCCGCGAACATCGGCTGCGGCGCGTTCGCGCAGAACGCCCCGGACGTCGGCGGGCGCGCGATGCCGCAGGCGCAGCGCCTCGAGAAGCTGATCGCGACGCATCCGGTGCTGACGGCGATGCTCGCGCGCGCGATCCGCACCGGACCGCTGCGCGCCTATCCGCTGCGGACCGACTTCCATCGCGACTTCGCCGGCCGAGACCGGCTGCTCGTGATCGGCGAGGCGGCAGGGCTCGTCAACCCGATCACCGGCGAAGGGATCGACTACGCGCTCGAGTCGGCCGAGTTCCTCGCCGCCGCGTTCGACCGGCACTGGCCGAGGCGCGCGGCCGACGGGCCGCTCGACGTCGCGGCCGTCTCGCGGATCACCGAGGACGTACCGGCGTCGGCTGTCGCGCCGCTTCACGCGGCGCTTCGGCGCTGTACCGCGCGGTCCAGCGGCATGCGCTCGCGCCGTCGCGCACGCCGTCGCTGCTGTCGCAGGTCGCCCGGGCCCCGGCGCTGCAGCGTCTCGTCGTCGACGGGCTGTTCGGTCGCGCGAAGCCGGCGCACCTGCTGCGGCCGCGCACGCTGTTCGAGATCGCGCGGCTGTTCGCGCGCGACACGCGCTCGGCGTCGCGTCCGAGCGCGACGACGCCGTGACGACGCGCGTCAGCGCCTCGCGTTCGCCTCGACGACGGTCAGCGCGGCGAGGTTGACGATCCGGCGCACCGTCGCCGACGGCGTCAGGATGTTCACCGCCGCCGCGCAGCCGAGCAGGATCGGCCCGATCGCGACGTTCTTGCCGGCCGCGGTCTTCAGCAGGTTGTACGCGATGTTCGCCGCGTCGATGTTCGGCAGCACGAGCAGGTTCGCCTCGCCGGACAGCGTCGTGTCGGTGACGATGGCGCGACGCAGGTGCTCGTCGAGCGCGCAGTCGCCGTGCATCTCGCCGTCGACCTCGAGATCGGGCGCCGCCTCGCGCAACAGCTTCAGCGTCTCGCGCATCTTCACCGCCGACGGCAGAGTACGACGATCCGAAGTTCGAGTGCGACAGCAGCGCCGCCTTCGGCGCGATGCCGACGCGACGCATCGCGGCCGCGGCCATCATCGTGATCTCGCACAGCTGCTGCGGCGTCGGGTCCTCGTTGATGTGCGTGTCGACGAGGAACACCTGGCGACCCGGCAGGATCAGCCCGTTCATCGCCGCGTAGACGTCCGCGCCTTCGGCGTGGCCGAGCACCGCGTCGATGTACGCGAGGTGGCGATGGACGTCGCTGACCGTTCCGCACACCATCCCGTCGGCCTCGCCCTTGCGGATCATCATCGCGCCGATCAGCGTCGTGCGACGGCGCATCTCGAGCCGCGCCATCTGCTGGTCGACGCCCCGCCGCATCATCAACGCGTGGTACTCCTGCCAGTAGTCGCGATAGCGCTCGTCCTGGTCGGTGTTGACGACCGTGATGTCCTCGCCGATGCGCAGCCGCAGGCCGTAGCGCGCGATGCGCTGCTCGATGACGCGCGGCCGGCCGATCAGGATCGGCGTCGCGATCTTCTCGTCGACGACGACCTGCACGGCGCGCAGCACGCGCTCCTCCTCGCCTTCGGAGAAGATCAGCCGCTTCCGGTCCGGCGCGACGAGGCGCGCCGTCGTGAAGATCGGCTTCATCATCGTGCCGCTCTGGTAGACGAACTGCACCAGGCGCTCGCGGTACGCGTCCATGTCGTCGATCGGCCGCATCGCGACGCCCGACTCCATCGCCGCCTTCGCGACCGCCGGCGCGATCTTCACGATCAGGCGCGGGTCGAACGGCTTCGGGATCAGGTAGTCGGGCCCGAACGACAGCTCCTCGATGCCGTAGGCGGTCGCGACGATGTCGCTCTGCTCCTGTCGCGCGAGCTCCGCGATCGCGTTGACCGTCGCGATCTCCATCTCGCGCGTGATCGTCGTCGCGCCGACGTCGAGCGCGCCGCGGAAGATGAACGGGAAGCAGAGGACGTTGTTGACCTGGTTCGGATAGTCGGTGCGCCCGGTCGCGATCAGCGCGTTCGGACGCACGGTCTTCGCGAGTTCGGGGAGGATCTCGGGGATCGGGTTCGCGAGCGCGAAGATGATCGGGCTGTCGACCATCCGCGCGACCATCTCGGGCTTCAGCACGCCGCCGGCCGACAGGCCGAGGAACACGTCGGCGCCGCCGATCACGTCGGCCAGCGTGCGCGCGTCGGTCTCGTGCGCGAAGCGTTCCTTGTCGGCGTCCATCAGCTCGGTGCGACCCTTGTAGACGACGCCGGCGAGGTCGGTGAGCCAGACGTTCGTGAGCGGCAGCCCGAGGTCGAGCAGCAGGTCGACGCACGCGAGCGCGGCGGCACCCGCGCCGGAGACGACGAGCTTGACGTCCTGGATCTTCTTGCCGGCGACGATCAGCGCGTTCGTCATCGCGGCCGCGACGATGATGGCGGTCCCGTGCTGGTCGTCGTGGAAGACCGGGATCTTCATCCGCTTGCGCAGCGCGCGCTCGATCTCGAAGCACTCGGGCGCCTTGATGTCCTCGAGGTTGATCCCGCCGAACGTCGGCTCCAGCGCCGCGATGACCTCGATCAGCTTCGCGGGGTCGCGCTCCGCGACCTCGATGTCGAACACGTCGATGCCGGCGAACTTCTTGAACAGCACCGCCTTGCCTTCCATGACCGGCTTCGCGGCGAGCGGGCCGATCGCGCCGAGGCCGAGCACCGCGGTGCCGTTCGTGATGACGCCGACCATGTTGCCGCGCGCGGTGTAGCGGAACGCGCACGCGGGATCCGCGGCGATCTCCTCGCACGCCGCCGCGACGCCGGGCGAATACGCGAGCGCGAGGTCGCGCTGGTTCGTCAGCGACTTCGTCGGCGCGATCGAGATCTTTCCGGGCGTCGGGAACTCGTGGTACTCGAGCGCCGCGCGCCGCAGCTCGACCTGCTTCTCGGCGGCGCTGTCCATGCTGGCCGCGTCCGGCTCGGCTCCGCCGCCGGCGAGGTCGGAAAGATCGTTCATCGCGGCCTTCCTGTTGATATCGGGGGGTCGGGATTATCACGCCGCGCGCGCCGGCGTCCAAGCAGCACGATGCCCTTATGATCGCGGGCTTTCCCGAAGCGATCGACGCCATGGACTCCGACAGCAAGGCCCGACGGCAGGCGTCGCTCGCGGCGCGCGTCGGCCGCATCGAGCCGTTCTACGCGATGGAGCTGATGAAGCACGCGCATCGGCTCGAGCAGGCGGGCCGCTCGATCGTCCACATGAGCGTCGGCGAACCGGACTTCACCGCGCCGCCTCGCGTCGTCGACGCGCTCGCCGACGCGATCGCGCGCGGCCACACGCACTACACCGCCGCGCAGGGGCTGCGACCGCTGCGGGCGAAGATCGCCGGGTTCCTGGAGGCGCGTCACGGCGTCGATGTCGACTGCGAGCGGATCCTGATCACGGCCGGCGCATCGGGCGCGCTGCTGCTGACGATGGCGGCACTCGTCGATGCCGGCGACGAGATCCTGATGCCCGATCCGTCGTACCCGTGCAATCGACACTTCGTCGCGGCCTTCGACGGCGTCGCGACGCTGGTCCCGGCCGGTCCCGAGGACCGTTTCCAGCTGACTGCCGCGATGGTCGAGCGCCACTGGGGGCCGCGCACGCGCGGCGTGCTGATCGCCTCGCCGTCGAATCCGACCGGCACGTCGATCGAACCGGCGGAGCTGCGGCGCATCGTCGACGCCGTCGCGGCACGCGGCGGCACGACGATCGTCGACGAGATCTATCTCGAGCTGTCGTACACCGGGCCCGGCGAGATCGCGCATCGTTCGGCGCTGGAGCTGAGCGACGACGTGATCGTCGTCAACAGCTTCTCGAAGTACTTCCACATGACCGGCTGGCGGCTCGGCTGGATCGTCGTGCCGGAGCGGCTCGTGCCGACCTTCGAGAAGCTCGCGCAGAACCTGTTCATCTGCGCGCCGACGCCGGCGCAGTACGCGGCGCTGGCCTGCTTCGATCCGGAGTCGATCGCGATCTACGAGGAACGCAAGGCCGAGTTCCGGCGTCGTCGCGATTACGTCGTGCCCGCGTTGCGCGCGCTCGGCTTCGACGTGCCGGTGATGCCGGACGGCGCGTTCTACGTCTATGCGGACTGCAGCCGCTTCCTGTCGCCGGCACGGCCGGACAGCGACGCACTCGCGAACGCGCTGCTCGAGGAGGCGGGCGTCGCGCTCGTGCCCGGCAAGGACTTCGGCCGGCACGACACCGGGCGCTGGCTGCGGGTGTCGTACGCGACGTCGATGGACAACCTGCGCGACGCCGTGGCGCGGATGGGCCGCGTGCTCGCGGCCTGAGGCTTACAGCGCGGCGATGCTGCCCGCCGCGGCGTCGATCTTCGGATCGTTCGGATCGACGCTGTCCATGCTGTGGTCGATGCCCGGCTGACGCGGCGGTCGGACCTTCGCGACCGTGGACGGGATCGGCTCGATCAGCGGACGACCGCCGCGCACGGCCTGTGCGAGGCGATCCTTCTCCTGCAGCACGCGTGCGCCGTAGCCGCCGTCGTCGCCGGTGCCGGCGCCGACGTACAGCCGCAGGCCTTCGGTGATCGATCCGCCGCGGCGGATGCAGTCCTTCAGCACGACCGCGCCGACGCGCAGGTTGACGATCGGGTTCAGCGCGATGCGCGAGCCGCCGAAGTCCGCGAGCTTGTCCGCGTGGACCTTCGACATCAGCTGCATCAGCCCCGACGCGCCCGCGGTGCTCTCGGCGAACGGGTTGAAGCCGGACTCGACGGCCATGACCGACAGCAGCAGCAACGGGTCGAGGTCGAGCTCGTGACCGGTCGTGAACGCGGCGTCGACGAGCATCGCGATCGCGTCCGGATTGACGCGGTACTTCTTCGACAGGTACACGATCGCGGCATGCTTCTCGCGCGACGCGTCGCGCACCGCGCCGCGCGTCGACGACGGCGCGTCCGCCGAGGCCGTCGTCAGCACGGCGGCCGAGTCGAGCCCGAGCAGATGGCTCGCCTCGCCTCCGGGCTTCGCGATCGCGGTGCTGAGCGGATCGGCCGTGGGCGCGGCGGGCGCCGGCGGCGCGGCGTCGCGAGCGGCCGGCACGATCCAGCGGCTCACCGCATGTCCGTACTCCGGATGCGTCGCGACGACCGCGGTACCGGCGACGGCGAGCAGCCCGACCATCGACAGGCTGTGATGGGCGAGCTTCAGCGACGCCCTTCTGACGGCGCGCCATTCCGCGCGCAGCAACTTCACATTCATGACCACTCCTGCCCCGGCGGGGAAGCGCGAGGCGTTCGGTTCAACTCGTCGAATCACGACCGGCGATCGCGTGACGCGATCGGACCGGAGACGAAGCACACCGCGACACGCAGCGTTCGCGGAAGTCGGCGACGAGCGGTCGGGGTCAGGGGCGGCCAGGCGCCGCTGGTATCCGACCGGACCCGTCGCAACAGTCGAACCGGACGAGACAAGCTCGTTTGTTGAACACGTGGGCGTCCGGCGAGCCCGCTTGTGGGCGGCGAGTCGCGCGTTCGCGCGATGCCGCCACCGGCTCCGCGGCTGCTCGGGCGACGTGCGCCTGGGCTATGCTGCGTGGCCGTGACCGCGGTCGTGTCGGACCGTCGATCGAGGTGGAACGCGCAAGGTACGCAGCGCGTCGCGGCCGGTCAATCAGGGAAATGTTAACTGGACGGTGGTGCCCAGAACGGCGCGAACGCCGTCCGGCAGGCCCGCCCCCGATGCCCCGACGATGAGCGTTCGATACGAGGACCTGCGCGATTTCGTCGCGCAGCTGGAGCGACGCGGCCTTTCGAAGCGCATTGCGGCGCCGGTGTCGCCGCGCCTCGAAGTGACCGAGGTCTGCGACCGCACGCTGCGCGCCGCCGGACCGGCGCTGCTGTTCGAGCATCCCACCGGCGCGTCGATGCCGCTGCTCGCGAACCTGTTCGGGACCGTCGAGCGCGTCGCGGCCGGCATGGGCCAGGACTCGATCGCCGCGCTGCGCGACGTCGGGACGCTGCTGTCGACGCTGAAGGAACCGGAGCCGCCGCGCGGCCTCAAGGACGCCGGCCGGCTGATCGCGATGGTGAAGGCGCTGCGCGACATGGCGCCGCGCGTCGTCCGTCGCGCCCCGTGTCAGCGTCATGTCGTCGAGGGCCGCGACGTCGACCTCGGCACGCTGCCGGTCCAGACCTGCTGGCCCGACGATGCCGGGCCGCTGATCACGTGGGGACTCGTCGTGACGCGGGGACCGCAAGGCGTCCCGCGGCCGCGCACGCGGCAGAACCTCGGCATCTATCGGCAGCAGGTGATCGCGCGGCGACCAGGTGATCATGCGCTGGCTCGCGCATCGCGGCGGCGCGCTCGACTTCCGCGAGCACGCGCGCGCCGAGCCCGGCCGGCCGTTCCCGATCGCCGTCGCGCTCGGCGCCGATCCCGCGACGATGCTCGGCGCCGTGACGCCGGTGCCCGACTCGCTGTCCGAGTACCAGTTCGCCGGCCTGCTGCGCGGCGGACCGACCGAGGTCGCCGGCTGCATCGGCGTCGACGCTGCAGGTGCCGGCGCGCGCCGAGATCGTGCTCGAGGGCTCGATCCCGTCCGGCCGACCGCGGCTTCGCCGGCCGAAGCGAACACGGCGTCGAGCTCGCCGAGCGCGACGGCTACCTGCATGCGCTCGAGGGCCCGTTCGGCGACCACACCGGCTACTACAACGAGCGCGACTGGTTCCCGGTGTTCGCGATCGACCGCATCACGATGCGCGACGACCCGATCTACCACTCGACGTACACCGGCAAGCCGCCCGACGAGCCGGCGATCCTCGGCGTCGCGCTGAACGAGGTCTTCGTGCCGATCCTGCAGAAGCAGTTTCGCGGAGATCGTCGACTTCTATCTGCCGCCCGAAGGCTGCAGCTACCGGATGGCGGTCGTCAGCATCCGCAAGAGCTACCCGGGCCACGCCAAGCGCGTGATGTTCGGCATCTGGAGCTTCCTGCGCCAGTTCATGTACACGAAGTTCATCGTCGTGGTCGACGACGACGTCGACGTGCGCGACTGGAAGGACGTGATCTGGGCGATCACGACGCGCGTCGATCCGGCGCGCGACACGCACGCTCGTCGACCACACGCCGATCGACTACCTCGACTTCGCGTCGCCGGTGTCGGGGCTCGGCGGCAAGATGGGTCTCGACGCGACCAACAAGTGGCCCGGCGAGACGACGCGCGAGTGGGGCCGCCCGATCGCGATGGACCGGGCGGTCGTCGCGCGCGTCGACGCGATGTGGCGCGCGCTCGGGATCGACTGACCGTCAGGCGACCGTGAACGAGCCGGGCGTCGCGCCGGTCGTGTTCGTCGGGACGCGATCGTTCGGCTGCGCGTTGCTGCCCGAGCCTGCGATCGACGACGTGCCGCCGAAGCTGCCCTCGCCGCCGGACTCGTAGCTCGTCGGCCCCGACCCCGCCGCGCTGAATCGGTCCTCGATCGATCCCGATCCCGCTTCCGCGTCGTAGCGCGAGCCGTAGAACGAATGGACGTTCGACGCCCAGGTCTGGTCGGCCATGTCCGGCCAGTGGTCGGGGTCGAAGCCGGGCGCGTCGCGCAGGCGATCCTTGTCGACGTCGAGGAGGAAGCGATGGTTCGCGGTGTCGAGCTTCAAGGCGTTCCACGGCACGGCGAACAGCTTGTTGCCCATGCCGAGGAAGCCGCCGAACGACAGGACGGCGTACGCGACCTTGCCCGACTGCATGTCGAGCATAATCTCCTTGATGTCGCCGAGGTCCTCGTCGCGGCTGTTGTAGACGTCGTTGCCGAGCAGCGTGTCGGCACCCATCAGGCGCGGTCCCGGGCCCTGATCGTCGGTATCGACGGACCGGCCGCCGTACATGCCGTAGCGGTCCCGGCTCATCCAGTCGCTGCCCGAGTCGTACTGGTCATACAGGCGGTCCGTCGCCGGATCGTCGGAGGTCGTGGTCATGGTGGCTCCTCGTGGTCTGTCGACCGTCCCCGATCGGGGCGGCCGCGTACGTGCGCAAATGCACGCATGCGCGACGACGCTACGCCTCGCGTCGGCGGACGCGTTTCGGTGGTCGCTGGATCGACTTGTAGGCGGCGTAGGACGGGCGCTATCGGCCCGTGCCGACGGCGCCGCGATCGCGCGAGACGACGCGCCGCGAACTCCCCGCCGCCGCGCGCAGCGACCGTCGACGCATGCGATTTGACGGACGTCGCGTCGTCGTGACCGGCGGTGCGCGCGGCATCGGCTTCGCCTGCGCCGCGCGCTTCGCAGCCGAAGGCGCGACCGTGTCGATCGTCGATCGCGATCCGGCCGGCGGCGCCGCGGCCGAGTCCATCGGCGCGTCGTTCATCGAGGCCGACGTCGCGCTGCGCGAGCAGGTCGAGGCCGCGGTCGCGATCGCGCTCGCACGCGGCGGCCGCATCGACGTCCTCGTCAACAACGCCGGCATCACGCACGCCGCCTCGTTCCTCGACCTGACCGAGGACGCATTCGATCGCGTGCTCGCGGTCAATCTCAAGTCGTACTTCCTGATGGGGCAGGCGGTCGCACGCCACATGGTCGCGACGCCGACCACGGATGGCCGCGAGCGCGGCGCGATCGTCAACATGTCGAGCGTCAACGCGGTGCTCGCGATCCCGGACCAGGTGCCGTACGTCGTCAGCAAGGGCGGCGTCGCGCAGCTGACGAAGGTGATGGCGCTCGCGCTCGCTCCGCACGGCATCCGCGTCAACGCGATCGGTCCCGGCACGATCGCGACCGAGCTCGCGCGGCAGGCGGTCCTCGGCGACGCCGGCGCGCGGGACCGCGTGCTGTCGCGCACGCCGCTGAGACGGCTCGGCGAGCCGGACGAGGTCGCCGCCGTCGCCGCCTTCCTCGCGAGCGACGACGCGTCGTACCTGACCGGGCAGACGCTGTTCCCCGACGGCGGCCGGCTCGCGCTCAACTACACCGTGGCACTCGACGACTGACGTGGACGACCGGACCGACGCCCGGGTGCCGCATGGCTGACGCGAAGCATCGGCAGGCGGACCATGCGCACGACCATGTGTCCGTCGACGCGCGCCGCGTGCACGTCCACGATCATGCGCACGGCCATGGCCACGACCACGCGCACGCGCTGCCGGCCGATGCCACCGCCGCCACGCTGCGCCGCTTCGCGATCGGCATCGGCATCAACTTCGCGTTCGTGCTGGTCGAGGCCGGCATGGGCTGGTGGGCGGGCTCGCTGGCGCTGCTCTCCGACGCCGGGCACAACTTCGGCGATGTCATCGGCCTCGCGCTCGCGTGGGGCGCCGCGATGCCTCGGCCGGCGCCGGGCGTCCGATCGCTTCACGTACGGCCTCGGCGGCACGACGATCCTCGCCGCGCTCGCGAACGCGATGCTGCTGCTGATCGCGGTCGGCGGCATCGTCTACGCGGCCCTGCAGCGGCTGCTCGCGCCGACGCCGATCGACGACGTCGTCGTGATCTGGGTCGCGGCGCTCGGCATCGTCGTCAACGTCGCGACGGCGCTGCTGTTCACTGGCGCGACGCGACGACGGACCTCAACGTGCGCGGCGCCTACTGGCACATGGCGGCCGACGCCGCCGTCTCGGCGGCCGTCGTCGTCGCCGCGATCGCGATCCGCTACACCGGCCTCGCGTGGATCGACCCGGCGATGAGCCTCGTCGTCGCGATCGTGATCCTCGTCGGCACGTGGTCGCTGATGCGCGACTCGATGCGTCTCGCGCTCGGCGCCGTGCCGGAGCACATCGACGACCGACGCCGTCCGCGGCTATCTCGAGGCGCTGCCCGGCGTCGCGGCCGTCCACGACCTGCACATCTGGGCGATGAGCACGACCGACAACGCGCTGACCGCGCACCTCGTGATGCCGGACGGGCATCCCGGCGACGCGTTCCTGTGCGAGGTCGCCGAGACGATCGAAGACGCGCTTTCGCATCGGGCACGTCACGACGCAGATCGAGACGTCGGACGGCCCGAGTCCCTGCAAGCTCGTCGCCGCGCACGCGGCCTGAGCGCGCGCGTCAGCGCGGCGACCGCGTGACGAGCCAGATGCCGCCGACCGCGCACGACGAACGCGATCCGTGCGCGAGCGTCGGCCGCTCGCCGAGGAACGCGATGCCGACGAGCGCCGACGTGACCGGCAGCGCGGTCGTGAACACGCCGGCGCGGCCGGCCGGCACGTGGCGCAGCCCGGACAGCCACAGCCACGTCGACAGCACGCTCGCGGCGATCGCGTAGACGACGATCAGCGTCCACAGCGCCCGGCGTGATGCGCGCGAAGTCGAACGCGAGCCCCTGCCGGATGCCGAGCGGCAGCATCAGCACGAAGCCGACGAGATTGATCCACGCCGAGATCTGCATCGGCCCGATCGCCGCGTTCGTCAGCCGCTTGCCGAGCACGACGTAGATCGCCTCGCAGCACACGGCGCCGACCATCAGCGCGTCGCCGGCGAGCGCCGTGTCGAACGCGTCGACGCGTCGCGGCCGGGTCGGCGCGTCCGAGCGTCAGCGAACCGACGCCGACCACCGCGAGCGCGACCGCGCCGACCGTGCGGCCGTCGAGGCGTTCGCGCAGCGCGGCCAGCGACAGCACCGCCACCGCCGCCGGCAGCATGCTCATGATCAGCCCCGCCGCCGTCGCCGACGTCCGCGCGACGCCGGACAGCATGCAGATCGAGAACAGGAAGTTGCCGAACACCGACTCGCCGATCAGCGTCGGGTAGTGCCGCCGCGACCTGCGCCGCGCCGCCGCGCGGGAACGTCCACGGCAGCATCGCGACGGCGGCGATGCCGAAGCGGATCGTCGCCGAGCAGGAACACCGGCACCGTCGCGACGATGACCTTCGAGAAGCCGACGTACGCGCCGACGACCGACATGCCGGCGACGAGATAGAGATAGGCCGACAGCGGCGGCCTCGCGCGGCCGCGCCGCCGGCGCGGTCGCGTCGTCGCTCACGGCAGCTCCGCGTCGCCCATCCAGCGCTCGATCACCGCGCTGCGGCGCGCGAGATAGCGCCGAGCCGCGATGCGCGTCGTAGTAGCGCGGGTTCGGCAGCATCACCGCGAGCTGCGCCGGCCTGCGCCGCGCGTCAGCTGCGCGGCCGACACGTTGAAGTAGTGATGCGCCGCGGCCTCGGCGCCGAACACGCCGTCGCCCCACTCGATCACGTTCAGGTAGATCTCGAGGATGCGCTGCTTCGTCATCCAGAACTCGAGCATGTACGCGATGACGAGCTCCTGCGCCTTGCGGACGTAGCTGCGCTCGCCGGACAGGAACAGGTTCTTCGCGAGCTGCTGCGTGATCGTCGAGCCGCCCTTGATGCGGGCCCGGGTCCGCGCGTGGCCCTTGCCGTCGTTCGCAGCCGCCGACCTTCTCGTTGTTCTCGTACGCCTTCGAGATCGCGTCCCAGTCGACGCCCTCGTGCTCCGCGAAGCGCGCGTCCTCCGACGTGATCACCGCGCGCTTCAGGTCGTCGGAGATGCGCGTCGTACGGCACCCACGCGTGTTGCAGCGTCGCGTTCGGATCGTGCTCGCGCGCGATCGCCATCTGGCTGCGCATGAACGACGTCGACGTCGGGTCGACGTGCGCGTACCAGCCGGTCATCGCGAAGAAGTACAGCTCGACGAGAACCACGCAGCGCGACCAGGACGCCGAACGACCCGCAGCGTCCAGCGCAGCACCGGCCTCATCGCGCGTCGAGCCGCGCGCGCAGCGCGTCGCGGACCGCGTCGGTCGGCGGACGCACGCCGTGCCAGAGCAGGAACGACTCGGCCGCCTGCTCGACGAGCATGCCGAGGCCGTCGACGACGAGGCGCGGCGCCGGCGTCGCGCGCGTCGATCATGAAGCGCGTCGGTCGCGGCGCCGTACATCAGGTCGTACGCGAGCGCGGCGCCGGCGAACACGCGCGGCGCGATCGGCAGCGGCGCGTCGGCCAGGCTCGCCGACGTCGCGTTGACGACGACGTCGAACGGCTCGTCGCCGAGCGTCGTCGAACGACGCGCGCGTCGATCGCGCGCGGCGCGAACGCCGGCCGCGAGCGCCGCGGCCTTCGCGCCGGTCGCGCGGCGACGATCGTCACGCGCGCGACGCCGGCGTCGAACAGCGGCGCCGATCACGCCGCGCGCCGACCCGCCGGCGCCGGCGAGCAGCACGCGCGCGCCGCGCGAGCGAGCGTCGCCCGTCGAGCAGCCGTCGCAGGTCCGCGACGAGCCCCGCGCCGTCGGTGTTGTCGCCGTCGACGATGCCGTCGACGGCATCGCAGCGACGTTGACCGCGCCGGCGAGCGCCGCGCGCCCGCCGACGCGCGCCGCCGCACCGCTCGAACGCCGTCGACCTTGAACGGCACCGTCACGTTGAGGCCGCGGCCGCCGTCCGCGAAGAAGCGTTCGATCGTCGCGACGAAGCCGTCGAGCGGCGCCTCGATGCGGTCGTAGTCGAGCGCGATGCCGGTCGCGCGGCCGAACGCCGCGTGGATCTCCGGCGACAGGCTGTGCGCGACCGGATGCCCGACGACGCCGTAGCGCGGCGTCCCGGCGCCGCTCACGCGCGGTCCGGCGGCATCAACGGCCGATCGAGTTGATCTCGCGCGCGGGATTCGGGATCGCGCGGAGCTCGACGCAGCAGGCGGGGCCGAAGCACTTCTCGACGCATTCGATGCGCGTGCCGTTCGGCCCGTACTTCATCACGGTGCCGTTGCCGGTCGACACGCCGGCCGGCGGCTGCAACGCGCGTTGCAGGACGTCGCCGGCCGGCTTGTCGTCGTCGGCGGCGCCGGTGACGGTCACGCCGCCGAGCCGCTGCGCGTCGTCGGCCGGCGGCGCGACGGCCCTTCTGCGCGTCGGCGCGACGCTGCCGCTCGAGCTGATCGAAGCCGGCCTTCGCCTTCGCCCTCGACTTCGTCGAGCGCGTCGTCGTCCGCCGGCGGCGCCGGCGCGGCGACGCTCCGGCGCGCAGCGCTGCACGACCGACGAGATCGCCTTCGCAGTCGTCCTTCGACGAGTCGGCGAGCGTCTGACTTCGACGGCGTCGTGTCGACCGGCGCCGCGGGGGCGCGCGCGATCGTCGCGACCAGGGCCAGTGCGGCCAGGACCAGCAGGCGTCTCGCGGTCGGCGTCATCGATGTTCGGCGCGCATTTCGAGCGCGTCGCCTTTGGTGAATCGGAACGTGCTGAAGATCTCGAAGATGTCGTACTCGCGCCGCAGCTCGTCGGAGAAGCGCGCGTACGGCGCGCCGAGCAGCACGATCCGCCGGGCCGCGCGGTCGAGCACCGGCGAGCCCGACGACCGCGTGACCTCGACCTCGTCGTTGTAGATGCTGCCGTCCGGGTTCAGCGTCACGCGCAGCGTCAGTTCGCCGTAGAGCCGGCCGCGCGCCTCGGTCGGATAGTTCAGCGTGCCGATGCGCTCGACGCGATCCTTCCACTGCGCGTAGTACATCGCGTAGCTCGCGCCGCGCGTCGTCGGCCCGATGAAGCCGCGTCGCGGCCGCTCGTTGTAGTCGCGCGTCTGCTTGTCGATCTGCGCCTCGAGCCGCGCGATCGCCTTCATCGACGTCGAGGGGTCGGCGCGTCGGTGCGGTGTCGTTCGCGTCGACCTGCTTCGGCGCCTCGGGCGCGACCGCCGCGGCCGAAGCGCCGGCCGTGACGAGATGTCGCTGCTCCGTCTCCGATCTGCTGCATCGCGGCCTGCGTCTGCCGGACGACATCGCCGTCGGCGACCTCGACCGAACGCGGCAGGAACGACGTCGCGCGGCCCGCGTCGTTCTCGCCGCCGCCGTTCAGGTCGGCCTGCGCGATCGCGGTCGGCTTGACCGGCCTGTCGGCCGACTTCGCGTTGACGAGGATGATCTCGAGCGGACTGTCGGGCGGCTTGAACAGCGACGGCTGCGGCATCACGAAGCGCATCGCGAGCAGGATCGCATGCAACGCGACCGACACCGCGATCGCGATCGACAGGCCGCTCGAGCGCGAGGGCCGCGCGCCGCGCCGCGACCGGCGGCCGCGGGCGCACGACCGGCCGCATGGGCCGCCCGTCGTCGACCGGCAGCGTGTGGCCGCGCAGCGGGATCAGCGTCGGCGCGGCGAGCGGCATGCGGCGCATCGCGACGGTCAGAGCGACGGCGCCGGCAGGACGGCCGGTGTCGCTGCCGCCTCGGGATCGACCGCGACCGGCGCGACCGCGTCCTCGTCGTCGGCCGCGTCGTCGAGGTCGACGAGCTCGTCGTCGCTCACCTCCTCGATGATCGAGACCAGGCGACACTGCACCGTCAGGTCGACGAGATCGGTCGCGAGGATCTCGATCTCGATGCGCTGGCCCCGCGAGACGATGCCCTGCTCGAGGTTCGCGTTCGGCGCGACGACGAGGCCGGGCACGCGGACGAGCAGCGGGATGTCGAGCAGCATCGCGTGATCGTCGCGTCCGGTGGCGCGCGCCTCGACCAGCGTGCGGGCTTCCTGCTCGAGCCAGCGCAGGCACCAGAAGCGTTCCATCTTCGCCTGGTAGTCGGCGTAGGCGGCGTACGCCGCGTCGAAGCCGGACACGATCGCGAACAGGTCCGCGTCCTTCGGCGCGAACGGCGCGACGACCGCGGTCGTCGCGCTTGCCCCGTCGATCCCGCCGGCGCGCACGCACGCCGCGATCTGCCGCTGGTTGACGAGGTCGACGTAGCGACGCAGCGGCGACGTGCTCCACGCGTACTGCGACGACGCCGAGGCCCGCGTGCGGCGCCGGATGCGTGATCATCCGCACGCGGCCCGCCGGGCCGAACGCGGCGTTCTGCGCGCGATAGATGCCGGCGACGCCGCGGTCGGCGAGCAGCCGGCCCCACGTCGCGTTCGCGAGGATCATCAGCTCGGCGACGATGCGGTCGAGCGGCGCGCCGCGGCGGCGCTCCGCGATCTCGATGCGCTCGACGCCGTCGACGTCGGTCACGCGAAACGCGTAGTCGGGCCGCTGGTGCCCTTCGGGCCGCAGCCCGGCCGCGACGCGCGCCTGCTGGCGGCGCGCGTGCAGCGCGCGCGCGAAGCGCCACAGCACCGTCAGCTCCGCCTTGCGCGGCCAGTCGCCGGTGCCGTGCTCGAGGTTGTCCTCGGTGACCACGTCGTCGAGCGTGTCGTAGCGCAGGTTGTCCGCGATCGGCACGCGCTCGATCCGCGACGTCGACGCGACGACGCGGAACGGCTCGTCGACGTCGTCGTCGACGACGTCGACGTACAGCGACAGCGCGGGGCAGACGCGGCCGGCATCGAGCGAGAACGACGCGACGACCGGGTCGGGCAGCATCGTGATCTTCTCGCCCGGCGCGTAGACGGTGGACATCCGCTCGCGCGCGATCGCGTCGATCGCGTCGTTGCGTGCGGTCGCGAGGCCCGGAGCCGCGATGTGGACGCCGATCCGCCACGACGGCACGGTCGGCATCGAGCGGCGTCACCGACAGCGCGTCGTCGATCTCGGTCGTGGCCGAGTCGTCGATGCTGAACGCGGCGACGTCGCGACCGGCAGCGTCGCGTCGATCGTCGGCACCGCGACGTCGGGGAAGCCGATGCCGCGCGGGAACTGCGCGTACGCGAAGCGATCGCGATGGAGCGCGGCCGGCGACGCGACCGCGCCGACGTCGAGCAGCAGCCGCTCCGGCGTCGTGTGACGCGCGCTCGCGGCGTCGAGCAGCGCCTTCGTCTCGACGCGATTGCGGTCCGGCTTGAACAGCAGGTCGCGCGCGGCGGTGCGGATCGCGTCGGGCAGGCGACCGGCCACGAGCTCGTCGCGCCACGCGGCCTGCTGCGCGGCCTCGCGCTGCTTGCGCTCGATGCCGGCGAGCGCCGCCTTCAGCGCGTCGGGCGGCGCGGCGCGATAGTGGCCGCGGCCCTTGCGATAGAAATACATCGGCGCGGAATGCAGCCGCGTGACGAGCGCGGCCGACTCGACCGGCGTCGGTGCGCGGCCGAAGTAGTCGGTCGCGAGATCCTTGAACGAGAACTCGGCCTGCGGCGCGCATTCCCACAGGAACGCGAGGTCGATCGACTCGGCCATCGCGTGCGCGTCGCGCATCAGCGTCTCGGCATCGGGCGCCTCGAAGTCGAACAGCACGTGGGCGGCCTTCACCTTCGTCCGCTTGCCGCTCGTCGACTCGACCTGAAGCGATGCGCCCTGGTCGGCGAGCACGTGGCCGGCCTTGAATCCGCCGTCCTCTTCGTAGAACACGTTCATCGGCCGATTATAGGCAGAGCACCCCCGCGTTCATCGCGAAGGAACGCACGAGATCCGCGGGCCATGACATCCACGCAACGTCCGCGCGCGCCTCGGTCTTTTCCCGATGCGCCTCGCGGAAAAGACCCGAAGCCCGACGATGCCGGCGACGGATCAGCCGGCGACGACCGCGTCCCAGAACGCGTCGGCCACCGCCGGCAGACGCGCGTCGCAGCGATAGAGCCGCACCTCGATCGCGATCGACCACGACGGCGGCGCGGCGACGACGAGCCGCCGGTCTCGCAACGCGTCGGCCACCAGCGTGCGCGGCAGCCACGCGACGCCGCGACCCTCGACCGCCATCTGCACGAGCACCGTCACGAGGTCCGCGGTGAAGACGGTCGCCGCGCCGGCCGCGTCGAGCTGCGGGCCGCGCAGCGCGGCGACGATGCGGCCGATACCCGACGCCGCGCTGTTCGCCAGCAGCGGCACCGATCGTGCGCCGTCGAGCGCATGGCGCGGCCTGCCGCGGTACGGCGCCGACACCGGCACGAGCACGTCGCGGCCGACGACGACCGACGCGCAGCGGCCGTCGAGGCGGCCGCGCACGTCGGGATGCGCGTGGCACAGCAGGAACTGCACGCGACCGTCGATCATCGCGTCCTCGCCGCGCGACAGCACGTCGGACACGAGCTCGACCGGGGCCGCGAGCAGCCGGCCCTCGAAGCGTCGCAGCCACGACGGCAGGAACGTCAGCGACAACGCGTGCGTCGCCGCGATGCGGATCGTCGCCGCCCGCGCGTCGGCGACGGCGCGCGCGTCGTCGGGCATCCGCGCGACGGCGGCGAGCGTCTCGCGGGCGACGCCGACGAACCAGCGGCCGGCCTCGGTCAGCGCGACCGGCTGGTGCGACCGGTCGACGAGCTCGACGCCGAGCCAGTCCTCGAGCGCGCGCACGCGACGGCTGAACGCCGGCTGCGTGACGTGACGGGCCGCCGCGGCGCGCGAGAACCCGCCGTGCGCGGCGAGCGCGACGATGTCCTCGAGCCAGAGGAAGTTCATCGCCGCAATGTACGTCATGCCGTGAAAGCATGACGACCGCCGCGAAGCGGCATTGGACGATCCCGTCGACCGGCGCGATCATCGTCGCCTCCCGTACCGTCATCCGCGGCCGGCCGGCAGCCCGCTCCGACCGCCCCATCGCCATGAAGATCGTCGACATCCGCGAAGTCACCAAGCCCATCAAGTCGAACATCCGCAACGCGTACATCGACTTCTCGAAGATGACGCTGTCGCTCGTCGCCGTCGTGACCGACGTCGTGCGCGACGGTCGACCGGTGATCGGCTACGGCTTCAACTCGAACGGGCGTTACGGCCAGGGCAGCCTGATGCGCGAGCGCTTCATCCCGCGCGTGCTCGAGGCCGATCCGTCGACGCTACGTCGACGAGGCGAACGACAACCTCGACCCGCACGCGCTGTGGGCGACGATGATGACGAACGAGAAGCCCGGCGGCCACGGCGAGCGCTCGGTCGCCGTCGGCACGATCGACATGGCCATCTGGGACGCCGTCGCGAAGATCGCCGACAAGCCGCTGTTCCAGCTGCTCGCCGAGCGCTACGGGACCGGCACGCCGAACCGCAAGGTGTTCGTCTACGCCGCCGGCGGCTACTACTGGCCCGGCCAGGGCCTCGACGGGCTGCTGCGCGAGATGCAGGGCTACCTCGACCGCGGCTACACGGTCGTCAAGAAGAAGATCGGCGGCGCGTCCATCGACGAGGACCGCAAGCGCATCGAGGCCGTGCTGAAGCTGATCGGCCCGGACCGCCGGCTCGCGGTCGACGCGAACGGCCGCTTCGACCTGCCGACCGCGATCGCGTACGCGAAGATGCTGTCCGAGTACGACCTGTTCTGGTACGAGGAGATCGGCGACCCGCTCGACTACGCGCTGCAGGCCGAGATGGCGAAGCACTACGACAAGCCGATGGCGACCGGCGAGAACCTGTTCTCGATGCAGGACGCGCGCAACCTGATCCGCTACGGCGGCATGCGGTCGGACCGCGACTGGCTTCAGTTCGACTGCGCGTTGTCGTACGGCTGCGTCGAATACCTGCGCACGCTCGACATGCTGAAGGAACATGGCTGGTCGCCGTCGCGCTGCATCCCCCACGGCGGCCACCAGATGTCGCTCGCGATCGCCGCCGGCCTCGGACTCGGCGGCAACGAGTCGTATCCGGACCTGTTCCAGCCGTACGGCGGCTTCCCCGACGGCGTGCGCGTCGTCGACGGCCACGTCACGCTGCCCGAGCTGCCCGGCATCGGCTTCGAAGGCAAGGCGGACCTCTACGCGGAGATGAAGGCGCTCGCCGCGTGACGTTTCGAAGCGGACGCACGCTGTCGGTCGGCGTCCTGCGCGCGATTCCACCGATGACCGCAGTATCGTCGCGGCCGTCCGATGCATGCTCGCGCCGTCATCCCCACGACCGGAGAATCCCTTGAAACGACTCATCGCGCTCGCCCCCTTCGCCGTCCTCGCGGCCTGCAGCACATCGACCGGCAACCTGCAGACCGCCACCGGCGAGACGAAGCCGCAGCCCGTCGTCGTGCAGGTGCCGGTCCAGCTCACGTCGCCGGCGCTGGAATCGGGTTGCTGGGTCCAGCTCTACACCGAGCGCAACTTCCGCGGCGACCCGGCGACGCTCGTCGGACCGGCGTCGCTGGAGAGCGCGGACGCGTTCAGCGCGCGTGCTCTCAAGCGCGAGGTCGACAGCCTCGTCACCGGGCCGCACGCCACGCTGCGCGTCTACGAACACGCGATGTTCAAGGACCGCTCGATCGCCTTCGGCCCGAACAGCCGCGAGGGCGGCCTGCTGACGAAGCTCGGCGTCGGCGGGCGGATCGAATCGATGCAGCTCGACTGCGACCGGTGACCTTCGGGCGTCGCCGGGACCGGGCGGCGTCGTCCGTTGTCGGGCGCCGGACGGCTCGATGACGCGCGGCCGTCGTCCGGGTCGCCGCCGGTGACCTCGCGCGTCGCGGGCGACGAACGGCGGCGGCACCGCGCGACGCGCGTCGCGTTCCTGATCGCCGGCATCGCGATGTCGGCCTGGGCACCGCTCGTCCCGCTCGCGCAGGCGCGCAGCGGACTCGACACCGGATCGTTCGGACTCGCCCTGTTGTGCTTCGGCGGCGGCTCGATCGTCGCGATGCCGGCGGCCGGGCTCGCCGCGTCTCGCGTCGGCGCGCGCCCGGTGGTCCTCGCCGCGGTCGTGGTCGCGTGCGGCGCGTTGCCGTGCCTCGCGACGGTCGCGCGTCCGCCGACACTCGCCGCGACGCTGGCGCTGTTCGGCGCCGGCCTCGGCGCGCTCGACGTGTCGATGAACCTGCAGGCGATCGCGGTCGAACGCGACGCGGGTCATGCCGCGATGTCGGGCTTCCACGCGATGTTCAGCGCCGGCGGCATCTTCGGCGCCGGCGGCGTCGCGCTCGCGCTGTCGGCCGGCGTCGACCCGCGCGTCACCGTCGCGGCGATCGCCGTCGCGCTCGTCGCCGCGGCGTTCGCGACGCGCGGCGAACTGCTCGCCACGCGCACCGGCGCACCGGCACGCTTCGCCCGGCCGCACGGCATCGTGCTCGTCCTCGGGTTCGTCGCGGCCGCGGCGTTCCTCGTCGAGGGCGCGGTCCTCGACTGGAGCGCGATCCTGCTCGCGACGGTCCGACGCGTGCCGGTCGCGGGGGCCGGCGCCGGCTACGTCGCGTTCTCGCTCGCGATGACGGCCGGCCGCTTCGGCGGCGACCGGCTCGTGCAGCGCGTCGGCGGCCGCGACGCGCTGGTCGCCGGCGCGGCCGCGAGCGCGAGCGGGCTCGCGATCGTCGCATTCGCGCCGTGGACCGGCGCGGCGCTCGCCGGCTTCGCGCTGGTCGGCCTCGGCAGCGCGAACGTCGTGCCGGTCCTGTTCACCGCCGCGGGCCGTCAGACCGTGATGCCCGAGAGCCTCGCGGTCCCGGCGATGACGACGATCGGCTACGCCGGGCTGCTCGCGGGTCCGGCCGCGATCGGTGCGGTCGCGCGCGCCTCGTCGCTGCCGATCGCGTTCGCGCTGCTCGCGCTGCTGATGGCCGCCGTCGCCGCGACCGGACGGCGTGCCTTGCGATGACCGACGTCCTCGCGAGCGGCATCGGCGCGTGGCTCGCGATCTGCGGGCTCGGCCTCGTCGCCGGCTGCGTCGGCGGCGTGATCGGCACCGGCTCGTCGATCATCCTGCTGCCGGTCCTCGTCTTCGTGTTCGGCCCGAAGGAAGCGGTGCCGATCATGGCCGTCGCGTCGGTGATGGGCAACGTCGCGCGCGTGCTCGCATGGCGCCGCGACGTCGACTGGCGCGCCGTCGCGTGGTACGCGATCCCCGGCGCGCCGGCCGCGGCGCTCGGGGCGCGCACGCTGCTCGCGCTGCCGCCGCGCGCGATCGATGCTCGCGCTCGGGCTGTTCTTCCTCGCGATGATCCCGCTCCGGCGATGGCAGCTCGCGCGCGAGGCCCGGCTCGCGCGCTGGCACCTCGCGATCGCGGGCGCGCTGATCGGCTACGTCACCGGCATCGTGCTGTCGACCGGGCCGCTCAGCGTGCCGGTGTTCGCGGCGTACGGCCTCGTCGGCGGCGCGTTCCTGTCGACGGAGGCGGCGAGCGCGATGACGCTGTACGTCAGCAAGGTCATCGCGTTCCGGTCGCTCGGCGCGATGCCGGCGGCCACGTTCGCGAAGGGCCTGCTCGTCGGCGCGTCGCTGATGGCCGGCACGTATGCCGGCAAGGCCGTCGTGCTGCGGATGAGTCCCGACGCGTTCCGGCACGTGCTCGACGTGGTCATGGCGATCGCCGGCGTCGCGCTGATCGTCGACGCGTGGCACGGCTGACGCGTCGCGCGCGGCGGCCGACGACGCTCGCCGCTACAGCGGCGCGACCGCAATCGTGATCGTCCATTCGTCGAGCCGCCATCGTGGCGAGGCTCGCCGTCGCCGGCCTGAACCGGATTGCGGAGGACCTGATCGGCATTGCGCGATCCGGCGCGCCGCCATGCGGTCGCCGACATCCCGAAGCGGGCGCGGAACGCGTGCGCGAACGCCTCGGTCGAGCCGAAGCCGACCGACAGCGCGACGTCGGTGACCGGCAGCCGCGGCTGCCTGCGAGGCGCGTCGCGGCGATCTCGAGGCGACGGCGGCGCACGTCGTCGCCGAGCGTCTCGCCCATCCACGCGGCGAACAGCCGATGGAAATGGAACGGCGAGAAGTGCGCGACCGCGGCGAGCGTCGCGAGCGACAGCTCGTCGTCGAGATGCGCGTCGACGTGCTCGACGACGCGATGCATCCGTCGCGCGTATTCGCGACGACTGTCCTGCGTCATCCGGGCAGCTGCACGATGAACGCGCGCATGCCCTTCAGCACCATCTCGACGGCGATCGCGATCAGCACGAGTCCCATCAGCCGCTCGAACGCGATGACCGCGCGCTCGCCGAGGCGCCGCTGCAGGCGATCGGCGAACACCAGCACCACGGCCGACGCCGCGAGCGCGACCGTCAGCGCGCCGATCCATTCGAAGAGCCGCTCGGGATCGCGCGACACGAGCAGCAGCACGGTCGCGAGCGCCGACGGGCCCGGCGATCGCCGGGATCGCGAGCGGCACGATGAACGGCTCGCCGCCCGGCGCGCTGCCGAAGATGCCCTCGGGCACCGGGAACACCATCCGCAGCGCGATCAGGAACAGGATCACGCCGCCGCCGATCGTCAGCGACACGTCGGACAGGCCGAGCGCGTCCATGAAGCGCTTGCCGAAGAACATGAACAGCAACAGGATCGCGAACGCGATCAGGCACTCGCGCAGGATGACGGAGGCTTTGCGATGCGGCGGCACCGCGCGCAGCGCGGCGACGAAGATCGGGATGTTGCCGAGCGGATCGGTGACGAGCAGCAGCAGGATCGTCGCCGACGCGAACGACGTCTGCATGTCAGGCGGCGCCGTCGAGGCCGAGCGCGAAGTCGATGACGTCGTCGACGTGGCGATCGAAGTCCGACAGCGCGTGGTCGCCGCCGTCGACGATGCGCTGGCGCGCGCCCGGATACGCCGCGACCATCTCGCGCCAGTCGAGCAGCTCGTCGCCGGTCGCGGCGATCAGGAAGTAGCGCTCGGGGCGCGTGATCGGCGTCGACGCGCAGCGCGATCAGCTCGTCGAGATGTTCGCGACGGACCTCGATCGTGTCGTCGGCGTGATAGACCGTCTGCACGCCGAGGTGCGCGGCGAGGTCGCGATCGGGGCGCGTCGCGGGATTGATCAGCACGACGCGCGCGTCGACGCGCTCGCCGATCCACGTCGCGTAGTAGCCGCCGAGCGACGAGCCGACGACCGCGAGCGGCTCGGCGTCGCGCGACGCGACGAGCTCGGCGATCACCGTCGCGGCGTCGCGCGGCGACACCGGCAGCTGCGGGCAGCGATAGCGCGCCGCGAGGCCGCGCTCGGCGAGTCGCGCCTCGAGCCGCCGCGCCTTCGTCGAGCGCGGCGACGAGCGGAAGCCGTGCAGGTACACGATCATGCGGACGCCGGCGTCAATGCGCCGCCTTGCGCGAGGCGCGCGATCCGAGCGCGTCCAGCAGCTTGTCGTGGATGCCGCCGAACCCGCCGTTGCTCATCACGACGACGTGGTCGCCCGGCTGCGCCGACAGCACGATTGCCGCGACGAGCTGGTCGAGGTCGTCGAACGCCATCGCCTTCGAGCCGTCGCGTTCGCGCTCGCGCGCTTCGGCCGCGTCGTTCAGCGGCGCGAGCGCCGTCGCCGAGATCCCAGCCGAGCGCGTCGCGTCCCGACTTCGCACCGTAGCCGAACACGCGGTCCGCGCCGGCGAGGCTCGCCGGCAACGCCGCCTTCATCGTGCCGAGCTTCATCGTGTTCGAGCGCGGCTCGACGACGGCGACGATCCGCGACGCGCGCGAGTCGCCGGACGCGACGAGCCTCTGGCGCAGCCCCGCGATCGTGGTCTCGATGGCCGTCGGATGATGGGCGAAGTCGTCGTACACGGTGACGCCGTCGACGGTGCCGCGCCGCTCCATCCGCCGCTTCACGCCGTCGAACGTCGCGAGCGCGTCGGCCGCCTCGTCGATCGTCACGCCGGCGTAGCGTGCCGCGAGCATCGCGGCGAGCGCGTTCAGCCGGTTGTGCGCGCCCTGCAGCGACCAGTGCACGGTCGCGACGACGCCGCCCTCGTGCAGCACGTCGAACGTCGCCGGGTCGTCGTGCGGCCGCGTCTTCCAGTCGACGGTGTCGCCGAACCGTTCGACCGGCGACCAGCAGCCGCGCGCGAGCACGCGGGCGAGCGCGTCGCTCTGTCCGTTGACGACGACGAGGCCGCGCGACGGGACCGTCCGCACGAAGTGATGGAACCTGCGTCTCGATCGCCGCGAGGTCCGGGAAGATGTCCGCGTGGTCGAACTCGAGGTTGTTCAGCACGGCCACGCGCGGCCGGTAGTGGACGAACTTCGAGCGCTTGTCGAAGAACGCCGTGTCGTACTCGTCCGCCTCGACGACGAACCACGGCGACTCGGTCAGCCGCGCCGAGACGCCGAAGCCGTGCGGCACGCCGCCGATCAGGAAGCCGGGCGAGCGGCCCGATCGCTCGAGGATCCACGCGAGCATCGACGACGTCGTCGTCTTGCCGTGCGTGCCGGCGACGGCCAGCACCTGCCGTCCGGCGAGCACGTGGTCGGCGAGCCACTGCGGCCCGGACGCGTACGGCAGCCCGGCATCGAGGATCGCCTCCATCAGCGGATTGCCGCGCGAGACGACGTTGCCGATGACGAACAGGTCGGGTTTCAGCGCGAGCTGCGACGGATCCCAACCCTCGACGAGCTCGATGCCCTCGGCCTCGAGCTGCGTGCTCATCGGCGGGTAGACGCCGGCGTCGCATCCGGTGACGCGGTGCCCGGCCGCGCGCGCGATCACGGCGAGCCCGCCCATGAACGTTCCGCAGATGCCGAGGATGTGGATGTGCATGGCGCGCGGAAGCGACCGGACGAAGGGCCGCGATTGTAGCCGGTCGCCTCGCGCGGACCGCGCCGCCGGACGTGGCGGACGTCGATACAATCGCCCGACTCTCCGGCCGACGAATCCCATGGCGCGCATCGTTCCCGACGGTTGGGAAGCTCTCGACTTCAACGGTGCCGCCGAGCGGGAGATCGAGACGCTGCGACGGCTCGCGACGCTGCCCGACGACTGCACCGTGCTGCACGGCGTCCACTGGACGCGCATCGAGCACGGCTGCTCGGTCTACGGCGACGTCGACTTCATCGTCGTCGCGTCGAACGGCCGCGTGCTGCTGATCGAGCAGCGCTCCGGCTTCCTCGAGGAGACGCCCGACGGGCTCGTGAAGGCGCAGGGCAGCGCGCGCCGCAAGGTGGTCTCGCAGATCCTGCAGGCCGTCGACACGCTCGAGACGCGGTTCGCGCAGTCGCGCCCGGCGCGCCACGGCGGCGTCGCGCAACGGCTGTCGATCGACTACCTGCTCTACTGCCCCGACCATCGCGTGAAGGACGCGGGGCGCGTCGGCATCGCGGAGGAACGCATCGTCGACGCGTCGCGCGCGTCGTCGCTCGTCGCGGTCGTCGTCGACCTGCTGACGCCGACGCCGCCGGCCGACAGCGTCGACGCCGCGGCCGCGCTGCGCTTCTTCTCGAACGAGCTGCTGCTCGTGGCCGACGTCGCGACGCTGATCGGCCGCACCGACCGCTGGGTCACGCGGCTGTCCGGCGGCCTCGCGCAGGCGGCGATGCAGCTCGACTTCGCGCCGTTCCGCCTGCGCGTGCGCGGCACGGCGGGGTCCGGCAAGACGCAGCTCGCGCTGCGCGTGCTGGCCGACGCGGCGGACCACGGCCGCTCCGCGCTCTATCTCTGCTACAACCGGCCGCTCGCCGACCACGTCGCCGCGATCGCGCCCGACGGCGTCACCGTCGCGACGTTCCACGGCTTCGGCGACCGGCTGCTGCGCGCGCGCGGCGACGAGCCCGACTTCGGCGCGAAGGACTTCTACGCGCGGCTCGAGGCGGCCGTGGCCGACGCGCGACCCGGCGACGCCGAGCGCTACGACGTCCTGATCGTCGACGAGGGCCAGGACTTCACGGCGGCGTGGCGCGACGCGGCGCTGCGCTTCGTGAAGGACGACGGCCGCGCGTACTGGCTCGAGGACCCGCTGCAGAACCTGTACGGCCGCGAGCCGGTCGCGCTCGACGACGCCTGGGTCACGCTGAACGCGACGGTCAACTACCGCAGCCCGCGCGACATCGTCGACGCCATCGTGCCGATGCTGGTCCGCGGCAGCGACGCGCGCGACGCGTCGCGCGCTGCTCGCCGTCGAGGCCGCGAGTCCGCTCGGCGCGCTCCGAGGTCGAGATCGCGACGTGGGACGACGACCCCGCGCACGACGCGACGCGCGCGATGCTCGACGTGACGATGCGCGCCGTCACGAAGGCGCTCGCCGCCGGCTTCCGTCGCAGCGACATCGTGCTGCTGACGTTCGCGGGTCGCGACCACTCGGCGCTGCTCGCGTCGGAGGTCGGCGGATCGCCGGCGCTCGGGCCGCACGCGCTGCGGCGCTTCGCCGGCACCTACGACCTGTTCGGCAACCCGGTGTATTCGGCGGGCGAGGTGCTGGCCGAGACGATCTACCGCTTCAAGGGCCAGTCGGCCCCGTGCGTGATCTTCACCGAGATCGACTTCGAGGCGCTCGACGAGCGGACCGTGCGCAAGCTCTTCGTCGGCGCGACGCGCGCGACGCACAAGCTGATGCTGGTCGCGAGCCGTCGCGCCGCGCGGCTGCTGCGCGACGGCCGGGCACCGGACGCCGGTGCACAATGAACGGATGAACGGATCGAACGAACCCGACCTGCGCGACGAGATCGCGGCCGTGGCCGCGCGCTTCATCGCCGAGGACGGCCTCGACTACGCCGGCGCGAAGGAGCGCGCGCTGCGCGAGGTCGTCGGCGAGCGCAACCATCGACGCCTTGCCGACTGCATGCCGGACAACGCGCGCGTCGAGGCCGCGGTCCGCGAGCATCAGGCGCTGTTCATGGCCGACACGCAGCCCGCGCGCCTCGCGCGCCTGCGCATCGTCGCGCGCGACGTGATGCGCTTCCTCGTCGACGCCGGGCTCGACCTCGAGCCGTTCGTCAACGGCGCGATCGTCAACGGCACGGCCGGCGAGCACAGCGACGTCCACCTGACCGTGTTCAACGACAACGCGAAGGACATCGAGATCTTCCTCGTCAACGCCGGCATCGAGTTCGAGGCCGTCGAGGCGACCGGCCGGCGCCACGGCGAGACGCTGAGCTTCCTGTGGCCGCAGCGGCGCGGCCGCCACGCGACCCGTGACGGCGACGGGTCGTCGGAGGCGGTCCACGTGACGGTGCTCGACCCGCGCGACCAGCGCGTCGCGTCCGGCGTCGAACGCGCCGACCTCGCCGCGCTCGAGCGGATGATCGACGGCACGCGGGAATGACGCGAGCGCGCTCGATCGTCGCCGTCTCGATCGTCGCGATCGTCGCCGCGACCGCCGGCGTCGTCGTCTCGCAGCGCCGGGACGCCGCGCGCCGTGCCGAAAGCGCGGCCGCCGATGCTTTCTTCGCGCAAACGCTCGCCGACGCGACCGGCGTCGCCCACGCGTTGCGCGACACGCGCGGCAAGCTCGTCGTCGTGAACTTCTGGGCGACGTGGTGCGCGCCGTGCGTCCAGGAGATTCCCGCGTTCTCGAAGGTCAACGCGGAACAGCGCGGACGCGTCGCGTTCGTCGGGCTCGGGATCGACAGCCCCGACAACATCGCCGGGTTCGATCGGCGCTTCCGACCGAGCTATCCGCTGCTGGCCGCCGGCGCGGTCGGCACCGACCTCGCCCGCGCGTTCGGCGACGAGGCCGGCGCGTTGCCGTTCACCGTCGTGCTCGCGCCGGACGGCCGCGTCGTGGCCACGCATCTCGGCCAGGTCGACGAGGCGACGCTGCGGCAATGGATCGCGGCCCCCGCCTCGTGAATTGTCGCCGGTAGGCGCCAAGAACGCGGCCGATCGCGGCCGTTCGCCGCCGTGTTACGCTCGCCGCCGGTTCAGCGCGCCCGTCTCGCCGCTGTCCGACCGACCGGAACGCATGGCGAAATCGCTGCTGGTGCTGCATGGCCCGAACCTCAATCTCCTCGGTCGACGCGAGCCGGAAACCTACGGCCGCGCGACGCTCGGCGAGATCGACGCCGAGTTGCTCGCGATGGCGAGCGACCGCGGGGCGTCGCTGCGATCGTTCCAGAGCAACCACGAAGGCGCGATCGTCGATCGCGTGCAGGCCGCGGCCGACGACGGGACCGACTTCATCGTCGTCAATCCCGCGGCGCTGACGCACACGAGCGTGGCCCTGCGCGACGCGCTGGCCGCGGTCGCGATCCCGTTCGTCGAGGTGCATCTGTCGAACGTCCACCGCCGCGAGGAGTTCAGGCATCGCTCGTACCTCTCGGATCTCGCCGTCGGCGTGGTGTGCGGACTCGGGCGGGCCGGCTACCGCGCCGCGGTCGCGTTCGGCCTCGATCATGTTTGATTGCCGCGCGAACTTCGTTTAACTTGCCGCGCCCGCCGTTGCTGCCGTTGATGGAGAAGTCATGGACCTGCGCAAGCTGAAGACGCTGATCGACCTCGTCGCCGACTCGACGATCGCCGAGCTCGAGGTGACCGAAGGCGACAGCAAGGTCCGCATCGTCAAGACGCCGGCGGCGCAGCAGATGCCGTACATGACGATGATGCAGCCGCAGCCGGCCGCCGCCGCCGCGCCACCCGCGATCGCCGCGGCGCCGCGGACCCGGGACAAGGCCGCCGCCCGGAAGAGCCGAGCGGCAACGTCGTCAAGTCGCCGATGGTCGGCACGTTCTATCGCGCGCCGGGCCCGGACAAGCCGGCCTACGTCGAGATCGGCGACGCCGTGAAGGCATCCGAGCCGGTCTGCATCATCGAGGCGATGAAGCTGCTCAACGAGATCGAGGCCGGCTTCGACGGCGTGATCAAGGAGATCCTCGTCGAGAACGGCCAGCCGGTCGAGTTCGGCCAGCCGCTGTTCGTCGTCGAGTGACGCGGCGTCGCCGCGGCGATCGCGCCTCGCCACCGATCCCACGACCGCCATGTTCGGAAAAATACTGATCGCCAACCGCGGCGAGATCGCGCTGCGGATCCAGCGCGCGTGCCGCGAGATGGGGATCTGCACGGTCGTCGTCCATTCCGAGGCCGACCGCGATGCGAAGTACGTGCGGCTCGCCGACGAGTCGGTCTGCATCGGCCCGGCGCCGTCGGCGCTCAGCTATCTCAACATGCCGGCGATCATCAGCGCCGCCGAGGTGACCGACGCCGAGGCGATCCACCCGGGCTACGGCTTCCTGTCCGAGAACGCCGACTTCGCCGAGCGCGTCGAGCGCTCGGGCTTCGCGTTCATCGGACCGTCGCCCGACTCGATCCGCCTGATGGGCGACAAGGTCAGCGCGAAGAACGCGATGATCGCGACCGGCGTCCCGTGCGTGCCGGGCTCCGAGGGCGCGCTGCCCGACGACCCGAAGGAGGTGATCCGGATCGGCCGGCAGGTCGGCTACCCGGTCATCATCAAGGCCGCGGGCGGCGGCGGCGGACGCGGCATGCGCGTCGTGCACACCGAGGCGGCGCTGCTGGCCGCCGTGCAGATGACGAAGAGCGAGGCGCAGGCCGCGTTCGGCAATCCGGTCGTCTACATGGAGAAGTTCCTCGAGAACCCGCGGCACGTCGAGATCCAGGTGCTGGCCGACAGCTACCGCAACGCGGTGTGGCTCGGCGAGCGCGACTGCTCGATGCAGCGCCGCCATCAGAAGGTCATCGAGGAGGCGCCGGCGCCCGGCATCGCGCGACGGCTCGTCGATCGCATCGGCGACCGCTGCGCCGAGGCCTGCCGCAAGATCGGCTACCGCGGCGCCGGCACGTTCGAGTTCCTGTTCGAGAACGGCGAGTTCTACTTCATCGAGATGAACACGCGCGTGCAGGTCGAGCATCCGGTGACCGAGGCGATCACCGGCATCGACATCGTGCAGGAGCAGATCCACGTCGCGGCCGGCGAGCGGCTGCGCATCCGGCAGAAGGACGTCGTGCTGAAGGGCCATGCGATCGAGTGCCGCATCAACGCCGAGGACCCGGTGAAGTTCATCCCGTCGCCGGGGCGCATCACGTCGTGGCATCCGCCCGGCGGCCCCGGCATCCGCGTCGACTCGCATGCGTACACCGGCTACTTCGTGCCGCCGTACTACGACTCGATGGTCGGCAAGGTGATCGCGTACGGCGCCGACCGCGACCAGGCGCTCGCGCGGATGCGCGTCGCGCTGTCGGAGATGATCGTCGAAGGCATCCAGACGAACATTCCGCTGCATCGCGACCTGATGACCGACGCGCGCTTCATCAAGGGCGGCACCAGCATCCACTATCTCGAGCAGCGGCTCGCCGAGAAGCGGGGCTGACGCCGCGCCGCGCGTCACGGCGATGTTCGTCGAGCTCGTCGTCACCGAATCGCGCGGCCGCGCCGAGGCGCTGTCCGACGCGCTGCTCGACGCCGGCGCGCTGTCGGCGTCGATCGAGGACGCCGACGCCGGCAGCGCCGACGAGGACGCGCTGTACGGCGAGCCGGGCGACGACACCGCGCGTTGCCGGCTGGCGACGCAGCCGCGTCGTCGCGCTGTTCGACGGCGACGCCGACGTCGACGCGGCGCTGCACGACGCGCTGCGGGCCGTCGATCTCGCCGCCGACGCGACCGAGGTCGAGCGACGCGACGTCGCCGACGCGGACTGGGTGCGCCTGACGCAGTCGCAGTTCGGGCCGATCGCGATCGGCGATCGGCTCTGGATCGTCCCGTCGTGGCACGACGCGCCGGCCGGAGCGACGCGCGACGACGCGATCGTCCTGCGGCTCGACCCCGGCATGGCGTTCGGCACCGGCGACCATCCGACGACGCGCCTGTGCCTCGCGTGGCTCGCGGCGCACGTGCGCGGCGGCGAGCGCGTGATCGACTACGGATGCGGGTCTGGCATCCTTGCCATCGCGGCGTCGAAGCTCGGGGCCGTCGACGTCGTCGGCACCGACATCGACGACCAGGCGATCGAGGCCGCGCGCGCGAACGCGGCCGCGAACGACGTCGACGCCCGCTTCACGTCGTCCCGCTCGTTCGAGGCAACGCCTGCCGACATCGTGGTCGCGAACATCCTGTCGAATCCGCTGAAGGTCCTCGCGCCGCTGCTGACGTCGCTCGTCGCGCCCGGTGGGCGGCTCGTGCTGTCCGGCGTCCTCGAGCGGCAGGCCGACGAGGTCGCGGCCGCGTATCGATCGGTCGGCGTGGGCGCGATCGCGCTCGAGCGCTGGGACGGCGACGCGGGCTGGGTCTGCCTCGTCGGCCGTCGGCCGACGGAGCGCTGACGGTGGCGCTCGCGACCCGCTGTCCGTCGTGCCGGACGGTCTTTCGCATCGGCACCGCGCAGGCGGCCGCGAAGGGCGGGATGGTCCGCTGCGGCGTCTGCCGCAACGTCTTCAACTCGCTCGACGCGCTGGTGCGCGTCGAGGACCTCGACGTGGTCGAGGAGGTCGTGCTGCCGTCTCCGCCATCGGCCGCGGCCGCGGCCGTGCCCGCGCCACCGGCCGCGACGGCAGCGTCGCCGCCTGCGTTCGGGGCGCCCGTCGTCGAGGCGACGTTCGGGGCGCCCGTCGTCGAGGCGCACGAACCCACGTCGTCGTCGCGCGAGCCGGCGATCGACGCGTCGTCGACGGCCCCGTCGTGGGACGCGCCGATCGAGGCGTCGTCGCCGGCGTCGTCGAGCGACGCGCCGCGGTCCGATGCGCCCCGTCGACGGCGATCGAGGCCGAGTCCGCCGTCGTCGCGGACCGCGCGACGATCGTCGCGCCGGTGGTCGCGCCGGCCGCCCCGGCGCCGGCGCCCGTCGACGAGCAGGCGATCATCCGCGAATGGTGGCTCCCGGTCGAGGAGCCGGCGGGCGTCGGCTCCGGCGACGCGCCCGACGTCGGTCTCGTCGAGGCGCCGATCGATGCGCTCGCGCCGTCGCCGCCCATCCGGCGCGGCGACACGCGCCCCGACCCGCTCGCGATCGACGGCACGAACCCGGTGTTCATGCGCCCGGCGCCGACGTACGAGACGAATCGTGGCTGGCGGTGGGCGCTCGGCCTCCTGTCGCTGATCGCGGCGCTCGGGCTTCTCGCGCAGCTCGCGTACATCTGGCGCGACGAGCTCGCGGTCCGCTGGCCGCCGGCGCGGCCCTGGCTGACGGCCGCCTGCGGCGCGCTCGGCTGCACCGTCGGCTATCCGGTCCACGCCGACGAGATCACGATCGAGTCGGCGACCGTGCAGACGGTCGCGTCGAACGCGAACGTCTTCGTGCTGAGCGCGCTGCTGCGCAATCGCGACGCGGTCGACCTGCGCTATCCGACGCTCGAGCTCGTCTTGACCGACCTCCAGGATCGGCCTATCTTGCGCCGCGACTTCCGGCCCGCGGACTACCTGGCCGGCGTCCCCGGGCATTCGCCGGCGACCGGCTTTCCGGCGCAGAGCGAACTGCCGGTGCGCATCACCTTCGAGCTCACCGACCTGACGTTCGCCGGCTATCGGCTGACGCAGTTCTACCCATGACTTCCATCCGACGCCGCACCGCCCGATGCGCACGCTGATCTGCGGATCGCTCGCCTACGACACCATCATGGTGTTCGAGGGCCGCTTCAAGGACCAGATCCTTCCCGACAAGGTCCACATCCTCAACGTTTCGTTCCTCGTTCCTGCGATGCGACGGGACTTCGGCGGCACCGCCGGCAACATCGCGTACAACCTGAAGCTGCTCGGCGGCGACCCGGTCGTCATGGCGACCGTCGGCGAGGACGCGGGCTCGTACGTCGACCGCATCCGCGGCCTGTCGATCGACGCGGGGCACGTCGCCGTCGTGCCCGGCTCGTTCACCGCGCAGTGCTTCATCACGACCGATCTCGACGACAACCAGATCACCGCCTTCCATCCGGGCGCGATGAGCGGCTCGGCCGTGAATCACGTCCGCGACGCGACCGACGTCGCGCTCGGCATCGTCGCGCCGGACAGCCGCGACGCGATGATCCAGCACGCGCGCGAGTTCGCCGACGCCGGCATCCCGTTCGTGTTCGATCCGGGCCAGGGCCTGCCGATGTTCAGCGGCCCCGAGCTGATGGAGCTGATCGACATCGCCGACTACGTGACCGTCAACGACTACGAGGCCCAGATGCTCGCCGAGCGCACGCAGCGCAGCTTCGAGGAGCTCGCGCGGTCCGTGAAGGCGCTGGTCGTCACGCAGGGCGGGCTCGGGCTCGACGATCTACGCCGAGGGCCGCACGTTCGTGATCCCGAGCGTGCGCCCCGAGCGGATCGCCGACCCGACCGGCTGCGGCGACGCGTACCGCGGCGGCCTGCTGTACGGCCTCGCGAACGGGATGGGCTGGGAAGCGACCGGCCACCTCGCGAGCACGATGGGCGCGCTGAAAATCGCGCACCACGGCACGCAGAACCATGAACCTTCCCGCGAGCGGATTGCCGAAGTCTTCGTCGAGGTCTTCGGCTACAACCCTTGGTAAGTCCGCGATGTAACGCGCGTTACATCGCGTCACGGAGGAAGGCATGTTGATGAGAAGCAAGCAGTGGGCGGCGGTCGTGATCGCCGCGTCCGCGCTCGCCGCGCTCGCCGGTTGCGCGACGCCGAGCACGTCGAGCCAGGTGTACTACCCGGGGCAGGTGCAGCGCGAGCAGATCGTGCGCTTCGGCACGGTCGAGAGCGTGCGGCAGGTCACGATCCAGCATCCGGACAGCGGCGTCGGCACGGTCGGCGGTGCCGCGCTCGGCGGCGTTGCCGGTAGCGCGGTCGGTGCCGGTCGCGGCAGCATCGTCGGCGCGATCGTCGGCGCCGTCGCCGGCGGCGTCGCCGGTAACGCGATCGAGAACTCGGCCGACCGTCGGCCCGGCTACGAGCTCACGGTCCGCCTGGACGACGGCGAGATGCGGGCGATCGTGCAGGACGCCGACGAGCCGTTCGCGCCCGGCGAGCGCGTCCGCATCCTGTCGCGCAACGGCGTCAGCCGCGTCACGCACTGACGACGGCGGCTAGCGCCGCGCGATCGTCGACGAGGCCGCTGCTCGCGAGGGCAGCGGCCTTTTTCACGTCCGCTCACATCGCGCCGACGACCTGGAACGCGATGCGGCCGAGGACGATCAGCGCGACCTGGATCAGCAGCAACGCGATCAGCGGCGAGAAGTCGAGACGCCCGCTGCGCGGCAGCAGGCGGCGCAGCGGCGCGAGCAGCGGCGCGGTCAGCGCGTCGAAGACGGGCAGCAGCGGCGAGAACGGATTGACCCAGCTCAGCACGGCCGCGATCAGGATCATCAGCTGCACGAGATACAGCGTCCACTTGATCAGCCACACGAGCGTCATGCCGAGCACGAGGTCGGGCGGCAGCACGCCGAAGCGCACGCCGACGTCGAGGATCACGGCCAGCAGCGTGAGGATGACGGCCGCGGCGATGCTCGCCCAGTCGATCCCGGCGTAGCCCGGCAGGATGCGACGCAGCGGCCGGACGATCCAGTCGGTCAGCCCCATCACGAACGCACCGACCGGGTTCGCGCCGCCGATGCGACGGCTCTGCATCCACGCGCGCAGCAGGCATGCGCCGACCAGCAGACCGCCGACGAAGTCGACGATCAGGTGAACGATGTCGTAGAGCATGCGGAGGCCGAGCCGGGACGAGCCGGCCGTATCGATGAGGCGGCCATTCTAGCGGGGCGGCCGCCGCGATCGCCGCCGACGCGAAAAAAAATCCCGCGAGCCGAAGCCCGCGGGATCTTCGACTCGCCGGCGTGCGCGAGTCGCGCACGCCTCGGTTACGGACGGCTGCCGGTCGGGAACGGCCAGGCCGCCGCCGGGTTGAGCGCCGTCTTGACCGCAGGCGCGCTCGTCGACGACTGGCTCGGCGACGACGACTTCTTCGCGGCCGCCTTCTTCGCCGGCGACTTCTTCGCCGGCGACCTTCTTGGCAGGCGCCTTCTTCGAGGCCGCCTTCTTGGCAGGCGCCTTCTTGGCCGCCGACTTCTTCGCGGCACCTTCTTCGCAGGCGCCTTCTTCGCGGCCTTCTTGGCGACCTTCTTCGTCGCGGCCTTCTTGGCGACCTTCTTGGCCGGCGGCCTTCTTCGCGACCTTCTTCGTCGCCGCCTTCTTGGCGACCTTCTTCGTCGCCGCCTTCTTGGCCGGGGCTTTCTTGGCCGCCTTCTTTGCTGTTGCCATTTGAAACTCCTTTTGCTGAGTCAAGACCGGTTGAAGAAACCCGTCCGGCAAGTCGCGCCGCGGCGCAGTCGACGGTACGGATTATTCATCGGCGCAAACAGCGGCGTCGCGGACGACCGATGCGTCGCCGTCGACCTGTTTACGCTAATGAATTCGGCACTTGGCCCGCTGATTCGACGGCTCGGCACGACACCAAACCGACGAGTCAATCGGCCAAAAAAAACGCCGGCAACGAGGCCGGCATCGATCGGTGAAGCAGAAGACTTGGCAGCGAACCGCCGGCTGCGAACCGGCGATTCGGCATGAACATGGGACGATGGGACGATGTTCGAAGCGACCATTACCCGCTGATGTTCCGATCCGGTGACTCCCGGTCGCGGCGCCGTTCGCGCCCGCGCCGAGTCGTTGGATTTTTATGCCGACGCTATTCCCAACTGAGGGCACCGCCGGTCTGGTATTCGATGACGCGCGTTTCGAAGAAGTTTCTTTCCTTCTTCAAGTCGATCATCTCGGCCATCCACGGGAACGGATTGTCCTCTTGCGCGAATAAGGGGTCAATACCAATCTGCTGACAACGACGATTCGCGATGAAGCGCAAATAGCCCTTGAACATCGGCGCGTTCAATCCGAGCACGCCGCGCGGCATCGTGTCCTCGGCATACGCGTATTCGAGATCGACGCCCTTCTTGAACAGCGCGCGGATCTCGTCGCGGAACGCCGGCGTCCACAGCTGCGGGTTCTCGAGCTTGATCGTGTTGACGAGGTCGATGCCGAAGCTGCAGTGCATCGACTCGTCGCGCAGGATGTACTGGTACTGCTCGGCCGCGCCGGTCATCTTGTTCTGCCGGCCGAGCGCGAGGATCTGCGTGAAGCCGACATAGAAGAACAGCCCCTCCATCAGGCACGAGAACACGATCAGCGACTTCAGCAGCGCCTGGTCGTTCTCGATCGTGCCGGTGTGGAACGCCGGGTCGGTCAGCGTGTTGATGAACGGGATCAGGAACTCGTCCTTCGCGCGGATCGACGGGACCTCGTGATACGCGTTGAAGATCTCGCCTTCCTCGAGCCCGAGCGACTCGACGATGTACTGGTACGCGTGCGTGTGGATCGCTTCCTCGAACGCCTGGCGCAACAGGTACTGCCGGCATTCGGGCGCCGTGATGTGACGATACGTGCCGAGCACGATGTTGTTCGCAGCCAACGAATCGGCCGTGACGAAGAAGCCGAGGTTGCGCTTGACGACGCGACGCTCGTCTTCGGTCAGCCCGTTCGGGTTCTTCCACAACGCGATGTCGCGCGACATGTTGATCTCTTGCGGCATCCAGTGATTCGCGCAGCCGGCGAGATACTTCTCCCATGCCCACTTGTACTTGAACGGCACGAGCTGATTGACGTCGGTCGCGCCGTTGATGATCCGCTTGTCGGACGCGCGCACGCGGCCCTCCGGCGCATGCGACGGATCGTTCGCCGGCAGCGGCTGCCGCGGCCGGCGCGCGGCTCGGCACGCGCGACGCGGCTCGTCGCGATCGACGCCGCCGCGCGCGGCGGCGGGCATCCTCGGTTCGTCATCCCATGAAAGCATCGACATTCGGTTTCGTTCCTCGATCGGTCTCGTTCCGCGTTCTGCGTCACTGGCAGGCTTCGCATTCGTCGAAGCCGTCGTCGCCGGGCTTCAACAGGCAGACCGTGCCCGAGCACCTCGGGTTCCGGCAGCACCGGCGACGCGCGCCGCTGAACGCCGGCCGAGCGCCGGCGCTGGCCGCCGTCGACCGCCACCGCGTTCAGCTCGCCGCCGCGGCCCGTCGACTTCTCGGCGCTCGATGCGGACATCGTGCGCAGGTAGTACGTCGTCTTCAGGCCGCGCAGCCACGCGAGCTTGTACGTCTCGTCGAGCTTCTTGCCCGACGCGCCGGCCATGTAGATGTTCAGCGACTGCGCCTGGTCGATCCACTTCTGGCGCCGCGACGCCGCCTCGACGAGCCACTTCGGCTCGACCTCGAACGCGGTCGCGTAGATCGCGCGCAGCTCCGGCCGGGATGCGGTCGATCTTCGCGACGCCGCCGTCGAAGAACTTCAGGTCGGCGACCATCACCTCGTCCCACAGGTTGAGCTTCTTCAGGTCGCGGACCAGGTAGTCGTTGACGATCGTGAACTCGCCCGACAGGTTCGACTTGACGTAGACGTTCTGGAACGTCGGCTCGATGCAGGCCGACACGCCGATGATGTTCGAGATCGTCGCCGTCGGCGCGATCGCGACGCAGTTCGAGTTGCGCATGCCGTACTGGGCGATGCGGGCGCGCAGCGCGTCCCAGTCCATCGCGACCGAGTCGTCGACCTCGACGTAGCCGCCGCGCTCGGCCGCGAGCAGCGCGACCGAGTCCTGCGGCAGGATGCCGCGGTCCCACAGCGAGCCGCGGTAGCTCGAGTAGCGGCCGCGTTCCTCGGCGAGTTCGGTCGACGCCCAGTACGCGTGGTAGCAGACGGCTTCCATCGAGCGGTCGGCGAACTCGACCGCCGCGTCGGACGCGTACGGGATGCGCTGCAGGTGCAGGCAGTCCTGGAAGCCCATGATGCCGAGGCCGACCGGACGGTGCCGCAGGTTCGAGTCGCGCGCCTTCTTGACCGCGTAGTAGTTGATGTCGATGACGTTGTCGAGCATCCGCATCGCGGTGCGCGTCGTGCGCTTGAGCTTGTCGAGGTCGAGCGTCCAGCCGCCGTCCGCGCCCTGCGAGCATGTGCGCGACGAGGTTGACCGAGCCGAGGTTGCAGACGGCGATCTCGCTGTCGCTCGTGTTCAGCGTGATCTCGGTGCACAGGTTCGACGAGTGGACGACGCCGACGTGCGACTGCGGCGAGCGGATGTTGCACGGGTCCTTGAACGTGATCCACGGGTGGCCCGTCTCGAACAGCATCGACAGCATCTTGCGCCACAGCGCCGTCGCCGGGACCGTCTTGAACAGCTTCAGGTCGCCGCGCTGCCGCGCGCTCCTCGTAGCGGACGTACGCCTCCTCGAACGCCCGGCCGACCTTGTCGTGCAGGTCGGGGACGTCGGACGGCGAGAACAGCGTCCAGTCGCGGCCTTCCATCACGCGCTTCATGAACAGGTCGGGAATCCAGTTCGCCGTGTTCATGTCGTGCGTGCGGCGCCGGTCGTCGCCGGTGTTCTTGCGCAGGTCGAGGAACTCCTCGATGTCGAGGTGCCACGTCTCGAGGTACGTGCAGACCGCGCCCTTGCGCTTGCCGCCCTGGTTGACCGCGACGCGCCGTGTCGTTGACGACCTTCAGGAACGGCACGACGCCCTGCGACTCGCCGTTGGTGCCCTTGATGTGCGAACCGAGCGCGCGGACCGGCGTCCAGTCGTTGCCGAGCCCGCCGGCGTACTTCGCGAGCAGCGCGTTCTCCTTGATCGCCTCGTAGATGCCGTTCAGGTCGTCGTCGACCGTCGACAGGTAGCACGACGACAGCTGCGAGTGGCGCGTGCCGGCGTTGAACAGCGTCGGCGTCGAGCTCATGAAGTCGAAGCTCGACAGCAGCTCGTAGAACTCGATCGCGCGCGACTCGCGGTCGATCTCGTTGAGCGCGAGGCCCATCGCGACGCGCATGAAGAACGCCTGCGGCAGCTCGATGCGGCGGCCTTCCGGCGAGTACGCGTCGGCGCGGTCGATCAGGAAGTAGCGGTCGTACAGCGTCTGCAGGCCGAGGTAGCCGAACTGCAGGTCGCGCTTCGCGTCGATCGCCTCGCCGAGCCGCTCCAGGTCGTACTGCGCGAGCCGCTCGTCGAGCAGCTCGATGTCGATGCCGCGCTTGATGAACTGCGGGAAGTAGTCGACGTAGCGCTCGGCCATCGCGACCGGGTCGACCTCGACGCCGAGGACTTCCTTGCGGATCGTGTGCAGCAGCAGCCGCGCCGTGACGATGCTGTAGCCCGGGTCCTTCTCGAGCTGCGAGCGCGCGGCGAGGATGGCCGACTTGTGGACCTCCTCGATCGGCACGCCGTCGTACAGATTCTTGATCGTCTCGGCGACGATGACGTCGGGGTCGACGACCTTCGCGCCGAACCCGTCGCAGGCGGCCTCGACGAGCGCGCGGATGCGGCCCGGGTCGAACAGGATCCGCACGCCGTTCTCGGTCACGTGCAGTGCGGACTCGGCCGACGGCCGGTTCTTCCGCGCCTCGGCGCGATCGGCCGCGCGCTTCTCGCGATACAGCACGTACGCGCGCGCGACCTCGTGCTCGCCGGAGCGCATCAGCGCGAGCTCGACCTGGTCCTGGATGTCCTCGATGTGGAACATGCCGCCGGACGGCATGCGGCGCATCAGCGACGTGACGACCATGCCGGTCAGCGTCTCGACGAGTTCGCGCACGCGCGCCGAGTTCGCGCCCTGCCCGCCGTTGACGGCGAGGAACGCCTTCGTCATCGCGATGGAGATCTTCGACGGCTCGAAGCCGACGACCGCGCCGTTGCGGCGGATGACCTTGTAGTCGGCGAGCTCGCTGCGCGGGGCGGCGCCGCCGCCGGACGGGGCGGTGGCGAACCGCGGCGCGGACGAGGACTGATGGACGGCGGATTCGATCCGTTGCATGTGCTTCTCTCCAGAACGTGACCCGGCGCGCTGACGCCCGCCGGCGATGATTCGAACGCGGCCGCGGCCGCGCTGCGGTGATGGAACGTCGTGTCGACGGAACGCGGCGCGGTGCGGCGCCGGCGCTAGCGATCCACCGCCGCGCGGCGAACCGCGGACCGGCGCATCGCCCGTCCGGCGACCGAGGCGGTGAACCCGGAATCGCGGCACGGCGGCTCGCGGCGGGTCCCTTCGCATCGATACTGCATCGCTTCCTCCCCGTGGACACCGAACGGCGACGACCGAGAATACCTGCGAATCGCCACCGACTCGTTCGGCCTTCGACGTGAGTGTCGACGACCACTACATATAGTGGTCGACCGGGCCGATTACCACTAAGTATAGGGGGTCGGAGACCTATTCGCGCAAGTCTCGCGCGCGATGAAATTTCATGATCGTTGCGTCCGCGGCAGTTGCCTGCATGCTTGTCCAGAGACGCATGCACATCGCTTTGCACAAGCTATCCACAAGGACCGTGCACAACGCCACGTCCGCCGAACGTGCGTCAGCGCAGCGCCGTGGCCGCGCACGACGAGTCGCGCCGGCAACGCCCGCGACCAGTCGAAATGCGGTCCGGGATCGGTCTTGCGGCCCGGCGCGATGTCGCTGTGGCCGGCGATCGCGTCGATCGGATAGCGGCGCCGCAGCGCCTCGACGAGCGGCGCCAGCGCGCGTACTGCGCGTCGTCGAAGTCGCTGTCGTCGTCGCCTTCGAGCTCGATGCCGATCGAGAAGTCGTTGCAGCGTTCGCGCCCTCGAAAGCGCGACACGCCGGCATGCCACGCGCGCGCCTCGCACGACGACGAACTGCGCGAGCGCGCCGTCGCGACGCACGAGGAAGTGCGCGGACACCGTCAGGTCGACGAGCTCGCGATAGTACGGATGCGCGTCGGCGTCGAGCGTGTTCGTGAACAGCGCGTCGATCGCGCGGCCGCCGAACGCGCCGGGCGGCAGGCTGATCGCGTGGACGACGATCAGCGACGGTCGCGACGCCGTCCGGTCGCGCGTCGTGGTTCGGCGACGGGACGCGCTCGACCGGCCGCGACACCGACCGCGCCCAGCCGTCGCCGTCGATGACGAGGTCGTCGCTCACGACCGGATCGCCGTCATCGGGTCGCCACGCTCCGCAAGCGGCCGCGCGACGCGAGCCGTCACTGGATGTTCAGCCGCTGCATCCGGTAGCGCAGCTGACGGAACGTGATGCCGAGCAGGTCGGCCGCCGCGGTCCGGTTGTAGCGCGTCTGCGCGAGCGCCTTCTCGATCAGGTCGCGCTCGATGTTGTCGAGGAAGTCGCCGAGCGTGCCGACGAGCCCGATCGCGTTCGCGCCCGAGACGACCGCGGCGGCCGGCGCCGCCGCGGCCGCCGGCGCCTCCGACGCGCTCGTCGACGCGGCTCGCCGGCGCGGCCGGCGCGCCGTTCGACGCGAACGCGCGACGCGCCGCCGACGACGTTCAGGTCGTGCGGCCCGATCTCCTCGCCTTCGGCGAGCGCGGCCGAGCGCTCGAGGATGTTGCCGAGCTCGCGGACGTTGCCGGGGAAGTCGTAGCCGACGAGCCGGTCGATCGCGGCCTGCGACAGCTTGAGGTCGGGCGCGAGCGCGCGCGAGCAGATGCCGCGCGAGCAGCGGGATGTCCTCGCGCCGCTCGCGCAGCGGCGGGATGCGGATGTCGATGACGTTGAGCCGATAGAACAGGTCCTGCCGGAAGCGGCCCTGCATCACGCACTGCGCGAGGTTCTGATGCGTCGCGCTGATGAGCCGCACGTCGACCGACTCCTCGTTCATGCCGCCGACGCGGCGCACCGATCGCTCCTGGATCGCGCGCAGCAGCTTGACCTGCATCGCGAGCGGCAGGTCGGCGACCTCGTCGAGGAACAGCGTGCCGCCCTTCGCCGTCTGGAAGAAGCCGTCGCGGTCGTTGTCGGCGCCGGTGAACGCGCCCTTTGCGATAGCCGAAGAACTCGGCCTCGACGAGCTGCTCGGGGATCGCGCCGCAGTTGACCGCGACGAACGGGCCGTCGCGACGGCCGCTGCAGTCGTGGACCGCGCGCGCCGCGAGCTCCTTGCCGCTGCCCGACTCGCCGGTGATCGCGACCGGCGCCTGCGACCGCGCGACGCGCTTGATCATCGCGCGGACGTCGGCCATCGTCGACGACTCGCCGAGCAGCCGCGCGAGATACGGCGGGTCGTCGCCGCCGCTCGCCGGCCGCGGCGTACCGCTCGGCTTGCCGCCCGCGCGCATGCGATCCGGGGCGTCCTTGCCGTACGCGCGCACCGCCGACTGCACGAGGCTGCGCAGCTGGTCGAGCGCGACCGGCTTGCTGAGATAGTCGAACGCGCCGGCCTTCAGCGCGGCGACCGCGTTCTCGGTGCTGCCGAACGCCGTGATGACCGCGACCGGCGTCGCCGGATGGTCGCGCGAGATCAGCGCGACGAGGTCCATCCCGCTCGCGTCCGGCAACCGCATGTCGGTCAGGCACAGCGCGTAGCTGCGCTGCGCGAGCCGCTCGCGCGCCGCCGCGACGGTCAGTGCGCGGTCGACGTCGAGGCCCATCCGCACGAGCGTCAGCTCGAGCAGCTCGAGCAGGTCCGGCTCGTCGTCGACGACGAGCACGCGCGCGATGTTCGCGCTGCTGGCCGTGCTGTGCGCCGGCCGGCCCTGCGCCGCGCCCGGATCGTCGGTCGTTGTCTGCATCGTCGCGCCTTCCGTTCGCCTCGCGGGTTGATCGTTCGCGCCTAGCCCGCGGTGCCGGCCGCGCGGATCACGAAGCCGCCGCGACGCGTGCCGCCGGCATTGCGTCGAATAGTCGAGCGTCGCGTCGTTGGCCAGGCACAGCTCGCGGGCGAGATACAGCCCGAGGCCGGTGCCGCGATGATGGGTCGTGAAGAACGGCTCGAACAGGTTGGCTCGCGTGGCCTTGTCGATGCCCGGCCCGTCGTCCTGGACGACCAATTCTATCCGTTCGATCAGGGGCTGCCCATCGTCGCCGCGCTCCAGGCCCGTCGCGTCGAGCGCGAGCGCCGTCGCGTTCAGCGACCGCGCGTTCGCGAGGACGTTGACGACGACCGTGACGCTCGCCTCGCGGCCGCTCGAATAGCGGATCGCGTTCGACAGCAGGTTGACGAGCACCTGCCGGAGGTGCTCGCTGTTGAAGTGGATCGTCGGCCGCGCCTTCATCACGAGGTCGACGGTGCTGCGCGCGCAGCCCTGCGTGCGGCAGAACTCGTCGATCATCTGCGCGAGCCACGGATCGAGCGGGATCGGCTCGACGTTGACCGGCGCGCGCCGCGACAGCTGCAGGATCTCCTCGACGATGCGGTTCAGCCGTTGCGCGTTCTCGCGCACGATCGTCACCATCCGCTGCGTGCCGGCCCGCTTCTCCTCGAGGTTGCGCGACCCGAACGGCAGCCCGAGCTGCTCGCCCGTCTCCTCCTCGAGCAACGCGCCGGCGTGCGCGATCGCGGCCAGCGGATTGCGGATCTCGTGCGCGATGCTCGCGGTGAGCCGGCCCATCGCGGCGAGCTTGAGCTGTTGCGCGCGCTGCTCGACGCGCAGCAGGTCCTCGAGGAAGACGACGTAACGGCCGGACGCGAGCGCGTCGCCTTCGGGCGCGACGAAGCGCACGCGCAGCCGGCGGCCCGAGCCGTCCTCGTGATCGCCGTCGCCTCCATCGGCGGCGCCGGCATCGCGACCGCTCGACGCGGTCGACGTCAGGTCGAAGCTGCCGCCGATCGTGCCGGCCGACGACCGCCACGCGACGAACTGCCGGCTGATCGCCGTGCCGCCGACGTGTCCGCGCCAGCCGTCGAGCACGAGCGCGCGGGCGTCGTCGAGGCCGAGCATCCGCAGCGCCGCGGGATTCGCGGCGCGCGGCGTGCCGTCGGCCGCGAGGATCAGCACGCCGTCCTGCATGTCGGCGACGACGAGCCGGTTGATCTCGATCTGCGCGCGCAGGTCGTAGCCGCGCTGCCGCGCGATCCGCTCCTGCACGATCAATCGCGCGGCGAGCCGGTTCATGACGATCGCGATCGCGAAGCTCGCCGCGCCGAACAGCGCGGCGAGCAGCAGGTTCGACGACGGCTCGTCGTAGCGCAGCTCGCGCCACACGGTCTCGGCGAGGATCGCGAGCGAGCACAGCGCCGCGAAGCCGATCGCGAGCAGCGCCGGGCTGAGGATCGCCGAGCCGGCGATCGGCAGCAGCATCAGCAGGGCGAGGCCGCTGCGCGTGCCGCCCGACGCGCTCATCAGCAGCGTGAGGCCGACGACGTCGACCAGCAGCTGCGCGCCGAGCTGCAGGTAGAAGTGCTGCTGGCGCGTCGCGGCGAGGTAGCCGAACGTCGCGGCCAGCACCGCGTACGTCACGGCCGTCCGCGCGAACAGCCCCGGATCCTGCATGCCGATCGAGATGCGCTCGCCGCCGTACAGCGACGCGCCGAGCAGCACCGCCGCGATCACGAGCCGCGTCACGCAGAAGTAGCGCAGCGACGTCCAGAACGACGCGCCCGGATCGGCGAACGCGCGTCGCGGGATCAGCACGTCCGCTCCGGGAGCGGATTCACGCGGGCATCACGGGCGTCGCGCGTCGGACGCGGCTCGCGCCGCGTCGCGATGCGCGTCGCCGCAATAGAGCCGGCCGTCCGGCAGCGCGCGCGCCTCGATCGACGGCACGTGCACGCCGCACCATGCGCACTGCGCGACCGCCGCGATCGCGTCGGTCGACGGCGCGTCGGCGGACCGCACGGGGTCCGCCGGTGCGTCGCGGTCGCGATCGTCGCGGCGACCCGTGCCGCGCGCGACGCGCATCGCGAACCACACGAGGACCGCGAGGACGACGAACAGCAGGACGCGGCCCATCGTCAGACGCGGTGCAGGATGACTTCGAGCACGAAGCGGCTGCCGGCGTACGCGAGGAACAGCATCGCGAAGCCGCCGAGCGTCCACGACAGCGCGAGGCGGCCGCGCCAGCCGCGCGTCAGCGCGGCCGACGAGCAGCGCGCCGAACGTCAGCCACGCGATCAGCGTGAACACCGTCTTGTGGTCGAGCGTCAGCGGCCGGCCGAAGATCGACTGCGAGAACAACGCGCCGCTGACGACGGTCAGCGTCAGCAGCACGAAGCCGGTCCCGATCAGGCGGAACAGGATGCGTTCCATCGTCAGCAGCGGCGGCAGCCCGCCGAGCATCGTGGTCTCGACGCGCCCTCGCCCGTCGCCGGCCGCGTCGTCGGCCCGCAGCCCCGCGTCCCCGTGCGACCGGTGCAGCCAGCGGTCGAGCGCGGCCATGTACAGCGCGTGGACGGCCGCGATCGTCAGCAGGCCGTATGCGGCGAGCGCGACCGCGAGGTGCACCGGCAGCCACGGGCTGTAGCCGCCGCCGTCCGCACCGCTCAAGCGCCCGAGCGCGACGCTGCCGGGGAAGAACAGCGGCAGCAGCGCGCAGACCGCGGCGAGCGGCAGCAGCACGAGCCAGACGGTCGTCATCGGCACCGACAGGCTCTCGACCCAGAACAGTCCCACGACGGCCCACATCGTCGCCGACAGGCCGAGCGCGAAGCCGAATCGCCAGACGCCGTCCTCGACCGCCGCGTCGCGCAGCAGCCAGCCGTGCAGCAGCCACGCGACGACGAGCGCGACGCGCACCACCGGCGCCAGCCGCGACGCGGCGATGCCGCTCGACGGTCCGCGCGCCGCGGCCCGCGCGGCACCGCGCCAGATCGCGATCGCGAGCGCGGCGTACCCTGCCGCGACGAGGCCATGGAGTAAGATCGGCATCGATCCAGTTTAGCCGAACGCCTTCGCGCGCCGGCCCCGCGCCGACCTCGCGTCGAACCCGCGTCGACCGGTTCCTCCCGCCGGAAGACCGTCGCCGCGCGCGGCCGCCACCCGTCCGCCACGCCCCCGCCACGATGCTCGAGAACCTGTCGCAACGCCTCGCGCGCGTCGTCAAGACGATGCGCGGCGAGGCCCGCCTGACCGAAGCGAACACGCAGGAGATGCTGCGCGAGGTCCGCGTCGCCCTGCTCGAGGCCGACGTCGCGGTGCCGGTCGTGCGCGACTTCATCGCGCGCGTCAAGGCGAAGGCGCTCGGCGAGGACGTCGTCGGCAGCCTGTCGCCGGGCCAGGCCCTGGTCGGCGTCGTGCAGAAGGAGCTGACGTCGATCATCGGCGGCGACCTCGGCCCGAACGCCGCCGCGCTCGACCTCGCCGTCGCGCCGCCGGCGATCATCCTGATGGCCGGCCTGCAGGGCGCCGGCAAGACGACGACCGTCGGCAAGCTCGGCCGCTACCTGCGCGAGCAGCACCGGAAGAAGGTGCTCGTCGTGTCGGCCGACGTCTACCGGCCCGCCGCGATCGAGCAGCTGAAGACCGTGGCCGGTCAGGTCGGCGTCGACTTCTATCCGTCGTCCGCGACGGACAAGCCGGTCGCGATCGCGACGGCGGCCGTCGACTGGGCGAAGAAGCACTACCACGACGTGCTGATCGTCGACACCGCGGGCCGCCTCGCGATCGACGAGGCGATGATGGACGAGATCCGCGCGCTCCACGCGGCGCTGCGTCCGGTCGAGACGCTGTTCGTCGTCGACGCGATGGTCGGCCAGGATGCAGTCAATACCGCGAAGGCGTTCGGCGAGGCGCTGCCGCTGACCGGTGTCGTGCTGACGAAGCTCGACGGCGACGCGCGCGGCGGCGCGGCGCTGTCGGTGCGTCACGTCACCGGCAAGCCGATCAAGTTCGTCGGCGTCGGCGAGAAGCTGCAGGCGCTCGAGGTGTTCCACCCCGACCGCATGGCGAGCCGCATTCTCGGGATGGGCGACATCGTCGCGCTCGTCGAGGAGGCGCAGCGCGGCGTCGACATGGTCGAGGCCGAGAAGCTCGCGAAGAAGGTCAAGTCCGGCGCGCGCTTCGACCTCGAGGACTTCAAGAGCCAGCTGCAGCAGATGAACAAGATGGGCGGCCTCGGCGGACTGCTCGAGAAGCTGCCGGCGCAGTTCCAGGCGGCCGCCGGCAAGACCGACATGAACAAGGCGGAGCGGGAGGTGCGGCGCATGGAAGGCATCATCAACTCGATGACGCCGGCCGAGCGCGCGAAGCCGGAGCTGATCAAGGCGAGCCGCAAGCGCCGCATCGCGACCGGCGCCGGCGTGCCGGTGCAGGAAGTCAATCGTCTGCTGAAGCAGTACGACCAGATGCAGGGCGTGATGAAGACCATGCAGAAGGGCGGCATGGCGAAGCTGATGCGCGGCATGCGCGGGATGATGCCGGGCATGTGAGCCTCGGCCGACGCGCCGCCGCTCGGGCTTCGTCCCCGCGCCGCGAACGCGCTTGCCGCCGATCGTCGTTCCCGCGCAGGCGGGAATCCGGCGGCGTCGTGTCGGTGCCGGCGCCGAACGACACCGGGTTCCCGCCTGCGCGGGAACGACGGCTGAAGGCCGTCGCGATGGCCTCGGCGCGAGCCGAGCCGCTCAGAGCTGCGGGTCGAGCACCCCGACGATCTTCTCCATCGCCTTCTCGCGCCACGAACGCGCCTGCCACTCGGCCAGCGTGACGCGCCGCGACCGCGCGATGTCGCCGTCGAACACCGCGATCTGTTCCTTCGCGAACGCCTCGTCGTAGATGTTGAGGTTCGCCTCGTCGTTGAGCCGGAACGACCGGTCGTCGAAGTTCGTCGAGCCGACGGAGACCATGTAGTCGTCGACGATCAGCACCTTCACGTGATACATCGTCGGGCCGTACTCGTGGATCTCGGCGCCGGCCTTCAGCAGCGGGCCCCACGCGCCGCGCGACGCCAGGCGGACGACCCTCGAATCGATGTGGCGCCCCGGCGTCACGACCTGGACCTTCACGCCGCGGTCGATCGCGGCGAGGAACGCGCCGATCGTGATGCGGTTCGGCACGAAGTACGAGCTCGACAGGCGGAGCGTCTGCTTCGCCGACGTGATCGCCATCAGGTACATCAGCTCCATGCTCGCGATGCCGCCGCTCGACGAGCTCATGAAGATCTGCGCGAGTTCGTCGCCGACCGGCTCGAGGTCGCGGAAAGTAGCCGTCGTCGTACAGCACGCCGCCGGTCGTCTTGATCCAGTTGTCCATGAAGACGGCCTGCATCTGCGCGACGGCCGGGCCTTCGATGCGGAAGTGGGTGTCGCGCCAGTGGTCGGGGTCCTGCGCGTCGCCGGTCCATTCGGGCGCGATGCCGACGCCGCCGGTGAAACCGATCGCGCCGTCGACGATCAGGAGCTTGCGGTGCGTGCGGTGGTTGAGCCGGCCGAGCCCGGTCCAGCTCGGCTTGTTGTAGCGCTCGACCTCGACGCCGGCCGACTGCATCTCGGCGACGATGCGCTTGTCCATCCGCTCGGTGCCGACCCAGTCCAGCATCACGTGCACCTGGACGCCGGCGCGCGCGCGTTCCGACAGCGCGTCGGCGAACGCGCGGCCGATGTCGCCCGACCAGTAGATGTACGTCTCGAAGTCGACGGTCTTCGTCGCACCCCGGATCGCCTCGAGCATCGCGGGGAAGATGCGGTCGCCGTTGACGAGGACGCGGCAGCGGTTGCCGCCGACGACCGGCGGTCCGAGCAGCACGCCCATGCGGTGGAGGAAGCGTTCGTCGCGGATGCCGAACAGGTGCTCGATCCGATGCTCGACGAGCTTCTCGCCGGTGTCCAGGTTGAGGACGAGCAGCACGACGACCAGCGTCGCCACGACCGACAAGACGACGGCGATCATCGGGATCGGCTCACGGCGTCGGCGCGCCGCCGGCGAACAGCGCGGCGAGCGCGGTGCCCGGATCTTCGGCGCGCATGAACGTCTCGCCGATCAGGAACGCGTGGACGCCGGCCGCGCGCAGGCGGGCGACGTCGTCGCGGGTCGCGATTCCCGACTCCGTGACGAGCAGCCGGCCCGGCGGGACGCGGTCGACGAGCGCGAGCGTCGTTTCGAGCCGCGTGTCGAACGTGCGCAGGTCGCGGTTGTTGATGCCGAGCAGCACGCGTGCCGGATCGGCCGCGATGCGCAGCGCGCGGTCGAGCTCCGCGCCGTCGTGCGCCTCGACCAGCACGTCCATGCCGAGTGCGACGGCTTCCGTCGCGAACGCGTCGAGCCGCGCGTCGTCGAGCGCCGCGACGATCAGCAGCACGCAGTCGGCGCCCATCGCGCGCGATTCGAGCAGCTGGTACGCGTCGACGACGAAGTCCTTGCGCAGGACCGGCAGCGCGCAGGCCGCACGCGCGGCGACGAGCGCGTCGCGGGAGCCCTGGAACCAGTCGACGTCGGTCAGCACCGACAGGCAGGTCGCGCCGCCGACCTCGTAGGACCGCGCGATCGCGGCCGGGTCGAAGTCGGCGCGCAGCACGCCCTTCGACGGCGACGCCTTCTTGACCTCGGCGACGACGCCGGCCGCGCCGGCCGCGACGCGGGCACGCAGCGCGGCCGCGAATCCGCGCGGGCGGTCGGCGGCCCATGCCGCGGCCTCGACGTCGGCGAGCGGCCGCGCGCGCTTCGCCGCGTCGACCTCGACGTGCTTCGTCGCGAGGATGCGGTCGAGCGCGTTCGACGACGCGGCGGGACGCGGCACCGACGCGGTCATGGCGCGACGCGACGTGACCCGATCGCCGTCGTGGCGACGCGACACGATCCGATCATCGTCATGGCGACGCGACACGATCCGATCGCCGTCATGGCGCGACGCGACGCGACCCGGTCGCCGTCATGCGAGGCGCTGCGTCGCGGCGACGAACGCGTCGAGCTTCGCGCGCGCGGCGCCGCTCGCGATGACCTCGCGGGCCTTCGCGATGCCGTCGTCGATCGAGTCGCAGACGTCGGCCGCGTACAAGGCGAGCGCGGCGTTCAGCACGACGATCTCGCGTGGCGTGCCGTCGACGTTGCCGAGCGCCTCGTCGATCATCGTCTTCGACTCGGACGCGTCGCCGACCTTGAGGCCCCGGTTCGACTTCATCGCGAGCCCGTAGTCCTCGGGATGGATCTCGTACTCGCGGACCTGGCCGTCCTTCAGTTCGCCGACCAGCGTCGCGGCGCCGAGCGACGCCTCGTCCATGCCGTCCTTGCCGTAGACGACGAGCGCGTGGACCGCGCCGAGCCGCTGCAGCACGCGCACCTGGATGCCGACGAGGTCGGGATGGAACACGCCCATCAGCTGATGCACGGCGCCGGCCGGATTCGTCAGCGGCCCGAGGATGTTGAAGATCGTCCGCACGCCGAGCTCGCGACGGACCGGCGCGACGTTCTTCATCGCGCTGTGGTGGTTCGGCGCGAACATGAAGCCGATGCCGGTCTCGTCGATGCACGCCGCGACCTGCTCCGGCGACAGCAGCACGTTCGCGCCGAACGCCTCGAGCACGTCGGCGCTGCCCGAGCGCGACGACACCCCGCGGTTGCCGTGCTTCGCGACGCGCGCGCCGCCGGCCGCCGCGACGAACATCGCCGCCGTCGAGATGTTGAACGTGTGCGCGCCGTCGCCGCCGGTGCCGCACAGGTCGACGAGGTGCGTGCGGTCCGCGACGTCGACCGGCGTCGCGAACTCGCGCATCACCTGCGCGGCCGCGGCGATCTCGCCGATCGTCTCCTTCTTCACGCGCAGGCCGAGCAGCAGCGCCGACGCGAGCGGCGGCGACATCTCGCCCTTCATCAGCATCCGCATCAACGACAGCATTTCGTCGTGGAAGATCTCGCGATGCTCGATGCAGCGGGTCAACGCCTCGGTCGGGGTGATGGCCATCAGCGGGATCGGGTGGCCGGCGTCGCGGCCGGCGTGGACGGGACGGTCAGTGCGCGAGGAAGTTCTCGAGCAGGCGATGGCCGTGCTCGGTCAGGATCGATTCGGGATGGAACTGGACGCCTTCGACGGCGAGCGTCCGGTGGCGCACGCCCATGATCTCGCCGTCGTCGGTCCACGCCGTCACCTCGAGGCAGTCGGGCAGCGACGACCGCTCGATCGCGAGCGAGTGATAGCGCGTGACGGTGAACGGCGACGGGACGTCGTCGAACACGCCCGCGTCGATGTGCGTGACGGCGTCGGTCTTGCCGTGCATCACGCGGCCGGCGCGCACGACGCGACCGCCGAACGCCTCGCCGATCGCCTGGTGACCGAGACACACGCCGAGGATCGGGAGCTGGCCGGCGAAGCGCCGGATCAGCGGCACGCAGATGCCGGCCTCGGCCGGTGTCGACGGACCCGGCGACAGGCAGATGCGGTCGGCGCCCAGCGCCTCGATGTCGTCGAGCGACGCCGCGTCGTTGCGGACGACGACGACCTCTTCGCCCAGCTCGCCGAAATACTGGACGAGGTTGTAGGTGAAGCTGTCGTAGTTGTCGATCATCACCAGCATGTCGCATCCCGCGATGCACCGCCCGGACCGGGGCGAGGGGATGCGATTATGCCGTCGTTTTCGCGGCGGCGACCGCGCTTCGTCGCGTCGGACGACCGTTGCCCGGCGGCGCCTCGAGGACGCGACCGCGCGTGCGACCGGGCGGCTGAGCGCGCGCGCTACCCCGGCGAAGAGCGCCCCGCTCAGCGCGCGTAGAACGCGCGGACCGCCGCCACGACGCGATCGATCTTCGGCGCGTCGACGTCGAGGTGCGTGACGAACCGCGTGCGCGCGCCGACGCTCGCGACGATGCCGGCGTCGCGAAGATGCGCGGCGAGCCCGCCGACGTCGGACGGCGGGACGTCGACGAAGACCATGTTCGTGAACGGCCCGTCGACGCGCAGCGCGTCGATCGTCCGCAGCCCTTCGGCGAGCCGCGCGGCGTTCGCGTGGTCGTCGGCGAGGCGCTCGACGTGATGGTCGAGCGCGTACAGCCCCGCGGCCGCGAGGAGGCCGGCCTGCCGCAGCCCGCCGCCGAGCATCTTGCGCCAGCGGTGCGCCTCGTCGACGAACGCGCGCGGGCCGCACAGCACCGAGCCGACCGGCGTGCCGAGGCCTTTCGACAGGCAGATCGACACCGAGTCGAACGGCGCGCACAGCGCGTCGAGCGACGAGCCGGTCGCGACGACCGCGTTGAAGACGCGCGCGCCGTCGAGATGCATCGCGAGGCCGGCGTCGCGCGCGAACGCGGCGACCTCGTCGACGTATTCCTGCGCGATGACCTTGCCGCCGATCGTGTTCTCGAGCGCGACGAGGCGCGTCTTCGCGAAGTGCGCGTCGTGCGGCTTCACGGCCGCCCGCAGCTTGTCGAGCGGGATCGTGCCGTCGTCAGCGTTCTCGATCGGCTGCGGCTGGATGCTGCCGAGCACGGCCGCGCCGCCGCCTTCGTAGCAGTAGGTGTGCGCCTTCTGGCCGACGAGGTACTCGTCGCCGCGCGCGCAATGCGTCATCAGCGCCGCGAGGTTGCTCTGCGTCCCGGACGGCATGAACAACCCGGCCTCCATGCCGGTCATCCCGGCGAGCCGGTCCTGCAGCCGGTTGACGGTCGGGTCGTCGCCGTAGACGTCGTCGCCGACGTCGGCCGCCGTCATCGCGGCGAGCATGGCCGCCGTCGGCCGCGTGACGGTGTCGCTGCGCAGGTCGATCGGGGAATCGCTCATCGTCCGGGAGTCGTCGACGCGGCGCGCACGCGGCCGCGAGCGATCAGGCCAGCTTGCCGTGACAGTTCTTGTACTTCTTGCCGCTGCCGCAAGGACACGGATCGTTCCGGCCGACCTTCTCGCCGAAACGCTGCACCTGTCGCACGCGCGACGCCTGCGACGCCGCCGCCCCGGCCGCGATCGCGTCGGTCCCGGTCGCCACGGCGCCTTCGGTCTCGAGCTCCGCGCCGTCGGCGACCGTCGCGAGCGCCTCGTCGAAGTCGGCGTGCTGGTAGCGCACGTTCTCGAGCGCCGGCGCCGCTGGCCGCCATCTGCGCCTCGGCCGCCTCGACCTGCTCGGCCGTCTGCATGCGCACCGTCATGATGAAGCGCGTGACCTCGTTGCCGATCGCGTCCAGCATCGCGCTGAACAGCTCGAACGCCTCGCGCTTGTATTCCTGCTTCGGATTCTTCTGCGCGTAGCCGCGCAGGTGGATGCCCTGGCGCAGGTGGTCGAGCGCCGCGAGGTGCTCGCGCCAGTGCGTGTCGAGGCTCTGCAGCATGATCGACCGCTCGAAGCCGCCGAACGCTTCGCTTGCCGGCGATCGCGATCTTCGCGTCGTACGGCGCGTCGGCCGCCTGCATCACGCGCTCGAGCGATGTCGTCGTCGGTGATCGTCTCGTCGCCTTCGAGCATCGGCACGAGCGGCACGTCGAGCTGCCACTCGGCCGCCAGCGTGCGCTTCGAGGCCCGGCACGTCCCACTGCTCCTCGATCGCGCCTTCGGGCACGTACTCGCGCACGACGTCGGTGAACACGCCGTGGCGCAGCGACGCGATCGTCTCGGAGATGTCGCGTCGCCTCGAGCAGCTCGTTGCGCTGCTGGTAGATCACCTTGCGCTGGTCGTTCGCGACGTCGTCGTATTCGAGCAGCTGCTTGCGGATGTCGAAGTTGCGCGCCTCGACCTTGCGCTGCGCGGTCTCGATCGAGCGCATCACGATGCCGGCCTCGATCGGCTCGCCTTCCGGCATCTTCAGCCGGTCCATGATCGCGCGCACGCGGTCGCCGGCGAAGATGCGCAGCAGCGGATCGTCGAGCGACAGGTAGAAGCGCGACGAGCCCGGGTCGCCCTGGCGGCCGCTGCGGCCGCGCAGCTGGTTGTCGACGCGGCGCGACTCGTGGCGCTCGGTGCCGACGATGTGCAGCCCGCCGGCGGCGACGACCTGGTCGTGCAGCCCCTGCCACGCGCTCGCGCAGCTTCTCGACCTCGGCGGCCTTCTGCTCGTCCGGCTTCGTCGCGTCGGCGCGGATGAAGTCGATCTGCTTCTCGACGTTGCCGCCGAGCACGATGTCGGTGCCGCGGCCGGCCATGTTGGTGGCGATCGTGACCGCGCCCGGGCTTGCCGGCCTGCACGATGATCTCGGCCTCGCGCGCGTGCTGCTTCGCGTTCAGCACCTCGTGCGGAAACTTCTTGCGCTTCAGCAGCCCCGACAGCAGCTCGGAGTTCTCGATCGACGTCGTGCCCACGAGCACCGGCTGCCCGCGCTGCGCGGCAGTCCTCGATGTCCATGATGATCGCGTTGTACTTCTCGCCGGCGGTCTTGTAGACCTGGTCGAGCTTGTCCTCGCGGCGCGACGGCTTGTTCGGCGGGATGACGACGGTCTCGAGGTTGTAGATCTCCTGGAACTCGTACGCCTCGGTGTCGGCCGTGCCGGTCATGCCGGCGAGCTTGCCGTACATGCGGAAGTAGTTCTGGAACGTGATCGACGCGAGCGTCTGGTTCTCGTTCTGGATCTTGACGCCTTCCTTCGCCTCGACGGCCTGGTGCAGGCCGTCGGACCAGCGGCGCCCGACCATCAGCCGGCCGGTGAACTCGTCGACGATGACGACCTCGCCCTGCCCGTCGCCGGGCTGCACGACGTACTGCTGGTCGCGGTGATAGAGGTTGTGCGCGCGCAGCGCGGCCATCAGGTGATGGACCAGCAGGATGTTGGCCGGGTCGTACAGCGACGCGCCCTCGGGCAGCAGGCCCATGTTCTCGAGGATCTTCTCGGCCTTCTCGTGGCCGGCCTCGGACAGCTGGATCTGGTGCGCCTTCTCGTCCACCCAGAAGTCGCCTTCGGGCTCGGGCTCGTTCGGCTTCGGCTCCTCCTTCATGCGATCGAGGAGCGGCGGGACCGTGTTGAGCCGCACGTACAGCTCGGTGTGGTCCTCGGCCTGGCCGCTGATGATCAGCGGCGTGCGCGCCTCGTCGATCAGGATCGAGTCGACCTCGTCGACGATCGCGTACGCCAGCCCGCGCTGCACGCGGTCGCCGGTGTCGTACACCATGTTGTCGCGCAGGTAGTCGAAGCCGAACTCGTTGTTCGTGCCGTACGTGATGTCGGCCGCGTACGCCGACTGCTTGTCGGTCGTGCGGCATCTGCGACAGGTTCACGCCGACGGTCAGCCCGAGGAATGCGTAGAGCCGTCCCATCCACTCGGCGTCGCGCTGCGCGAGGTAGTCGTTGACGGTGACGAGATGGACGCCCGTTGCCGGTCAGCGCGTTCAGGTACACCGGCAGCGTCGCCGTCAGCGTCTTGCCTTCGCCGGTGCGCATCTCGGCGATCTTGCCTTCGTGCAGCGCGATGCCGCCGAGCAGCTGGACGTCGAAGTGCCGCATCCCGAGCGACGCGCTTCGACGCCTCGCGGACGACCGCGAACGCCTCGGGCAGCAGGTCGTCGAGCGGCTTCGCCGGCCGCGATGCCGCGCCTTGAACTCGGCGGTCTTGCCGCGCAGCGCGTCGTCCGACAGCGCCGCGATCGACGGTTCGAGCGCGTTGATCGCGACGACCGACCGTCGATATTGCTTGAGCAGCCGCTCGTTGCGGCTGCCGAAGACCTTCTTCAGAACGCCTGTCAGCATGGGAACGGGACGTGGATCGCGGGTGGCGGCGACGCGGCGGACCGCGCGCGACGGGATGCGGCCCGCGACGTCGGCGGACTCGAAGCCGGCCGCTGCGCCTCGGCGGCGACGGGCCGGCGCGGGACGGCGGCGCGCGGTGGCGAAAACGTGCGATTTTATCATGGGGCCCCGGCGCGACCGGACGTCCGACGCGGACGTCCGTCGGGTCGACATGGCGGCCGGGCGGCCGAAATCAAGCGCCGCGGGCCGCCGGCGGGCATGCGAAGATGGCCGGCATGCGATCCCCGCCCCCGCAGCGTCCCGCGTCGGTGATGGACTTCCTGCACCGCCACGACGGCGCGGCCGCGCTGTTGCCGGCCGCCGAGCGCATCGTCCGGCTCGAGGCCGACCTGCTCGGCGCGATGCCGGCGTCGCTGCGGGCCGACTGCACGGTGACCGACTTCGACGGCGCCGAGGTCACGGTGCGCGTCTCGTCGGCGAGCGTCGCCGCGAAGCTGCGTCAGACGCTGCCGCGGCTGCGCGAGACGCTGGTCCGGCGAGGATGGCAGGTCGACGGCATCCGGCTGCGGATCAGGCCGCGGCCGAAGCACGAGGCCGAGCCGGCACCGTGGAAGTCGCCGACGACGCCGTCGATCCCGGCCGCCGGCGTCGACGCGTTCGAGGTGCTCGGCGACACGCTGGACGACACGCCGCTGCGCGCGGCCGTCGACCGGCTCGTCCGGCGACGCCGACCCGCGAGCCGCTGATCAGGCCGGGACGGCCTCGTTGACGAGGCCGAACGTGAACGCGCGCGGGGCGTCCGCCTCGTCGTCGAACGTGACGATCTCGTAGGCCGACGCGTCGGCCAGCAGCGCGCGCAGCAGCTGGTTGTTCATCGCGTGGCCGCGCTTGTGCGCCGTGTAGCGGCCCGATCAGCGGATGGCCGACGACGTACAGGTCGCCGATCGCGTCGAGGATCTTGTGCTTGACGAACTCGTCGTCGTAGCGCAGGCCGTCGGCGTTGAGCACGCGGTATTCGTCCATCACGATCGCGTTGTCCATGCTGCCGCCGCGCGCGAGGCCCATCGCCGCAGCGCCTCGGCCTCCTGCATGAAGCCGAACGTGCGGGCGCGCGCGATGTCGCGCATGTACGACTTGTCGGCGAAGTCGATCGCGTAGCGCTGGCCGGTCGCGTCGATGGCCGGATGCTTGAACTCGATCGAGAAGTCGAGCTTGAAGCCGTCGTACGGCTCGAGCCGCGCCCAGGCGTCGTCGCCCTGCCCGGCCGGCGCCTTGACGCGGATCTCGACCGGCTTCCTCACCCGCAGGAACTTCTTCGCGGCCGGCTGCTCCGCGATGCCGGCCGCTCTGCAGCAGGAACACGAACGACGCGGCGCGCCGTCCATGATCGGCATCTCTTCGGCGGTGATGTCGACGTACAGGTTGTCGATGCCGAGGCCGGCGCAGGCCGACATCAGGTGCTCGATCGTCGAGCACCTTCGCGCGCGCCGACCTGCAGCGTCGACGCGAGGCGCGTGTCGCCGATCGCCATCGGGCCGACCGGGAGGTCGACCGGCGGCTCGAGGTCGATGCGGCGGAACACGATGCCGGTGTCGACCGGCGCGGGCCGCATCGTGAGCACGACGCGCGTGCCCGAGTGCAGGCCGATGCCGGTGGCGCGCGTGACTTCCTGGATCGTCCGTTGCCTCAGCATGCCGCTCCCCGACGTGTTTTTCTTGATGGGCATCGCGCGATTATAGGAATTCATTGCTTCGCAACATAGGCTTTTAATGTCGCACGTTGTAATTGACGTGCGGCCAGGCAGATCCCGATCTGCTCGGACGCCTGCGCATAGTTGCGCGCGCCGCCGGGCGCCCGGGCGGCGCGGTCGCCGAACGCCGCGTCGAAGTCGGCCTTCGCCACGGCGTCGCAGAGCCGGTCGCCGAGCATCGGCAGCGTGCCGTCCGCGCGTTCCGGCAGCCGCCGGACGACGTTGTCGTAGTGCGCACGCAGGTAACGGACCGCCTGCGTCGCGGCGAGTTCGTCGTCGCGGGCGCCGCGCAGCATCGCCGAGAGTCCGTCGCGAGGATCGGACCGGTCGGCGAACAGCGCGTCGAAGCTCGCCTCGGCCAGCGCCGGGTCGCGGAACGAGCCGAGCGCGAGCAGCAGCGTCGAACGGCTCGCGCCGCTCGCGCGCGACAGCGCGTCGAGCATCGCGTCGAGCAGCTCGCGGCCCGAGGCGCCCTGCGCGACGCGCGCCGCGGTCGCGAGCACCGGCGTGGCGCCGCCCGGGAGCGGGTTCTTCGAGGCGAGCCAGTCGCGCGCGAGACGCGTCGCCTCGCGCTGCAGGCCCGCGTCGTTGCCGAGGTCCGCGAACCACGGCAGCAGCGCCTGGCGCAGCGGCGCGTCGCCTTCGCGATCGTTCGGACGCGGCAGCCAGCCGAGCTGGTGCGCCTTCGGGCCGAAGGACTTCTGCACGTAGCGGGCGAAGCCGTCGCGGTCGGCGGCGTCGTCGAGCCACGACGGCCGGACCTGCGACGCGAGCCGCGTCGCCGCCTCGATGACCGTCTCCTGCCGATGGTTCGCGAAGCGCGCGGCGAAGTCGAGCGCGATGTCGATCGGCCACTCGCCGCTGCTCGCGAGGATCGACGCGTCGTCGAGCGCGGGGATCGCCTCCGACGGCAGCAGCGGCGTGCGCGCGAGCTGCAGGCTGAGCTCCGGCGTCAGCGACGACACGAAGTAGCCGGCGCCGCCGCGGTTCGGCAGCACCCACGCCGGACAGGACTCGCCGGCCGGCAGCGGCAGCGGCGTGCGCGCGTCCTGGACGAGCGTGCAGAGCTCGTTGAAGTCGCCGCCGCGGCCGAACTGGAAGCACGCGGGGAACGTCCAGCGCTGGTTGAACGACGGGTCGCCGATCGGCCGCGACGGCACGTAGCGCGACTGGTTCAGGATCAGCCGCGGCGCGCCCTTTCCGTCGGCGCCGCAGTCGAGGGCGACCGCGAGCCGCGGCACGCCGGGTTGCTCGATGAACGTCTTCATCCCCGCGATCGTCGCCGCGTTGTCGGGGCCCGCCTCGGCCGCGATCGCCGCGAAGAAGTCCTCCGACCGCGCGCTGCCGTTCGCGTGCTCGTAGACGTACCGCCGGACGCCGTTGCGAAAGCGCTCGTCGCCGATCGCGGCCTCGAACATCGTCAGGACCGACGCGCCCTTCTCGTACGCGATCGTGTCGAACGCGTTGCGCAGGTCGTCCGGCACGTTGATCGGCTGGCGCACCGCGCGCGTCGACGCGAGCCGATCGACGAGGATCGCCTGCACGCGGCGTTCGTCGCCCGACAGCCGCGTCTGCCACGCGGGGAACGCGCGCTCGACGACCTTCGCGCTCATCCACGTCGCGAACGACTCGTTGAGCCAGTCGTCGTTCCACCACTGCATCGTGACGAAGTCGCCGAACCACTGATGCGCCATCTCGTGCGCGGCCGTGCCGGCCCAGCGCCGCCGGAACAACGCCGTGTCCTGCTCGGGCCTCGCCGCGATCAGGTCCATCTGGTAGGTGATGAGGCCGACGTTCTCCATCGCGCCGAAACCGACGGTGACGGGAATCGCGACCGCGTCGAGCTTGTCGTACGGATACGGCTGTCCGAAGTAGTCCTCGAGCGTGTCGAGGATCCTCGGCGTCGACTCCTTCGCCCACGCGAGCTCGCCCGCGTGGCCCTTCGGGACGAGGTAGCGCAGCGCCGTCCCCTTCTTGCCCGCGCGGCCGCCGTCGACGACGTCGAACGGGCCGACCGCGAACGCGACGAGGTAACTCGGCAGCGGCGGCGTCGGATTGAAGCGCACGCGCTTGAGCGCCGGCCCGGTCTCCGGCGCCGGCGACTTGCGCGACGCCTTCGGGTCGGCCGGCGCGACGTACGGCTCCTCGCCGGCGATCGGCATGTTCGACGCCGCGACGTCGTCGGCCGGCACGATCAGCGACAGGTGCCACGGCGTCTTCCAGCCGGGCTCGTCGAAACACGGAAACGCGCGCCGCGCGGCGGTGTCCTCGAACTGCGTGAACGCGTACCACTGACCGCCGTCCTGCTCCTTGAAGACGCCGGACGTCTCGACGCGGTCGATCGTCCCGTCGTAGTCGAGCGTGACGACCGCGCGGCCGGCGGGGATCGGCGACGCGAACTTCAGCCCGACGAAGTCGTGTCCGCCCGGGACGGTCCGTCGCGACGAACGTCCTGCCGCCCGCCTGCACATTCGCGGACCGCACGTCGAGCCGCGTCGCGTTCATCCAGAAGAAGTCGGTCGGCTTCGCGACGTCGACGTGGATGACGACGTGGCCGCCGAACGTCTCCTTCGTCGGCACGACCGTCAGCTCGGCCTCGTAGGCGAGCGGCTTGACGGCGTCGCCGAGGCGCATCGCGGGCGGCTGCGGCGGCGGCGGCGCGGGCTTGCGATGCCGGGCGGCGAGTGCCGGCGCCGACGAACGTCAGGGCGAGCAACGCGACGGCCAGGGCGCGCCAGAACGGCATCGGTCGGCGGTCGGGTCCCGGCGGGGGCCGACGCCGCCGGGAGGGATGCGGGACGTTCGACTGGCGGAGGTCCGGAGTCGGACCGGGGAGTGGATCGTGGCGCACGGCCGTGATTTTACCCGGGGCACGCGCGATGCCGGGCCGCCGCGGCATCGACGACGGCCGACGGGCGGCGACCCCGCCGACCGCGGAGCCGCCGCCCGTCGCGGCGCATCAGTCCGCCTGCTTGCGCAGGAACGCCGGGATCTCGAGCCGATCCATGCCGCTCTCCTCGAGCGCCGTGACGCGGGCCGCCGCATGCTCGCGGGTGCGCCACACGGCCGGCTGGTCGTACTGCTCGTAGCCGTTCGTGCCGGTCGCGGCCAGCGGTTGCGCGATCGCCGCCGCGAAGCCGTGCTCGACGGCGCCCTTCATCGTCTGCGGCTGCGGCACGAGCTGCGGACGCTGCTTCTGGCGACCGAGCCCGGTCGCCACGACGGTCACGCGCAGGTTGTCGCCCATCGTGTCGTCGTACACCGCGCCCATGATGACGGTCGCGTCCTCGGCCGCGAACGCGCTGATCGTCTCCATCACCGTGCGGGTCTCGCGCAGCTTCAGCGTGCGGCTCGCGGTGATGTTGACGAGCACGCCGCGCGCGCCCGACAGGTCGACGCCTTCGAGCAGCGGGCTCGTGACGGCCTGCTCGGCCGCGAGCCGCGCGCGGTCGATGCCGGAGGCCATCGCGGTGCCCATCATCGCCTTGCCCTGCTCGCTCATCACGGTCTTGACGTCCTCGAAGTCGACGTTGATGAGGCCGTCGACCTTGATGATCTCGGCGATGCCGGCGACCGCGTTGTGCAGCACGTCGTCGGCGCACTTGAAGCACGCGTCCATCTCGGCGTCCTCGCCCATCACCTCCTCGAGCTTCTCGTTCAGCACGACGATCAGCGAATCGACGTGCGGCCGAGGCTGTCGAGCCCTTCCTCGGCGATGCGCATCTTGCGGCTGCCTTCGAATCCGAACGGCTTCGAGACGACGCCGACCGTCAGGATGCCGAGCTCCTTGGCGACCTGCGCCACGATCGGCGCCGCGCCGGTGCCGGTGCCGCCGCCCATGCCGGCGGTGATGAACACCATGTGCGCGTCGCGCAGCGCGTCGGCGATGCGCTCGCGCGCCTCCTCGGCGGCCGCGCGGCCGGCCTCGGGCTTCGCGCCCGCGCCGAGGCCGGACTTGCCGAGCTGGATGACGTTCTGCGGCCTTCGAGCGCGCGAGCGCCTGCGCGTCGGTGTTCGCGCAGATGAAGTCCACGCCCTGCACGCCGCGGTTGATCATGTGCTGCACGGCGTTGCCGCCGGCGCCCCCGACGCCGATGACCTTGATGACCGCGCCCATCGTTTCGTTGTCCAGCATTTCAAACGTCATGATGTTTCTCCGATTCAAGATCAAGACTTCGTTCACGATTCAGGAACCAGGACTTGGGATTCGGTGAGTCCGTATCCGAAGGCCTTGTGCCTTTCCGTACCGCCGTCGCAGCTTGCAATCGACTCGACGACACTGGACACTCGCCTGCGCGGGAACGACGAAAACGATCTCCGTCGCGAACCGTCGTTCCCGCGAAAGCGAAATGTCGTTGCGTCGTCGCTCAAAAATTCCCCACGAACCATTCCTTCATCCGCTGGAAGATGTCCTTCACGCCGCCGCGCGACGCGCGACGCGACGGCCGCGCAGCCGCTGCACGCGCGCCTCCTGCAACAGGCCCATCGACGTCGCGAAGCGCGGGCTGCGCACCACGTCGGACAGGTTGCCGTCGTAGTCCGGCACGCCGAGGCGCACCGGCTTCAGGAAGATGTCCTCGCCGAGTTCGACCATGCCCGTCCATCATCGCGGTGCCGCCGGTCAGCACGACGCCCGACGACAGCAGCTCCTCGTAGCCCGACTCGCGCACCACCTGCTGCACCAGCGCGAACAGCTCCTCGACGCGCGGCTCGATCACGGCGGCCAGCGCCTGGCGCGACAGCTCCGCGGGCCGCGCTCGCCGATGCCCGGCACCTCGATCATGTCGCCCGGCGTTCGGCCAGCACCTGCTTGGCGATGCCGTAGCGAGACCTTGATTTCCTCCGCTTCCGCGGTCGGCGTGCGCAACGCCATCGCGATGTCGTTGGTGATCTGGTCGCCGGCGATCGGAATCACGGCGGTGTGGCGGATCGCGCCGCCGGTGAAGATCGGCGATGTCGGTGGTGCCGCCGCCGATGTCGATCAGCACCACGCCGAGTTCCTTCTCGTCGTCGGTCAGCACCGCGAGGCTCGAAGCCAGCGGCTGCAGGATCAGGTCCTGACACTTCCAGCCCGCAGCGGCGCACGCACTTGACGATGTTCTGCACCGCGCTGACACGGCGCCGGTGACGATGTGGACCTTGACCTCGAGGCGCATGCCGCTCATGCCGATCGGCTCGCGCACGTCTTCCTGGCTGTCGACGATGAATTCCTGCGGTCACCACGTGCAGCATCTGCTGGTCGCTCGGGATGCTGACCGCCTTCGCCGTCTCGATCACGCGCGCCACGTCGGTCGCCGTCACTTCCTTGTCCTTGATGGCCACCATGCCGCTCGAATTGAAGCTCTTGATGTGGCTGCCGGCGATGCCGGTGTAGACGTTGCGGATCTTGCAGTCGGCCATCAGCTCGGCCTCTTCGAGCGCGCGCTGGATCGATGTCGACCGTCGTCTCGATGTTGACGACCACGCCCTTCTTCAATCCCTTCGATTCGTGCTGGCCCATGCCCGATCACGTCGAAGCGTCCGTCGGCCTGCAGCTCGGCCACCACCGCCACCACCTTCGAGGTGCCGATGTCGAGGCCGACGATCAGGTCCTTCGTCGTCTTTGGTCACGTACGTTCCTCGGCGGCGGTGACGCATCGCGTGCTTCTCGTGGTCTGTGGGTGCTGGAACTGCGGTGCCGCGCGGTGCGACGCGGCTTCTTCGCGACGACGGGCGGCCGCGCGGCCGGCCTGTCCTCGGCGAGGCGCAGGCCTTCGGCGCGCAGCGCGAAGCCGTTCGGATAGCGCAGGTCGATCAGCGTCGGCTTCGGCCAGCGCGACACGAGCGTCGGCCACACGTCGATCATCCGCAGCACGCGCGTCGGCACCGTGCTGCCGTCGCTCTCGCGGCCGAGGTCGACCGTCAGGCCGCTGTCGGTGCCGTTGTCGAAGTGCACGGTCCACGCGTAGCGCGGCGACAGCGTCACCTGGTCGGGCACGAGCGACAGCTTGCGCGAACCAGCTCTTGAAGTCGAGGTAGCGCGACGCACGTCGCGCTCGCTGCCGGCGGGCCCGGCGAGCTCGGGCAGGTCGCTTCGCGTCCTCCTCGGCCTCGGCCGCGTTGGCGGTGAACAGCGTCGCCGTACGTGTCGACGTAGCGCGCCGTCGTCCCAGGTGCCGAGCACCTGGTGCTCCTCGAGCGCGACGACGAGCCGGTTCGGCCACTCGCGACGGACCTGCGCGCGGCGCACCCACGGCACCGCCTCGAACGCGCGGCGCACCGCCTCGAGGTCGATCGTGAAGAAGTTGCCCGTCGTCGTCGAGCGGATCAGCGGCAGCGCATCGGACCGCACCGTCGCGCGCTGACGTGGCGCAACGGCACGGCGGGCTCGCCCGCGACCGGCAGCGACTCGATGCGGATCGCGCGCAGCGAGAACATCGGCCGACGCGACGACCAGACGGCCACGCCGGCGAGCAGCGCCGCCGCCGCGGCGACGGCGATCGCGAGCGCGAACAGGTTCAACAGGCGCGGGCTATCCCACATCGCCGCCTCCGTCGTTCGAAGGCGGCGCGGCCGACGCGGCCGCGAGGCCGGCGCGCCGCGTCTTCAGCCGCGCGCTCGCGAGGACCTCGACGCACAGGTCCTCGTAGCTCATGCCGATCGCGCGCGCCGCCATCGGCACCAGCGAATGCGCCGTCATGCCGGGCGACGTGTTGACCTCCAGCAGGAACGGCTCGTCGTCGGCATGTCGCAGCATGAAGTCGACCCGGCCCCAGCCCTCGCAGCCGATCGCCGCGAACGCGTCGAGCGCGAGCGCGCGGATGCGACGCGACAGCGCGTCGTCGACCGGCGCCGGGCACAGATAGCGCGTGTCGTCGGTGAAGTACTTGTTCTGGTAGTCGTAGTTGCCGTCGGGCGCGACGATCTCGATGATCGGCAGCGCTTCGCGGCGGCCGGCGCCGCGCTCGACGATCGACACCGTCAGCTCGCGGCCGGCGACGAATTCCTCGGCCAGCACGACGTCGTCGAAGCGCGCGGCGAGCTCGAAGCGCCTCGCCCATCTGCGAATAGCCGCGCGACCTTCGTGATGCCGATCGTCGAGCCCTCGTGCGGCGGCTTGACGATCAGCGGCAGCCCGAGGTCGTCGGGCACCTGGCCGCAGGTCGAGTCGTCGCGTCGAGCACCGCGTAGCGCGGCGTCGGCAGGCCGCTGGCTCAGCCAGACGCGCTTCGTGAAGATCTTGTCCATCGCGATCGCCGACGCCATCACGCCGCTGCCGGTGTACGGGATGCCGAGCAGCTCGAGCGCGCCCTGGATCGCGCCGTCCTCGCCGAAGCGGCCGTGCAGCGCGATGAACACGCGGTCGAAGCCCTCGGTCGCGAGCTCGCCGAGCGGCCGCAGCGCCGGGTCGAACGGATGCGCGTCGACGCCCTTCGCTTCGCAGCGCCGCGAGCACGCCGGTGCCCGACATGAGCGAGATGTCGTGCTCGGCCGACAGGCCGCCGAGCAGCACGCCGACCTTGCCGAAGCCGCGCACGTCGCGGCGTCATCGCGTCCGCTCCAGCAGGCGTCCCGGCACGCCGCCGATCGAGCCGGCGCCCATCGTGATGACGACGTCGCCGTCGCGCGCGACCGACAGGATCGCGTCGGGCATCGCGTCGATGTCCTCGACGAACAGCGGCTCGATGCGGCCGGCGACGCGGACCGCGCGCGCGAGCGAGCGGCCGTCGGCGGCGACGATCGGCTGCTCGCCGGCCGGATAGACCTCGCCGAGCACGACCGCGTCGGCCGACGACAGCACGCGGGCGAAGTCCTCGAACAGGTCGCGCGTGCGCGTGTAGCGATGCGGCTGGAACGCGAGCACGACGCGGCGGCCCGGGAACGCGCCGCGCGACGCGGCGAGCGTCGCGGTCATCTCGACCGGATGGTGGCCGTAGTCGTCGACCAGCGTGAACGACCCGGCGCTGCCGTCGGGCTGCGCGATCGCGACGTCGCCGAGCCGCTGGAAGCGACGGCCGACGCCGGTGAAGCTCGCGAGCGCGTCGCAGATGGCGCCGTCGTCGACGTTGAGTTCGGTCGCGACGGCGATCGCGGCGAGCGCGTTCAGCACGTTGTGCTCGCCGGGCAGGTTCAGCACGACGTCGAGCGGCGGCAGCGTCACGCCGTTCTGGCGCGTCACCGTGAAGCGCATGCGGCCGTCGTCGGCGCGCACGTCGCGCGCACGCACCTGCGCGTCCGGCGAGAGGCCGTACGTCGTCAGCGGCTTCGAGATCAGCGGCATGATCTCGCGGACGTTCGCGTCGTCGACGCAGACGACGGCCGTGCCGTAGAACGGCAGCCGCTGCGTGAACTCGATGAACGCCTGCTTGAGACGCGCGAAGTCGTGGCCGTACGTCTCCATGTGATCGGCGTCGATATTCGTGATCACCGCCATCACCGGCGTGAGGTTCAGGAACGACGCGTCCGACTCGTCGGCCTCGACGACGATGTAGTCGCCGGTGCCGAGCTTCGCGTTCGCGCCGGCGCTGTTCAGGCGTCCACCGATCACGAACGTCGGGTCGAGACCGCCCTGCGCGAGCACCGACGCGACGAGGCTCGTCGTGGTCGTCTTGCCGTGCGCGCCGGCGATCGCGATGCCGCGCTTGAGCCGCATCAGCTCCGACAGCATCACGGCGCGCGGCACGACCGGGATGCGACGACGGCGCGCCTCGATGACTTCCGGGTTGTTCGGCTGGACGGCGCGTCGACACGACGATCGCGTCGGCTTCGGCGACGTGCGCGCGATCGTGGCCGCGATGGACGACGGCGCCGAGCTGCGCGAGCCGCTGCGTCGCCGCGTTGCTCGACATGTCGGAGCCCGTGACCGTGTAGCCGAGGTTCAGCAGCACCTCGGCGATGCCGCTCATGCCGGACCCGCCGATGCCCACGAAGTGAATAGACTTGATCTTGTGCTTCACCGGCCGGCCCCGCCTTCGATGAAGTCCGTCCGCGTCGGCATCGGCGTCGACGCTGCGCGTCGAGCCGCGGGTCGACGATGCCGGCGCGCCGCGCCCGGCGTCCCGACGACGTGGATCGACTCGATCTCGTGCTTCACGGCTGCGCCTCGTCCTTGCGCGCGTGCGCCTCGATCTCGTCGGCCACGGTCTCCGTCGCGCGCGGCTTGCCGAGCGCGCGGGCGCATTCGGCCATCGCCTGCAGCCGGTCGCGGCCGAACGAGCCGAGCAGCGCGGCGAGGTTCGCGGCCGACAGCTCGGCCTGCGGCAGGTGGATCGCGGCGCCCGCGGCCGCGAGGTAGATCGCGTTGTCGCGCTGGTGCGACGTCGTCGACGCGACGAGCGGCACGAGCACGCTCGCGACGCCCGCGGCCGTCAGCTCGCTGACGGTGATGGCGCCGGCGCGGCAGATCACGAGGTCGGCCTCGCGATAGTGCGCGGCCATGTCGTCGATGAACGGCTCGACGGTCGCCGTCACGCCGAGGTCGCGATAGACGGCCGCGAGCGCGTCGGCGTGCTGCGCGCCGGCCTGATGGATCACGAGCGGCCGCGTCTCGGCCGGCATCGCCGCGAGCGCGAGCGGCACGTGGCGATTGATCACCGCCGCGCCGAGGCTGCCGCCGAGCACGAGCACGCGCAGCGGCCCGGAGCGCGTCGGGTAACGCTCCGACGGCGGCGGCAGCATCGCGATCGATGCGCGCACCGGGCTGCCGGTCCAGACGGCCTTGCCGTCGGCGGCGTCGTTCGGGCCCGGCAGTCCGAACAGCAGCCGGTCGGCGAACGGCTTCAGCGCGCGGTTCGACAGCAGCAGCGCGGAGTCGCTGTTCATCAGCAGCAGCGGGATGCGAACGAGTGCCGCCGCGAGCCCGCCCGGCACCGTCACGTAGCCGCCCATGCCGAGCACCGCGTGCGGCTTCAGCGTGCGGAAGAAGCGCAGGCTGCGGAACACGCCGGCGACGAACTGGCCGAGCCCGCGCACCGCGTGGCCGGCGCCCTTGCCGCGCAGCCCGGCGAACGCGATCGTGTCGAGCGCGATGCCGGCCTCGGGCACGAGCCGATTCTCCATCCCGTGCGCGGTGCCGAGCCAGCGGATCGCCCAGCCGCGCGCCCGCATCGTCTCGGCGATCGCGAGGCCCGGCATGATGTGGCCGCCGGTGCCGCCCGCCATGATCAGCAGCGTGCGGGTCATACGCGGCCCCCGCGCATCAGCACGCGACTCTCGTAGTCGACGCGCAGCACGAGCGCGAACGCGATGCAGTTGACGAGGATGCCGCTGCCGCCGTAGCTCATCAGCGGCAGCGTCAGCCCCTTCGTCGGCAGCAGGCCGAGGTTGACGCCCATGTTGATGAACGCCTGCACGCCGATCCAGATGCCGATGCCCTTCGCGACGAGGCCGGCGTAGGTGCGCTCGAGCGCGATCGCCTGGCGGCCGATCTCGAAGCAGCGCTGCACGAGCCAGAAGAACAGCGCGACGACGATCGCGACGCCGACGAGGCCGAGCTCCTCGCCGATCACCGCGAGCAGGAAGTCGGTGTGCGCCTCGGGCAGGTAGTGCAGCTTCTCGACGCTGCCGCCGAGGCCGACGCCGAGCCATTCGCCGCGGCCGAACGCGATCAGCGAATGCGTCAGCTGGTACGCCTTGCCCGCCGCGTTGTCTTCCTCGAACGGATCGAGGTACGCGAAGAAGCGCGCGCGCCGCCACGGGTTCAGCATCACGAGCGCGACGAAGCCGGCGGCCATCGCGCCGCGACAGCCCGAGGAACATCTTCGCGTTGACGCCGCCGAGGAACAGGATGCCGAACGCGACCGCGGCGATCACCATGAACGCGCCGAGGTCGGGCTCGAGCTGCAGCAGCGCGCCGACCAGCACGACGACGAACGCCATCGGCAGGAAGCCCTTGCTGAAGCGATGCATCAGCGCCTGCTTGCGGACCGTGTAGTCGGCCGCGTACAGCGCGACCATCAGCTTCATGACCTCGGACGGCTGCAGGTTCAGCATGGACAGCGAGATCCAGCGCCGCGCGCCGTTCGCGCCGCGGCCGAGTCCGGGCACGAGCACCGCGACCAGCAGGACGATCGTCGCGACGAACAGGTACGGCGACCAGCGCTGCCAGCGTCGACAGCGGCACGCGGAACGCCGACGAGGCCCGCCGACCGCGCCGATCGCGATGAAGATCGCCTGGCGCACCAGGAAGTACGTCTGCGTCGGCTTGATCGCCTTGTAGCGCGGCGAATCCGGCAGCGCGATCGACGCCGAATAGATCATCACGAGGCCGAGCAGCAGCAGCACGGCGCAGACGACGACGAGCGGCTGGTCCCACTCGGTCATCGTCGAGCGTACGGGGCGCAGCGGATCGACCGCGCGTCGCGTGCGCGCCCGGCGTCCGGTCGCCGGTCGAGGCCCCGAACAGCCCGTTCAGCACGGCGCCTCCTCGGACTCGCGTTCGCGCGTCGCGATGCGCTCGACCGCCGCGACGAAGACCTCGGCGCGATGCGCGTAGTCGCGGAACATGTCGAGGCTCGCGCAGGCGGGCGACAGCAGCACGACGTCGCCCGGGCATGCGACGCCGGCGGCCGCGTCGACGGCGTCGTCGAGCGACGTCGCATTCGATCAGCGACACGCCGGTCGCATCGAGCGCGGACGCGATCGACGCGCGGTCCCGGCCGATCAGCACGACGGCGCGCGCGTGCTCGCGCGACCGGCGCCGCGAGCGGCGCCGAAGTCCTGGCCCTTGCCGAGGCCGCCCGCGATCAGCACGACCTTGCGGCCGAGTCCGCGCAGCGCCGCGACCGTCGCGCCGACGTTCGTGCCCTTGCTGTCCTCGATCCAGTCGACGCCGTCGTGCGAGCGGACGAACGCCATGCGGTGCGGCTCGCCGCCGTACGCGGCCGCGGCGCGCAGCATCGGCGCCATCGGCAGCCCGATCGCGCGTCCGAGCGCGAGCGCGGCGAGCACGTTCGCGACGTTGTGGTCGCCGCGCAGCCGCAGCGCGTCGACCGGCATCAGCCGCTTGACGCGCACCGGCGCGATCGACTCGAGCGGGACGACCTTCGACGCCCGTCGTTTCGCGATCAGCCGCTTGGAGCCGAAGCCGCGCGCCTCCGCGTCCGGGTCGTCGCCTTCGGCGAGCGCGAGCCAGCGCAGCCCGTCGTGCGGATCGTCGCCGTCGCGGTCGACCACGAGACCGAGGTCGCCGGGCAGCGTCGGCGCGTCGAGGCCGAAGCGGACCGACGGGGCGTCGGACACGTCCATCGCGATGACGCGCGCGTCGTCGCGGTTCAGCACGCGGATCGTCGCCTTGCCGAAGATCGACGCCTTGACGCGCGCGTACGTCTCGAGGTCGCCGTGGCGATCCAGATGGTCCTGGGTCACGTTGAGCACGGTCGCGGCCTGCGGCGCGAGGCTCTTCGTCGTCTCGAGCTGGAAGCTCGACAGCTCGAGCACCCACAGGTCCGGCAGCGCGTCGGCGTCGAGCGCGTCGGCGAGCGCGTCGAGCGCGGCCGGCGAGACGTTGCCCGCCACCGCGACGCGCCGTCCCGCGGCCTCGCGCGAGCCGGCCGACGAGCTTCGTGACGGTCGTCTTGCCGTTCGTCCCGGTGATGCCGACGACCGCCGGGTGGTAGTCGCGCGCCGTCGCGAGCGCGGCCAGCGCGCGGGCGAACAGCTCGATCTCGCCGACGACCTCGACGCCGCGCGCGGTCGCCGCCGCGAGCAGCGACGCGAGCGACGATTCGTTCGGATCGAGACCGGGGCTGATCGCGACGAGGTCGATGCCGTCGAGCAGCGCGGCGTCGAACGCGCCGAACCGCGCGTCGACGTCCGCGGCGAGCGCCGAGCGCCTCGGCGGCGCTTCGCGCGTGTCGGCGACGCGGACGCGCGCGCCGGCGCGCCGGCACCAGCGCACCATCGCGAGCCCGGATTCGCCGAGGCCGAGCACGAGCGCGAGCGTCCTGCGCGCCGTCGTCATGTCGTACCGCAGCTTCAGGGTCGACAGACCCACCGGCACCAGCATCATCGTGACGATCCAGAGCCGCACGACGACGGACCGCATCGGTGTCGGCACCGCGCTGCGCGCTTCACCTGCTGCGCAGGTGAGCCTCCCCCAGCCGCCCGTCGTCGCGCTCGTCACGTCGTTCACCGCAGCTTCAGGGTCGACAGACCCACCAGCACCAGCATCATCGTGACGATCCAGAACCGCACGACGACCTGCGTCTCCTTCCAGCCGCTCTCCTCGAAGTGGTGATGCAGCGGCGCGATGCGGAAGATGCGTCGGCCGACGCCGTAGCGGCGCTTCGTGTACTTGAAATACAGCACCTGCATCATCACCGACACGGTCTCAGCGACGAACACGCCGCCCATGATGAACAGCACGATCTCCTGGCGGACGATGACCGCGATCGTGCCGAGCGCCCCGCCCAGCGCGAGCGCGCCGACGTCGCCCATGAACACCTGCGCCGGATACGCGTTGAACCACAGGAACGCGAGTCCCGCGCCGGCCAGCGCCGCGCAGAACACGAGCAGCTCCGACGCGCCGGGGATGTGCGGGAACAGCAGGTAGCGCGAGTAGTCGGCGCGGCCGGTCACGTAAGCGAACAGCCCGAGCGCGGCGCCGACCAGGATCGTCGGCATGATCGCGAGGCCGTCGAGGCCGTCGGTGATGTTGACCGCGTTGCTCGTGCCGACGATGACGAGGTACGTCAGCACCATGAAGCCGAACGCGCCGAGCGGATACGCGACGTTCTTGAAGAACGGCACGATGAAGTCGGCCTTCGGCGGCAGCGCCATGTCGAAGCCGCTGCGCGATCCACGTGAAGAACAGGTGCGCGACGTCGCGCGTTGCTCTGCGCCGAGACCGCGAACGCGAGGTACATCGCCGCGACGATGCCGATCAGCGACTGCCAGAAGTACTTCTCCTTCGCGCTCATCCCCTTCGGGTCGCGGCGCACGACCTTGCGATAGTCGTCGACCCAGCCGATCCAGCCGAAGCCGAACGTGACCAGCAGCACGACCCACATGAAGCGGTTGCTGAGGTCGGACCACAGCAGCGTCGCGACGCCGATCGCGATCAGGATCAGCGCGCCGCCCATCGTCGGCGTGCCGGACTTGACGAGGTGCGTCTGCGGCCCGTCGTCGCGCACCGCCTGGCCGATCTTCATCGACGTCAGCCGGCGGATCACCATCGGGCCGAACAGCAGGCCGATCGACAGCGACGTCAGCGTCGCGAGCACCGCCCGCAGCGTGATGTACGTGAACACGTTGAGGAAGCGGAAGCTCCGGCGTGACCACTGGGCGAGGGCGTACAGCATCAGTGCGTCGCCTCCGCGGCGACGTCGTCGGCCGACAGCGCGACGACGACCCGCTCCATCCGCATGAACCGCGAACCCTTGACCGCGCACCGCGCCGCCCGCGTGCGCGCGCGTCCACGCGCGCACCGCGTCGATCAGCGGCATCGATCGCGTCGAAGTGGATCGCGCGCGTCGCCGAACGACGTCGACGCGTCGCCGCGCTCGCGGCGCCGAGCGCGTACAGCGCCTCGATGCCGCGTTCGCGCGCGTGCGCGCCGATCTCCGCATGGAACGCCGGTCCGTCGGCGCCGACCTCGCCCATGTCGCCGACGACGAGCAGCCGCGGCGGGCGATACGCCGCGAGCAGGTCGATCACCGCGCGCATCGAGTCGGGGTTCGCGTTGTAGCTGTCGTCGATGACGACGGTGCCGTCGTCGCCGCACGATGCGCCGCGAGCGGCCGCCGGACGGGCGGAACGCCTCGAGGCCGGCGCGGATCGCGCCGAGCTCGATGCCGGCCGCGACGCACGCGGCGGCCGCGGCCGTCGCGTTGCGCGCGTTGTGCAGGCCGGTCGCCGCGAGCCGCGCGGTCAGCGCGTCGTCGGGCGTGTCGACGTGCAGGACCGTGTCCGTCCGCGTTCGAGGTACGCGCGGCCTACGACCGACGCGCCGCGCGCGACCGGCCGCGTCGCTCGCGGTCCCGCACGCGAAGTCACGACGCGGCGCCCGCCGGCCGCGCGATCGCCACACGTCGGCGTGCGCGTCGTCGGCCGGGATACACGGCGACGCCGTCGGCCGGCAGCGCGCGGATCGCGAGCGCGTGCTCGTCGGCGACCGCCGCGACCGTCGCCATGAACGCCTGGTGCTCGCGCTGCGCGTTGACGACCAGCGCGATCGTCGGCCGCGCGATCTCGGCGAGCCGCGCCGTCTCGCCCGGATGGTTCATGCCGAGCTCGACGACGGCCGCGCGGTGTCGCGTGCGCAGGCCGAGCAGCGTCAGCGGCACGCCGATGTCGTTGTTCAGGTTGCCGCGCGTCGCGCAGCGGTCGGCCTCGCCGAACGCGGCCGCGAGGATCGCCGCGATCATCTCCTTCGTCGTCGTCTTGCCGTTGCTGCCGACGACCGCGATCACCGGCACGTCGAAGCGCGCGCGCCAGCCGGCGGCGAGGTCGCCGAGCGCGCGGCGCGGGTCGGCCACCGCGATCGACGGCAGCGCGCACGGACCGTGCGGTGTCGCGCACGACGACCGCGACCGCGTCGACGTCGTCGACGAACGCGTGGCCGTCGAAGCGCTCGCCCGGCGATCGCGACGAACAGCGCGTCCTTCGCGACCGATCGGCTGTCGGTCGACACCGAACCGATCCGCAGCGTGCCGCAGTCGGCGTCGTCGCCGTCGGCACCGCGCGGCGCGACGAGCCGGCCGCCGGTGAGCGTCGCCACCTCGCGCAGCGTCAGCACGCGCGCGGCTCCGTCGCGCGCTCGTTGCGGCGGCGCTCGCGGCGCAGCGCCTCGACCGCGACGGCGACGTCGGAGAACGGCAGCTTGACGCGGCCGACCTCCTGGTAGCGACTCGTGTCCCTTGCCGGCGATGACGACGACGTCCTCGGGCCGCGCATGCGCGATGGCCTCGTAGATCGCGGTCCGGCGATCGGGCTCGACGCGCACGCGCTCGTCGAGCGACAGGCCGGTGTAGCCCGACGACAGCGGGTTGAACGCCGAGGTTGCCGATGCCCGCGACGATCTGGTCGATGATCGCGTCCGGATCCTCGGTGCGCGGGTTGTCGCTCGTCACGACGACGCGGTCCGCGATGCGCGCGGCGATCTCGCCCATGATCGGCCGCTTGCCGGCATCGCGGTCTCCGCCGCAGCCGAAGATGACGATCAGCTCGCCGCCGCGCGCGTCGACGATCGGACGGCACGCGGTCAGCGCCTTCTCGAGCGCGTCGGGCTTGTGCGCGTAGTCGACGAGCACCATCGGCGCAGCGATCCCGCCGGGGCGCTCGCCGGGCGCGACGTCGACGCGCTCGAGGCGGCCGGGCACCGGCAGCAGCGCCTGCAGCGCGTTCAGCGCCGCGTCGATCGTCGCGCCGAGCGCGAGCAGCGTGCCGAGCACGCCGAGCAGGTTCGCGACGTTGAAGTTGCCGATGAACTCGGTGTAGACCTGCCGCACGCCGAACGCGCCGAAGATCTCGAAGCCGAGGCCGTCCGCGCGCACCGAGACCTTGCGCGCCCGCAGCTCGGCGTCGGACGTCCCGCTCGCCGACGTGCGGACCAGCTCCGCGCCGTGCGCCGCCGCGATCGCGGCCATCCGCGCGCCGGCGGGATCGTCCACGTTGACGATCGCGTGCCCGAGGCCGGGCCAGCGGAACAGCCGCGCCTTCGCGGCCTCGTACGCGGCCATCGTGCCGTGATAGTCGAGATGGTCGCGCGTGAGATTCGTGAACACGGCCGCGTCGAAGCGCATGTCGTCGACGCGTCCCTGCTCGAGGCCGATCGACGTGACCTCGATCGTCAGCGCGTCGGCCCCGGCGTCGACCAGCGCGCGCAGCCGCCGGTGCAGCATCACGGCGTCGGGCGTCGTGTTGCCGGTGTCGACGAACTCGTCCGCGAAGCCGACGCCGAGCGTGCCGACCATCACGGTGCGATGGCCGAGCGCGTCGAGCGCCTGCGCGAGCCACAGCGCGGTCGTCGTCTTCCCGCTCGTGCCGGTCACGCCGATCGTCAGCAGGTCGTCGGCCGGCCGCCGGTACCAGTCGGCCGCGATCGCGCCGCAGTGGCGACGCAGCTCGCGCTCGGGACGGTTCGGGACCGTCCACGCGTCCTGCCACGCGAACGCCGTCGCGTCGTAGATCACGGCGGCGGCGCCGCGGGCGATCGCATCGGGCACGAAGCGGCGACCGTCGAACTGCGCGCCCTTCAGCGCGATGAAGACGTCGCCGGGCTCGACGGCGCGCGAGTCGCACGTCAGGTTCGCGCGCGGCGAGACGACCTGCGCGAGCCACTGCGCGGCCGGATGCGCCGCACGCAGCGGCACCCGGTTGCGCTTTCGCGCGAGGCGAGGCCCTCGCGGCATCTGCGTCACAGCGCTTCCTTCGGCGAATCGGGCGGCACGATCAGCGACTTGATCGGCGAGTCCGGCTCGACGTTCAGCGTGCGCAGCGCGCCGCCGACCACGGCCGAGAACACCGGCGCGGCGACGTCGCCGCCGTAGTACACGCCGGTCGACGGCTCGTCGATCATCACCGCCACGACGATGCGCGGATTCGACACCGGCGCGAAGCCGACGAACGACCCGACGTAGCGATTCGGATCGTAGCGGCCGTGGCTCGTCAGCTTGTGCGCCGTGCCCGTCTTGCCGGCGACGCGGTAGCCCATCACCTGCGCCTTCGGCGCCGTGCCGCCCGGACCCGCGGCCATCTCGAGCATGTGCCGCACCTCCCGCGCCGTCGTCGGCGAGATCACCTGCGTGCCCTTGACCGGCGACGCGGCGCTCGCGTTGTCGTTTCGGAAGAACGTGAGCGGAACGATCTCGCCGTCGCGCGCGAACATCGTGTAGGCCCGCGCGATCTGGATCAGCGACACCGACAGCCCGTAGCCGTAGCCCATCGTCGCCTGGTCGATCGTGACCCACTTCGCGAACGGACGCACGCGACCCGCGGCCGCGCCGGGGAAGCCCCACTTCGGCGCCTGGCCGAGGCCGGTGGCCGTGTACATCTCCCACATCTCGCGCGGCTGCATCCTGAGCGCGATCTTCGCGGCGCCGATGTTCGACGAGTACTTGATGACCTCCTCGACCGAGATGTTGCCGTGCGCGTGCGTGTCGCTGATCGTGTTCGGCCCGATCGCGAGCTTGCCGCCTCCGGTCTGGATGATCGTGTCGGGCTTGACGATGCCGTGCTCGAGCGCGAGCGCGATCGTGAACGGCTTCAGCGTCGAGCCGGGCTCGTAGGTATCGGTCAGCACGCGGTTGCGCAGCTGCTCGCCGGTCAGCTTGCGGCGATCGTTCGGGTCGTAGGTCGGCAGGTTCGCGAGCGCGAGGACCTCGCCGGTCCGCACGTCGATGACGACGATCGCGCCGGCCTTCGCGCGCTGCGCCTCGACGGCCTTCTTCAGTTCGGTGTACGCGAGGTACTGGATGCGGCTGTCGACCGCCAGCGTGAGGTCGGTGCCGTCGTGCGGCACGCGGATGCTGCCGACGTCCTCGATCGGCTGGCCGAGCCGGTTGCGGATCACGCGCCGGCTGCCGTCCTGGCCGGCGAGCATCTTCTGCCACGCGAGCTCGATGCCTTCCTGCCCGTTGTCGTCGACGTTCGTGTAGCCGACGACGTGCGCCATCATCTCGCCCTGCGGGTATTCGCGATGGAACTCCTTGTTCTGGCGCAGCCCCGGAATGCCGAGCTTGCCGATCGCCTGCGCCGCCTGCGCGCTGACCTGCCGCTTCAGGTAGACGAACTTGTGGACCGGGTCGGCGATCTTCTTCTTCAGCTCGGGCAGCGGCATGCCGAGCAGCTTCGCGACCTCGACGAGCTCGTCGGGCGTCGCATCGAGCTCGTCGATCTCGACGCCGATCGAGTACGCGGGGATCGACGACGCCAGCACGTCGCCGTTGCGGTCGGTGATCTTGCCGCGCGTGGCGGGGATGTCGAGATTGACCGCGTAGCGCTGCTCGCCCTGGCTCTGCAGGAAGCCGGTCGAGAACGCCTGCAGGTAGATCGCGCGCAGCAGCAGCGCGAAGAACGCGAGGAACAGCAGGCACAGCACCGCGCGCGACCGCCATGCCGGCAGGCGGACGGCAAGCACCGGGCTCGCATGGAAGCGGACGCTCTTCATGGGGACGGCGCCTTCGGGGTGGCGAGATCGCGCGGCGACGCGTGACCCGACAGCGTGATGAACTCGGTGCGCGCCGGCGTGGCGCGCTGCATGCGGAGGTCCCGCGTCGCGGCCGCCTCGATCAGGCTGTTCTTCGAGTAGTTCGTCTGGTCGAGCTGCAACGTGCGCCACTCGACGTCGAGCTTGCGCGCGACCGCGTGCGCGCGGTCGAGGTCGATGAACAGCTGCCGTGCGCGGTACTGCGACGAGACGAGCGACAGCGCCGATAACACCAGCAGCACCGTGCAGAGGATCGCGACGCGGGTCATCGCGCGCCCTCCGCCGCGACGCGCGGCGCGGTCGTGCGCTCGGCGACGCGCAGGACCGCCGAGCGCGAGCGCGGATTCGCCGCGACCTCCGCGTCGGACGGCCGGATGCGCGCGACGGCCCGCAGGGCCGGCTGCGGCAGGTCGGCCGCCCGCAGCGGGAGGCGACGCTCGGCGGCGCTCGTCGACGCGGCCGGGTCGGCCTGGCGCGCGATGAAGCGCTTGACGATGCGGTCCTCGAGGGAATGGAACGCGATCACCGCGAGACGTCCGGAAGGCGCGAGCAGGTCCATGGCCTGGTTCAAGCCTTCCGCGAGCTCTTCAAGCTCCTGATTGACGTGAATCCGTACAGCCTGAAAGGTGCGCGTCGCGGGATCCTGCGCCGCGTCGCGCCGAAGGCGGCGCGCGCCGGGGACGGCTGCCACGAGCTCGGCAAGCTCGCGTGTGCGCGAAAGAGGTCGCTCTGCGCGGCGAGCCACAATCGCCTGTGCAATCGGAAAAGCAAGCCGTTCTTCCCCATGGTCGCGGATCACCCTTTCGAGATCGTGCAACGGCGCGGTGTTGAGCCACTCGGCGGCCGACGGTCCGCGAGACGGATCCATCCGCATGTCGAGCGGCCCGTCGTGACGAAACGAGAAGCCGCGCGACGGGTCGTCGATCTGCGGCGACGAGATGCCGAGGTCGAGCAGTACGCCGTCGACGCGTTGCCACCCGCGCGCCGCGGCGGCGTCGCGCATCGACGTGAACGGCGCATGGACGATCGCGAAGCGGCGCGGATCGAGGTCGGCCGCCGCGGCGACGGCGTCCGGGTCGCGATCGAACGCGAGCAGCCGTCCGGCATCGGACAGCCGCGAGACGATGGCGCGCGCATGTCCGCCCCGTCCGAACGTGCCGTCGATGTAGCGTCCGTCGCGTCGTGCCCCGTCGATCGCGAGCGCGTCGACCGCCTCGTCGAGCAGCACGGTGCGATGGGGAAGGACGGGTTCGGCCACGAGGGGATCGGGAAGGCGGACGAGCGGGCGGCCGGGGCGTCGGCGCGAACGCGGCCACGGACCGGGATTCGCATGCGCGCTAGAAGCTGAAGTGCCGCAGGTCGTCGGGCATGCCTGCGGCGGCCGTCGACGCTTCGTTCTGCTCGTGGGCGGCCGCTTCCCAGATCTCGAAATGCGAGCCCATGCCGAGCAGCATGACCTTCGACTCGGACTGGATGCCCGCCGCGTCCCGAAGCTCGGGAGAAATCAGCACGCGCCCCGCATTATCCATCTCGACGTCGACCGCGTTGCCCAGGAACATCCGCTGCCAGCGTTTCAGCGACATCGGCCACTGCGCGATCTCGGCGCGCTTCTTTTCCCACTCGGGCCGCGGAACCATGAGCAGGCAGCCGTCCGGGTGGCGCGTGAGCGTCAGCCGACCATCGCACTGCACGTGGAGCGCGTCGCGGTGCCGGCTCGGGACGACCATGCGGCCCCGACCGTCCAGACTGAGTTTCGACGCCCCCTGGAACACCGTGCGTGCCCCGCCTCCCGTTGTGTGGGCAGATTATCCAGCATTTCCCACTTTTCCACACCTGTTATCGGACAATTCGTCGTTCGGGCTGCGGCGACGGAGCAACGCCGAAAGGCGTGCGTTTACAGGCGTTTACGGAAGATCGCAAACGGGTCGACGGGCCGAAAACCGAACGGAATGAAGGCGTTGGGGAGCGCTCTGCAGGTGGTTCCTCACAATTTTGTCCACAGGCTGCGGAACGCGTGCGCCGGTCCTCGGAATCTTCGGCGCGCCGGCGACTCCATCGCTGGCCGGTCCCGTACGGGTGGGCGTCACCGCGGCACCCCCGGTCGGGCGCCGCGACGCACGCCGTTTCGAGCGCCGTTCCAACCAGCTCATCTGCAAGGTCGCCCATGAACCGAAACACGCCCGAGTCGGGCATTCCGACGAACACCGACGGCCAGTTGCCGCGCGACCGCGACGAGTCGAGCGCGCCGGTCGAAGACGACGCACAGCGCGCGCAGAACCGCGCGCCGATCCGGCAGGCGCACGACGACGTCGAGGCGGGCCGGCAGGACACCGAGCGATACGGTCAGCCGAACGACGTGCCGCCGGCGAGGGAAAACGACGGCGATCGCTGAGCCGGGGCCGTCGTCTGCGAGCCGGCGCCCGGCGCCCGCCCTGGACGGGCCGGGATCCCGAGCGAAGCGGTACTGCCGTTCACCCGCCGCCGATCGGGGCGACCGGCGGCCGACCTCAGCGACCGCGCAGGCGGCGGCGGAGGTCGAGCGCGTGCATCGCGCCGCCGGCGAGCGTGCAGGCCGCGACCGGCAGCACCGGATCGGGCAGGGTCGCCGCGGCGACCGCCGAGACCAGCAGCGCGCCGGCGGCCAGGTTCGGCGCGAGCGCCGCGAACGGCGGCCCGCGCGAAGCGCGTCGCGACGCGAGGTAGAGCGCCACGGACTCGACCGCGAGCACGAACAGCACGAACGCGACGATCCCGCGGACCGACGTGGTCGCCGTCATCGCGTCGACCGGATCGGCCGGCTCATCCGGCGACGAACGGCGCGTTGAGGTCGACGATGGTCAGGTTGAGGATGCTGGCGAAGCTGACCCAGGCGAGATACGGCAGCAGCAGGACGCCGCCGGGACGATCCCGACGACCGACCGCGATGACCAGCGCGAGCACCGACGACCACAGCACGCCGGTCTCGAGCAGCGCCCCGTCGGGCCGATGCAGGCGGAAGAACAGCAGGCTCCACAGGACGTTGACGAACGCGTTGCAGGCGAACAGAGCGAGCAGCCATTCGCGCGACGACGGGTCCGACGACCGCCGCCAGGCCCGCACGCCGGCGATGACGACGAGCGCGTAGATCGTCGTCCACACCGGGCCGAACAGCCAGTCGGGCGGTTGCCACGACGGCTTGCGCAGCGCGGCGTACCACGGACCGATGTCGGTCGCGAGCCCGCCGAGGATCGCGACGGCCATCGCGGCGACGATGCCGACGACGACGGGCTTCCACAGCGCGCCGGCCGGCCTCGCGTGACGACCCCCGCCGTGTCGCGCGACCTCGTTCAAACGCGCGCCATGCCGAGCAGGTGCCCGACGTCCTTCAGGAAGATGCGCACGTGCGCCATCGGCCTCGCGCGGACGAGCTCCTTGTTCATGTACGCGTCGAACGTGAGCTGCTGGACGTCCCGGTCGCGGCAGATCGACACGAAGCGCTCGCGTCGCCGGTCGCTCGAGTACCAGAAGCGCTGCATCATGCCGAGCACCCAGAAGACCTTGCCGTGCAGCTTCATGAAGCGCTTCCGCGCGAGCCGCAGGTCGCGGACGTCGCCGCTGTCGAGGAACGCGTCGGCCGCCTGCGCGGCGAAGCGCCCGCCGGCCATCGCGTAGTAGATGCCTTCGCCCGACGCCGGCGCGACGACGCCCGCGGCGTCGCCGGCGAGCACGGTCTCGCGACCGTTGTCCCAGCGCGGCAGCGGCTTCATCGGGATCGGCGCGCCTTCGCGGCGAACGACCTCGGCGTCGCGCGAGCCCGGACGCGGCCGCGCAGCGCGCCGACGGCCGTCCGCAGCGAGAAGCCCTTGTCGGCGCTGCCGCTGCCGATGCTGAGCGTGTCGCCGTGCGGGAACACCCAGCCGTAGAAGTCCGGCGACAGCGGTGCCGCGATAGACGACGTCGCAGCGGCTGCCGTCGTAGCCGTCGGGCGCGACCGCCGGCCGGCGCACGATCTCGTGATACGCGAAGACGCAGCGGGTGCGGTCGGCATTCGGCACCGCCGCCTCGCGCGCGACGCCGGACCGCGCGCCGTCGGCGCCGATCACCGCGCGCGCCCGGACGCGGCGCAGGGACGCGCCGTCGCCGGCGCGCCCCTTGCCTGGCCGGTACGCGACGACCGTGGATCCGTCCGACTCGCGATGCATCGACTCGAAGGTCGCATCGACCTGGACCGCGCCGGCGTCGACGGCGCGACGACGCAGCCACGCGTCGAAGACCTCGCGATCGACCATGCCGACGAAGCCCCCGTCGATCGGGATGTCGACGCGCCGGTCGCTCGGCGCGACCATGCGCGCCGAGCGAGCCCGCGCGACGAGCAGGTGGTCGGGGATCGCGAAGTCGCGGATCAGCCGCGGCGGGATCGCGCCGCCGCACGGCTTGATGCGGCCTGCCCGGTCGAGCAGCAGCACCGAGCGACCCGCGCGCGCGAGGTCGTTCGCGGCGGTGGCGCCGGCCGGCCCGCCACCGACGACGACGACGTCGTAGCGATCGATCGATTCGTCAAATGCCATCGGAGACTCCCTGCGGTTCAGGCGCCGGTCGGGTCGGGCCCGCCGGACAGGACGGACAGGCGCGGCTCGACGGCGGGGCGATCGGCCCGCGTGGTCGCGCGACGTTCGAGGCCCGCGGCGAGCGCGGCCGCCGCGACGAACAGCGCGGCTTCGAACACGAACACGGCTGCGTACGCGGGCCCCGGCGCGCCGAGCAGCGCACGGGATGCGTCGCTCGCGCCGGTCCCGACGATGCCGCCGAGTCCGAACGCGACGGCCTGCGCGGCGCCCCAGACGCCCATGCGCATCCCTTCGCGGCCGTCGCCCGGCGCGGTCGCGAGCCGCATCATCGAGCCGATCGCCGCGATCGAGAACACGCCGTTCGCGGCGCCGAGCAGCAGCACCGTCGCGCGGAACGGCCATGCGGGACCGGTGAGGCTCGCCGTCGCCAGCGATGCCAGCGCGCAGGCCGACAGCAGGCATCCGGCGATCGTCCATCCCCGCAGCGACCCGGTCGAGCGTCCATGCCACCGACGACCGGCGATCGTCGCGACCAGCATGCCGGCGAGGACGCCGCCGTGCTGGATCCCGGCGAGCGACGTCGATGCCCCCGGCGTGAAGCCGAGCACCGCGCCGGCGAACGGTTCGAGGATCAGGTCCTGTGCGCTGTAGGCCAGCATGGACACGAACACGAACAGCGTGAAGCGGCGTGCGGCCGGGTCGCGCCACACCTGCGCGAGCGCCGTGCGGAACGCGGCGGGATCGCGGGCTCCGCGCGGCGCAAGCGGTGCCGCGACCGCTGCGGTTTCCTCGAGCCGGAACGTCGCGACGATCGTCACGACGAGCGCGATCAGCGACACCGTACCGGCCACGACCAGCAGCCGGTGCGGCGAGTACGGATCGAGGAAACGCCCCGCGAGGCCCGCCGTCACGGCGAAGCCGACGATCATCATCATCCAGACGATCGTCGCGGCGGACGCGTGCCGCGGACCGTCGACGCGCTTCGCGAGCAGCGCGAGGACCGCGGTGCCGCTCGCGCCGACGCCGAGCCCGATCATCGCGAAGCCGACGGCCGCCAGCCCGATCCCGAGCGAGCGATCGCGCGCCATGATCGCGACGGACAGCGCGGCCACGAAGCCGCCGGCCGCGAGCGTCGCCATGCCGCCGACGATCCACGGCGTCCGACGTCCGCCGACGTCGGAGCCGTGGCCCATCCGCGGCCGCATGATCTGCACGAGGTAGTGGAGCGCGACGAGCAGTCCCGGCACGAGCGCGGGCAGCGCGAGCTCGACGACCATGATGCGGTTGAACGTCGACGTCGTGAGGACGACGACCGCGCCGATCGACGCCTGCACGAGGCCGAGGCGAACGACGTCGCGCCAGCCGAACGCTCGCATCGCGCGACGGGCCTCAGCCAACGGGACCTCCGAGGCCGCGCAGCGCGAACGCGCTGACCAGCATGCCGGCGACGAACAGCGGCACGCCGAAGCCGCTGTACCAGAGCGCGCGCTCGCTCGGCTTCTGCAGGAAGCGCCGCATCATCGCGGCCTGCGACGACGACCAGCGCCGCGACCGACAGCGCGTGCGTCGGCCGGTCCCACGCGAACAGCAGCGCGACGACGACCACCTGCGGCGCGATCATCATCGCGCACGCCGCCGCGCGCGGCATTCGACACGCCGAGGCGGACCGGCAGCGAGCCGATGCCCATCTCGCGGTCGCCGCGCGACCGACTTGAAGTCGTTGAGCGTCATGATGCCGTGCGCGCCGAAGCTGTAGAGCAGCGCGAGCGCGATAGCTGCGGCTGCCGGGCAACGCGCCGGACGCCATGACCGCCGAGCCGGTGATCCAGGCGAGCCCTTCGTAGCAGAGCGCGCAGGCGCTGTTGCCCCACCAGCCGTTGCGCTTCAGGCGCACCGGCGGCGCGCTGTAGGCCCACGCGAGCAGCGAGCCCGAACGCCGCGGCGGCGAAGCCCCACGCGCCGAGCGCCGTCGCGACGCAGCGAGCGACAGCAGCGTCCAGCGCGATCGCGATGTAGAGCCCCCAGCGTCCCGGCATCCGCCCCGACGGGATCGGGCGCTGCGGCTCGTTGATCGCGTCGACGTCGCGATCGAACCAGTCGTTGACCGCCTGGCTGGTGGCGCAGACGAACGGCCCGGCCAGCACCACGCCGAGCGAGGATCAGCGGCCAGCGATCCGCGAGCGGCAGGCCCGAGGCGACGACGCCGCAGGCGAAGGCCCACATCGGCGGAAACCACGTGACCGGCTTGAACAACTCGGTGACGGCGGAGAACTGCGGGCGATCCATGCCTGCAGTTTGTCCTTGACAATCCTGACTGTCAATGTAGATTGACGCATCGACGGGTCATGACGGAACGGACCGTTCCGCATCGCAACATCTGCGACCGAGTTCGCTATGATGTCGTCCGTCGAATTCGCAGGCCCGTACCCGTCATGTCCGAGATGTCCGTCATCGTGTATCGCAGCCGGGCCGTCGTCCCGATCACGGACATCGATCTGTATTACCTGCTGGCGCACGCGCGCGAGAACAATCGCGCGCGCGGACTGAGCGGCGTGCTGCTCTACGACCGCGGCTTCTTCTTCCAGTGGATCGAGGGGCCGAACCAGCAGCTCGGCGACGTCTGGAACCGCATCCGGGCCGACGAGCGCCACGCCGACGTCCAGGTCCTCGCCGATCAGCCGATCCCGATCCGCCTCTTCGCCGGCTGGACGATGCAGCTCGCGCATCGCGACAAGCAGCACGAGGGCATCGTCGACGGCTTCGTCGTCGCCGACGCGTCGCTGCTCGACGACCTGCACCTGAATCCCGGCAAGGTCCCGAACATCCTCGCGTCGTTCAGCAAGCTCGGCGGCTCGTTCACGCCGAACACCGTCGACGCGTAGTCTCCCGCGGGCGCGACGCCGGTCACGCCTCCTCGTCGGTATCGCCGTCCATCATGTCGTAGCGGCGCAGCTTGACGTACAGGCTCTGCCGCGAGAGGCCGAGCAGCTCGGCCGCCGCGACGCGATTGTCGCGCGTCAGCTCGAGCGCGGCCCGGATGCACATCTGCTCGATCAGGTCGGCGGTGTTGCCGACGATCGTCTTCATCGGCAGCCGGCCGACGAGCTCGGTCAGCTGACTGACCGACTTCGGCAGGTCGTAGCGCTCGGTCGATCCCGTCACGCGCGGGCCGACGTCGCGGATCGAGAAGCCCAGCATGCCGTGCGGCGCGTCGCCGAGCGCGACCGCGGAGATCTCCACGTCGGTCAGCGCGCCGTGCTCCGCGCGCAGATGCGTCGCGAACAGCTTCAGCGAGCCGCGCTGCCGCAGGTTCGTGATCAGCACGCCGAGGTCGACGCTGGTGCGTCCGAGCCATCGGCCGAGCGACGTGCCGCGGACCTGATGCTTCGTCGCGATCTGCACGAGATCGAGGAACGCGCCGTTGGCCTGCGCGATCCGGCCGGCGTGGTCGGTCAGCACGACGGCGTCCGGCGTCGCGAGAAAGTAGTCGTTGAAGCGGCGCTCGACGTCGCTGTCGCGCGCGACGGTCTTGCCGTGATGAGCGCTGCCGAGGCGCAGCATCAACAGCACGGACCCCCCTTGGCGGAACAGCGCGGCGGTCCCGTGCGCGATGCTGCCGTCGGCCAGCGGCAGGTCGATGCGGTCGTCGTCGCTGCCTTCGAGCAGCGCATCGACGGTCCGTGCGACGGCCGCTTCGCCTTCGGCGCCGAACAGCGTCTTCGTGGACGACGTGCGCAGGTTCGCGAGCGCGAGGCCGAAGCGGTCGGCCGCAGCGGGATTCGCCTCGGCGACGCGCCGCGTCGTCCCGTCGATCAGCAGGACGGCGTCGGCGGACGACGACAGCAGGTAGCGGTAGCGCGCCTCGAGCTCGCGGAGGCGGGCGCTGTCGCGTTCGAAGGAGGCCTGGAGATCGAGCAGTCGCCGCTGCGCGTCGGCGGCGGCCTCGTGACCGTTGGCGGCGTTGTCTTCCGCCCGCTTGCGCGGGACCGCCTTGCTCTGTCTCGCCATCCTGGCAATCCCGACCCTGATCGATCCACGTGGCGGACGACTCGCCACCTCGGGACGGTTCGGCGCGAAGGGCCGACATCGACCGCCGCCGTCACGACCGGATCAGACTCCCCAGAACGCTCGAACCGAACCTCCTGCACCGGTCCGGCGCCGCCACCGGCCGCCGGATCGCGGCACCGCTACCTCGGCGATTCGCCCAGGTCGCGCGGCAGGCCGCGGGCCGGAGAATAGCCGTTCAACAACCTCGGAAGCAATTCGGACTCGATGACGCGAAGCAGACACTGCAGGTCCGACGCGTTCAACGAGCTATGCCAGCGCCCTTCCGCATGCTGCGGGGCGCCGGTCCTTCGCCGGCCCCGGAACAGGCCGTAGCTGGACAGCGCCGAGCTCGACGGCGGCGCGGCGAGCGCCTCGCGAAGCGGGTCGTCGACGACGACTGGCCCGAGCGGTTCTTTCATACGCGGTCTCCTCCGAAAGCGTCGACCGCACGTCCGACCGATTCGGTCCGGCGATGCCGTGTGTCCGGCCTGCGCCCCCGACGTGCGTCCTCCGGTCGAAGCTCCCGCCCCGGCCGCCTGCGCTCCGGACGGATCGAGGTGGGAAGGTGCCCACGGATCAGTGCCGCGATGACAGACAGCCGCATTTAACGCCTGCACATTCCATTTGTAAACGTCAATTTATCGTGACGTCCATTTTTGTTGACAGTCGGAGGCATGCTCGATAGATTGACCCCATGCCGTCCTTCCAGCCGCTCGCCGCATCGTCCGCCCTCCCGGCGTCGGGCGGAAAGACGCAGCGAGCGCCGCAGCCGCTGTACACCCGCGCCGAGCGTGCGCGGCGCGACGACACGCGCTGGACGCTCGTGCAGGGGCTGCTCGCACCGATCCAGTTCCTCGTCTTCGCGGCGAGCCTCGCACTGATCGTCCGGACCCTGGTCACCGGCCACGGCGCGACCCTCGCGGTCGCGTCGGTCGTGGCGAAGACGCTCGCGCTGTACGCGATCATGGTCACCGGCTGCCTGTGGGAGAAGGCGGTCTTCGGTCGCTACCTGTTCGCGCCGATGTTCTTCTGGGAAGACGTGTTCAGCATGCTGGTCCTCGCGCTGCACACGGCCTACCTCGTGTCGCTCGCGTTCGGACTGCTCTCCGACCGGCCGCTGCTGTTCCTCGCCCTCGCCGCCTACGCGGCGTACGTCGTCAACGCGGCGCAGTTCGTCGTCAAGCTGCGCGCCGCGCGTCGCGGCGGCTTTCGCGACGAGCCGACCGTCGCGGCCAGCGCCAGCGCCGTGGAGTACGCCGCGTGAGCGCGACCGGCGCCCCCTCGTCGCGCATTCCGCCGATCGTCGCGGCGCGCGCGGCGTCGGGATGCGACGACCGCCCGGTCCTGCGCGAACGCGGCCAGCGCGAAGTCTTCTGCGGGCTGACCGGAATCATCTGGCTGCATCGCAAGATGCAGGACGCGTTCTTCCTCGTCGTCGGGTCGCGCACCTGCGCGCACCTGATCCAGTCGGCGGCCGGCGTGATGATCTTCGCCGAGCCGCGCTTCGCGACGGCGATCATCGACGAACGCGACCTCGCCGGGCTCGCCGACGTCCACGACGAGCTCGATCGCGTCGTCGCGCGGCTGCTCGAGCGCCGGCCCGACATCCGCACGCTGTTCCTCGTCGGCTCGTGCCCGTCCGAAGTCATCAAGCTCGACCTCGCGCGCGCGGCCGAGCGGCTGTCCACGATCTTCGCGCCGCGCGTGCGGATGCTGAGCTATTCCGGCAGCGGCATCGAGACCACGTTCACGCAGGGCGAGGACGCCTGCCTCGCCGCGCTGGTGCCGGGCCTGCCGACGAGCAGCGACGCGGCCCCGTCGCTGCTCGTGGTCGGCACGCTCGCCGACGTCGTCGAGGATCAGTTCGCGCGGCTGTTCGCGTCGCTCGGCATCCCGGTCGCGTTCTTCCCGCCGCGTCGCTCGACGACGTTGCCGGCGGTCGGCCCGTCGACGCGCGTGCTGCTCGCGCAGCCGTTCCTCGCCGACACCGCGCGCGCTGCTCGAGGCGCGCGGCGCGGTGCGGCTCGCCGGCGCCGTTCCCGCTCGGCGTCGAGGGCACGACCGCCTGGCTGCGGCGCCGCGGCCGACGCGTTCGGCATCGACGGGGCGTGCTTCGCGCGCGGCCGTCGAGCTCGCCGACGCGCGCGCGCCGCGTCGGCGCTCGCGCGTCATCGCGCCGCGCTCGCCGGCAAGCGCGTCTTCTTCTTCCCCGACTCGCAGCTCGAGATCCCGCTCGCGCGCTTCCTCGCGCGCGAGACTGGGCATGACGCTCGTCGAGGTCGGCACGCCGTACCTGCACCGCGCAGCACCTCGCCGAGGAGCTCGCGCTGCTGCCGGCCGGACACCGCGCTGTCCGAAGGCCAGGACGTCGAGCGGCAGCTCGACCGCTGCCGCGCCGCGCAGCCCGACCTCGTCGTCTGCGGCCTCGGCCTCGCGAACCCGCTCGAGGCCGAAGGCCTCGACGACGAAGTGGGCGATCGAGCTCGTGTTCACGCCGATCCAGGGCTTCGACCAGGCCGGCGACCTCGCCGCGCTGTTCACGCGGCCGCTGGACCGTCGCGCACGCCTCGCGGCCGACGTCGTCGCACCCGAGCGCCTCGTCGCCTGACGCCATGCAACTCACGCTCTGGACCTACGAAGGCCCGCCGCACGTCGGCGCGATGCGCATCGCGACCGCGATGCGCGACGTGCACTACGTTCTGCACGCGCCGCAGGGCGACACCTACGCCGACCTGCTGTTCACGATGATCGAGCGGCTGCCGCGCCGGCCGCCGGTGACCTACACGACGTTCCAGGCGCGCGACCTCGGCGGCGACACCGCGGAGCTGTTCAAGACCGCGGCGCGCGACGCCTTCGAGCGCTTCCAGTCCGCAGGCGATGATGGTCGGCGCGTCGTGCACGGCCGAGCTGATCCAGGACGATCCCGGCGGCCTCGCGCGCGCGCTCGACCTGCCGATTCCGGTCGTCGCGCTCGAGCTGCCGTCCTACCAGAAGAAGGAGAACTGGGGCGCGGCCGAGACCTTCTACCAGCTGGTGCGCGCGCTCGCCGGTCCGCACGCGCCGCCGCCGGGCACGGCGCGCGCGGCACGCGCCGGCGGGTCGCCGCCCGAGCTGCAACGTGCTCGGCCCGACCGCGCTCGGCTTCCGCCATCGCGACGACGTGCGCGAGATCACGACGCTGCTCGAACGCGTCGGCGTCGACGTCAACGTCGTCGCGCCGCTCGGCGCCGACGCCGCGCGACCTCGCGCGCCTCGGCGACGCCGACTTCAACGTCGTGCTCTACCCCGAAGTCGCGGGGCAGGCCGCGCACTGGCTGCAGCGGCACTTCGGCCAGCCGTCGACGCGCATCGTGCCGATCGGCGTCGACGCGACGCGCGAGTTCATCGCGCGAGGTCGCCGAGCTCGCCGGCATCGACGTGCCGCCCGCGGCGATCGACGACGAGCTCGCGCGTCGACGTGGTACGCGCGCTCGGTCGACTCGACCTACCTGACCGGCAAGCGCGTGTTCGTGTTCGGCGACGCCACGCATGCGATCGCGGCGGCGCGCGTCGCGGCGCTCGAGTTCGGCTTCACGGTCGTCGGACTCGGCACGTACAGCCGCGAGTTCGCGCGCGACGTGCGCGAGGCCGCGAAGCTGTACGGCGTCGAGGCGCTGATCACCGACGACTACCTCGAGGTCGAGGCGCAGGTCGCGCGAGCTGCAGCCCGAGCTGGTGCTCGGCACGCAGATGGAGCGCCACATCGCCAAGCGCCTCGGCGTGCCGTGCGCGGTGATCTCGGCGCCGGTGCACGTGCAGGACTTCCCGGCGCGCTACTCGCCGCAGATGGGCTTCGAAGGCGCCAACGTGCTGTTCGACACCTGGGTCCATCCGCTGATGATGGGACTCGAGGAGCACCTGATCGGCATGTTCCGCGGCGACTTCGAGTTCCACGAGGACGCGGCGCCGTCGCACCTCGGCGGCGGCGTGCCGGCCGCGAAGGCGCAGGCGATCGAGCCCGATGCCGCGCCGGACGCGTTGCCGCGAGCGACCGACCCGGACGGCGCGACGACCGACGACGCGACGCATGACGCGGCGACTCCCGCGGCCGTCCCCTGGGCGCCGGCAGCCGAGGACGAACTGCGCAAGATCCCGTTCTTCGTCCGCGGCAAGGCGCGCCGCAACACCGAGCGCTACGCGCTCGACCGTCGGCGTGCCGTCGATCACCATCGAGACCCTCTACGATGCCAAAGCGCACTTCAGCCGCTGACGGCGCGTCGCCCGCGCCGGTCGCCGCACGCGCCGGCCGACGTCGAGTGCGCGTCGTCATCGTGACGATGGACAGCCATCTCGCGAGCGCCGCCGAACGCGCGCAGCCGCGCGCTCGCGCGCGAGCTGCCGGGTCTGGTGCTGACCGTCCACGCGGCGTGCCGAATGGGGCGACGACCCGGCCGCGCTCGAGCGCTGCCGCGCCGACATCGCGCGCGGCGACATCGTCATCGCGACGATGCTGTTCATGGAGGAGCATTTCCTGCCGGTCGCTGCCGCGCTGCGCGCGCGGCGCGACGCCTGCGACGCGATGGTCTGCGCGATGTCGGCCGCCGAGGTGATGAAGCTGACGCGCATGGGCAGTTCAGCATGGACGCCGCGCCCGAGCGGCCCGATGGCGTTCCTGAAGCGGCTGCGCGGCAAGCCCGAGGCGGCGAGCGACGAGCCGGGCGCGCGCGCCACCGCCGGCGCACAAGCAGATGAGGATGCTGCGCCGGCTGCCGAAGATCCTGCGCTTCATCCCGGGCACCGCGCAGGACGTGCGCGCCTATTTCCTGACGCTGCAGTACTGGCTCGCCGGCTCCGAGGACGAACTTCGCGAACATGGTCCACTTCCTCGTCGACCGCTACGCCGACGGCCCGCGCAAGGCGCTGCGCGGCATCGAGCCGCAGCAGCGCCCGGTCGACTATCCCGAGGTCGGCGTCTATCACCCGCGCATGCAGGACCGCGCGCCGTCGGGCGGCTCGCGCGACGCGCGACGCGCTGCCGTCGGTCGCGACCACCGGCACGCGCGGCACCGTCGGCGCTGCTGCTGATGCGCTCGTACCTGCTCGCCGGCAACGCCGACCACTACGACGGCGTCATCACCGCGATGGAAGCGCGCGGCCTGCGCGTCATCCCGGCGTTCGCGACCGGCCTCGACTCGCGTCCGGCGATCGACGCCTTCTTCTTCGAGGACGGCCGCCCGACGATCGACGCGCTGGTGTCGCTGACCGGCTTCTCGCTGGTCGGCGGCCCGGCCTACAACGACGCGAAGGCGGCCGAGGAGATCCTCGCGCGGCTCGACGTGCCCTACCTCGCCGTGACGCCGGTCGAGTTCCAGACGCTCGACCAGTGGGGCGGCTCGCCGCGCGGCCTGCTGCCGGTCGAGGCGACGATGATGGTCGCGATCCCCGAGCTCGACGGCGCGACCGGCTCGATGGTGTTCGGCGGCCGCGGCAGCGCCGACGCACATCGCCTGCACCGGCTGCGCGCACGCCTGCACGTTCGACGAACGTCGTCGGCACGCACGACATGCACAGCGTGCATCGAGCGCGCCGACGCGCTCGCCGCGCGCGTCGGCCGGCTCGTCGACCTGCGCCGCTCCGAGCGCGCCGAGCCGCAAGGTCGCCGCCGTGCATCTTCAACTTCCCGCCGAACGCGGGCAACACCGGCACGGCGGCGTTCCTGTCGGTGTTCGAGTCGCTGCTACAACACGCTGGCCGCGATGCAGGCGAGGGCTACACGGTCGACGTGCCGGCGAGCGTCGACGCGCTGCGCGAACGGCATCATCGACGGCAACGCCGCAGCGCTACGGCGCGATGGCCAACGTGCACGCGCGCATCGGCGCCGACGACCACGTGCGGCGCGAGAAGCACCTGAAGGAGATCGAGGCGCAGTGGGGCCCGGCGCCGGGCAAGCAGCAGAGCGACGGCGCGCGCATCTTCGTGCTCGGCGAGCGCTTCGGCAACGTGTTCGTCGGCATCCAGCCCGCGTTCGGCTACGAAGGCGACCCGATGCGGCTGCTGTTCGAGCACGGCTTCGCGCCGACGCACGCGTTCTCGGCGTTCTACCGCTGGCTGCGCGAGGACTTCGCGCGCCGCACGCGGTGCTGCATTTCGGCACCCACGGCGCGCTCGAGTTCATGCCGGGCAAGCAGACCGGCCTGTCGGCGCGCTGCTGGCCCGACCGGCTGATCGGCGACCTGCCGAACCTCTATCTGTACGCGTCGAACAATCCGTCCGAAGGCACGATCGCCAAGCGCCGCGCCGCGGCGACGCTGATCAGCTACCTCACGCCGCCGGTCGCCCAGGCCGGCCTGTACAAGGGCCTCGTCGACCTGAAGGCGATGCTCGAGCGCTACCGCGGCCTCGAGCCCGACGCCGCGACCGAAGCGCGCCGAGCTCGCGCCGATGATCCAGGCGCAGGCCGCCGAGCTCGAGCTCGCGCCGACGCCGAGCCCGCATGGCGGCCGACGAGCGTCGAGCGCGCATCGCGGCGCTGAACGACGCGGTGCTCGAGCTCGAATACACGCTGATCCCGCACGGCCTGCACGTCGTCGGCCGCGCGCCGATCGCGCGGCGCGAGCGCGTCGACCTGCTGCTCGTCGCTGCGCCGAGGCCTCGCACGGCGAGCGGCCCGCCGCGCGCCGCGCTCGAGGCGCTCGTCGCCGGCGCCGTCGCCGAGGCGGCGCTCGCGGCCGCCGGCGCGCAGTGCGACGCCGCGAGCGCGTCGCGCTCGCTCGCCGAGCTCGCGCGCGCTCGACCGGCTGCTGGCCGAGGACCACGAGATCGACGGCATCCTGCGCGCGCTCGACGGCCGCTTCCTGCGCCCCGCGCCCGGCGGCGACCTGCTGCGCACGCCGGCGATGCTGCCGACCGGCCGCAACCTGCACGGCTTCGATCCGTTCCGCATCCCGAGCGCCTACGCGGTGCAGGACGGCGCGCGCCAGGCCGAGCGCCTGCTGCGACAAGCATCGCGCCGACGGCCACGCGTTCCCCGAGTCGATCGCGATCGTGCTGTGGGGCACCGACAACCTGAAGAGCGAAGGCGGCCCGATCGCGCCAGGCGCTCGCGCTGATGGGCGCGCGGCCGCGCTTCGACAGCTACGGCCGCCTCGCCGGCGCCGAGCTGGTGCCGCTGGCCGAGCTCGGCCGGCCGCGCATCGACGTCGATGGTCACGCTGTCGGGCATCTTCCGCGACCTGCTGCCGCTGCAGATCAAGCTGCTCGCCGAAGCCGCGTTCCTCGCCGCCAGCGCCGACGAGCCGGTCGAGCCGCAACTTCATCCGCAAGCACGCGCTCGCCTTCCAGGCCGAGCACGGCGGCGACCTCGAGACCGCGGCGCTGCGCGTGTTCGGCAACGCCGAGGGCGCCTACGGCGCGAACGTCAACAGCCTGATCGACAACAGCCGCTGGGACGACGGCGACGAGCTCGCCGAGACCTACACGCGCCGCAAGGGCTTCGCCTACGGCCGCGCCGGGCGGCCGGTGAAGCAGGCGGAGCTGCTGCAGAGCGTGCTCGCCGGCGTCGAGCTCGCCTACCAGAACCTCGACTCGGTCGAGCTCGGCGTGACGACCGATCGACACCTACTTCGACACGCTCGGCGGCATCAGCCGCGCGATCAAGCGCGCCAAGGCGGCCGCGACGCCGACGACGGTCGCGCCGGTCTACATCGGCGACCAGACGCGCGACGGCGACGGCGGCGGCACCGTGCGCACGCTGACCGAGCAGGTCGCGCTCGAGACGCGCACGCGCATGCTGAACCCGAAGTGGTACGAGGGCATGCTCGAGCACGGCTACGAAGGCGTGCGCCAGATCGAGGTGCACGTGACCAACACGATGGGCTGGTCGGCCACGACCGGCCAGGTGCAGCCGTGGGTCTACCAGCAGCTGAGCGAGACCTTCATGCTCGACCCGGCGATGCGCGAGCGCCTCGCCGAGCTCAACCCGACCGCGTCGGCCCGGGTCGCGAACCGGCTGCTCGAAGCGTCGGACCGGCAATTACTGGAAGCCCGACGCCGCGATGCTCGACGCGCTGCGGCGCGCCGGCGAGGAACTCGAAGACCGGCTCGAAGGCGTCTTCGACGAACGCCGCAGGACGGACGCCGACCGAAGGAGCATCCGCATGAGCATGGCCACCGTCGACACGCGATCGCGTTCCCGAGCTGCCCGCAGCGTCGCGCGCCAGTCGCGCCTCGACGGCGAGGGCAGCGTGCAGGTGCAGCTCGATCCCGAACCTGAAGATCGGCAACGCCAAGGTCTTCGCCGATCTACGGCAAGGGCGGCATCGGCAAGAGCACGACGTCGTCGCAACCTCTCGGTCGCGTTCTCGCAAGCTCGGCAAGCGCGTGCTGCAGATCGGCTGCGACCCGAAGCACGACTCGACCTTCACGCTGACCAAGAAGCTGATGCCGACCGTGATCGACGTGCTCGAGACGGTCGACTTCCACGCCGAGGAGCTGCGCGTCGAGGACTTCGTCTTCCCCGGCTACAACGGCGTGATGTGCGTCGAGGCCGGCGGCCCGCCGGCCGGCACCGGCTGCGGCGGCTACGTCGTCGGCCAGACGGTCAAGCTGCTGAAGGAGCACCACCTGCTCGAGGAGACCGACGTCGTGATCTTCGACGTGCTCGGCGACGTGGTCTGCGGCGGCTTCGCCGCGCCGCTGCAGCACGCCGATCGCGCGCTGATCGTCACCGCCAACGACTTCGACTCGATCTTCGCGATGAACCGCATCGTGCAGGCGATCGGCGCGAAGGCGAAGAACTACAACGTGCGGCTCGGCGGCGTGATCGCCAACCGCAGCGCGGCCACCGACCAGATCGACAAGTTCAACGACCGCAGATCGGCCTGAAGACTGATGGCGCACTTCCCCGACCTCGACGTGATCCGCCGCAGCCGGCTGAAGAAGTCGACGCTGTTCGAGATGGAGCAGTCGCCCGAGCTCGAGGCGGTGCAGAACGAGTACCTGCGCCTCGCCGCGCACGCTCTGGCTCGGCACCGAGCCGCTGCTCGTGCCAGCCGATGAAGGACCGCGACATCTTCGACCTGCTCGGCTTCGACTGAAGCGCGCCGACGCGAACCGCCATGAGCCACGCGAGCCTACCTCGCGCGCCGCGGCGAGATCGAGACCTACTTCGACCGCACCGCCGCCGCAGGCCTGGGCGCGGCTGACGTCGACGCGCCGGTCGAGCGGCATCCGCGCGACGCGTGCGCGCCGGCCGCGACCGCATGCGCGCGACGCTGCTCGACTGGCTGCCGCGCCGACCTGCGGGGCGCGCGCATGCTCGACGCGGGCTGCGGCACCGGCGCGCTCGCCGTCGAGGCGGCGCGGCGCGGCGCCGACGGTCGTCGCGATCGACCTGTCGCCGACGCTCGTGCGACTCGCCCGCGAGCGGCTGCCGGCGGACGTCGCGCGGCGTCGATCGACTTCCGTTCCGGCGACATGCTCGACGACGGCGCTCGGCCGCTTCGACCACGTCGTGCTGCATGGACTCGCTGATCCACTATCGCGTCGACGACGCTCGTCGCCGCGCTCGCGCGCCTCGCCGACCGCGCGACCCGCGTCGATCGCGTTCACGTTCGCGCCGAGCAATCCGCTGCTCGCGTCGATGATCACGGTCGGCCGTCTGTTCCCGCGCCGCGACCGCGCCCCGTTCATCGAGCCGGTCGCCGAGCGCGAAGCTGCGCCGTCGCCTCGCGACGTCGCCGGCGCTCGACGCGTGGCGGGTCGAGCCGCACCGAGCGCATCGCGAGCGGCTTCTACACGTCGCAGGCGATGCAGCTGCGGCGTGCGGAGAGCGTCGCGTGAAGCTCTCGGTCCGGGGCGCGTCGCGACTCTGGACCCGGCTCGGGCCCGGCGTTCCTGCCGTTCGCCGATGCCGCGAGCGAGACGCTGCCGCTGAAGCGGCTGCTGCGGCTGTCGCTGTTCCAGGTCACGGTCGGCATGGCGACCGTGCTGCTGATCGGCACGCTGAACCGCGTGATGATCGTCGAGCTCGGCATGTCGGCGTGGCTCGTGTCCGCGATGGTCGGCCTGCCGCTCGTGTTCGCGCCGTTCCGCGCGTTGGTCGGCTTCCGGTCGGACACGCATCGCTCGCTGCTCGGCTGGCGGCGCGTGCCGTACATCTGGATCGGCACGATGCTGCAGTTCGGCGGCCTCGCGATCATGCCGTTCGCGCTGATCCTGATGTCGGGCGACAGTCGCGCGCCGGCGTGGTTCGGCGACGCCGCCGCGGCGCTCGCGTTCCTGCTCGTCGGTGCCGGCCTGCAGGTCACGCAGACGGCGGGGCTCGCGCTCGCGACCGACCTCGCGCCGGCCGAGACGCGGCCGCGCGTCGTCGCGCTGATGTACGTGTCGCTGCTCGCCGGCATGGTGGCGTGCGGCATCGCGTTCGGGCTGCTGCTGACGCGACTTCAGCGAGATGAAGCTGATCCAGGTCGTGCAGGGCGCCGCGCTGCTGACGATGGTCCTCAACATCTTCGCGATGTGGAAGCAGGAGCCGCGCGCACCGTCGTCGTTCGCGAAGGCCGCGCCGCGCCCGCCGTTCCGCGCGACGTGGCAGCGCTTCGCGAACCACGGCCGCGCGCGTCGCTACCTCGTCGCGGTCGGGCTCGGCACGATGGCGTTCAACATGCAGGACATCATCCTCGAGCCGTACGGCGGCGAGATCCTGCATCTCGGCGTCAGCGCGACGACCACGCTGACCGCGCTGATCGCGACCGGCGCGCTGGTCGCGTTCGCGACGTCGTCGCGCCTGCTGACGCGTGGCGGCGATCCGAACCGCATCGCGGCGTTCGGGGCGCTGGGCGGCCTCGTGGCGTTCTCCGCGGTGATCTTCGCCGAGCCGCTCGCATCGCCGATGCTGTTCCGCGTCGGCGCGATGCTGATCGGCTTCGGCGGCGGCCTGTTCTCGGTCGGCACGCTGACCGCGGCGATGAATCTCGAGAGCGTCCGGCCTGAACGGCCTCGCGCTCGGCGCGTGGGGCGCGGTGCAGGCGACCTGCGCGGGCCTCGCGATCGGCTTCGGCGGCGTCGTGCGCGACGTCGTCTCGGCGCTCGCCGAGCGCGGCCTGCTCGGGCACGCGCTGACGAATCCCGCGACCGGCTACAGCTTCGTCTATCACGTGGAGCTGTACCTGATGTTCGCGACCTTGATCGCGCTGGGCCCGCTCGTTCGCCGGTCCGGCCCGGTATCCGCGACGCCGCAACGCCAGCCGGAGCCGTCGATGCACGGCGCCGGAGCCCGGCCGCTCGAGGGGACGACATGAACACGCGCCAACGGCCGTAACCGACGGGAGAATCGCATGCACACCGGTGCCATCACGCAATACATCGACGTCGCCCAGGTCGTCCTCTACGGGTTCTGGATGTTCTTCGCGGGCCTGGTCTACTACCTGCACCGCGAGAACAAGCGCGAGGGCTATCCGCTCGAGAGCGAGAGCGGCGGGCGCGTCGTCGTGCAGGGCTTCCCGTCGGTGCCGCGGCCGAAGAGCTACCTGCTGCGCAGCGGCGAGGTGGTCTGGACGCCGGATCCGTCGCGCGACGACCATCGTCCGATCGAAGGCGCGTCGCCGAACCGCTTCGGCTCGCCGCTCGTGCCGCTCGGCGATCCGATGGGCGCCGGGATCGGCCCGGGCGCGTACGCGATGCGGCCCGACACGCCGGACCTGACGCTCGACGACCGCCCCCGCATCGTCCCGCTGCGCGTCGCGACGACGCTCGGCGTCGACCTCGACGACACCGACCCGCGCGGGCTGCCCGTCGTCGGCACCGATCGCGTCGTCGGCGGGACCGTCGTCGACCTCTGGGTCGACCGGTCCGAACACCTGTTCCGCTACCTCGAGGTCCGGCCGGTCGGCGCGGCCGACGCGCGGACGGTCCTGCTGCCGATGGGCTTCGCGCGCGTCAAGCCGCGGCGCGTGCAGGTCGATTCGATCACCGGCGCGCAGTTCGCCGCGGTACCGACGACCCGGAGCCCGGACCAGGTCACGATGCTCGAGGAAGAACGGATCATGGGCTACTACGGCGGCGGCACGCTGTACGCGACGGCCGATCGCGCGGAGCCGCTGCTGTGAAGGCCGTCCCCATCGCCGCGCGGCGCGCGTCGGCCGCCCCCGAGCATCGCCATACGTCGCACGAGCACGAACACGAGTTCGAGCCGCAGCGCGGCATGCCCGAGCCGCTGCCGCGCGGCGAGTCGATCGTGTGGCAGGGCGCGCCCGAGTGGCGCGTCCTCGCGCGCGAATGCTTCCATGTGCGCAAGCTGGCGATCTACTTCGCGGCGCTCGTCGCCTGGCGCGTCGCGACCGTCGTCACCGGCGGCGGCACCCTCGTCGAGACGGCGGCGTCGGCGGCGACGTCGCTCGGACTCGCCGCGTTCGCGCTCGGCATCGTGACGCTGCTCGCGTGGTTCTCGGCGCGCACGACGCTGTACACGATCACCGACCGCCGCGTCGTGATGCGCATCGGCATCGTGCTCAGCGTGACGTTCAACCTGCCGTTCTCGCGGATCGCGGCCGCCGGCCTGCATCCGCTTGCCGACGACCACGGCGACATCGCGCTGTCGATCGACCCGAAGGACCGCATCGCGTTCGTGCACCTCTGGCCGCATCTGCGTCCGTGGCACGTCGCGCGCACCGAGCCGAGCCTGCGCTGCATCGCGCACGCCGCGGACGTCGCGCGGCTGCTGACGGCGGCGTGGGCCGCGAACCGCGGCGCCGAGGCGCACGTCGCGACGACGCTCGCGGACGTGGACGCGACGTCGGCCGTCGCGCGGCCGGTTGCCGCCCGGCCGTCCCGCCGGCGCGATCGCCCGGCGAGCCGCATCGAACCGCGCCACGACGCGGCGCACGCCGCCTGACGGAACGAGAGACCCCGATGAAGACCGAAGCCGCCCCCCACGCATCGACCCTCCGCGTCCCGCTGATCGCCGCCGGCGCGCTGATCGCCGCCAGCATCGCGGTGACGGCCGGCGTCCGCTGGTCCGGCGTCGACATCAGCCAGCCCGACGCGCCGGTGCTGATGACGCGCTCGCTCGTGTTCGTCGACCGCAGCGACGGCGGCATCGACGTCGTCGACGCGCGACAGCGGCGCGTCATCGAGACCATCGTCGGCCAGGCCGGTTTCGTTCGCGGCACGTTGCGCGGCCTCGCGCGCGAGCGCCGCCGCGCCGGACTCGGCGCGACGCTGCCGTTCGAGCTCGTCGCCCACACCGACGGGCGCCTCACGCTGGTCGACCCGTCGACGCACCGACGCGTCGACCTCGAATCGTTCGGACCGACCAACACCGCCGAGTTCGCGCAGCTGCTCGCCGACCGGCCGTCGCACGCCCCGGAGAACCGCCATGGTTGATGCCTCGACGATCGAAACCGCGGCCGACGTCGATCGTCGCGCGCACGCGAACACGCTGCTGAGCCCGAAGTTCTACAGCACCGACTACGCGGCGATGGACCGGCTCGACGTCGGCGCGGTCCGCGCCGAGTGGGACGCGATGCTGAAGGAATACGAAGGCGACAACAACATCGACCACTTCCAGCGCACGCCGGAGTTCGCCGCCGAGGCCGCGCAGCTGCCCGACGCGCTGCGCCAGGAGTTCCTCGACTTCCTGATCAGCTCGATCACGTCCGAGTTCTCGGGCTGCGTGTTGTACAACGAAATCCGGAAGAACGTCTCGAACCCCGACATCAAGCAGCTGATGACGCTACATGGCGCGCGACGAGTCGCGCCACGCCGGCTTCATCAACCAGTCGCTGAAGGACTTCGGCCTCGGCGTCGATCTCGGCAGCCTGAAGCGCACGAAGGCGTACACGTACTTCAAGCCGAAGTACATCTTCTACGCGACCTACCTGTCCGAGAAGATCGGCTACGCGCGCTACATCACGATCTATCGCCAGCTCGAGCGGCACCCGGAGCGCCGCTTCCATCCGATCTTCAAGTGGTTCGAGCGCTGGTGCAACGACGAGTTCCGCCACGGCGAATCGTTCGCGCTGATCATGCGGGCGAATCCGCATCTGCTGTCGGGCGGCAACCTGCTGGTGGATCCGCTTCTTCCAGCTCGCGGTCTACGCGACGATGTACGTCCGCGACCACACGCGGCCGACGCTGCACGAGGCGATGGGTCTCGATCCGACGTCGTACGACTTCACCGTGTTCCGGATCACGTCCGAGATCGCGAAGCAGGTGTTCCCCGTCACGCTCGACACCGACCATCCGGCGTTCCGCCGCGGCCTCGACCGGCTGTTCGCGATCAGCACGGCGATGGCCGTCGCGAAGGAACGCGGCGGCCTCGTCGGCAACCTGCGGCGCGCCGGACTCGCGGCCGCGGGCGCCGCGACGTTCCTGCGCCTGTACCTGATGCCGGTGCAGCGCCACGACCTGCCGGCGCGCGTGCGCCTGCAGCCGGCCTGGTAGCACCGGCGAGGATCGTTCGTGGCGACGTTCGTCGTGCCGCTGGCTGTCACGGTCTTCGTGTGGTGGGCCAGCACGGGCGTCATCCTGTACCTCGACGGGTTGCCGCCGGCGACGTTCAAATGGACGTTCGCCGGCGCCAGCGCGCTCGGCATCCTCGGGTTGTGCGGCATCGCCGCGTCCGCCGCCGACACGTCGGTCGCGTCGGCCTACTGCTCGTTCACGTGCGCGCTTCTGGTGTGGGCCTGGCAGGAGGTGGCGTTCCTGCTCGGCTACGTGACCGGGCCGCGACGGGTCGCCTGCGACGCGCAGGTCGTCGGATGGCGCCGGGCCGGTGCCGCGCTGCAGACGATCGCGCATCACGAGTGCGCGTTGCTCGCGCTCGCCGTGGCCGTGCTCGTCCTGACGTGGAACATGCCGAACCAGACCGCGTGGTGGACGTTCGCCATGTTGTGGGCGATGCGGCAGAGCGCGAAGCTCAACGTCTTCCTCGGCGTCCGCAACCTCGGCGAGAACTTCCTGCCGGCGCACCTGCATTACCTGAAGAGCTACTTCGTCCGCAAGCCGATGAACCCGCTGCTGCCGGTCTCTGTCGTCTGCGCCGCGTGGATCGTCGTGCCGATCTGGCAGGCCGCCGGACGACCGACCGCGTCGGCCTTCGAGGGCACCGCGTGCGCGCTGGTCGGGTCGCTGCTCAGCCTCGCGATCCTCGAGCACCTGCTGATGGTGCTGCCGCTGCCGACCGAATCGTTGTGGCGATGGGGGCTGCAGTCGCACGCCGTCGCCGGCGCCTCGAGCGAGACGGCCTCGACGCAGGACGCCGCGCGCGAACACGCTCGTTTCTGACAGCGAAGTCAGGTCGGGGCGCATGGCTCGCGGGCAGCGGCGCCCCGAATCATCCCCCTTCGCGACGGTGACGGCGTCGACACCAACCCGAAGGCACCCGTGAACAAGAAACCCCTCCTGATCGGCGCGGCCGTCGGCACGATGCTCGCCGCGCTTCCGGCCCCGGTGCCGTCGGCGCCGGCGCCGTCGTCGGTCGACACCTCGCCAGGCAGCGACGTCGTGAAGCGCGGCGCGTACCTCGCCGACGTCGCGCACTGCACCGCGTGCCACACGGCCGACGGCGGCGCCCAGTACGCCGGCAACCGTCCGATGGGAACGCCGTTCGGCACGCTGTACACGTCGAACATCACGCCGGATCCGACGACCGGCATCGGCAAGTGGTCCGAAAAGGACTTCGAAGGCGCGCTGCGCCGCGGCGTCGGGAAGAACGGCGAGTACCTGTATCCCGCGATGCCGTACATCGACTTCACGAAGATCACCGACGATGACGTCCATGCGCTGTACGCGTACTTCCGCACGGTGAAGCCGGTCCGGCAGGCCGTGCGGAAGAACGACATGAAGTTCCCGTTCAACGTCCGCCTCGGCATCGCCGGATGGCAGGCGATGTTCTTCAGACAGGGCCGCTACGTGCCCGACCCGACGCAGTCGGCCGAGTGGAACCGCGGCGCGTACCTCGTCGACGGTCTCACGCACTGCGCGTCGTGCCACACGCCGATGAACATCGCGATGGCGCCGAAGAAGGACCAGGCGCTGCAGGGCAACGTCATCGACCACTGGTTCGCGCCCGACATCAGCGGCGGCCGCTACTCCGGCATCAAGGACTGGAGCCAGCAGCAGCTCGTCACGTTCCTGAAGACCGGCCACAACGACAAGAACGAAGCCGTCGTCGGCCCGATGCAGGAGACGGTCGAGCTCGGCACCAGCCACCTGTCGGACGTCGACGTGAACGCGATCGCCGTGTACCTGAAGAACCAGCCGGCCGAGGCTCCGGACCAGCGCGGGAAGCCGCTGCCGATCACCGACCGCGAGCTGGCCGACGGCAAGTCCGTGTACGCGAACAACTGCGCGAGTTGTCACGGGGCCGACGGCAAGGGCGTCGCGGGGATCGCCCCCGCGCTCGCCGGTGCCGCATCGGTCGCAGGCAAGGAGCCCGAGACGGCGATTCGCGCGGTGCTGCAGGGCTTCCAGCCGAACGGGCCTTGGGGCGTGATGCCGTCGTTCGCGGAAGTGTTCACGCCGCAGGAGATCTCCGACGTCGTCAACTACGTCCGCACGAGCTGGGGCAACGTCGGCCCGGGGCGCGTCGCCCCGTCGCAGGTCACGCGGCTGGCGCGCTTCTCGGATCTCGGCGACCCGACCGTCGAGTCCGCGCTGGTCTGCCCGAGCGCGCCGGCGTCCGACCTCGACGCGACGACGCTGTCGCAGGTCAAGGCGCTCGCCGACAACGCCGCGCCGCAGACCGCGACGAACACGCTCGTGAACGGCTACCGCGCCCGCCATCCGCAGGCGGCGAAGACCGACATCGTGACGTCGATCTCCGGCGCGTACTGCCGCGACGTGATGGCGACGGCCAAGGGCAGCCTGGCCGATCGGCAGAAGCGCTACGTCGCCTTCACCGGCTATGTCGCGCAGGCGGTCGCCGGCGTGAAATAAGGGCCGGGGTACGCGCGCCAGGTCGCCGACGCGACCAGCGGTACGGCCCCGCGCGGCCTGTCTCCGTCGCGAAGCAGGCGGCGGGGCCACACGCGCGTTCGCGGGAGCGAGGTCGATGGCGGGGCCGCAAACCGGGCTGCCGCGCGATCGGCCGCGCGTCGGTCGCTCGCGCCGGCCGCGAGTCCCGTCGCCGTACCCGCGCGGATCGCGCCGATCGTTCGCAGACGAGCGAACCGGACGCGACCGCGCCGCGCGCCGCCGAAGCGGCGACGCGGCGACGGCCGTCCGCGCTCAGCGCTGCGTGGACGCCTGCAGATTCGGCAGCGACGGCTCGATCGCGCTCGTGGTCGTGGGGGTCGCGGCGGGCGTGGCGGGTACCGGCGACGTGGATGTCGCGGCCGGTGACGTCGAGATCGCGTTCGGCGTGCCCGGCACCGTCTCCTGCACCGTCGAGGGCGGCCCGGCCGGCCCGGCGAGGCCCGGATAGCCGTGCAGGATGTTCGCGCCGTACAGCGGCTTGTATGCGCCCTGGTGGCAGGTCGCGCAGTTCAGCTTCGGCACGTCGCCGGTCGGCCCGAGCCGGTTCGCCGGGAACACGCCGGCCAGCGACATCAGGTAGTCGTTGTTGAGATCGCGGGCCATGCGGATGCCGTAATACGCGGTCGCGCGCTGCGGCGTGCTCATCTCCCACGACGCGAACGAGCGGCTGTTGTGGCAGTACGTGCAGTTGACGCCCAGCGACTTCGACATGTGCATCATCAGGCCGTACGTCGACTCGGTCTGCTTGATCGACGGGCCGGTTGCCGTCCGGCAGCGCCGTCGTGCCGACGACGCGGATCGGCGTCGCCGTCCTGCAGGTAGGTCGTGAACGGATCGTTCGGCAGCGACGCGTAGCCGACCTGCGGCGCCGGCGCGTTCTGGCCCGCCTTGTTGCCGAGCATGCCGGGCGCGTCCTCGGCGTACGGCGACTTGTACCAGATGTTCGTCGGCACGTTGTTGCCGCGATGGCAGGTGTAGCAGGTGACGCCGGTGTTCTGCGACGTGCGGCTTCCAGTCGGCGTTGATGTGCTGCGTCATCTGCAGCATGCGGCGCGCGACGACCTTCGTGTAGAGCGAGTCGTCGGCGAAGTTCGCGCTGACGTGGCAGTAGCGTGCAGCCCTGCTGCGGCGCGACCCAGTTCGTCATGTCGACCATCAGGCCGCGCGAACTGCCCGACGCTGAGGTCGCCGAGCACCTTGACGTTCTTGAAGACCTGCGCCGGCCTTCGGGCCGTCCGGCGACGCGGTCGGCGTGATCGGCCGGCGGCGCGTTGTTCGCGAGCTCGCGCTCGACCGATGCGCGGGTTGTAGAGCTCGACCATGCCGGTGCCGCGGTAGCCGCGCTGCACCGTGGCGACCGGCGGCGGCTCGCAGCGCGGACAGCAGCAGCGCGCCACAGGCCGCGAGCAGCACCCCGCGGGTCGTACCGATCGAACGAGGCTGCGAACCGGCGACGCTCATGGCTTGACTCCCTGCAGCAGCTGCCGGGTCGGGCGTGTTCGGGAACACGGCCGGATACATCGGCGCGATGTGGTGCTTGACCGCCCACAGGTACCAGTTGTCGACGACCGTGCCGGTCAGCAGGATGCCGATGCCGCCGCACAGCGGGCACAGCACCGCGAACCACCAGGCCCAGCGGTGGATCGACTCCATCGTCGCGTTGAAGCCCATCGTCCAGCGCCAGAACAGCGCGGCGCGTTCGGACGCGGTGCCGCGGATCGACGATCTGCTCGATCTCGCGCTCGCCGCCGAAGCGGCTGACCGCCAGGATCGTCGCGCCGTGCATCGCGAACAGCAGCGTCGAGCCGTAGAGGAACGCGATCGACAGCATGTGGAACGGGTTGTAGAAGAGGTTGCCGTAGCGGATCGAGAACGCCGCGGTCCAGTCGAGGTGCGGGAAGATGCCGAACGGCACGGCCTCGCGCGAAGCTGCCCATCAGCAACGGCCGGATGAAGCCCAGCACGAGCATCAGCCAGATCGCCGACGCGAACGCCCACGCGCACGTGCGTGCCCATGCCGAGCGCGCGCGCGCGGCGGTACATGCGCACCCACCACAGCAGCACCGAGCACGTCAGGAAGAAGCCGGCCATGCAGCCACCAGCCGCCTTCGTTCAGCGGCGGAATGTGCAGGCCGTACTTCGCCGGCGGCGGCTCGAGCGCGAGCCACGGCAGCTGGCGGACGAACTGGATCGGGTCCCAGTTGACCGACGCCCAGCATGTTCAGGCCGATGATCTCGAACGCAGACGAAGCCGCAGATCAGCGAGGCGACGCCGAGCCAGCCGAGATAGATCGGCCCGATCTGCGCGTCGCCGATCTTGCCCGAGCCAGTGCCAGTGGCGCGGCGTCGCGCATGCGTTCGCCGGTCGTCGCGTCCGATCGTGACGCCGGCCTACCGACGGGGCGCTCACCTGGACGCGTCGTGAACAGGTTCTGGTATTCGAGCCATCTGCGGTCTCCTGTTCTTCTGCACGCGACTCGTCGATCGCTCAGCGCCAGATCGGCAGGTTGAGCCACCAGCGTCCACCATTCGGGCCAGCCGCGCGTCCAGAACGGGCCGCTGATGATGATGCAGACCGCGCTCCAGAAGCCCGCCGACAAGGCGAGGAACAGGCCGAGCCGGTGGATGCCGAGCGTGCCGATCGAGTAGCCGATCGTGTCGCGGAAGAACGTGTTCTCGTGCTCGGCCGTCTTGACGGTCTCGCCCTTCGCCGGGTTCGTCGACGACAGGATCAGCGCGCCGTGCAGCGACAGCGCGAAGGTCGTCGCGAAGAAGAAGCTCACGGCGAGCATGTGCGCCGGGTTGTAGTGGAAGTGCAGGTACTGGTAGCCCGTGTTCGAGACCCAGTCGAGGTGGCTCATGATCCCGTACGGGAAGCCGTCGCCCCAGGCGCCCAGCAGCAGCGGCCGGATGACACCAGCGAGACGTAGGCGAAGATCGCGACGCCGAACGCGAACGGCACGTGGTAGCCGATGCCGAGCTTGCGGCAGATCTCGACCTCGCGCAGCACCCACGACACGAACGAGCCGATCGCGCAGATCGTGATCAGCTGCCACAGGCCGCCCTGCAGCAGCGGCGCCATGCCGAGGCCGTACTTCAGGTCGGGCGGCGCGATGTTGATCTGCCAGAGGTTCCAGGTCGGGCCCTGCGACGCGCCCCAGACGATCAGCAGCGTGCCGATCGACCGAGAAGAACGCCGTCGTGACGCCGAAGAAGCCGACGAAGAACGGGCCGACCCAGAAGTCGAACAGGTCGCCTCCGATCAGCGTGCCGCCGCGCACGCGGTACTTCCGCTCGAAACTCAGCATCGCCATGCCCGTGCTCCCCGACCGCTCGTCACCCGACCGCCCGCTCGCACGGACGGATTCGCCTCGTCCGGAAGCGGGTGCGTCGACCGCCCGCGCCCGCTTCCGTGTCGTGCAGCCCCGTTACTGCTTGTCCGGGACGGCCGCCGGCGTCGGTGCCATCTGCGTCGACGTCGCACCGGCCACCGTCCGGCTCTTGTGCGGCCCATCGAGCCAGTTGAACCGGTCGGTGCTGAGCAGGATGAAATGGATCAGCAGCGCCAACGCGAACAGGAACGTGAACAGCGCGATCAACGCGCGGCGCGGATCGAACAACAACCAGATTCTCCACATGGTTCGGTATCTCCTAATTGAGATACGACATGAACGTGTAGACCGACGCCCTCACACCGCCGATCGAGCGACTTCTGCCCTTCGGCGCCCGGCAACCAGCGGCCGCCACGGCAAAGCCAACAGCTGCGCGCAGAGCGCGATCGCCAGGAACACGATGAAGCTGACGACGAAGATGCCGGTGAAGTTGGCCTTGTCGTTGCGGGCCACCCGGCTCAGTTCATCGCCCGTCACGATCGCGAGGTCGTCCATCGCATTCCCCTTCACGGTCTCGGAAAACGCTACAGCCAGGGCCGCCACATCCAGACGAGCACGTGGGCGACCACCGCGACGACGGTGAAGACGATGAAGCTCGTCATGAAGATGCCGTGAAACTCCTTCGCCTCCTGTTCGGTCAGGCCGGACAGCGAGCCCTCTCTATTCGCAAGCATATGAATGACTCCTTGAAGGTGGCCTGTCGGCCGTGACCGCGCATTGCCCGCGCGACAGGGACTTCCCGCGACGGCGGACCGCCGCGGCAAATGGCGAGTCGATCGCGAACGAGCGACGGAATGTCATGCGGGCTCTCCGACGCGCAGCGCGCTCGCACGAGTCGGCGACGCGGCGGGCGGTGACGCGGTCTTCGCCGGCGCGACGCGCGTCGCGCTCGGCGCGGTCGCGCAACCGCTTCGCCGCCGAGATCTGCACCAGCACCGGCTCGGTCTCGACGAGCTCGCTCGAGCAGCGCGTGCGCGTCGTCGTCCCAGGGTCGCGTCGCGTCGTCGACCAGGCGCGCCGGCGTCGGCTCGACGCGGTCCAGGTCGGTGCCGAGCGGCAGGATGTGGAACAGCGCGTCGAACAGCGCGTTGCAGAACTCCTGCAGCAGGTAGGTCGCGCCGGCGTAGCCCATGAACGGCGTGCCGGTGTGGCGACGGATGATCGCGCCGGGGAACGAGGCCGGGATGAAGGTCGGCTTCATCATCGCCGCCGCCGCGCCGCGTCTCGGCGAGGTACATGCGCTCGTTGTAGCTGCCGAACATCACCAGCGGCGGCTTGTCGCGGCACAGCTGCGCGGATCGCCGCGTTGTCGGTCTTCTCGCCGGGCTTGCGCGGCGACCGCGAAGTTGCACGGCAGGCCCATCTCGTCTTCGAGGAAGTGGCGCAGGCCGCGCGTGTAGGTCTCGTTGGCGACGACCGCGAAGCTCGCGGTGCCGAAGAAGTCCTGCGTCACCGAGCGCCACAGGTCCCAGATCGGCTTGATCGTGCGTGTGCTTCTCGCGCTCGATGAACGGCTCGGGGTCGAGGTCCAGCAGCTCGCCGAGCGAGCGCAGGAACTTCGTCGTGCTGTGCAGGCCGATCGGCGCCTGCAGGTACGGCCGCTCGAGCGCCTCGCACAGCATCCGGCCGAACTCGCGGTACATGCAGACGTTGACGTCGGCCTCGACGAGGCGCGACACGTCGGCCAGGTGGCTGCCGAGCGGGAACACCATGTTCACCTCGGCGCCGATGCCCTGCACGAGGCGGCGGATCTCGGCCAGGTCGCTCGGCATGTTGAACGTGCCGTAGCTCGGGCCGATGATGTTGACGCGCGGCTTCTCGCCGGCCGGGCGCTCGGCGAACGGCTTGCGCGCCGGCACCTTGCGCAGGCCGTATTCGGACCACAGCCAGTAGATCGCGCGGTTCGCGCACTGCCACTGGTCCTCGTCGATCGTGCGCGGCAGGAAGCGCTGGATGTTCGTGCCCTGCGGCGTCACGCCGCCGCCGATCATCTCGGCGATCGAGCCGGTGACGACGACCGACGGCAGGTCCGGGTCGAGCGCCGCGTGCGCGCGGCGCATCGAGCCTTCGGTGCCTTCGCGGCCGAGCTGTTCCTCGGCGAGGCCGGTGACGACGATCGGCAGCTCGTGCGGCGGCAGCGCGTCGGTGTAGTGCAGCACCGAGGTGACCGGCAGGTTCTCGCAGCCGACCGGGCCGTCGATCACGACCTGCAGTCCCTTGATCGCGGTGAAGACGTAGACGGCGCCCCAGTAGCCGCCGGCGCGATCGTGGTCGAGGACGAAGCATGTCGCAGTCGCCATCAGATCATCTCCTCGGCCTTGCGCTTCTTCGCGAGCTTCTCGACCTGGCGGCGCGTGAACGGCCTTGAATTCGGGCCGGTCCTGCGGCACGCCCTCCCACACGCCGGCGGCGTAGTCGCGCGCCGGTGTCGCTCGAAGAACGCGCTCATCGTCTCGAAGCGCGCCTTGTTGCGCGATCGCCGCGTTGATCACCTGCGCGAGCGAGCCGGCGCCGGCCGGGCCCATCAGCGGACGCGCCGAGATCGAGGTTCGTGAAATACAGCGCGGGGATGCATGCCTCCTTCGCGGCCTGCACGACCGGCGTCGTGCCGATCGCGAGGTCGGGCTGCCATTCGTGCGATCGCGGCGAGGTCCTGCTCGAGCGACGCGCGATAACTGCACCTGCACGCCGTGCGCCTCCAGCCACGCGCCGTCGGCTCGGCGTTCCACGCCGTCGCGCGGGCAGGCGGTGCCGACATAGCGCAGGTCCGCGCCGCTCTCGACGAGCAGGCGGCCGACGAGCAGCTCCGATCCCTCGTAGCCGGACAGCGTGATGCGGCCGCTTGATCGGCGATCGACGCGAGCGCGCCGCGGATCGCCGGCAGCACGCGGTTCTTCGCCGCGTCGATGCGCGTCCTGCGCGACGCCGGCCGTCGTGCCGACCGCCTGCAGCCACGCCTCGGTGCCGTCGTAGCCGACCGGCGCCGAACCGACGACGGGCCGCCCGGCCGCCTCGAACTCGCGGATGCTCGCCGTGTAGAACGGATGGATCGCGGCGACGACGTCGCCGTCGAGCGCCGCGTACAGCTCGCGCCATTCGCGCGTCGGCACGACCGGCCCGGCCGCGAGGCCCATCGGCTCGAGCATCATCCCGATGACCATCGGATCGGCCGGGAACATCTCGCCGAGCAGCGTCACCGTCGGCTTGTCCGATCGTCCAGCGCGCGGCGCCTGCACCGGTCCCTGCTCCGACCTCGGCGCGCGCGTAACGCAGCATCGCGCCGGCCAGCACGTCCTTCGCCTCGGCATGCGTCGGCACGCCGAACCCCGGCACGTCGATGCCGATGATCCGCACGCCGTTGATCTCCTTCGGCAGGATCTGCAGCGGCACGCCGCGCGCCGTCGGCACGCACAGGTTGATGACGACGATCGCGTCGTAGCAGCGCCGGGTCCGCCTGCTGGTGGACGGCGTCGCGGATGTCCTCGAACAGCTTGCCGGTCACGAGCGACTCGGAGTTGAACGGCACGTAGCCGACGCTGCGCCTCGCGCCGTAGAAGTGCGACGTGAACGTCAGGCCGTAGACGCAGCACGCGGAGCCGGACAGGATCGTCGCGGTGCGCCGCATGCGCAGCCCGACGCGCAGCGATCCGAACGCCGGACACATGCTCTGCGGCTGGTCGTGCGGACCGGCCGCCGGCGTCGAGCGGATAGTCCTTCGCGTACTGGTCGAGCACCGCCGACTTGCCGGCGATGCGGGCGGCCGCGCGCATCGCGTCGCCGCCCGAATGGCAGCCCATGCCGTCGCCGTCGACCGCGGCGGGCACGGCGAGCGGGACGATCGGGACGACGCGATGCGGATCCGCGGCCATGGTCGCTCAGACCTCGTCGTAGACCACTTCGAGCGTCGCCTTCGCGACGTCGCTCTTGCCGCACATGTCGAACGTGGTCGCCGGCTCGAGCACGACGTCGCGGCCGACCGACGCGGCCGAGAACAACCCGAGCAGCGCATCCTGCGTCATCGGCTTCGGACGCACCGGCTCGGACGTGCCGACGTTCTCGGCGAGCTCGGCGAACATCGGCCCCCACGTCGTGCCGGGACGACCGATGATCTCGTAGCTGGCGCTCTTGCGACGGATGTCCTCGTTCGCCGGGATCGTCGACAGCACCGGGATGCCGACGTGCTCCGCGAACGCCTTCGCCTCGCCGGTGCCGTCGTCGCGGTTGATCACCATGCCGGCGACGCCGACGTTGCCGCCGAGCTTGCGGAAGTACTCGACCGCCGAGCACACGTTGTTCGCGACGTACAGCGACTGCAGGTCGTTGCTCGCGACGACGATCACCTTCTGGCACATGTCGCGCGCGATCGGCAGGCCGAAGCCGCCGCAGACGACGTCGCCGAGGAAGTCGAGCAGCACGTAGTCGAAGCCCCACTCGTGGAAGCCGAGCTTCTCGAGCAGTTCGAAGCCGTGGATGATCCCGCGGCCGCCGCAGCCGCGTCCGACCTCCGGACCGCCGAGCTCCATCGCGTAGACGCCGTCGCGCTTGAAGCAGACGTCGCCGATCTGCACGGCCTCGCCGGCGAGCTTCTTCTTCGAGCTCGTCTCGATGATCGTGGGACAGGCGCGGCCGCCGAACAGCAGCGACGTCGTGTCGCTCTTCGGGTCGCACCCGATCAGCAGGACCTTCTTGCCCTGCTGCGCCATCATGTAGCTGAGGTTCGCGAGCGTGAAGCTCTTGCCGATGCCGCCCTTGCCGTAGATCGCGATGATCTGCGTGGTCTTCGCGGCCGGCGAGTGCGACTTGTCCTCGACGGCGTCGGGTTCGACGGCGGCCTCGTGACGCAGCCGTTCGACGAACTGGATCGTGGAGGCGGCGATGCCGTCCGATGCACGGGCGGTCGGCGCCGCGGCGGTGGCCAGGCTCATGCGCGGGCTCTCCAGTCGAGGATCATCTTCAGGCAGGACGCGTCGTCGAACGCGACGGGATAGGCGGCGGCGGCGCGTTCGGCCGGCTCGCGATGGGTGATCAGGCCGTCGAGCGACAGCGCGTCCGGACTCGACGAGCCGGCGGACGGCGAGCAGATCGCCGGGACGCCACTCGGCCGCCGTACGGATCGTCGCTTCGCGCATGAACGCCGGCGCGAAGTCGAACCCGAGCCGGTCGGCGTAGAAGCCGGCGAGCACGACCTCGCCGCCGCGCGCGAGTCGCGCGATCAGGCGATCGAGGGACGACGCGTCGCCGCTGACGTCGACGATCGACCGGTAGTCGCGACGGGGATCGTCGTCGGGCCGCACGACCGGATAGCCGGTCGCGCCGGACATCCGGCGGTCGTCGATCTCCCAGACCGTCGGCGCCGCGAAGCCGGCCGCGATCGTCACGCGCGCCAGCAGCCGGCCGAGCACGCCGTGACCGACGATCAGCTCGGGCGCCGCCGCGGCACGGGCGCCGTCGCCTCGGGCCGCGACGACGTGATAGGCCGTCGCGGCGAGCGCCATCAGCACGCCGCGATCGCCGAGCGACGCGGGGATCGCGAGCGCCTTCTCGCCGGCCACGACGACCGTCGACGACGCGCCGCCGAACAGCCCGCGGACCTCGCCGTAGCAGCGGGCGCCCGGGACGAAGACGGTGTCGCCGACCGCGTGGCCGCTCGCGTCGCCGGCGGCGACGACGGTGCCGACCGACTCGTAGCCGGGAACCAGCGGATAGCCCATGCCGGGAAACGCCGGCATGCGGCCGGTCCACAACAGCTTCTCGGTGCCGGTGCTGATCCCGCTGTGCGCGATGTCGACGACGACGTCGCCGTCGCCAGGCTCGGCGAGCGGCAGCGGCTGCAGCCGCAGGCGGCCGGGCGACTCGAACACGACGGCGCGGCCGACGGTCGCGCGGACACGCCGTCCGCGCGCGGACGATGCGTCGCCGGATGCACGCTGCGACGACGAAGGCGACGCGGACTCTGAGCTCATGCTGTCATCATATGCTTACGACACAAGCTGTCAACTTGAATTGACGCGTCGACGCGACTTTCGATGTTGCGGTGCGCGCCGCACCGGGCGTCAGCGGCGTGCGACGAGCACGCGCGTCTGCAGCGGCAACGACGTCCGCAGCAGCCGAATGCGACGGAAGCCGGCTTCGCGCAGCAGCGCGCGCAGCGCGTCCGGCGTGCGCGGCCGGCCGCTGCCCATCGCGAGCAGATAGAGGCCGAAGTACGCATCGCCGACCGGCTCGGCGCCGGGCGTGCCCGACATCGGCTCGGCGATCAGCAGCACGCCGTCGTCGACCAGCGCCGACCGTGCGGCGCGCAGCAGCCGGCGGCACGGCATCGTCGTCGTGGTCGTGGACGACGCGCACGAGCGTCACGAGGTCGGCGCCGTCCGGCAACGCGTCGCGCAGGAAGTCTCCACCGACGGCCTCGATACGATCGACGAGCCCTTCGTCGGCGATCCGCCGCCGCGCGCGCGGTCGGCGACCGCCGGCAGGTCGAACACGCGGATCGCGAGCCCGGGGTGCCGACGCGCCGCCGCGATCGCGAACGTGCCCTCGCCGCCGCCGACGTCGACCATGCAGCGATGCCGCCGCAGCGGCCACGCGTCGAGGATCTGCGCCGCGACGAGCGGCTGCGACTGCGTCATCAGCCGCGAGTACGCCGCGACGGCCGCCTCGTCGAGCGCGCGCGTGTCGCCATGGCCCGCATAGCCCCACAGCCGGCCGAGCCGGGTCTCGGCGGGCACGTCGCGGCGGTCGTCGGCGTCGTCGACCGCGGACGCCGCGTCGGCCGATGCACGCGCCCGGTCCGACGCGCGTCGCAGCAGCGCGGCGGGGTCTGCGAGGTCGGCATACAGCGCCGCGTGATGCTCGACCATCGACGCGATCGCGCGATCGCCGGCGAGCGGCGCGCCGAGCGGCCCGAGGCCGACGCGCCCGCCGGACCGCCGCTCGAGCAGTCGGAGCGCGATCGCGGCGGCGACGAGGCGCTCCGCGATGCCGGCGTCGAGGCCGGTCCGTGCCGCGAGCTCGCCGACGGTCCGCGGTCGTTCGAGCAGCGCGTCGAACCAGTCGAACTGGACGCACGCGTGCAGCACCTGCGAATACGCGAAGCCGGCGACGAGGTCGAACAGCGCGCGCGAGCGGCGCCGTGCGATCCATCGGGTCGGCGGGAAGCGCGCGGCGAAGCGCTGGAAGCGCGGGCTCGCGAGCAGGCGGTCGCGCGTCGCGAGCAGCCGGTCGACGCCGGACGCCGGCGACCGCTCGGCGTCGATCGCGCCGAGCGACGCGGCGCCCGTCGCGACAGGCGGGCCGGCGCTCATCGAACGGTGCCCGACCGGCGGTCGCTCAGGCCGCGACGCGATCCATGTCGGTACACCACGACGCCGGGACCAGCCGCGTGGCTTCGCTCTTGACGAGCGCGCGCAGGTACGGCGCGCCGCCGCAGTCGGGGATCGCGGCGGACGCATCGGCCACCATGCGGTCGAAGCGGCGCACGGCCTCGTGCAGTCCGAACTCGCGGGCGATGCTCGGGCGATCGAGATCGACGTCGCGGCCGACCGGCTTGCCGAGCAGCGCCGGGTCGCCGACGACGTCGCGGATGTCGTCGGCCGCCTGATAGGCTTCGCCGAGACTCTCGCCGAGCGCGCGCCACGGCGCCGCGTCGGCGCCGGCCGCCTGCGCGCCGGCCATCGTCGCGGCGGCGAACAGCGCGCCGGTCTTGGCGCGGTGATAGTCGGCGACGACGCAATGCGATTCGCATTCCCAGGCCTGCCCGGCCGCGATCCCGAACGGCCGCCCCACGCCGGCCGCGACGGTCGCGAGCACGCCCGGCAGCCGCGCCGCGTGCGGCACGCCGCCGACCGCCAGCGCCTCGAACGCCGCGACGATCAGCGCGTCGCCGGCGAGCACCGCGAGCCGCTCGCCGAACGCGGCATGCACCGACGGCACGCCGCGGCGCACGGCCGCGTCGTCGAAGCACGGCAGGTCGTCGTGGATCAGCGACGCGCAATGCAGCAGTTCGATCGCGACCGCGGCGGCGTCGGACAACACCGGCGCGTCGTCGCCGCAGGCCATCGCGACGGCGATGCACAGCTGGGGACGGATGCGCGCGCCGCCGGGGAACACGGCGTGGCGGATCGCGCGGCCGAGCTTCGGCGGCGACCCGGGCGCGTCGCCGCGCGCGACGGCGCGTTCCAGCGCCTGACGGATGCGTTCATGGACGTTCAAGGCCGGCCTCCTCGGGCACGCGAGCTGCGACCAGCCCGGCCTGTCATGCTCGCTTGACAGTCGCTGGTGTCCGGTAGAATAGACACAATGTCCGGGTCGCGTCAATCGATGCCTTGCAGGGTCGCTCCACGGTGAACGCGCGCCCGGTCGTCGTCGTCGGCGCCGGCATCGGCGGCCTCGCGTGCGCCGCGCGACTGGCCGCCCGCGGCGTCGCGGTCGAGGTCCTCGAACGCGCGGCCACGGTCGGCGGCAAGCTGCGCGAGATCGACGTCGACGGCGCCGCGCCGATGGACGCGGGCCCGACGGTGCTGACGATGCGCTGGGTCTTCGACGAGCTGTTCGACGCGTGCGGCGAGCGGCTCGACGACCGCCTGTCGCTGACCCGGGCGTCGGTGCTCGCGCGGCACGCGTGGGACGCGCGCGGCACGCTCGACCTCCACGCCGACGTCGAACGCAGCGTCGACGCGATCGCCGCATTCGCCGGGCCCGACGAGGGGCGGCGCTACCGCGCGTTCTGCGAACGCGCGCAGGGCATCTACCGGACGCTCGAGCAGCCGTTCCTTCGCAGCGCGCGGCCGAACCCGGTGTCGCTCGCGTCGCGGGTCGGCCTGCGCGGCATCGACGGGCTGACGAGGATCTCGCCGTTCGCGACGATGTGGTCCGAGCTGTGCCGGCACTTCGACGATCCTCGGCTGCGCCAGCTCTTCGGCCGCTACGCGACGTATTGCGGCTCGTCGCCGTTCGCCGCGCCGGCGACGCTGATGCTGGTCGCGCACGTCGAGCGCGAAGGCGTGTGGCTCGTCGACGGCGGCATGCATCGCATCGCGGTCGCGCTGCGCTCGTCGATCGAGCGGCTCGGCGGCCGCGTGCGATGCGACGCGGACGTGACGCGGATCGCCGTCGAGCGGGGCCGCGCGCGGGCCGTGGTGCTCGCGAGCGGCGAGCGCATCGATGCGGCGGCCGTCGTCTTCAACGGCGACGCCGCGGCGCTCGCGGACGGCCTCGTCGGCGACGACGCGCGTCGCGCCGTGGCGTCGACGACGCCGGGACAGCGCTCGCTGTCGGCGATCACGTGGCACCTGCGCGCCCGCGCGACCGGCGTCGGGCTGCTGCGGCACAACGTCTACTTCGGCGCCGACAGCGCGCGCGAGTTCGCGGCGCTGTTCGACGCGCGCACGCTGCCCGACGACCCGACGGTCTATGTCTGCGCGCAGGACCGCGGCGTCGCGGACGAGCGCGAGGCGCGCGCGCTCGACGGGGCCGAGCGGCTGATGTGCCTCGTCAACGCCCCGGCCGACGCCGACCGCCGGCCGCTCGACGGCGACGCCGTCGCGCGCGTCGAGCGCCGCATGCGGGACCGGCTCGCGTCGTGCGGCCTGACGCTCGCCGACGCGTCGCCGCCGCGCGTCACGACGCCGACCGACTTCGCGCGTCGCTATCCGGGGACCGGCGGCGCGCTGTACGGCCGCGCGACGCACGGGTGGGCCGCGTCGTTCGAGCGGCCGTCGTCGACGTGCCGCGTCCGCGGCCTGTTCCTCGTCGGCGGCAGCGTGCATCCCGGACCGGGCCTGCCGATGGCCGCGCTGTCCGGCGAGCTCGCCGCCCGCCGCGTCCTCGCGGAGCCGGCATGAACGCCGACGCGCCGCTCGCCTCGGACATCGACGTCGATCCCGCGCGCTTCGACGTCGACGTACCGCGCGACGGCTACGCCTGGTGGTACCTCGACGCGGTGTCCGACGACGGCCGTCGCGCGCTGACGATCATCGCGTTCCTCGGCAGCGTGTTCTCGCCGTACTACGCGCACGCGACGCATCGCCGACGGCGGCGCGGCGATCGCGACGGCGCCGATCCGCTGCAGCACTGCGCGCTCAACGTCGCGCTGTACGGCCGGCCCGGCGCGCGCTGGTCGATGACGGAGCGCCCCGCCGCCGCCGTGCATCGCAGCGCCGATCGCCTCGCGATCGGCCCGAGCGCGATCGAGACGACGGCGGACGGCTGGCGCCTGACGATCGACGAGGTCGCGGTCCCGCTCGTGCGACGCATCCGCGGCACGGTCGACGTGCGCTTCGGCCCGAGGCCGCGGCATCGCGACGTCCTCGACGCCGGCGGCCGGCACGCGTGGACCGTCATCTCGCCGCGCGCGCGCGTCGACGTGCGCTGCAGCGCGCCGGACCTCGCATGGTCGGGCACCGCGTACGTCGACGCCAACCGCGGCAGCGCGCCGCTCGAGGACGACTTCGTCGCGTGGAACTGGTCCCGCGCTGCATCGCGCCGACGGCGGCACGTCGATCGCGTACGACGTGCGACGCACCGACGGCAGCGCGTACTCGGCCGCGCGGTCGTTCGGCGCGGACGGCGCGACGATGCCGTTCGCGCCGCCGCCGCACGCGCCGCTGCCGCGCACCGGCTGGCGGCTCGCCCCGTCGACGCGCTGCGACGCCGGCGCGACGCCGCGCATCGCTCGATCGCTCGAGGACGGGCCGTTCTACGCGCGCTCGATCATCGAGACGACGTGGGACGGCCGGGCCGCGACCGGCGTGCACGAGCACCTGTCGCTCGACCGCTTCCGGCGTCGCGCGGTCCGCCTGCTGCTGCCGTTCCGCATGCCGAGGACGGTCGCTTAGCAGGTCCGTGCGTCGGTGTCGATCCGGTGAATTGTCGACGCGGCCGCGGGTCCGCCCGCTTGCCAACGCCGAACTTGCAGAACACCATCGCCGGATGCCGGCCGAGACCGGCTCCCCAGGAGACGACATGAATCGAAGAATGCTCCACGGCCTCGCGTCGGCCGCCGTGACCGCCTCGGTCGCGTCGCTCGCGCTCGTGCCGATCCAGGCCGCGTCCGCCGCCGACCCGATCCGGATCGGCGTCATCTCCGAGGCGCAGGCGGTCGCCGGCTCGTCGATCGCCCCGGCCGCGCAGCTCGCGGCCGACGAGATCAACGCGAAGGGCGGCGTCGACGGCCGCAAGATCGAGATCGTCGTCTACGACGACCACTCGTCGTCGGCCGAGGCGGTGCGCGCCTTCCAGCGCGCGGTCAGCGAGGACAAGGTCAACGCGGTCATCGCGAGCTACATCTCCGAGGTCGTGCTGGCGCTCGAGCCCTGGGCCGCGCGGCTGAAGACGCGTGATGATCACGCCGGGCGCGGCGTCCGACGTCATCACGCAGAACATCGCCAAGGACTACGAGCACAACAAGTACACCTTCCACGGCTACCTGACGTCGAGCGCGCTCGCCGGCGCTGGTCTGCGACGCCGCGCAAGGACCTGCTGGTCGCGACCGCACAAGATGAAGACCGCGGTCATCGTCAGCGAGGACGCGGCCTGGACGACGCCGCTCGACGCCGGCTACGAGGCCTGCCTGCCGAAGGTCGGCCTGAAGGTGCTCGACCACGTCCGCTTCTCGCCCGACACCACCGACTTCACGCCGATCTTCAACAAGATCGAAGGCGCAGAAGCCCGACGTGATGATCACCGGCATCTCGCACGTCGGCACGCAGCCGACGGTGCAGTGGAAGAGCCAGCAGGTGCCGATCCCGATGCTCGGCGTCTCGTCGCAGGCCACCAACTCGACCTTCTGGAAGGACACCAACGGCGCGACCGACGGCGTGCTGTTCAACGCGCGTGTCCGGCCCGGGCGTCGCGGTGACGCCGAAGACGCTGCCGTTCGTCGACGGCGTACGTGAAGAAGTACGGCAACGAGCCGGCCTACTCCGGCTACACCGCCTACGACGAGGTCTACATGATCGCCGAGGCGGTCCATCGCGCCGGCTCGACCGACAGCGACAAGCTGGTCGACGCGATGGAGAAGACCGACTACGTCGGCACCATCGGCCGCGTCGTCGTTCCTGCCGAAGGGCGACCCGCACGTGCACGGCCTGAGGACCGGCCCGGGCTACATCACCGGGCTGATGCTGCAGTGGCAGGACGGCAAGCAGGTCAACATGTGGCCGAAGGAACTCGCGGCCGGCGCCGATGAAGTTCCCGGCCTTCGTCAAGCTGTCGAGCAAATGACGACCGCGCGTTCGCGGACGGACGCGTCGCGCGGTCGACGTCCTGAACGCGCGGCGCATGCTGTTCTGGCAGATCCTGATCGACGGCTTCGCGATCAGCGCGCTCTACGCGCTCGGCGCGACCGGCTTCACGCTGATCTTCGGCGTCTCGGGCGTGCTCAACCTGTCGCACGGCGCGATCATGGTCGCCGCCGCGGTCGGCGCCTGGGCCGCCGCGGCAGCCTCCTGCACGTCGGCGCGCCACGTCGCGGCGCTGGTCGGCATCGCGGTCGGCGATCGTGCTCGCGTTCGCGACCTACTTCGTCACGGTGCGGCCGATCCAGCGCTCGCGCCGCATCGCCGAGGCCGAGAAGGAGATCTTCATCCTCACCGCGACGCTGCTGTGGGGCATCATCATCCAGGAGGCGGTCGCCTACCTCTTCACGAACAACGCGAAGACGGTGCTGCCGATCGTCGAGGGCGTCGTCACGCTGGCCGGCGTGCGCACGCCGGCGAACGAGTTCTTCACCGCCGTCGTCTGCTGGGTCGCGATCGGCCTGCTGTGGCTGCTCGTCAACCAGACGCGGCGCGGCAAGGCGGTGCTCGCCGCGTCGATGAACCCGCGCGGCGTCACGCTGCTCGGCATCGAGCTGTCGAGCATCCACCTGACGGTGTGGGCGATCTACGGCCTGCTCGCGGGCATCGCCGGCATCCTGCTCGGCATGTTCCTCGGCGTCAGCTCGTACAGCGTCGGCCCGCTGACCGCGAGCGCGTTCTCGATCGTCGTGCTCGGCGGCCTCGGCAGCGTGACCGGGCTCGCTGATCGCCGCCTACGTCGTCGGCTACCTCGAGACGCTGACCGCCTACCTGATCTCGCCGGCGTACCGCACGATCCCGTCGCTGCTGCTGCTGATCGTCGTGATGTACGTGCGGCCGCAGGGCCTGTTCGGACGGCGATGAAGACGCGCGCGACACGCGGCGGCCCGAGCGCGCGCGTCGCGTCGCTCGAACGACGTTCGACTGCGAACCTCGCCCGAACCCGATGACGACGCCGACGCCGGAGCTCCTGCTCGACCACGCCGACCGCGGCGCGTCGTGGCCGGACGACCTCGCGCCGCCGGCCGACGCCGCCGAGGCGTACCGGCTGTCCGCGGCCGTGCGCGCGCTGCGCGAGCGGCGCGGCGAACGCGTCGTCGGCTACAAGATCGGCTTCACGAACCGCACGATCTGGTCGCGCTACGCCGTCTTCGCGCCGATCTGGGGTCCGGTCTACGACACGACGCTCGTGCAGGCCGACGACGATCGCGGAACGCTCGACCTCGACGCGACCTGCGAGGCGCGCATCGAGCCCGAGTGCGTCCTCGGCCTCTCGCGCACGCCGGCGCCGGACGTCACGCTCGACGCGCTGTTCGACGGCGTCGACTGGTTCGCGCCGGGCTTCGAGATCGTGCAGTCGCATGCGCGCGGCTGGCGCTTCACCGCGCCGCAGACGATGGCCGACGGCGGCCTGCACGCGCGCCTGCTGGTCGGCACGCGGCGGCCGGTCCGCGACGTGGCGTCGAGCGGCACGGCGTTCGACGAGCTGCTCGCCCGCACGCGCGTCGTGCTGTCCGAGGACGGCGTCGTGCGCGACGAAGGCGTCGGCGCGAACGTGCTCGACGGGCCGCTGCACGCACTGCTGCACTTCGTGCGCGAGCTGGCGCGGATCCCCGGCGCGCCGACGATCGCGCCGGGCGACGTCGTGACCACCGGCACGTGGACCGACGCGCCGCCGGTGAGGCCGGGATCGACGTGGCGGGCGGCGTTCGACGCGCCGCTGCGGCCGCTCGAGGTCACGCTGCGATGAGCCGCGCCGCGATCCGCGCCACGGCGTCGAGCGGGCCGCCTGTCGCGCCTCTGGCGCGACCGGTCGACGGCGCATCGGACGACCGGTGACGATGCGGACCACGCTCGCCTCGCGCCGGCTCTGGCTCACGATCGCGGTGCTCGCCGGCGCCGCGACGCTGCCGACGTTCGCGTCGGGCTACGTGCTCGGCCTGCTGACGGTCGCGTACTTCACGGCGGTCTTCGCGATGTCGTGGGACCTGCTGTTCGGCTTCGCCGGCGAGGTCAACTTCGGGCCGACGTTCCTGATCGGCGTCGGCGCGTACACCGCCGGCATCCTCGACGCGCGGCTGTCGCCGGGCGTCTCGATCTGGCTGTGCGTCGCGGCCGGCGCCGGCGCCGCGGTCGTCGGCGGCGTCGCGCTCGCGTTGCCGGCGCTGCGCCTGCGCGGACCCTACTTCGGGCTGACGACGCTGGTCGCGGTGCTGATGCTGCAGAACTTCGTCGTCGTGTTCGCCGACCTGACCGGCGGCGAGATCGGCCTGTCGGTGCCCGACGTCATCTCGGTCGCGGCGAGCACGAACTACTGGCTCGCGTTCGGCTTCATGACGATCAGCGGCGCGATCCTGTTCGGGCCTGTCGCGCTCGTCGATCGGCCTCATCCTGCAGGCGAGCGGCCAGGACGCGGTGCAGGCCGGCGCGCTCGGCTTCAACGTCGCGAAGCACAAGCTCGCCGCGTTCGTCGTCAGCGCGTTCTTCTCGGGCCTCGCCGGCTCGCTGATGGTGTTCTACATCGGCACCGCGTCGGTCGGCACGTTCGTCGACATCGCGGTCGGCGTGCAGATCATCATCGCGGCCGTGCTCGGCGGCCGGCGCACCGTGATCGGCGCGGCGATCGGCGCGATCTTCCTGATCGGCATCGGCGAGCTGCTGCGGCCGCTCGGCGAGCTCGCGACGCTGATCGTGTCGGTGATCGCGCTGCCGGTGATCCTGTTCTTCCCCGACGGCTTCCTCGGCATGCTGCGCGGCGGGGCGCGTCGTGGCTGACGGCTCGTCCGCCGGCGGGACCGCCGTCCCGCTGCTCGAGGTCGCGAACCTGACCAAGCGCTACGGCGGCCTGGTCGCCGTGAAGGACCTGAGCTTCTCGATCCGGCCCGGCGAGATCCTCGGCCTGATCGGCCCGAACGGCTCGGGCAAGTCGACCGCGATGAAGAGCGTCATGGGCGTCGAGCGCCCGACCGCGGGCTCGATCCGCATCGACGGCGCCGAGATCGCCGGCCTGCCGTCGCACAAGGTCGCGCGACGCGGCGTCGGGCTCGTGTTCCAGCATTCGCGGCCGCTCGCGCGGCAGACGGTGCTCGAGAACATCAAGGTCGCGCTGCTGCCCGACAAGCTGACGCAGCTCTTCGCCGGCGCCGACGTCGAGGCGCAAGCCCGCGCGATCGCCGAGCGCGTCGGCCTCGCGGCGGTCGTCGATCGCCGGCCGCCGACGCTCGCGTTCGCCGACCTGCGTCGGCTCGAACTCGCGAAGGCGATCGCGCGGCATCCGAAGGTCGTGCTCGTCGACGAGCCGTTCGCCGGGCTGACCGCGTCCGAGGTCGCCGCGTTCTCGGAGCTGATCCGCGAATTCCGCGCCGAGGGCCGCGCGGTGCTGCTCGTCGACCACAACGTCAAGGGCGTGTCGGCGCTCGTCGACCGCGTGCTCGCGATGTACCTCGGCGAACGGATCGCCGAAGGCGCCGCCGCCGACGTGATGAACGACGAGACGGTGCGCCGCGTCTATCTCGGCGGCGCGCTGACGCGCGTCGAGCATCCGGCGACCGCGGCCGCAGGCACGCCCGCCGGTGCTGAAGGTCGAGGACGTCGGCGTGCTGTACGGCAAGGCGCTCGCGCTCGATCGCGTGTCGCTGCATGTCGCGCGAGGGCGAGTTCGTGTCGGTCGTCGGACTCAACGGCGCCGGCAAGACGACGCTGTTCAACGCCATCTCCGGGCTCGTGCCGCATTCGGGCGTCGTGCGCTGGTGCGGCGACGCGTTGACGCGGACGCACCGCCGGCGGCGATCGCGCGCGGCGGCATCGTCCAGTGCCCCGAGACGCGCGAGCTGTTCGGCGAGATGAGCGTGCGCGAGCACCTCGACCTCGGCGGCATCCATCTCGAGCGCGTCGAGCGCGGCACGCGGATCGCGTGGCTGTTCGAGCTGTTCCCGATCCTGTCGACGCGGCAGGCGACAGATCGCGCGCACGCTGTCGGGCGGCGAGCAGCAGATGCTCGCGATCGCGCGGGCGTTGATGATGAAGCCGAAGCTGCTGATCCTCGACGAGCCGACGCTCGGCCTCGCGCCGGTCATCCTCGAGACGCTGTCGAAGGCGCTCGAGAAGCTGCGCGCGACGACGACGATCAGCGTGCTGCTCGGCGAGCAGAACGTGACGTTCGCGCTGCCGCACGCCGACCGCGTGTACGTGCTCGACCACGCGCGCATCGTATGGGAAGGCTCGCCGTCGCGCTTCGAGAGCGAGGCCGCCGCGGCGTACCTTTGAGCGGCCGGAGGACGACGACGACCCGACCGGCGACGAGGCCGACGCGTCGTCGACGTCCGACGACGCGTGCCGCGTCAGCCGCGGTCCGCGCTCGACGTCAGCGTCGACCGCGGCGCGTCGCCGCTCGACGCGCGCGCCGCCGCCTTCTCGGCGTCGAGCCGGCGCTCGCGCCGCAGGTCGAGCAGCTGCCAGACGCCGAAGCCGATCGGCACCGCGAAGCCGAGCACGACCTCGAGCCAGATCATCGGACCGCCTCGCGGACCATCGGCAGCACGCCGCGATGCGCGTCGCGACGCGCGAGCCGCTCGAACAGCTCGATCGTCCAGACGGCGCGACCGACGACGCCGGTCGGCGACCGCGGCGAGCGGTCGACCGCCGCGTCGACGAGGAAGGCCGTCGCGCGCAGCGGCGGTTCCGACGGCCGGCGACCGGCCGCGAGCAGCGGCGACGCGGCGACGGCCGTCGCGAGCACGAACGCCTTGCGCCACGACGGCACGACGGCGCGCCCGGCGATCGCGTCGTGGCCGCGGCGCGCGACCTCGCGACCGATCTCGGCGTACAGCAGGCGCGCGGCGTTGATGCCCGGCCGGCAGCGCCACGGCAGCCGCGCGACGCCGGACGCCGACGCGGCGATACAGCCGGTCGGCCTCATCGAGCAGCCGCGCGACGACCGACGCCAGCGCGGCGTCGTGCGACGGCCGCGCGAGCCACGCGTCCGGGTCGAGCCCGGCCTCGCGCATCCACGCGCGCGGCAGATAGAGGCGGCCCGCGGCGCGCGTCCTCGCCGACGTCGCGCGCGATGTTCGACAGCTGCATCGCGACGCCGAGGTCGCACGCGCGGGCGAGCGCGTCCGGCGTCGCGCGCGCCCATCAGCAGCGCCATCATCGCGCCGACCGAGCCGGCGACGCGCGACGCGTAGTCGTGCAGGTCGTCGAGCGTCTCGTAGCGGCCGGCCGGCCGCGTCCCACGCGAAGCCGTCGATCAGCGCGTCGAGCAGCGCGCGCGGGATCGCCGAAGCGGCGTACGACGACCGCGAGCGCGCGGTCGGCGGCGTGGTCGTCGCGGCCGGCCGGCGTAGACGCGCGTCGAGCCGCGCCGCGCAGCGACGGCGACCGCGGCCGTCGTCGCGCCGGTCGGCGCCTCGTCGACCGCGTCGTCGGCGAGCCGGCAGAACGCGTACAGCGCGCACGCCGGGTCGCGCACGCGCGCGGCAGCAGCATACGACGCGGCGAGGAAGGTCCGCGAGCCGTTCGCGAGCAGCGCGCGGCAGGCCGGCGAGGTCGCGCGGCGTCGGTCATGCGCGCGGGCCGCAGCGCGTCGGCATGCGGCACGACCTTGTCGAGGATGCGCGCCGACGACAGCACGCCGGGCAGGCCGGCGCCCGGATGCGTGCCGGCGCCGACGAGGTAGAGCCGATCGACCTCCTCGCTGCGGTTGTGCGGACGGAACCAGGCGCTCTGCGTCAGCACGCGGCTCGAGCCCGAACGCGGCGCCGCGGAACGACGACAGGTCGTCCTGGAAGTCCTGCGGCGTCGAGCAGCCGCGACGTGACGATCGACGTCGCCGAGCCCGGGCAGCAGCGTCTCCTCGAGGCGCGCCTGCGATCGCGCTGGCGATACGGCTCGGCGGCGCGCGCGCCAGTCGGTGCCGCTGCCGAGATGCGGCACCGGCGACGAGCACGTAGAACGCGTCGCAGCCGGCCGGCGCGCAGCGACGGATCGGTCGCGGTCGGGCGGTGCAGGTAGAGGCTGAAGTCGTCGGCCAGCGCGTTGCGGTCGAAGATGTCGCCGAGCAGCTCGCGATAGCGCGGGCCGAGCAGCGATCGTGTGATGCGCGACGTCGTCGTAGCGGCGGTTCGTGCCGAAGTACCAGACGAACAGGCTCATCGAATAGCGCGCGCGCTCGATGCGTCGCTTCGGTCCAGCGCTGGCGGTGCTCGGGCGCGAGCAGGTGCCGATAGGTCCAGGCCGAGTCGGCGTTCGACACGACGACGTCGGCCGCGATGCGTCTCGCCGTCGGCGAGCCGCACGCCGGTCGCCGCGGCCGCGCATCGACGATGATCTGCGCGACGCTCGCGCTCGCAGCGCACCGCCCCGCCCTGCCCTTCGATCAGGCCGACGAGCCCGCGCACGAGGCTGCCGGTGCCGCCGATCGGGAAGTGCACGCCCCAGCGCCGCTCGAGGAACGCGATCAGGCAGTAGACCGACGTCGTCGCGAACGGGTTGCCGCCGACGAGCAGCGACTGGAACGTCAGCACGACGCGCAGCCGCGCGTCGCGCACGTGCTTGCAGGCGAGCGACCAGACGGTGCGGTAAGCCTTCGAGCCGCACCAGGTCGGGCAGCACCTTGCGCCATGTCGGTCCAGGCGTCGAACGGCACGTCGCCGAGCGCCTCGAAGCCGACGCGATAGATCGCCTCGCTCGCCGCGAGGAAGCGCTCGTAGCCGTCGACGTCGCCGGGGCGCGCATCGTCGCGCGCGACCTCGGCGCGCATCGCCGCGGCGTCGCCGCTGTAGTCGAAGTGCTCGCCGTCGTCGAAGCGCACGCGGTAGAACGGCGCGACCGGACGCAGGTCGATCGTCGTCGCCCATGCGCTTGCCGCGCGAGCGCCCACAGCTCCTCGAACAGGAACGGCGCGGTGATGACGGTCGGGCCCGGCGTCGAACGATGAAGCCGTCCTGACGATGCACGCGCGCGCGGCCGCCGGGCGCGTCGCAGCTTCTCGAGCACCGTGACGCGGTAGCCGCGCGCGCCGAGCCGGACCGCCGCCGCCAGTCCGCCGAAGCCGCTGCCGATGACGACCGCGTGCGGCCGCGGGTCGCCGCTCGCGACCGCGCCGTCGACGGGCGCGATGCCGCCCGCGAGACTCCGTGTCAACATGCGAGGATGATAGAGGTGTCAAGTCAGATTGACAACCGTCGACCGCGCTCCGAGCGTCCGCGCGACGTCGCGACGTGAGCGAGGGCGCCCCGGTCGTGGTCGTCCGCGGCCCGCGACTCGTGCTGCGCGGCGTGTCGTGCCGCCGCGGCGACCGCGTGTTGTTCACCGGGCTCGACCTCGACGTCGCGCCGGGCGAGGTCGTCTGGCTGCGCGCCGCGAACGGCTTCGGAAAGACGACGCTGCTGCGCGTGATCGCGGGGCTCGGTCGCCCGGACGCGGGGTCGGTCGAATGGATCGACGACGCGCGCGATGCGCGCGACCGGTCGACCGACGCCGCGGACCCGCGCGTCGTCTACCTCGGCCACGCGAACGGGCTGAAGGACGATCTCACCGTCGACGAGTCGGTCCGCGACCAGGCGCGGCTGCACGGCCTCGACGCGGCGCCCGATGCGCTCGGCGACGCGATCGACCGCGTCGGGCTGCGCACGCGGCGCCACGCGCCCATCCGCACGCTGTCGCACGGCCAGCGCCGGCGCGTCGCCCTCGCGCGGCTGTGCCTCTCGTCGAACCGGCCCGCGTGGATCCTCGACGAGCCGTTCGACGCGCTCGACGCCGAGGCCGGCGCGACGGTCGCCGCGATGCTCGTCGAGCACGCGCGTCGCGGCGGCAGCGTGCTGCTGACGAGCCACGTCCCGCCGCCGCTCGATCCGTCGACGGACGCGCCGGTCCGCGTCGTCCGGCTCGACGCCGCCGCGACGCCTGCGCGATGAGCGCCGCCGTCTTCGCGACGATCGTGCGTCGCGACCTCCGGCTCGCCGCGCGGCGACGCAGCGACGCGCTGCTGCCGATCGCGTTCTTCGTCGTCGCGGCGACGCTGTTCCCGCTCGGCGTCGGCCCCGAGCCGCAGACCCTGCGGCAGATCGCGCCCGGCGTCGTCTGGGTCTGCGCGCTGCTCGCCGCGACCGTGTCGCTCGGCACGCTGTACGCGACCGACCAGGCCGACGGCTCGCTCGACCAGATGCTGCTCGCCGGCGGTTCGGCGCTGTCGGTCGCGCTCGCGAAGTCGCTCGCCCACTGGCTGCTGACCGGCCTGCCGCTGACGATCGCGGCGCCGCTGCTCGGCCTCGCGTTCGGGCTCGACGGCGCGTCGCTCGCCGCGCTCGTCGCGTCGCTGCTGCTCGGCACGCCGATCCTGAGCCTGCTCGGCGGCCTCGGCGCGGCGCTGACGCTCGGCGTGCGCAGCGGCGCCGTGCTGCTGATCCTGATCGTGCTGCCGCTCTGCATCCCGACCCTGATCTTCGGCAGCGGAGCCGTGGTCGCGATAGACTCCGGGCTGTCGGCGCGCGGCCACTTCTCGCTGCTCGGCGCGCTGCTCATCTCGACGGCGCTCCTCGCGCCGCTCGCGACCGCGGCGGCCCTCAGGATCGCGACGGAGTAACCCGCAGTGCCACGCTCGATCCGCCTCTTCCACTTCGCGTCACCGGCGCGCTTCTATCGCCTCGCCGACGCGCGTCGTGCCGCTGCTGTGCGTCCTCGCGATCGTCCTCGCGGCCGCGGCGCTGTAGATCGGCTTCTTCGTCGCGCCGACCGACGCGACGCAGGGCGACGCCTATCGCATCATCTTCATCCACGTGCCGGCGGCGTGGATGTCGATGGTGATGTACGTCGCGATGGCCGCCTGGGCCGCGATCGGCTGGGCGCTGAACGCGCGGCTCGCGTCGATGCTCGCGCGCGCGATCGCGCCGACCGGCGCGCTGTTCACGTTCCTCGCGCTGTGGACCGGCGCGTTCTGGGGCCGGCCGACGTGGGGCGCGTGGTGGGTGTGGGACGCGCGGCTGACGTCGGAGCTGATCCTGCTGTTCCTCTACCTCGGCTTCCTCGCGCTCGTCGAGGCGATCGACGACACGCGCCGCGCCGACCGCGCCGGCGCGCTGGTCGCGCTCGTCGGCAGCGTCAACGTGCCGATCATCTATTTCTCGGTCAAGTGGTGGAACACGCTGCACCAGGGCGCGACGATCACGATGACGTCGGCGCCGACGATGGCGCAGACGATGCTGATCGCGATGCTGCTGATGACGCTCGCGTTCTGGGCGTACGCGTTCGCCGTCGTGTTCCGGCGCGCGCAGGCGATCGTCGCCGAGCGCGAGCGTCATGCGCGCTGGATGAGCGACGCGCGACCGGCCGGCGTGCGACACGCGGGGGCCGTCGGATGAACTGGTCGAGCCCTGCCGACTTCTTCGCGATGGGCGGCTACGCGCCGCTACGTGTGGGGTGCGTACGGCGTGACGGCCGCGTGCCTCGCGATCGAGCCGGATCGCCGCGTCGCGCCGCCATCGGCGCGCGCTCGCCGAGGCGGACCGCGACCCGGGCGTCGACGACGGAGACGCCGCGTGACGCCGCGTCGCAAGCGCTTCGCGATCGCCGGCGGCGTGCTGGTCGCGGTCGGCGTCGTCGTCGGCGCTGATCCTGAACGCGTTCCGGAGCAACCTCGTGTTCTTCTACTCGCCGAGCCAGGTCGCGCAGCACGAGGCGCCGACCGGCCGCGCGTTCCGCATCGGCGGCATGGTCGAGAAGGGCACGCTGAAGCGCGACGGGACCGACGTGCGCTTCGTCGTGACCGACACCGCGAAGAGCGTCCCGGTCCACTACGTCGGCATCCTTCCGGACCTGTTCAAGGAGGGCAAGGGCGTCGTCGCGCAGGGCCGGCTCGAAGGCGGAACGTTTCGTCGCGCGGAGATCCTCGCGAAGCACGACGAGAACTACGTGCCGCCCGAAGCGGCCGACGCGATGAAGCGCGCGCAGCAGGGCCGCGACCAGAAGCTCGCGGAGACGGTCGTGCCGTCGCCGAGCGCGCCGGACATCCGGCCGAAGGCGGTGAACTGATGCGGTCCCTCGGAGCGATCGTGCCACGTCACGACGGCGAACGACGCCGGGTCCCCGCCTGCGCGGGGACGACCGAGCGTTCGCGCCGCTGCGCGAGAAGCGCGGCGGTGCCGCGATGCGCTTTCCGTCATCCCCGCGCAGGCGGGGACCCCGCTTCGTTGGCGTCGTCGCGAAGCCGCGTGTTCGCAGGCGGGATCGCGACGGCGACGAGGACGCCCCGATGATCCCCGAACTCGGCCACTTCGCGCTCTGGCTCGCGCTCGGCGCGTCGCTCGTCGCGCGGCGTCCTGCCGATGGCTCGGCGCCGCGCGCGGCCGCGGCGACTGGATGGCGCTCGCGCGGCCGTCGGCGCGCGTCGTGTTCGCGCTCGTCGCGTTCGCGTTCGTCTGCCTCGCGGTGTCGTTCGCGACGAACGACTTCTCGGTCGCTCTACGTCGCGACGAACTCGAACCGCCTGCTGCCGCTGCACTACCGCATCGCGGCCGTGTGGGGCGGCCACGAGGGATCGATCCTGCTGTGGCTGCTGATGCTGACGTTCTGGGCCGCCGCGGTCGCGCAGTTCAGCCGTCACCTGCCCGACGTCGCTCGTCGCGCGCATCCTCGCCGTGATGGGCTGGCTCGTCGTTCGGCTTCCTGCTGTTCCTGCTGATGACGTCGAACCCGTTCGATCGGCTGTTCCCGGCGGCGCCCGAGGGCCGCGACCTCAACCCGCTGCTGCAGGACCCGGGGATGGTGATCCATCCGCCGATGCTCTACATGGGCTACGTCGGCCTGTCGGTCGCGTTCTCGTTCGCGGTCGCCGCGCTGATCGGCGGCAACCTCGACGCGACGTGGGCGCGCTGGACGCGGCCGTGGACGACGGCCGCGTGGATCTTCCTCACGATCGGCATCGCGCTCGGCAGCGGCTGGGCGTACTACGAGCTCGGCTGGGGCGGCTGGTGGTTCTGGGATCCGGTCGAGAACGCGTCGTTCATGCCGTGGCTCGTCGCGACCGCGCTGATCCACTCGCTCGCCGTCACCGAGAAGCGCGGCAGCTTCAAGTCGTGGACCGTGCTGCTCGCGATCCTCGCGTTCTCGCTGTCGCTGCTCGGCACGTTCCTCGTGCGCTCCGGCGTGCTGTCGTCGGTCCACGCGTTCGCGACCGATCCGCGCCGCGGCCTGTTCATCCTCGCGTTCCTCGTCATCGTGATCGGCACGTCGCTCGCGCTCTACGCGTGGCGCGCGCGCGAACGTCGGCCTCGGCGCGCGCTTCGCGTTCGCTGTCGCGCGAGACGATGCTGCTCGCGAACAACGTGCTGCTCGTCGTCGCGTGCGGCGCCGTGCTGCTCGGCACGCTGTATCCGCTCGCGCTCGACGCGATGAACCTCGGCAAGATCTCGGTCGGCCCGCCGTACTTCGACACCGTGTTCGTGCCGCTGCTGACGCCGCTCGCTGTTCCTGATGGGCGTCGGCCCGCTCGCGCGCTGGAAGGAGGCGCGGCTGCCGGACCTCGCGCGACGCCTGCGCTGGGCCGCGGGCACGGCCGTCGTCGCGACGATCGTCGCGATGTTCGCGCACGGCGGCATCGGCCTCGTCGGCGCGCTCGGCCTGCTGATGGCGTTCTGGATCGTCGCGTCGGTCGCGACCGACGTCGTCGAGCGCCTGCGGCCGGTCGACGGCGAGCGCGTCGACGTGCTCGCGCGCGCGCGGCTGATCCCGCGCGCGATGGTCGGCATGTTCGTCGCGCATCTCGGCGTCGCGGTCTTCATCGTCGGCGTGACGCTGGTCCGGACCGGCGAGGTCGAGCGCGACGTGAAGATGGAGGTCGGCGACACGACGACGATCGGCGACTACGTCTTCACGTTCCGCGGCGCGCACGACGTCGACGGTCCGAACTACCGCGCGGCGCAGGGCACGATCGACGTCGACGAAGGCGGCCGCGCCGTCGCGACGCTGCGTCCCGAGAAGCGCTTCTACACCGGCGACGCAGGCCGTGATGACCGAGGCCGCGATCGATCCGGGCCTCACGCCGCGACCTCTACGTCTCGCTCGGCGAGCCGATCGTCGACGAGCAGACGCATCGACCGACCGCATGGATCGTGCGCGTCTACTACAAGCCGTTCGTCGACTGGATCTGGGGCGGCTGCGTCGTGATGGCGCTCGGCGGCCTGCTCGCGGCGACCGACCGCCGCTATCGCGTCGCGCCGCTCGGCGTCGCGACGCGCCGGCGCCGCGAGCCGATCGGCGCCGCGCGGCGGTCGCGACGTGAAGCGCCTCTGGTTCCTGATGCCGCTCGGCGTGTTCGTCGCGCTCGCGATCGTGCTCGCGATCGGCCTGAACCGCGATCCGCACGAGGTGCCGTCGCCGCTGATCGACAAGCCGGCGCCCGGCTTCACGCTCGCGCGGCTCGACGACCCGGCGCGAACGATCACGCTCGCGGACCTGAAGGGCAAGGTCTGGATGCTCAACGTGTGGGCGTCGTGGTGCGTCGCGTGTCGCGAGGAGCATCCGCTGCTCGTCGACTTCGCGAAGCAGGGCGTGCTGCCGATCTACGGCCTCGACTACAAGGACACGCGCGCCGACGCCGAATCGCTGGCTCGCGCGGATGGGCGACCCGTATCGCGCGTCGCTGTTCGACGAGCAGGGCCGCGTCGGCATCGACTTCGGCGTCTACGGCGTGCCCGAGACGTTCATCATCGACAAGACCGGCACGATCCGCATGAAGCACATCGGTCCGCTGACGCCGGACGTGATCGCGACCGAGATCGTGCCGCTGCGTGCAGAAGCTCGATGGCTGACGCGCGCGCGTCGCGCGCTCGCCGCGGCGATCGCCGTCGTCGTCGCCGCGCTCGCGGTCGCCTGCACCGCTGCCGCGTTCGCGAAGGAGGCGGCGCCCGAGGCCGCCGACCCGGCGCTCGAGGCGCGCATGGTCGCGCATCACGTCGGAGCTGCGCTGCCTCGTCTGCCAGAACCAGACGATCGCCGACTCGCACGCGGACCTCGCGGTCGACCTGCGCAACCAGGTCCGCGAGCAGCTGCGCGCCGGTCGCAGCGACGCGCGAGATCGTCGACTACATGACCGCGCGCTACGGCGACTTCGTGCTGTACCGGCCGCCGTTCAAGCCGACGACCGCGCTGCTGTGGCTCGGCCCGGCGCTGATGCTGGCCGCGCGGCGCGGCCGTCGCTCGCGATCGTGCTGCGACGGCGCGCGCGCCTCGCGCCCGACGCGTTCGAGCCGGACGACGACGACGCCGATCGCCGACGGCATGTCCGCCACGCCTGACGTCGCGATCGACGCGACGCATCGCGACGCTGCGCGCGCGGCTCGTCGCGCTCGGCGAGGCGCGTGCGCGCGGCGAGCTCGACGCGGACGCGTACGAGGCGGCGCGCCGCGACGCCGATCGCGCGTTGAGCGACGCGGTGCTCGCGATGCCGGCATCGACTCCACCGGCGACGCCGCCGGCGAGCGTCGTGACGAGCGCCTCGGCGACCGCGCGACCGTCGCGCCGCCTCGTCGCGTTCGTGTCGACGTTCGTCGTCGCGATCGCGCTCGTCGGCTACGCGTTCACCGGGTCGCCGTCGCTCGGCGCGGCGGCCGCGTCGGCGCCGCCGCCCGACGCCGCGACCGCCGACCGCGACGCCGAGCCTGAAGCAGATCGCGGGGATGGTCGACAAGCTCGCGGCGCGGCTGAAGGACCGGCCCGACGACGCCGAGGGCTGGACGATGCTGGCGCGGTCGTATTCGCGTGCTCGGCCGCTTCGCCGACGCGCTACCGGCGTACCAGCGCGCCGTCGAGCTGCAGCCGGACGACGCCGGCACTGCTCGCCGACTATGCCGACGCGGTCGCGGCCGCGAACGACGGGCGCGCCAGAACGCGCAGTCGCTCGCGCTCTGATCGATCGCGCGCTGGCGATCGACCCGTCGCAGCCGAAGGCGCTCGCGCTCGCCGGCACGGTCGCGTTCGAGCGCGGCGACTTCGCGACGGCGCGCCGCGCAGTGGCAGAAGATCGCCGACGCTCTGCCGCCGGACAGCGAATTCCATCGCGCAGGTGATGGCGAACGTGACGAGGCGCGCCGGCGCGGCGGGCTGCCGCCGGCGCCGGCCGCGGTCGCGTCGCGCCTCGTCCGCAGCCGACGGTCGCCGGACCGGACAGCGGTCACCGGCACGGTGACGCTCGCCCCGTCGCTCGCCGTCGCGCGTCGCGCCGGACGACACGGTGTTCGTCTTCGCGCGCGCCGGTCGACGGGGCCGCATGCCGGTCGCCGTGCAGCGCGCGACCGTCCGCGACCTGCCGCTGCGCTTCCGGCTCGACGATCAGCATGGCGATGGCGCCGACGATGAAGCTGTCGGACCAGAAGCAGGTCGTCGTCACGGCGCGCGTCTCGAAGAGCGGCAACGCGATCCCGCAGCCGGGCGATCTCGACGGCCGGAGCGCGCCGGTCGCGCCCGGCACGCGCGACCTGTCGATCGTGATCGGCGACGTCGTCGGCGCGAAGTGATTCCGCGGCGCGCGGTGCGTTCAGGCCGCCGGCAGCACCCCGCGCTCGACCGCATGCGCGACGATCAGCGCCGCGACGGCCTCGGGCGCCTCCTCGTGCGCGAGATGGCCGAGCCCCGACAGCCGCTCGACGCGCGCGCCGGGGATGCGTCGCGCGACGACGACCGCCTGCGACGGCGGCACCGTGCGATCGGCATCGCCGACGATGAACAGCGGCGGCGGCGCGAGCCGCGGCAGTTCCGCATCGAGCCGATCGAGGTTCCATGCGGCCATCATCGCGATCGCGCCGGCGACATGCCGGCGATCGCGCACCAGCGCGGCATAGCGCGCCGTGGCGCGCGCATCGAGCGTCGAGCCGGTCCCGTCGACGAGCCGCTGCACCGCGCGGTCGTCGCGCGCGAAGGCCGACACGAGCGTGGGGACGCCCGGCGCGAGCGCCATCAGCTTCGCGATCGGCGACATCACGCGCAACGCGCCTTCGAGCGGGCGAAGCGCCGGGTTCAGGCCGACCATCGCGCGCGGCGCGATCGTGCCGTCGAGCATCATCCGCGCGAGGATCGCGGCGCCGGCCGAATGCCCGACGACGACGGCCGGCCGCACGTCGAGCGCGGCGAGCAGCGCCGCGACCGAGCGCGCCATCCCGTCGACGGTCATGCCGCTGCCGTGCGGCGTCGAGCTGCGCGCATGACCCGGCAGGTCGGGCGCGACGACCGCGAAGCGTTCGGCGAGCAGCGGCGCGAGGCCTTCGAACGAGTCGAGCGATGCGCCGGTGCCGTGCAGCGCGAGCAGCACCGGCCCGTCACCGGTCGTCGCGACCGACCAGCGAACGCCGCCGGCGTCGATCGTGCGCGGCACGAGCGCGGTCGTCATCGCGTCATGGCTGCCGAATCGCGAGGCGCACGCCGCCTCATCGGGGCGTGCTCGCGCGCCCGGCGTCGGTCGCGCGCCGCGCGGCCGCGTTGACGACGCGCGACATCGCGCGCGCATCGGCCTGCGGCAACGGCCGATACGCCGCGCCCATCTCGGCCGCCAGACGGGCCGCCTGCGCGTGCGGCGTCGGCGACGTGTCGATCAGCAGCGCGTCGACGCCGATCGTTCGGAACGCGCGCGCCGCCGACGACGCGTCGGCCTCGGCCTTCGGGCGGCCGCCCGTGCCGTCGCGCGCGACGTTGGCGCGGCCGTCGGTCAGCACGACCGCGAAGACGGTCTCGCCGCTCCGGCGCAACGCGACGACGAGCTCGCGCGTCGCGTCCAGCGCGGTCGCGAGCGGCGTGCCGCCGCCGCCCGGCAACGCGGCGAGGCTGCGACGCGCGCGCGCGAGCGACCGCGTCGGCGGCAGCAGCAGCTGCGCGTCGCGGCCACGGAACGCGACGACCGCGACGCGATCGCGCCGGACGTAGCAGTCGGCGAGCAGCAGCTCGACGGCGCCCTTCGCTTCCGCGAGCCGATGCAACGCCGAGGAGCCGGACGCGTCGACGACGAACACGGTCGTCGCGGGCTGCCGCGACCGGAAGCGCACGACATGCAGGTCCTCGACGCGGACGTGGACCCGGCCGCCCGGACGAGGCGCCGGCGGGGCGTCGATTCGTCGCTTCGTCGACGACGCATCGGCCCGTCGCGTCGCGGGCGGGCCCTCGTCCCGTCGCGTCGCGGTCGCTGCGTCGGCCCGTCGCGCGGCCTGCCACGGCGCGGCCGCCCGCAGCGTCTCGACGAGGCTCAGCCGCTCGTTCCCGCGCGGACGCGCGCGGCGGACACCGGCCGGCGCGCCTCGCAGTCGGCTGCGCGAGCGCGCACCGGAGCCGCCGTGCGTCGAGCGACCGCGGGCCGCGGCCGCGCCGTCCGCGAGCGCCGCGAGCAGCCCGGCCGGGATCACGGCGACCGCGGCCGCGACGACGACGTCGGCCGTGGGACCGACGCGCGTCTCGAGGTCGCCCGCGTCGTCGGCATCGGCAGCGTCGGACCGCGAGGTCGGATCGGTCGACGGCGGCGGCCCGGACGGCGACGGGTCCGAGTCGTCGTTCGACGGCATCGCGTCGCCGGACTCGCGTCCATCGCGGGAATCGGCTTCGTCGGCGGCGGGATCGTCCGCGCGGTCGTCGGCCGCGGCATCGGCGGCGTCGGCTTCCGCCTGCGGCAGGCGACGCACGCGCGACGCGAAGACGAGACGCGCGGCGCACGCCGCATCGTCGGCGTCGACCGCGTCGTGGCCGGCGAGCGCGGCGACCGCGCGTGCGCACCGCAACGCGAACAGCGCGGGACGCATCGAGTCGATGCCGAGCCGCATGGACGCGTCGCACAGCGCCGCGACCACGGCGTCGTCGACCGCCACGTCGGCGAGTCGCCGTCGTGCATCGTCGATCGCGACGCGCGCGACGTGGTCGGACGGCGTCGGTCCGCGGTACCCGTGCACGACATGATTTTCGCTCGGCCGATCGTCCGCGACGTCGGCCACTTCGCCCTGCCCGCCGTGCCGGGGACCCGGCGCGACCGCGACATCGCGCGGCGCGAGGCCGCGCAGGTCGACGCACAGCGCGAGCCGTTCGGCGAGCACCGCGCCGAGCGCCTCGTCGTCCTCGCCTTCGTCCAGCGCGACCACGCCGAAGCCGCCGTCGTCGAGCGCCGCGGCGATGCGGGCCGCGGTCGCCGGTGCGATCCGCTCGGCCATCGACAGCACGACGAAGCCGCCGCGCGCGTCCGCGAGGACGCCGGCCTGGCGGACCGGACGGCCGGTCCGCAGCGACGCGACGAGGTCGATGCCGCCGAGCAGTCTCTCGTCGTCGACGTGCAACGGCACGCCGCGCACCGGCGCGCCGTCCACGAGCGACGCGCGCCAGCCGGCGATCCATCGATCGCGGACCGCCCCCGCCGACGCGCGCAAGCGAACGCCGCCGAGCCCCGCGGGATCGATCGCGATGCAGCCCGCCGCGAGCATCGCGTCGGACCAGGCGCGCGCGCGGTCCGCCGTCGCGTCCGCCGACGCGTCGGGCGTCACGCGTCGAACGTCTCGGCGACGGCGCGCTCGACGCGGGCGCTGGAGCCGCTGTCGTCGAGCGGGTCGCGCCGCAGCCGGTGGCGCAGCGCCGGCGCGGCGACGCGACGCAGCTGCGTGCGGTCGACGCGCGACGCGCCGTCGAGCGCGGCGACCGCACGCGCGGCACGGATCAGCGTCAGCTCGCCGCGCAGGCCGTCCGTGCCGAGTGCCATGCACAGACGCGCGGCCGACTCGAGCGCCGCGTCGTCGATCTCGACGTCGTCGAGCCGGGCGCGTGCCGACACGACGGTCCGGCGAATCCGTTCGTCGTCCTTCTTCCAGCGCGCGACGAAGCCGGCCGGGTCGCGCTCGAACGCATCGCGACGCCGGACGACCTCGATGCGCGACGGCAGGTCGGTCGGCGTCGCGACGTCGACCGACAGACCGAAGCGATCGAGCAGTTGCGGCCGCAGTTCGCCCTCCTCGGGATTGCCGCTGCCGACGAGGACGAAGCGCGCCGGATGCCGCACGCTCAGTCCCTCGCGCTCGACGACGTTCTCGCCGGACGCGGCGACATCGATCAGCAGGTCGACGAGATGGTCCTCGAGCAGGTTCACCTCGTCGACGTAGAGGAAGCCGCGATTCGCGCGGGCGAGCAGGCCCGGCTCGAACGCCTTCACGCCGCTGCGACAGTGCCCGTTCGAGGTCGAGCGCGCCGACGACGCGGTCCTCGGTCGCGCCGAGCGGCAGATCGACGACCGGCGCCGGCACCTGCGCGGTCCGCAACGCCCGGCCGTCCTTCGTGCGGTCCGGCGACGCGAGGCAGGCGTCGCACGGCGCGGCCGGGTCGCAGCCGTAAGGACATCCCGCGATGACGCGCAGCCGCGGCAACAGCGCCGCGAGCCCGCGCACGGCGGTCGACTTGCCGGTGCCGCGATCGCCGAAGACCAGGACGCCGCCGATCCGCGGATCGACCGCGGCCGCGAGGATCGCCAGCTTCATCTCCGCCTGGCCGACGATCGCGGAGAACGGAAAGGCCGGCGTCATGCGAAGGGCCCGGCCGGCCCGGCGGCGCCGGGGTTCAGGCGGCGCGCTTCGCGTACGCGCTGCACCAGCCCTTCGCGTTGACCTGCTTGCCGGCGTACAGCGGACACGGGCCGGTTCCGGTCGCGACGAGCGGCTTGCCCTGATAGAGCTGGCAGTTGTTGCACATCTGCGCCGGCGTGTGGTTCGGGTACTTCGCCTGATTCGCCTTCGTGGTGTCGCTGACGTAACCCAGCGAGACGGCCGTCGGATCCTTCTCGTCGACCATCGGCAGGTCGGCGCGCGCCTCGACGCCGGCCAGCAGGGCCGCGCTCGTGACGGAGATCGTACGGATGAAGTGACGACGTGACTGCATGACGGCTCCTCTGAAACGTGTTCGTCGCCGAAGGATATCGCCGACAGGTTGCATTGACAACCCGAACTGTAAGCCTTACATTACACCGATGCGATTCCTGTCTGGACGTCGACGTGGCTTGCGCACCACGCCTCAGCGAGGACCCATCGGCCCGTCACGGCACCGCTCGAGCCGCGACGCACGTTCCCGCCCGGTTCCCGGCTCGATGCCCGATCCGACCCGAACGATGCGCGACGCAACCATAACGCATCGCGGGTCTGCGGCCGCGGTCGCGACGCGCATCGCGCGCGCTCGTCGATGAGCGTCCTCGCCCTCGGCGTCAATCACACGACCGCGCCGCTCGCGTTCCGCGAGCGCTTCGCGTTCGCGGGACCGGCGCTCGCGCCGGCCGCGCGGACGCTCGCCGCGCGCGTGCGCCGCGATGCGGAGGTGGCGATCCTGTCGACCTGCAATCGCACCGAGCTCTACATCGGCGCGGATGCGGACGCGGTCGAGCCGGCGATGCACTGGCTCGCCGAGGCCGGCGGCACCGACGCCGAACGTCTCGGATCGCACACCTACGTGCACGAAGGCGCGGACGCCGCGCGTCACGCGTTCCGCGTCGCGAGCGGCCTCGACTCGATGGTGCTCGGCGAGCCGCAGATCCTCGGGCAGTTCAAGAAGGCGATCCGCGAGGCCGAGACGGCCGGCACGCTCGGCGGACCGCTGCACCAGATGTTCCAGCGCTCCTTCACGGTCGCGAAGGAGGTCCGCCACGCGACCTGCATCGGCGCGCAGTCGATCAGCATGGCCGCCGCCTGCGTGCGACTCGCCGCGCAGCTGTTCGACCGGCTCGACGAGACGAACGTGCTGTTCGTCGGTGCCGGCGAGATGATCGAGCTCGTCGCGACGCACGTCGCGGCTCAGAAGCCGCGCTCGATGACGTTCGCGAATCGCCGGCCCGAGCGCGCGCAGCTGCTCGCCGACCGCTTCGACGGACACACGATGCGCCTCGTCGACATGCCGGCGCGGCTCGCGCAGTACGACATCGTCGTCACGTGCACCGCGAGCGCCGTGCCGATCATCGGCCTCGGCGCGATCGAACGCGCGATCCGGCAGCGCCGCCGCAAGCCGATGCTGATCGCGGATCTCGCGGTCCCGCGCGACGTGGAACCCGAGGTGCGTGCGCTGCCCGACGTCTACCTGCACACGGTCGACGACCTGGCCGGCATCGTCCGCGTCAATGGCGAGCGTCGCCGGTCGGCGGTGCTGCAGGCGGAGGCGATCATCGAGCACGGCGTCAGCGACTTCCTGCAGTGGCTGCGGCTGCGCGACGCGGTGCCGTTCATCCGCGCGCTGCACGGCCAGGCCGACGCGTGGCGCGAAGGAGAGATCGATCGGGCGCGGCGGCTGCTCGCGCGCGGCGACGACGTCGAGGCCGTGCTGCAGTCGATGTCGCGCGCGCTCACGCAGAAGATGCTGCACGGCGCGATGGCGGAGCTGAAGACGTTCACGACCGACGACGCGGCGGCGCGCATCGGCACGATCGCGCGCGTGTTCGGCGTCGCGGAGCCGGGCGCTGCCGGCGCCGCGTGAGCCGCGGCGCCGCCGCGACCGTCAGCGCAGGCCGGCGGCGTAGTCGGCGACGGCCTTGATGTCGCTGTCCGACAGGCGCGACGCGATCGTCGTCATGACGACGTTGTTCTTGCGGGCGCCGGTCTTGAAGCCGGTGAGCTGCGCCTCGTTGTACTCGCCCCACTGACCGGCGAGACGCGGATACTGGATCGGGATGCCGGCGCCGTTCGGGCCGTGGCACGCGGCGCATGCGGGCACGCCGCGCTCGGCGATGCCGGCGCGCCAGATCTTCTGGCCAAGCTCGACAGTCGCCTTGTTCTTCGCGCTCGCCGGCTTGTACGCCTGCGTCGAGTAGTACGTCGCGACGTTGCGGATGTCGGCGTCGGACAGCGCGGCCGCGATCGGCGCCATGATCGGGTTCCACCGCAGCGGCACGGTGCTGCCGCCTTCGGCCTTGAAGTTGTGGAGCTGCTTCGCGAGATACGCCTCGCCCTGCCCCGCCAGCTTCGGATACGCGTTGCCGGTGGCGTTGCCGTCGGGCCCGTGGCACGCGGCGCAGACCGCCTGGGCGATGGCGCCGCCCTTCGTCGCGTCGGGCTTGTCGTCGGACTTGAGGGCGGCCGTCTTCGCGTCGGACGTGTTCGCGTCCGCCTTCGCCGCGGCGGCCTCGTCGGCGGCCGGGGACAGCCCCGGCGACGCGGCGAGCGCCAGCAACAGTGCGGTGGACAATGCGAAGGCACGAGCCATTTCGACCTCTGTGATCCGAGCGGGACGGACGAAGGAAGCGCTTCCGCTTCGCGATGCGACGAGGCGTTTGGCGCGGGGGCGATGCGGGGCGGCGACGCTCGATGCGCGTCGGGCCTGCCGACAAACCGCCGTATTATACAGAGCGAGGTCCGCGCCGACCCCGACGCGCGCGGCGTCCGACGCGGGCCCGCCTCCCTCCCCCGATCATGTCCGCCCTGCAGCAGGCCCGCTTCTACACGACCGTCGACCGGCTGCACCAGTTGCCGCTGCTCGGTCTCCCCGAGCTCGCGTTCGCGGGCCGCTCGAACGCCGGCAAGTCGACGGCGATCAACACGCTCGCGCACCAGAAGCGCCTCGCATTCGCGAGCAAGACGCCGGGACGCACGCAGCACATCAACTTCTTCGCGGTCGGCGAACATCCGGACGACCCGTCCGTTCCGGGCGCGTTCCTCGTCGACCTGCCGGGGTACGGCTACGCGGAGGTCGCGCGCGAGTCGCGCGCGCACTGGGAACAGACCCTCGGCACGTACATCCGCAAGCGCAACGAGCTCGTCGGGCTCGTGCTGATCATGGATGCGAGGCGCCCCTTCACCGAACTCGACGACGGCCTCGTCGCCTGGTTCGCCGAGACCGGCAAGCCGATCCACGTGCTGCTGACGAAGGCGGACAAGCTCAACCGCAGCGACAAGGCGAGCGCGTTGCGTGCGACGCGCGAGCGCCTCGCGGCCCTGTCGCCGTTCCACACCGCGCAGCTGTTCTCGGCGCTCGACCGCACCGGCGTCGACGAGGCCGACCGTCGCGTCGTGGATCTGCTCGGGCTCGAACGGCCCGCCAGCGACCCGCCCGTCGCCGACGGCGATCTGCGCGTCGAGCGGGCAAAAAAAACCCCGGCGCAAGGGGAATGACACCGGGGTGATAACGCCTTATCGTCAAGGCACCCGCTCAGGGAGGAGAAGCGGGGGATGGTGTGAGCCATCCGTTCGATATGAGCGGCCCCGCGCGCAAAAGTTCTCGGCCCGTTCGCCGACCATCTGTAACAAATCGGAACGCTGATGACGCCCCACGAGAAGCCTCTGCTCGACGCGGCCGCGCGAGACGCCGCGACCGCCCGCTCCATGACCCACCGGCCGCGCCGGATGCGCCGCGACGACTTCTCGCGCCGGCTGATGCGCGAGCACCGCGTCACGGCCGACGACCTGATCTATCCGGTCTTCGTGCAGGAAGGCACGAACGCGTGCTTCCCGGTGCCGTCGATGCCCGGCGTCGAACGGCTGTCGCTCGACCGCCTGATGCCGCTCGCCGAGGAGACGCTGCGTCTCGGCATCCCGGTGCTGGCGCTGTTCCCGGCGATCGAGCCGTCGCTGAAGACGCCCGACGGCCGCGAGGCGACGAATCCGGCCGGGCTCGTCCCGCGCGTCGTCGCCGCGCTGAAGAAGGCGTTCCCCGAGCTCGGCCTGATGACCGACGTGGCGCTCGACCCGTACACGAGCCACGGCCAGGACGGCGTGATCGACGCGCATCGGCTACGTCGTCAACGACGAGACGGTCGACGTGCTGATGCGCCAGGCGATCGTGCAGGCCGAGGCCGGCGTCGACATCGTCGCGCCGTCGGACATGATGGACGGCCGCATCGGCGCGGTCCGCGTCGCGCTCGAGGAGGCGCGCCACATCCACACGCGGATCATGGCGTACTCCGCGAAGTACGCGAGCGCGTTCTACGGGCCGTTCCGCGACGCGGTCGGGTCCGCGACGAACCTCGGCCGCAGCGACAAGATGACGTACCAGATGGACCCGTCGAACGGTCACGAGGCGCTGCGCGAGGTCGCGGCCGACATCGCCGAGGGCGCCGACATGGTGATGGTCAAGCCGGGCATGCCGTACCTCGACATCCTGCATCGCGTGAAGGCCGAGTTCGGGATGCCGACCTGCGTCTACCAGGTCAGTCCGGCGAATACGCGATGCTGAAGGCGGCCGCGCAGAACGGCTGGCTCGACGAGAAGAAGACCGTCCTCGAGTCGATGCTCGCGTTCAAGCGGGCCGGCGCCGACGGCATCCTCACGTACTTCGCGCGCGACGTCGCGCGCTGGCTGCGCGACGACGCCGGTTGACGGCGCGCGGACCGGTCGGCCCCGACCGACGCGCATCCGCACGGCGCCGCGCTGCGTATCAGCGCAGGCAGTCCGTCCCGCGTCCGCGACGCGCATCGGGCGGCGACCTGCGACGACGGCCCCCGTTCGCGCGGCCGCTCCTCACCTCGAACCGATGGCCGACCACTCCCATTTCGCGCCGCGTGCGTCCGCGCGCTCCGGCACCGTTCGCACGCGCGTCCGTCTGTTCGCACCGCTGGTGGCGCTGTTCGCGGCGCTGGGCGGCTGCTCCGGCGTGCAGCTCATCAACGCGCTGTCGCCGACCCGCGGCTACGTCGTCACGAAGGACATCGCATACGGCGACGGGCCGCGCCGCAAGCTGGACGTCTACGTGCCTGCATCGCTCGCGCCGGCGGCGAAGGCGCCGGTCGCGGTGTTCATCTACGGCGGCAGCTGGCGCGACGGCAGCAAGGCCGACTATCCGTTCGTCGCCGACGCGCTGACGGCCCGCGGGCATCGTCACCGTGATCGCCGACTACCGCCTCTATCCGGAGGTCGCGTACCCGGGCTTCGTCGAGGACACCGCGGCGGCCATCGCGTGGACGTATCGGACACATCGCGGCGCTCGGCGGCGACCCGCAGCGCATCTTCATCACCGGCCACAGCGCCGGCGCGTACAACGCGGCGATGGTCGCGTTCGATCCGCGCTGGCTGCGACCGTACGGCCTGCGCCCCGACCAGTTCCGCGGCTTCGTCGGCCTCGCGGGTCCGTACAACTTCCTGCCGATCGTCGACGACGGCGTGAAGGAAGTGTTCCACTGGCCCGACACGCCGCGCTCGACGCAGCCGATCGACCACGTCTCGGGGCGGTCGATCCCGTCATTGCTGATCGCGGCGCGAACCGATACCTTCGTCTATCCGGACGAGAACACGGTGCCGATGGCCGCGAAGCTGAAGGCCGACGGCGCCGACGTGACGGTCCACGTCCTCGACCACGTCAACCACATGACGCTCGTCGGCGCGATGGCGTGGCCGCTGCGGTTCCTCGCGCCGGTCGACCGCGAGTTCGCGGACTTCGTGCTGAGCCACTGACGGCGACGAGGCGCTCGGGCGCCGGGGCTCGGGCCGCGCCCTCCGGCTCGCGCCACATCGACGTCCGCACGCGTTCCGCTCGACGCGTCAACGCACGAACGGCACGAGCGCCGGCACGCGACGCCGGTAGTCGTCGTAGTCGGCGCCGAAGCGTTCGACCATCCATCGCTCCTCGAGGCGCAGCTTGCGCCACAGCGCGAGGACGACGATGACGACGACGAGGATGCCGCGCGCGTCGCCGCGCGCCAGCGCGGAGCCCGCGAAGCCGAGCAGCAGCCCGGTATAGATCGGATGACGCACGAGGCGGTACGGTCCTTCCACGACGAGCGCGTGATCCTGCTTCAGCGTCACCGTCGCGCTCCAGTTCCGGCCGAGCGTGCGCCGCGCCCAGACCGTGAACGCCAGCCCGCCCGCGAGCATCGCCGCGCCGATCCAGACCGTCCACGGCGTCGCGGGGACCCAGCGCGCGTTCAGCCACGGCAGGGCCGGGAACGTTTGCACCGCGAGCAGCGCGGCCGCGACGGCGAGCGGCACGAGATGCAGCAGTCGCGACCCGAACGGCTCGTGCCGGACCGTCGACTTGACGTCCCGCGCCGCGGCCCACCAGTACGCGCCCCACGCGATCCACAGCGTCGGGAACACCAGGTCCTCGAGGCGCGTCATCGGCGATCTCCCGTGCGGCGCGAGCGGCGGCGGACCGGCGACCCGACGCCCGCGTGCGACGCGCTACGCCGCACGAGCCAGGATCGGCTCGAGATAGCGCCCGGTGTAGCTCGCCGGCGTCGCCGCGACGTCCTCCGGCGTGCCCTGCGCGACGACCGTGCCGCCGCCGGCGCCGCCTTCGGGGCCCATGTCGATCGACCCAGTCGGCCGTCTTGATGACGTCCAGGTTGTGCTCGATCACGACGATCGTGTTGCCGGCGTCGCGCAGCTGGTGCAGCACGGTCAGCAGCAGCTGCGATGTCGGCGAAGTGCAGGCCGGTGGTCGGCTCGTCGAGGATGTAGAGCGTGCGGCCGGTGTCGCGCTTGCGACAGCTCGAGCGCCAGCTTGACGCGCTGCGCCTCGCCGCCGGACAGCGTCGTCGCGCTCTGGCCCGAGCGTGATGTAGCCGAGGCCGACGTCGAGCAGCGTCTGCAGCTTGCGCGCGATGTTCGGGCACGCGCGTTGAAGAACTCGAGCGCGTCCTCGACCGTCAGGTCCAGCACCTCGGTGATGTTCTTGCCCTTGTAGAGCACCTCGAGCGTCTCGCGGTTGTAGCGCTTGCCGTGGCAGACGTCGCACGGGCACGTAGACGTCGGGCAGGAAGTGCATCTCGACCTTGAGCACGCCGTCGCCCTGGCAGCTCTCGCAGCGGCCGCCCGCGACGTTGAACGAGAAGCGCCCCGGCCCGTAGCCGCGCTCGCGCGCCGTCGGCACCTCGGCGAACATCTCGCGGATCGGCGTGAACAGGCCGGTGTACGTCGCCGGGTTCGAGCGCGGCGTGCGGCCGATCGGGCTCTGGTCGACGTTGATGACCTTGTCGAAGCCGTCGAGGCCCTCGATCGCGTCGTGCGGCGCGGGCTCGGCGTGGCCGCCGTACAGCTGCGCGCGACGGCCGCGTGTAGAGCGTGTCGTTGACCAGCGTCGACTTGCCCGAGCCCGACACGCCGGTGACGCAGATGAGCAGGCCGACCGGGATGTCGACGGTCGACGTTCTTCAGGTTGTTGCCGCGCGCGCCGCGGATGCGCAGCCACCCGGCGTCTTCGCGCGCCGCGACGGCAGCGCCTGCACGACGGCGCCCTTCTTCGGCTTCTTGATCTTCGGCGGCGGCAGCGCGAGGTCGATCGGCGCCGACGGCGCCGAGCCGGGCGCGACGCGGCGCGACGGCATCGCGATCCGCATCTTGCCCGACAGGTACTGGCCGGTCAGCGATCGCGGGTTGCGCCGCGACCTCGTCGGGCGTGCCCTGCGCGATCACCTGGCCGCCGTGGACGCCGGCGCCCGGGCCCATGTCGATGCAGTAGTCGGACGGCGCGGATCATGTCCTCGTCGTGCTCGACGACCAGCACCGAGTTGCCGAGGTCGCGCAGGTGGCGCAGCGTGGCGATCAGGCGGTCGTTGTCGCGCTGGTGCAGGCCGATCGACGGCTCGTCGAGCACGTACATCACGCCGGTCAGGCCGGAGCCGATCTGCGACGCGAGCCGGATGCGCTGCGCCTCGCCGCCCGACAGCGTGTCGGCGCTGCGGTCGAGGCTCAGGTAGTTCGAGGCCGACGTTGTTGAGGAACGTGAGCCGGCGCGCGATCTCGCGCACGACCTTGTCGGCGATCTCGGCGCTTCGCGCCCTCGAGCTGCAGCTGCTCGAAGTAGGCGAGGCTGTCGGACAGCGTCGCATGTGCTGATCTCGTAGATCGCCTTGTCGCTGCGCCGCACGCGGTGCCGACGCAGGAACACGTTGCGCGCCTCGCGCCGCAGCCGCGTGCCGTCGCAGGTCGGGCAGGCTTGCGCGTTCTGGTAGCGCGCGAGCTCCTCGCGCACCGCGGCCGAATCGGTCTCCTTGAAGCGCCGCTCGAAGTTCGGCAGGATGCCTTCGAACGGATGCTCGCGCGACGACCGCTGCCGTGCCTTGCCGCTGCCTTCGACTGTAGCGTGAACTCGATCGTCTCCTCGCCCGAGCCGTTGCAGCAGCACCTCGCGCACCGTCGTCGGGCAGCGCCTCGAACGGCGCGTCGACGTCGAAGCCGTAGTGCGCGGCCACGCTCTCGCAGCATCGAGAAGTAGTAGCCGTTGCGGCGGTCCCAGCCCTTGACCGCGCCGGCCGCGAGGCTCAGCGTCGGGAAGGCGACCACGCGCTCCGGGTCGAACGAACTGGACCTGGCCGAGGCCGTCGCAGCTCGGGCAGGCGCCCACCGGCGAGTTGAACGAGAACAGCCGCGGCTCGAGCTCGGGCAGCGAGTAGCTGCAGATCGGGCACGCGAACTTGGCTCGAGAACAGGTGCTCGGCTTGCCGGTGTCCATCTCGAGCGCGAGCGCGCGGCCGTCGGCGATGCGCAGCGCCGCCTCGAAGCTCTCGGCCAGGCGCTGCTGATGCGCGGCGTCGGCGCCGATCTTCAGGCGGTCGATGACGATGTCGATGTCGTGCTTCTCGGTCTTCTTCAGCTTCGGGCAGGTCGCTCGCCTCGACGATCGCGCCGTCGACGCGGAAGCGCACGTAGCCCTGCGCCTGCATGTCGGCGAACAGCTCGACGAACTCGCCCTTGCGGTCGCGCACCACCGGCGCGAGCACCATCAGCTTGCGTCTCCTCCGGCAGCGCGAGCACGTCGTCGACCATCTGGCGACGGGCTCTGCGCCTGCAGCGGCAGGTCGTGGTCGGGGCAGTAGGGCGTGCCGGCGCGCGCGAACAGCAGGCGCAGGTAGTCGTGGATCTCGGTGACGGTGCCGACCGTCGAGCGCGGGTTGTGGCTGGTCGCCTTCTGCTCGATCGAGATCGCCGGCGACAGGCCTTCGATCACGTCGACGTCGGGCTTGTCCATCAGCTGCAGGAACTGGCGCGCGTAGGCCGACAGGCTCTCGACGTAGCGGCGCTGGCCCTCGGCGTAGAGCGTGTCGAACGCGAGGCTCGACTTGCCCGAGCCCGACAGCCCGGTGATCACCACCAGCGCGTGCTTGCGCGGGATGTCGAGGTCGATGTTCTTCAGGTTGTGCGTGCGCGCGCCGCGCACGCGGATCGCGTCCATCGTGGGGCGTTCGGGCAGTGGCGGACGGCGCCGTTCGAAAGGGCCGTGTCGCGCGGTCGGAGGAGGCCCCGGCGTCGCTTCGAGTCGACGTCCGGCGAGGCCGATCGGTTAATATAGCTGACCCGTTCGGGCGCTTGTCGTCTCGATATGAGGCCGCGATCCTGTCCGGCAAGGCATCGTCGCCGGAACCGGGCCGCCGGCCCCCGAATCGCCCGCCGCCGTCCGCCCGACGCGAGCCGCCGACGCTCCCCACGTCGCTCCCGCGTCGTCGCTCCGGCCGCGCGCGCCGCCTGTTCCCGCGCCGTCCCAACCGTCGCCACCAGAGGAGTTCGTCATGTCATCGGTCAACAAGGTCATCCTGATCGGCAACCTCGGCAAGGACCCCGAGATGCGCTACATGCCGAGCGGCGAGGCGATCGCGAACTTCAGCCTCGCCACGAGCGAGAACTGGACCGACAAGGCGAGCGGCGACAAGAAGGAAGCGACCGAGTGGCATCGCGTCGTCTTCTTCGGACGGACCGCCGAGGTCATCGGCCAGTACGTCAAGAAGGGCTCGAAGATCTACGTCGAGGGCCGGCTGCAGACGCGCAAGTGGCAGGACAAGGAAGGCCAGGACCGCTACACGACCGAGGTGCGCGGCGACGTGATGCGCATGCTCGATCGCCGCGGCGAAACGTCGGGCCCGATGGACGACGCGCCGTCGCTGGAGTCGCGGCGCCCCGCGCCAGCCCGCCCCGCCGCCGGCGCCGCCCCGTCCCGCGCGCCGGCGAAGTCCGGCTTCGACGACATGGACGACGACATCCCGTTCTGACGGCGACGACCGGCCGCGCGGCGCCGGCATCCGCCGCCGGGCCGATCGGTCGTTTTGAGGCGCAGTCCCATGCCCGGGCAAGATCGGACGGGTTAGAGTCCGGGTCCCTCCCGTCGACCGAAGGCTGCAGCATGTCATGCGCCGCGTCGTCCCTCCGGACCGATGTCGATCGGCAAACCCGTGGTGGCTGACGAATCTCTTCCGCCCGCCGTGGCGCCGTCCGGTCGCGCGCGCCGCGGCCGCACCGCGCCGTTTCGCGGTGGCCCGCTGGCGCTCTTCGTGGGGTACGTCGTCGCGATGGTGCTGCTGGTCGGAAGCTCCATCGTCGACGTCTACACCGCGCGTGACCTCGACGCGCGCGCCGCGAACGTGTCGCGGACGCTCGAGGCGATCGAGAAGCTTCGCCTCGTCGTCAACACCGTGTCGGTCGCACAGGCGGCGGTCCGCGGCTACCTGCTGACCGGCGACGCCGCCTACCTGAAGCCGTACCAGGAGATGCGGGACCGCTTCGCGACGGGCGTGCCGGAGCTCGGCCGCCTGTTGTCCGAGGCGCCGGCGCAGCAGGCGGCGCTCGAACGGCTGCGCGGCGTCGCGTCGCGCCGCTTCACCGAGTCCGACGCCCTGATCGGCGTCTACCGCGACCGCGGCCAGGCGCCGGCGCTCGCGATGCTCGCGAACGAGGGCGCGCAGTCGATCGGCACCGTCCGCGACGTCGCCGAGCCGATGGTCGCCGAGGAGAACCGGGTGTTGTCCGAACGCCGCGCCGCGGTCGAGCACGCGTATTCGGGCGGCCTCGCGAAGAGCCTGATCGCGTCGGCGTTCGTCGCGGTCGCGCTGACGGTGTTCTATCTGATGATGCTGCGCTCGCTGCGGCAACGCGACGCCGCGCTGGCCATGATCGCGGCGACGAACGCCGAGCTCGAGCAGCGCGTCGCCGATCGCACGACCGACCTGTCCGACCTGTCGCGGCACCTGCTCGACGTCCGCGAGCAGGAGAAGAAGATCATCGCGCGCGACCTGCACGACGACTTCGGCAGCTACCTCACGGCGATCAACATGGACGTGTCACGCGTGCGCGACAAGATCGCGCGCGACGTCCCCCGATCTCGCGGCGAAGCTCGACCGCACGCTGACGCTGCTGAACACCGCGATCGAGATGAAACGCCAGCTCGTCAGCGAGCTGCGGCCGAGCATGCTCGACAACCTCGGGCTCGGGGCGGCGCTGGAGCAGTACGTCGAGGAGTGGTCGCGGCGCACGCGGATCCGCGCGACGTTCGACCACGACGGCGACCTGAGCAGCGACGACGGCTGCCTGATCGCGATCTTCCGGGTCTTCCAGGAGGCGCTGAACAACGTCGCGAAGCACGCGAAGGCGACGCGCGTCGCGGCCTACGCGTACCGGACCGACGATCGCATCGAGTTCGAGATCGCGGACGACGGGCGCGGCATCACCGACGAGGATCGCGCGAAGACCGGCGGCCACGGGCTGCTCGGCATCCGCGAACGGACGCTCGCGTACGACGGCCGCCTCGAGATCCTGAACGGTCCGCAGGGCGGCACGATCGTGCGCGGCTCGATGCCCTGCAACGTCGTGCGGGGCCGGGTCGCGCGGCCGGCGACGATCGAGACGGCTTGAGCCGACGCGAGTCGCGCCGGAGCGGGCGCGGTCGGGCTTGCACGAACGCGGCTCGCGCCTCGAGCGGACGCGGTTCGACCGCGTCCGTCGGCTCAGCGTCCGCCGTCGTTCCCGCGAAGGCGGAAACCCCGGGTCGTTCAGCGAAAGTGCGACCCCGTGCCGCGACGTCGACGGCGCGCCGCGGCGCGCCGCGCGCCGTTCAGGCGCCGAGCACCTTGTAGTTCTGCGTGTTGTCGGTCGGCAGCCCTTCGAGCAGGTCGCTGAGCTCGTCGGCGTGCTCCTCTTCCTTCGCGAGGATCGACTCCATCAACCGTCGCGTCGTCGGATCCTTCGAGCCGAGGTACTGCACGATCTCGGTGTAGCTCTCGATCGCCACGCGCTCGGCGACGAGGTCTTCCTTGATCATGTCGATCAGCGTCTCGCCTTCGACGTATTCGGCATGGCTGCGCGACGCGAGGCCGTCCGGCGAGAAGTTCGGCGCGCCGCCGAGCTGCACGATTCGCTCGGCGATCTCGTCCGCATGCTGCTGCTCTTCCTGCGCATGCTCGAGGAACTCGGCCTTGATCGGCTGTGCGAGCACGCCCTTCGCCATGAAGTGGTGGCGCCGATAACGCAGCACGCAGACCAGCTCGGTCGCGAGCGCCTCGTTGAGGATGTCGCAGACCTTCTTGCGGTCGTCGCTGTAGACGTCGGTGACCGGCCCTGCGCTGATGTGCTGCCGTGCGCGTTCGCGCAGCGTCTTGATGTCCGACAGGAATGGCCCGTCGGTGGCGGACGCCGTGCCCGGCGTGTCGGTTTGCGGCTCCGTCATGGCGGACTCCTCGAATGGGGACAGCCATCATTGAGGACGGCGCCCTGTGGGCACGTAGGACGATGCCGGACAATGGAACCGGCATCGTGCCGAGACGGCGCGTCGCCGTATCCCGCCTACCATCCGGTGCCGTCGGGCATGCGCCCGCGGCGGTGTCTGGGCCACCATCCGATCGCGTTACAATGGCGTTCGGTGCGAAACGCCACGCGGGAATGAGCCTTTGATCAAGAAAATCATGCTGGTGGACGACCACCAGATCGTACGCGCGGGTCTGCGACAGATCTTCGCCGAGTGTACGGACATCGTGGTCGACGCCGAGGCGTCCGGCGGCACCGAGGCGCTCGAGTTGTTGCGTGCCCGTCCGGTCGACGGCGTCCTGCTCGACCTGTCGATGCCGGACCGCAGCGGCATCGACGTGTTGCGCCGGATGCGCGGCGAACGGTCCGACCTGCCGATCCTCATCCTCTCGATGCATGCCGAGGAGCAGTACGCGATGAACGTGCTGAAGGCCGGCGCCAACGGCTACATCGCGAAGAGCAGTCCGCCGGCCGAGATCCTCAAGGCCGTGCGCATGGTGCTCACCGGCAAGAAGTACGTCAGCCCCGCGCTCGCGCAGCAGCTCGCCACGGCGTTCACGAGCGACGTGCACGGCGCGCCGCACGAGAAGCTGTCGACGCGCGAATTCGAGGTGTTCTGCAAGCTCGCGGCCGGCCACAGCGTGTCCGACATCGCCGAGGAGCTGTTCCTGTCGGTCAAGACGGTCAGCACGCACCGCGCGCGGATCCTCGAGAAGATGAATCTCAAGACGAACGCCGACCTGACGTACTACGCGATCAAGAACGAATTGATCCAGTGAGGCGGGTCGCCGACCCGTGTCCGAATCGCGCCGCCGGCGCGATTTTTTTTGCGCTTTTCCTGGGTCCGCATCTCTAAGACAAAGGCGGACAGCCCAAAGAGCCCCGAACCGATAGGTCTCGGCGACCCCGGGTCCTACCCTGCGTCCGGTGCCGACGGTGCGACGCGCCGCCGGCGGGAACCACCTGGGAACGAGGGCGGAGACGCTCGCAGCGCCGCTGACTTCTTCTCCGTCCTATGAAATCGCCGTTGCGGGTGTTCGTCATCGAAGATTCCCCGATCCTCATGGAGAGGATCGCGGAGGCGATCGCCGACCAGCCGTCGCTGCTGCTGGTCGGCACCGCCGACTGCGAGAAGGAAGCGCTGACGAAGATCCGCACGCTGAAGCCCGAAGCGCTGGTCGTGGACATCAAGCTGCGCGAGGGCAACGGATTGAACGTTCTGGCGCAACTGAAGTGGGGCGATGGCGAGGATTCGAAACCGAAGATCGTCGTCTTCACGAATTATCCGCGGCAGGAATATCTGAGGAATTCGAAGCAGTTGGGTGCCGATTACTTTCTCGACAAGTCGACCCAGTTTTCCGATTTGCCGCGGGTGTTGATCGGTTTGAGCGACGAGGAACAACGCTCGGCGCACTCGTTGAGAACCTGAGTCCACTGAAGGGAGAGTCACATGCTGCATTACGCCATCGTTTTCTTCGTCATCGCGTTGATCGCTGCGTTGTTCGGCTTCGGCGGCATCGCGGCCGGCGCCGCCGAGATCGCCAAGATCCTCTTCTTCATCTTCGTCATCCTGTTCGTCGTCTCGCTGATCGTCGGCCTGATGCGCAGGTAGGGCGACGACGGACCGTCGACAGGAGCAGCCATGGGTCGCACGATCGCACGCAAGGTCTTCGTCGTCGCCGGGCTGATCGGGGTGACCCTGCTGGGCAATCTTCGCCTGCAGGCATCCGAGGTGACCGTGCGGCAGCCGCGGGTCCAGGCGGTCCCGCGGGTGTCGACCGACCACCGCGAGGTCGACCCCGCGGTCGCGTTCAACGGCCCTGCCGTCGCCGACGCGACCTTCGAGCCGTCGCAGCCGACGGACGCCGTGGACGCACTCGGTCCCGACGACGTCCGCCTCGTGCCGGCCATCTATTCGTGGGATCCGGACGTGCGGTTCGTGTTCTTCCGGCACGTCAGCAAGTGGATGTAGCGCGCCGACCCGCATCGATCCACGCGGGTCCGGACGCGCCCTTCTGAGTTTCGTTTCGAGGACTTCGATGAATTGGGACATCTCGATCGGGCGCGCCAAGCAGCTTTATGGTCGCGCCTTGCAAGCGGCCGGGGTGCGCCTGTCCCGCCGTCATCTGATCCTGAAAGGCGAGGCGCTCGAATACGGCGGCCGCCTGCAGGTGCGTTACGGCATGCTGAAGCATCAGGTGCAGTGGAGCGGCGACGCGTTGCGGTCGCGTCGCGATCCGATGCCGGTCAAGCGATCGTGGTCGGCCTGACGACCCGCGTCGCGAGAAGAACGATACTTCGAGGAGACAGACCAGGATGAAACAACATCGATTGCAATGGGCCTTGAGCGCCGCGGCGTTGTGCCTCGCGTTCTCGGGAACGGCTTCGGCGACGACCCGCGCGGAATACAACGCGGCGAAGGACCGGTCGTCGGCCGATTACAAGACGGCGATGGCGCAATGCAAGTCCCTCGCCGGCAATCCGAAGGATGTCTGCGAGGCCGAGGCGAAGGCCGCGCAGAAGAAGGCCGACGCGATGGCCGAAGCCGACTACAAGGCCACGCCGAAGGCTCGCCAGGATGCAGCCGACACGGCGGCCGATGCCGACTACGACGTCGCGAAGCAGAAGTGCGACGCGCGGACCGGCAACGAGAAGGACGTCTGCATCAAGGAAGCGAAGGCGGCGCAGACGCGCGCGAAGGCCGACGCGAAGGCCAACGAGAAGACCGCCGACGCTCGCAAGGATGCGGCCGACGACAAGCGCGATGCCGACTACAAGGTCGCGATGGAGAAGTGCGACGGGTTCGCCGGCGACGCGAAGTCGACGTGCCAGAAGAACGCGAAGGCCTCGTACGGGAAGTAACGACGCGAGCGGCCTCGCCGCGGACGTCCGAATGGCTCGACATCGTCGAGCCATTTTTTTTGGCCGGGCCCCCTCGGCGCCGGTCGTGCCGTCCGGCGCGGGCACGACCCCTATAATCGCGCCTCACCGCTCCCGCGCGACCGCGCCGTCCCCGAGTCATGCCCATCTACGCCTACCGCTGCGAACACTGCGGCCATCAGCAGGACGTGCTGCAGAAGATCTCCGATCCGTTGCTGGTCACGTGTCCGTCGTGCGGCCAGCCGACGTTCCGCAAGCAGGTCACGGCGGCCGGGTTCCAGCTGAAGGGCTCGGGCTGGTACGTGACGGACTTCCGCAACCCGGCCGGCAACGGCGCCAAGAAGCCGGGCGGCGACGACGCGCCCGAGGCGCCGAAGACCGACGCCGCGGCGGACAAGCCGGCGACGACCGACGCCGGCACGCCGTCCGCGAGTCCCGCGGCCGCGCCGGCCCCCGCCCCGGCACCGGCTGCGAGCGGGACGACGAAGTCGGCGCCCGCACCCGGTGGCGGATCGTCGGGCTGAACACCCGACCCGCACCCCCATGCTGAAGAAGGCGTTCTTCACGGGACTGGTCATCCTCGTCCCGCTGGGGATCACGATCTGGGTGCTGCACCTGATCGTCGCGACGCTCGACCAGAGCCTGCTGCTGCTGCCGCCGGAGTACCGCAACCAGCCGCCGTTCAACATTCCGGGGATGGGCGCGATCCTGACGCTCGCGATCATCCTCGTCGTCGGCATCCTCGCGCGCAACTTCATCGGCCGGCGGCTCGTGCTGTGGTGGGAGGCCCTGCTGGCGCGCATCCCGGTCGTCTCGACGATCTATTCGAGCGTCAAGCAGGTGTCCGACACGCTGCTGTCGCCGTCGGGCCAGGCGTTCCGCAAGCCGGTCCTCGTCGAGTTTCCGCGCGCCGGCGTGTGGACCGTCGCCTTCGTCGTCGGGACGCCGGGCGCCGCGCTGCAGGCCCCGCTCGACGGCGAGCACGCGACCGTCTACGTGCCGACGGCGCCGAACCCGACGTCGGGCTACGTGCTGATCGTCGCGCTCGAACAGATCGTCGACCTCGACATCACGGTCGACGAGGCGCTGAAATTCGTCGTCTCGATGGGCGTCGTCGCGCCCGGGCTGCGGGTACCCGCGAGCGCGGCGGCGCTCCCGGCGGCGAGCGTCCCGTGAGGTGGCCGGGAGCTCCGGTCGCGTTGCCCGACCGAACCCCGCCGTGGTAATTTCCGCCGATGCGCGCGACCCGAGACCCGATCCGCGAGACGCGGCGCCGGGTCGCGCGTCGCGCAGCGCCCGGTGTCGTGCCGCGAGTCCGCACGATCCCGTCCTCCGGCCGAAATCGCTAGGGTCGGTCGCCGACGGCCGACCCGCACCGGCCTTCGTCGCGCACCGCCCCTGATCCCCGGGCCGCCCGAGCGGCCGCCATGTCCGACGCCGACGTCGGGCGTACGTCGCCGCCGCGACCGCCAACCATCGGAGTTCTCATGCGTACCCATTACTGCGGCCTCGTGACCGCCGAACAGCTCGGTCAACCGGTCGTCCTCGACGGCTGGGTGCATCGTCGGCGCGACCACGGCGGCGTCATCTTCGTCGACCTGCGCGACCGCGAGGGCATGGCGCAGGTCGTCTGCGATCCCGACCGCGCCGAGACGTTCGCGACGGCCGAATCGCTGCGCAACGAGTACTGCGTCGAGGTCCGCGGCGTCGTCCGCAAGCGGCCGGAAGGCACCGTCAACCCGTCGATGAAGTCGGGCGAGATCGAGATCCTCGCGCACGAGATCCGCGTGCTCAACCCGTCGGTCACGCCGCCGTTCCAGCTCGACGACGACAACCTGTCGGAGACGACGCGGCTCACGCATCGCGTGCTCGACCTGCGTCGACCGACGATGCAGAAGAACCTGATGCTGCGGTATCGCGTCGCGATGGAGGTACGCCGCTACCTCGACGCCGAGGGCTTCATCGACATCGAGACGCCGATGCTGACCAAGAGCACGCCGGAGGGCGCGCGCGACTACCTCGTGCCGAGCCGCGTCAACCCCGGGATGTTCTTCGCGCTGCCGCAGTCGCCGCAGCTCTTCAAGCAGTTGCTGATGGTGTCGGGCTTCGACCGCTACTACCAGATCGTCAAGTGCTTCCGCGACGAGGACCTGCGCGCCGACCGGCAGCCGGAGTTCACGCAGATCGACTGCGAGACGTCGTTCCTCGACGAGACCGAGATCCGCGCGATCTTCGAGCGGATGACGCGGCACGTGTTCCAGCAGGCGATCGGCGTGGAGCTGCCGCCGTTCCCGGTGATGCCGTATCGCGAGGCGATGGCGCGCTTCGGGTCGGACAAGCCCGACCTGCGCGTGACGCTCGAATTCACCGAGCTCACCGACGCGATGAAGGACGTCGAGTTCAAGGTCTTCTCGTCGGCGGCGAAGAGCGACGGCGGCCGCGTCGTCGCGTTGCGCGTGCCCGGCGGCGGCGCGAGCGACGGCGGGTTCGCGCGCTCGGAGATCGACGCGTACACGCAGTTCGTCGCGATCTACGGCGCCAAGGGGCTCGCGTACATCAAGGTCAACGACCTGTCGCAGAAGGACCTGCGGTCCGGGCTGCAGTCGCCGATCATCAAGAACCTGCACGACGACGCGCTGAAGGCGATCATCGAGCGCACCGGCGCGGTCGCCGGCGACCTGATCTTCTTCGGCGCCGACCGCGCGAAGGTCGTCAACGATGCGATGGGCGCGCTGCGCGTGAAGATCGGCCACTCCGACTTCGGCCGACGTACCGGGCTGTTCGCCGAGGGCTGGAAGCCGCTGTGGGTCGTCGACTTCCCGATGTTCGAGTACGACGAGGAGGAAGGCCGCTTCACCGCGGCCCATCATCCGTTCACCGCGCCGAAGGACGGCGACGAGGACCTGCTCGCGAGCGACCCCGCGCGCTGCACGGCGAAGGCGTACGACCTCGTGCTGAACGGCTGGGAGATCGGCGGCGGGTCGGTGCGGATCCATCGCGAGGAGATCCAGAGCAAGGTGTTCCGCGCGCTGAAGATCGATGCCGACGAGGCGCAAGCCAAGTTCGGCTTCCTGCTCGACGCGCTGCGCTACGGCGCGCCACCGCACGGCGGCATCGCGTTCGGGCTCGACCGGCTCGTGACGATGATGACCGGCGCCGAATCGATCCGCGACGTCATCGCGTTCCCGAAGACGCAGCGCGCGCAGGACCTGCTGACCGAAGCCCCGAGCGCCGTCGACGAGCGCCAGCTGCGCGAGCTGCACATCCGGCTGCGCAGCAACGACCGCGCCGTCGCGCCCGGCGAGCGCGGCTTCACCGGCGCCGGCAACCTCGAGCCGCGTGCCGCCTGAGCGGCGCGCGGCGCGTCGTCGATGAGGCGCCGTGCGCCCGCGCTCGCGGCGCTGGCGGCGGTCGTGGTCGCGGCGGCCGCGCTCGCGTGGTGGTTCGACCTGCGCACGCGGCCCGACCAGGTCGGGCCGCGCTTCGTCGACGCGGTGGTCCATCGCCATCCGGGCACGACCGTCGAACCGCTCGACGGCGGCTTCCTGCGCGTCTCGTTGCCGTCTGGCGTGCGCGTCGACGTCGCGCTGTCGCGCGTGTTCGCGTCATGCGAGGCGACCGCGACGCGATGCACGGATGCGATCGGCCACGCGGCCGATGACGTCGACGCCTCCGACGCGGCGACGCGCGCACCCGATCGCGCCTCGCTGCGTCCGACGATCGTCGCCGAGGGCGCGGGCTATCGCTACGGCTTCGTCGCCGACCCGCTGATCGGCGCATACGAGGTGCGCTACGCGCTCGTGCACGGCGTCGCGTCCACGTTCGTGACGGCGTCGATCGCGGCATCGCTCGGGCTGTCGCCGCAGGCGCTGCGCGAGACGGCGATCGCGAATCTCGCCGGCGACCGCGATGTCGGCATCGAGCCCGTCGGCGGCGACGTGCGCGGCGTCTATCGCGTCCGCGCGGACGACGATCCGGTCGCATCGCTGCTCGACGACACGCGGATGGCGCGCTTCGCCGACGCGATCGGCGCGCGACGACTGTACGCGGCGATCCCGTCGCGCGGGACGCTGGCGCTGGCCGCCCGCAATCCGGCGTCGGCCCGCGCGCTCGACGCGCTCGCGGCGAAGCTGCGCACCGGCACGCGCGCGCCGTCCGGCGGCCTGCTCGCGTACGACCTCGACGCACCGGCGGGGTCGCATCTGACGAGCGCCGTCGCCGCGACGCCATGAGCAGCCCGCCCCGCGTGTTCAAGATCCCGCGGTCGGTGCTCGTCGTGATCCACACGAGCGCGCTGGAGGTGCTGCTGATCGAACGCGCCGACCGCGCCGGCTTCTGGCAGTCGGTCACCGGCAGCCTCGACGCGCCCGACGAGCCGCTGCGCGACGCGGCGATCCGCGAGGTCCGCGAGGAGACCGGCATCGACGCGTCGATCGACGGATCGCTGATCGACTGGAACCATGCGATCGAGTACACCATCTACCCGCAGTGGCGACATCGCTATGCCCCGGAGGTCGAACGGAATGTCGAGCACTGGTTCGGACTGGCGTTGCCGGACGACTTCCCGTCGCGCGGCCGGGTGCGCGTTGCCCCTCGCGAGCATTTGCAATACGCTTGGCTGCCCTATCGCGAGGCCGCGGCCCGCTGCTTCTCGCCGAGCAACGCCGAGGCCATCCTTCAACTGCCGTGGCGGCTCGCCGCGCAAAGCGACGCCCCGCGCACGACCTGATGCCGACCGCGACTGACGCGACCGAAGACGACGACGCCGCGCAGGCGCTGCTCGAACGCGAGCGCGATGCCGCGTCCGCGGTCACCGACGAGACCGTCCCCGCGACCGCGAAGCGCCTGCGGATGTCGACGTACAACATCCACAAGGGCGTGTCGGCGATGTCGCGGCGCAACCGCATCCACGACCTGCGCGCGGGCCTGCACGCGCTCGACGCCGACCTCGTGTTCCTGCAGGAAGTGCAGGGTCGCAACGACCTGCACGCGACGCGCTTCTCGAACTGGCCGGAGCTCGCGCAGCACACGTTCCTCGCCGGCGACCGCTGGGCCGAGGCGGTCTACGGGAAGAACTCGGTGCGGACCGACGGCGACCACGGCAACGCGCTGCTGTCGCGCTATCGCCTGCATCGCGCACGAGAACATCGACATCTCCGACCATCGCTTCGAGTCGCGCGGGCTGCTGCACTGCGCGTTCGACTTCGACGGCACCGAGATCCACTGCATCTGCGCGCACCTCGGGCTGTTCGAGGACAGCCGCGTGCGCCAGGCCGACATGCTGATCGCGCGGATCCGCTCGCACGTGCCGGCCGACGCGCCGGTCATCATCGCGGGCGACTTCAACGACTGGCGGCATCGGCTCGGCCGGCGACTCGTCGAGAACCTCGGCGTGCGCGAGGTGTTCGCGAACCACGAGACGCGCCGCGCGGCCTTCGCGCGTCGCGCGGCCGGCTACATCCGCCGCACGCTCGAACCGGCGACCGCGAACGGCGCGGGCCGCCGACGCGTCGTCCGCGTCGCGCCGCAAGCCGCCGTCGCCCGCGCGCACGTTCCCGAGCGCGTTCCCGCTGCTGCGCCTCGATCGCGTCTACGTGCGCGGCTTCCGCGTCGCCTCGGCGCGCGTGCTGTCGGGCCCGACGTGGGCGAAGCTGTCCGACCACGCGCCCATCGTCGCGGAGCTCGTCGTCGAGTGAAATTCGAAGAGGGGAACCGCGTCGAGCTGCTGTGCGGTGGCTCGGAATTCTTTCCGGCGCTGATCGCCGCGATCGAGTCCGCGACGCAGGAGGTCTATCTCGAGACCTACATCTATCACGACGACGACACCGGCCGTCGCGTCACCGACGTGCTCGCCGACGCGGCCCGGCGCGGGGTGCAGGTGCGCGTGACGGTCGACGGCTTCGGCTCGTCGAACCTCGCCCCGGCGATCCGCGAGCGCTTCGAGCAGGCCGGCGTCGAGTACGTCATCTTCCGCCCCGAGAACTACTCGTGGCGCAGCGGGCTGAAGTGGTTCTCGCGCAAGCGGCTGCGGCGGCTGCACCGCAAGCTCGCCATGGTCGACCGCCGCGTCGCGTTCTGCGGCGGCATCAACGTACTCGACGACCTCAACGACCCGAACCACGGACCGCTCGAGGCGCCGCGCTTCGACTTCGCGGCGCAGGTCGAGGGGCCGATCGTCGGCCACATCTCGGCCTACATGCTGAACCAGTGGCTGCGGCTCGACTGGGAGCGCATGGCGAAGCGCCGACACGGCCTGCAGCAGGCGGTCGACGAATGGTTCACGCGGCGCGAATGGGCGACGGCGCATCCGAGCGGCGCGAACGTCCGCGTCGCGTTCGTGCCGCGCGACAACCTGCGTCATCGACGGCGCATCGAATACGCGTACCTCGCGGCCATCCGGCTCGCGCGCACCGAGGTCCTGCTGTGCAACGCGTACTACTTCCCCGGCCGTCGCTTCCGCACCGCGCTGATCCGGGCCGCGAAGCGCGGCGTGCGCGTGCGGCTGCTGCTGCAGGGCCGCCCCGAGTATCCGGTGCAGCACTTCGCGAGCCAGGTGCTGTACGACGAGCTGCTCGCGGCCGGCATCGAGATCCACGAGTACACGTCGAGCTTCCTGCACGCGAAGGTCGGCGTCGTCGACGACCGCTGGGCGACGGTGGGCTCGTCGAACATCGATCCGTTCAGCCTGTTCCTCGCACGCGAGGCGAACCTCGTCGTGCTCGACGAGCCGTTCGCCGCGCAGCTGCGCGAGCGCGTCGAGGACGCGATCGCGCACTGCTCGGTGCCGGTGCAGGCCGAGAAGCGACGCCAGGCGCGGCCTCGTCGTGCGCGCGCTGAACGCCGCGTCGTACGCGGTCATGCGCCTCGCGGTGTCGCTGAGCGGCGTGACCGGCCGCTACTGATGGCGGGCGCGCCGCGCACGGCGTCGGGCGACCTCGTCGTCCTGCGGCCGGAGGGGCTGTACTGCCCGCCCGGCGACTTCTACATCGACCCGTGGCGACCGGTCGAGCGCGCCGTCATCACGCACGCGCACGGCGACCACGCGCGGATGGGCCACGCGCACTACCTCGCGATCGACGACGGCGCCGGCGTGCTGCGCACGCGGCTCGGCCCGATCGACCTGCAGACGCTGCGCTACGGCGAGCGCATCGACCATCACGGCGTGCGCGTCTCGCTGCATCCGGCCGGCCACGTGCTCGGCTCGGCGCAGGTGCGGCTCGAGCACGGCGGCCGCGTCTGGGTCGCGTCGGGCGACTACAAGTTCATGGGACGCGCCGACGACGGCGGCGACCTCGACGTCGACCCGACCTGCCCGCCGTTCGAGCCGGTGCGCTGCGACGTCTTCATCACCGAGTCGACGTTCGGCCTGCCGATCTACCGCTGGCAGCCGCAGCGCGAGATCTTCGCGGACATCGACGCCTGGTGGCGCGGCGAACGCCGCCGCGGGCCGCGCGTCGGTGCTGTTCTGCTACGCGTTCGGCAAGGCGCAGCGCATCCTCGCCGGCGTCGACGCGTCGATCGGGCCGATCTTCTGCCACGGCGCGGTCGAGCCGCTGAATCGCGCGTATCGCGCGGCCGGCGTCGCGCTGCCGCCGACGACGCTGGTCTCCGAGGTCACCGACAAGCACGCTGTTCCGCCGCGGCCTCGTGCTCGCGCCGCCGTCGGCCGCCGGGCTCGCCGTGGATGCGACGCTTCGGCGAGTACAGCGACGCGTTCGCGTCGCGGCTGGATGCAGCTGCGCGGCGCGCGGCGGCGACGCGCGCTCGATCGCGGCTTCGTGCTGTCGGACCACGCCGACTGGCCCGGCCTGCACGCGCGCGATCGCGGCGACCGGCGCCGCAGCGCGTCATCGTCACGCACGGCCAGGTGCCGGTGATGGTGCGATGGCTCTGCGAGAACGGCCTCGACGCCGAAGCGTTCGAGACCGAGTACGGCGACGACGCGGAGACCGGACCGGACGCGGTCGACGGCGCTCGCGGCCGAGACCGCGATCGACGCGCCCACCGCGTGAGCGAGGTCGATCGTCAGACCGTGCTGACCGGCTTCTCGTCCTTGTTCTTCGACGGGTACCGCATGATCGTCGACGTCCGCATGCTGCCGGTCGTGGGGTTCGGCCGATAGCATTCGACGACGTTGCGGCCGCGGTCCTTCGCGGCGTACACCGCGTCGTCGGCGGCCGCGAGCAGCTCGCGCGGCGTGTCGACGTCGCTCGCCTCGGCGACGCCGATGCTGACGGTGACGTTGAGCGCGACCGGCTGGTCGCGCGTCTGCAGGAAGAACGGCGCCTCGGCGATCTGCTCGCGCAGCTGCTCGGCGAGCGCGAGCGCCTCCTTGCGGTATTGCGGCACGATGATCGCGAACTCGTCGCCGCCGGAGCGCGCGAGCACCTCGGTGCGCCGGAGCCGCAACGCGAGGCGACGCGCGACCTCGCGAAGGATCGCGTCGCCGGCGATGTGGCTCCACTCCTCGTTGTGCTGCTTCAGGTGGTCGACGTCGACGAGCAGCAGCGACAGCGCGGTGCCGTAGCGGACGCGGAACGCCCACTCCTGCACGAGCTTGCGATCGAAGTCGCTGCGGTTGCCGACGCCGGTCAGCTCGTCGGTCGTCGCCGACTCGATCAGGCGCGCCTCGAGCGCGCGGCGCGCGCCGAACTCGATCTTCAGCAGCATCCAGAACACGAGCGACAGCAGGCTCACGATCGCGAGCGCGCCGACCATGATCCACGTCGAGCGCTCGTTCGCGCTGTTCTGCGTCGCGCGATAGCCGTCGAGCCGACGCACCTCGTCGTCGCGCATCGCGTCGATCAGCGCGTCGAGCTCGTCGCGGCTGCCGGGCCCCTGCGCGTCGTAGCTGCGCATGCCCGCGGCGAACTTCTTGTTCACGAGCGGGCCGAGGCGCGACAGCCGCTCGGACTGCGCCGGCTCGTCGCCGGTCAGCGGACCCGAATGCCGCGAGGTTCAGCCGCGCCTGGAAGCGCGCCGCGTCGAAGCGCTCGAGGTCCGTGCGATCGAGGCGCCCGCCGCCGACCGCGAGGTCGCGTCCGGCCATGTCGCCGTCGCGCAGCGCGAGCTGCAGCTTGTCGAGCGTCGCCGCGGTCTCGATCGAGCGGATCGATCGCTTGCCGGCATCGGCCGCGTCGATGTTGATGCGATGCACGATGAGCGCGGTGATCGCGAGGATGATCGCGCCGAGGATGCTCGTCAGCACGAGGCCCTGCTCGATGACGCTCGAGCGCGGCCGCATCGGCCTGAAGATGTGTCGTAGCGGACGCGGAATTTTGCGCATCGTCGAAAGCTATCATGCGAGGCCCGCCGCCCCGGTGCCACCGAAGTCCGCGTGCCGGCCGCTCGTCGCGCCGCCACGACGGGCCGATCGTCCGGCGGCCCTGCAAGACCGATGAAATCATTCGCCCGGCTGTTCGCCGAACTCGACCGCTCGACCGCCACGCGCGCGAAGCACGCCGCGCTGGTCCGCTACTTCGAGGCGATCGGGCGCGGCGACGACGAGCGGTCGATCGAACGACAGCGCGACGCGGCTTGGGCGGTCTACTTCCTCGCCGGCGGCAAGCCGCGACAGACCGTCCCGACGCGCATCCTGCGCGACACGGCGCGCGACGTCGCCGCGCTGCCGGACTGGCTGTTCGAGGAAAGCTACCAGGCGGTCGGCGACCTCGCCGAGACGATCGCCCACGTGCTGCCGCCGCCGTCCCGTTCGTCGGACCTCGGACTCGCGACGTGGATCGAACATCGGCTGCTCGGCCTGAAACGTGAGCCCCCCGACGTGATCGCGGCGCGACTCGCCGCGTGGTGGGACGAGCTCGACACCGGCGAGCGCTTCCTGCTGATCAAGCTGATCGGCGGCAGCTTCCGCGTCGGCGTCTCGAAGCTGTCGGTCACGCGCGCGCTCGCGACCGTGTCGGGCGTCGACGCGAAGATCATCGCGCATCGCCTGATGGGCTACACCGACGGGCGGACGCGACCGAGCGCCGACGGCGTACCGCGCGCTGATCGCGCCGGCGTCCGCCGACGACGCGGACGGTGCGGCGACGCGACCCGACGAACTGCGCGGACAGCCGTATCCGTTCTTCCTCGCGCACGCGCTCAACGAGCCGGCCGCGCGCTTCGACGCGCTGCTCGGGCCGCCGTCCGACTGGCTCGTCGAATGGAAGTACGACGGCATCCGCGGCCAGCTCGTCGCCCGCGGCGGCGAGGCTGTTCGTCTGGTCGCGCGGCGAGGACCTCGTGACCGAGCGCTTCCCCGAGCTCGCGGCGCTCGTCGACGTCGTGCCGCCGGGCACCGTCGATCGACGGCGAGATCCTCGTCTGGCGCGCCGACACCGCACCCGATGCGCCGGCCCCGTTCGCCGACCTGCAGACGCGCATCGGCCGCAAGACGCTGTCGAAGAAGCTGCTCGCCGAGACGCCGGTCGTGCTCGTCGCGTACGACCTGCTCGAAGCCGACGGCGTCGACCTGCGGACGCTGCCGCAGGTCGAGCGGCGCGCGCGGCTCGAGGCGCTCGTCGCGGCGATCGACCATCCGTCGCTGCGCCTGTCGCCGCTGCTCGCGGCCGACTCGTGGGCCGCGTTCGCGACGCTGCGCGCCGAGGCGCGCGCGCGACGCGTCGAGGGCTTCATGCTGAAGAAGAAGGACGCGCGCTACGGCACCGGCCGCACGAAGGACGTCGGCGTCTGGTGGAAGTGGAAGATCGATCCGCTGTCGGTCGACGCGGTGCTGATCTACGCGCAGCGCGGCCACGGCCGTCGCGCGTCGCTGTACACCGACTTCACGTTCGCGGTGTGGGATCGCGAGCGCGTGCCCGGCGACGACGCGCCGCGCCTGCTGATCCCGTTCGCGAAGGCGTACTCGGGCCTCACCGACGACGAGATGGTCAAGGTCGACGCGATCGTCAAGAAGACGACGATCGAGAAGTTCGGCCCGGTGCGCAGCGTGCAGGCCGACGCAGGTCTTCGAGCTCGGCTTCGAAGGCATCCAGCGTTCGACGCGCCACAAGTCCGGCATCGCGACGCGATTCCCGCGGATGCTGCGCTGGCGCACCGACAAGCCGGTCGACGAGGCCGACACGCTCGCGTCGCTCGAGGCGCTGATGCAGGACGGCGGCGACGCGGGCCTCGTCGCGGCGGCCGACGTCGACGGCCCGCGACCGACGACGCCGGCGACCCGCTGCCGACGATCGACGAGGCCGGCACGATCGAGCCGCACCGCGTCGCATGACCGGCGTCGCGACGCCGTCAATCCTACGGCATCGACTTCACGAGCGCGCCGCGTCGCGCGAAGCCGATCACCGTCGCGCACGCTCGAACGCGTCGCCCGCGACCGCTTCGCGCTCGTCGGCTTCGAGACGTTCGCCGACTGGCCGCCGTTCGACGCGTTCCTTCGACGTCCTGGTCCGTGGGTCGCCGGCTTCGACATGCCGTTCGGGCTGCCGCGGCCGCTCGTCGAGGCGCTCGGCTGGCCGCGGACCTGGCGTGCATCGATCGCGCACTACGCGGCGATCGATCGCGCGACGATCCGCGACGTGTTCGCCGCGTACTGCGACGCGCGGCCGGCCGGGCTCGAAGTTCGCGCATCGCGCGACCGACGCGCCCGGCCGGGTCGAGCACGTCGATGAAGTGGGTCAACCCGCCGGTCGCGTGGATGCTGCACGCCGGCGCGCCGCGGCTGATCGCGGCCGGCGTGTCGATCCCGGGACTCGACGACGATCCGCGACGCGTCGACGCGTCGCGCGTCGCGCTCGAGGCGTATCCCGGCTATCTCGCGCGATCGATCACGCGGGCGTCGTACAAGTCGGACACGCGCGCGCTGCAGACCGAGGCGCGACGCACGGCGCGCGCGGCGATCGTCGACGCGATCGAGCGCGGCCGGCATCCGCTGTCGATCGCCGTGTCGCATCGACGCCGAGCGACGCCACGCGATGCTCGACGACGGCAGCGGCGACCGTCTCGACGCGATGCTGTGCGCGGTCGAGGCCGCGTGGGGATGGCAGCGGCACGCCGACGGCCATCCGCGCTACGGGCTGCCCGACGACGTCGATCCGCTCGAAGGCTGGATCGTCGGCGTGCAGCCCGCGCGGCGTCGTCGCATGACGCGCCGTCGTCGCGATCGCGAGCCGGACGCGGCCGGTCGCTGGGGCCTGCCGCCGACGATCGCCGGCACCGACCATCTCGGCAAGCAGCTCGACCGCAAGCGTCGCCAGGCCGCCGCGGCCGCGCGCAAGGCTGCGGCCGTCGAGGCCGCCGCGAACGCGACGCGACGACGACGCCGCCGCCGCGCGAGCGCCGCACGACGCCGGGTCCGATGCCGCCGCCCGAGGCGATCGACGCCTGGCTCGCCGCGCGCGGCATCGCGCCGTTCCCGTTCCAGCGCGAGACGTGGGACCACATCGTCGCGGGCCGCTCGGGCCTGCTGCACGCGACGACCGGCGCCGGCAAGACGTACGCGGCGTGGCTCGGCGCGCTGAAGCGCGAACTCGTCGTCGCCGCGCGCGACGGCGCGCCGAAGGCCCGCAAGCTGCGCATCCTGTGGATCACGCCGATGCGCGCGCTCGCCGCCGACACGACGCGCGCGCTCGCCGACGCGGCGGCCGGCATCGGCCTCGACTGGGACGTCGAGATGCGGACCGGCGACACCGACGCCGCGACGCGCGCGCGCCAGTCGAAGCAGCTGCCCGAGGCGCTCGTGACGACGCCCGAGTCGCTGACGCTGCTGCTCGCGCGCGCCGACGCGCCGACGCTGTTCGACGCGGCTGACGACGATCGTCGTCGACGAGTGGCACGAGCTGATGGGCAACAAGCGCGGCGTGCAGACGCAGCTCGCGATGGCGCGGCTGTGGCGCTGGAACCCGGCGCTGATCGCGTGGGGACTGTCGGCGACGCTCGGCAACCTCGACACGGCCGCGCGCGTGCTGCTCGGCTTCGACGCGACGGGCGCGCCGCGGCCCGGCGTGATGGTCCGCGGCGACACGCCGAAGACGATCGTGATCGACACGCTGATCCCGTCGTCGATCGAGCGCTTCCCGTGGGGCGGGCACCTCGGCATCAAGCTCGTCGACGCGGTCGTCGCGGAGCTCGAGCAGTCGTCGACGACGCTCGTCTTCACGAACGTCCGCAGCCAGGCCGAGATCTGGTACCAGACGCTGCTCGCCGCGAAGCCCGAGTGGGCCGGCATCCTCGCGCTCCATCACGGCTCGCTCGATCGCGAGGTGCGCGACTGGGTCGAGGCGGGGCTGAAGGCCGGCACGCTGAAGGCCGTCGTCTGCACGTCGTCGCTCGACCTCGGCGTCGACTTCCTGCCGGTCGAGCGCGTGCTGCAGATCGGCTCGCCGCGAAGGGCGTCGCGCGGCTGCTGCAGCGCGCGGGCCGCTCCGGCCACGCGCCGGGCCGGCCGTCGCGCGCGACGCTCGTGCCGACGAACGCGCTCGAGCTCGTCGAGGCGGCGGCCGCGAAGCGCGCGGTCGCGGCGCGCCGCGTCGAGGCCGCGCCACGCGCCCGACAAGCCGTTCGACTGCCTCGTGCAGCACCTCGTGACGATCGCGGTCGGCACCGGCTTCGTGGCCGACGCGCTGTTCGACGAGGTCCGCACCGCGTGGTCGTACCGCGACGCTGACGCGCGACGAGTTCGACTGGGCGCTCGCGTTCGACGAAGGCGGCGGCGCGTCGCTGGCGGCGTATCCCGACTACCAGCGCATCGCGCGCGACCCGGACGACGCCGACGTCTATCGCGTCCCGCGCGACCGACCTCGCGCGACGCCATCGCATGAGCATCGGCACGATCACGGCCGACACGTCGATGTTCGTCGCGTGGCTCGCGACGAGCGCGCGGATCGGGCAGATCGAGGAAGGCTTCATCGCGCGGATGAAGCCGGGCGACGTGTTCGTGTTCGGCGGCCGCATGCTCGAGCTCGTCCGCGTCCGCGACATGACGGCGTACGTGCGGAAGGCGACGAGGCAGGCACGGCATGGTGCCGACGTGGCAGGGCAGCCGCATGGCGCTGACGTCCGAGATGGCCGACGCGTCGCTCGACATGCTGCATCGCGCGGCGCACGCCGACGACGCGTGGTTCGACGGCGAGCCCGAGATGCGCGCGGTACGACCGCTGCTCGAACTGCAGAAGCGCTGGTCGGCGCTGCCGGAGACCGGCCGCCTCGTCTGCGAGATGCTCGAGACCGGCGAAGGCCACCACTTCTTCTGCTACGCGTTCGCGGGTCGGCTCGCGAACATCGGGCTCGGCGCGCTGGTCGCGTGGCGCGCCGCGCGCGAGCGTCCCGGCACGTTCTCGATCTCGATGAACGACTACGGCTTCGAGCTGCTGTCGGCGGAGCCGTTCGACTGGCCGCGTCTGGTCGCCGAGGGGCTGTTCTCGACCGATGGCCTGCTCGAGGACGTCGTCGCGTCGCTGAACGCGAGCGAGCTCGCGCAGCGCCGCTTCCGCGAGATCGCGCGCGTATCGGGCCTCGTGTTCTCCGGCTATCCCGGCGAGCGCGAGCTCGTCGCGTCAGATGCAGGCGAGCTCGAGCCTGTTCTACGAGGTGTTCCGCCGGCACGACGCCGGCAACCTGCTGCTGACGCAGGCCGAGAAGGAAGCGCTCGAGCAGGAGCTCGAGATCGGGCGGCTCCGCGAGACGCTCGAGCGGATCGCGACGTGGGAGCTGTGCTTCACGCATCCCGGCCATGCGACGCCGTTCTCGTTCCCGCTGATGATCGAGCGCTTCCGCGAGGAGGTCTCGACCGAGCAGCTCAACCAGCGCATCGCGCGGATGATCTCGGAGCTCGAAGCCGCGGCCGAGGACGAGCCGGTGCCGATCCCCGGCGATTCCGACCGGCCGGCGAAGCGGCGTCCGAACCGCGATCGCGGCTACGTGCGGCGCGTGAAGACGACGCCGTGAGCCGCGGTCGCGCGCTTCGCCGTCGCGGTCGCTCGGCATCGCGCTGTTCTCCGCGATGGACGCGGTGATGAAGGACCTGTCGCTGGCTCTCGGCACGTACACCGCGCTGTTCTGGCGCAGCCTCGCGCGGCGCCGTGCTGAGCGGCGCGGTCTGGCTCGCGCGACGGCCGGCACGTCCGACGGCGGCGACGATCCGCATCCACGTCGTCCGCGGCGCGGTCTCGACCGCGATGACGCTGTGCTTCTTCTGGGGCCTCGCGCGCGTGCCGATGGCCGAGGCGGTCGCGCTCACGTTCGTCGCGCCGCTGCTGTCGCTGTTCCTCGCCGCCGCGCTGCTGCACGAGCGCATCGCGCCAGCGCACGATCGTCGCGTCGTGCGTCGCGGCCTGCGGCGTGCTCGTGGTCGTCGGCGCGCAGTCGCATGCCGACGCCGGGCCCGACGTCCGGCGCGGGACGATCGCGATCCTCGTCTCGGCGCTGTGCTACGCGTTCAACATCGCGCTGATGCGCCGCCAGGCGCTGGTCGCCGGACCGATCGAGGTCGCGTTCTCGCAGAGCCTCGTCGTCGCGGTGCTGCTCGTCGATCGGCGCGCCGTTCGCGGCGCGCGTGCCCGACGCCGGCCACGTCGCGATGCTCGTGTTCGCCGCCGCGCTCGCGACGGTGTCGCTGATGCTGCTCGCGTGGGCGTACGCACGGGCCGAGGCGAGCTACCTGTCGTCGTCCGAGTACACCTCGTTCGCGTGGGCCGCGCTGTTCGGATTCGTCGTGTTCGGCGAACGACTGACCCTCGCGACGCTCTGCGGCGCGGCGCTGATCGTCGGCGCGTGCGCGTTCGCGTCGCGGCTGCCGCCGACGGTGCTCGCGAGCCCCGAAGCGTCGCCGTGATCGCGGCGGCGGCTGCGACCGCGACGCGCGGCGCGAAGTCGATCTGCTAGGCTTCGCGCGCCCGCAGACCCTGCCACGTCGACCATGGAAAGCGACATCGAGATCGCCCGAAGCGCCACGTTGCGACCGATCGTCGCGTTCGCGCGCGAACGCCTCGGCATCCCCGAGGAGGCGCTCGAACCGTACGGCCGCTTCAAGGCGAAGATCGCGCTCGACTGGCTCGCCGGACTCGATCGTCCGAACGGCAAGCTGATCCTCGTGTCGGGCGATCAGCCCGACGCCGGCCGGCGAAGGGCAAGACGACGACGTCGGTCGGCCTCGTCGACGGGCTGAACCGCATCGGCGCGAACGCGATCGCGTGCCTGCGCGAGCCGTCGCTCGGGCCGGTCTTCGGGATGAAGGGCGGCGCGGCCGGCGGCGGTCGCTCGCAGGTCGTGCCGATGGAAGACATCAACCTGCACTTCACCGGCGACTTCAACGCGATCGCGCTCGCGCACAACCTGCTGTCCGCGCTGATCGACAACCACGTCCATCACGGCAACGCGCTCGGCATCGACGTGCGCCGGGTCACGTGGAAGCGCGTCGTCGACATGAACGATCGCGCGCTGCGCGACGATGACGGTCGGACTCGGCGGGCCCGCGAACGGCTATCCGCGTCAGGACGGCTTCGACATCGTCGTCGCGTCGGAGGTCATGGCGATCCTGTGCCTCGCGGACGACCTCGCCGACCTCAAGCGCGCGGCTCGCGCGCATCGTCGTCGGCCGCGACGCGCGATCGCAAGCCGATCACGGCGCGCGACCTGCAGGCGCACGGCGCGATGACGGCGCTGCTGCGCGACGCGATCAAGCCGAACCTCGTGCAGACGCTCGAGAACAATCCGGCGATCCTGCACGGCGGCCCGTTCGCGAACATCGCGCACGGCTGCAACTCGGTCATCGCGACGCGCGCGGCGCTGAAGCTCGCCGACTACGTCGGTGACCGAGGCCGGCTTCGGCGCCGACCTCGGCGCGGAGAAGTTCGTCGACATCAAGTGCCGCAAGCTCGGGACTGAGACCCGACGTCGTCGTGCTGGTCGCGAGCATCCGCGCGCTGAAGTATCCACGGCGGCGTCGAGGCGAACGCGCTGTCCGAGGAGAACCTCGGCGCGCTCGAGCACGGCATCGCGAACCTCGAGCGGCACCTGAACAACGTGCGCAACCACTACGGTCTGCCGTGCGTCGTCGCGGTCAACCACTTCCACCGCGACACCGAGGCCGAACTCGCACTGCTGACGCGCAAGCTCGCCGCACCACGAGGTGCCGGTCGTGCTCGCGACGCACTGGGCCGACGGCGGCGCCGGCGCCGAGGCGCTCGCACGCGAGGTCGTCCGCGTCGTGCGAGACGACGCCGGCCGACTTCCGCTTCGTCTACGAGGACGACGCGTCGCTGTGGGCCAAGTGCGAGGCCGTCGCGACGAAGATCTACGGCGCGGCCGGCATCGACGCCGACGCCGTGGCCCGCGCCCGCCTCGCCGAGCTGGAGGCGCAGGGCTACGGCCGCTTGCCGGTCTGCATCGCGAAGACGCCGTACTCGTTCTCCGTCGACCCCGCGAAGCGCGGCACGGCGACCGGACACATCGTGCACATCCGCGAGGTGCGGCTCGCGGCCGGCGCCGGCTTCATCGTGCTCGTCTGCGGCGACGTCATGACGATGCCGGGCCTGCCGGCGGTGCCCGCGGCGAACGCGATCGACATCGACGACGAGGGGCGGGTCGTCGGCTTGTCGTAGCGGTCGCGCGCAGGGGGCGCGGGCTCGTCGTCGTGACACGATGGCGGGCCGGCCGCGTCGTCGCGACCTCGCTACGACACGGCCGGGGTCCTCGCATCGCGTCGTCGTCGCGGCTTCGGCACAATCACCGCATGGCCCGTGCCGCCGAATCCCCGCTGCCCGCCGACGCTCGCCCCGCGTCCGACGAGGACATCGGCGCCGCGCCCCCGCGGCGGCTCGCCGACCTGCCGGGACCGCCGCGCCGGCCGCTGGTGGGCAACCTGCTGCAGCTCGATCGCGAGCGCATGCACGACACGCTCGAACGCTGGGCGGCGGCCTACGGGCCGCTGTACCGCGTCGACTTCGGTCGCGGCGACGCGCTCGTCGTCGCCGACGCGGCGCCGATCGCGACGATCCTGCGCGCGCGACCCGACGGCTGGCGGCGACTGGCATGGCAGCAGCGCGTGATCCGCGAGATGGGCGGACACGGCGTGTTCTCGGCGGAAGGCGACGACTGGCGACGCCAGCGCCGGCTCGTGATGGCGGCGTTCGACCCGGCCCACCTGCATCGCTACTTCCCGTCGCTCGTCCGCGTGACCGAACGCCTGAAGGCACGTCTCGACGACGCGGCAGCGCGCGGCGAGGCGCTCGACCTGCAGTCGCTGCTGATGCGCTACACCGTCGACGTGACGGCCGGCCTCGCGTTCGGCATCGACGTCGATACGCAGCGACGGCCCGACGATCGGCTGCAGGCGCATCTCGACCAGGTGTTCCCGATGCTGATGCGACGGATCATGGCGCCGATCCCGTGGTGGCGCTGGGTGCGGCTGCCGTCCGATCGACGCTTCGACGCGCACCTCGCGCAGGTGCACGCGGCCATCGACGGCTTCGTGACGGCGGCACGCGAGCGCATCGCGCGCGAGCCCGAGCGTCGCGAACGACCCGAGAACCTGCTCGAGGCGATGATCGTCGCGCAGGACGACGACGGCGAGCGGCTGTCGCAGGAAGAGCTCGTCGGCAACGTGATGACGGTGCTGCTCGCCGGCGAGGACACGACGGCGAACACGCTGTGCTGGACGCTGCACCTGCTGTCTCGCGACCGCGCGGCATGGGACGCGCTCGTGCGCGAGGTCGACGACGCGGTCGGCGGCGACCCGCTCGTCACGCGCTTCGAGACGATCCGCGGACTCGACGGCATCGAGCGCGCGGTCCGCGAGTCGATGCGGCTGCGACCGGTCGCGCCGTTCCTGCTGCTCGAGAACGTCGGCCCGACGACGGTGGCCGACGTCGAGCTTCCGCCCGCGACGACGGTCGCGTGCCTGATGCGGCCGTCGGGCGCGCCGGACGTCGCGGGCGACGCCACCGACGACGTCCATGCGTTCCGACCCGAGCGCTGGGCCGGCCCGCCGGACCGCGCGCTGACGCGGGCGTCGATGCCGTTCGGTGCGGGCCCGCGGCTGTGCCCCGGCCGCTATCTCGCGATGGTCGAGATGAAGATGGTGCTCGCGACGATCGCGCGCAACTTCGACCTCGTGCGCGTCGCGACGGACGACGGCAAGCCGCCGCGCGAACGGATGACGTTCACGATGGCGCCGGTCGGCCTGCGGATGACGCTCGGCCCACGACGGTCGCCGGTCTGACGCGTTCGACTGCGACGCGCGAACGGCGTCGCGCTCAGGCGGCCTGCAGCGCGACGTGCCGCCGGCAGTGCTCGAGATACGCAGCCTCGTGGATCGCGATCAGGTCGACCACGCTCTTCCACAGCCACGACGGCGCGTCGATCGACGCGGGCCGCGCCTTCCCGAGCGTCGCGCGCCAGCTCGCCCGCGTCGCCGCGTCGAGCTGGCGGCCGTGCGCGCGGCCGACGACGTTGCCCAGGTACGCCGAGAGCAGCAGTGCCTCGCGCTCCGACAGCGTCTCGACGTCGAGCTTGAGGTCCTGCGGCATCAGCTCGCGCAGCACGACGGCCTTGTCGAACAGCCGGCAGGCCATCATCCGCTGCCCGAGGTTCGGCGACAGCGCCCGCGCGCCGGCGACGACGCGCTCGGCGTTGTCGCGCGGCATCGTCGCGCCGTCGCTGCGCGGCGCCGCGGCCGTCACCGCCTCCTTGATGTCGATGAGGCACAGCGACGCATCGGGCTTGCGGCCGACCTGCAGCATGACGGCGTACCGCAGCCGTCCGAGCGAGCTGCAACCCTTCATCCAGTACGCGGCGTCGACGACCTCGACGTCGGCGTCGGCGCGTCCCTGCAGCACGCCGACGAGCCGATGCAGCTCGCCGTCCGCGAACATCGCCTCGATCGCGGCGCGCTCCGTCTCGTCGATCGACCAGAAGCGCCGGCCGAGCGGCAACTCGGGCCGCACGGTCTCGAGCCGTTCCTCGGCGAGATGCCGCCAGCGCCGCTTGACCGACTGTTCGACGAGGCGTCGCACGGTCTTCGACTCGATGCGATCCGCGACGCCCTCGGCGAACGACCCGTCGAGCGCGGCCTCGTAGCCGCTCATCAGGCTCTCGAGGATGCGGACCGTGACGAGGCCCGGCAGGTCCGAGCCGCGGGCCGCCGACGCGAGCGACAGCGCGAGCCGCACGAGGTCGTGCGCCGGGTTGCCGACGACGGTCTGGTCGAGGTCGCGGATCTGCAGCGCGACGCGGCCCTTCATGTCGGCGAGCGGACCGATGTTGCCCATGTGGCAATCGCCGCAGATCCAGACCGGCGGCCCGTCGGGCAGCGTCGCGCCGGCCGACGACAGCCATTCGTAGAACTTCACGGTGCTGCCGCGCACGTAGGCGTGCGACGAGCGCGCCATCTTCAGGTTGCGCGCCGCGGTCAGGCGCGACGGCCGGTCGTCGACGGTGGGATGCTTCAACGGAGTGCTCTCGAGAGTCGAAGCGCGCATCGTGCCCGTCGCCGCGGCGTATCGCTTCGGAGCGCATCGCAAAACGAACGGCGGTTCGGCCGACTCGCGGGCGGGTCGGCGCCGCCCACGCGATAAAATGCGCCGATGCATCAGACCCGCGTCGCCGGCCAGACGCTCCACCTCGCGCCCGAGCGCGCCGCCTACTGGGCCGAAGGCCGCACGCTGCTCGTCGCCGACGCGCACTTCGGCAAGGCCGCGGCGTTCCGCGCGCACGGCATCCCGGTCCCGCACGGCACGACGACCGACAACCTCGCGCGGCTCGACGCGCTGCTCGGCCGCTGGCCGGTCGAGCGCGTCGTCTTCCTCGGCGACTTCCTGCATGCGAAGGAGTCGAAGGCGAAGGGCACCGTCGCGGCGATCGCGCAATGGCGATCCGGGCACGCCGCCGTCGAGATGACGCTCGTGCGCGGGAACCACGACGCGCGGGCCGGCGACCCGCCCGCGCCGCTCGGCATCGACGTCGTCGACGAGTCGCACGTCGTCGGGCCGTTCTCGATGCGCCATCACCCGACGCCGTGCGAACGCGGCTACGTGCTCGCCGGCCACCTGCACCCGGGCTTCCGCCTCGGCGGACGCGCCGGCGACGGCGTGCGGCTGCCGTGCTTCTGGTTCGGGCACGAGGCGGGCTCGCGCGTCGGCGTGCTGCCGGCCTTCGGCGCGTTCACCGGCACGTGGATCGTCGATGCGCAGCCGGACGACCGGGTCTACGTCGTCGCACCCGGGGCGGTGCATCCGGTCCGACGCGCCCGCGAGGCGACGACCCGCCCTTGACGCGCGGCACGACCGAACGTCGCGGCGAGGCCGTCGACGACGCCGGCGGGTCGACGGTCCGTCTCGACAAGTGGCTGTGGGCGTGCCGCTTCTATCGCACCCGTGCTGCCGCGGCCGACGCCATCGACGTCGGCCAGGTGCGCGTCAACGCGCAACGCGTCAAGCCGGCGAAGGCGGTCCGACTCGACGACCTGGTCACCATCCGCATCGGCGGGATCGAGCGCGAGGTGCGCGTGCGCGTCATCGCCGACGCGCGGGTCGCCGCGCCGCTCGCGCAGGCGCGCTACGCCGAGACCGAGGTCAGTCTCGCGGCGCGCGCCGCGGCCGAGGCGCGTCGCCGCCTCGAGCGCGAGCCGGCGCACACGCGCAAGGGTCGTCCGACGAAGCGCGATTACCGCGAGCTCGCGGCGTTCGTCGACACGCCTCGCGACGACGACGGCTTCTGAAGGCCGCGAGCCGCGGCTCGCGGACCGCGCGGCCGGGGCGACGTGCCCGCGCGTCCGCAGGCTGCGACCGACGCGACGACGTCGCTAATGCCGGCAGCGGCCTGTCGCGATCGCTTCCGCCCAGAACGGCAGCGCGAGCAGTCCGCTGAAGTCGAACGGACCGACGCGCGGCGGCACGAAGCGCGTCGCGTCCTGCCCGAGGCACGACGGCAGGTCCGCGTCGGCGAAGCGGCGATCGATGCGCTGAGCCGAGGTCTGCTCGCGGCCGAACGACGACGGCGCCGCGGCCGGAATGTCGTCGGCCGGCTCCCGGCTGTCGACGATCGCCTTGCGGATCACGGGATCGCTGATGTCGACCGCGGCCGGCGCGGTCGGCGGCGGCCGCGCCGATGGCGTCGTCCCGACGTCGTTCGCTGACCGCCCGCCGGACGTCGCCTTCGTCGCGACGTCGTTCGCCGGTCGATCGCGCGACGCTGGCTTCGGCGCGGCCCCGCCGGTCGATGCATCGGCCGGCGCCGTCGCCGCGGGCGGCGCGTCGGCTGCGCGCGCGACGATCGGCACGACGGTCGCGAACGCGACGGCGCACAGCGCGGTTCGGAGGACTCGGAGGGTCGGCATCTCGATCGGATTCCGCGCGGCCGCGGCGGCCCGCGGTTCGCGCGACCGATTCTGCCATCGCGCGCGATCGCGGCCTCGACGCGAACAGGCTTGGACAAAATAGAACGATCGTGCTAATTTCTCGGCACGTCCTTCGGCGGCATCCGCCACATCCACTTCCCCACGTCATGCGCAAAGGCGAACAGACCCGCGCCGCGATCCTCGATGCGGCGCTCGAGCTCGCGAGCCACGGCGGCCTCGAGAGCCTGACGATCGGCCTCATCGCCGAGCGCATGCGGATGTCGAAGAGCGGCGTCTTCGCGCACTTCGGCTCGCGCGAGGACCTGCAGATCGCGGTCGTCCAGGAGTACCACCGGCGCTTCGAGGACGAGGTGTTCCATCCGAGCCTCGTGGAGCCGCGCGGCCTGCCGCGACTGTCGGCGATGTACGCGGGATGGGTCACGCGGCAGACGCGCGAGATCGCGAGCGGCTGCATGTACATCAGCGGCGCGGTCGAGTACGACGACCGCCCCGGCCCGATCCGCGACGAGCTGCTGTCGATGGTGACCGACTGGCAGAAGGCGCTGCTGCGCGCGGCGCGACAGGCCGTCGCCGAGGGCCACCTCGCGGCCGACACCGACTGCGAGCAGCTCGTGTTCGAGATGCGCGCAATGGTGCTCGCGCTGCATCACGATGCCCGCTTCCTCGGCGATCGCCACGCCGTCGAGCGCATCGAGCGCGGCTACGTGCGGCTGATCGACAGCTACCGCGCGAAGTCGTCGAAGGTCGCGCCGCCGCTGCGCCTCGTCCGTCGCGAACCCGCGCGCCGGGCGGGCTGACCGCCGCCCGCATTTCCCCTTTTCCTTCGCCCGCTGTCCGTCGTCGTCCCGAGGAGCCTTCGCATGCCCGCCATCTACCAGCCGCCGCTGCGCGACATGCAGTTCGTCATGCACGAACTGCTCGACGTCACGACGTCGCTGCGCGAGATCCCCGAGCACGCGGACCTCGACGCCGAGACGATCGACCAGGTGCTCGCCGAAGGCGGGAAGTTCTGCGCCGAGGTGCTGCTGCCGCTGAACCTGTCCGGCGACCAGGAGGGCTGCCACTTCGATCCGGCGACGCACGAAGTCACCGTGCCGAAGGGCTTCAAGGCCGCGTACCGGCAGTACTGCGACGGCGGCTGGCCGGCGGTGTCCGCGCTTCCCGAATTCGGCGGCCAGGGACTCCCGCACCTGATCGAGATCGCCTTCTCGGAGATGAAGTACGCGGTGAACCAGGCGTGGACGATGTACCCGTCGCTCGCGCACGGCGCGTACACGGCGATCCTCGCGCACGGCAGCGACGCGCAGAAGGCGCTGTACCTGCCGAAGATCGCGTCCGGCGAATGGCTCGGCACGATGTGCCTGACCGAGTCGCATTGCGGCACCGACCTCGGGATGCTGCGCACGCGCGCGGAGCCGCAGGCCGACGGCAGCTATCCGACTGACCGGCAACAAGATCTTCATCTCGGCCGGCGAACACGACATGGCGGACAACATCGTCCACCTCGTGCTCGCGCGGCTGCCCGACGCCCCGCCCGGCTCGAAGGGCATCTCGCTGTTCGTCGTGCCGAAGTACCTGCCGGTCGGCAGCGGCGACGACGCGACCGTCGGCGAGCGCAACCCGATCTTCTGCGGCGCCATCGAGCACAAGATGGGCATCCACGGCAACGCGACCTGCCAGCTGAACCTCGACGGCGCGACCGGCTGGATGGTCGGCGAGCCGAACAAGGGACTCGCCGCGATGTTCGTGATGATGAACGGCGCCAGGCTCGGCGTCGGCGTGCAGGGCCTCGGCCTGACCGAGATCGCGTACCAGAACGCGGCCGCCTACGCGAAGGACCGTCTGCAGGGCCGGTCGCTGTCGGGGCCGAAGGCGCCCGACCGGCCGGCCGATCCGATCATCGTGCATCCGGACGTGCGCCGCATGCTGCTGACCGCGCGCGCCTACGCCGAAGGCGGGCGCGCGTTCGCGACGTGGGTCGCGCTGCAGAGCGACCTGCTGCATCACCCGGACCCGGCCGTCGCGAAGGACGCCGACGACATGATGGCGCTGATGACGCCGATCGTGAAGGCGTTCATGACCGACAACGGCTTCACGGCCGCGTCGGGCTGCCTGCAGGTGTTCGGCGGCCACGGCTACATCGCCGAGTGGGGCATCGAGCAGATGGTCCGCGACGCGCGCATCAACATGATCTACGAGGGCACGAACACGATCCAGGCGCTCGACCTGCTCGGCCGCAAGGTGCTGTCGGACAACGGCGCGCGGATGCGGAAGTTCGCGAAGATCGATCGCGGCGTTCGTCGCGGCCGAACAGGGCGACCCCGCGATGAAGGAGTTCGTCGAGCCGCTCGCCGACCTCGGCGACAAGGTCTCGAAGCTGACGATGGAGCTCGGCATGAAGGCGATGCAGAGCCCCGACGAGGTCGGCGCCGCGGCGGTCGACTACCTGCGCGTCCTCGGCCACCTGATCTACGCGTACTTCTGGGCGCGGATGGCGAAGGTCGCGCTGGCGAAGCAGTCCGGCGGCGACCCGTTCTACCAGCGCGAAGCTCGCGACGGCGCGCTTCTACTTCGCGAAGCTGCTGCCGGAGACGGCGAGCGCGCTGCGCACCGCGCGCGCCGGCTCGGGCGTGCTGATGGCCCTCGACGACGCGCTGTTCTAGACGCCGGGCGCGTCGCCTTCAGCGCCGTCGCAGCTTCGCGACGAGCGCCTTCAGGTCGGCGATCGACGTCGGCTTCGGGAGGTGCGCGTCGAAGCCGACCTGCAGCGCACGCTGCGCGTCGCCGGCACGGCCGTAGCCGGTCAATGCGATCGCGAGGACGTCGCCGTGCTTGTCCAGGCGGCGGACCGCGTCGATCAGCTCGTAGCCGTCCATGCCCGGCATGCCGACGTCGGAGATCAGCAGGTCGAACGGCTCGGCCTTGAGCCGTTCCAGCGCCGCCTGCGCCGCTGTCCGCCTCGGTGACCAGGGCCCCTTCGAGCCGCAGCAGCTCGCCGAACGGCGCGAGCGACTTCGGCCATGTCGTCGACCGCGAGCACCTTCATGCCCGACCAGCACCTTGCCGCTCGACGCCGCGCCGGCGCTCGAGAGGGCCGCGTCCGTCGACGCGAACGGCAGCACGACGGCGAACGTCGAGCCCTTGCCGACGCCTTCCGAGTGCGCCTCGGCCCAGCCGCCGTGCAACTCCGCGAGCTCCCTGACGAGCGCGAGGCCGATGCCCATGCCGCTGCCGCCGCGCCTCGTCGGCGCTCCTGCTGGAACATCGAGAACACGTTCGGCAGGAACGCCTTCGCGACGCCTGCGCCGGTGTCGGCGACCTCGAGCCGCGCGAAGGCCTCGCGTCGGCACAGCCGGATGTCGATGCGATCGCCGGGTCGCGTGAACTTGATCGCGTTCGAGACGAGGTTCCAGACGATCTGCTCGACGCGCACCGGGTCGCACGCGACGGTGAAGTCGACGTCGCCCTCGATGTGCAGCTCGAGCGCCACGCCGCGTTGCTGCGCGTCGCCCTTCGCGACGTCGGCGATGCGCCGCACGATCGGATCGATCGGCGTGCGCACCAGCGTCAACGCCATCTTGCCGGTCCGCGCGCGCGACAGGTCGAGCAGGTCGTCGATGATCCGCGCCTGGCTCTCGACCGCGCCGCGGATCGCCTCGGCGGCGCGCCGCACCGGCTGCGACGCGGCGAGCTCGGGCATGCGGCTCAGCAGCTCGGCGTTGACGTGGATCAGGTTCAGCGGGTGCTTCAGCTCGTGCGACATCACGGCGAGGAACTCGTCCTTGACGCGGCCCGCGGTCTCGGCGGCGCGGCGCTCGGCGGCCTCCTGGTCGAAGGCCTGCTCGCGCCGCGCGTCGGCCATCTTCATGCTCGGTGACGTCGCGCGCGATCTTGGCGAAGCCGATCGCGTCCTTGCCGCTCGCGTCGTCGACGACCTTGTACGGCGTCGTCACGCCGCTGCAGAACACGCGCGTGCCGTCCTTGCGCAGGTGCCAGCGATCGTCGTCGGCGCGGCCGGTGTCGCGCGCGCGCGCCAGCTCCTCGCTCGGGCACGTGCCGCTGCGCGGTCCTCCGGCGTGAACAGCATCCCGTAGAACCTGGCCGATGCGTCTCGGACTCGTCGAAGCCGAACACCTTCTCCGCGCCGGCGTTCCAGCTCGTGATCGTGCCGCGCTCGTCCATCGTCATGATCGCGAACTCGTGCGTCGCCGTCGCCGCGCGCAGCTGCCCCTCGTGCGCCAGCGCGCGCCGGCTCGGCGGCGACGCGCGACGTGATGTCGATGAACGTCATCACGGCGCCTTCGATCTTGTTCTCCGTCGTGCGGTACGGCAGCACGCGCGACAGGTAGATGCGGCCGTCGTCGGCGGCGAGCTCGCGCTCGATCGGCCGCAGCGTGCGGAACGCCTCCTCGGCGTCGCTCGTCAGCGCCTGCGTCTCGAGCCGGTTGCGGATGTCCATCAACGACCGGCCGATGTCGGTCGGGATCAGGATGAACAGGTCCGTCGCGCGCGGCGTGAAGCGCTTGATGCGCATCGCCTCGTCGACGAACACGACCGCGATGTCGGTCGACGCGATCAGGTTCTGCAGGTCGTCGTTGATCTGCGCCGTCTCCTCGACCTTGACCTTGAGCTCGTAGTTGACGGTCGACGAGCTCCTCGTTGATCGACTGGAGCTCCTCCTTGCTGGTCTCGAGCTCCTCGGTCGCCGAGCGCAGTTCCTCGTTGATCGCCTGCAGCTCCTCGTTCGAGGCCTTCAGCTCCTCGGTCGACGTGTCGGAGCGCTCGATCGTGTCCTGCAGATGCGTCTTGAGCTGCTGGATCTCGTTCTCGAGCTCCCGCATCATGCCCTCGCGGGCATCGCGCATCCGACGCCGGCGCCGACGGCAGCGGCTCGTCGTCCTCGTCGAACGTCACGAGCGCGTAGCCGCCGTCGCCATCGGGACCGCGGAACGGCTGCACCGAGATCCGCACCCGCCGCCGCGTGCCGTCGGCCAGGTCGCGATGACTGCGCACGCTGACCATCTCGCCGGTCTGCTGCGCGCGGAACAGCGCCGTGCGCAGCTCGACGCGCAGCTCGGGCAACGCGTTCGCGAGCAGGTTCAGCGACGGCTGCCCGCTGCCGTGCGTGAGGAACCGGCTGACGCCGGGCGACATGTGCAGGATGAACTGCTGTCGAGTCGATCAGCAGGCTCGGCGGCGCGAACTGCTCGAGCGCGCGGCGATGCCAGTCGGCATGCGACGGCGCCTTGCGTTCCGGCGTCGCAGCCGCGATCGTCGGCGTGCGCTCGTCGATCACCGGTCGGCACGATCGCGACGCCGCGCGCCGGCGGCGCGAGCGGGTTGACGCGATACAGCCGCGCGCGCTTGTCGATCGGCGCGAAAGCCGGACTCGTCGGCGTCGGCCGATTCGGACGTGCCGAGGAACAGGTAGCCGTCGCGGCGCAGCGCGAAGCGGAAGATCTCGAGCACGCTGCGCTGCGCCTCGGGCTGCAGGTAGATCAGCAGATTGCGGCAGGAGACGAGGTCAGCCGCGAGAACGGCGGGTCGCGCAGCACGTTGTGCGCGGCGAACAGCACGGTCTCGCGGATCGGCGTCGCGACGCGGTACTGCTCGCCTTCCTTGACGAAGAAGCGCCGCAGGCGGGTCGGCGACACGTCGGCGACGATGCCCTGCGGGTAGTAGCCCGCGCGCCCGATCGGCGATGCGCGCGTTCGTCGATGTCGGTCGCGAAGACCTGGATCGCCGGGACGCGCGGCCACGTGGTCGGCGTGCTCGCGCAGCAGCATCGCGATCGAGTAGGCCTCCTCGCCGGTCGCGCATCCGGCGACCCAGACGCGGATCGGCTCGCCCTCCGGCTGCGCCTCGAACAGCTTCGGGATGACGAGCGCTCGCGAGCGCGTCGAACGCCTCCGCGTCGCGGAAGAAATTGGTCACGCTGATCAGCATGTCCTGCAGCAGCGCGCTCGACTCGTCGGGGTGGCTCGCGAGATAGCCGCTGGTACGCGGGCAGGTCGGACACGCCGTTGACCTGCATGCGCCGCTCGATGCGGCGCAGCACCGTCGCGCGCTTGTAGTGTCGGAAGTCGTGGTGCGTGCGGGTCCGCAGCGTCGCGAGGATCTGCCGCACGGCGCGTTCGGCGACCTGCCGCTCGGACGGCGACGTGATCTCCGTCGCGTGCGTGCTCTCGTCGATCGCGTTGTCCGCGTCGTCGCCGCCCTCGTCGCTCGCCTTCGGCAGACGGATGTGCTGCAGGTTGGCCCAGAGCTGCACCAGCCGCGCGGGAATCTGCGCGACCGGCAGCACGAAGTCGACGGCACCCGTTCCGATCGCGGCCCGCGGCATGCTGTCGTATTCGGCGTCCTCCGGGCTCTGCACGAAGGACACGCCGCCCTGCTCCTTGATGCTCGCGACGCCGACGGCGCCGTCGCTGCCGAGGCCGGACAGCACGATCGCGAACGCGCGGTCGCGATGCGCGTTCGGCGAGCGTGCGGAAGAACACGTCGATCGCGACGTGCGGGCCCTTGCGACGCGACGGCTGCGACAGCCGCAGGTGGCCGTCGCTCATCTGCAGCTCCATCACCGGCGGGATGACGTAGACGTGATCGCGCTCGATCGCGCGTCGGCTTGACGACCTGCTCGACCGCCAGCGCGGTCTGCGTCTGCAGGATCTCCGCGACGCTGCTCTCGTGCGTCGGCGACAGGTGCAGGACGACGACGAACGCCATGCCCGGGCTGCGGCGGCATCTCCGTCGAAGAACCGCTTCAGCGCGGCGAGGCCGCCGGCGGACGCGCCGATGCCCACGACCGGAAAGTCCAGGTCCGATTTGACGGTTCGCGGTGCGTGGCCCTGCAGATCGTTCATGGATGGATTGAAGCGCTGCCGTCGAAGGGTAGCATCGGGAAGCGACCGTCGCGGACGCAGCAGGATTCGCCGAACCTCGCGTCGGCGAGCATCGTATGCGGGCGTCCGCCGGAAGCACACGCGACGCACCGATCGGCGGATGATGCACGGATGATCCCGCTGTCGTCCCCCGCCCTGCACGTCGTCGGCATCGGCGCGTCCGCCGGCGGCCTCGACGCGCTCGTCGCGCTGTTCCGCGCGCTCGACGCGTCGTTCGACGGCGCCGTCGTGGTCGTGCAGCACCTCGCCGCCACCGGCCGCAGCCACCTGCCGGACATCCTCGCCCGCGAGGCGCGGCTGCCGGTCGTCGAAGCCGCCGACGGCATGCCGCTGTCGCGCGGCCGCGTGCACGTCATCGCGGCCGGCGCGGCGCTGACGGTCGTCGGCACGACGCTGCGCAGCGTCCCGGCGGCTCACGCGGCCCATGCCATCGACACGTTCCTCGAAAGCCTCGCCGCCGCGTGCGGACCGCTCGCGACGGCCGTCGTGCTGTCGGGTGCCGGATCCGACGGCGCCGCCGGCGCGCTCCGCGTCCATCGGGCCGGCGGCCGCGTCCTGGTCCAGGACCCGGAGAGCGCTCAGCACGACAGCATGCCGCGAGCCGCGATCGCGACCGGCGCGGCCGACGACGTGCTGGAGCCCGCGCTGATCGGGCGCGCGCTGTCGACGATCGCGTGGGCCCGTGCGCCGCGCGCCGGCCGCGACGCCGTCGCTGCGCGACCCGCGACGATCGCCGACGTCGCGACGCTGATCGTCGAGCGGACCGGCGTCGACCTGCGCGGCTATCGGCTCGCGCCGCTCGCGGTCCGCGTCCGCCGGCGCATCGCGCAGGCGCGGCTGTCCGGCATGGACGCCTACCTGCGCTTCGCCGCCGACGATCCGCACGAGGCGCACGTCCTGATCGACGGCCTGCCGATCCACGTGACGTCGTTCTTCCGCGACCCTGCCGTGTGGGACGAGCTCGTCGAGCGCGTCGTCGCCCCGCTCGTCTCGAGCGAAGCGGCCGGACCGATCCGCGTGTGGACGCCGGCCTGCGCGTCCGGCGAAGAGGCGTACAGCGTCGCGATGGCGTTCGTCGAGGCCGGCGCCGGGACGCCGGGCCGGCGCGACGTCCGCGTCTACGGCACCGACGCCGTCGCCGACGTCGTGGCGTTCGCCGGTCGCGGCGTCTATCCGTCGCCGGCGCTGGTCGGGATGGACGCGGCGCGGCGCGAGCGCTTCTTCGCGCCGCAGGGCGGCGCGACCGGCGTGCCCGACGCGTGGGAGGCGAGTCACGCGCTGCGCCGCGTGCTCGTCTTCACGCAGCACGACCTGCTCGCCGATCCGCCGATCCCGCACTGCGACCTGATCACCTGCCGCAATCTGCTGATCTATCTCGACGCCGACGCGCAGGACCGCGTGCTCGCGACGCTGCGCGAGGCGCTCGTGCCGGGCGGCGTCCTGTTCCTCGGCGCGGGCGAGTCGCCGGCCCCGCGGATCGACGCACGCGGCGTCGTCGGGTTCGAGACCATCTCGCGCGCGGCGCGGCTCTACCGCAGGACCGACGACGCGCCGGCCGGCCGCCGGACGACGGCACCGCAGTTGCGTCCCGTCGCAGCGCCGGCCCCGACGCGGGTCTGGTTCGGCGAGGACGCCGCGGCCGTCCGCGAGGAGATCGAGGCGCTGCATCGCGAGCTGGAATCGGTCAACGCGCGGCTGTCGCTCGCGAACGCGCGGCTCGCCGAGATCGACGGGCGGGTCCGCGATCACCGCGAGGCGTTCGCGAGCCGCTCCGGCACGTCGTCGAACGACGCGATGACGTTCTGCGTCGACGAGGCCTTGCGGCTGCGGTGGTTCACGGCCGGCCCGGGCGACCTCGTCCGTCTGCGCGACGGCGACATCGGACGGGCGATCACCGATCTCGCGCCGCGTCACGTGGACGCCGCGCTGAGGACGGCGCTCGACCGCGCGATCGTGCACGGCGAGTCGTCGGACGACGAGGTCGAGACCGCGTCGGATCGCTGCTACCTGCGCCGCGTCCGGCCGCGACAGGCCGACGGCCAGCGACCCGCCGAAGCGGGCGCGATCGTCACGTTCGTCGACATCACGACGCTCAAGCGCACGCAGCGGCTGCTGGCCGAGAGCCGTCGCGACGTGCGCGGCCTCGTCGCCGCGTCGTGGCAGGCGCTCTATCGCATGAGCGCCGATTGGGCGGACACGCGCGAGCTCGGATCGGCCGATGCCGATCCCGATCCCGGGACGCCGGCGACGGCGCGCGGCCTGGTCGGGGCGCTCCATCCCGAGGACCGGCGCGTCGTCGACGCGGCCATCGGGCGCGCGATCGCGGACGGCGACGTCTTCGACCTCGAGCATCGCGTTCGGCGGCCCGACGGCAGCAGCGGCTGGCAGCGCTCGCGCGCGTTCCCCGTCCACGACGACGCCGGCGAGGTCACCGCATGGATCGGCGAGGCCCGCGACATCACGGCCCGACGGAGTGCCACGACGCGCCTCGACGCGGCCGAGGCACGCGACACGCTGCGGCGCGACCTGCGGTCCTCGCTGGAGGCGCGGGCCCACGATGCCGACGACGGACTCGATGCGCTGGCCGCGATTGCCGATCGGATCGCGTCGCCGCTCGCGGACTCTCTCGGCGTCGACCGGATCGATGTCGTCGAGCCGGCGACCGCGGACGCGACGCGCGGCGCGTTCGACGAGCCGGGCACGATCGTGCGCCGGTGGATCGTCGGTCGCGTCGAACGCGGCCTCGACGTGCGCATCCACGACGTCGAGGAGCTCGGCGCGTCGGGCCCGCGCGACGCGCTGCGGGCATCGGGCGTCGGCGCGCTGCTCGCGTCGCGGTCGTCGCCCGATGGCGGATCGACGCTGGTCCTCGTCGCGCGGACGGCGACGCCGCGCGCCTGGACCGACGACGAGGCCGCGCTGCTCGCCGACGTCGCCGCGCTCGCGCACGATGCGCTCGATCGAGCGCGGTCGGCCGACGCGCGTCGACGCGCCGCGTCCGACGCGTCGTCGTTCGACGATGCGCTGTCGACGGGCCACGAGCCGGCATGACGCCGCCGCGCGTCGCGCCGCTCGAACCACCGTACGACGCGGACGTCGCGGCGCTGCTCGCGACGATGACGCCGCCGGACGCGCCCGAGCCGCTCGCGCTGGCTCGCGTGCTGGCGAAGAACGCGGCGCTCGCGGCGCGGATGGCGGCGACCGGCGGTCACTTCCTCGGCCTCGGCTCGACGTTGCCGGTCCGCGATCGCGAGATCGTCATCGACCGGACCTGCGCGCGCTGCGGCGCCGAGTACGCGTGGGGCGTGCACGTCGGCGCGTTCGCGCGGGCCGCGGGGCTGACCGACGCCGAGGTGCGGCACACCGTCAGCCATCCGCCCGACCCCGACGCGTGGTCCGAGAAGGACGGCGCCCTCATCGCGCTCGTCGACCAGCTGCACGACCGCGCGACCGTCGACGACGCGCTGTGGGCCGTGCTGTCCTCTCATTACGACGAGGCGCAACGCATCGAGCTGCTGATGCTGGTCGGCTGGTATCACGCGATCGCGTTCGTCTGCAACGGCGCACGCGTGCCGCTCGAGCGCTGGCAGGCGCGGCTGCCGAAGGCGCTGTAGCGACGCGTTTGCGGACGGCCGTCGAATCGTGCAGATTGGCGAGTCTTGCGGACCGGTGCGTCGCGCCCCGCGACCGCCGGCCGGGACGACGAGGGCGACCATGCAGACGATGACGTTCGACGAATTCCAGGCGCGCGCCCGCCAGCGCGGCTTCGACGAAGTCGTCACGCGCAGCTGGGGTCCGAACGTCGATGCCGAGGAGCACTCGCATCCGTTCGCCGTCGAGGCGCTGGTCGTGGCCGGCGAGATGTGGCTGACGATCGCGGGCGACACGCGACACCTGCAGCCCGGCGACACGTTCACGCTCGACCGCGACATGCCGCACGCCGAGCGCTACGGCGTCGACGGCGCGACCTATTGGGCGGCGCGCCGCGGCTGACGCGGACGACGCCTCGACGCACGCCACCGCCGCGACACGCGGCGCGCGGCGCACTCCGGACCTCATGGACATCGACACCCGCGTCGCCGACGGCATCCAGACCATCGCGTTCAACCGGCCGGCGAAGAAGAACGCCATCACGGCCGCGATGTACGCGCAGCTCGCCGACGCGTTCCGCGAGGCGCAGGACGACGCGGCGGTCCGCGTGATCGTCGTCGTGGGCCAGCCGGCGATCTTCACGGCCGGCAACGACCTCGAGGACTTCCTGCGTTCGCCGCCGTCGGACGACGACAGCCCGGTGTTCCGTTTCCTGCACGGCATTCGCACGGCCGAGAAGCCGGTCGTCGCCGCGGTGCGCGGCGCCGCGATCGGCATCGGCACGACGCTGCTGCTGCATTGCGACCTCGTCTACGCGGGCCGCGGCGCGCGCTTCGCGCTGCCGTTCGTGCAGCTCGGCATCTGCCCCGAGGCCGCGTCGAGCCTGCTGCTGCCGCAGATGGTCGGCCATCATCGCGCCGCCGAGAAGCTGCTGCTCGGCGAGCCGTTCGGCGCCGACGAGGCGTGCGCGATGGGATTCGTCAACGAGGTGCTCGACGACGACGCGGTCGCTCGATCACGCGCTGGCGCAGGCGGCGAAGCTCGCGGCGCTGCCGGCGTCCGTCGGTGCGCACGACGAAGTGGCTGATGAAGGGCGACCAGGCCGACGACGTCGCGGCGCGGATGAAGAAGGAAGGACAGGCCTTTCGCGAGATGCTGTCGTCGCCGGAGGCGCGCGAGGCGTTCTCGGCGTTCCTCGAGAAGCGCAAGCCCGACTTCGGGCGCTTCGCATGATCATCGACGCGTGGGCGCAGCATCCCACGCCGCGCCTCGGCAGCGATCCGGTCTTCGACTCGCTGCGCCGGTGGTCGCGCACCGACCCGACCGACAGCCTCGAGCGGGCGCGCCGGATGCCGGTGTCCGACACGCTCGACGCGATGGCCGACGGCGGCGTCGACGTCAGCCTCATCAGCGCGTGGGTCGGCCCGCGCGGTGCGATGGTCTCGAACGACGAGGTCGCGGGCTTCGTGGCCGAGGCGCCGGGCCGGCTCGTCGGCGTCGGCTCGGTCGACCTCTCGCGGCCGATGGACGCGGTGCGCGAGATCCGCCGCTGCGTCGGGCAGCTCGGCTTCAAGGCGATCCGCGTGCTGCCGTGGCTCTGGGAATTGCCGCCGACGCATGCACGCTTCTACCCGGTCTATGCCGAGTGCTGCGCGCTCGGCATCCCGTTCTGCACGCAGGTCGGGCACACCGGCCCGCTGATGCCGTCGGAGTTCGGCCGCCCGATCCCCTACATCGACCAGGTCGCGATCGACTTCCCGGAGCTCGTCATCGTCGGCGGTCACATCGGCTATCCGTGGACCGAGGAGATGATCGCGGTCTGCACGAAGCACCCGAACGTGCACATCGACACGTCGGCGTACACGGTCCGTCGCTATCCGCCGAACCTCGTCGCGTACCTGGCGGGACACGGCCGCACGAAGGTGCTGTTCGGGACGAACTGGCCGATGATCGCGCCGAGGAAGGCGCTGGAGGGACTCGACGCGCTCGGCCTCGACGCCGAAACGCGGGCGCTGTTCCTGGGCGGCAACGCGGCACGCGTCTTCGGGATCGCCGCGCCGGCCGAGGCTCCGTCAGACGCGCCCTGACGCGGCCTCGCCGACCGCTCCCCGGCGTCGCGCGTAGCGCGCCATCCACTCGCGATCGCTGCGCCGCGGCTCGGCGGACGTCAGCGCCTGGATCACGCGCTCGAGGCCGCGCCAGAAGCCGATGCGGTCGCAGACGACGTTCGACCAGCCGTTGACGACCGCGTAGCGGGTGTCGTGGCCTCCGTCGTGATGAAGCCGGTGGTACGCCGGCGACACGAGCAGGTGGCTGCGCTGCAGGAACCGGATCACGCGCGACCGCGCCGGTCGATGGCCGAGCAGGTGGCAATGCGATCCGAACAGCATCCCGAAGCAGATCCCCGTGGTCAGCAGCACGCCCACGTAGACGGCCGGCGTCGGCGCGGCGCAGACGGACAGCAGCAGGCCGATCGGCGCCACGAACGCGAACGCCGGCCACGAGCTGTAGCTGACGTGGTCCCGGAACGCGTAGCCGACGATGTGGTACGGCAGGACGTGGTGCTCGCGCGCGATCGACACCGACCGCTGGAAGCCGGGGATGTGTTCGTCGAACCACGTGTCGTACGTCCAGTGCACGAGTCCCGAGAACCAGTCGAGCAGGAACAGGCCGGCGACGATCGCGGGCACGAGGTGGTACCACGCCACCCGCGCGGCGTCGTAGTCGGCGACGAGCCAGTACGCGCCCCAGCCGACGAACGCCAGGTTGCCGGCGAAGCCGGCCCACGAAAACACGATCTTGTCGGGACTGCTGCTCAGGAATAACGGCTCGACGCTGCTCGGCATGGCTGTCCAGTCCTCTCGTTACGATGGATCCGTGCACCTGCACCCGGCGGCGGCGCGTGCGGCCGCCTCGCGTCGGGACGATCGGTCCGGGCGACGGGGCGACCCCGGCCCGCGGTCGGCGCGGCTCGTCAACGGTCGACCCGGCGCATCGGCGCCGCGCGCGGCGACACGCGCGGACGCCGCGCGGCCGGACCGCGCGCCGGCGCGACGCCTCGCGCCGCCTCGTCGGCGTCGACCGTCGCGCGCAGGTCGGCGATCAGCCCGCGTGCCGCGACGAGGTCGACGGTGCCGAGGCCCTGCGTGAACCAGCCGTGAACCGGCTCGACGAGTTCGAGCGCTTCGGCTCGCCGCCCCTGCGCGGCCAGCAGGCGTCCGAGCGCGATCGCCGTCCGCAGCTCGAACGCGCGCGCGCGCTGCTCGCGGGCGATCGCGAGCGACTCGCGCAACAACGCCTCCCCCCGGTCCGCCGCGCCCGGCGACGGGACGGACGCGATCGCCTCGCCGCGCAGCCGGACGAGCTCCGCGCGATAGAAGAACTCGCCGTTGCGCTCGGCGATCATCGCGCCTTCATCGATGATCGCGAGCGCCTCGTCGGGGCGGCCGAGTTGCAGCAGGCCCCAGGCTTCGGCCGTGTGATAGAACGTGATGCCCGCGCCGGCCCCGGTGCGCAGCCAGGCGGCAACGCCGTCGCGCAGCAGCGCGATGCCGTCGGCGACGTCGCCGAGCCCGAGCAGCGCCCATCCGCGGATGATCCAGGCCAGCGCGCCCCAGAGCGCCATCCGGTGGTCGGCGCCGAGCGCGGCCGCCTCGTCGGCGTGATCGCGAGCGGCGGCGTAGTCGCCGCGATGGATCTCGACGATGCCGAGATAGCACAGCGCGAACGCGACGCTGACCGGATGCTTGAGGTCGCGCGCGAGCGCGAGCGCCGCCTGCGACGCGGCGAGGCCGTCGTCGCCGAAGCCGAGCAGGCACAGCGTCCAGCCGCGATAGACGCCGAGCGCGACGCCGGGATCGTGACCGAAGCGGAACGCCAGCTTGCCGTGCTCCTGGCGGTCGTACAGGCCGAATCCGAGCGTCGTGTGCTCGCAGGCCGCGACGAGATCGCCGATCAGCAGGTGCGTCGTGCCGAGCGCGCGGTGCCCGAGCATCAGCGTCGTCGTGTTCTTCGCGTGCTCCGCGTGCGCCAGCAGTTCCTGGCCGCGACGCAGCGCCGCCGGCAACCGTCCGCCGACCATCGAGAACAGCCACAGGCCGAACAACGCGCCGAACTTCTGCTGGTCGGTGCCGACGGTCTCGCAGAGCTCGAGCGCGCGCACGTACGCGAGCTCGACCGACGGCGACGCGTAGCCCTCGACGGCGGTCAGCATGATGCCGCGCGCGAGCTGGACCTGCAGTTCCTGCGTCGCGCGCGCCTGCGCGTCCTCGACCTGCGGCAGCAGCCGCAGCGCCTCGTCGAAGTGACGCAGCGCCTCGACGTTCGCCGACCGCTCGATCGCCCGGACGCCGGCCGCCTGCCAGTTGCGCAGCGCCGCCTCGACGCACTGCGCCTCGCCGTAGTGATGCGCGACGACTTCCGGCTGGGTCGACGCGATCCCCGGGAAGCGCGTCTCGAGGACGCGCGCGATCTTCTCGTGGTTCCGGCGCCGGCCGCTCTTGAGCTGCGACTGGTACGCCGCGTCCTGGATCAGCGCGTGCTTGAACTCGAACGTCCGCGTCGACGACGACGGCCGCTCGTAGATCAGCTCGGCTTCCTGGAGGCGTTCGAGCGCATGCGACAGCCGGTCGTCGGGCAGCTCGGCGACCGCCGCGAGCAGGTCGTAGTCGAAGCTGCGGCCGATGACCGAAGCGACGTGCGCGACCATCTTCTCGTGGGGCAGCCGGTCGAGGCGCGCCATCAGCAGGTCGTGCAGCGTCCGCGGGATCGCGAGCTCGCGCAGCGTCCGCAGCAACGCCGACTGCTGCCCGGTCCCCGAGAAGAGGTCCGAATCCAGCACGGTCTTCGTGAGCTCTTCCGCGAACAGCGGCACGCCGTCCGCCTTCGCGACGATCTGCGTCATGACCTCCGGCGGCAGGCTCTTGCCGGCGGTCACGCCGGTCACGATCCGCTCGACCTCGCGTTCGGTGAAGCGCTCGAGTCGCACGTCGGTGACGGTGGGACCCGACGCCCACGGCGCCGCGAACTCCGGTCGACAGGTGACCAGCATCAGGATGGCGTGCCGGTCCGCGATGCCGACCATCTTGTGCAGCACCTCGAGCGTCGACGGATCGATCCAGTGCGCGTCCTCGACGACGCAGAGCAGCGGCGTGCGGCTCGCGAGTCGATGGATGCGGTCCATCAGCAGCGCGAGCGTGCGCTCGCGCTGGCGGCCGGGCTCCATCGCGAGCTTGGGATACAGGCCCTCGTACGGCACCGACAGCATCGATGCGATCAGCGGCACGCCGGTCTCGCGTTCGATCTCGTCGAAGCCGAACAGGCGCTCGATGCGCCTGCACTTGTCGTCGTCGCTGTCGGACGGCGAGAAGCGGGCCGCCTGCTCGATGTGCGCGATGACCGGCCGCAACGCGCTGTTCGCGTGATACGACGAGCACTGGAACTGCAGTCGCTGGCCCGGCCGCCCGGCGAGACGCTCCCAGAAGATCTGCGTCATGCGCGACTTGCCGATTCCCCCGTCGCCGCGGATCACGACGGTGCGGCCCCGGCCCGCGCAGGCGAGCTCCCAGCAGCGATCGAGCACCGACAGCTCGGGTTCGCGGCCGACCATCGGCGTGAGCGTCCGGCCGTGCATCGAGTCGAACCGGCTCGCGGTCTTCTTGCCCGTGACGCCCCAGACCTTCATCGGGGTCGGGAGACCCTTCAGCTCGCGCAGCCCGAGGTCGACGTATTCGAACGCGCTGCCGGCGAGCCGGTGCGTGCGCGCGCTGATCGCGACCGAGTTCGGCTCGGCGATGGTCTGCAGGCGCGCGGCGAGGTTCGGCGTCTCGCCGATCACCGCCCACCGCTCCGACACGCCGTCGCCGACGAGATCGCCGACGACGACCTCGCCGGTCGCGATGCCGACGCGGACGGACAGGCAGGCGGCCGCGGCGTCGCCACGCGACGTGGGGACCTGGCGGACCGCATCGACGATGTCGAGGCCGGCGAGCACCGCCCGTTCGGCGTCGTCCTCGTGCGCCCGGGGGTAGCCGAAGTACGCCATGATGCCGTCGCCGATGAAGCTCGCCACCGAGCCGTCGTAACGACGGATCTCGGCGGACACGAGCGTCTTGTAGCGCCGGATCAGGTCGCGGAGGTCCTCCGGATCGAACTGCGTCGACAGCGTCGTGTAGCCGACGAGGTCGCAGAACATGATGGTCAGCTGGCGGCGTTCCGCCGCCGCATCGCGGCCTAGATCGGCCGCGCCGCTCCGCTTCTCGACCGGCCCGAGCGACGTGCCGCAGCCGCTGCAGAACCGGCCGCCCGGCGAGTTGACGACGCCGCAATGGAAGCAGTCGACCGACAGGGCGACGCCGCACGCCTCGCAGACGCGGCTGCCATCACGGTTCGAGGACCTGCAGGTCGGGCATTGCATGGGGCTTCCGTGAAGCGCCGCACGCCCCGCTTCGGCGAGGAACGCCCGGTCTCACATCCGGCGGCGAGGCGACGCGACTCCGACGTCCATAGGCTTCGGCGGGGGGAAAAGTATATCGGGATATCAGGCGATGTCCTGGGAAGATTTCGGGAAATGCCTACGGAGTCGGCGGCGATGATGATCGCGCCGATGGATCGCCGTCGCCGCGTCGTCGCGCGGGAGCGTCCGCACCCCGCGAGGCGGGTGCGGTCGACGAACGCACGCGGCGGCCGCGCCGGCCGGGCCAGACGGGGGCGATGTCCCGCTACAACGGCGGCAGCGGACGCGGCTTGCGCTGGTTGTCGGTCGCGACGTAGGTCAGCGTCGCCTCGGTCACCTTGACGACCTCGGCGTCGAGCCGGTTGCGTTCGGCGAAGACCTCGACGCTGCACGGTGATCGACGTCGTGCCGACCTTCACGACCTCCGCGTAGAACGACAGCAGGTCGCCGACGTAGACACGGGTTCTTGAACACGAACGAGTTGACCGCGACGGTCGCGACGCGGCCGTTCGCGCGCTTGACGGCCGGCAGCGAGCCGGCGATGTCGACCTGCGCCATGATCCAGCCGCCGAACACGTCGCCGTGGAGATTCGCGTCGGACGGCATCGGCACGACGCGCAACGTCGGGGTCGTCGAGGGCAGCGTGAGCCGGTCGGGCTGGTCGGTCATGGCGTCGTCGGTCAGGCGCGACGCGTGGCGTCGCGAAGACGGAACAGTAACCCGTCGCGTGCGCCGGGGCGACCGGACGTGGCCGACGCGAGCGGGTCGCGCGTCCGTTGGAGGACAATGCCGGCCACGATGCGTGATCGATCCCGCGCCACCTCCGACTCGCCGCCGCCGGCCGGCGCCCGCTCGTCGCTCGACGTCCTGCGGACGCTCGCGCCGTACCTGTGGACGTTCAAGTGGCGCGTGCTGCTCGCGCTCGTCTTCCTGGTCGGCGCCAAGCTCGCCAACGTCGGCGTGCCGCTCGTGCTGAAGCGCATCGTCGACGCGCTGTCGATCAAGCCGACGGCGCCGCAGCGCGGTGCTGGTGCTGCCGCTCGCCGCTGCTGGTCGCGTACGGCGCTGCTGCGGCTGTCGACGACGGCGTTCACCGAGCTGCGCGAATTCGTGTTCGCGAAGGTCACGCAGCGCGCCGTGCGCAACGTCGCGCTGAAGGTGTTCGCGCCACCTGCACGCGCTGTCGCTGCGCTTCCACCTGAACGCCAGACCGGCGGCATGACGCGCGACATCGAGCGCGGCACGCGCGGCGTCGCGTCGCTGATCTGCGTACACGCTGTTCAACATCCTGCCGACGCTGGTCGAGCTCGTCGCTGGTGCTGGGCTATCCTCGTCACGCACTACGACATCTGGTTCTACGATCATCACGGCCGTCGCGCTGGTCGCTGTACATCACGTTCACGATCACCGTCACCGACTGGCGCACGCACTTCCGCCGCACGATGAACGAGCTCGATTCGAAGGCCAACATCCAAGCGCGATCGACTCGCTGCTCAACTACGAGACCGTCAAGTACTTCAGCAACGAGGAGTACGAGACGCGGCGCTACGACGAGAGCATGCAGAGCTAGGAGAAGGCCGCCGTCAAGTCGCAGACGTCGCTGTCGATGCTCAACGTCGGGCCAGTCGCTGCTCATCGCGACCGCCGTCACGCTGATCCTCTGGCGCGCGACGCGTCGGCGTGATCGACCGCAAGATGACGCTCGGCGACCTGGTGCTGGTCAACGCGTTCATGATCCAGCTGTACGTCCCGCTGAACTTCCTCGGCGTGATCTACCGCGAGATCAAGCAGAGCGTGGCCGACGTCGACCGCATGTTCGCGCTGCTCGACCAGAACCGCGAGGTCGCCGACGCGCCGGACGCGCAGCCGCTGATGCTCGACGCCGGCATCGACGCCGCGCCGGTCGTGCGCTTCGAGCACGTCGACTTCGCTACGACGACAAGCGCCAGATCCTGTTCGACGTCGACTTCGAGATCGGCGCCGGCGAGACCGTCGCGGTCGTCGGGCCGTCAGGGCTCCGGCAAGTCGACGCTCGCGCGGCTGCTGTTCCGCTTCTACGACGTGACCGGCGGCGCGATCACGATCGACGGCCAGGACATCCGCGCGCGTCACGCAGTCGTCGCTGCGCGCGGCGATCGGCATCGTCCCGCAGGACACCGTGCTGTTCAACGACACGATCGGCTACAACATCGCCTACGGCCGCGCCGGCGGCGTCGACGCGGTATCGCAGGACGAGATCGAGGCGGCGGCGAAGGCCGCGTACATCCACGACTTCGTCGCGCAGCCTGCCCGACGGCTACGACACGACGGTCGGCGAGCGCGGGCTGAAGCTGTCCGGCGGCGAGAAGCAGCGCGTCGCGATCGCGCGGACGCTGCTGAAGAATCCGGCGATCCTGATCTTCGACGAGGCGACGTCGGCGCTCGACTCGAAGGCCGAGCTCGCGATCCAGGCCGAGCTGCGGGCGATCGCGGCGAACCACACGGCGCTCGTCATCGCGCACCGGCTGTCGACGATCGTCGACGCCGACCAGATCCTCGTGCTCGAGGCCGGCCGCATCGTCGAGCGCGGCACGCACCGGGCGCTGATCGCGGCCGACGGCGTCTACGCGAAGATGTGGGCGCGGCAGCAGAGCGACCAGCGCGGCGCCGCGGCCGAGGATCGCGCCGTGCGCTCGGCGCTCGTCGGCGTCGCCGACCGCGCCGAGCTCGACACGGCCTGAGCGCGGTTCGTCGACGCCGGTGACGGCCGGTGCCGCGGTTCGCGCGACGCGTCGCTCGCCCGAGGCGATGCGCGCGGCCGGTGGCAAGCTCGCGGCCATTCGCCGCCCCGGACCACGACCATGTCTCCTCGCCCGCCGATCCTCCGCCGCCTCGTCGGCCTCTCCACGCTTCGGCCCCTCGCCGGCGCGGCCGCGCTGCTCGTCGCGCCGATCGCGTTCGCCGCGACCGTCGACGCCGTTGTCACGTATCGACCCGACGCACGCACGCTCGCGCTCGACTGCCGCGCCGCGTCCGCCGGCGCGTGCACGCTCGTCGTCTCCGGCGACGGCGGCGGCCCGCGACGCGCGACGGTCGATGTCGGCGCGTCCGCGACGCTGACGGACGTCGGCGACGACGCGCGCTACTGCGTCGACGCGCGGGCCGACGCGTCGTGGGAGAGCTGCCCGAAGACGCGCGTGTCTGCCGGTCCGACGCGACACACGTACAGCTTCAGCGACTGAGCGGTACGACCGGACCGCTTCCGAGCAGCCGACCACGCGAGCCCTCCGACGACGCCATGATCGCGTGACGACGGTCGCCGGGGCGCGTTAAGCTCGTCCGCGTATCCCGATGAGCCGACCGCCGAGCGCAAGCGTCCGACGTGATCCCGGAAGAACTGCCCGACCGCCGCGCGCGCCTGTTCGGCCGCGAACCGGACATTCAACGTCTCGTCGAGCGCGCGCGGACGAAGGGCATCACCGCGGTCACCGGTCGGGCCCGCATGGGCAAGAGCTGGACGCTGCAGGAGGTCGGCCGGCGCCTGCTCGCGGAGGGTCATCTCGTCGGTTATCACGAGGCGAAGGGCGGCGAGAGTCACGCGCTGCGCGCGGTATCGGACCTGTACGCGCGGTGGCTTCCCGACAGCTCGTTCCGCGATCAGGCGCTGTCGCTGTGGGACCGTCACAAGGACGACCTGGTCGCGCGCATCGGGCAGGCCACCGGCGCCGTGTTCGATGCGCTGAAGGGCCTGTTGCTGCCGCAGGCCGGCAGCGTGCTGCGGATCTTCGACGGGCTCGCCGACGCGAACCAGCAGTTGAAGACCGGCGGCCTGCAACTGTCGCCGCTCCAGTACGAGCAGGCGCTGGCGGTGATGCGGCTGGTCGCGGAGCTCAGCGGGAAGCGGCTCGTGCTGATCTTCGACGGCTGGGAGCACTCCGCGTCGATCGACGCGGACGCGAAGGTCGTCGACGCGTTCCTGCGCAACCAGGAGCGCTGGCCGGCGATGCACGTCTTCCTCGCGATCCGCAACCCGAGCCTCGACGAGGCCGCCGCGCCGAACGCCGCCTTCGTCGCCGGCAGCAGGCTGTGTTCGTATTCGACGCCGCTCGCGCAGCGGATCGACCTCGGGCCGATCGACCTCGACGAGGCCGGCGAACGGCAACGGCTGTTCGACCTGCTCCGGTACGACGTTCCGGCCACTCGCGACGCGAGCGACGATGCGTTGATCGAGTGGATCGACGGTTATCCGGGCGTCGTCGCGGACTGGCTGAACGAGAATCGCCGCGCGACGATGCGCGGGGCCGCCGATCTCGCGCGTCAGGCCGATGACGCCCACGCCAACCGCTACAGCGAGTTCAGGCAGCTGCTGCCCGCGCTCGACCGCGAGCACCTGCGCTTCGCCGCGCGACTCGCCTTCTTGCCACGGATGGACGGCGCCCGCTGGACGATGCTGAGGTCGCTCGACGACTTGGACTACGACGATTGCCGCGTCGACCTGATCGACCAGGGCGTGCTCCTCAACGAGGCGTCCGCGACGTTCGGTCACGACACCCGTCATGCGGCGGCGCGGCGCTGGTTCATCGACAGCCGGCCGGCGTTGTTCGCGCGCGAGGCGCGGATGACGATCGAACGCCTGGCTGCGCGCGTGACCGGCATCGACGAGGGGAGCCGGCATGCTCTACGAAACATTGGCCGGCTGCTCCGTAGTCGCCGCCGAGCTCGACCTGGGCGCCCGTGCACGAGGGCTCGTGTTGGCGGCGCGATGCGGGTTCGGGTATCCGGACGACGCAGACGACGCCGAACTGGATGCGCTGGTGCAGGACGCGGTGTCCGAACCATTTGCGGTGCCCATGGTCGCCGCCGCTCTCAACAACCGCGGCGTCGTAAGAGGTCAAAAGAGGCGACGTTGAGGGCGAACTGCTCGATTACGGCGCCGCCATCGACCTCCCCGCCGCGCCACCCGATCAGGTCGCCAAGGCGCTCTACAATCGCGGCGTCGCGAAAGGTCAGAAGGGCGACGTCGAGGGCGAGCTGCTCGATTACACCGCCGCCATCGACCTCTCCGGCGCGCCGCCCGACCAGGTCGCCAAGGCGCTCATCAACCGCGGCGTCACGAAAGGTCAGAAGGGCAACGTCGAGGGCGAGCTGCTCGATTACACCGCCGCCATCGACCTCTCCGGCGCGCCGCCCGATCAGGTCGCCTGGGCGCTCTACAACCGCGGCGTCGCGAAAGGTCAGAAGGGCGACGTCGATGGCCAGCTGCTCGATTACACCGCCGCGATCGACCTCTCCGGCGCGCCACCCGATCTGGTCGCCAAGGCGCTCGTCAACCGCGGCGTCGCGAAAGGTCAGAAGGGCGATGTCGAGGGCGCGCTGCTCGATTACACCGCCGCCATCGACCTCCCCGGCGCGCCACCCGTTCAGGTCGCCAAGGCGCTCATCAACCGCGGCGTTGCGAAAGGTCTGAAGGGCGACGCCAACGGCGCGCTGCTCGACGTCCGAACCGCGCTCAACCTCCCCGGCGCTTCGCCGGAAGACGTCGCGCGTGCGCAGACGTTGATCGAACTGCTGGCCTCGGGCGAGAGCGCTGACCCTGGATCGACCGACGAACCGGCTGCGTGATCGAGGCCTTCCGACCCGGTCAAATCGGCTGCCGCGTCCGTAACTGGTCGCGGATCGTGTGACATGGACCTGGCCTGCTTCCTGCGTACAAACCCGCACAGGAACGCACAGGCGTTTTCGCTACACTGCCGCCGGTCGATCCGACGGGCCTCAACATCAGGAGTACCCATGAACTTTCCACGCATCGCGCTGTTCGTCGCGAGCCTGGGCTTCGTCGCCGCCGGCGCTCAGGCGCAGCAGCTCGAAGGCACGCTCAAGAAGGTCAAGGATAGCGGCACGATCACGGTCGGCTATCGCGAATCGTCGATCCCGTTCTCGTACCTCGACGACAACCAGAAGCCGATCGGCTACTCGCTCGACCTCTGCAACAAGATCATCGACGCCGTGAAGGCCGACCTGAAGATGCCGGACCTCAAGGTCGCGATGCAGCCGGTCACGTCGTCGACGCGCATCCCGCTGATCGCGAACGGCACGGTCGACATGGTCTGCGGCTCGGCGACCAACAACATGGAACGTCAGCAGCTCGTGTCGTTCGTCGACACGACGTTCGTCACCGCGAACCGGCTCGTGTCGAAGAAGTCGTCGAACATCAACACGCTCGAAGACCTGAAGGGCAAGACGCTCGTCTCGACGTCCGGCACGTCGAACCTGAAGCAGGTCGTGCAGCTCAACGGCGAGAAGAACCTCGGCATCAACATCGTTCCGGCGAACGATCACTCGAACGCGTTCCAGATGGTCGAGACCGATCGCGCGGCGGCGTTCGCGATGGACGACATCCTGCTGTACAGCCTCGTCGCGAATTCGAAGAATCCGTCGCAATACGTCATCAGCGCGCAGGCGTTGTCGGTCGAGCCGTACGGCATCATCATCCGCAAGGACGATCCGCAGTTCCAGAAGCTCGCGGACGGCGCGATCGAGGCGGTGTTCAAGAGCGGCGAGATCAACAAGATCTACACGAAGTGGTTCCTGTCGCCGATCCCGCCGAAGAACATCAACCTCAACGTGCCGATGAGCGACGCCCTCAAGAAGGTCATCGCGAACCCGACGCACTCGGGCGACCCGGCCGTCTACAAGTGATCCGTCGAGCCACGCGACGCGGCGCAAGCCGGACGGGGGCTCGCCCCCGTTTTTGTTGCGTCGCCGGCGGGACGATGTCCGCGGCGTCGCGCTGACGGCCGCGCCGCCACGCCGATCCGGAAAGGCCAGCGATGCACTACAACTGGCAGTGGAGCATCTTCCTTCAGCTGTCACCCGACGGCCAGGGAACCTACCTCGACACGTTGCTGGCGGGACTCGGCTGGACGCTCGCGACGGCACTCTCCGCGTGGCTGATCGCGCTCGTGCTCGGCGCGATCGTCGGGACGATCCGCACGATGCCGTCTCGATTCTGGGTTCGGCTCGGCAACGGCTACGTCGAGCTGTTCCGCAACATTCCGCTGCTCGTGCAGATGTTCCTCTGGTATTTCGTGATGCCGGAAGTCGTGCCGCGCGCCCTCGGCACCTGGCTCAAGCAGCAGCCGAACGCGCCCTTCATCACGGCCGTGATCTGCCTCGGCTTCTTCACGTCGGCGCGCGTGGCCGAGCAGCTGCGGGCCGGCATCGGATCGTTGCCGCGCGGGCAGGGCATGGCCGGCACGGCGCTCGGCCTGACGCTGGCGCAGACGTACCGCCACGTCATCCTGCCGCAGGCGTTCCGCATCATCATTCCGCCGCTGACGTCCGAGTTCCTCAACATCATCAAGAACAGCGCGGTGGCGCTGACGATCGGCGTGCTCGAACTGACGGCGCGCGCCCGTTCGATGCAGGAGTTCTCGTTCCACGTCTTCGAGGCGTTCTCCGCGGCGACCCTGATCTACATCGTCGTGAACGTGATCGTCGTCAACCTGATGCGCTTCATCGAGCATCGCGTCCGCGTCCCCGGCCTGATCGCGATGGGCGCCGGCGGGGGGCACTGAGATGAGGCAGCGGGACCGGCGCGGGCCACCGTCGAGGCACCTCCCCGGAGCGCGTCGCCATGGGTGATTTCGATTGGGACGTGATCCAGCGCTCGTGGCGCTACCTGTTCTTCACGGGGATGTCGTTCACGCTGCAGCTGACGTTCCTCGTCGATGCTCGGCGGGATCGTCTTCGGCACCCTGCTCGCGATGGCGCGCCTGTCGAAGCGGCGCGTGCTGAACTTCACCGCGGGCAGCTACGTCAACCTGATCCGGTCGATCCCGCTGGTGCTCGTGATCTTCTGGTTCTATTTCCTGGTGCCGTACATCGGCGCGTGGGCGATCGGCGCGTCGACGCCGGTGCAGGTCGGCGCATTCGCCTCGTCGCTGATCACGTTCATCCTGTTCGAGGCCGCGTATTACTGCGAGATCATGCGCGCCGGCATCCAGTCGGTCGCGCGCGGGCAGGTCTGGTCCGCCTACGCGCTCGGCATGAACTACTGGCAGACGATGAGCCAGATCGTGCTGCCGCAGGCGTTCCGCAACATGATCCCGGTGCTGCTGACGCAGACGATCGTGCTGTTCCAGGACGTCTCGCTCGTCTATGTGCTCGGCGATCACCGACTTCGTCGGCGCGGCCAGCAAGATCGCCCAGCGCGACGGGCGCACCGTCGAGATGTACACCTTCGTCGCCGTCGTCTACTTCGTGCTCTGCGTGACCCTGTCGTACGCGGTCAAGTACCTGCAGAAGACGCGTCGCGATCGTCCGATGAACCATCGGGCCGGCCGCGAGCCCGCCCCGTCCGCATTCGCGAGGGAATCCGCATGGCGATGATCGAGATCAACAACGTCAGCAAGTGGTACGGCACGTTCCAGGTGCTGACCGACTGCACGACGAAGGTCGACAAGGGCGAGGTCGTCGTCGTCTGCGGACCGTCCGGGTCCGGCAAGTCGACGCTGATCAAGACGGTCAACGGGCTCGAGCCGTTCCAGAAGGGCGACGATCACCGTCGACGGCGCGTCGGTCGGCGACAAGAAGACGAACCTGTCGAAGCTGCGCTCGCGGATCGGCATGGTGTTCCAGAACTTCGAGCTGTTCCCGCACCTGTCGATCACCGACAACCTGACGATCGGCCAGATCAAGGTGCTCGGCGCGCAAGCCGGACGACGCGAAGAAGAAGGGACTGGGCCTGCTCGACCGCGTCGGCCTGATCGCGCAGAAGGACAAGTATCCGGGCCAGCTGTCCGGCGGTCAGCAGCAGCGCGTCGCGATCGCGCGGGCGCTGTCGATGGACCCGATCGCGATGCTGTTCGACGAGCCGACGTCGGCGCTCGACCCCGAGATGATCAACGAGGTGCTCGACGTCATGGTCGCGCTCGCGAAGGACGGCATGACGATGATGGTCGTCACGCACGAGATGGGCTTCGCGCGCAAGGTCGCGAACCGCGTGTCTTCATGGACAAGGGCGCGATCGTCGAGGACTGCACGAAGGACGAGTTCTTCGGCCAGCCGCGCAGCGAGCGCGCGCAGGTCTTCCTGTCGAAGATCCTCAGCCACTGACGGCGGCGCGCGCCGGCGGCGCCGATCGGCGCGCCGGCGATCGCGCCGGGCGCCTCAATCCACCGTCGCGCCCGACTCCTTCACCGTCTTCGACCACTTCGCCGTCTCGTCGCGGATGAACTGGCCGAACTGCTCCGGCGTCTCGGGGTGCGCGACGGCGCCTTGCTCGTCGAGCTGCGCCTTCACCGACGGCAGCGCGAGGACCGCGCGGATCTCCGCGTTCAGCTGCTGCACGATCGCCGGCGGCGTGCCGGCCGGTGCGAGCAGTCCGAACCACGACGTCGCCTCGTAGCCCGGCAGCCCGGACTCGGCGATCGTCGGGACGTCGGGCAGCGCGGGCGAGCGCGTCGCCGACGTGACCGCGAGCGCGCGCAGCTTGCCGGCGCGGATCATCGACATCGACGACGGCAGGTTGTCGAACATCAGGTTGACGTGGTCGCCGAGCAGCGCCGCGACCGCCGGCGCGCTGCCGCGGAACGGCACGTGCCGCATGTCGACGCCGGTCATCGACTTGAAGAGCTCGCCGGCCAGGTGGATCGACGTGCCGTTGCCGGACGACGCGAACTTCAGCTCGCCGGGATGCGCCTTCGCGTACGCGATCAGCGACGGCACGTCGCTGGTACGGCGCGCTCGCCGGCACCACCAGCACGTTCGGCACGTTCGCCACGCGCGTGATCGGCGCGAAGTCGCTTGACGTTGTCGTAGCCGGGGTCCTTGTACAGCGACATGTTGATCGCGTGCGTGCCGACGGTGCCCATCACGAGCGTGTAGCCGTCGGGCGCGGCCTTCGCGACGCGCGCCGTGCCGATGTTGCCGCCGGCGCCGGGGCGGTTCTCGACGACGACCGACTGGTGCAGCCGCTGCTCGAGCTGCGCCGCGACGACGCGCGCGAGGATGTCGGTCGTGCCGGCCGCGGGGAACGGCACGACGATGGTGATCGCGTGGTCCGGATACGCGGCACCGGCAATCGGCGACGCGACGGCGCAGGCCGCGAGCAGCAGCGCGCCGAGCACCCGGCGCCGCATCGTTCGTTCGTGATCCATGGAGGTCTCTCCCCGACGTCGTCGCACGGGCCGCACGCCGCGTCGTCGTCCTGCTTCAGCCGAGCGGCGACACGCCGATCAGCCAGCGATGCAGGCCGCCGACGAACGCGACGTAGACGACGAGCCCGAGCACGATCGCGACGACGTCGTTGAACGCCTTCGGCGGCGCGCCCGGCACCGCGTGCGCGTCCGCAGCGCCGCGGCGCTTGACGGCGATGCGATCGGCGACCGCCCACGCGAGGAACGCACCGAAGAGCAGCACGTCGGCGAGCGAGCCGTTCGCGAGCAGGTGCGCGAACGCCCACAGCTTGATCGCGACCAGCATCGGGTGCTTCGTCGCGGCTTTGATGCGGCCCGGGAAGTACGCCGCGAACAGCAGCGGGAACACCGGAAGCATCAGCAGCAGCGCGACGTGTCGCAGAGCGGTCGGCGGCTGGTAGAGGACGATGCCGGTCCGGCGCGCCTCGCCGTAGCCGACGACCAGCACGACGAAGCCGACGATCGAGATCAGCGAGTAGAGGCCCTTCCACGTGCCCTCGCCGCGCAACGCGAGCTGACGCGTGCGCCAGTGCGGCGCGACGATCGATACCGAATGGACGCCGAGGAAGACGACGAGGCCGACGATCAGGAGCGCCATGGGATGCCTTTCGGGCGGTCGCGAGAAACGAAGGTCCGCGGCCGCGACGCGCGCCCGCGTCGCAGATCATAAGCAGTTTCGCGTCGGCGACCGGCGGGTCGATGCCGCGCGGACGATTCGCGCGAGATCGTCGTCGGAAACGGGCCGTCGTGCCGGCCGATGCGGCGGCATAATCCGCTGCCCAACCGAGCCCTTGTCATGACGCCATTCGACGGCCGCACCCTCGTCCGCGCAGAGCTTCGACGCCGCGCTCGCGGCCGCCGATCCGCTCGGCCGCGTGCCGTTCGTCGCGGCGCATCTGCCCGAGAAGCCCGCGGGACGCGTCGTCGTCGTCGGCGCCGGCAAGGCGGCGGCGAGCATGGCGCGCGCGGTCGAGCTCGCGTGGCCCGACGTGCCGATCACCGGGCTCGTCGTCACGCGCTACGCGCACGGCCTGCCGACCGATCGCATCGAGGTCGTCGAGGCGGGACACCCGGTGCCCGACGAGGCCGGCGAACGCGCGGCCGAGCGGATGCTCGCGCTCGCCGCCTCGCTCGGGCCCGACGACCTGCTGCTCGCGCTCGTCTCCGGCGGCGGGTCGAGCCTGCTGTCGGCGCCGGCGCCCGGCCTGACGATGGACAACCTGAAGGCGCTCAATCGCGCGCTGCTCGCGTCCGGCGCGCCGATCACGGCGATGAACGTCGTGCGCAAGCACTGCTCGGCCGTATCGGGCGGCCGGCTCGCCGAGACGGCGCGCGAAGCGCGGCGCGCGCGTCGTCGCGCTGATCGTCTCGGACGTGACCGGCGACGACCCGGCCGCGATCGCGTCCGGGCCGTGCACGCCGGACCCGAGCACCTATCGCGACGCGCTCGACATCGTGCAGCGCTACCGGATGGACCTGCCGTACGCGCTGCGCAATCATCTCGAGCGCGGCTGCGACGGCGCGATCCCCGAGACGCCGAAGCCCGGCGACCCGGTCTTCGCGCGGGTCGTCAACCATGTCGTCGCGACGGCACGCGGCAGCCTCGACGCCGCTGCCGGCTACTTCCGCTCGCAGGGCATCACCGCGGTCGTGCTCGGCGATCGCATCACCGGCGAGGCGCGCGAGGTCGCGAAGGTGTTCGCGTCGTTCGCGCGCGAAGTCCGCGAGCATCGACAGCCGTGGAACGTGCCGGTCGCGCTGATCTCCGGCGGCGAATGCGAGGTCACGCTGCCGCCGGTGGATCCGCGCGAGAAGCATCCGGCGAAGGCGCGCGGCGGCCGCTGCACCGAGTTCCTGCTGTCGCTCGCGATCGAGCTCGACGGCCTCGAGCAGACGTACGCGATCGCGTGCGACACCGACGGCATCGACGGGTCGGAGGACAACGCCGGCGCGATCGTCGCGCCGGACACGCTCGCGCGCGCGGCCGCGAACGGCGTGAGCGCGCGACAGAAGCTCGACGTCCACGACGCGTGGGGCTTCTTCGACGCGACCGGCGACCTCGTCGTCACCGGGCCGACGCGGACGAACGTCAACGACTTCCGGGTCGTGCTGCTGATCTAGCCGACGCGATGGACAGCCTCGACATCGTCCGCCCCGACGACTGGCACCTGCATCTGCGCGACGGCGCGGCGATGCGGGCCGTGCTGCCGTACACGGCGCGTCGCTTCGCGCGGGCGATCGTGATGCCGAACCTCAAGCCGCCGGTGACGACGGTCGCGGCCGCGGCCGCCTATCGCGACCGCATCGTCGCCGCGTTGCCGGACGGCGCGGCGTTCACGCCGCTGATGACGCTCTACCTCACCGACGAGACGCCGCCCGACGAGGTGCGCCGCGCGAAGGAGTCCGGCTTCGTCCACGGCATCAAGCTCTATCCGGCCGGCGCGACGACGAACTCGGCGGCCGGCGTCACGAACCTGCGTCACTGCTGGCCGACGCTCGACGCGATGCAGGCGTGCGGCATGCCGCTGCTCGTGCACGGCGAGGTCACCGATCCGGCGGTCGACCTGTTCGACCGCGAGCGCGTCTTCATCGACGAACAGCTGATCCCGCTGCGCGCCGCGTTCCCCGCGTTGCGCATCGTCTTCGAGCACGTCACGACGAAGGAGGCGGCCGACTACGTGACCGACGCCCGCGGCGACGGGACGCTCGCCGCGACGATCACGGCGCATCACCTGCTGTTCAGCCGCAACGCGCTGTTCGCCGGCGGGCTGCGGCCGCACTGGTACTGCCTGCCGGTGCTCAAGCGCGAGACGCATCGACGGGCGCTCGTCGACGCCGCGACGTCGGGACTGCCGTGCTTCTTCCTCGGCACCGACAGCGCGCCGCATCCGCGACGCGCGAAGGAGAGCGCGTGCTGCGGCGCCGGCGCCTTCACGGCGCTGCACGCGATGGAGCTCTACGCCGAGGCGTTCGAGCGCGCGGGGCGGCTCGACCGGCTCGAGTCGTTCGCGAGCTTCTTCGGGCCGGACTTCTACGGCCTCGAACGCAACGGGGACCGGCTGGTGCTCGAACGGTCGTCGTGGACGGTGCCCGACCACGTGCCGTTCGGCGACGACGAACTGGTACCGCTCGACGCCGGCGCGACGCTCGGCTGGCGAGCCGTCGACTGACGTGTCGGCGACGCCCGCGGCGCGAGCCGCGAGCGTCGTCCGTTCAGGCCGCCTCCGCGACGGCGCAGGCCCGACGCGCCTGGCGCGCACGCTCGGCGCGCGCCTGCGCTCCCTGCAGGTCGAGGCCGTAGATCGTCGTGGTCCGCGCGACGAAGCGGCGCAGCGACGTCGTGCCCTCGTCGGCCTTCGCGGCGAGCCGTGCGTCGAGCGAGCTCGCGGCCGCGCGGCACGCGGCCGGCTGCGCCGCCGCGGCCGGTTGCGCGGACGCGAAGAAGAACGGCGCGGCGACGACGCAGGTGCCGACGAAGCCCTTGAGCAGCCGCTGATGGATGGTGTTCATGGCGATCTCCCGATGCGGATCCGTCCGCGGCGTGAACGCGATGCGTTCGATCGCAAGGTACGGGAGACGGACCCGGCGGTCCGTGACGCGCGGCACCGTCGACGTGTGCGGTAATGCCATGGGTCGAAGCGCGGGTCGCACGGCGCACCGGCGGACGAATCACGCGGTCACGGCGGCAGCAGCATCGACGGCGTGATGATGCGGGGATCGGCCTTCAGCGCGATCAGCGCGGAGCGACGCTCGTCGGCGATCCATCGCAACGCGCGCGCGAGCGCCGGCGCGAACGCGTCGGTCGTCTCGACGTGCAGGCCGAGCGCGCCGTGGCTCTCGGCCAGCTTCGCGAAGTCGGGGTTCGCGATCCGCGTGCCCGAGACGCGGCCCGGGTAGTCGCGCTGCTGATGCATGCGGATCGTGCCGTACATCCCGTTGTCGACGATCACGAACAGCAGCGCGGCGCCTTCCTGCGAGGCCGTCGCGAGCTCCTGGCCGGTCATCTGGAAGTCGCCGTCGCCGGCGAGCACGACGACCGGCCGCGACGGGTCGATCAGCGCCGCCGCGATGCCGGCCGGCACGCCGTAGCCCATCGACCCGGAGCTCGACCCGAGCTGCGTGCCGAGGCGCGGATAGCGGTGGAAGCGATGCGCCCACGTGGCGAAGTTGCCGGCGCCGTTCGCGAGCAGGAAGTCCTCCGGCAGCTGCGCCTCGAGCTCGCGGACGACGCGCCACAGGTTCAGCGACTGCGGCCGGTCGCGGAACACCGCGGGCTCGTCCTGCCAGCGCTCGTACGCCGCGCGCGCGGCCGCGACGACGCGCGCGCGCGCGGCCGTCGCGTCGTCGTCAGCCGAAGCCGCCGACTCGCGTGCCGACGGGAGCGACGCGAGCGCGGCGGCCGTCGCGGCGACGCCGGCCGCGATCGGCAGCGTGGCCTGATAGACGCGGCCGAGCTCGTCGGGGTCGGGATGGATGTGCACGAGCGGCTGCGCCGGCACCGGCGCGTCGAGCAGCGTGTAGCCCGACGTCGTGGCCTCGCCGAGCCGCACGCCGAACGCGATCACGAGGTCCGACTCGCGGATCGACTTCGCCAGCGCCGGGTTGATGCCGATGCCGGCGTCGCCGACGTAATGCGGATGGCGGTTGTCGAACGTGTCCTGGAAGCGGAACGCGCAGGCCACCGGCACGCCCTGCCGCTCCGCGAACGCCTGGAGGTCGGCGACAGCCGCCGCGGTCCAGCCCGACCCGCCGGCGATCACGATCGGTCGTGCCGCGGCCGCGAGCAGCTCGCGCAGCCGCTGCAGGTCGGCCGCGCCGGGCGACGCCTGGACCGGGCGGTAGCGGCGCGCGTCCGGCACGACGGCCTCGGCGACGAGCATGTCTTCGGGCAGCGCGAGCACGACCGGGCCCTGCCGGCCGCTCGTCGCGGTCGCGAACGCGCGCGCGACGTACTCGGGCACGCGATCGGCACGATCGATCTGCGCGACCCACTTCGTCATCGGGCCGAACATGCGCCGGTAGTCGACCTCCTGGAACGCCTCGCGCTCGACGAAGTCGTTGCCGACCTGCCCGATGAACAGGATCAGCGGCGTCGAGTCCTGGAACGCCGCGTGGACGCCGATCGCGGCGTTGCAGGCGCCGGGGCCGCGCGTGACGAACGCGACGCCGGGACGGCCGGTCAGCCGGCCGTCGGCGGCCGCCATGAACGTGCTGCCCGACTCGTGCCGGTTGACGACGAGGCGGATGCGGTCCTGCACGTCGTAGAGCGCGTCGAGCACCGCGAGGTAGCTCTCGCCGGGCACGCAGAAGATGCGCTCGACGCCGTGCACGAGCAGCTGGTCGACGAGGATGCGCGCGCCGGTGCGGGCGGCGGTCGGCGCCGAAGGGCTCGCAAGATCGCGCGTGGTCGATGGCGAGGCGTCGTTCATGGGCATCGTCGATCGGCGACGGCGCGTCGTCGCGCGCCTGCCTTAGAATGGTCGGGCGAAGTGAACCAGGCGGTCGCTCCCCGTTCGCGGGGGGAGGAAAGTCCGGACTCCATCGAGCAGCGTAGCAGGTAACACCTGCCCGCCGTGAGGCGCGGATCAGAGCAACAGAGACGAGTCCGGTCGGGCATCGCACTGTCGGTCTCGCGACCGGCAGGCGTCGCGAAGGCGCCGCGAGGCGTCGTCGCGCCGCACGCGATCCGGCCGGGGTGAAACGGGCAATCTCTACGCGGAGCAACGTCAAATAGGCACGCGACGACCCGGCTCGGCGAGCGTGCGGGTAGACGGCACGAGCCCTGTCGCGAGGCAGGGCCCAGAGGAATGACTGCCTGGATGCGGATGCCTTCACCGGCGGCCGCATCGACACAGAATCCGGCTTATCGGTTCGCTTCGCTCTTTCTTCGCGATCGCGGCGTCGGGCCGCGACCGTCGTCGTCGGCTGCACGCCGCGACGTCGGTCGCGACCGTGTCGGATCGGTGGCGCGCCGCCGGTGCGACCGCGGCGGCGGCGTCCCGCGCACACGCTGCGCCTCACTTTCTTTCTCGCATGCCGCGCAACGTCGAGATCAAGGCCCGCGTTCCCGACCCGAGTCGGCTGCTCGACGACGTCCTCGAGATCGCGGATCGCGGCCCGACGATCTTCGCGCAGGACGACACGTTCTTCGCGTGCGACGCCGGCCGGCTGAAGCTGCGGACGTTCTCGGCGAGCGAGGGCCAGCTGATCTTCTATCGACGCGCCGACGTCGACGGGCCGAAGCTGTCCGACTACGTCATCACCGCGACGGCCGAGCCCGACGCGCTGCGCGGCGTGCTGACGCTCGCGTACGGCGTCGTCGGCCGCGTCCGCAAGACGCGCACGCTGTTCTTCGTCGGGCAGACGCGCATCCACCTCGACGACGTCGACGGGCTCGGCCACTTCGTCGAGTTCGAGGTCGTCCTGACGCCGGAGCAGTCGGTCGACGACGGGCGCGCGATCGCCGAGGCGTTGATGGCGCGCCTCGCGATCGCGCCGTCGCAGCTCGTCTCGCGGGCGTACGTCGACCTGATCGCGGCGCGGACGCGCGACGCGGACGCGTGACGCGGCCGACGCAGGCGCTACGCGGTGCGCGCCACGCGGACGCGTGACGCGCCGGACGCAGGTGCGGCAAGGCGCGCGCTGCGGCTAGAATGCTCGCCCGCGCCGAGCCAGGCGCGCGGACCGACTGGATGGCGCGATGACCGAACCCACCCGCCGCAAGGCGTCCCCCGTGTTGCTCGTCGGCGCCGCGGCGCTCGTCCTGCTGGTGCTCGTCGTCGGCATCGAGCGACGCGACGCCGGAGCGGCGCCGGACGCGACCGCCGCCTCCTCGACTCAAGGACTGAAGATGACCGACGTGAAGCAAGGCACCGGCGCCGAAGCCGTTCCCGGCAAGACGGTGGTGGTGCACTACACCGGCTGGCTGTACGACGCGGCGAAGCCGGACCACAAGGGCCAGAAGTTCGACAGCTCGCGCGACCGCGGCGATCCGTTCGACTTCCCGCTCGGCGCGGGTCATGTCATCAAGGGCTGGGACCAGGGCGTCGCCGGCATGAAGGTCGGCGGCCAGCGCACGCTGGTGATCCCGCCGGACCTCGGCTACGGCGCGCGCGGCGCCGGCGGCGTGATCCCGCCGAACGCGACGCTGGTGTTCGACGTCGAGCTGCTCGACGTCAAGTAGGTCGCCGTGGCGCCGGACGACGCGCCGGTCGCGACGCGAGCGACGCGGCCGATGCGATCGGTCGCCGCGGACGATGCCGGGGAGCCGGCGTCCACCGTCCCGAACGAAGAACGCGCCGCGCGCCGCGAGGCCCTGCGGCGTCTCGCCGCGCTGATCGGCGAGGAAGTGTTCTACTGAACGAGGCCGCGGCGAATCCGGTCGCGCCGCCGGGGGATGCGTCGGTCGGTGCGTCCCTCGATGTGATGGGCGACGCGCCCGTCGATGTGATGGGCGACGCGTCGGTCGGTGCGCAGGTCGACGTGTCCGCGATCGACCGGGCGCCGGTCGCCGATGCGCCGTCGGCCGCCGTCCCGCTCGTCGTCGTCGACGCCGACGTGCTCTACGGCGGCACGACCCGGGCGCTGCTGCTCTACCTCGACCAGTTCGGCATCGTCCGCGTCCGCTGGAGCGCGCTGCTGATCGTCGAAGCGACCCGCGCGCTGGTGAAGACCGGCCGCCTGACGCGCGCGGCGGCCGCGGCGACGACCGACTGCATGACCCGCGCGGCACCGGACGCCGACGTCGCGGTGCGCGACGTGCAGCGCGCGTTCCGCCGCGCCTGGCCCGGCGTGCGCGACGCGAAGGACCTGCACGTCGCGGCGTGCGCGGTGGCGGCGCGCGACTCGGCGCCGGGCGCCACGGTCGGCCTGATCACGAAGAACACGAAGGACTTCGCGCCGAAGCGGCTCGCCGCCCTCGGCATCCGCCAGCAGCACCCGGACGCGTTCCTGCTCGACGTGTGGCGACGCGACGCGGTCGGCATGGCGAGCGCATTCGCGGCGTTTCGCGCGGACTTGCCGGCGCGTCCGGACGCGGGACGGGTGCTGCACAAGCTGGCGAGCGACGGGCAGCGCCGGACGGCGACGGCGATGCAGGAGGCTTGGGAGGCGGGAGCGGTGGGGCTTTAGCGGACGGCCAAAGATCGGTCTGCGGGCGCGGGGTCGCTATCGGCCCAGACCCAGCGATCGCTACGAGGTTCGGGGAAGGGTTCTCAACATCTGGGAGAAAATGATGACAATCCGATCTGATCCGTAGGAAGCCGGTGCCATCATATTTTTAGTTCAAACATTTTTTTTGCAAAAATCTGTTGACTTACATTGCCTTCGGCCATTCCGAAGTTGCCCGTGAGTTTCGCAAGCGCCTCGCTATATCTTAGTTCCGCCCATTCATACTTGCTCTTTACGCTTATGGAGTTAGATTCGCGCATCTCCAACAAACGCTGTCGAAGCGCCTTGTAATAAGAGTACATCTGCTCATCAGGAGTATTTCTTAGAAAGAAGGGCACCCTACCGAACCCGATATAGTCCATCGAGATCAACCCAGCGCTACCGACAGTAAATAGCCGATTCGCCGCATCGGCCGTTTCTCCAGTAACTCGGTAAACGATAGCGCGCTTAGCCTTCTCAGAAACCAAAAGATGCGGATAAATGGCTTGCTTCTCAAGCCAATAAGCGTCGACTAGAGCTTGGCCAAATACTTGGTTGGCGACGTGATACAACGGACCGATAGCCACTCCGCCGCGGCAGAGGAATCCCAGCCGGACGATCTGCATTAGTAAGTGTTGGAGCTCAAAAGCGAGCCAATGTTGCGGTACTCCATCCGCTTGGCCTGATTGTTCGGCGGGCACGAACGATACGACAAGGGAATCAGAGAACTGAGTCGCACGGCCATCGCAATTTACGGCTCCCCTTCTGCCTCCGATGCCGAACGATTGAAGCGCGTTGAGAACTTCAGCTACGGTCCGCACCGCGCCGGGATTTTCCTCTCGGAAATTGTCGTCCGCGAGCTGCGCCATTCGATTCTTGAAGCCCATCAAATCTAAGAATACGCATACACGCGTTTCCATCTCCATCGACGCTGTCCTCTCGGCGCTGCCACGATCACTGTACGATTCATTGGAAGCCATAATCGTCGCCGCGTTTGCTGCGAAGTTCTGCGTTGAATCCTCAAGAGCGCGACCGCGTCGGGTCGGAAGCAGTCATCCGAGCCGAACCAGCCCTACGACCCCGCCCCGCCGCCCCCGTCCCGCGCCGTCCCGGCCACCGCGTAACACAGCCGCACGCACCCCGCCTCCATCCGCTCGCACCCGACGAACGTCAGCGTCACGCGACCCGCCAGGCCGTCCTCCCCGTTCTCGACGATCCGCTGCGCGCCCGCGCGCGCGTCCAGTCCCGGCCCGACGATCACCTGCAGCTCGTCGACCAGGCCGGCCGCGAAGAACGAGCCGTTGATCGCCGCCCCGCCTTCGAGCAGCAGCCGCCGGATCCCGAACGCGCTCGCGAGCGTCTCCAGCAGGGCCGGCAGGTCGACCCGCGCGTCGTCGGACACGACGTACGACACGCCGTCGGCCGCGAGCTCGCGCAGGTGGTCGTCGGTCACGTTCGCGCCGAGCGCGACGACGACGTGGTTGCCCTGCACGGTCGGCCCGTCGAAGTGCAGCACGCCCGACGTGTCGACGGCGATCGCGAACCGCGCAGCCGACGTCGCGGCCCGATGCACCGGGCGCTCGGGCGCCGCGCCGCTCGCGACCGGGTGCGCCGTCGCCTTCGACATCTCGGCCATCGTCGTGCGCCCGACCAGCCAGCCGTCGGCGTCGAGCGTGTCCTGGTACGCCTCGTAGAGCGCCGACCAGCGTTTGGGGTCGCCGTCGGGGCTCGTCGTCCAGCGGCTCGGGTGGAGGCCGCCGTCGACGGACGACATCATCAGGCAGGTGACGTGGGGCTTCATGGCGGTCCTTGTCGGAGAGTCGATCGGAGACGGACGACGCGTCGTCGCGACGCGTCGTCCGGTCGTGGTCGGGCGCGGCACCGAGACGGCGGCGAGGTCGCTGTCACCGGGACGGCGACGAGCCCGCGGCAGCGCCGTCGCCTGCAGCGACGTGTCGGTCGTCAGGCCGCGACGGCGTGGTCGTCGTGCCGGCGCCCGGTGGCGGCCGCGCGACGACGCATCGTGCGACGGCCGAACCGCGTCAGGGCTTCAGCCAGAACCCCACGGCCACCGCGATGCCGACGAACAGCACCCACTTGCCGCCGTAGTACACGCGCCGGTTCCACGACTTCAGCCGCTTGAAGAAGACGCGCACCTTCATCACGTGCACGAACACGCGGTTCAGGCCGCCGGTCTTGTCGCCGGCCGTGTTCGGCGCCGCCGCGGCCGCGACGAGATGCTTCGCGAAGAAGTGGTTGACGGCCTGCGCCCAGCGGAAGCGCATCGGCCGCTCGATGTCGCAGAACAGGATGATGCGGTTGCAGTCGGTCTTGTTCTCGGCGTAGTGGATGAACGTCTCGTCGAACAGCACCGCCTCGCCGTCCTTCCAGAAGTAGCGCTGGCCGTCGACGTCGATGTAGCACGCGGGATCGGCCGGCGTGACGAGACCGAGGTGGTAGCGGATCGAGCCGGCGTACGGATCGCGATGGCGCACGAGCCGGCTGCCGGGCGGCAGCGCCGCGAACATCGCGGCCTTGACCGACGGAATCTGCCGCAGCAGCGCGGTCGTCTTCGGGCACAGCACCGCGGCCGACGGATGCGCCTCGTCGTACCACTTCAGATAGAAGCGCTTCCAGCCGGTCTTGAAGAACGAGTTGAAGCCGACGTCGTCGAGCTGCGCCGACGCCTTGATGTCGCCCGACGCCGACATCGCGAGCGCCTCGTCGCGGATCGTCTGCCAGTGGTCGGCGAGCGGCTGCAGGTCGGGGAACAGCGACGGCGACAGGTACGGCGTGCGCGGCACGCGGCTGAACAGCAGCATGAAGCTGTTCATCGGCGCGAGGAAGTTCGAGTGGTCGGAGATCTGGCGCAGCACGCCGTGCCGCACGCGCCCGCGCAGGTGGACGTGCAGCATGCTCGCCGCGACGCCGATCACGATCAGCCACTTGACGAGCATCCAGACGGTCAGGTCCATCGTTCGTCCCTTTCCGGCGAGCGCCGCACAGGCGCCGCGGTCGTCACGCGACCGCCATGTCGATCCGCTCGATCGCGATCGTCGAGCGCCACTGCTTCGGCCCGGTCTCGTGCACCGAGGTGCCGTTCGCGTCCACCGCGACCGTGACCGGCATGTCGACGACGTCGAACTCGTAGATCGCTTCCATGCCGAGGTCGGCGAAGGCGACGACCTTCGCCTCGCGGATCGCCTTCGAGACGAGGTACGCCGCGCCGCCGACGGCCATCAGGTACGCGCTGCGGTGCTTGCGGATCGACTCGATCGCGGCCGGCCCGCGCTCGGCCTTGCCGACCATCGCGATGAGGCCGGTCCGGCCGAGCATCGTCTCGGTGAACTTGTCCATCCGGGTCGACGTCGTCGGCCCCGCGGGGCCGACGACCTCGCCGCCGACCGGGTCGACCGGTCCGACGTAGTAGATGACGCGGTTCGTGAAGTCGACCGGCAGCGGTTCGCCGGCCGCGAGCAGGTCGGCGATGCGCTTGTGCGCGGCGTCGCGGCCGGTCAGCATCTTCCCGTTCAGCAGCAGCGTGTCGCCCGGCTTCCAGCTCGCGACCTCGTCCGGCGTCAGCGTGTTCAGGTCGACGCGCTTCGACGCCTTCGTGTCGGGCGCCCAGTGCACGTCGGGCCATTCCGACAGCGACGGCGGGTCGAGATAGGCCGGCCCCGAGCCGTCGAGCACGAAGTGCGCGTGGCGCGTCGCGGCGCAGTTCGGGATCATCGCGACCGGCTTCGACGCCGCGTGCGTCGGATGCATCGCGATCTTGATGTCGAGCACCGTCGTCAGGCCGCCGAGGCCCTGCGCGCCGATGCCGAGCGCGTTGACCTTCTCGAAGAGCTCGACGCGCAGCGCCTCGGTCTTCGTCAGCGGCTGCCCGCTCTCCTTCTTCGCGAGCAGCTCGTGCATGTCGAGGTCGCCCATCAGCGACTCCTTCGCCATCGCCATCGCCTTCTCGGCGGTGCCGCCGATGCCGATGCCGAGCATGCCGGGCGGACACCAGCCGGCGCCCATCGTCGGCACGGTGTTCAGCACCCAGTCGACGAGCGAGTCCGACGGGTTGAGCATCGCGAGCTTCGACTTGTTCTCCGACCCGCCGCCCTTCGCGGCGACCGTCACCTCGACGGTGTCGCCCGGCACGAGCTCGATGCTGACGACGGCCGGCGTGTTGTCGCCGGTGTTCTTCCGGTCGAACTGCGGGTCGGCGACGATCGACGCGCGCAGCGGGTTGTCGGGATCGGCGTAGCCGCGCCGCACGCCTTCGTTGACGGCGTCGGCGACGCTGCCGGTGAAGCCGTCCCAGCGCACGTCCATGCCGACCTTCAGGAAGACGTTGACGATGCCGGTGTCCTGGCACAGCGGCCGCTTGCCTTCGGCGCACATCCGGCTGTTCGTCAGGATCTGCGCGATCGCGTCCTTCGCGGCCGGGTTGCGTTCGCGTTCGTACGCGCGCGACAGGTGCCGGATGAAGTCGACGGGGTGGTAGTAGCTGATGAACTGCAGCGCGCCTGCGACGGAGTCGATCAGGTCGTCCTGCCGGATGGGGGTCATGGTCTGGGTCTTCCGCGAGGTCGACCGGCACGGGCGACGTCGACGCGGCGGCCCGTCGCCGACGGCCGGTCCGGCGGCCGGTCCGAGGCCGTCATTCTACCGACCGCACGACGCCCCGCGCGGACCGAGCGACGGCTGCCGGCGGTCGCGGCGCTCAGCGGGGAAGCATCGACGGCGGCGCGTTGAAGATGCTTTCGCCGGACGCGCGCACGTGCGTGCGCATCAGGCGTTCGGCCCGTTCGCCGTCGCCGTCGACGATCGCCTGCGCGATCTCGCGGTGCTCGCGGTTCGAGTGCTTCGCGTGACGGACCTGCAACAGGTGCCAGAACTGCAGGCGGAAGACGTGGATGTTGAGCTGCTCGAGCAGCGTCGCCAGCAGCGGCATGCGGCCGAGCTCGACGACCTCGTGATGGAAGGCGGAGTTCAGCTCGAAGTAGGCGGGCATGTCGCCGCGGCCGAGCGCGCGGTCGAGCTGCGCCGCGATGCGCTCCAGCGTCCGCGTGCTCGCGCCGGCGGCGACGCGCTCGGCAGCCATCCGCGCCGCGAGGCCCTCGAGCATCTCGCGCACGCGATAGATCGCCTTCAGCTCGTCGAGCGTGACCTGCCGCACGCGGGTGCCGCGATGACGTTCCTCGACGAGCAGTCCTTCGGCCGCGAGCCGCCGGAACGCTTCGCGGACCGGGCCGCGGCTCACCTCGAGTTCGGCCGTGATGTCGGCCTCGATCAGCCGCTGCCCCGGCGCGAGCACCCCGTTGCGGATGCGGCTGCGGATGTGGTCGACGACGCGATCCGTGGCCGGCACGGTCGGCGACGGCGGCGACGAGTCGTCCCCCGCGTCGGGCGAGCCCCGCGCGTTCGGCGTGCCACGCGTCTGCCGTTGCTTGTCCACGGCGCCGATATTACCGAACCGCACGCACGTGGCGTTGCTTTTGTCGACAGGATTGTCCTACAATCCGCGCTCGATCATGACCGACGCGAGCCGACCGCCCCGCCTGACGTTCGCCGAGAAGGTGTGGCGCGATCACGTCGTCGCGTCGCTCGGCGACGGCGTCGACCTGCTGTACATCGATCGCCATTTCCTCCACGAACTGTCGGGCGCGATGTCGTTCCAGGGCCTCGACGCCGCCGGCCGGACCGTGTTCGACCGCCGCTTGACGTTCGCCACCGTCGACCACGTCGTCGACACGCGTCCCGGGCGCGGCCTGTCGTCGTGCACGCCCGGCGGCGACGGCTTCATCCGCGGTCTCGTCGACGGCGTCGCCCGCCACCGCATCGCGTTCTTCGGCGTCGACGACCCGCGGCAGGGCATCGCCCACGTCATCGCGGCGGAACAGGGCATCGCATTGCCGGGCACGACGTTCGTCTGCGGCGACAGCCACACGACCACGGTCGGCGCCGTCGGCGCGCTCGCGTGGGGGATCGGCTCGACCGACGGCGAGCAGGTGCTCGCGACGCAGACGCTGATGATGCAGCGGCCGCGGACGATGCGCGTGTCGCTCGACGGCCGGCTGCCCGAGGGCACGACCGCGAAGGACGTTGTGCTGAAGCTGATCGCGACGATCGGCGCCGGCGGCGCGTCGGGCCATGCGGTCGAGTTCACCGGCGACGTCGTCCGCGCGATGACGGTCGGCTCGCGGGCGACCCTGTGCAACATGGCCACGGAGATGTCGGCGCGCATGGGATTCGTGCCCTGCGACGACGTGACGCTCGACTATCTGCACGGTCGACCGTTCGCACCCGCCGGGCAGGCGTGGGACGACGCCGTCGCCGCGTGGCGCTCGCTCGCGAGCGACGACGACGCCGTGTTCGACGCGGAGGTGCGCCTCGACTGCAGCGACCTGCAGCCGTTCGTCACGTGGGGCACGAGCCCGGAGCACGCGGCGGCGATCGGCGACCGCGTGCCGCTCGCCGCGCGCCGCACCGACGCCGTGGCACGCGCGGACTTCGATCGCGCGCTCGACTACATGGGACTCGCGCCGGGGCAGCCGCTCGCGGGCTTGCCGATCTCCGGCGCGTTCATCGGCTCGTGCACGAACAGCCGGCTCGACGACCTGCGCGAAGCCGCGGACGTGCTGCGCGGGCGCCGCGTCGCGAGCGGTGTCCGCGCCGTCTGCACGCCGGGCTCGCGCGACGGTCAAGCGCGACGCCGAGGCCGAAGGCATCGACGCGGTCTTCAAGGCGGCGGGCTTCGAATGGCGCGAGCCGGGCTGCTCGCTGTGCATGAGCGCCGGCGGCGAGAGCTTCGCGCCGGGATCGCGGATCGTCAGCAGCACGAACCGCAACTTCGAGGACCGGCAAGGCCATCGCGTGCGGTCGCATCTCGCGAGTCCCGCGACGGTCGCGGCGTCCGCCGTTGCCGGCGCGCTCGCCGATCCGCGGACGTCGCGGGAAGGGCCGGCGTGATGGAGCCGTTCGAGACGCATACCGGCCGCGCGGCGCTGCTGCTGCGGGACAACGTCGATACCGACCAGATCATCCCCGGTCGCGAGCTGATGAAGACGACGACGACCGGCTTCGGCGACGGACTGTTCGCCGAATGGCGCTACCTCGACGGGCGCGTCGACGATCCGGCCTTCGTGCTGAACCGGCACGAGAATCGCGGCGCCTCGATCCTCGTCACCGGACGCAACTTCGGCTGCGGCAGCTCGCGCGAGGCGGCGGCCTGGGCGGTCCGCGACTACGGTTTCCGCGCGGTGATCGCACCGAGCTTCAGCGGCATCTTCCATGCGAACTGCCTGAAGAACGGCGTCCTGCCGGTCGTGCTCGACGACGAGTCGCATGCCGCGCTCGTGCGGTCGCTCGCGTCGGCCGCACGACCGCTCACCGTCGACCTCGACGCCTGCCGGGTCTCCGACGACGCCGGCCACGCGTGGTCGTTCCGCGTCGCGAAGGTCGATCGCGAGCTGCTGCGCAAGGGGATGCGCGCGATCGATTACGCGCTGTCGTTCCGCCCCGAGATCGAGGCGTTCCGCGAGGCCGATCGCGTCCGCCGGCCATGGGTCTACCCGGACACCGAGCGCGTCGCCGGCGCGCCACGATGAAGACCGCGGGCTTCCGCTCCCTGCTCGATGGCCCGGACCCGCTCGTGCTGCCGTGCGCGCACGACGCGCTGTCCGCGCGGCTGATCGAGCAGGCCGGGTTTTCGGCGATGGCCATCGGCGGCTTCGCGATCGCGGCCGCGCGCTACGGCTTGCCCGACGTCGGCGTCACGAGCTTCGGCGAACTGGCCGCGGGCGTCCGCGACATCCGCGCGCAGACGTCGCTGCCGATGCTCGTCGACGCCGACGACGGCTACGGCGACGTCAAGAACGTGACGCGCACCGTGCGCGTCTACGAGGACATGGGCATCGCCGGCCTCGTGCTCGAGGACCAGACGAGTCCGAAGCGATGCGGCCACACGGCCGGCAAGAACGTCGTGCCGCGCGCCGTGGCCGAGACGAAGCTGAAGGCGGCGCTCGACGCGCGGCGCGACCCCGATCTCTTCATCGTGGCGCGCACCGATGCGCGTGGCGTCCTCGGTCTCGACGAAGCCCTCGAACGCGGTGCGCGCTTCCTGTCGATCGGCGCCGACGCGCTGTTCGTCGAGGCGCCGCAGAGCGTCGACGAGCTCGAACGGATCGGACGCAGCTTCGGCGACGCCGTGCTCGTCGCGAACGTGGCCGAGAACAGCCGCACGCCGGTGCTGCCCGCGGCGCAGCTCGGCCGACTCGGCTTCTCGATGCTGATCTATCCGGGCGCGCTGCTGTGGCGGATCGTGTCGACGATGCGCCGGACGCTCGACGACCTGCGGCACGGCAGGCTCGCGACGCCCGACGACCTGCTGCCGTTCCACGAGATGACGTCGATCCTCGGCATGCCCGAGTGGGTCGCCGTCGACGACCGCTACGCCGACGTCCCGACCGGCGCGGTCGACGCGCGCGCGGCGGCCGCCGGCTCGAAGGGATCGCCATGACCGCTGTCGCATCCGAACCCGTCGTCGACGGACCCCGGCGCACCGACGCTGCGACGACCGCCGGCGAGGTGTCGGCGCGGCTCGACCGCCTGCCGGCCACGCGTCACGTCTGGATGCTCGTGACGCTGATCTCGCTCGGCGGCTTCTTCGAGATCTACGACCTGTTCTTCACCGGCTACATCGCGCCCGGCATGACGAAGAGCGGCCTGCTCGCGACCACGACCGGCACGTTCTTCGGCATGAACGGCATCGCGGGATTCATCGCGGCGACGTTCGGCGGCCTGCTCGCGGGCACGCTCGCGTTCGGGTGGCTGCCCGACCGCTTCGGTCGCCGCACGATGTTCACCGTGTCGCTGCTCTGGTACTCCGTCGCATCGGCGGTGATGGCGTTGCAGTCGACCGCCGACGGGCTGATCGTCTGGCGCTTCCTGACGGGCATCGGCATCGGCATCGAGATCATCACGGTCGACGTCTACGTGACGGAGCTCGTCCCGTCCTCGATGCGCGGACGGGCGATCGCCTTCAACCAGACGATCATGTTCACGGCTGCGCCGATCGTCGCCATCCTGTCGTATCTGCTCGTGCCGACGCGGATCGGCGGCCTCGACGGCTGGCGGATCGTCGTGCTGATCGGCTCGCTCGGTGCGGTCGTCGTGTGGGCCATCCGCCGCGTGGTACCCGAGAGCCCGCGCTGGCTCGCGCAGCGCGGACGCGCTCGGCGAGGCGGTCGCGATCGTGGCCGCGATCGAGGCGCGCGTCGAGCGCGAGCACGGCGCGCCGCTACCGGCGCCGCCGCCGCCGATCGAGATCCCGCCGCAGCCGTCGATCCCGTGGTCCGACCTGTTGAAGCCGCCGTACGGATCGCGGATCGCGATGCTGCTGGTCTTCAATTTCTGCCAGGCGATCGGCAACTACGGCTTCGCGAACTGGGTGCCGACGCTGCTGATCGGCCAGGGCATCACCGTCACGAAGAGCCTGCTGTATTCGTTCGTCATCGCGATCGCCGCGCCGGTCGGCGCGCTCGTCGCGATCCTGTATGCCGACCGGGTCCAGCGGAAGTGGCTGATCGTCGCCGCCGCGATCGGCATCATCTGCTTCGGGTCGGCCTTCGCGCGCCTGCGCGATCCCGCCGCGCTGATCGCGCTCGGCGTCTGCATCACGCTCGCGTCGCAGACGCTCGCCGTCGCGTTCCACGCCTACCAGTCGGAGCTGTTCCCGACCCCGGTCCGCGCCGCGGCGAACGGCTTCGTCTACGCCGCGAGCCGCGTCGGCGCGATCTCGTCGGGCTTCCTGATCGCCTTCCTGCTGAAGGACTTCGGCGTGCCGGGCGTCTTCTCCGGCATCAGCGCGTGCATGGCCATCGTCGTGTTGTCGATCGGCCTGTTCGGACCGAGGACGAACCGGCTGCGGCTCGAGCAGATCGCGCACTGACCGCGGCCGCTGCGCGGGCCGTGCGATCCCGCGGGTCGCGCCTCGGCCCGGCGACGCGGGCGGCCGACCGGATGGGAAGGCGCCTGTGACGGGATCGATCGGGTCCTGACGACGCTACCGGCCTATCAATGGGCGGTCGGGTCGCCGGCGTTGCCGTGGTCGCGATAGACGGTGCGCTCCGCGTAGCCGATCGCGAGCGCGGACAGCAGGAACGCGAGATGGATGCCGGTCTGCGCGATCAGCGTCTTCGCGTCGTACTGCGACGCGTTGATGAACGTGCGCAGCAGGTGGATCGACGAGATGCCGATGATCGCCGTGCCGAGCTTGACCTTCAGCACCGACGCGTTGACGTGCGACAGCCATTCGGGCTGGTCGGGGTGGTCGTCGAGGTCGAGGCGCGACACGAACGTCTCGTAGCCGCCGATGATGACCATGATCAGCAGGTTCGAGATCATCACGACGTCGACCAGGCCCAGCACGACCAGCATGATCGTGACCTCCGACAGGTTGTCGGCCGGCGCGAGCTTGCTGCAGTCGAAGCCGGTCGACTGCGCCGCGCAGGTCACCGTCTGCACCGCGTGCGCGTCGCCGAACGCCGCCGACAACAGATGCACGAGCTCGATCCAGAACTGCCACGCGTACAGCGCCTGCGCGACGATCAGCCCGAGATACAACGGCAGCTGCAGCCAGCGCGAGAAGAAGATCGCGCGCGAGAAGCCGCGGCGCAGCGCCGGGCGGCGCGAACGGGACAGCGGCGGTGACGGCGGCGGGGCGAGGGGCGAAGGCACGGCGCGCGGGCGGCGGGACAGGCGTTCGATCTTAACCCGGGGGCTCCGGCGCTCGCGGTCGCGTGCGGGAGACCGCGCGAGGGGCCGCGCGCGAGGGCGTAAGCCGGTGCGCAGGGCCGACGCGCGCGGCCGTCGCTAGCGCCGCAGCACGTAGTCGGCGAGCGCCGTCACCTGCTCCGGCGTCAGCGCCGGATTCGCCGGCATCGCAGCCGTGCCCCAGCGTCCCTGCCCGCCGTCGCGGATGTGCGCGCCGACGGTCGCGATCGCATTCGCGTCGCCGCGGTAGCGCGCGGCCACGTCGCGATAGGCCGGTCCGAAGACGGCGCGATCGTCGGCATGGCAGGCGAGACAGCCGCCGTCGGCGAGCAGCTTCGGCACGTCGATCGAGGACGCGGCGGCCGGCGTCGCGGCCGACGCGGCGGCCGGCGTCGTCGGCGCCGCGGCCGCGGTCTCCGCGGGCACGACGCCGTCGCCGTAGGTCGCGGTGAGGTACGCGGCGAGCGGCGCGATCTCGCGATCGTCGAGCGGCGCGCCGTACAGCGCCTTCATCTTCTTCATCTCGGCGGTCCACTGCGCGTACGTCATGTTCGGCGGCTGGTAGTCGACGTAGTCGGCCGAGTGGCAGATGCCGCACTTCTGCTGCGCGATCGCGTAGCCCGGATGCGGCGACGGCTTCAGCGCCGACGTGTCGGGCGGCAGCACGATCGACATCGGCGCGGGCGCGGCGGCGGCGAGCGGCACGCCGGCGGCGACGACGACCAGCGACGCGTGCGACGGAGAACCGGGGCGGACGATCATGGCGGCTCCTCAGGCGACCGTGACGTGCGTCGCTTCGATGACGTTGCGCCGATAGCCCGACGGGTTCCAGGTCGCCGTCGTCGGCTGGGTCTCGCCGTCGACGCTCGTCGCGCGCACCATCAGCCGTCGCCGGCCCGCGCGTGCGGGAACGTCGCCGCGAGCTGCCAGCCGCGGAACGAGAAGCGGCCGAGGTCGGCGCCGAGCGTGGCGTCCCGCCACGTCGCGCCGCCGTCGATCGACACCTCGACGCGTCGGATGCCGGTGCCGCCGTCGAACGCGAGGCCGCGCAAGCGCGACCGGACGGCCGACCGGCAGCCCGCGCGCCGTCGGCGACGCTCGTGATGAAGCTGCGCACCGGCGAGCGTCGAGATCGGCCGCGTCTTCGCGGGCGCGGTGCCCGGCGCGACGCACTGGCAGTCGTTGTCCGGCACGCGGTAGGCGGTCGTCATGAAGGCCGCGTCGTGGCCGTCGAACACGTGGTCGATGACCTCGATCTCGGACAGGTGCTTGACCCAGTACGTGCCGAAGTATCCCGGCACGACGAGCTGCAGCGGATAGCCGTTGAGCATCGGCAGGTCCTGCCGTTCATGCCCCACGCGAGCATCGGCTCGCCGCTCATCGCGTGGTCGATGTCGAGCGCCTTGCGGAAGTCGGGCGTGCTCGGCAGCACCGGCGTGTCGAGGCCGTTGAACGTGACCTGCTTCGCGCTGGCGCCGACGCCCGCCTTGTCGAGGACGCGCGCGAGCGGCACGCCGACCCAGCGCGCGTTGCCCATCGCGCCGTTCGCGAGCTGCGCGCCGAAGACGCGCGGCGACGAGAAGCCGCGGCTGTTGCCGGAACACTGGTTGACCGCGACCAGCTCGACCGTCGGGAACATGTCCTTGACGTCGGCGAGCGACAGCGACAGCGGGTTCGAGACGACGCCCTTGACCGTCAGCCGGTACGTCGCGAGGTCGACCGACAGCGGGATGTTCGCGAGGTGGTAGCGCACGAAGAACGCGTCGTTCGCCGTGATCGGCCCCTCGTCGAAGTACGCGAACGGCGTCTCGAGGTGCGGCGGCCGCGTGTGCACGCGGATCATCGGCCGCTTCTGCGGATACACGACGAGCGGTCGCGGCCCGTTCGCGAACGTCACGCCTTCGCCGGTGTCGAGCGCCGCGGCCAACGTCGACAGCGGCGACGCGGCGAGCGCGAGCGACCCGGCGCGACGAAGGAAGCGGCGGCGCTCGGCCGGCCGGTCGTGCTCGGGGTCGCGTCGCGGCATCCGGATCTCCCTCGTGCATGCGGGCCCGCTCGAACGGCGGGCTCGGCGTCGTGAACCGCCGAGGCGGCGCAAGGACGCGAGGCGCAAGTTACGCCACATCGCGCGGGCGGGCCAGCGTTTCGCGCGAGGCGCCGACGCGACTTCTCCGCGATACGGGCGCCGCGCGGCGCTAGAATCGCCGCGACCGCGGTCGCGACGAACAACAACGAGGAGACGAGATGTCCGACATCGAATCGGTGATGCACGAGAACCGGTCCTTCCCGCCGAGCGCCGAGACGGTCGCGAACGCGACGATCTCGGGTCGCGCCGCGTACGACGCGCTCGTCGCCGAGGCCGACCGCGACCACGAGGCGTTCTGGGCGCGCCTCGCGCGCGAGCACCTGATCTGGACGAAGCCGTTCGGCCGGACGCTCGACGCGACGAACGCGCCGCTGTTCAAGTGGTTCGACGACGGCGAGCTCAACGTCTCGGCGAACTGCCTCGAGCGGAACATCGAGAACGGCAACGCGGACAAGACCGCGATCATCTTCGAGGCGGACGACGGCGCCGTGACGCGCGTCACGTATCGCGAGCTGCTCGCGAAGGTCAACCGCTTCGCGAACGCGCTGAAGAAGCTCGGCTACCGGAAGGGCGACCGCGCGATCGTCTACATGCCGATGGCCGTCGAGACGGTGATCGCGATGCAGGCGTGCGCGCGGCTCGGCATCATCCACTCGGTCGTGTTCGGCGGGTTCTCGGCCAAGAGCCTGCAGGAGCGCATCGTCGACGTCGGCGCGACGCTCGTGATCGCGGCCGACGGCCAGTACCGCGGCGGCCGCGCGATCCCGCTGAAGCCGGCCGTCGACGAAGCGTTCGCGATGGGCGGCTGCGACGCCGTGCGCAACGTCATCGTCTATCGCCGCACCGGCGCCGACGTCGCGTGGACCGAGGGCCGCGACCGCTGGATGCACGACGTCGTCGACGGCGAGTCGGACCAGTGCGAGCCGGTCCCGGTCGGCGCCGAGCATCCGCTGTTCATCCTCTACACGTCCGGCTCGACCGGCAAGCCGAAGGGCGTCCAGCATTCGAGCGGCGGCTACCTGCTGTGGGCGCTGCTGACGATGAAGTGGACGTTCGACCTCAAGCCCGACGACGTCTTCTGGTGTACCGCCGACGTCGGCTGGGTGACCGGCCACAGCTACGTCTGCTACGGCCCGCTCGCGGCCGGCGGCACCGAGATCATCTTCGAGGGCGTGCCGACCTACCCCGACGCGGGCCGCTTCTGGAAGATGATCCAGGACCACAAGGTCTCGATCTTCTACACCGCGCCGACCGCGATCCGCTCGCTGATCAAGGCCGGCGGCGACCTGCCGAAGCAGTACGACCTGTCGAGCCTGCGCATCCTCGGCTCGGTCGGCGAGCCGATCAATCCGGAGGCGTGGATGTGGTACTACGAGACGGTCGGCGGCAGCCGCTGCCCGATCGTCGACACGTGGTGGCAGACCGAGACCGGCGGCCACATGATCACGCCGCTGCCGGGCGTGACCGCGCTCAAGCCAGGCAGCTGCACGCTGCCGCTCCCCGGCATCGCGGCCGCGATCGTCGACGAGACCGGCCACGACGTCGAGAACGGCCGCGGCGGCATCCTCGTCATCAAGAAGCCGTGGCCGTCGATGATCCGCACGATCTGGGGCGACGACGAGCGCTTCAGGAAGAGCTACTTCCCCGACGACTTCCAGGGTCGCTACTACCTCGCCGGCGATGGCGCCAATCGCGACCACGACGGCTACTTCTGGATCATGGGCCGCATCGACGACGTGCTCAACGTGTCGGGGCACCGGCTCGGCACGATGGAGATCGAGTCGGCGCTGGTCGGCAACAAGCTCGTCGCCGAGGCGGCCGTCGTCGGGCGGCCCGACGCGACGACGGGCGAGGCGGTCTGCGCGTTCGTCGTGCTGAAGGGCACGCGTCCCGAAGGCGCCGACGCCGAGAAGATCGCGAAGGAGCTGCGCGACTGGGTCGGCCGCGAGATCGGGCCGATCGCGAAGCCGAAGGACATCCGCTTCGGCGACAACCTGCCGAAGACCCGCTCCGGCAAGATCATGCGGCGGCTGCTGCGCTCGCTCGCGAAGGGCGAGGAGATCACGCAGGACGTGTCGACGCTGGAGAACCCCGCGATCCTCGACCAGCTGAAGGAGGCGAAGTAGACCGGCGCAGCGCCGGTCGAGGGGAGACGCGCAGCGCCTGTCGAGGGGCCCCCGCCGCAGGCGGGGATCGACACTCGCGGAGCGTCTCGGCGTCGTGGCGGGTTCGATGCCCGTCACGAGGCCCCCGCCGAAGGCGGGGATCGACACCCGCGGAGCCGGTCGGGCACGTCGCGGGCTCGATGCCTGCGACGTGCCCAGGTGCGACCGCGCGGTCCATTGACGCGTCCCATCCCCACCAACCCCGCTCCCCCGGCGCCACCCCTCGACCTCTTGCATTTTTCGGGTATCGTGCCGACATGGCCGGTGACCCTGCAAGGAGTGCCTCATGACGATCCTCGATTTCTTCATCGGGCCGGATCGCGATGCGCCGAAGGTGACCATCTCGTCGTCCGGACAGATGAGCGTCGATTTCGCCGACGTGATGCAGACGTCGCAATACCAGCGCGACCTCGCGGCCATCAAGGAAATCGCGGCCAGCGTCAAGTCCTGACCGCCGCGCGGCGTCGACGTTGGACGTTGCGCTGCTGTTCTTCCTGCCGCTGATCGGCGGCTTCCTGTTCGTCGAACGCTTCTACGGCACGCGCTTTCGCGCCGCGCGCCAGGAGACGCAGCGCCTGTACTACAAGGCGGCGTTCTGGGGCGTCGTCCTGTCGATCCTCGGCTTCGCCATCCACCGGTCGCTGCTCGGCGTCGCGACCTACCGCGGATTCGCCGACCAGCTCGGCGGCACCGTCCTCGGGCCGCTGCTCGAACGCCCGCCCGCCTCGTCCGGCGCGCCCGACCCGGTCGTCGGACGGGCCGGCGTCTCGGTGCGCATCGAGATGGCGTTCGCCTGCGCGTGGGCGCTGCTGCTCGGCGTCGCGACGCCGCTCCTCAACGCGCTGGTCGTTCGTCGCCGACCGCATCGGCTACCGGCTGCGGCGCCGCTCGCTGATCTCCGCGATCAACGACGCGTCGATCACCGACCAGTTCGAGCGGCTGCTCGCGGAAGCCCTGCGCGCGTCGCGACAGATCCAGGTCACGCTGTCGAACCAGAAGGTCTACATCGGCTGGGTCACGCGATCGCCCAATCCGCTCAGCCAGGAGAAGTACTTCCGCATCCAGCCGTCGATGAGCGGCTATCGCTCGAAGGACGACGGCGAGATCCAGCTGACGACCTTCTACGACGACATCCTCGAACGCTTCCGCGAGGACCGCGACCGGTTGCGCAGCTACGAGATCGTCGTGCCGATGGACAAGATCGTCTCGGCCTCGGGGTTCGATCTCGACGCGTACGTCGAATTCCAGGCGCATCCGCGCGACGGGACGCGGCGCCGCACCCCGCCGACCGAGACGCACGTCTCCGGCGACGTCACGGTCTACCTCGGCCGGCCGTTGCGGCGATCCTGACGGCCTCCCGCCTGGCGCCGACGTCGCGAAGCCGCCGGAACCGGACGACCCGTCCGGCGGTCGACGAGGAGCGCGGCGATCCGCCCGCGCGACCGACGAGGAGACTTCATGGCAACGGACCCCAGCGACGACGACCGGCGACAGCTCGTCCGCGACGTCGAGGCCGAGCTCGGCCGCCGTCTGAACGACGACGAGACGCGGCTCGCGACGCGCCTGATGCACGAGAAGTCGCCGGCGCTGATCGCGCGCGAGATCGCCGGCGCCCCGATCACCGACGCGAAGAAGATCCGTCCGGAACACAAGGACACCGCCGACGAATGACGGGCGGTCGGACGCGCGACGCACGACGAAAGAGCCACGGACGACGACGGGCGGCCTGAACGCGGCGCGAGCCGATCGGTCTGACCGTGCGTCCGTGCGCGCCACGGCCACGACGAGGAGACGGCGATGCAAGAACCGACAGCGAGCTCGAACGCGCCGGAAGAGCCCGGCGACGAGGCGTCCCCCGGCAGTCCCGGAAGCGGCGAGAACCTCTGCCGCCGCTGCAACGGCAGCGGCAAGGCGGGCGGCGGCACCTGTCCCGAATGCGGAGGCACCGGCAAGGTCACCACGGCCATCGGCGGCGGCTGACCGTCGGCGCGCCGCGCGTCGCCGTCCGCCCGCGCCGGGCAGGTCGTCGCGATCGCGATGCTCTGCCAGGGCGCGATGGTCGCGACCGAGCCCGTCGAACGCGACGCCCGCCGATCGGCCGCGACCGGCCCCGCTCGATCGCCGCGGAAGTCCGCGTCGCGATTCCGCGCACGCCGCGCGTCGGGTCGGCCATGAGCGCCACGCCCGCGCGAGACACGTGTCGTCCGACCGAGGCCGATGGGCAACGGTGACAGTCCGTTCAGCATTCGTCCGAAACGCTCGCCCCCACGCCGGACGAAGAATGCGGTTGTCGCACGGCGCGCCGCATCGTCATGTCGCGCGCGAAACCATCCTTCAGGAGAAACCATGAACGTCTTCCACAAGAAACCCGGCCATCGGGCGCTGCTCGGCGCCGTCGTGCTGGGCCTGAGCGCCGCGTCCGCGACGCTGTCTTATGCCGCCGACCCGATGACGAACGCGACCGGCGGCAACCTCGCCAGCGGCGATCGGACCTTCGTCGAGAAGGCCGCGATCGCCGGCATGACCGAAGTCGACGCCGGCAAGCTCGCGCAGGAGAAGGGCCAGAGCGCCGCCGTCAAGGAATACGGTTCGCGGATGGTGGCCGATCACACGAAGGCCAACGAGCAGCTGATGAAGCTGGCGTCGAGCAAGGGCGTGACGCCGCCGGGCGAGCCCGACAGCTCCCACAAGAAGGACATCGACAAGCTGTCGAAGGAGTCGGGCAACGCGTTCGACAAGGCCTACCTCAAGCAGATGGTCTCGGACCACAAGACGGTCGTCTCGCTGTTCGAGAAGGAAGCGAAGTCGGGCAAGGACGCCGACCTGAAGCAGTTCGCGAGCGCGACGCTGCCGACGCTGCAGGAGCATCTGCAGATGGCGCAGACCGACGAGAAGAACGTCAAGTAATTCCGCACGGGGCCGGCGCCCGCCGGCCCTGCCGCGGCTCCGCGCGAGCCGATCGGCGGCGACCCGCTTGCTATACTCCCGCGCCCCGGAGAGATGGATGAGTGGTTTAAGTCGCACGCCTGGAAAGCGTGTGTAGGTTCATAGCCTACCGGGGGTTCGAATCCCCCTCTCTCCGCCAAGCAGTCGCGCCCTCTGTGTGGAGAGCGAGCATTGCGCAAGCCACGCGCCAATCAACGCTGCGCGCGGGGCTTCGCCACTTCGGACTACCGGTTCGGCGACATGGTCACGGTCACTCTGAGACCTGTCGGGCGCCTCCTCTTCAGTCAGTGCTTTGCCGTCCCGCTTGGTGCAAGAGCCAAATAGACGAGCCGAGGAAGACGCGCAAGCCTGATCAAAGCGCTTGCCTGGAGACCCGCAGCCCCGAAGCTGTCCCTGCGTCGCTCGGTGGACAGTCCCTTGGAGCGGCGACCGGTTCGGACCGCGGCTTGGATCGCCGGATCGCTGTTTGCTACCTGATAGTGGGCCTCCGCCTCGAGAATGGGGCGGACGCTCTCGGTATGGCTGCTCGCACAGGGCTAACCGCTTGGCCACCTCGGCTCTGAAACCAGGTCGCTGGGTTGCGCGCGTAAATCAAGGAGGAACCGAATGAGCCCCACGACAAAGCGAATCGTCATCGCAACGTCGGTTCTTTTCGTAGCCGGGTGTGCATTCAACCCGCACAACATCGACATACAAAAGGACTCATTGCGTGGAGTTCCATCGGACGACGAAGCCGGATACTCGTTTCTTGACTGGATCAGCCGGCAGTCCAGCCTACCGAATCCCGCCGTCGTCGTGACCATGTCGGGGGGCGGCACGAGAGCCGCGACATTGGGCTACGCCGTTCTAGAAGAGCTGGATAAGATCCCCGCTCCATGTGCCGATGGGACGCCCAAGTGCACCCTCTTGGACAACGTGATCATGGTTAGTGGTATCTCGGGAGGCGCATTTACCGCCAGCAATTTCGCACTCGCGGGTCGCTCGATCTTTTCATCGAAATTTAAAACCGAGTTCCTCCAACGCGATCTACTTGCCGACCTTGCGACCATCGCCGTTCAGCCAAGATACTGGTTCGATCGATCCGAGAAGCTCGTGAGTTTGCTCGAGGAGAAGACACTTCTCGGTGACTCCAAGTTCAGCGCCCTGCGCGCGCCTGGCCATCCGTTCTTGTTACTGAGCGCCACCGACGTCAGCTCGGGCCGCTCGTTCCCATTCGTGCAAGATTCCTTGGACGATCTCTGCGCCGACCTTGGCAAGCTGGAGATCGCGCGCGCGGCGACTGCAGCGGCGAGTTTTCCTTATGCGTTGAATGGAGTTCTCCTCGAAAACTACCATGCCACGCGCAACTGCGACGACGATCAGCGCACTCCGAACGTGGTTACGGCGACGCACGAAATCGTCACCGAAATGGACGCGACGAGGTTCGACATGGTTAGCGCCGCGCGTGACAGGTACAGGCTCTGGATGCGTCAAGCCACTCCCATCGGATGGCGCAACACGCCGGCGACAGATACCGATTTCCAGTACACTCCACTTGATCGCAAGATAGCCTATCTTCATTTGTTTGATGGAGGGCTTGGTGATAATCTCGGAATTCGGAACGCAGTGAATTACCTATCGGCCATCGGCACGCTGGGGGCACTGTTCAAGAAGGGCGTCCGTGAGATCTTGCTCGTGGAGGTGAATGCGAGGTCCGACGCGGCTGACTCCTATTACCAAAAGACCTCGCCGCAGACCTTTCTTTCGCTCGTGCAAGCGACCGCGTATGGTCCGGTTGATCGGATCACTGAGTTGTCCAGCTATGTCGCTGACGAACACCTCAACACGGTCATGGCGTCTTTGAAAAAATCGCCAACCGATGAGGAACGTTGCGAGCAAGAGACTCCTTGCATTGTGTTCATGCGCTTCGACGCGGACCTGCTCGAGGGTAATCAGCAGGATGCCGACGCTCGGGAGCTGTTCAAACGCATTAGCGCGCCCTCGCGCATCGACCCCTATCGATTCGGGCAAATTGAAGGTATCGCAACGACGCTCGCCGGCAATTACACGTGTCTACGGACGTCCCTTCCATGGCCAGTTGCAATGTCGACGTGCAACGTGGACAACTTGGTAAAGGCTGGTTGCCGCGTCTTCATCCCGGGCGAGCCCATCCCACCATTTGAGATTCCAAGCCTTACTGGAATACGTTGGACTCATTAGTGCATCGCCCTTCGGTCACAGGGCGTCCTTGGCCACAAAGGTGTAGCGACCGAAAGCGGACGTCGCGCAGCTCCCTGCCAGCCGCCCGATCACCGTCGAGACGACGTCTTCACGTCCGGTCGACGATCTCGTTGGGCATGCGCGGGCAAAGGCCGACGTCGCTGCGGACCCTTCTAGACTCACGGCGCCATTGACGACCTCTTTGTAGGCGCCGGCATGCCGGCATCCATCTCGATCAGTTCGGTTGCGGCGATTCCGTGCTGTGCTTCACTGCCTCTACGGCGCGTCGGTCGAGCGTCGACATGGATTCGAGGGCGGCGGCGCGCGCTTTCGTTGAGGCGTCCAAACGCTCGAGACCGACGATCTCGGCGAGGCTGCAAAGACATCGCCACTCCATGACGTCGAAGCCCAGACGTTGCGCACCGGCGATCGCTTCCCTTGCCATCGCCTCGGCGCGTCCCGGCCGTTCGGGATCGGAGTCCTCGACGAGCGCAGCGATACGGCGAATCTCCGGCTCAAGCCAAAGGCTGCCTTCCGTCATCTCGGCGAGCGCTCGTGCCGATGCCGCGCGTGCTTCGCGGAGTCGGCCCAGTCGCCGCCGGCCGTCCGCTAGATTCGCGAGGTGACCCGCCAACGTCAGCTGACACTGGACGGCGTCGAACGCTTCGATTGCCTGCTCGATGACGGCGACGCCTTCGAGTAACTCGCCGCGCTGGCAGAGTGCCCATCCCAAGTGAGCCATGCCATGGGCTCGGAAGCCAGCGAGCTTGTAGGTGTCGGCGATATGAATCAGGCGATTCGCGGAATGCAGCATCGGTTCGTGAGCGCCGCACATTCCGAAGACCCAGCCGCCGACGTAGACGAGCGGGATCGCGGAAGAATGCGGATGACGCATCTCGTCGGCCATATGGAGCACATGCGCTCCAATCGTCAGCGCGTCATCGATGTCTCCCTCGAAGAATTTGGTGAAGCTGAGGAGGGAGCGGCTGTGGATCTCGGTGTCCTGACCGAACATTTGGATCGTCACCGCGTCCCGCTCCGGGACGTACGCGCGAAGCGAAGCCTCGATTTCTTCGCGGGCGGCTCTTACCTGGCCCTGTGTCATCAGCGCCATGCCGAGCATGCGATGACCGATGACCGTGCCGGAAGTGAAGCCCAGCGAGTCCGACCGTTCCAGGAAACGACGGGCCAGCGTCTCGGCTTCCCGGCTACGTCCCCGCCAGTTCACGTGCGTGAATTGCCCGAACGCGAATGGAAAATAATGGGGTGTCGGGGGCTCCTGCCCGCAAAGCGCGATCCCGCGCTCGCAGCATTCGTTGAGCTCGGGAGCACTGGCGCTGCGGACGGCCAGGAGCGACCCCATCATCGTCACCTGCAGATCGAGCTCCAGCTTCCGCCGGGTCGACGCATCGTCGATCGCGTGGATGAGGTCGAGACCGCGGCGAAGATGCGAAATCGCCTCGACGTTCGCGGAACGCGCGGCTGCCGCGCGGCCTGCCTTGAGCCACGCCTCGATTGCTTCGTGGCGACGGCCGGCCTCGGTGAGGTGGTGCGCCAGCACTTCATGGGGCCCCTGCGCAGTCCCTCCGTGCAACAACTGATCGGCGATGCGGCCGTGGATGACCCGGCGGTCGGCCCGCGTCGTCGATTCGTATGCCATTCGGCACAGAAGCGCGTGATAGAACTCGTATCGGGCGTCGCTTCCCGCGCCGACGCGGACCAGGATGTCCGCACCGACCAGTTCGTCGAGCGGGTCATTCAGGCTCGATTCGCTCGTCCCGAGGATATCGCCGAGCAGCGCGCGATCGAAGGGCCGTTCGATGCATGCGGCCGCCTGCGCGATGCGACGGCCGCCCGGTAGCCGATCGAGGCGTGCGGACAGCATTTCGGCGAGGGTTAGCGGCAAACCGCCGAGCCACCGGTCGCGTGGCGTCGGTGCGGTACCTTCGTCGAGCAAAGATAGGACGAGTTGCTCGATAAACAGGGGGACGCCCTCCGCGGAGCGGATGGCCTGTTCGAGAACCTCGGTCGCCAGCGCGTCAGCGCCAGGAATCGACTTGGCAAGCTCGAGGCCGTAGCGTTGCTCGAGGGGCACGACGCTCAAGACGTGCTCGAAGGCGGGGAGCTGCAGCGCCGACGGGAACGGCCGCATCGTCAGGATCATCAACGATGGAGATGTGATCGCCGCGACGAGGTCTTGGAGAATTTCCCCGGACGAAGGATCCAGCCAGTGCGCGTCCTCGATCCAAAACACCGTCGGACGTCTGTCGGCGAGGTGCACGAAGAGGGAGACGATGCTGTCGGCCTGAGTCCGACGAAGCATCGCCGGCGACCGCGTCGTGCTGACTGTTTCGCTCGACTCCTCGAAACCCATCGCGCTCATGACGGCGTTGCGGTGGGGCTGGTCGTCGACGGAAGCATCGGCCAGCAGGCGTCGGACTTTTTCCTCGCGCTCCGCTTCGAGGTCGGCCGTTGCTAGCCCGCAGGCCCCCCAGAGCATCGTGCCGATCGCGGAAAGGGGCGTTTGCGAATACAACTCGTGCCCGAGCGCCTGAAACACCGTCGCCTGCGCGAACTCGGGACGTCTGCAGAGTTCCGAAACGAGACGCGTCTTGCCCACGCCCGCTTCGGCTTGCACGGACACGCAAACGCACTTTGATCCGGCATTCGCAACTTCCCAGTAACGCAAGAGGCTGCCCAACGCCGCGTCGCGGCCCGCAAGCAGGGCCGCCCCCCGCAACTCGCCCGAGCGTTTCCGTCGGGCCACGGGGGCGCCCGGCTTGACGAGGTAGACGGGCACCGGTTCCGGTAGTCCCCGAAGCGATCGTGCGCCGGCGAATTCGCAGTCGAACAGCCCGTCGACGAGAGCGTAAGTGTCGCCGCTGATGGCGATTCCGCCGGCGGGCGCTTCGGCCTGCAACCGGGACGCGATATTCGCGGCCTCCCCCACGATACCGGGAATCTTCAGTCCGGCGCTCACGACCTCGGGCGCGACGAGCACCATCCCCGAGTGGACGCCCACCCGCGCGGACAGCTTGGGCAATTGCTTCTCTCTCGCGATCGATGACACCTCGCCGAGGCGATGGAGCAATTCGAGAGACGCCCGGATCGCGCGTTCGGCATCACGCTCGTGAGCCTGCGGATAACCGAACCAGGCAAGGATGCCGTCGCCGATGAACTTCGCCACGTAGCCGCCGAAGCGCTCCGTGCACTCCAGTGCGATCTGTTGATAAGCGGCCTGGATCGCGCCGAGCTGCTCCGGATCGAGCGTCGTGGACAGCCCCGTATAGTCCACCAGGTCGACGAAGACGATGGTCAGGAATCGTCGCTCCGAACCCGGTTGCCCGTCTTGCGGATGATCAAGTACATTCATGGCGTCACGATTGGGCGTCCTACGACATTGTTGATGGGTCGACAGGGTCGTAGAAGTCAGCTGATCGGCTTGGCACCGGTTTGGAGCGCGACTCGAAAGGGAGCGGCGCACCGTGCATTTTCCATCACGCGACAAGCCGCGAATAGCGGCCCACGCCGCAAATCGTGCCGGATCCCGCCGCCGCGTGATCGTCGTCTGCACCCATCTCAGGCCTAGCCGCGACAAGCGACGCTCGCGGTACTACATGCAGCCGCTCACCGGCTTGCATATCGCTTCCCTGATCGACCCGGCGGTCTTCGACGTGCATTTGCACCACGAAGACTGGCATGGTCCGGTCGACCCGACGACGATTGGCGGGTACGACGTCGCGTTCCTGACCGGCCTGCAGCCCGACTTCGACCGAATGCGACAACTCGCCTTCTATTTTCGAAAGTCTGGCGCAACGGTCATCGCCGGTGGAAGCGTGTGCACCATTTTTCCCGAGTTTGCGACAGAGTTCTTTGACGTCGTCTGTGCCGGCGGCGTCGATACCGTTCGAGACGCCGTCCGCGACTATCTCGGCGGTTCCCTACGTCGAATCTATCGGTCTGAAGCGACTGCCATTTCCGACTACGCGGTGGACTACCGCGTCTTCCGTCGTCACGGCATCACGCCGATGCTGCATCTCGTCGAGTCGTCGAGGGGATGTCGTTTCAAATGCACGTTTTGCGTCATGCCGTCGGAAGTCGGCGGGCACGCGACCTACAGTGAGCAGCAGTTCGTCGCGGCGCTCGAGAGCAGCCTCGACACTCGTGCCTGGTGGACCTTCCAGCACTGGCATCCGCTCGTCATGCTGTTCGACAACAACTTTTCCGACGATCGCGAGCACATGCTTCGCGTGGCCGCCTTACTGAGCGCGCATCCCCGCGTTCGGGGCTGGGGCGCGCTCATCACGCAGAACGTGCTGCAGGATCGCGACACCATCGCGCATCTCGCGCGATGCAAGTGCCAGTTGCTCTTCGTCGGCATCGAGTCGCTGGACCGCGACATGCTAAGACGATACAAGAAGACGCAGAACATCGGTCGCGGACACAACACGTTCGACGATGTCGCGTATGCCGAATCGCAGGGCATCGCGATCTGTTATGGGCTCATGTTCGATTACCGCGTCCAGTCGGTCGACGACATGCGTCGTCAGATCGAGATGATCGCGAACGAGTCCTCGATGCCGATGCCCGTCTATTTGAGCGTGGTCGCGCCGTTGGCGGGCACCGAGAGCTTTTGGAAGGATCTCGAAGAAGGCAGCTTGGCTCCGAACCTGCGGTTCCGGGATCTCGATGGCGAGACGATCGCGCACCGTGTGACGGCGGATTCGCCTGAAGCCGTCGCGGCATTCATCGAAGTGCTGTTTCGCCGACCCTGGGAGGTCGTCTCGCAATGGCGAATTCTAGTGAAGACGATCCGGCGAATTCGCAACGCGAAGACGTGGAATCCGGTCCGTTGGTACGTCCTTGCATCCGCCAACTTTCACTGCTTCGTCTGGTCTCGACTGACCCCGTCGAGCGCGCGCACGTACCGCGCCGGAAGCGATCTCCTCGACCCTCAATACTTCGAACGACCCGCGTGCCTCGACGACGCGGACTACCACCGTTATTTCGAACCGATCACGTTGACCGATGCAAACGGCGATGCAGCTGTCTGGCTTCGGCCGTATCTCGACGCACGAGCGGATCGTCGCGTTCGTGCTGTTTCATTCGGTGCTTGAATGGACGAAAGCCGATGAGTTACGAAAGCTCGCGAGACGACGACCAGCTTCACATCATGGATCACGCGATCGACGATTTCGTCGACCGCTTTAACCAGTCGACGCTGCCGCTTGCCGATCACCAGACGGTGTTCCTTTTTCCAGGTGGCATGGCTTCGCGTCTCAAGCAAGCGACCAGGCCCTACAACTGCATGAAAGGCGGAAGTCAAAGCTTCAATTACGTGACCGCTTGGGCGACGCTGCTGACACTGGTGGGCGGCGCGCTGACGCTCAAGATGACGAAGCGGCCATTCGGGAAGTACCGGGATTTCCAATATCGGATCGTGATCGCCGACGGCGAGGTCAGCTTTCTCGGCGTAAAACCTTACCGGGACTTCACCAACTGGTGCGAGACGAAACAGCTTGATTACTTAGTCTATGGTTGGGACTGGCGTCGCCGCATCGACGAGTGCGCGCGCTTTTTCCTCGAGAAATTCCTTCCGTACTTCCAGGAGCGTGTGAAGGCGGAGTGCAACAATTACGATCCGCTGCACAAGTGGACGGTTGTCGGGCATAGCGCGGGCGGAATGGTGGCCAATTGGGTGCTTCGCCAGTGCCCGGCCAACCTGGCGAACGCGATCACCGTCGCGACGCCGTTCTACGGTTATAGCGGACAGACGCACCGCTGGTTCGAAGGCGAGTCGTTTTTGAACGGCCCGAACAACGTGATGCGCGCGGCCATCATCCGGTTGATCTGTTCGCTTCCGGCCTGCTACGCATGGCAGTTCCTGAGCAAGGACATGTGGACCGACGCGCAGGCGTCGCTGCAGGCGGATCCCGACTATCCGCTCCCCGACTACCCTAGCGTGGACCTCGCAACGAACGCCATCGCGGACGCCTACCACCCGACTACGAACGGGTCGTTGTCGCGCTACCCGTCCTCGTCGTCGACCGGATTCGACGCCGCCGAGCTACAAACCGCAGCCGAGCTCATCAAGTTCCTCGCCTCGGATCTGGATCCGACGTTGGCGAACAAGTTCTTCAACCTTCGCGGCGACAATCAGAAGGCCGATACCGTCGGTAAGGTTGAGTGGGACTGGTGGCCGCAAAACGAATTTCCGTTCATCGACGACCACCAACTGGTGGCAGGCGACACCGTGATGCCCGGCTGGACCGCGCGGCACGTGGGTCTCGGGGCCTTGGGTCACGTCGTGAACGTCAAAGGGGGCGACGAGGTCCAGCATCAATGCCTGCTGAACGCGCCTCAGACGCAGACCGCGATTGCGAACATTCTGGGAGTTTGATGATGACCGATGATTCCGAGAAGGACGACGTGACGATCGCATCGGTCGACGCCACGCTTCGCGCCATCCAGTATCTGCAGACCGACGCGGCAAGACTGAAAGGGCCGGTCACGGAAGCGGATCTCGCGGCGATCTGGGCCGAAAAATATACCCCCGAGGAGCAACGAGCGTTCGCGCGGCGGTTCTTGACGGATGTCTTCAAACGGCCCGACGCGAGCCGATCGAATACGGGGACGGCGGGCGACGACCCTACCTCGCCGACGACAGACGTCGCCTGATCGGCTTGCTGTCGTCCCGTGCCCGCGGGCACCGGCATGACGCGACGTCTTCGCGTTCACCGAGCGCTCGGACGCGGGCAGCGACCCGAGGCCTCCCGATGGCGTCGTCTTCCTCGTCGGTGCCGCCAAGCCGCGGTGGCCGCCCGCCCGCTTCCGTCCTGTCTCGGTACGACGTTCGCACCATCCACCCTTCGCCGCGAAGCTCGGAGTGCGCGCGTGGTGCATTGAGCGCGTTCATCCGCATCGGGCTCGGGACGACTCGATGACGGAGGCCGACGTTGCCCACGCCGAGGAGCCTCACCTTCTCAATTCGGAGATCGCGGCGCTTGAGCCGCACGCCCTCCTCGTTGATGCCGGTCGGCTAAAGGTCTATGCGGCAACTGCGGCGTCCATCCCGACGGTGCTCGCGGACATCGGCCGTCTGCGTGAAATCGCGTTTCGCAGTGTCGGACAAGGGACAC
>CAVPTE010000001.1:0-33490 GCA_963708665.1 uncultured beta proteobacterium | reverse complement strand
CACGCTCGGCGATCGTTCGGCGCCGGGCTAACGGTCGCCGCGCGCGGCGACGCGGACGTCGCGCGGCTGCATCGAACGTTCGTCGTCGAAGCCCCTCGGCCACGACGCGCCCGTGGTCGAGTTGCACGAAGCGGGCGCAGAACGCCGCGCCTGTCACGCGATGCGTCACGAGGATCAGCGTCATGCCGTTCGCGCGCATCTCGTCGACGCGCGCCAGGCACTTCTGCCTGAAACGCTTCGTCGCCGACTGCGAGGATCTCGTCCGCGAGCATCATGTCGGGCTCCATGTGCACCGCGATCGCGAAGCCGAGGCGCAGGTACATGCCCGACGAGTAGTTCTTGACCGGCGTGTCGATGAACGCCTCGAGCTCGGCGAACCGCACGATGCTGTCGTAGCGATCGCGCGTCTCGCGGTTCGGCGAGCCCGAACAGGCTCGCGTTCAGGTAGATGTTCTCGGCGCCGGTCAGGTCGGGATGGAAGCCGACGCCGAGCTCGATCATCGGCGCGATGCGGCCCTCGTCGCGACGGTGCCCGACGTCGGCCGTCAGGATGCCGGCGATCAGCTGCAGCAGCGTGCTCTTGCCCGACCGTTCGGGCCGAGCAGCGCGACGGCCTCGCCGCGCGCGATCGTCAGCGACACGCCGTCGACCGCGCGGAACGGTTCCGCGACGCGGCCGCCAGCGCGCGTTGAAGACGCCGACCAGCCGCGCCTTCAGGTCCCGCACGCCGTTGTGCAGCGACCGTGAAGTCCTTGTCACGCCGTCGAGGCGCACGACGCGTGCCGCCGGGCGACCGCACGACGCGACGGTTCGGCCGATCACAGCCGCTCCACCAGGCGATGCGCCTGCCGGCGGTAGCAGCACAAGCCGATCGCCAGCGACAGCGAGCCCGCAAGCCGCCTGCGCACGTGTCGCCGGACGGTCGGCCGCGTCGCGATCGTACAGCAGCGCGTGGAAGCAGTTGAAGTACGGCACGATCGGATTCCAGCGGATCACTGCGCCGACCGGCTCCGGAATCGCGATCGATCCGATAGACGATCGGCGTCATCCAGAACAGGACGCCGAGCGCGACGTCGGCGAGGTGCTTCGAGTCGCGGAAGAACACCTGCGCGACCGCCACGACGAGGCACAGGCCGGCGATCGAACGCGAGGAACGCGAGCGAGATAGAACGGATACAGCAGCATCGCCGGGTGCCACGTGCCGCTCGAGCAGCGGGATACAGCGCGAAGAAGATCACGAGCGCGACGAGCCAGAACGACAGGCCGGCCAGGTAGTTCGCGAGCGGCATCAACAGGTGCGGGAAACGCATCTTGCGCAGCAGCGCGCCGTTGTCGATGAACCAGTCGCCGCTGCGGCCGACGAGTTGCGTCAGCAGTCCCCAGTGCACGACGCCGGCCACGATGTACAGCGCGAAGCGCGGCTGGCCGGTCGGCATGATGTACGTGAAGACGACGAAGTACGTCAGCGTCGTCAGCAGCGGATTCGCGAGCGACCACGCGAAGCCGAGCCACGCGCCCATGTAGCGCACGCGGATCTCCTTGACGACGAGATTGCGCAGCAGGTCGACGTAGGCGAAGGAGGCGCCGGAGGCCTCGGCGTCGCGGCGGTGCGCGCGCGTCAGACAGCATCGACGGCTGCAGCGGTGGGCGGCTCGCACGCCGACGCACGCATTCGATGCGGACGGGGCCTTCTCCGCGGACGTCGCCGCGACGATGCCGAACTGGCGGCGCCAGAAGCGTCGCTGGTCAATTGCGGATACGCCTCGCGATAGGCGCGCGCCGACTCGTCGGATCGCATCATGAAGACGGTCGTCGGGCGCGCGAACCTCCGAGGTTCGCGAAGAAGCGCGACTTCGAGTGCTCGAGCAGCATGCCCGTCCCGGTCCGGTCGTTGAAGACGAGCGAGCGGGGACGAAGGAACGTGCCCCGCAGCGGCAGCACGTAGCTCTTCTCGAACCGGGCCGCCATCCTGTGGAAGAAGATGCGGGGCAATAGATGGCCGTTCGCCGAGACAGGGCGGAGCAGGCCTCGCCAGCGCGTCTCCCGGATGCCGGTCCACTCGGCGTGCCGCGCCAGTTCACACGACAGCGGCCGCATGCGCTCGACCTGCGTGAGCGCCTGCACGCGACGCCGCGGTTCCGAGAGGTCGGCATGGTCGCGGAAGAAGTCCGGGCCGCGCCGGATGTCGTCGATCGCCATGACCGCGGCCGAGGCGAGTTCGTACTGGCTCGACAGGTTCGGCAGCAGGAACATCCGCAGGGAGACACAGAACGCCAGCATCCGGCCGCCGACGAAGCCGTGCACGATCTGCAGCAGGTGGTTGCGTGTATCGAGATATTTCGTCTGCGGCGCGTGCTTGAACGCAAGTCTTCCTGCCACGAGGCGATGCCGTTCGCCGTGACAAGCTCGAACCGGTTGCGCAACGAGAAGTCGATGTCGTCGCCGCGGACGAAGTAAGGAAACGGGTAACCGACCGCGTGCGCGAGCGGGAAGGCGAAGTACCACCAGGATCCGTAATCGGCCGACTGCGGATGCTCGTTGCCGGCCAGCACGGCGGGGTCGCGCAGGTCGACGCCTTGCGCATCGCGCGGCACAACCCTTCGAAGCGCGCGCCACATTCGAACTGGCGATACGGCTCGCGCGACAGCAGCATCGCGCCGGCGATCGCGGTCCGTTCGTCGCGGGCATGCGCAAGCATCGCGATCGTGCGACGGATCGACTCGACCTCGCACGACGCGTCGTCGTCCATGAACAGCGCATGCGTGAACGAGCCGTCGTCGTTGAGATGCATCATGCCGCGCGTGAAGCCACCGGCGCCGCCGAGATTGCGGTTCGCGATCAGCGTCCCGCCGGGCATGTCGGACGGTTCGAGGTTGCGGCTGTTGTCGACGATGACCAGCGCGACACGATCGGCGAAGCGCGGATCGTCGAGCAGTTGCCGCCTCAACCGCGCGATCGCCGGCACGATCTCCGCCTTGCGGTCGTAGTGCGTGATGCAGATGCCGAGGCGGACGTCGCGGACCGGTGGCGTCGACGTCATGAACTCGAAGCGTTCCAGTTCGCTGTCCCCGAGCGCGTGGAGCGACAGGAACAGGATCCCGTCGTCAATCCCTTCCACGCGTCGATCGGCCAGCGTACCGTGTCGGCGATCGGACGCGAGCTCGATCTCGTCGATCACCGTCGACATGCCGCCCGCTGCATCCGGTGCAGGCGCGCCGTCACGCGACCCTGGAAGTCGATGTCGACGCGAGGTCGTCGAGCGGCGACGTGCCCCGCCAGCGGCGGACCGACAGACCGTTGAAGTACGTGTTGAACCAGATGACGGCGCCCGGCGCGAGCTTCCAGCACTGCCGACGATGATCGTGAAGGACGAAGTCGTTGGCCCGGTAGTACAGCGGTACGTCGGTGCACAGCCCGAGCGTCGGCGCCACGCTGCTCTGGACGAGATGCATCGCCCGATCGAACGACGAGCGATCATGTCGGACCGCCCTGGGACCCGCTCTCGCGCGGGTCGGTTCCGGTCCAGGCGACCGACAGCTCGGCCGGCAGCCCCCGGCGCGTTTGGGCCTGACGACCTGCGCGCCACCCGTGCCAAAGCGCCGCGAACCCGGCGACTTCGTGTTGCACGAGCAGCAGCCGCACGGCCTCGCGGATCACGACGAGCGCGCTGCCGAGCGCGAACCAGACCGGCCGATACGTTCCCCCGCGCTTCATGTACTCCTTGACCAGCGGCCGGTTGCGCATCGTGTGGAAGCGATACAGGTCCGACGCATCGTTGAAGTGCCGGAAGCCGAGGTCGATCTGTCGCTGCGCCCGACGACGCTCCAGCGCGAAGTGATCGACGTACAGCACGCGCGTCACCTTCGACGCGAGCCATCCGTAGATCGCGTCGTCCCACGTGATGAAGAAGCGCGGGTCCGGCATGCCGATCCGGTCGACGACCTCGCGGGCGACCAGCATCCCCTCGAACACGCCGACGTTGGTCGCCACCGATCGCGGTCACGGAAGACGTTGCCGGACACCGGATACGGCATCGCGAGGCGCTCGGAGAATCGTGCCTGCCAGAAGAACGGCTTGCCGTCGAAGTCCCATCGACGCCCGTGGATGCATCCGCGTCGTCCATGTGCGGCACGAGTCCGGCGAGCCCGTCGGGATCGCGCGGACGTCGTCGTCCATCAACCAGAACCAGCGATGCCCGTTCCGGTGGGCGGCCCGGACGCCGGCATGGAAACCGCCCGAGCCACCGGTGTTGCACGGCATGCGGAGGTAGCGCAGCGCGGATCGCGGGCCGCGAGGTCACGCGCATACGCCTCGGTTCCATCGCAGCTCGCGTTGTCGACCACGAATACGGCGGGCAACGGGACGCTCTGCGCAAGCAGGCTGTCGACGAGTTCGGCGAGCATGCGATGACGGTTGAACGTCACGATGACCGCGGCCACGTCGACCGCGGATTGCGCTTCGCATGCCGTCACGGACAGCACGCGCTCGAGTCGGTCCCCGTCGGCCTTGCCGGCTCTCGTCAGGCGTCCGCTCCGCGACCGTCCGACGTCGGCGGTGCGTCCTTCTCGCCGCGCGCGGCGGCAGAGCGGTGGCTTCGGTGCCGATCCACCGAATCGCCTCGACGCTTTCCATCTTGATGCCTGCCCCCGCTCACGACTCGTGCGTAACTCAGCAACGGTCGTACCCGTCAGTCAGGAGAAGGGTCGTCGCGACGTGCGCGATCGTCACCGGACGAAACGGCTTGCAGCACTCGCAAGATGCCGATGCGTCGCGACGCATCGGCGCCACCGCGGTGTGTCGGCGACGGTCTACGAAGACGTCACGACTTGAGCCGCCAGCCCCTGCGCATGATCCACGTCGACACCGACAGCGCGACGACGAAGAACGCGAGCGTCATGCCGACGCTGACGCCGATGTGCACCTCGCGACTGGTCGAAGAAGCTCCAGCGAAAGCCGCTGATCAGGTAGACCGACGGGTTCAGCATCGACAGCTTGCGCCACAGCGGCGGCAGCATGCTGACCGAATAGAACGGGCCGCCGAGGAAGGTCAGCGGCATCACGATCAGCATCGGGATCAGCTGCAGCTTCTCGAAGCCGTCGGCCCAGATGCCGATGATGAAGCCGAACAGGCTGAAGGTGACGGCGGTGAGGACCAGGAACAGCACCATCCAGACCGGATGCGCGATGTGCAGCGGCACGAAGACAGCTCGCGGTCGCGAGGATGATCAGGCCGACCATGCACCGACTTGGTCGCGGCGGCGCCGACGTAGCTGACGACGATCTCGAGGTGCGAGATCGGCGCCGACAGCAGCTCGTAGATGGTGCCGGTGAACTTCGGGAAATAGATGCCGAACGAGGCGTTGGAGATGCTCTGCGTCAGCACCGACAGCATGATCAGGCCCGGCACGATGAACGCGCCGTACGGACGCCGCCGATCTGCGTCGATGCGCGAGCCGATGGCCGAGCCGAAGACGACGAAATACAGCGCGGTCGACAGCACCGGCGAGATGATGCTCTGCGTGATGGTGCGCCAGGTGCGCGCCATCTCGAAGCGGTAGATCGCGCGCATCGCGTGGCAGGTTCATGGCGGTCATTCCTTGACCAGGCTCGACGAAGATGTCCTCGAGCGAGCTCTGCGTCGTGTGCAGGTCCTTCAGCCGGATGCCTGCGCCGCGCAGATCCTCGAGCAGCGGCGACACCGCGTCCTGCGCTCCGTCGCGGGTCGTAGACGTAGGTCAGCTCGGCGCCGTCGGCGCCGAGCGTCAGGCGGTGGCGCGGCGAGCGCCGCCGGGATCGCGGCGAGCGGCGTCGCTGCAGCTCGCAGCGTCAGCTGCTTCTTGCCGAGCTTCCGCATCAGCGTGACCTTGTCTTCGACCAGGATGATCGGCCGTGGCGGATGACGCCGACGCGGTCGGCCATGTCCTCGGCCTCCTCGATGTAGTGCGTCGTCAGCACGATCGTCACGCCCGACTCGCGCAGCGCCGCGCACCAGCGCCCACATGTCCTTGCGCAACGCGACGTCGACGCCGGCCGTCGGCTCGTCGAGGAACAGCACGCGCGGCTCGTGCGCGAGCGCCTTCGCGATCATCACGCGGCGCTTCATGCCGCCGGACAGCGTGCGGATGCGGTCGTCCTTCTTGTCCCACAGCGACAGCGTCGCGCAGCGTCTTCTCGATGTGCGCCGGGTCGGGCCGCTTGCCGAACAGGCCGCGGCTGAACGACACCGTGGCCCAGACCGTCTCGAACGCGTCGGTGGTCAGCTCCTGCGGCACGAGGCCGATCATGCGAGCGGACGGCGCGGTAGTCGCGCGACGATGTCGTGGCCGGCGACGGTGACGTGGCCGTCGTCGAGCCTGCACGATGCCGCAGATGAGCGCCGATCAGCGTCGTCTTGCCGGCGCCGTTCGGGCCGAGCAGCGCGAAGATCTCGCCGCGCTGGATCTCGAGGTCGACGCCGTCGAGCGCCTTGAAGCCGGCGCGTAGGTCTTCGAGACGTTGGATACCCGGATGATCGGCGGTGGCCATTCATGGGGCGCGATGATCGCACGCGGTCGTGACCGGCGTGCACGGGCACGGCACCCGACCGTCGAACGACGGCCGGTCGGCACGGGTCTTTCCGGGAATCAGCTTCGCGTCAGCGTCGACGTGTCGAAGCGCGGGTTGGTCAGCGCGTTGAGGACGTGGTCGCGCCACCGGTCGCCGATGAACAGATAGTCCTTCGCGAGTCCTTCGCGCACGAAGCCGAGTCGCGCGAGCAGCGCGGCGCTGCGGGCGTTCTCCGGCAGATGATTCGCCTGGATGCGATGCAGCCGCTTCTCGTCGAACATGTAGCGGATCGCCGCGGTGAGCGCCTCGCACATCAGGCCGCGACCCTCGTAGTTCGCATCGATCTGGTAGCCGAGGATGCACGACTGGAAAGGCCCGCGGAAGATCTGCGAGAAGCCGAGTCGTCCGATCACGCGGCGGCTGTCCGGGACGGTGCCGTCGAACAGATCGAAGCGGACCGCGCGGTCCGCGTGGAATTCGTCGACGGCGCGCGCGATGCTGCGCTCCCAGAAGCCCACGCTGTAGAAGTCCTTCGGTGCCGGCGGATCCCAACGCGCGAAGTGTTGCCGGTTGCGCGTGAAGAACGCGACCGTCTCGGCCTCGTGACCCGGCGCGACATGCGCGACGCGCAGCCGCGGCGTCGACAGCACCGGCAGCGTCGGGTCCGCCGAGCGGTGCGTCATTCGATGCGGCAGGCCTCGTCGAACGACAGCCGCGGGCTGCGCGGAAACAGACCTTCGTGTCCGGGTCGCCCGTGGCCGAGCGCGGCAGATGAAGTTCGTCCGGACCTCGGTGCCGGCGAAGAACGCCGCGTCGACCTTGGCCTTGTCGAAGCCCGACATCGGCCCGCAGTCGAGTCCGAGCGAGCGCGCGGCCAGGATCAGGTAGGCGCCCTGCAGCGTCGAGTTGCGGAACGCGGTGGTGTCGGCCAGCGCCTGGTTGCCGACGAACCAGCTGCGCGCGTCGGCATGCGGAAACAGCTGCGGCAGCTTTTCGTAGAACGCGTGTCCGTGCCGATGATCGCGGTGACCGGCGCCTTCATGGTCTTGCGCGATTGCCGTCGCGAAGCGCCGGCTCGAGCTTGCTCCTTGGCCTCGCGGATCGCACGAACATGATCCGCGCGGGCGAGCAGTTGGCGACGTCGGTCCCCATCTTCATCAGTTCGTACAGTGCACGCAGCTGTTCGTCGCTGACCGGCTCGGCCATGCAGCCGTTCTGGGTGCGGGCGTTGCGGAAGAGCTGGTCGAGGACGTCATCGGACAACCGGCTGGTCGTGCGGGTGGAACGCGGGATCGGGCATCGTGGCTCAATGGAAAAAAGGGGGTGAAGGACGCGGGGCGCGATCGTCGTCGCTCCGACGCCGGCGGATCAGGAGTTCGTCGACGCCTCGCGGACGAAGTCGAGCCGGTCCTGGCCGAAGAACATCGACGATCCGACGAACATCGTCGGCGCGCCGAAGACGCCCCGCGCGATCGCCTCGTCGGTCGTGTCTTCAGCGCGCCCTTGACGTCCGGATCGTCGCCTCGGCCATGATCGTCGCCGGGTCGAGGCCCGCGCGCTGCAGGACGGCCGCGACGACGGAGGCGTCGTTGAGATCGCGGCCGTCGACCCAGATCGCGCGGAAGACCACATCGACGTAGGCGAGGAAACGATCGGGATGCTTGGCTGCATGGCCGTCGCGCCGCGCATCAGCAGCAACGTGTGGATCGGAAAATGGGCGTTGTGCTTCAGCGGGACCCCGTAGCGCGGCGCGTAACGGGAGAGGTCCTCGAACACGTAGCGGCCCTTGGCCGGGGTCATCGGCGACGCGTTGCCGGTCGCCTGGAAGACGCCGCCGAGCAGCATCGGCCGGTAGACCAGCGTCGCGCCGGCCTCTTCGCACAGGCGCGGCAGCTGCGTCCCGCGAGCCAGGACGCCGGGCTGCCGACATCGAATAAAATCGACTGCTTTGGTCATCGGGTCGTCGTGGCGACGGCCCGCCGGCATTATGGACCGTTGATTACCGACCGCACCACGCTCGTTCGTTGTATCCGACCGATCCGGGTGACGAGCGGCGGCGACGAACCGGCCGCCGGTCGCCGGGCGGCGATGGGCGGCCAGTCTTCGCTCGCGACACGGCGAAACGGCCTGCATCGGCCACCGAGGCAATATTGTGTTCAATAGACAGCTCACGGTAAATTCGCGCGACCCCTTTGTGACAACAAGAAATCGCCTCGAGCGTTTCGTTCCTGCCATGCATGCTCATCGCCCCCTATCCGATTCTCACCAAAAACTCGATCGCCAGCAAACGCTCGACCAGCTAGACGTCCTCGATCAGGCGCCGGACCCGGTGCTGGACGGTCTCGTGCGCAGCGCCGCCGCCGTTGCCGGTTGTCCGATCTCGCTCGTCAGCCTCATCGATCGCGATCGGGCAGTGGTTCCTCGCCCGGACGGGCACTGACGCGAGCGAGACCCCGCGCGACGTCGCGTTCTGCGCGCACGCGATCCTCGACGACGCGCTCTTCGAGGTCCCCGACGCATCGCGCGACGCCCGCTTCGCCGACAACCCGCTGGTCGTCGACGAGCCGAAGATCCGCTTCTACGCGGGCGCGCCGATCAGCGTCGAGGGTCACAACGTCGGCACGCTGTGCGTGATCGATCGCGAGCCTCGCGCGATGACGCTCGAGCAGCGCGGCCTGTTGCGCGATCTCGGGGACGCGGTCGGACACTGGATGCACAGCCGGCGTCAGGCGCAGCGCATGCACGAGGCCGAGTCGTACAAGCGTCATCTGTTCGAACATCTCGGCGAAGCCGTGCTGGTCACTGGCGAGGACTTCCCCATCCGGGACGCCAACGCGAGCGCCGCAGCGCTGTTCGGGCGATCCGCCGAAGAGCTGACGACGCTGTCGATCGGCGACCTGCTCAACGACCAAGGGCGGCGCTGGCTGGCCGACCATCCGGGCGCGGGCCCGGACGTCCTCGGCGACGCGTCGCGTCTCTGGCGCTTCGTCCATCGCGACGAACGGAGCTTCGCCTGCGCGGCGCGCCCGCATCGGGTCGACGACCGATCCTTCGTCGTCTGGATCCAAGACGTCGAGGAGATCCGCGCACACGACGAGCGGTTGGGCCGGCTCGTACCCGCCGTCCAGCAGAGCAGCGAGAGCATCGTCAGCACCGGGCTCGACAGCCGGATCCAGTACGCGAACCCCGTGATGTTCGTCACTTCCGGCTACAGCGCCTCGGAACTGATCGGAAGCAACGCGAGCATCCTCGGCTCGGGCAAGACGCCCCGAGTGACGTTCGAGGTAGTCTATCCGTGCCTGAACGCCGGCGAACGATGGCACGGGCATCTGCTGAACCGTCGCAAGGACGGGACCGAGTTCACGCAGGAGACCACTGTGTCGCCGCGGGTCCGCATGCCGGACGGCGCCATCACGCAATACGTCGCGGTGATGACGGACGTCACGGAGCGCCTGCGGCTCGAGAACGAGCTCCGCGAATCTCGCGAGCACCTCGAGGAGATCGTCCTGCAGCGCACCCGCGAACTGGCGGATGCCATGCACGCCGCGGAGGCGGCCAACGCGGCCAAGAGCGTGTTCCTCGCGACGATGAGCCACGAGATCCGCACGCCGATGAACGGCGTGATCGGCATGATCGAGTGCTTGCAAGCGCTTGCCGATCAGCGCGACCAGGCCGACACCGTGCGCACGATCCGCGTCTCGGCGTTCTCGCTGCTCGGCATCATCGACGACATCCTCGACTTCTCGAAGATCGAGGCCGGACGGCTCGACCTCGACACGGCTCCGTGGATCTGCCCGGGCTTGATCGAAAGCGTCTGCGACACCCTGCTGCCGATGGCCGCGCGCAAGCGCGTCACCTGCGGCTGTTCATCGACCCCGAGGTGCCGCTGCGCGTCCTGCGCGACTCGACGCGGCTGCGCCAGGTGCTGATCAACCTGGTCGGCAACGCCATCAAGTTCTCCATCGGACCGGCCGGCCCGGGCCGGGTCGCGTGCGCGCCGACGCCCGGCGACGACGGGACGCTCGTCCATGCGGGTCGTCGACAACGGCATCGGCATGGCGCCCGAGGCGCTGGCAGGGCTCTTCGCGCCGTTCACGCAGGCCGAGGCGTCGACCACGCGGCGCTTCGGCGGCAGGGGGCTCGGGCTGACGATCTTCTAGCGACTATTCGACCTGCTCGGCGGGACGATCGAGGTCGACAGCGAGCCCGGCGCGGGGTGGTCTTACGGTCACGCTGCCGCTGCAGCCGCCCTAGGACGCCCAGGCCGACCGCATCGACCGCCGCCTCGCCGGCATCCATGCATGGTCGTGGCACCGGAGGCGGACGTTCGATCCGACTGGACGACCTATCTGCGGGCCTCCGCCGCGAGGTCGAGCCGCTCGACGGGATCGCCGCGGCACGTCGCGCGCTCGAGCGGCCCGGCCGTGTTCATCCGCGCGCGATCATCGATGGCCGCGGTGACCGCACGACTCCGCGAGGTCGATTCGCTGCGCGCGTCGTTCCATCTGCTGCTGGTGGTCGTCGGGCAGGGACAGCATCGCGAGCCGCGCGACGACGTCGTGGGATCGGCGGCCAGCGAGAGCCGGCTCGTGTTCCGCGAACGATCGTGAAGGCCGTCGCGGCCGCGGTCTGCTTCGAGACGCCGGTCGACCGGGCGCCGCATTGGCCGGCACCGATCGAACGCATGCCGAGCCCGCGTACGGCACGCGCGCGCAACGGCTGATCCTGGTCGCCGAGGACGACAAGTCAACCAGAAGGTGATCCTCACGCAGCTCGGGGTGCTCGGCTTCGCCGCGATGTGGCCGCGACGGCGAGCGGCGCTCGAGATGTGGCGCAAGCGACTTCGGGCTGATGCTGACCGACCTCCACATGCCGCGCTCGACGGCTATGCGCTCGCGAGTCAGATCCGCCGCGAGCAGGGCGAAGCCGGTCGCGTCCCGATCATCGCGTTGACCGCCAACACGTCGCCGGGCGGGAAGCGGATCGCTGCCGGGCAGCGGGCATGGACGCCTGCATGAGCAAGCCGATCTCGCTCGACAACCTCGCGCAGATGCTCGACCGATGGCTGCCGCGTGGCGAGAGCGCGAGTCCCGATCCGCGCGGTGCGCACCATCTGCCGCCTCTCCCGCGCCCTCGATCTTCGATCCCGGTGTCCTGGCCGACCTGATCGGCGACGACGAAGCGGTGATCGACACCTTCATCGAGGACTTCAAGGCGGTCCGTGGAGTTCGGCCACCGAGATCCGCACCGGCGCGCAGGCCGGCGACTGGGCCGCGACGGGGGCGATCGCCCATCGCCTCAAATCATCCGCGCGGGCGGTCGGCGCGCTCGAACTCGGCGAGCGTTGTCAGGCGCTCGAGGACGCCGACCCGAACGACGTCGAGGCGCTGGAAGCGGCGCTGGCGGCGTTCGAGGCGGCGGTGACTGTCACCGAGCGGGCGCTGGCCGAACGACGATCTGCCGGGCCTGCCGAACCGTCGCTTCCGGCCGCCGCCTCTGGGCCCGACGATGTCCGAGGCCGGGGTCGTCATCCTCGACGACCGGCTCGAGGACGTCGAGCGCCTGCGGCAGTCCCTCCGGCAGTACGACGTCGAGGCGCTGGTGCACTGGCAGGACGACACCGTGCGCTCGAATGGCTACGGGGCCGCAACACCTCGTCGCTGCTCGTGCTCGTCGACCTCAACATGCCTGCGATGGACGGGATCATCTTCATGCGCCGTCTCGCCGACCAAGGTTACTCGGGCGCGGTGGCGATCGTCAGCAGCGCCGACGAGCGCGTGCTGGAAACAGCCGCGAAGCTGGGGGGCGGCGCAGCGACTCGAGATGCTCGGCCACTTCCGCAAGCCGCTGACCGGTCGCCGCCTCGAGGCGCTGCTCGCGCTGTGGCGCGGCGACGCGACCCTCGACCCGCGCAAGCCCGGCCGGCGCTTCACGGCGAACGAGGTGCTGCGCGGGGTCGTCAACAACGAGATGGTGCTGCACTACCAGCCGAAGGTCTCCATGGTCGACGGCAGCGTGGTCGGCCTCGAGGCGCTGGTCCGATGGGACCATCCGGACGAAGGACTGGTCCCGCCGGGCCTGTTCGTCGATGTCGTCGAGGCGCAAGGCGGCATCGACATGCTGACCGGAGCGGTCCTGTCGCTCGCGCTCGCGCAGGCCCGTCGCTGGAGCAAGGCGGGGACGCCGCAGCGCGTGGCGGTCAACGTGTCGATGGGCAACCTCCTCCGCCTCGACTTCCCCGAACTGCTGGCGGCCGAAGCGGCGCGCTACAAGGTCCCGATCGGCGACCTCCGGCTGGAGGTGACGGAGTCTCGCTTGATGAGCGACCAGCGGGCGCAGGTCGGCGCGCTCGCACGACTGCAAGCTGAAGGGCGTCGGCCTGTCGATCGACGACTTCGGGACCGGCCACTCGTCGCTGAGCCAGCTTGCGCGACATCCCGTTCGACGAGCTCAAGATCGACCGCAGCTTCGTCCACGGGAGCAGCCAGGCACGCGACGCAGCGCGCGCTGTTCGCCGCGAGCCTCGGCGTCGCCCACGAACTCGACATGCAGGTGGTCGCCGAAGGCGTCGAGGACCGCGCCGACTGGGACTTCGTGCGAAGCCCACGGCGTCGACTACGGCGCAGGGCTACTTCATCGCCGAAGCCCATGCCGGCCGACGCATTGCCCGATGTGGTTCGAGCAATGGAAGCGGCGCGATGCCGGAGCTGCTATGCCGTCGACGGACACGCCGCCGCATCCTCGTTCTCACCGCGCAGCGCCAGCGACGAGGAGGTCATCCGCGAACAGCTGGGCGATGAATATCCGCGACGTCCGCACGCCTGCAGCGAACCGGTCGCGGTTCGCCGTCGGCCTTCGAAACCCATCCGGCCGCAGATCCTGATCGTCGCGCCTGAGGCGCGTCGCGGAGTCGGAGCAGCAGTTGTCGTCGATCCTCTCGCGGGCGGGCGTCGTGGCCCCGTTCAAGGCGCTGCTGTTGTGCGACAAGGAGGAAGTGCAGCGAGCCTACGCGCTGCTGCCAGGACGGCCGGTTCGACGACTACGTGCTGTTCTGGCCGATGGTGCACGACGCGCGGCGCCTCGCGATGTCGGTGCGGCAGGCGCTTCGCACGCTCGACACGGCCCGCGTCACGTCGGCGCTGCCGCAGGCGAACGTGCACGGGCGCCGGCTGTCGACGCTCGGCGACACGCTCGAGCGCGAGCACAGCATCACCGACCTCGCGATGGAACAGGCCCGGCGTGCATTCGAACGAGCGGGCAGCGAGATCCGTTCCGCGCTCGACCAGTTCGGCGAGCAGATCGCCAATACCGGACTCGACGACTCGGTGATGGTTCGCGACCGGGCGCGCGTCCTCGCGGAGCTCGAACGATTCGGCCGCAACGCGATCCAGCCGCCGCTGACGCGCGCCATCGATGCGACGAGGCCGCTGGAACAGCGGCTCGCCGCGACCCGGACCGGACTCGCGCCGCAGCTCGAGGCGGCGAAGGCGCTCGGCGAGCGAGCGATGGCGAGCACGCCGCTGCTGCTCGTCATCGACGACGACGAGTTCATCCGCAAGGTGCTCGAACGGTTGCTGACCTCGGCCGGCTATGCGGTCGAAGGCCTCGGCTCGGGCGCGGACGTGGTGATGTTCCTTCGCCGCTGCCAGCCCGACCTGATCCTGATGGACGTGCAACTGCCCGATGTCGACGGGATCACGCTGACCCGGCAACTGAAATCGATCGACAGCTACGCGGCGATCCCGATCGTCATGTTGACGGGCCAGGGACAGACGAACGTGGTGGTCGAAAGCAGGAACGCGGGCGCCGTCGACTTCGTCGTGAAGCCGTTCGACCGGGCAACGCTCCTTCGGAAGGTCGCCGCGCAGCTCGGCTTGCCATGACCCGCGCGCGACAGCCGCGCGACGGACCTCACCAGCGCTCGCTCCAGGGCCGCAGGTCGAGCTCGTAGGTCCAGGCGTCGCGCGGCTGGGTGTGCAGGTACCAGTAGTTCTCGGCGATGTGCTCCGGGTTCAGGATGCCGTCCTGGTCCTTGGTGCGCGTACTTCTCGGGGAAGTTGCGTGCGGATGAACTCGGTGTCGATCGCGCCGTCGACCACGACGTGCGCGACGTGGATGTTCTTCGGCCCGAGTTCGCGCGCCATGCTCTGCGCCAGCGCGCGCAGCGCGTGCTTGGCGCCGGCGAAGGCCGAGAAGTTGGCGGCGCCGCGCAGGCCCGCGGTGGCGCCGGTGAAGAGCATCGTGCCGCGGCCGCGCGCGCACCATGCGCCGCGCCGCCTCGCGGCCGTTGAGGAAGCCGCTGAAGCAGGCCATCTCCCAGATCTTGAAATACTTGCGCGCGGTCTCGTCGACCACGCTCGACGGCACGTTGGCGCCGATGTTGAAGACCAGCACCTCGACCGGGCCGATCTCGCGCTCGATCCGTGTCACCAGACGCGATCACCTGTTCTTCCTTGCGGGCGTCGGAGCCGAAGGCGACGGCCTTGCCGCCGGCGGCCTCGATCTCCTGCACCAGCGGCTGCAGCTTCTCGGCGTCGCGGCGGGTGACGCAGGCGGTGTAGCCGCCGGCGGCGAAGCGCCTGGCGATCGCGCCGCCGGTGGAGTCACCCGCGCCGATCACGAGCGCCACAGGATCCATGTGAGTGTCGTGAGGTGGTCTCGGGAAATCGAACCTTAGCCGAAAGCAGGCGGACCCGGCGGCAACCTCAAGGACCGCGGCCGACCGCCCGGCACGAGTCCGCGCGACGCGACAGTCGGCCATCGCGACGAGACGTCGCGTACGCCCCGTCGCTTAGCCGCGTGCCGGATCGCGTCCGCGCCCGGCCAGCGGCTCGAGGCGGCTCGCACCCGAACCGCCGGAGGAGCGACGTCGAGGCCCGCGCGACGCCCGATCAGGCGTCGGCGCCGTAGACGGCGAACCCGTCCTTGCCCCGGTCCTTCGCCGCGTACATCGCGACGTCGGCCCGACGCAGCAGACACCGCTCGTCGATGGACGGATCGTCGCGCAGGCACACGCCGACGCTGGCCGTCACCTGCACCTCGTGTCCGTCGATCACGACCGGCACCGCGATCGCATCCACGATCTTGCGTGCGACGAGGGTCGCGCCGTCGACGTGCTCGAGCCGCTGGACGATCACGACGAACTCGTCGCCGCCGAGCCGCGCGACCACGTCTTCGGCACGCACGCATCGCTTCAGGCGGAGCGCGGTCTCCTTCAGCAGCGCATCGCCGGTGGCGTGACCACCGCTGTCGTTGACCTCCTTGAAACCGTCGAGATCGACGAACAGCACCGCGATCATCGAATGCATGCGCTCGCTCGACCGGACGGCCATCGCGAGCAGTTCGCCGAACATGACGCGATTGGGCAGACCCGTCAGCTCGTCGTGCGTCGCCATGTGACGGATGCGCAGCTCGGCCTCCCTGCGTTCGCTGATGTCGCGACCGACGCCGCGATATCCCCCGAACGCGCCGTGCTGGTCGACGATCGGCTCACCGCTGATGCTGACGTGGCGGCGGCGACCTTCACCGTCCGTCCAGACCAACACGACGTCGCGAAACGGAAGGCGCGCCTCGAGCCGGGCCTGGTAAGCGCCTTCGGCATCCGGCTCGAAGTCCATCCCGATCTCGGAGAAGCGCTTGCCGATCGCACGGCCGCCACTCAGCGAGACCATGTCGTCGACCGCCCGGCCTTCGACGAAGGTCAGGCGAAGGTCGGTGCCCTTTTCCCAATACCCGGTCGGACGACAGGTCGGTGAGCGCGCGAAAGCGGCTCAGGCTTTCGCGCAGGACCTGCTCCGCTTCCTTGCGCTTCAGGAACTGGCCGACTTGCCGGCCGATCACGCGCATCGTTCGCAGCAGCGGCTCGTCCGGCTCGCGCAGCTCGCGGCTCGCGAAGGCGAAGACGCCGACCACCGAATCGTTGAGAAGCACCGGCGCGAAGAACGTTGCGCGCTCGCCCGTCTTCGCGATGCGCTGGGCCCACGCGGTCTGCGACTCCTTGAGGTCGGCGACCCAGCGTGGCTCCGCCGCGACGATCACGTCGCGCAACATGCCTTTCGCGGGGATGACCTTGTCGGACTCGTTGCGGTAGTAGTCGACCGCGTCCCGGCCGACGCCCGGTCCGCTCCAGCCCGCGATCAATCGCGTCGTGCCGATCGCATCCTCGACGCGGAAGAAGCCGGCGGTCTCCCATTGCTCGCAGCCGCAGATGACGGCCATGACGGATTGCAGGACCTTGCGGCTCGTCGCGGCCTCGGCGAGGCGCTGGGTCACTTCGTGCTCGAGCGCCATCAACGCCTCGGCGCGCCGCTGCTGCGTCAGGTCGCGCGCCGTCCCGTGGAAGCCGAGGAAGACGTCGTCGCGAAACACCGGCTCTCCGGATAGGACGTGATAGCGCAGCAGGCCACGATCGTCCCGCATCGTGTACGGCAACTCATAGAACGGGCGCCGTTCGTCGAGCGCCCCGAGGAATGCCGCGAGGCCGGGCGAAGCGACGGCGACGCCGGACCATTCCGCAGGCCGCTTGCCGAGTTGCGCCTCCATGATGTGGCGACCATCGGAGATGTGGCGGCCGCCGAGGTGGACGAGTCGCTGGTCGTCGTCGAGCGTCCAGTACCAGTCAGGGGCACCGCCATCTCCAGCAGGTGGCGCAAGTCGACCGAGCGACCGCGCGCGTCGTCGCCGACCGCTATGACCCACGGCAAGATGGCCGAATCGCAGGAAGAAGTCGGTCGCGCTTAACGAGGATCGAGACGCCATGACGAGAGAGACGCCGCAGGAGTTGCGCGATGAACACACGGGCATTCCGCACGCTTGCGAAATTATCGGCAGCGCGACGTCAAGCTTGAGGTCGACGACGTGGCTGGGCCGGCGGTGCAACGCGTCGAACGTCGTCCCCGAAAGCGACCTTGCGCAACCGCTGCGACCGACGAACGTCAATACGTCTCGAAGTGCAGCCGCCCGGTCTCTTCATCTCGGCGTGGAGTGCTCGGCCAGTCGAGGCCGTGTTCCTGCGCAGATGTCGGCGAAGGCGTGGAGGACGCCGGCCTCCATGCCCTTGAGGCCGCAAATGTAGATGTAGGTGTTCTCGTCCGCAGCAGGCCGCCACGTCGGCCGCCCGCTTGCGCATCGACGTCCTGCACGTAGCGCTGCGGCTGCCCGGGCGTGCGGGAGAACGCCAAGTTCATGTCGATGAAATCGTGCGGCAGCTTCATCAGCGGCCCGAAGTAAGGCAGCTCCTCTGCGTGCGCGCGCCGAAGAACAGCATCAGCTTGCCGCCTCTCGCCCTTCAGCGCCACCGCCGCCGCCGCCACTCGGTCATCGCGCGCATCGGCGCGGCGCCGGTGCCGGTGCAGATCATCAGCAGGTGCGCGCCGGGGTGGTTCGGCATCAGGAAGGTCGCGCCGAAGGGGCCGATGACCTGGACCGGGTCGCCCTTCTCCAGGTCGCAGAGGTAGTTCGAGCAGACGCCGCGCATCGGCCGGCCCTCGTGGTCCTCGGTCACCCGCTTCACCGTCAGCGACAGGTTGTTGTAGCCGGGGCGCTCGCCGTCGCGCGGGCTGGCGATCGAGTACTGGCGCGCGTGATGCGGCTGCCCGGCGCGTCGACGCCCGGCGGCAGGATGCCGATCGACTGCCCTTCCAGCACCGGGAAACGGCGTCTCGCCGAAGTCGAGCACGATGTGGTGAATGTCGCTTCGATGCGTCGCTCGGTCAGCCGGTAGTTGCCGACCACGGTCGCGGTGACGGGACCTTGTGGCGTGTACAGATTGACGTAGGGATGCGCCGCCGACCAGGGCGGCAGCTTCGAGCCGCGCCCGGCGACGACGGCGTTCGCCTCTCGCGGTGAGCTCGTCGGCCACCGTCGGGCGCGCGGCAGCGTCATCGGGCGCAGCCGCTCCGCCGGCGGCCGGCGATCGTGCTCTGCGCCGGCAGTTCGTCCCAGGTGAGCTGCTCCTCGATCGCGTAGGCGCTCGCTCTTCAGCACCGTGCGCCAGTTGTCGATCGCCCCGGTCGGGCACGGCGGCATGCACGCCATGCAGCCGTCGCAGATGTCGGCGTTGACGACGTAGTTGCGGCGTCGTGCGTGATCGCGTCGATCGGGCAGGTCTCTTCGCAGGTGTTGCAGCGAATGCAGATCTCCGGATCGATCAGATGCTGCTTGAGCACTGTCCAGCTGCATTGCTCATCGACCCGCATGCCTCGTCTGCCGACCGCGTCGCCGATCCTCAGTTGAAACGGACGTACTCGAAGTCGACCGGCTGGTTGTTGATGCCCGATCGCCGGCGGCGCGATCCAGTTGGCGTACTTGCCGGGCTCGGCCACGCGGCCCATCAGCGACGCGACGAACGCGCGGTCCTCCGGCGTCGGCAGCCACTCCGCCTCGTTGCGCGTCCACTCGGCCTCGCTGACCACCCGGCCATCGGGCGACACGCGCACGCCGGCGAAGGTGCCGATCTGGCGGTTGAACGCCTTGTGCGGCACGCTCAGCCGGAACGGGATGCCCGCCTTCTTGATGCACCTTGTTCCAGCGGCCGACGCCCGCCGACCGAATCCTTGATGTAGTCGTCGCGCAGCACTTCGTTGAGCGCGTTGAGCATCGGCACCTCGCGCTCGACGAGCTGGCCGTCCTCGACGTCGAGCATCTTGTAGCGTCTGGCCCTTCAGCACGATGATCGTCGTCGCGCTTGGTTCTCCTCGTAGCGGCCCTTGAGGCCCGAGCTGTAGAAGTTCGCCGCGTTCGACGATTGGTCGGCGCCGAACAGGTCGATGGTCACCGTGTAGTGGAAATTCAGGTAGCGCTGGATGGTCGGCAGGTCGATCACGCCGGCCGCGCGCACTTGTGCCGGATCGTCGGTCTTGAGTTCGTTCATGACCTGCGCAGGTGCGCTGGATCACGCGCGATACGCCCGACTCGCCGACGAACATGTGATGCGCCTCCTCGGTCAGCATGAACTTGGTCGTGCGCGCGAGCGGGTCGAAGCCCGACTCGGCCAGCGCGGACAGCTGGAACTTGCCGTCGCGGTCGGTGAAGTAGGTGAACATGAAGAACGCGAGCCAGTCCGGCGTCTTCTCGTTGAACGCCCCGAGGATGCGCGGATTGTCGTCGTCGCCGGAGCGGCGTTCGAGCAGTGCCTCGGCCTCCTCGCGACCGTCACGGCCGAAGTAACGCTGCAGCAGATACACCATCGCCCACAGGTGGCGGCCCTCCTCGACGTTGACCTGGAACAGGTTGCGCAGGTCGTACATGCGACGGCGCCGTCAGCCCGAGGTGGCGCTGCTGCTCGACCGACGCCGGCTCGGTGTCCCCCTGCGTGACGATGATGCGGCGCAGGTTCGCGCGGTGCTCGCCGGGCACCTCCTGCCACGCCGCCTCGCCCTTGTGCTCGCCGAAGCTGATCTTGCGCTCCGCGTCGCCGGGCGTGAGGAAGATGCCCCAGCGATAGTCGGGCATCTTCACGTGGTCGAAGTGCGCCCAGCCGCTCGGGTCGACGCTCACCGCGGTGCGCAGATAGACGTCGTAGCCGTGCGAGCCCTCGGGCCCCATGTCCTCCCACCAGTTGATGAAGTTCGGCTGCCACTGCTCGAGCGCGCGCTGCAGCGTCTTGTCCTCGGCGAGGTTGACGTTGTTGGGGATCTTCTCGCGTAGTCGATGTGCTGCATGGATGGTCCCCTGTCGAAGCTGGGACAGAGTGATCTCGCGTGCGCCGACTGGTCCCGGCCTCGCCGGGACGACGCGATCGTAGACGCGATTCAGTCGAACTGCGCCTTCTCGCCCTTGCCGTACACCTTGAGCGCGCCCTTCTCGCCGACCGCGTTGGGGCGGATTGAAGATCCAGTTCTGCCAGGCGGTCAGGCGACCGAAGACGCGCGTCTCCATCGTCTCGGCGCCGTTGAAGCGCAGGTTCGCCTCCATGCCGGTAGCGCGTCCGGCGACATCGCCGCGCGCTCTTCGAGGGCGATGCGGATCTCGTCGGCCCAGTCGATGTCGTCGGGCGCCGCGGTGACGAGGCCGAGCGCGTCGGCGTCTCGGCGTCGAGCGGCTTGCCGATCTTCGCGCGCACCGCGGCGAGCGCGCGGCTCTCGTCGTAGAAGCGGCGGCCGAGGCGCGACTGGTCGCTCGACCATCGGGTAGCAGCGCCGAAGTTCGACTCGTCGACAGCGATCGTCGGCGCGCGGTCCGCGTCGTCCGGCAGCGCGAGCATGTAGCTGCGGTCCGCGGCGAACGCGAGCTCGGCAGCGTGCCGGCGAAGCACGAGCCCCGCTCGATCAGCGCGAACAGCGTGCGCGACGACACATCGAGCCGCGACAGCGTGCGACGCAGGAAGCCGATCGTCTCGCGGACGAACCAGTGATCGCGCGTGCTGCGCAGCAGCGATCTCGTCGGAGGCGAGCACCGCTGCCGCATCGCCCGCGGTCTTCAGCACCCAGGTGCCGATGCTCGAGCTCGTTCGTGCGCATCGACGAGGATCGCGTCGTCGAGTTCGCGCGCCATCGCGAGCGGCCACCAGTCGGCGCCGGCCGCGACGATCGCATCGACGGTCGTCGGGCGCGCGCCTGCGGCGCCTTGACCGTGAACGTCGCGACGCGCTTCGCGCGATCGATGTCGACATCGACGTGCGCGTAGTGAAGCCGGTCGCGTCGATCGGTCGCGTTCGATGCGGCGTCAGCAGCGACGCCCTTGCGCGTCGGCGGGACGATCGCTCTGCGCGGCGAGCTCGGCCGCGCGCTTGGCGACCTTCTGCGCGAACTGCGGCCGGCTTCGCGATCTCGTCGACCAGACGCCACTCCTTCGCGCGCGCGCCGCGCACGCCTTCGGTCGTCGTGCAGAAGATGTCGGCGAGGTCGTGGCGCACCTTGCGCTTGTCGGTCACGCGCGTCAGGCCGCCGGTGCCGGGCAGCACGCCGAGCAGCGGCACCTCGGGCAGGCGACACCGCCGACGAACGATCGTCGACCAGCAGGATCTCGTCGCACGCGAGCGCGAGCTCGTAGCCGCCGCCGGCGCACGCGCCGTTGACCGCGGCGAGGAACTTCAGGCCCGAATGCGCGGCTCGAGTCCTCGAGGCCGTTGCGCGTCTCGTTGGTGAACTTGCAGAAGTTGACCTTCCACGCGTGCGTCGAGACGCCGAGCATGAAGATGTTGGCGCCCGAGCAGAAGATGCGGTCCTTGCGCGCTCGTGACCACGACCGTGCGCACTTCGGGATGCTCGAAGCGGATGCGCTGGACCGCATCGTTGCAGCTCGATGTCGACGCCGAGGTCGTAGGAGTTGAGCTTGAGCTTGTAGCCGGGACGGATGCCCGCCGTCCTCGTCGATGTCGAGCGTCAGCGTCGCGACCGGGCCGTCGAACGCAGCTACCAGTGCCTGTAGCGCGAGGGATCGGTGCGGTAGTCGACCGGCGGCGCCACCGCGGGCTGCGGACGACTGGATGGACGGCGTGCTTCGACGGGCTGCGGCATGGTCATGACGTGCATCTCTGGTCAACGCCAGGCACGATCGTGCACGATCGTCGCGACGCGCTGTCAATGCACTTCATTGCATGTCGGCACCGTCGACGCGCCGAGCGCGTCGCGCCAGTGCCGCGGTCAGCGCCTCGCAGCGACGTGCGTCGTCCAGCGACCTGCTCGACGTGTCGAAGGTCAGGTCGGCCTTGCGATAGAACGCCGCGCGGCCGGCGAGGATGCGCCTCAGGTCGTCCATCGCCTCGCTGTTGCCCGCCATCGGCCGCGTGTCGCCCTGCGCGACGACGCGCGCATGTGTTCCCCCGGCGACGCCTCAGCCACACCGTGAAGCAGTGCGACAGCAGCAGATTGAACGTCGCCGGATCCGACGACGATGCCGCCCGGCGTCGCGATCACCGCCTCGGGATGCGACTCGATGCGCCTCCTCGAGCGCGCGTCGCTCGTAGCGGCGGTAGGCAGCCGGGCCGAGCAGGTTGTGGATCTCGGCGAGCCCGTAGCCGGCGACGCGTTCGATCTCGCGATTGAGTTCGATGAACGGCACGCCGCGTCGCTCCGCGAGCATCGCGCCGAGCGTCGACTTGCCGGCGCCGCGCAGGCCGACCAGCGCGATGCGCTGCTTGCGCGCCTCGGGTCGCGCGCCGTCGCCGAACAGGTCCGCGAGCGCGACGCGCGCGCGCCGCAGCGCGGCGTCGTCGCGGCCGTGCAGCAGGTCGCGGATCAGCAGCCATTCGGCCGATGTCGATGTCGTCGCCGAGCAGTTCGGCCGGCGGGCACTCGAGCGCGGCCGCGACCTGCCGCAGCACGAGGATCGACGCGTTGCCGACGCCGAGCTCGAGGTTCGCGAGATGGCGCTCCGACACGCCGACGCGACCGCCAGCGACCGTCGCGTCATGCCCTTGCGCGCGCGCAGCGAGCGCACCCGCTCGCCGAGCGCGACGAGGAAGGCTCGCGCTCGCGCGTCGCCGGGCGCGCGTCGTGTCGACGGGTCGCGCTGCCGGTCGGCTCGCTTCGCTTCCCGGCATCATGGGCGACTGCGGCGATGCTCGCGCGCTGCGATCGGCGCCGATCGACGCCGCATCGCATGCATTATATTGCTTGACGACGCGGCAGGCCGGCTAAGTTTCGGCATCGTGTGAATTATTCGACATGCGGCGCCGCGCTCGGGCCACGCGGCGCCGAGATGGCGCGATCGGAGAGCCGCATGGAGACGCGGCCTGCGCTGCCGCCGGCGAGCGCTTCAACTTCGCCGGCACCTGTTCGCGTCGAATGCGGGTCGGGCCGGCAAGGCCGCGTATCGTCGACGACCGCGGCCGCATGACCTACGGCGAGCTCGAGCGAGCGCGCGCGCCGCTTCGCGTCGGCGCTGCGCGCTTCGGGCTCCGGCGCGAAGACCGCGTGCTGTTGCTGATGCACGACTGCATCGACTGGCCGGCGACGCTTCCTCGGCGCGCTGTATGCCGGCGTCGTGCCGGTCGCGATCAACACGATGCTGACCGCCGCCGACTACGCGTACTGCTCGCGACACAGCCGCGCGCAGGCCGCGATGGTGTCGGCCGCGCTTGCTGCCGGTGTCTGCGACGACGCGATGCCGCGAGGCCGACCACGAGGTCGCGACGCTCGATCGTCTCGCAGCGCCGACGCCCGGCTGTCGCCGACGGCGCAGATCGCCTTCGACGAGCTGGCTCGCGCGCACGAGCGCCGATCGCGACAGCCGGCGGCGACGACGCCGACGACGCCGCGTTCTGGCTCTATTCGTCGGGCTCGACCGGCCGGCCGAAGGGCACCGTGCATGCGCACGGCAGCCTCTGCTGGACCGCCGAGCTGTACGCGAAGCCGGTGCTCGGCCTGACCGAGGACGACGTGCCTTCTCGGCCGCGAAGCTGTTCTTCGCGTACGGGCTCGGCAACGCGCTGACGTTCCCGCTGTCCGTCGGCGCGACGGTCGTGCTGATGGCCGAGCGGCCGACGCCGGACGCGTGCTTCAAGCGCATGCGCGGCGTCGACGCGGCATGCGGCCGACCGTGTTCTTCGGCGCGCCGACCGGCTTCGCGGGCATGCTCGCGTCGCCGGCGCTGCCGGCGCGCGAGCGAGGTCGCGCTGCGGATGTGCTCGTCGGCCGGCGAGGCGCTTGCCGCGCGACGTCGGCGAGCGCTTCACGAAGCACTTCGGCTGCCACATCATCGACGGCATCGGCTCGACCGAGATGCTGCACATCTTCCTGTCGAACCGACCCGGCGACGTCCGCTACGGCACGACCGGCAAGCCGGTCGACGGCTACGAGGTCGAGCTGCGCGACGAACACGGCGCCCGTGATCGACGGGCCCGACGCGTCGGCGACCTCTACATCAAGGGGCCGAGCGCAGCGCTGATGTACTGGTCGAACCGCGAGAAGAGCCGCGAGCACGTTCCAGGGCCACTGGACGAAGAGCGGCGACAAGTACCTCGCGCGACGCCGACGGCTACTACGTCTACGCCGGCCGCAGCGACGACATGCTCAAGGTCAGCGGCGCAGTACGTCTCGCCGTTCGAGGTCGAGTCGACGCTGATGGAGCATCCCGGCGTGCTCGAGGCCGCGGTGATCGGCGTGCCCGACGAGCACGGCCTGACGCGCACGAAGGCGTTCGTCGTGTCGAAGGCCGGCGCCACGCGACGCCAGCGTTCGCCGACGAGCTCAAGGCGTTCGTCAAGGCGCGGCTCGCGCCCGTACAAGTATCCGCGCGAGATCGAGTTCGTCGCCGAGCTGCCGAAGACCGCGACCGGCAAGATCCAGCGCTTCCGCTTGCGCGAGCGGTCGACCGCGGTCGCTGGCGTGACGCGGCGACGCGCAGCGCCGACCGGACCCGCGTGCCGCGATCGACGTCGCGCGGCGAGCGCGTCGCCATCGAGTACCGGCGCATCGACGGCGCCGGCTCGACGCACCGCTGATCGTGTTCCTGCACGAAGGCCTCGGCTCGGTCGCGATGTGGAGGGACTTCCCCGCGCGGCTTTGCGCGGCAGGCGGCTTCGCGGCCTCGTCTTCTCGCGGCCCGGCTACGGCCGCTCGACGCCGCGGCCGCACGACGTGCGCTGGGGCGCCGACTTCATGCATCGCCAGGCCGATCGACGTGCTGCCGCCGTTGTTCGCGGCGCTCGACGTCGACGTCGAGCCGACCGCCCTGGCTGTTCGGCCACAGCGACGGCGGCTCGATCGCGCTGATCCATGCCGCGACCGTCCCGACCGGTCGCCGGGCATCGTCGTCGTCGCGCCGCACCTCGTTCGTCGAGGACGTGTCGGCTCGCCAGCATCGACGAGGCGCGCGTCGCCTATCGTACGAGACCGACCTGCGCGCGCGGCTCGCGCGCTATCACGACGACGTCGACTCGGCGTTCTGGCGGCTGGAACGACGTCTGGCTCGTCGGCCGCCGTTCCGCGCACTTGGAACATCGAAGCGCTAGCTGCCGCCGATCCCCTGCCCGGTGCTCGCGATCCAAGGCGACGACGACGATACGGCACGCTGGCGCAGATCGACGGCATCGCCGCGCGATTGCCGGACACGCCGCTTGCTCGAGATCCCCGACTGCGGACACTCGCCGCATCGCGACCGGCCCGACGCTGCTGATCGACGCGGCCGTGCGCTTCATCGATTCGCACGGCACGACGTCGGCCGCAACGCACGATCCGCCAGCACCGGCAGATGAGAGCCGAATGATCGAACGTCTCTTCAACGACCTGGGCGACCATGCCGCGACGTCGCTCGCTGGTCCATCGCGCTCGCGCGCCGCTCGGCTTGCGCACGCTGGTCGCACCGGCGACGCCAGGCGCCGAAGATCAAGGTCGGCCTGATGCTGCCCTACAGCGGCACCTACGCGGCGCTCGGCAACGCGATCGAGAACGGCTTCAAGCTCTACGTCGCACGAGCAGGGCGGCAAGCTCGGCGGCCGCGAGATCGAGTACTTCAAGGTCGACGACGAATCCGAGCCGTCCAAGGCGACCGACAACGTCAACAAGCTGATCAAGCGCGACAACGTCGACGTGCTCGTCGGCACCGTGCATTCGGGCGTCGCGCTGGCGATGGCCAAGGCCGCGAAGGACAACAACACGCTGCTGATCATCCCGAACGCCGGCGCCGACGCGATCACCGGCCCGATGTGCGCGCCGAACATCTTCCGCAGCTCGTTCTCGAACTGGCAGCCGGCCTACGCGATGGGCGTGGTCGCGGCCAAGAAGGGCGAGAAGAAGGCGATGACCATCACCTGGAAGTACGCGGCCGGCGACGAGTCGGCCAAGGGCTTCAAGGAGGCGTTCGAGAAGGACGGCGGCAAGGTCGTCAAGGACGCTCACGCTGCCGTTCCCGAACGTCGAGTTCCAGGCGCTGCTGACCGAGATCGCGGCGCACGAAGCCCGACGCGGTCTACGCCTTCTTCGCCGGCGGCGGCGCGGTCAAGTTCGTCAAGGACTACGCGGCCGCCGGGCCTGAACAAGACGCATCCCGCTCTACGGCCCGGGCTTCCTGACCGACGGCACGCTCGAGGCGCAGGGCGACGCGGCGCAAGGCATGCTGACGACGCTGCACTATGCCGACAGCCTCGACACGCCGCGCAACAACGCCTTCCGCATGGCCTATGCGATGACCTACAAGGCGCAGCCCGACGTCTACGCGGTGCAGGGCTACGACGCCGCGCAGATCCTCGGCGATCGGCCTGAAGGCCGTGAACGGCGATTCACGAAGAACGACCGAGTTCGCCGCGGCGATGCGAGAAGGCGCGATCGACAGCCCGCGCGGCAAGTTCACGATCTCGGCAGCCGCACAACCCGGTGCAGGACATCTACCTGCGCGAGGTCAAGGGCAACGACAACAAGTTCCGGTCGATCGCGCGTGAAGGCGCTCGCCGACCCGGCGCGCGGCTGCAAGCTTTGAGCGCGCGTGATGGGCCTCGCCGCGTGGCCGCATCGCTGAGCCACCCATGGACCTCGCCACCTTCCTCGTCCAGTGCCTGAACGCCGTGCAGTACGGCCTGCTGCTGTTCCTGGTCGCCAGCGGGCCTGACGCTGATCTTCGGGATCATGGGCGTGATCAACCTGGCGCACGGCAGCTTCTACATGCTGGGCGCCTACCTCGCCTTCGCGCTGGCGCCGCTGCTTCGGCGACCGGTTCCTGGCGCGTGCTGCGTCGGCCGGCGTCGGTGCTCGCGGCCGCTCTTCGGCTACCTGCTCGAGTGGGCGTTCTTCAGCTTCCTCTACCGAGCGCGACCACCTGCAGCAGGTGCTGATGACCTATGCGCTGATCCTGGTGTTCGAGGAGCTGCGCAGCCTGCTCGTCGGCAACGACGTGCATGGCGTCGCGCTGCCGGCCTGGCTCGCCGGCAGCTTCGCGCTCGGCGGCGCTGATGGCCTACCCGTGGTACCGGGTCTTCGCCTCGGTCGCCTGCCTGGTCGTCGCGCTCGCGCTCTACGCGGTGGTCAACCGCACGCGGCTCGGCATGATGATCCGCGCCGGCGCCAGCAACCGCGACATGGTGCGCGGCCTCGGCATCGACATCCGGCGGCTCTACCGCATCGTCTTCGCCGGCGGCGTGGCGCTCGCGGCGCTCGCCGGCATGATCGCGGCGCCGATGTCCTCGGTCTATCCGGGCATGGGCGCGAGCGTGCTGATCATCTGCTTCGTCGTGGTGGTGATCGGCGGCATCGGCTCGATCACCGGCGCGCTGGTCGCTTCGCTGCTGGTCGGCTTCGTCGACACCTTCGGCAAGGTGTTCTTCGCCGGAGTGGAGCGGCGTCGGCATCTACGTGCTGATGGCGGTCGTCCTGGTCTGGCGGCCCGAAGGCCTGATGAAGGCCGGTGGCGACTGAGCGCATCGCGGCGCGCCGGCGCCGATCCGGCTGACGGCATCGGCCGCCGCGGTCGCCGGCTGCGCGTGCGTCGTCGCTGCCGCTGTCGTCCGCTGCGCTCGCGCTCGTGCCGTTCTACGGCGACCTCGTCGGCGCAGATCGCTGATCTTCGCGATCTTCGCGCTCAGCCTGGAGCTGCTGGTCGGCGTCGGCCGGGCTGGTCAGCCTCGGGCCACGCGGCCTTCTTCGGCATCGGCGCCTATGCGACGGTGCTCGCCTCGGGCGCGGCCGGCGCGCTCGATCGCCTGGGCTGCTGCCGTCGGCGGTCGCGTCGGCGCGCGCCGCGCTATGCGCTCGTCGTCGGCGCGCTCAGCCTGCGCACGCGCGGCGTCTACTTCATCATGGTCACGCTGGCGTTCGCGCAGATGGCCTTCTTCGTCTTCCACGACACGCCAGCTCGGCGGCGGCAGCGACGGCATCTTCCTCTACGTCAAGCCCGGCCTGCGCTCGGCGCGCATCGACCTGGTCGACCTCGAGCAGCGCGTGCGCTGTACTACGTCGTGCTGCCGCGCTGCCTCGTCGCCACCTACGCGCTTCCTCGCGCTCCTGCTGCGCTCGCGCTTCGGCCACGCGCTGGCGGGCATCCGCGTCAACGAGCAGCGCATGCGCGCCGCCGGCTTCCCGACCTATCTCTACAAGCTCGCCGCCTTCGTCGTCGCCGGCGCGCTCGCCGGCGCTCGCCGGCTTCCTGCTCGCGGCGAAGGACGGCGTCGGTCAACCCCGAGCTGCTGGGCTGGCACGAGTCGGGCGCGGTGCTGCTGATGGTGATCCTCGGCGGCCTCGGCAGCCTGCGCGGCGCGGTGATCGGCGCGGTCGCCTTCACGCTGCTGAAGGAGTTGCTGCCAGTCGCAGGCGCTGGTCGGCCCGCTGCGCGGAGCACTGGCAGCTGACGCTCGGCCTGACGATCATCGCCTTCGTCGCGCTGCTGCCGCGACGGCCTGATCGGGCCTCGCGCTGCGCGGCTCGTGACGGCCGAGGCCGGGCGCGATGCGCTGACGCGCTGCTGCGGCGTCGACGCGCGCTGACGCGCCGCTTCGGCGGCCTGGTCGGCCGTCGACGCGGTCTCGCTCGACCTGCACGTCGGCGAGGTCCACGCCGTGATCGGCACCAACGGCGCCGGCAAGTCGACGCTGTCAACATGCTCTCGGGCGAGCTGCCGGCGCCAGCGCCGGGCCGCGTTCGACTTCGGCGGCCACGACGTCGACGCGCTGGCCGCAGCCGCGGCGCGCCCGCGCCGGGCATCGGCCGCAGCTACCAGCGCACCACCATCTTCCCGAGTTCACGCGTGCTCGAGAACTGCCGCCTCGCGCGCGCAGGCGCGCGCGCCGCGCGCCCTGGGCATCTGGCAACCGGCGCGCGCGCTGCGCCGCAGCCTGCGACGCGGCGCGCGCGCGCTCGACGCGCCGGGCTCGTCGACGACGCCGACGCGCATCGCCGGCACGCTCAGCCACGGCGCCAAGCGCCAGCTCGAGATCGCGATGTGCCTGGCGACCGCGCCGCGCGTGCTGCTGCTCGACGAGCCGCTCGCCGGCATGGGCGCCGAGGAGACCGAGCGCATGCTGGCGCTGCTGCGCGGCGCTGAAGCGCGAGCACGCGATCCTGCTGGTCGAGCACGACATGGACGCGGTCTTCCGCATCGCCGACCGCATCACGGTGATGGTCAACGGCGCGCGTGATCGCGAGCGGCACGCCGGCCGCGATCCGCGCCGATCCCGAGGTGCAGCGTCGCCTATCTCGGCGACACGCGTGCGCGACGTGACGCTGCCGACGCTCCGACGCGACGGCACTGATCGAAGCGCGCGACGTGCCACACGCTACTACGGCGACAGCCACGTGCTGCGCGGCGTCGACCTGGCGCTGCCGGCCGGCCGCGTCGCTCGGCCTGCTCGGCCGCAACGGCATGGGCAAGACCACGCTGATCCGCACGCTGATGGGCTACGTGCGCCGCGCAGCGGCCGGCATCGATCTGCTCGACGGCCGCGACGTGACCGGCTGCGGCGCCCGAGCGCATGGCGCGCCTCGGCATCGGCTACGTGCCCGAAGGCCGCGGCATCTTCCCCAACCTGTCGGTGCGCGAGAACCTGGTGATGACCGCGCGCGCCGGCGTCGACGGCGCGCCGCGACTGGACCTCGAGCGCGTGCTCGCCACCTTCCCGCGCCTGGCCGAGCGGCTCGGCCACGGCGGCCAGCAGCTCTCCGGCGGCGAGCAGCAGATGCTCGCGATCGGCCGCGCGCTGATGACCAACCCGCGCCTGCTGATCCTCGACGAGGCGACCGAAGGCCTGGCGCCGCTGATCGTCGCCGAGATCTGGCGCATCGTCGGCGATCCGCGCGACCGGCATCGCGACGCTGATCGTCGACCGCAACTACCGCGCCGTGCTCGCGCACACCGACCGCGCGTGGTGCTGGAGAAGGGCCGCGTCGTGCTCGACGGCGCCTCGGCCGCGCTGCCCGCCGATCCGGCGCGCTCGCGCGCCACCTCGGCGTCTGACGCTACTGACCGCGGAACAGCCCCTGGAACGGGCGCGACACCGGCAGCCGCTCGGGCCGATCGCGCAGCGTGACCTCCATGTGCGTCTCGTCGATGCGGATCGCCTTCGCGATGCGACGATGGTCGACGATCACCGATCGATGGATCTGCCAGAAGACCGCGTCGTCGAGCTGGACCAGCAGCTCCTTCAGCGGCGTGCGGATCAGCGCCTCGCCGCCGTCGTGCACGACGCGCGTGTAGCGCGCATCGGACTCGAAGTACACGACTTCGTCGACGCGGATCATCCGGACCTCGCGTCCCTGGCTGCTCTGCAGGACCTCGATGGGAGCCGGCCTGCGCATCTGCTTCGCGAGACCTTCGAGCAGATGCTGCAGGTTCGGCGTCGCGACGGGGCCGCGGAGCCGCGCCTCGAGGCGTTCGACCATGCGGCGCACGCGGACGGCCTCGACCGGCTTGACGAGGTAGTCGACGGCTCCCGCGTCGAACGCGTCGATCGCATGGTCGCCGAAGGCCGTCACGAACACGACCGACGTGCGGCCGGCGATCCGCTGCGCCACCTCGATGCCGGTCAGGCCCGGCATGCGGATGTCCAGGAAGCACACGTCCGGCTGATGCTCGAGCCAAGCGTCCCACGCGTCGGCGCCGTTCGCGCATTCGGCGACGATGTCGAGCCGCGGGAACGCCGAGGCCAGCGCGGCCTTGAGCTGTTCACGCGGCGCCTCCTCGTCGTCGGCGACGATCGCGGCGATGCGGGCTTCGCCGCTCATGGCGTCACCGCCCGTGCGATGCGGATCGTCGCGACGGTCGTGCCGTCGAGGCCTTGCAGCGACAGCGACGCGTTCGGGCCGAACATGGCCTGCAACCGCTCGCGACAGTTGCGCAGGCCGATGCCTTCGACCCAGCCGTCCGCCACGCCGACGCCGTCGTCGCGAACGCGCAGCGTCCACGACCGGCCGTCGTCCGCGGCGGCGATCGCGATGGTCCCGCCGTGCAGCGCGGGCGAGATGCCGTGTTCGATCGCGTTCTCCACCAGCGTCAGCAGCACGCCCGGCGGCAACGGCTGTGACGCGGCGCCGTGGTCGATCGCAACGGCATGACGCAGGCGGTCGCCGAGGCGCGCCTCCATGATCGCGAGATAGTGGCGCACGACCTCGACCTCGACGCCGAACGTCGTGCGCTCCTGCGTCAGCAGCTCGGTCGAGCCGCGCAGGAACGACGACAGCGCGCGCAGCAGCGGGCCGGCGCGCGGATCCGCGCTGTCGACCCAGTGTTGGACCGCGGCCAGCGTGTTGAAGATGAAATGCGGCTGGATCTGCCCTTGCAGCAATTGCAGCCGCGCCTCGGCGAGCTGCCGAGCGACCGCATCGCGCTCCTGGACGAGGCGCACGCCGACGAGCTCGCGCTGCATCTGGAAACGTCGAATGGCCGCGACGCTCCAGGCGACGACCAGCACCACGACCACCAGCAGCAGCAGCAGCGGCATCGCCTTGTGGACGAACAGGTCGCGCAGGTGAGCGACGTATGCGGCGTCGAAGGTCCCGCCCTCGGAAACGTGGATCACGATGACCGGGCACAGCGCGCTAAGACAGGCGAGCACCAGCGCGGACCCGAAGAAGCGCAGCACCTTGCGCGACGTGTAGCGCTCGGGTTGCAACCACGCGCCGAGCGAGACCAACAGGATCGCGACCGCGCCAGTGGCCGTGGCCGGGAGCGCGAGCGACCAGCGCGTACCGGTCGCGACGAGCGCGATCGTTGTGAGCGCGATCGCGCCGGACAGCATGAGCCATAATTTCGAGCCCGGCGCGACTGTAGAGCCAGCGGTCGAGGCACTCGACCTCATGGCGCAACGTCGGCGCCATCCGCGCGTAGTACGGTGCGGCCCACGCGAAATAGCGTCGCTGGAACGCGTTCTGCGGTGGTCCGGAGGTCGACGGCGTGGCGGGCGTGTCCATCGTCGAAGTGTAGTGGCGCCCGGTCGCGCGGCGGGGCTACGCCGCATGAACGGTCGATGCGACCGGCGAAGGCGCCGGATCCCCGCATCGGCGGTCGGAAAGCCGTGCGACGCGAGGGTCGACCCGCGCTTCGCGATCGTGGCGACGGTCGTGCGGTACTTCAAGAAAGCATCGAATGCTCAGTTACCGGCTTGCAAGTTTCGGCACACCGCTCGTCGCGGAGAACGGCGCGACCCCGGCGCCCGGAGGTCACGAGGTCGTCGTCGCCGTGCCAGCTGCGGCGTCTGCCACAGCGACGTCCACATCGGCGAGGGCTACTTCGAGATGGGCCACGGCCGCAAGCCCCGGCTGGAAGACACCGGCGCCAAGCTGCCGCTCACCATGGGCCACGAGATCGCCGGCACGGTGGTGGCGATGGGCCCCGACGCCAAGGGCATCGCGGTCGGCGTGCGCGGCGTGGTCTATCCGTGGATCGGCTGCGGCCATTGCGCGCGCTTCGCAGCCGGCGACGACGCTTGCGAGACGCCGCGCAGCCTCGGCGTGCGGGCCGACGGCGGCTACAGCAACTACGTGCTGGTGCCGGACGGCCGCTACGTGGTCGCCGACGCGGCGCTCGACCGAAGCAGGCCTCCACCTATGCCTGCTCCAGCCTGACGGCCTACAGCGCGCTCCAGAAGCTGCCGCCGCTGCTCGCCGGACGACACGGCTGCTCGATCATCGGCGCCGGCGGCCTCGGCCTGTCGGGCGTGCGCATGGCCGCGGCCGTGCTCGGCGTGCCCGCCCCTCTCGTGGCGGAAATCGATCGCAGCAAGTGGGACCTCGGCGAGAGGCCGGCGCCGTCGACTGCCTGGACCCGACCCGACGCCGGCGCCACCAAGGCCTTCGATGAAAGCGAACCGCGGCGGCGCTGCCCGCGGCGATCGATTTCGTCGGCGCCGCGGCGACCTTCTCGTTCGGCCTGAACGCGCTGCGCAAGGGCGGCAAGCTCGTGTCCGTGGGCCTCTTCGGCGGCTCGGCGCCGGTGATGCCGGCGATGCTGCCGCTGCGTGCCGTCACTCATCACCGGGTCTTACGTCGGCAGCCTCGCCGAGATGGGCGAGCTGATGAGCACTGGCGCGCACGGCGTCGCTGCCCGAGCTGCCGCTCGCCAGCATGCCGCTCGACCAGGCCGC